>NZ_CP049934.1:0-1458201 GCF_011382965.1 Leucobacter insecticola | reverse complement strand
AGGCTCAGGCGAGCCTTGAAGACCTCAAGCGGCAGGTAGAGGCAGAGATTCTAGAGATTCGCACCAAGCTCGAGAAGCTTGAGTGGTTCGTAGCGGATGTGTCGAGATACTTTTCGGACAGTTTGCAGGTGATGCAGCTTGCTATCCGGGCTGCGCTTGAACTGGGCAAGATCGCGGTCGAGGCAGACGGCAGCTACTACACGAGCGGTGTAAATCTTGCGCTCATTCACCAGTTGCGCGACGCGAAGATCACTACCCACCGCGCCCCGCCAAGCAACACCCCTACTGACGCAGTGACCTTTGACGGCCTGAGGTCTGCCTCGGATCTCAGCTACGACAAAATGATGGAATGGCTCGCCTCCGATGAGGGGAGACGGCTTCACTCTCTCTCGCGCGCTGGAACCCAGGACTGTTTGATTTTGTGTTGACTTCAGGGTACGCGCTTGTTGCGGAGAAAAATCTACTGGGTGCCCTAGGGCTTTTCATTAGCCTCATGTGGGAGAACTCCTTGATTGCAGTGGAGGGCGGCAAGACGATCCTCGACAAGTTCGCAACGAATGCGGAATGGGACATGAAACCCTACCTCGCTGAAGAGTTTGATTATGATTTGGGTTATTTCTATCTTCGTGACGAGTATGGCCGGATTGTGCGTTCGGATGTGTTTGGCAACGTGGTCTACGGGTCAATGCTGGCGCACTGGGACGTCGGTCTTGAAAACGCACTTAAGGGCGCAAATATGGGAAGTGCACCTGGTGTCGATGCCGGAGTAGGTGACGACGACCTGGATGACCGAGCTGTGGAATTCGGGTACGAGCTGTACGAGAAGTATCCAAATGGGCTTACTCAAGATCAGTACTACGAGGAGATCGCCAATGCGAACCTTAGCGGGACGTAAGCTGGGACAAGCGCTCTTCGCGGTGCTCGTGTGTTTCTCTCTTTCCGCGTGTTCAGGAAGCCTGTTTACTGAGACAATCAGGTGGAAAGGCGGGACCTTTTATAACGAGTCTGATGGTTTGATTAGGCAGCCTGATTGGCCTATGTCCTTAGAACTGAACCCTGACGGAACGGGCTTTGGGGTCGGCCTTCCGCAGGGGCTTCAAGAAAGCCCAGACAATATTTGCATTAACCCCACCAGCGAGGAACGTTACGATGGGGCAGTAGAGTGGCGGCGAATTTCTGACTATAGATTCGAGATAGCATTTGCGGACTCTCGGTACACGCTCACGAGCGGGCCAGGCAAATTCCTTGCAAACTGGACCGAAGTTCGCATCTACACTTGCCACTGGGGATACGAGTATTGGGCGATGTACGACTCACCTTGACCGTCCGAGTTTCGCGCATCGACGATGCACCTGGAGTTGACACGGTGAAAACAGAAGAATGTGATCTTCGATCGGTAGCTTTTGATGGTGACTTCCATGAGCAGCATCCCGGCAGTTTCTAGGCGGAACGGTCTTTTCGTATGTCGAAGACAGATCTTGAGGCAAGGCCGATGCTTCATCATCAGGGTGACTCGATCGAGGCGCATCTTACGATCGTGTTCTGCGCGCCCGCGATCGCCCGTCATTTGCAAGAACAAACCGGGTAGAGCGTTCGCCGGATCATGAACATACTCAGGCCATTGAGGGATGTCACGGTCGAGATCGGAGGGCAGCAGGTTGTTGCCGTAACACCCGCGACCGTTGATGCTGCAGCAATTCTTGCCGCTCTCGCGTCAAAACCGCACTAAAATGGCACGAGTCGGGTTTATGCACGGTGGTCAGATCATCGAGCAGGGCACCCCCGCAGAGGTGCTCGGCGATCCACAACACGAGCGCACCCGGTCGTTCCTTTCGGCGGTGCACTGAGCGATCGACTCAGCCCACCCCGATTTCTCGTCCAACCCGCGAGCGCGCAACCCAGCAAGGCCGCGATGCCGGCCGCACAAGCGAGGCTCAGATCAGGTCAAGCTGCTGCACCGTCTGTTCAATTTGCTCTATGCGGTGGCGGGCAGTCTCACCAATCCTGTGCACAAGGGTCTCAAAAATCGCCTCGACAAGCGCCATCACCGGAACCACGGAGTCAAACGGGCCACGCTCTGAAGCGATGCTAGTGAGTACCGCATCAGCGTCGGAGGCACAAGGCGAAACCCACTTGTCGGTGATCACTACAACACTCGCTTTTCGAGTTCGTGCGTGATGCACCAGATTGCGGGTGCCACTCTCGTAGCGCCTAAAATCGAAAGCAACAAGCACGTCTTTCGCGTCGAATCCGGCCATCGTCGCGCCGCGCAGACTCGCCATTTCTGGCACCATCTGCACGTGTGAACGAAGCTGCTGCAGGCTCGCCGAGAGGTACTCCGCAAGAAACAAGCTGTAGCGACCCCCAACGAGCCAAATGCGACGCTTGGGGTTCGCAAGCAGTTCAATCGTGGTCTCGAAATCATGCGCAGAGACACCTGCGAAGGTCGCACGCAAATCATCAACAGAGGAGTCAACAAACACCGCCAGGTCACCTGCGGGTGCTACCCGGTTCGTACTGGTTCGTTCATACAGTGTCGTAGGTGAGGCACTTCGCTGCTCAAGCTCACCCCGAAGCGCTTTCTGAAAGTCCGGGAACCCGCTGTAGCCGAGACGCGTCGCGAACCGCACAACGGTGGCCCCGCTCACTTCGGCCAAGTCGGCCAAACCGGCGACCGTTTCGAATCCAGCGACCGGGTACGCAGCGAGCAGAGTGCGCGCTACCTTGCGCTCGGAGGGCGTGCAGTCGCCCATGCGTTCGCGGATCCTGGAGGCCACGGTGTCCTCAGCAATTCTGACGCCCTCAATGTACGGATTCGACTCGCGCATGTGATTCGGCATTTCAGCCTTTCGCTCTCAGTAGATATCGTCTGCTGCAATAAGCTTCGCTGCTCACTACTTCGACAATGGCTGTGGCGAGTCTACCAACGTGATCGGCACGCAAGGGGCTATACCTTGCGTTTCGAAACCCCAGCCATAACCTGAAACATACATTTCCACCTTGAAGGAATACGCTACATATGAAACACTTGAGTCTGCGCGATGAAGCCAGGTTTCTCGCGCTTTCCCCTCAACGCCGAGACCGGAGAACGATTTGTCTTCTTTCATACGCTCACGTCGCAGAACACTCACCGTCGCACTTGCCGCTACACTCAGCCTGGGCACAATTGCAACAGCTCCGACACCCGCAAGTGCGGCACCTTCCCAGGGCCACATTGTCCTCATCGGCGGTGCCATTAAGCCAGGCGACACCCCAAGTGAGGTAATCATTCAGGAGGTCGTCGACCTCGCGCAGGCCCACGCGGGTGCTGGCAACACACCGCGCATCGCGATCCTGACCGCTGCATCTTCCCCCGCCCCCAGCGCAGAAGAAGCGGCGGACGGTGACACCTACGACAACGCCAGCGCAAATGGGCTCTATTACAAGAAGTGGTTCGAGGCACACGGGGCGGAGGTGTACCCAGTGCCGATCGATGTCAACCCGACCGAGGATTACCCCGGAGACCCGTACACCGCCGCAAACGCATTCGACGCAACGGTGGCCAACATGATCCGAAGCTCTGATGCCGTGTACTTTGGTGGCGGTGATCAGACTCGCTACGTTCGTTCACTCCTGAGTTGCACTGCTCCGGATCAGAGCTCGGCAGACAGGTTCGCTTACACCACGTGCACTGACACTCCCGCAATGACGGCGATCCGCGAGGTTGTTGAAAGTGGCGGAGTGACCGCGGGCACGAGCGCGGGACTCACGATCCAGCAAGGTCCCGACATGATCTCGGGTGGGGATCCCTACCAGTCCTGGCGAGACCCGGCCGTCGCCGGGTGGTTTGACGAGGACAGCCCGGAGGCGTCAACGCTCACTTATATTCCCGCAGGAGGCCTCGGCTTCTTCACCGAGGGCCAGCTCGACTCGCACTTTGCCCGGCGCGATCGCCAGCCCAGGCTTGTAAAGCTCTCGCTCGAAACCCAACACGAACGAGGATTCGGAGTCGAAGAGAAGACAGCTCTGGTGGTTGACCGTGCAGCCCGCACCGGCAAGGTTATCGGTGCCCTCGGAGCCAGCATGCTCGACGTCTCAGAAGCGACCTTTGACGGCAAGAGCGCCGCGGGAGTGCGTTACTCCTACTTTATGACTGGATCCACGATCGACTTCGCGACCGGTGCCATCACACTTGCCGGCACCGAACGCACCGGCGTTGGCAGTGGTCCCGCGCCCGCTGTGGAACCAGACATCTGGAAGTCGTACGAGTGCGACTCAAACCCCTACATTTTCGGCACACTGAGCTTGGCACAGTCGTTCGTAAAATCGAGTACCTCACGAGCCTCCGGCGACAGCTGCGACGCCCTCGCCGAGTCGCCTCGATTCCGCACGACGTTCAATCGCGACGAACGCACGCGATGGAGTGACGATGGCAGTTTTGTAGACATCGCCATGTCGATCGCCGAAATCCCCTCGTTCACCGCTGCCGCCTCAATTTCGGGACCGACAAGGTTGACCGAAGGCGACACCGCCAGTATCGCCGTTTCGGTCACCAATACGGGAGGCACCTCTCTCACGGACTTCACTATCAACGGCGCTCCCACCACCGCCACGACAGTACTGCCTGGATCTACGGCGGTCTTTACCTTCACACACGCCGTAGCGGAGGGGCCACAGACCATTCGCGCGACAGTCACCGCGAGTGCAGTCGACACCAACGGCTCTGACCTGAACATGACTACCGATCCGCAAGCCGTAGCACTGGAGCTGCGAGGCGCTGCGAAGCTGGTCGATCCTGACCGTCCTGAGAAGCCTGGCCTGGAGAAACCAGATTCAGAGACCCAGGCCAAGGATCTCGCTCCCACGTCACAGACTCATCAACTAGCCGCCACGGGGGATCCTTCACCGCTGGCACCCTTGGGCCTCGCCTCATTACTCATGGTCGCCGGGGCGGTTGCGCTTTCGGGCCAACTGAGAGTGCGCACCAAATGAAGCGATACTAGCTCGTGTCCGGTCCCCCGGACAGCACAGCACTGATCCGCATAGCCACCGCAAGAAATACCCGCTGAGATGGAGGTATCGGATCGCGCTGACGCACCATCGAGCAGCAGCGCTCAGCGAAAGGATTCCCATGGCCCTCCCCGGCGCCCGCCCCGTCCGTGCCCCCCGCGGCACCGAAATCTCAGCGAAGAGCTGGCAGACCGAAGCCCCGCTTCGCATGCTCATGAACAACCTCGACCCCGAAGTTGCCGAACGTCCCGACGATCTCGTGGTCTACGGCGGCACCGGACGCGCGGCGCGCAGCTGGGAGGCCTACGACGCCATCGTCGACACGCTGCGCGACCTCGAAGAGGACGAAACCCTGCTCGTACAGTCAGGCAAGCCCGTCGGCGTCTTCCGCACCAACGTCTGGGCGCCGCGCGTACTCCTCGCGAACTCCAACCTCGTAGGCGACTGGGCGACGTGGCCCGAGTTCCGCAAGCTCGAAGCCGAGGGCCTCATGATGTACGGGCAGATGACCGCGGGATCGTGGATCTACATCGGCACTCAGGGGATCCTGCAGGGCACCTTTGAGACCTTTGCCGCGATCGGCCGCAAGCTCGCGGGACTTCCCGGTGCCGCCGACAAGGGTCTCGACGGCACACTCGCCGGCACCATTACGCTGACCGGTGGTTGCGGCGGCATGGGTGGCGCCCAGCCCCTCGCAGTGACGCTGAATAACGGTGCCTGCCTCATCGTGGATGTCGACAAGACCCGCCTCGATCGCCGCGCGGGCAAGCGCTACCTCGACGAGGTCGTCACCGATCTCGACGAGGCCCTCGCCAAGGTCCAACAGGCCAAGACCGAGCGTCGAGGCTGGTCCGTCGGGCTCGTGGGCAACGCCGCCGAAATCTTCCCCGAGATCCTGCGCCGCCAACTCGCGGGCGAAATCAACATCGATATCGTCACCGACCAGACAAGCGCCCACGACCCTCTCAGCTATCTGCCCGTCGGCTACACGGTCGCGGAGTGGCAGGATCGCGCCGCACAGGATCCCGAAACTTTCACCCGCGACGCCCAGTCGTCGATGGCCGCGCACGTCAAGGCGATGGTGGAGTTCCAAGACGCAGGATCCGAGGTCTTCGACTACGGCAACTCGATCCGCGACGAAGCCCGCAAAGGCGGCTACGCCCGCGCCTTCGAGTTCCCCGGCTTTGTGCCCGCCTACATTCGGCCCCTGTTCTGCGAAGGTCTTGGGCCGTTCCGCTGGGCTGCACTCTCCGGCGATCCCGAAGACATCCGGGTTACCGATGAGGCAATCCTCGAGCTCTTCCCCGAAAATGACCACCTGCGCCGCTGGATCCGCGCCGCACAGGAGCGCGTCGAATACGAAGGCCTGCCTGCCCGCATCTGCTGGCTCGGCTATGGTGAACGCGCGAAGGCAGCCGTGCGATTCAATGAGCTTGTCGCCGAGGGCAAGCTCAAGGCGCCGATCGTCATCGGACGCGACCACCTCGATTCCGGATCCGTAGCCTCCCCCTACCGCGAGACCGAGGCGATGGCCGACGGGTCAGACGCGATCGCGGATTGGCCACTGCTCAACGCACTCACCGCCGCATCCTCGGGTGCAACCTGGGTCTCCCTGCACCACGGCGGCGGAGTCGGGATCGGCCGCTCTATCCACTCAGGGCAGGTCTCCGTGGCAGACGGGACCCCGCTCGCCGCGGAAAAACTGCAGCGGCTCCTCACGAACGATCCGGGTATGGGGGTGATCCGGCACGTGGATGCGGGATACCAACGGGCCGCCGATGTGGCTCGGGATCGTGGAGTGCGGGTTCCAATGGATCCCGTGATTCGGAACACTGATACAGCGTGGTAATCCCCGGGGATCCGAGGGGCTGACCCGGTTCCATCGCGACGTTGCGTCTTCGAGATGTGCAAATCGCACATCGCTCTTCCGCAAAAGCGACAGAACCGGGTCAGCCCCTCGGATCCCCTCACGTATATGCGAAGGTAAGAACTATGACTTCACTTCTGATCGACAACATCGGTGAACTCACCACCAACGATGATGGTGTGGAAGTTGGCGGACGCCTACACAACGCCGCCATCGTCATCGAGGGGGAACGCGTTGCCTGGGTCGGGGCGGCAGCGAACGCGCCGGCGACAGACGAGCAGTTCGATGCGGGCGGGCGGGCGGTGCTGCCCGGATGGGTGGACTCGCACACACACATGGTGTTTGCCGGAGATCGCACCGCGGAGTTTGAAGCGCGCATGGCCGGCGAGACGTATGCCGCGGGCGGCATCAATGTGACCGTGGACGCGACGCGGGCAGCAACGGACACGGCACTCTCCGAGAATCTTGCGCGCCTCATCGCGGAGGCCAGGCGCGGCGGCACCACCACGATTGAGACCAAGACCGGCTATGGGCTCACCGTCGACGACGAAGTGCGGGCCGCGAGAATTGCCAGCGAGCACGTCGATGCAGTGACATTCCTTGGCGCGCATGTGGTCCCGCGCGGCAGCGATCCGACAGCGTACCTCGATCTCGTTACCGGGCCAATGCTCGCCGCCGTGGCACCGCATGTCAGCGCGGTCGACGTGTTTTGCGAGACGGGTGCCTTTGACGAAGTCGCCACCAGACGAGTACTCGAGACCGCACGCGCGGCAGGGCTCGCCACACGTGTACACGGGAACCAGCTCGGCCACGGCCCCGGAGCTCTGCTCGCGGTCGAGTACGGTTCACTGAGCGTCGACCATCTCGGCTTCCTCTCCCCCGCTGACTTTGACGCGCTCGCGGGTTCTTGGTCCGGGTGGGAAGCAAGATCGGGATCCTCGCCTCGCGGCACCGTGGCGACCGTGCTTCCCGCCTGCGACCTGTCGACGCGGATGCCGCTCGCCCCGGCGCGCGAGCTCCTCGACGCAGGCGTGGTCCTCGCGATTGCCTCGAACTGTAATCCCGGCACCTCCTACACGAGCTCGATGGGCTTTAGCGTCGCGACTGCCGTCTTACAGATGGGCCTCACCATCACCGAGGCAGTGCGGGCCGCGACGCTCGGTGGCGCGATCGCCCTCGGCATGCACATGGACGGCTGGATCGATCCGCGCGGCATCACGCAAGCTGCCGTCGGCAGGATCGCCCCGGGATCCCGAGCCGACCTGCAGCTACTCGAGGCGCCCTCGATCACTCACCTCGCTTACCGTCCCGGCATGCCCCTCACTTCAGCCGTCTGGCGTGCGGGCACACGCGTCATGTGAAGCTAGTGCCCTGCGCAGGGGCCGGCTCCGCCTGATCCAGCGCTGCTTGATCCCGCGCTGCCTGATCCCGCGCTGCCTGATCCCGAACACACGCCAGAACCAGCCCGACCGCCATCAATCCAGAGATCAGCGAGGTGCCGCCAGCCGAAACAAACGGGAGCGGCACCCCCAGCACCGGCACGAAGCCAAGCACCACCGACACGTTGACGACCATCTGCGTTCCAAACCAAGCAACCGCACCCCCCATCACCGAGACCGAGAATACATCCGTGCATCGCGCCATGATCGCAACCAGCACGATACAGATCGCAACAAACACCAGAATCAACGTCATCGCACCGAGAAGTCCGACTTCCTCGCCAACAATCGCGAAGATGAAGTCAGTCTCCGCCTCCGGTAGCCACTGCCATTTGGCCCTCGAGTTGCCGATCCCGGATCCGAAAAGCCCGCCGTTCGCGAGCGCCCAAAAGCCGTTCAGCGACTGCCAACACATTCCTGCCGCGTGCTCAGGATCGTTGAGGCAGTCGATTTCGAAGAACTGCGCCACTCGAAACACCCGGTTGGGTTTGATCAGCGTCATCAGCACGATCCCGAGCACCGCAACCACCGCGATCGCGCCCAGGATCCGCCACTTCACCTGCACAAAATAGAGGCAACCAAACACAAGTGCCGCGATAATCACGAGCGTGCCAAGGTCTCCGCCGAGCACGTTGATGCACATTGACGCTGCCACAACCGGCAGGATCGGGATCACGACGTGCTTCCATTTTCCAAGCAACGGCCGTTTGGCAGCCAGCACCGTCGATACCCACAGAAGCAGCACAAACTTCATGAACTCCGCCGGCTGAGCCGAGATCGGCCCGAGACGCAACCAGTTCCGGTTTCCTCCGGCTTCATAGCCGAGCGGGGTGTACACGAGCAACTGCAAGACAAGTCCGGCTAGAAGCAGCGGCCACGCAAGCCTGCGCAACTTGACGAGCGACATCTGAGAGATGACGAGCGCCAGACTCATCCCGATGAGCGCGTAGGCCCCCTGCCGAAGCACCCCACCGAGAGGATTCCCACCGGCCGCAATCGCCGTCACCTGCCCCGCAGACTGCACCATAATGATGCCAACACCGACCAGCAGCCCAACAAGCGCCACGAACGCAATTGCTAGCGATCGCAGCGGGCTGGGCGCCGCAGGTAGTACTCCAAAGAGCAGCGCTGAGTCGCGAGGGGGAAGGTCGATCCGGCTCTGTATTAGCCGCGACACGTCAGTTCACGCAGGGCATCGAACCGGCACGAATTGGCTGATCCGAAGACTCGTACACTGTGAGCCCCGAGTCGGAGGCCGGTGGCGCAGGATCCGCTGCGGCAGGATCCTCACCGGGTTCACCTGCTTCCCCGGCACCAGCATCCTCAACGCCCTCGTCAGCGACGTCGACGCCAGGCGTCTCCCCCGCTTGCACGGCGTCGAAGTAGCTGCCGTCAAGAATCGAGGCGACAATGCTCCGGATCTGTTCCTCGTCAACGAGATTGACGGAAGCGCCGTTGATCATGTCAAAGCGTACAATCGGCAAAGTGACGAATTGCACGCCGCTTTGTGCGACCTCCTGCGCGATCCTCACGAAACCGAAAGCGTCGAAGTTGGTGTCAAGCGCAACGTAGTTCTGGGTCACTTCGGCGAGCGAGGCAATGGTTGCCGGGTTCGTAAGCGTCGACTTCTGCTTCAGCTTTTCAGCGAGACTGACGAGAAATGCTTGTTGGCGTCTGGAACGATCCAGATCGGTGAGGAACGGCCCGTCCTCACTCGTGTCCCGCCGCTGCCGCACAAAACTCATTGCCTGCTGCGCGTCGAGCTCCTGCACTCCCGCGGGAAAGTATGCACCGGAGTAGACGTCCTCTGTCGCCTGGTTGAGGCACACCTTGATCGGGGCGACGGCCTGCGCGATCTGGTAGAAACCACCCATCGTCATCTCGATAAAATGATCGATCCGCACGTCGCCCAAAAACTTGGAAACAGTCTCGATCTGCGTCTGTCGACCCGCTGCCCGTGCCTCCTGATAGATCTGCTCCTCGCTCATATTCTCGCTGCCATAGAGCTCACCGAGTCGCTGCTGCAAACCGAGACCGTAGGCTTCCTTGATCTTGGAGTTGGTGACCCCGAGTGGGGCTCCGGCGATTTCGACGTAGTCGTCTCGCGGAATCGCAATACCTGTGGTGCGCGAGCGATCCTCTGGAATGTGCAGCAGGATCAGTACGTTCGCGTTGTACCCGCCGTCAGCTCCGTTACCCGCGTGCAGGGCTTGGTACATCTCCTCCGGCAGAGGGTTCCCGTTTTGGTCGAGGCGGCTATCGAGCCCCATGATGAGGATGTTCTGTTCACTCGTGTCGGTCGCGATCCCGGGCAGGTTCGGCAGTTCGAAGTCTGATCGCACGATGTTGTCGTCAATACTGCGAAGTGTAATTGCGGCCACAGCGGCCGTCGAGCCCATTACCACCGTGACCGCAACTGCGATCGTCGTGAGTAGTCTGCGGCGGCGAGTAGGTCGCTTCATATGGCGAAGGGGCGCGCCCTCAGCAAGCTTTTGGTTCATGTGTTCTTCCGTTCCCTCAAATAGTCGATCGATTTGCCCGGAGGGGGCAGCTACACGACTGCTAAGGGAGGGGAAGTCGGCACCTCAAGGAACGGCGCAGGGGGAAGTAGACATCGAGCGAATCTGGCGACCCGGTCAGTTGTGACGAGGGGTAGGCACACTTCACTGGCGCTGAAACCCAGAGCACTGGCAAGGCTGTGGGTTGGCGCAATGAGCGCATTCTGGGGCTCAGGATCATCATCACTCACGGGAGCGTTTCCATCTTCGATGGGTTCGCTGAACACCTGCGTGTACGCTTCTGCCTGCAGGATGTCGATCATCCAAAATGTCGGTGTGGCGACGACGAGTGCGAGCTGCAACACGAGCACGAGAAGTATTGGTCGCCTTGTCATGTGACCTCCCCTGCCGTGATGATCATTTAGGGATCCGAAGCCCCAAAACCCGAAGTCCCGAGACTAACAGTGCTAGCTGGGTCAACCATGCATCGGCGCATGACATACCCTACGTATATGAATCAGAGCGACGCGACTCCCCGGATCGAAAATGTCCTACTACAACACCCGGTCATCGCGAGTGTAAAGAACGACGAAGATGTCGCCGCTGTGCTGGACACAGCGTGCCCCGTCATATTTGTGCTGTTCGGATCGATCATCACGGTCCCCCGCATTGTTGAGACCCTCAAGAGCGCTGGACGAACGGTCTTCGTCGATGTGGATCTGATTGACGGGTTCTCCAACAGGACCGTTGCTGTTGACTTCCTGAAACAGCACACTCGCACCGACGGTGTGCTCAGCACAAAGGCAATGATGGCAAAACACGCGAAGGCCCTCGGGCTCCTCAGTATCCACCGAGTATTCCTGGTGGATTCCTTCAGCTACCACAGCCTTCCCAAACAAGTGGGTATCTCGGGAGCCGACGCGGTGGAGATACTCCCCGGCTGCATGCCGAAGGTCATTTCCTGGGTGCGAGAGGACACTGATCTCCCCATCATTGCGGGCGGCCTCGTGTGCGACAAAGAGGATGTGATGAGCGCGCTCGGCGCGGGAGCTATGGCTATCGCATCATCAAACCGTGACGTCTGGAGCATGTGATCCGCGACTTACAACGCCCAGGGGCGTTTGTGACAATCTACAACCCCGGTGTCGCGCATGGACACGCGCCTGGAAGACGTGCTATGTTCCACACAGAACTTAATACGCCCTCCGATGAACTTCGGAACGGTTGCTAGAGACTCAGAGAACAGCGACCTCCCCCACCACAGGGAGTTTGCTGTTCTTTTTTTGTACCCAAATCAAGTTCCAGACGGACCAGGAAGCTCAACCACTAAAGGAAACTCTCCAGTGTCAAACACCACGCAATACCCCACAACAACATCGCTCAGCCGCGAAGAGATCGTCGCTGCCTACACCGCCATGTTGGAGCCTGCGCGCGTCATCACCGACGAGCAGACGCTCAAGGAAAACAGCGTCGACCGCTACTACAAGGTCGAAAACATCTTCGGCACCTACTCACTGCCGCTTCCCGCCGCGGTTGTGAAGCCCATCAGCACCGAAGAGGTCGCAAAGGTGCTGGTCTTCGCCAACGAGAACCGCATCAATGTCGTGCCTAAGACTGGTGGCAGCGCCACCGAGGGCGGTCTCGAGACCGTCGTGCAGAACTCCATCGTGGTCGACGGCTCGCTGATGAACGAGATCCTGAACATCAACACCGAAGACATGCTCGCCACCGTACAGTGCGGTGTGGGCCTTGAGCAGTTGGAAACCGAGCTGCGCAAGATCGGATACACCACGGGCCACTCGCCGCAGTCGAAGCCGCTCGCTCAGTTTGGCGGCCTTGTGGCAACGCGCTCCATCGGACAGTTCTCGACGCTGTACGGCGGCATCGAAGACATGCTCGTCGGTGTCGAGACCGTCTTCCCGAACGGCGAAATCTGCCGGATCAAGAACGTGCCCCGTCGCGCAGCCGGCCCCGACATCCGCCACCTCGTGCTCGGCAACGAGGGCGCGCTCAATTTCATCACCGAGGTCAGCGTCAAAATCTTCCGCTACTACCCCGAGAACAACCAGTTCTACGGCTACCTCCTTGACGACATGAAGACGGGCCTCAAGGTACTTCGTGAGGTCGTCACCCAGGGCTTCCGCCCCTCGGTCGCGCGCCTCTACGACTCCGAAGACGGTCTCTACCACTTCAAGCACTTCTCAGACGGCCGCTGCGTTCTTATCTTCGTCGCCGAGGGCCCCAAGGGGATCGTCGAGGCAACGGGCACGGCGATCGAGCAGGCGGTTGCCAAATTCGACGGTCTTGACCGGGTCGATGGCGCGCTCATCGAGGAATGGTTCAATAATCTCAACTGGGACGTTTCGAAAATCGAGGAAGAGCGCGTCGAAATTCGCGAAACGCTTGTCAACGGCTTTACGACCGAGATCTCGGGCAACTGGAGCGTGATCGGCGACATCTACGAGAACGCCATCGCGCGCATCCGTGCTGAGATTCCGGCCCAGTTCACTCTGCTTGGCGGGCACTCCAGCCACAGCTACCTCAATGGCACCAACATGTACTTCGTGTACTACTACAAGATTGATGTGGATCCCACCGAGGAGCGTACGGTCTACCACGACCCGATCCAGAACATCATCGTCGAAGAGACGCTGAAGCTTGGCGGATCCATGTGCCACCATCACGGTGTCGGCAAGCACCGCACGCACTTCCTGGCTGAGGAATATGGCTCCTCGCTGTACATGCTTGAGACTCTGAAGTCGGCGTTCGATCCAAACGGCATCATGAACCGCGGCACCATCTTCCCACTAGAGAAGTAGGAGCCCTCTCAAGCTACTTGTGCGGGGTGGGATCGCCACAAGGCTCGCCTACCCCGCACGAGCAGCCGCCAAGCCCCCACCCCCCTACCCGTTTGCCCCTCGCTTTCACTGATTTGAAAGGTTCATCATGACTGAACTCAACATTGCCGACTTCGGCGCCGATTTCTTCTCGCTGCGTGGCAAGAACGCAATCGTGACGGGCGGAAATTCGGGGCTGGGTCATGCCTTCTCGGTGGCCCTGGCTAAGCTCGGCGCGAACGTGCTGGCGGCGAGCGTGATGCCGGATGACGGAGAGACGAAGGCACTCGTAGAGGGCGCCGGATCGAAGTACTCATACCTCGACGCCGACATCACTGCGAAGGGCATGCCCAAACAGATCGTGGAGCGCTGCGTCTCCGAATTTGGCAGTGTCGACATTCTGGTCAACAGCGCCGGGCGCTGCATCAACGAGCCCGACGTGCTCAAGTTCACCCGCGAAATGTGGGATCCAATGGTCGCGCTCAACCTGACGGCTGCTTTTGAGATGTCACATGAGGCCGCGAAGTTCATGGTTCCTCAGCGCAGCGGCAAGATCATCAACATCTGCTCCGTGTTTACCTTCTTGGGGGGCCGCTGGTCACCGGCTTACACGGCGACCAAGCATGGCATCGCTGGGCTCACACGGGCCTACGCCGATGAGCTCGGCGGCTTCGGGATTCAGGTGAACGGGATCGCCCCGGCTACTACGCGACGCCACTCACCGCGGAAACACGCGCCAATCCCGAAGCAAACCAGCGTATTCTGGATCATATTCCGGCCGGCCGCTGGGGACAGACGCAGGACCTGATGGGAGCGACTGCTTTCTTGGCCAGCCGCGCCTCCGACTATGTGAACGGACATATTCTGAGCGTCGATGGCGGCTACCTCGTGCGCTAGCGCGCGGGACTCAGCACACAGAGATAGTCGAGCAGCGCAATCATGGCAAAAAAGTACCTCATCGGTATCGACGGAGGGTCCCAAAGCACTAAGGTCGTCATTTTCGACACCGAGGGAAGCGTCGTTTGTGAATCCTCGGAGAAGCTAGCCCCGATGCACACACCGGGTGCTGGTGTGGTGGAGCACCCAGACGATGATCTCTTCACCACGCTGGTGAGCGCGTCGTCAAGAACGCTCCGGAAGTTCACGGACGATCACGGTGGCAATCTCGCCGATATCGTGGGCGTTGGGCTGTGCACGATCCGCTGCTGCCGCGCACTCGTGCGCTCCGACGGCATGCTCGCGGCCCCTGTGCAGAGCTGGATGGACATCCGCCTCTCGAAACCGTACGAGCACGAGTCCGATGACGTCGCCTACGTCACGACCACTTCTGGCTACCTTATGGGCCGCATCACAGGAAGCTTCACGGACACCGCCGCGAACTACATTGGCCCCTGGCCGATGGACGTGCGCACTTGGGACTGGTTCACCGACCCTGAGGCGTTTGCGGCCTGGGGCATTCCTCGAGACATGCTCTACACGCTACAAAAGCCCGGAGATATCGGCGGGTACGTGACCGCCGAGTTTGCCGCCGCAACCGGCATTCCGGCAGGCCTCCCTGTCGTGCACACCGCAAACGACAAGGCAGCTGAAGCACTTGGCGCCGGCCTTCGCGACGAAAAGGCCGCACTCGTCTCCCTCGGCACCTACATCACCGCGATGGTCGTCGGATCGAACGTGGCGGAGTCTCCACAGGCGTACTTCACAAACTTCGCCTCCGAACCCGATCGCTACATGTATGAGAGTGCTGGTATTCGCCGCGGTATGTGGACCGTATCGTGGCTGCGCAATCTGGTCGGGGCAGAAGTCACGCAGGGAGCGGCAGAGCTCGGGATCGGCGCCGAGGAGTATCTGAATCTGCTCGCGGCCAAGGTGCCTGCCGGATCCGACGGCCTGATGTGCGTCCTCGATTGGCTGGCCTCGCCCAGCCAGCCGCACAAGAAGGGCATGTTTATCGGTTTTGATGAGCGCCACGGCTACGCCCACATGTACCGCTCGATCCTTGAGGGCATCGCCTTCCGCATGCGGCAAAACGTCGCCGAGATGGAGGCGGAGCTAGGCACCAGAATTGAGAAACTCGTGATCTCTGGCGGTGGTGCGAACAGCGACGTGTGCATGCAGATCTTTGCTGATGTCTTCAACGTGCCTGCAGCAAGAAACGAAATGCGCGGCGCGGCCGGCCTGGGCGCCGCTATCTGCGCTGCCGTGGCCTGCGGAATCTACCCAGATTTTGATGTCGCTACCTCGCGCATGTCTCGAGAGGCCGAAGTCTTCACCCCAAACCCTGCAAATACCGGACTATACGCGGAACTCGGCGAAGTCTACGCAGATATCTCTTCGCAGACCGACGCGCTGCTCGAACGAACCTCTCAGATCCTTTCCCACCACTAGGAGCCACCCCTTATGTCCAAGCTCGCATCGAAGAAGATCTTCGAGCTGTCTCTGCTCATCCTTGCCGCTGGATCGATTTATCCGCTGGTGTACCTCCGGCAAAACTTCGAAAAGACCATCCTCACGCTGTTCGATATCAGCCAAGCAGAACTCGCGAGTTTGTACGCGACTCTCGGGATCATCTTCATTGTCGGCTACATTCCCAGCGGCTGGCTCGCGGATCGTTTTTCCGTCAAACTGCTGGTGATTTTCTCACTGCTCACCACGGCGGCAACCGGTATCTTTTACGCTCAGATTCCCGATAGCGCGTTTTTGCTTCCCATCTTCTTGGTCTGGGGTTTTGCAACGGTATTCACATTCTGGAGCGCGATCCTGAAATCGGTGAACCTCCTCGCGGATGAGAGCGAGGAAGGACGCTACTTCGGCGCGCTCGACGGCGGCCGCGGTCTGGTCGAGGCGGTGCTTGCGAGTCTCGCGATCGGGATCTTTAGCTGGGTCGCCGGGGCCGGAGCCCACTCCTTTGCCGATACGAAGGCCGGGTTCCAAGCGGTCGTCTATATGTACTGTGGCGCAATCATCCTGATTGCGGTCGCGTTGTTCTTCCTGATGCCCAACCGCAAAGAGCAGCTCGCGCGCGCGGCAGCATCTGTCACGGCTCCGGTCGAGGAGTCAAAGCAGTCTGTGTTCTCAGCGTTTGCGCAGATCCTGAAGATCCGCGAGGTGTGGGTGATGATGTTGATCATTTTCTGCGGCTACACGCTGTTTTGGGCACACTACTACTTTTCCGGCTACCTCAACGTGAATCACGGCGTGGGCCAGGTGGGCGCGGGCGTGGTCACCGTGATCGTGCTGTGGATGCGACCGATCGGTGGCTTCGGCGGCGGCTTCCTTGCCGACAAGTACGGCCGCTCACGGATTCTCTCCATTTCGATGTTCGTCACGGCAGCGCTGCTCGTTACGCTCGCGCTGCTTCCCGGTGGCGCGCCGCTCGGGCTCATCTACGTCCTTATCGTTGCCGCGGGCCTACTCGTCTACGTGATTCGCGGCGTGTACTGGTCAGTTCTTGACGAGACGCGCGTTCCCCCGGCCGTTGTGGGTATCGCGATCGGCGTCATCTCGTTCTTCGGGTACCTCCCCGACCTCATCATTCCGTGGATCAGCAACGCGATTTACAACGGCTTTGGCGACGACGTTGCAGGGGCAAACGATGTGTTCTTCATCGTCAGCGCGGGCATTGGCGTGATTGGTGCGCTTGCCGCGATGTATTTCTCGTTACTTGTCAAGCGCCGTAAGACGCAAGACACGCTGACGGCACCTGCTTCGGATCCCACAGCACCCGCCGAGGAGTCTGAGCCAGCTTAGACGCCCCTAGGCACCCCGCCCATGGATTCGCGCGGACAGCGTCTCAGCGGTCTCGCGGACCGTGTTGGCGAGAGCCGGGAGATCCGCCTCGGCCACGCTACCTTCCACGAACGTCACTGCAATCGCTGCCACCGGCCAGCCACGGTGATCGAGCACCGGCACCCCACCGATTCAAAGCCTTCTGATACCGATCCACGTTCCACGGCAAAGCCTCTGGTCTGTGTCTCGTCGAGCACCGAGCGCAGGCGCGAGTAGCGGTCAATGCCGTCAGCGTTTGCGAGGCGGTGCACGAACGCCTCGCGGTTCGGGAACAACGCGCGAACCTGAGCTTTGGGGAGCGCCGCGAGGATCGCGCGTCCGCTCGCGGTGAGCGGCATCGGAAGCCGCACGTCGACATCACTCACGAGCGAGGGCGCTCCCGGTGCTCGCTCCTCAATAATGTAGAGCACATCGCGCCCGTGCGGCACGGCGAGGTGGCAGCTCTGATGCACGCGATCTACGAGCCCGGTAATGAGTGGGCGACCCAACTGCGCAAGTGGCTCCTGCCGCGCGTAGGCGGAGCTGAGTTCCATGGCCGCGATCCCGAGGCCGTACCGCTTTTGCTCCGGCAGATGCATGACGAAACCGTGATCCTGCAACGTCGAAAGCAGGTGGTAGGCGGTGGATCGCGGCAACTCGAGTCTGGCGGCGATCATGCTCGCCGCCATCGGGCCGCGAGACCTGGCGAGCAGGCTCAGGATCCGCAAGGTTTGGTCGGCCGCGGGGACCTTCACTTGGCTCATGCTCGCATTCCTCCGGTCATGATTCTTTCAACTGTACAGGCCCAACTGCGGGGCGAAGGCGCAGCGTGGACACGGCGGCGATCAGCGCGCCCGCGGCGCTGCCAAAGATCGCGAGGAGATAGCTACCCGCCGCGTCGTAGGCTAGGCCCGCAATCGTCGGACCGAGGAGGGCCGCGATCCCCACTCCCGTGTAAAGATACCCCAGCACTGTGCTGATGCGTTGAGCACCGAACAACTCGACAGCAACGACGGGGTAGAGCCCACGCAACCGCCGTAGGCGGCGCCAAACACGAAAGCGAACACGGCCAGCATGACGTAGTTGTCAGCGAACGACCAGAACACAAAGGACCCCGCTACCGCGGCGGTCAGGATCGCCAGCAAGTATCGGGCCGGGATCAGGTCTCCGAGCCCCACCAGCACGAAGCGCCCGATCACGTTGCCAACCCCGATGACCGCGATGAGCGAGGTGCCCGCTTCGAGTGAGAGGCCCAGATCCTGCGCAGCCGGCACCAGATGCACATAGGGAATAAACACGCAGAATGAACCGAGTACCACTACGAAATAGAACAGCGGGAAGGATCGCCGCCGCCACACGTCTCTCGGCCTCGCAAAGCGAAGCGCCGGTGGCTCCTCGTCCGGGATCCCAGCGGCACTCCTTGACATCTCGCGCTGCCGCACGAACACCGCCGCAGCCCCACCAACCACGGCCACGATGCCCGCAAGCAACAGCAGGCAGCCGCGCCAGCCCAGAACCGGGATCAGCACTCCCGTGAGAGCAGGCAGCACGAGGGTACCAACGCCCAGGCCAGCAATCGCGATCCCCGAGGCGAGGGCGCGCCGCCTCACGAACCACGACTGCACCGCACCGAGCGCTGGAACGTAGGACATGCCGATCCCGACTCCGCCAGCAATGGAATAGGCATTGTAGAGCCCAAGCAGTGACTGCGAGAACGCTGCGGCCACGTAGCCGAGCACCATCACGACAATGGCGATCACGACCATGCGACGCACGGGCCAACGGTCGGCGAGTTGGCCAGCGATGGCTCCGAGCCCGTAGTAGCAGAACGCCGCGAGCGCGAACACGAACGCGATCTGTCCGCGTGAGGCGTCAAATTCTTCAGCCAGTCCAGGAAACAGTGCAGAGAAGGCGTAGACCGATCCAAAAGTTACCGCCGTGACCGCGTGAGTGCCGGAGACTACCCGCCAGCCCGCGGGCGAATCGAGCTGGTCACCGCTGTCAACTGCCACGCGAACCATGCCACTCAGTGCTCCGCGTCGGCGATGAGCGCGAGCACCCGTTCGGTCGCTGCGGCGTCGCCCACCGTGATTCTGATCCCACCGTCGAGCCGACGCACCGAGATCGCGGCGCGAGCCGCACACGCTTCAAACGAGTCAGGATCCCTCGGCACAAACCACACGAAGTTGGATTGAGATTCGAGCGGATGCTCCCCCACATCCCGAAGCGCATTTATGATCGCGCGCCGTCCGTGCTGAACTTCGGCGACGTGCGCGGCGAGCCCCTCCGTATCCGCCAGAGCAAGCACCGCCGCACGCTCGGCGAGAGCCGTCACAGCGAAGGTCGGGCGGATCCGCCACATCGCATCGGCGAGTTCCCGAGACACCACCGCATATCCCACCCGCAGCCCCGCGAGACCGTGAGCTTTGGAGAAGGTCCGCAGTACCGCAATATTGGAGTGTTCGGAGAACGCCACGATGCCGTCGAGCGCCTCCGGATCATCGACATACTCGGTGTAAGCCTCGTCAACGATCACCAGCACGTTCGCGGGCACCCGTCGCATAAAATCAGCGAACTGTTCTCGGGTGATAATCGGCCCGGTCGGGTTATTGGGCGTGCACACAAACACCGCACGCGTGTGCGGTGTGATCGCATCGGCCATCGCCTCGAGATCGTTCGTGCCGTCGACCGCGAGCGGCACCGGGATCCCGGTTGCCCCGGCAACCGAAGCCAGAATCGGATAGGCCTCGAAGGACCGCCAGGGGTACACAATCTCGGCTGGAGCTTCACCTCCCCCACTGCGAGGGATCAGCACGTCAAGCAGCAGCCGCAGTGCCCCAAGACTGCCACTCTCCGTGACAATCTGTTCAGCCGAAACCCCGAGCCGCGCCGCCAGCGCTACACACAACTCTGTGTTCATCGGATCCGGGTAGCGGTTGAAGGCGAACTCTTCGAGTAGCCGCGCACGAACGGCCGCGCTCGGCCCCTCACTTCGCTCGTTCGAAGAGAGCTTGAGCGGCGTCAGGCCAGGCACCACGGCCGCCGGTTTCCCGGCGCGGTACGCGGGGAGCTCCATGAGCTCCGGGCGCGGCTGCGGTGTGACGAAAGTGCCAGACATGTGAACTCCTCTTGAAGTAATCGTGGCTATTTCAATGCGCCAAGCACGCGCTCAGCTTCTCTGAGTACCGCCCCGCTCGCGACAAACTCGTGAGCCGAGGTAATGGTCGGCGACAGGAAAGTGTCGGTGTCGGGTGCGGGGATCCTGGTGCGAAAGAGCGCGTGCACCGCGGCAGTTGCGGCACCGGGTTCGCCAAGCTCAGGATCGTTGACGCGGAAGTCGAGCGCGCGGGTCGAGGCGAGCAGTTCGATCCCGAGCACCCGGGCAAGGCCGTCGAGCGCGCGACGCAGTTTGCGGCCAGCGTGCCACCCCATCGAGACGTGATCCTCCTGCATCGCCGACGACGGGATCGAGTCAACCGACGCAGGAGCCGCAAGCCGTTTGAGTTCGGAAACGATGCCAGCCGCGGTGTACTGGGCGATCATGAGGCCAGAATCGAGCCCGGCATCGGCCGCGAGAAATGGCGGCAGTCCGTGGTTGCGAGAGACGTCAAGAAACCGATCAGTGCGGCGTTCTGAAATGCTCGCAAGGTCGGCGACCGCGATCGCAAGAAAATCAAGCACATACGCGACCGGTGCTCCGTGGAAATTGCCGTTCGATTCGACGCGGCCGTCGGACAGCACGACAGGGTTGTCGATGGCCGCGGTGAGCTCAATCGCGGCTACATTTGCGGCGTGGGCTGCCGTATCGCGGGCGGCGCCGTGCACCTGCGGGGCGCAGCGCAGCGAGTAGGCATCCTGTACCCGGGTGAACTCCTCTTCGCTAGGCCGCTGGATCAGCGTTGAACCTTCGAGCACCCGAAGCATATTCGCGGCGGCGGCGGCCTGCCCCGGGTGCGGGCGGAGCGCCTGCAGTTCGGGGCGAACACCGCGTCGGTGCCGGTGAGCCCTTCGACGCTCGCGGCGGCAGCGATGTCGGCGGTGCGCAGCAGGTTTTCGAGATCGTGCAGCGCGAGGCAGAGCATGCCGAGCATGCCGTCAGTGCCGTTGATGAGGGCGAGGCCCTCCTTCTCGGCGAGCACAACCGGGGTGATCCCGGCTGCGGCGAGCGCCTCGGCGGCGGGGATCGGCGCGGCGTGCGGATCCTTATTCACACGCACTTCCCCCTCCCCCATTAGCGTGAGCGCGCAGTGCGCGAGCGGGCTGAGATCTCCCGAGCAGCCGAGGGAACCGTACTCATGCACAACGGGGGTGATTCCGGCATTCAGGATCGCGGCGTAGGTCTCGACAACGATGGGCCGTACTCCGGTGCGGCCGCTCGCGAGCGTGTTCAGGCGCAGCAGCATGAGGGCACGCACAACCTCGCGCTCCACCTCGGGGCCGGTGCCAGCAGCGTGGGAGCGGATCAGGCTGCGCTGCAACTGCTGGCGTTTCTCCACTGGGATCTGCACGTTTGCGAGCGCCCCGAATCCTGTTGAGACGCCGTAGTGCGGCTTGGTGTCATTGGCGAGGTCTGCAATGACCTGCTGACTGGCGGCGACACGTTCGAGTGCGCCAGGCGAGATTTCAACGGGCGCCTCGTATCGGGCAACGGAGACGACATCGGAGACGGTCAGCGGTGAGGCTCCGAGAATAATCGGGGTGAGTGCGTAATGGTTCATGGTGTCCATCCAAGCGAAGAGGATCAACCGCATGGGGCGGATTCTTAGCATTAGGTCTGGGATTACAGACTCATTCAAGAGATGCGGATATATGAAGAAAACTCGTGTGCATCTGTAATCCCAGACGTCAAGCACGCGAGTGCACGGTCAGCATTCACCCGGTTTGCTACGGTCGCTAACATGAGCCACACCACCCCCACGCCTGCCGCGTCCCTCGCCCACGATCCCGCCTGGCCGCGCACCGGCGGCTGGCCCGCGCCTGCACCCTCCGAGCGGGCGGATCTCGCACTCATAGGGATCCCCACTTCGCGCACCTCCCTCTCCCGCAGCAACGCACACGAGACACCGGATGCCGTGCGGCAGGCCCTCAGGCGATACTCGGGCCACCTGGTCGCCGCAGGCCTTCCCAGCGCCCGCGGAACTGAAGCGGAGCTCGTGATCGACGAGGCACTGCGCATCGTCGACGCAGGCAACGTCACAGATCCCGATTCCGAAGCGGGCGAGATCACCGCAACAGCAAAGGTCGCTGAGCTCGCGCGCCTCTCTGAACTTGTTGTCGCTCTCGGCGGCGACAACGCGCTCACGGTGCCTGCAGCGCTCGGCGTCGCTGGCAAAAGCCTCAGCACCGCTGGCATCATCACCCTCGATGCGCACCACGACCTGCGTGACGGCCGCAGTAATGGCTCCCCCGTGCGCCGGCTTGTGGATGCGGGGCTCGATCCGCGGCGCATTGTGCAGATCGGGATCGCCGACTTTGCGAACTCCCGGGCGTATCGGCAGCGGGCCCGCGACTGGGGTATCACCGTGATCCACCGCGACGAATTGCACGAGCGGCCACTGCGCGAGATCACGGCCGAGGCGCTCGAGATCGCGGGCGCGGCGGGTGGACCCATCCACGTTGATCTCGATGTTGATGTGTGCGACCGATCCGTCGCTCCCGGCTGCCCGGCATCGATCCCGGGCGGGATCCAAGCCCACGAGCTGCGAGCCATCACCCGGCTACTCGCCACCGACCCCAGAGTCCGCGGCATCGATATCGCCGAGGTCGACGCGACCGCTGACGCCCCCGACGGCCGCACCGTGCGCCTCGCCGCCCTCTGCGTACTCGAGGCCGCGGCTGGCCTTGCACAACGACTGGGCCGCGCCACACCCTCCAGTCCGCCGCAGCAAGATCGCCCCGGCTCCATACATCGTTAGGGTCCCAGCAGCGCGAGAGGGATCACGGCGATGCCATCGGGCCTCCGGTACGCGTGTTTTCCTGTTGAAATCACGGCGAGTTCATGTGCTTGATCACCCAATTTCTCTCGGAGCCAAAGCAAGTGTTTAACGTCCGAATCCTCGACCACGGGCGCAAGTTTTACTTCGCATGCCATGACGGATCCGTCTGGTTTCTCCACGATAAGGTCTATTTCTTGAAGGCCGCGATGCGTGCGTAAGTGAAAAACTCGCGACTCGCTCGCCTGTGCATATACCCGAAGACACAGCGTGGCGAGAGATTCAAAGAGGGGACCCAGAAGGTTGAGGCCCCGTGTCCGTCGAGTAGTCAAATCTCCGCGAGTAGGAACACCAATGAGATCTTCTGCCCGAAGATCAAGCAAGTGAGCCGCAACGCCCGGGTCGAAGATATGGTGTTTGGGCGCCTGAGCGAGCTCATGCAGCCTACTCACGCTCGGACTCCAGGCCAGCAGCGGCTCGATCACACGAATTGCCTCGAGCGTATCCCGGTAGCTGGTAACTGTGCCCCGGGCAGGTTTGTTGCTTTGACCAGCCGTTGCGGCGTCAAGGAGATTATTGTACGAGGTCGTGGTCGAGGCCGCAGCAGCATAGGCGCGCAACCATGCCATCAACTGCACGGGATTCCTCAGCCTTACCCCAAACTGTTCAAACTCATGCTCCACAGTATTTGATACATACGAAGCCAGTGCGGCGCGGTGCGCGCGCGGGGAGAGCCCTTGCAGACCCGGCAATCCGGTCCTGCAAATCTCCTGGATGTACCCGTCAAACCCAAGGGGCGAAGTCCCCGAAATAGGAGTACCCGTCTGGGCAAGCATCTCCCCAAGGCTAACTGTCTGCATCCCGGCAAGCCCGGGCCGTTCCGCAAGCGACATGGGCCGCATACGCAGGCGAATAATCCTTCCAGCGCCCGAGTGGATCGGAGTGCCTGCTGGCGGCTCGCTCCCCGTCAATAGGAACTGACTCGCAGACTCATCTTCATCGACCGCCCGTCGCACTCGATCCCAGCTCTCGGGGATGCGCTGCCATTCATCAATCAGGATCGGCCTGGGCATGCGCGTAAGCAAAGCGGGATCTGCCCGAAACAGCGTTGCATCTTCCGTGTCATCGAACGAAATTTGTGTCGCGCAGAGTCGTTGAGCGGACGAGGTCTTCCCCACGCCTTTCGCACCGTCAAGAGCAATCGCGGGAAGCTCTTCAAAAATCTCGGCTAGCTCACGGTCTATGACTCGCGGAGTGTAAGCACTGACAGGCAAGACAGGTTCTCCAATCCGAAGCGGGGATTCCTAGAGCACCACCTCACCCCTCTAAACCATACCGTTTCGTAACGATAAATTGTACCATTTCGTAACCAAATACTGTACCGTTTCGTAAACCACAATATGGCCGCTAGACCCGCCAATCCACGGGGGCCGCCCCCTGAGCCTCAAGCGCCGCGTTGGCCCGGCTGAAGGGTCGCGAACCAAAGAAACCGCGCGACGCGGAAAGCGGGGACGGGTGGGGGCTCTCGATCCTCGGCACTTCCCTGCCAGTCACGGGATCCCGCAGCATCGGCGCGAGAGATCTCGCATCGTTCCCCCACAGGATCGCGACGAGCGGACCGCCGCGCGCCACGAGCGCCCTGATCGCCAGCTCGGTGAACGCTTCCCATCCCATACGGCGGTGCGAACCCGCGTCGCCCGCGCGCACGGTGAGTACCCGGTTGAGGAGCAGCACCCCCTGGTCCGCCCAGGCAGTTAGATCGCCGTGCGCGGCGGGCGCGATTCCAAGATCATCGTGCAACTCTCGATAGATGTTTTGCAGGCTGCGCGGGATCGGCCTCACGTCGGCCGAGGTCGCAAACGACAGTCCGATCGCGTGTCCGGGAGTGGGGTAGGGATCCTGGCCCACAATCAACACGCGCACATCTGCGAGCGGTCGCTGGAAGGCGGCGAGGATCCGGTCCCCCGCCGGAAGAATCTGTCGCCCCGCGGCGCGCTCCTCGTTCAAGAACTTGCCAAGATCCCCGAGCTGGGAACCCATCGGCTCAAGCGCCTCCGCCCAGTCTGCAGCAATGATCCCGTTCTCGGCCATCTCGCTCAGCGTCTTCGGCACGGCTACACTTTCGGCGCGAGGGGTCCGCGGTGCGTGTGAAAGACGCTCGATTGCGCCACGGGGCGGAGCACAATGAGATCCTGATTCACATACGGCGGCTGTTGGAAGGCACCCACGAGGACGCGGGCAACATCGTCAGCCGTCAGCGGCGTGACGTCAAGATACGGCTTCGCGGCCGCCTCGGCATCCCCGCGCAAACGATTGAGCGTGAACTCTTCCGTGTGCACAAGGCCCGGTGCGAGCTCCATCACCCGGATCGGCTCGCCGGCCAGTTCAAGCCGCAGTGCGCTCGTCACCGCGTGAGCCGCGAACTTTGCGGCGTTGTAGCCACCGCCACCCGGGTACGCATCGAGACCGGCGGTCGAGGTCAGATTCAGGATCGACGCCCAGCCTGTCTTCCTTGCCCCCTCTCGGAGCACCGGGAGCAGCGCGGCGGTCACCGAACGGAGGCCGATGACGTTGACCTCAAACATGGCGCGCCAATCGTCGTTGGAAGAATGCTCGACGGAGTCAGCGCCGAGCGCGCCACCCGCGTTATTGACGAGCGCCGTAGCCCCACCGCTGGCCGCAACCTCGGCTGCGAGTCGCGACACCTGCTCCTCATCGGTAACATCGCACACGATCACGTGTGCGCCCGTTTCTTCAGCGAGCGCCCGCAGGCGATCCTCTCGGCGCGCCACCGCAACCGTCTGCCACCCGAGCTCCGCAAAACGCCGGACGGTCGCCGCCCCAATTCCGGAACTCGCCCCGGTCACCACTACCCGCTTCAGCACGTTTTCTCTCCTTATTCGTCTTACACCAACGAGCTTATCCCTGCGCGAAGAATGCTCCTGCGCCACGTCCACCGCGCTGGTCAGGCGAAAGGCCTGAGGACAGGGCACCACGAAAGTTACGCCACATGTCCGCCTTCATTGTTTTTGCCAGGCTAGCTCCGTAGTGTCGTTCTCAGCACGCTATCGAGCAAATGGACGCCACTGAACCCGCCAAGGAGATACCATGACTGACCAGAACACCTGGGGATTTGAAACCAAGCAGATCCACTCCGGCCAAGAAGCCGATCCGACCACGGGTTCGCGTGCGCTCCCGATCCACCAGACCTCGTCGTTCGTGTTCGATGATGCGACGCAGGCCGCAAATCGTTTCGCCCTGACCGAGTTTGGCCCGATCTACACACGCATCACAAACCCAACCCAGGCTGTCGCCGAAGAACGAGTCTCCGCTCTCGAGGGTGGCACTGGCGCGCTGTTGCTCTCAAGCGGCCAGGCGGCCTCCACCATCGCCGTGCTCAACATCGCACAGGCAGGCGACCACATTGTGTCATCGAGTTCGATCTACGGTGGCACCTACAATCTCTTCAAGTACACCCTCGCAAAGCTGGGTGTCGAGGTCACGTTTGTCGAGGATCAGGATGATCCGGCAGCCTGGCAGCGGGCGGTGCGCCCCAACACCAAGCTGTTTTTTGCCGAGAGCATCGCGAACCCCCGCTCAAATGTTCTCGATATTCGGGCCGTCGCGGATGTCGCACATGAAAACGGTCTGCCGTTCTTCGTCGACAACACGGTCGCGAGCCCTTTCCTCGTGCGTCCGCTCGAGCATGGCGCCGACATCGTGATCCACTCAGCCACCAAATTCCTTGGCGGGCACGGCACCACGCTCGGCGGTGTGATCGTCGACGGAGGCAAGTTTGAGTGGTCGAAGAACGCCGAGAAGTTCCCCGGGCTCACCGATCCCGATCCCTCTTACAACGGGGTCAGCTATACGGGAGCGGTCGGAGACAGCCTGGCGTTTATCATCAAAGCGCGCGTGCAATTGCTACGCGATATCGGCGCCGCGATCGCTCCCTTCAGTGCGTGGTTGCTGCTGCAGGGCATCGAAACGCTCTCGCTACGCATGGAACGTCACGTTCAAAACGCGCAGGAAATTGCCGAATGGCTTGATGCTCACGAAGACGTTGCGACGGTGTACTACTCAGGACTGCCGACGAGCCCGTGGTATGCGGCCGCCAACACCTATGCCCCGAAGGGCGTCGGCGCGGTGCTCTCCTTCGAACTCAAGGGCGGCGTAGATGCGGGGCGCGCGGTCGTCGAAAATGTGGAGCTGTTCAGCCACGTCGCCAACATCGGCGATGTGCGCAGCCTCATCATTCACCCAGCCTCAACCACTCATTCGCAGCTCAGCCCTGAGCAGCAGCTCAGCGCCGGTGTCACCCCTGGCCTCATCAGGCTCTCGGTCGGTCTTGAGCACATCAACGACATCAAGGCCGATCTTGAGAAGGGCTTTGCTGCGGCCCGCGCGGTCGTGGCCGAGGCGGCAAGCGCGTAACCGTAACAAAGCCGCGACGGCCCGGCAAACCCGGCAGAATAGACAGTTATGGACTGGCAGACTCCCGAGGACTCGTTCCCCACCGATTTCATTACTGACGCGCAACTGCGTGCGCTCATGGGGCGTCCGCCAATCTCTGGTGGGTGGCGAGACGGCGATCCGGTGGGTGAACGTCGTTTCGTCTCTATCGGCGAACTCACTACGGAGTCGGGAGACACGATCCCGAACGCGCGGATCGCGTACGAGTCTTTCGGTGAGCTGAACGCTGATCGCAGCAACGCGATCCTCGTCTTCCACGCACTCACGGGCGATAGTCACCTCGTGGGCACCGCTGGTCCCGGGCATCAGACCGATGGCTGGTGGACGGAGATCGTCGGCGTCGGTAAACCTCTCGACACGAGTCGGTACTGCATCATCGCGCCGAATGTGCTGGGCGGCTGCCAGGGATCGACCGGGCCGGGGTCTCTCGACCCGACGGGCCACGAGTGGGGCGGCCGTTTTCCGTATCTCACGATTCGGGATCAGGTCGCGGCGACGGCACGTTTCGCCGACGCGCTCGGCATCGATCGTTTCCACACCGTGATCGGTGGCTCGATGGGCGGCATGCATGCTCTGGAGTGGGCGATCAGTCAACCGGATCGGCTTGAACGGCTCGCGGTCATCGCGGCTCCCCCGGTCACAACCGCCGACCAGATCGGCCTAAACCTCGTGCAGCTTGAGGCGATCCGATCCGATCCTTACTATCGCGGCGGCAACTACTACGACGCCCCTGACGGCATCGGCCCGCACCACGGCCTCGCCACTGCGAGACGCCTCGCCCTGCTGAACTATCGCAGCAATACGGAGCTCGACGAGCGATTCGGGCGCGCCTGGCAGTCCGCGGTCAGCCCGCTCGGCAAGGGCGGCCGCTTCGCCGTCGAGTCCTACCTTGACTTCCACGGCAATAAGTTCACGCGACGTTTCGATGCCAATAGCTACGTCACGCTCGTGCAGGCGATGAATTCTCACGACGTAGGTCGCGGGCGCGGCGGTGTGAGCGCAGCACTTGCGCACCTTGAGCTTCCAACGCTCGTGCTCGGTATTCCCAGCGACCGCCTCTTCACGCTCGAGGGGCAAGATGAGATCGCGCGCAACACTCCCGGCAGTCTCGATGGTGATCGTGCGACGCGGATCGACTCCCCCTTTGGCCACGACGCGTTTCTGATTGAGTTTGAACTCGTCGGTGCACAGTTGAGCAGGTTGCTCGCGCTGTAGCTGATCCTGATCCTGGTTGTGATCCTGATCCTGGTTGTGATCCTGATCCTGATCCTGATTCTGATCCTGGTTCTGATCCTGCACCCGCGCCCCGGCGCCGACCCACTCACGAGAATGCAGTATCTCGACGAGAAAGCACCACAACGACGCACGGGGAGTAGGTTCTCGTCGGGGGATTGCTTTCTCGTCGGGTCGACATGCTGGACTGCGTCCCCCAGCTACCTCCGAGGCAGGGGGATCCCAAAGTCGCGTAGCCACACGGCGAAGCTCGATTGGGTGCGCAATTCCGCCGCACCCAATCGGACGAGGCGTTTCTTGGTGCGGCCTTCGATCCTGTCGGCCCGCCGTTTCTCCTCGTAGACGATTTCCTCAGCACTTATGCCACGTCGAAGCGCGGCGTTCGTATACTTCACTTTTCCATCTACTTCGCACAAGATGTTCAGGCCGAGTAGCTCAAAGTCGACGTAGTATTTTTCTCCCGAAGGAAAAGCCACTTTGACCTGGGTTGCCACGTCGTATCCGGCGTTCGTGAATCGCAGCCTGGCAACACTCTCGAGCGGCGAATCAGCACTTCCATCTGCAAGTCGGATCACCTCCGCCGCCCGCTTGACGCCACGGCCGCGGTGCATGCGCGCCAGTTGCTCCAGCAGGCCTTGCTTCCAAACTTGCACGGCAGATGCCAGGTCATCGCCTCGGTCAGCAGGAAACTTCAACTGAATCGCTGCGTCCGCACAGGCCAGAGAACGCTCGGGCGCCTCGAAACGTGCCAAGTCGAGCACGGTACGTTCGAGGTTCGTGCAGCCCACCCCGCCTACGATGCTCAGTTCTGCGTCCTTGCAAGGGGCGACCCTGCGCGCAACGTACCTTGTATTTGCGGCGCTCTCTCTGTGCGTAACGAGCACTTGTGGCCGTGCTGAGGT
This sequence comes from Leucobacter insecticola, assembly GCF_011382965.1. Lineage (NCBI taxonomy): Bacteria > Bacillati > Actinomycetota > Actinomycetes > Micrococcales > Microbacteriaceae > Leucobacter > Leucobacter insecticola. Next base: position 1,428,262 of record NZ_CP049934.1, on the reverse strand, counting down.
GAAGCGGTACAGCGGCAAGCTGTGAAGCACTGCGGCCGAGTTGGAAGCGAATGGACCCTCGGCCCGCATCGTCCGGTTGATCGCGAATACATGAGCCAGGTGACGACCCTCCGGGTTGAGCTTTTCGAGCCCTTGTGCAGTCGCGTACAGCCCGCGTGCGAGTCGCAGGATCGATCCCTCTCGAACCAGGCGGGTGATCTCGCGCTCCGAAACACCTGTTCGAAGCAGTTCGTTCCGCGTGAAAACGAGGTCTCTGATCTCCTCAAAACTTCCAGGCTGCACACGAACAGGCTGCCACGATAAGCGAGCACATGGGCCACACACCAAAAATCCGTGGATAATTCTCGCAAGTTCCGCTCGCTGCGCGCACTGTGGACGCAGGATCACAGCCCTGCATTGCCAGCCCCCAGTGCCGCGCCCCGGCGCCCACCCACCCACGAGAATGCAGTATCTCGACGAGAAAGCACCACAACGACGCACGGGGAGTGGCTTCTCGTCGGGGATTGCTTTCTCGTCGGGGTAGGAGGACTCGACCACACCCCAACACACAAGCCAGAGCAGATAACAGGCAAGTGCGCTACTATTCCCAGAATCGCACCATCATACAAATCCCGTATACCGTACACTTCCGCTCGAACACACAGAGGTCTTGCCATGCAAAGTTCCCGCTTCCATTTCTTGCTACTCCCGGTCACCGCGGTGCTTGCAGCCCTCGCGCTTGCGGGCTGCAGCCCTTCAGAATCCGCGCCAAAGGACGAAGAAGGGCCCTCCAGAAGTACATGTCAGCTCTGTGGGGCGCAGACGATTTCTCACAGGAAAAGTTTGACAAGCAGCAGCAGCAAGTCGAAGAGCTGGTCGCCGAGTGCATGACGAAAGAGGGCTTTGAGTACAAGCCGAGCGTCCACAGCGGAATGGCCATCTTAGGTGGCGAGGAGGAGGACGGACCCGTTTGGGGATCTCCGGAATTCGCGGAGCAATACGGGTATGGCATCGTTGATTTTCCGGGTGCCGGGGGAGAAAGCCTGCAACCGGATCCCGACGAATACGTCGACCCCAATCAGACCTACCTTGACGGGCTCAGCGAGTCAGAGCAAGAGGCATACTGGGAGACTCTGCACGGGCCGGCCCCCACCGAAGAAGAAATGGCGGCCATGGAAGACAGCGAGGGCGGCTACTTCGAGTACGACTGGAAAAAACAGGGCTGCTATGGTGCGGCGCAGCACGAGGTTGACTCCAAAGAAAACCCCTCCTTCGGGGCAGCGGAGGATCCGGAGTTCAAAGACCTCTTCACTGCGATGCAGGATCTGTACGCTCCGTTGATGGGCGAAGGGGACAACAAGACGATTGCTGAGCTCGACCGGAAGTGGCTCGACTGCATGACGAAAGCTGGCTACACCGAGTACTCGTCCCCCAATCAGATCAGGCAAGCCCTGAATAACGAGTACTTCTCAGAGATGCAGGAGCCGGGCCCCGACGGTGATTACAAGGAGCCGGACGAAAAGGCGAAGAAGGAGTTTCAGAAGAAGGAGATCGCGGTCGCTACCGCTGATGCCCGCTGCAAGAAAGATCTCAACTACGACGCGAAGCAGCAAGAGGCGTTGTTCGAGATTGAGCAGAAGTTCGTTGATGAACACCGTGCAAAGCTCGACGCCCTGCTCGCGAAGTACGGCGCAGAGAAGAAGAAATAGTGCAGGTGGATAAGCTCTTCAGCGAGCCAGGGGACGGACCCGAGCACGACGCCCCCGAGCACGACGGCCCCGAACACGACGAGACCGCAGAAGACGCTCCGCCCGCCAAGCGCCCCCTCACCGGCCCACGCTTGGTGGGTCTTGTCGCGGGCGTTGCGGTGGTGTCGCTGCTGCTTGGAGTCGCGGTGATGCAGTTCATCGTCTCCCCTGCCGAACTTGCCGCTCGCACCACGCCGCCAAAGCCGGGTCCGGTAACGGCCCCGGCCGAGGAGCGGGTGATTGAGAACACGGTTGTCTCACGCGGTGAAATTGGCTACGCAGACGCAGTGGACGTGACGATCGATACCGCAGGCTCCGGCGAGCGCCCCGTCGTCACCGGGCACGTGCCCGAGGTCGGAACGGTTTTGAATGCGGGCAACATCGCGCTGGAAATCGCAGGTCGCCCGGCGATCGTGCTGCCCGGGGATCTTCCCGCGTATCGCACACTGAGCGTCGGCATGCGCGGCCCCGATGTGACCCAGTTGAAGGTCGCGCTGACCTCTATGGGCTACGCGGCGGGCGACACCAGCAGCGACGTGTTTGACTGGGACACCGCGAACGCACTCGGCACCATGTACGAACAGATTGGATACCCGGCACAAGCTGCCACGAGCGATGCGGCGCAGCAGGTACGCGGCGCGGAGCGGGAAGCGCGCGCCGCACGGGTCGCACTCGCTCAGGCCGAGGCAGCACTCGCGCAGGCCCAAGCGGCGGGCAACGCCAACGTCGCCGGCGAGCAGGCGACGCTCAGCGGAGCCAGGGATGCACTCTCTGACGCGCAAGAATCCCTCGCGAAAGCACAGGAAGCGGCGCTGCCGACACTGCCCGCGAGTGAAGCGGTGTTCCTTGCATCACTGCCGCGGCGGGTTGATAGCGTAAGTGCGAAGCGCGGCGATGTGCTTTCTGGCTCTCCGATGAGCGTGTCTGGGGCGACCCTGGCGATTACCGGTACAGTCTCCAAGCAGGATGCGGAACTCCTAAAGGAGGGAGAACCCGGGTACTTCGCTGGCCCGAACGGCGAAGAACTCGCGGCAACCCTGCAGAAGATTGAGGCTCCGGGAGCCGCAAAATCAGACGACAAGGGTAATGCCCCGGGCGGAGCGAAACCAGACCAGGGCGCAGGCGGCCGGTATACCGTCACCTTCGCACTCGGGGAGCTCACCTCTGAGCAGATCGATGCGCTACGCGGGACCAATGTGCGGCTGCGGATCCCCGTGGCTTCCACCGACGGCGAAGTGATCGCGGTACCCATTGCTGCACTCTCGGCCGGATCCGGGGGCGAGGATCGCATTGAACTACTCATCGACCCGCGCGACGGCCCGAACGCGGAGACCGAGTTTGTCAAGGTCACTGCGGGTCTCGCGGCTGACGGCTTCGTCGAGGTCTCCTCAGAGGACCCCCGGGTGAAGCCGGGCGCGCGGGTCGTGATCGGGCGGTGAGCGTGGTGAGGCAGGAGGACTCTTCAGCACCCATCATCGAGCTCAGCGAGGTAACGCGCTTGTTTGCGGGGCCGCCGCAGGTGTTCGCGCTGCGCGGGGTGGATCTCAGAGTGGAACGCGGCGACTATCTCGCGATCGTGGGTCCCTCTGGATCTGGGAAATCAACGATGCTCAACATTCTCGGCCTGCTTGACCGGCCAACAACCGGGAATTTCTTATTCGAGGGGGTCGATGTCTCCGAGCTTGACGACGACGGCCGCACGGCACTGCGCGGTCAGGCAATCGGCTTCGTGTTCCAATCGTTTCATCTGCTTGCTGCTCGAAGCGTACTCGCGAACGTGATGCTTGCCGCGGCCTACGCTGGGGTCCCACGGGATGAGCGCGAGGACCTTGCCCGCATAGCTCTCGACCGGGTCGGTCTTGGACACAGACTCAATTTCTCCCCCGCAACCCTCTCCGGCGGTGAACGGCAGCGTGTCGCCATCGCCCGGGCCGTGTGCACGTCACCTCGACTGTTGCTCGCCGATGAACCGACTGGCAACCTCGACCGCGAAAACTCAGAGGCCGTGATTTCGCTCTTTGACGAGCTCAGCGCCGACGGTCTCACCATCATCATGATCACCCACGACGAATCCGTTGCCGCTGCAGCAAAGCGCCGGGCCCGCATTTCCGACGGCGAACTCTTGGAGATAACGTGAGGGCGGCCTGGCGGAGGCTGCGCGCCGTCTTCACCCGCCGAGGCGAACAGCCCGGGCACGGCACGCACCGCACAGGCTTCACGGGCAAAGACCTACTGTTTGAGGCACTCGACGGGGTCGGCGCACGACCGGGCCGTCTCCTGATCACCCTGCTCGGCACGGTGCTCGGGATCGCTTCTCTCGTCGCCACGATTGGCTTTGCGCAGACGGCCGCGGGGCAGATCTCTCAGAAGTTTGATGCGCTCGCGGCGACGAGGGTGACGATTGAACCGGGAACTTCATCGGGGCCGGGCAACAAAGACCGGGCGACCTCGCGCATTCCGTGGGACTCCGTTGACCGCGTCACCCCACTCGCGGGTGTTGAACGGGCGGCGCTCTACGCGAAACTCGATGACCAGTTGCGGGTTGATGCAGTGCGGGTGCAGGACCCCTCGGCGACACCGGTCGCTCCGCCACCGGTCGTCGCCGCTTCTGCGGATCTCCAACACATCGTTGACGGTCGCATTCGGACGGGCAGATTCTTCGATATCGGCCACGAACGCCGCGGCGACCGCGTGGTGGTGCTCGGGGAGCGGGCCGCGGAAAAGCTCGGCATCAACCGAGTTGCCGGCCAGCCCGCCGTGTTTATCGAGGATCGCGCCTACACAGTGATCGGGATCCTCGACAAGGTGGGGGCGCGGGATTCGCTGCTGGATTCGGTGATTCTGCCGATCACCACCGCACGCAACGAGCTCAGTCTCAGTGCCCCAGCTAGCCTTGATATCTCGATCGCGGTGGGTGCGGGCCCCGTCGTCGCCAGGCAGGCGCCGATTGCGTTAAACCCCGAGGATCCGAAGGCCTACAAGGTTGCCGCACCACCTTCTTCGAGTGAGCTGCAATCCCAGCTCGAGGCGGACGTCAACGTGCTGTTCATCGCGATCGGGATCGTGGCGCTCATCGGTGGCGGCGTTGGGATCGCCAACGTCACGCTCCTTTCGGTCGGCGAGCGGAGAGGTGAAATCGGGCTGCGTCGCGCTCTCGGAGCGAGAACCCGCGACATCGCCAGACAATTTATGCTCGAGTCAATCACCACGGGCTTGCTCGGCGGGCTCATCGGTGTGGCCGTCGGGCTTTTCGGGCTCATTATTGTGTGCCTGACTCAGCAGTGGACCCCGGTGCTCGCGCCGTGGGCGGCCCCCGTCGGCGTTTTGGTCGGTGCGGCTGTCGGCCTTGCAGCGGGAGCCTACCCTGCACTGAAGGCGGCGCGCATCGAACCCGTTGATGCGCTGCGCGACGTGTGACGCGGCGTGCAGCCCGCTCCCACTTTGCTCACACGTTACGGGCGTAGGCTCAAAGGGTACGCCGACGCACAGGGAGTCACAGCTTGTCACGCATTCACGCTACGCGAACGGCCCGCAGTTTTGGCGTATTCGCGACGCTATCGATTGCTCTGCCATTCTGTATCAGCTCGTGTTCGGCAATCTCTGACGCAGAGACGCCCGCAGTAGAATTGCGGGCCGATTCAAGTTCGGATCTCCTCGCGGTGCAGCCCGATCAGTTTTACCAGGTGTCAGAAGTAGAGATCCTCTCCCCCGTTCATACCAACCAACTCGGCGACGACGTTGAAACTCAGGTTTCGCCCTCTGGTTTTATGGTGATGCACGATGGAGTGATCACCCAGGCGGAGCTCTCGATTTCCGTCGCCGGGCTCCCCGAAGCTTCGTTCGTACTGACCGAACCCGTGATCCTTCGCCGCGAAACACGAACCGAGGGTGTGGTCACCGCAGTGGGTACCTTCTCAGTTGACGGTTTTCAACAGCGCGGTGCCACCATCACCCTCGCCTCGAGCGTGATAACGGACCGCGCAGCAGAATTCGACATCACGTTTAAGGTGCCGAGCAGCCTGCTGTCGTACGTCGGTCGCGCGAACGTCAACGAGGTCTCGGCGCACATCGAACTCACCGCAGAGTAGTCACTCACAAGCCCCGTTACTTTGTTCGTAGCTCCTGATCCGCGAGGATGAGGAGTGAGGCAGCCAGCCGGGGCCGGCATGATTGTTGCCCCCTGTCGTACCAATGATCTGGGGGGTGTTGTCACCGACCTCCGGTCTGGCGGTCGGTGATCGCTGATAGGGGCAAGACCACAGCCGCGCATATCGGGGCAGGGTCGTTCGTAACGTGGATGCCGACGCCTACCGCCACCTGACTGCCGAACACATACAAGCAGGACGGAGGAACACCCCTTGAACAGCATTGAGCACTACGACGACGTCGCGGTCTTCATCGGCCTCGATGTCGGCAAGAGCGAGCATCACGCGGTCGCGCTCACCCGCGACGGGAAGAAGCTCTACGACAAGCCGCTCCCGAACACCGAAGCCAAGATCATATCGGTGCTAGATCAACTCGCTGAGCACGGCCCCGCTCTGCTGGTCGTTGACCAGCCCGCCACGATCGGGGCGCTCCCCGTCGCCGTCGCGCAAGCGCATGGTGTGCTCGTCGGGTATCTCCCCGGCCTCACGATGCGCCGCGTCGCTGACCTCCACCCCGGTGAAGCGAAGACCGACGCACGGGACGCGTTCATCATCGCGGAGACCGCCCGCACGATGCCCTCAACTCTGCGATCGATCAAAGTCGCCGATGAGCAGATCGCGGAACTCTCGATGCTGTGTGGCTTCGATGATGATCTTGCCGCGCAAATCACGCAAGTCTCCAACCGCGTTCGAGGTCTCCTCACCCAGATCCATCCCACCCTGGAACGGGTACTCGGGCCGCGTCTGGATCATCCCGCGATCCTCGATGTGCTGCAGCGTTACCCATCACCGGGTGAGTTGCGCCGAGCCGGGCAGAAGCGCGTCGCGGCCAGGCTCCTCAAGCGTGCCCCGCGCAAGGGCGGGGCATGGGCGCAGGAGATCTTCGACGCCCTCGATCAACAGACCGTGACGGTCACCGGCACGAACGCCGCGAGTATCGTGCTGCCACGGCTCGCGAAGCAACTCAGCGAACTCCGCCAGCAACGCACCGATATCGCGTCCGAGGTTGAGAAGATCGTGGAAGCGCACCCTCTTCACCCGGTCCTGACGAGTATGCCGGGAGTCGGCGTCAGGACCGCAGCCAGACTCCTCACCGAGATCGTCGGGAAACATTTCCCCACGGCCGGGCACCTCGCGTCTTACGCCGGGCTCGCGCCCGTCACCCGCCGATCCGGCACCTCGATCCGCGGCGAACACCCCTCAAAGCGCGGCAACAAGGTCCTGAAACGTGCAATGTTTCTTTCCGCGTTTGCAGCGCTCCGAGATCCCGAATCACGGGCCTACTACGACCGGAAGATCGCGCAAGGCAAACGCCATAACCAAGCACTCATCGCACTGGCGAGGCGCCGCTGCGACGTCCTCCACGCAATGATCAGAACCGGCAGCCTCTACCAGCCACGAACCCAATCAGAAACCGCCCTCGCCGCTTGACAAACAACATAGGGGCACCCTCCGTCGGTTGAGCGAGGCGTGTCACAAGAAGCGCCTCCGCCGAGTCGCGTCGTGCACCTCACCGACCAGTTCCTCGATGACATCCTCAAGGAAGACGACGCCGAGCTCGACACCCTCGCCATTCGAAATCCGCGCGAGATGGATCCCCCGCGCCTGCATGCGCGCGAGCACATCTTCCAGCTCGGTATCAGCGTGCAGCGTCACCATCTCACGAATCCGCTTTGCCGGGATCGGCTCAGCGATCCGATTTTCACCCAGGCGCACCAGATCCTTAATGTGCACGTAGCCGACAAGCTCGCCGCTCGCAGCCGCTACGAGGTACCTGGAGAAGCCGTGCCGCACGACCGCGGTTTCAACATCAAGCGGAGTAGCACCGGCGGGCAACACCACCAGTCGATCGAGCGGCACCAACAGGTCTTTCGCCTGTTTGGTAGTGAACTCAAACGCAGCAGTGAGGGCCCCGCTGCGGTCCTCCAGCACTCCTTCGCGGGTGGAGTGACTGACGATGCTCGCAACCTCTTCCAGCGTGAAGGTACTATTGGTCTCCGATTTTGGTTCGACTTTGAAGAGGCGCAGCACCCCGTTTGCGATCGCATTGAGTGCCGAAATGATGTGGCGCAACACATGCGACACCCACACGAGCGGCGGAGCGAGCAGCAGCACAGCCTGGTCTGGCATCGAGAACGCAGCGTTCTTCGGCACCATCTCACCAAACACAACGTGGAGATACGAGACACCGAGCAGCGTGATCACGAACGCCGTGACGTTGACCACCTCAGCAGACAGGCCCGTCCAAGCGAGTGGGCCCTCGAGCAGATGGTGGATCGCCGGTTCCGAGACGTTCAGGATCAGAAGTGAACATACCGTGATCCCGAGCTGCGCCGTCGCAAGCATCAGCGTCGCATGTTCCATGGCATAGAGCGCGGTCTTCGCACGCTTGGAGCCCGCTTCAGCCTTTGGCTCAATCTGGGATCGTCTCGCCGAGATCACCGCAAACTCAGCACCGACAAAGAATGCGTTGGCGATGAGCAACAGCACGAGCCAGAGGATTCCTAGCCAGTCACTCATGCGTCACTCCCTTCGCTGTGGTCTGTCACTTCACGGTCGTCGGTGGACCTCGGGATGCTTCTGAAACGCAGACGCGCGATCCGGCGGCCGTCCATTCGTTCCACACGCAGGGTGCCGACATCCGGCAGAGTCACCTCGTCACCGGTTTCCGGGATCCGGCCAAGTTCACGGAGCACGAACCCTGCGACGGTGTCGTACTCGTCGTCTTCTGGAATCACGATCCCTGTCTGTTCGAGCACCTCGTCTGGTCTCAGATCCGCTGGGAACAGCATGTCGTCGGCGGTTCCAATCACTCCAGCGGCTGCCCGGTCGTGCTCGTCGGAAACTTCTCCAATGATCTCTTCGACGAGATCTTCAAGCGTAACGATTCCGGCAGTGCCGCCGTATTCGTCGACGACAATCGCGAGCTGGAACCCGCTCGTGCGGAGCTCTTCAAGGAGTTGGTCGAGGCGCATGGTTTCTGGAACGCGCACCACGTCTTCTGCGAGCGCTGCAACCGGAACCTCAGCGCGTTTGTGGCGGGGCACAGCGACGGCCTGCTTCACGTGAACCACACCGATCACATCGTCACGATCCTCGTCGATCACGGGAAAACGTGACAGCCCGCTACGACCGGAAAGTTCCAGGATCGCCTGGGCGGGTTCGAGTCGCTGCAGGCTTTGAATCTTCAGACGCGGGGTCATCACGTCGGCGGCGGTACGCTCGGCAAAGCGCAGGGTGCGATCGAGGAGCGTCGCCGTATCGGCTTCGAGCAGCCCAGCACTCGCGGAGTGACGCACGAGAGAGGACAGCTCTTCGGCTGAGCGTGCACCGGAGAGCTCTTCTTTCGGCTCGATCCCCATGCTGCGCAGGATCCCGTTCGCGCTGCCGTTGAGCAGGGCGACGGCGGGCTTAAACGTCGCAGTAAATGCAGCCTGCGCCGGCATCACGAGCTTGGCAGTTGCAAGCGGCCGTGAAATAGCGAAATTCTTAGGGACGAGTTCGCCGATGATCATGGAAAATACCGTGGCAAACACGATCGCGAGCGGCGCGCTGATGGTTCGCCGCAGTTCATCAGGCACCCCCAGGGCGGCCAGCGGGGTATTGAGAAACCCGCTGATGGCGGGCTCAAAGGTGTACCCGGCGAGCAGCGTCGTGAGTGTGATGCCGAGCTGCGCGCTGGAGAGGTGCGTTGAGGTGCGGGAGAGCCCGCGGATAACTCTGTCGAGTCCGTTTTCTCCGCCTATGCGGCGGCGTTCAAGGTCCTGGCGATCAAGCGCAACGAGCGAGAACTCTGAGGCGACGAAGATTCCCGTACCAACGGTGAGAAGAATGCCGAGGCTAAACAGTATCCAGTCGTTCACTGAAGACCTCGAACGGATAGGGTCCGCGCGCAAGCGCGGTAGGTACTCGGGGGGTCCGAAGGTCTTCGAGAGTCTTGGTTCATGATCCCTTTAACCCTACACATTCGTTTCACCACACGCACCGAATCCCGGGCGAAGTCCCAGAATTCTGGCTGTGCACCTCCACCCAAAATCAACACTTCAGCACCCAAGTCTGCTCGCGACACACTTATCTGAGCAACAAGGAGGCATGTCGCGCGCGAAAGGCGTAGGCTTATGGACGGTGCGGATACAGGTGTCGCCACCTCTGGGTTTCATCGTGCCGCGGAATGACAACGAGAGGAAGTCGCTTTGGCTGAGCGCACGGAGGCCACCGAACAGGTCGGTCCCGCAGGAGATTTCGGTGCAAACGCTTGGCTTGTCGATGAGCTGTGGAAACAGTTTCAGCTCGACAAGAACTCAGTAGACAGGTCATGGTGGCCGGTGCTCGAGAAATACGCGAGTTCACCCGGTGCGCTTGAGCAGCAATCTCCGCCGGGCACCGCAGCCCAACCGACAACGATGCCGATCACGACGGTAGCCCAGCCTGCGCGCACCACCAACGTCGCGCCACGCACGGCCCCGATCCCGGCCGACGCGCCCAGAAAACCGCAGGCTGCCACCACAGGCGCGATCCCGCTTCCAGAAAAGGAAGCGCACATTACGCCACTTCGCGGCATGGCTCGCTCGCTCTCCAAGAACATGGATCAGAGCCTCACTGTGCCCACCGCGACGAGTGTGCGCACGGTGCCAGCGAAGCTGCTCATCGACAACCGCATCGTGATCAACAATCACCTGCGTCGCAGCCGCGGCGGCAAGGTCTCCTTCACCCACCTGATCGGCTGGGCGATCATCCAAACGCTGAAGGAATTCCCGAGCCAGAACGTCGCCTACGCGGAGGTCGACGGCAAGCCCTCGATCGTCGTCCCACCACATGTCGGCTTCGGCATCGCCATCGACGTTCCAAAACCCGACGGCACTCGCTCGTTGCTGGTTCCCTCGATCAAACGCGCCGACACCCTCGACTTCAACGAGTTTCTTGCGGCCTACGAGGATCTGGTGCAGCGCGCCCGCGCCAATGCGCTCGGCGCTGACGACTTCCAGGGCACCACGATCTCCCTCACGAACCCCGGCGGCATCGGCACCGTGCACTCCGTTCCACGCCTCATGCAAGGCCAGGGTTGCATCATCGGTGCCGGCGCACTCGAGTACCCTGCGCAGTTCCAGGGATCCTCGCCCGAGGTCCTCACGAATCTCGGTATCGGCAAGACGATTACGCTCACAAGCACCTACGATCACCGGGTGATTCAGGGAGCAGGATCCGGTGAATTCTTGAAGATCGTGCATGAGCGGTTGATCGGCGGTCACGATTTCTACGAAGACATCTTCGCGGCGCTGCGCATCCCTTACAAGCCTGTGCAGTGGGCTTCCGACATCCACGTCGACATCTCCGGCGCAATTGACAAGTCTGCGCGCGTGCAAGAGCTCATCAACGCCTTCCGCGTGCGCGGTCACTTGATGGCCGATACCGATCCGCTCGAATACCGCCAACGCACCCACCCCGACCTTGAGATCGAATCCCACGGCTTGACCTTCTGGGATCTCGACCGAGAGTTCGTCACTGGCGGTATTGGTGGCGCGCGCACCATGAAACTGCGCGACATCCTCGGGGTGCTGCGTGACTCCTACTGCCGCAAAATCGGCGTGGAATACATGCACATTCAGGATCCCGCGCAGCGTAAGTGGATGCGCGAGCAGCTTGAGGTGCCGTATCAGAAGCCAAGTCACGATGAGCAGCTGCGGATCCTCGACAAGCTCAACGAGGCCGAAGCCTTCGAAACGTTCCTGCAGACAAAGTACGTCGGCCAGAAACGCTTCAGCTTGGAGGGCGGCGAGTCAGTGATCCCGCTGCTCGATGCGATGCTCATCGACGCCGCAGAAGATGGTGTCGACAGCGTCGATATCGGCATGGCGCACCGGGGCCGGCTGAACGTGCTCTCAAATATCGCGGGCAAGACCTACGGTCAGATCTTCCGAGAGTTCGAAGGGGCGCAAGCAACGAAGACCGGTTCAGGAGACGTCAAGTACCATCTCGGCACCACCGGTGTCTTCACCGCTCCAAACGGCACACAGGTACCTGTTCACCTCGCAGCGAATCCTTCGCACCTTGAGACCGTTAATGGCGTACTCGAAGGCATCGTGCGCGCGAAACAAGACCTCAAGCCGATCGGCTCCTTTACCACGCTGCCGCTGCTGATCCACGGCGACGCGGCGATGGCGGGCCAGGGCGTCGTCTATGAGACGATGCAGATGTCGCAGCTGCGTGGCTACCGCACCGGCGGCACGATCCACATCATCATCAACAATCAGGTCGGCTTCACCACGTTGCCGTCCGATTCGCGATCCGCCGTCTATTCCTCGGACGTCGGCAAAGTGGTGCAAGCACCAATTTTCCACGTCAACGGCGATGACCCCGAATCGGTCGTGCGCGTCGCGAAGCTCGCCTACGAGTTCCGTCAGCGCTTCCACGTCGACGTCATCATCGACCTGATCTGCTACCGACGTCGCGGCCACAACGAGGGTGATGACCCCTCGATGACCCAGCCGCTGATGACGGACCTGATTGAGGCAAAACGCTCAACCAGGCGGATCTTCACGAGCGCGCTCGTGGGCCGCGGTGACATCACCGAAGAAGAGTATGAGAAGTCCAAGCAGGATTTCCAGGCTCGTCTCGAGATTGCGTTCCAGGAGACTCACGTTGCACAGACCGGGGCAATCCCGATCATCGACCAGAGCGGCATCGGTGAGGTGAAGGAACTTGGCGGTCCCGGCCCCGCGCCGCTGCAGACGGCAGTAGACAAGACGGTTGTTGAACGCATCGGCGACGCCTTCGCGAACAAGCCCGAGGGCTTTACCGTGCACCCGAAGCTGCAGCAGCTGTTGAACAAGCGCGTCGAGATGAGTCGCGAGGGCAACATCGACTGGGGCTTTGGCGAACTCATCGCACTCGGGTCACTCCTCATGGAGGGCACTGCCGTTCGTTTCGCGGGGCAAGACGCGCGCCGCGGCACCTTCGCGCAGCGCCACGCGGTCTTCCACGACCGCAAGAACGGTCAAGAGTGGATCCCGCTGCTGAACCTCTCCGAGGATCAGGCGCGATTCTGGATCTACGACTCGCTGCTCTCCGAATATGCTGCGCTCGCCTACGAGTACGGCTACTCGCTGCAGCGCGAGGATGCCCTGGTGGTGTGGGAAGCGCAGTTCGGCGACTTCGCTAACACTGCTCAGGCGGTCGTCGACGAGTACATCGCCGCCGCCGAGCAAAAGTGGGGCCAGCAGTCTTCGGTTGTGATGCTGCTGCCGCACGGCTACGAGGGCCAGGGGCCGGATCACTCCTCTGCACGCATTGAGCGTTTCCTGCAGATGTGCGCGGAAGACAACATGATCGTGGCGCGCCCTTCGACCCCAGCGAACTATTTCCACTTGCTCCGTCGCCAGGCCTACGCACGCCCGCGCAAGCCACTTATTGTGTTTACGCCAAAGTCGATGCTACGTTTGCGCGGCGCAACCTCAAGCGTCGAGGACTTCACAAACGGCACATTCCAGCCGGTGCTGGATGATCCGCAGGTACTCGATCAAGCTGCTGTTGAGCGCGTGATCCTGGTGTCGGGCAAGACATACTACGATCTGCGCGTCGCCCTCGACAAGAACCCCGATCCCCGTGTCGCGCTCGTTCGCGTCGAGCAGTTCTACCCGATTCCGGGTGCCCAGCTCGGCCGTGTGCTGGCACAGTACTCGGGCGCCGAGCTGGTGTGGGTACAAGACGAGCCAGAAAACCAGGGCGCCTGGCCGTTCATCTCGCTTGAGCTGTCGAAGCATCTCGCCAATGATCGGATCCGCGTGGTGTCACGGGCGGCCTCGGCTGCTCCCTCGACCGGATCGGCAAAGGTGCATGCGGTGGAGCAGGAGGCGCTCATCTCGAAGGCGCTGAGCTTCGACAGTGGCGAGTAGTACGATGCGGGTGGGAGCGCAATGACGACTGCGTTGCGCCCCCACTTCGCCATCGTAGGGAGTGGTCCTTCCGGCTGCTATCTGGCACAGAGTTTGCTGCGGGGTTTCCCCCACTCCGCAATCACCGTGTTTGACCGGCTTGTCTCCCCGTTCGGGCTGATCCGCTACGGGGTCGCTGCCGACCATCAACATACAAAGGCAATCACACGCCAGTTTGAACGGCTCTTTCAGAATCCGGCGGTGCGATTCGCGGGTAACGTCGAGGTGGGGCGTGACGTGTCGCTCGATGAATTGCGCGAATCCTATGACGCGGTAATTCTAGCGACCGGTTTGAGTGCTGATCGCGGCCTCGATCTTCCTGGGAGCACGCTCCCCGGCGTCATTGGGGCGGGCGCCATCACACGCGCGCTCAATGCGCACCCCGATGAGCCGGCTGCGCTTCCCCCGCTCGGCAGCGACGTGGTGCTTTTAGGAGCCGGCAACGTTGCACTCGATATTCTGCGGTTCCTGGTGAAAGGCCGCGACGGCTACATCGAGAGTGACATTGCGGATCCCACCCTCAACAGTTACCTCTCTGATCCGGCGCTGCGGATCACGATGGTGAGCCGATCCACCGCCCCTTTCACAAAGGGTGACCCGTTGATGATTCGCGAGCTTGCTGAGCTGCCACGAGCGAGCTACGTTGCTGACAGTCTTCTGACGCGCACCCCCCAAGCAGCCGCTCCCGAGCGAGAGCTCGATCGCGTCGAGGCCGCTCGGATCGCTGCGTGGGAGGCGCTTCTCTCGCCCGATCGCGGCGAGCACCCCGGCCCCCAGGTGTCGCTGACCTTTGGCGCAATTCCCTGCAGAATACTCGGCGACGCGCACGTCGAGGGTGTTGAAGTTCTGGTCGACGAAAAGCGTGTAACGATCCCCGCAAGCTCGGTTATTACGGCGGTAGGATTCGCGGCCAGCGGCCACCTCGCACATCTGCTATCCGCAAGTTCAGAAATCGGGCTGATCGACACCGGCCTGTACCGGACGGGCTGGGCGAAACGCGGTCCGCGGGGTGCGATCCCGGAAAACCGAGCCTGCGCAAAAGCTGTGGCCGCAGAAATCACCGCCGATATCGCATCGGGGAAGCTCCCGGTTTTGGCGAGTAGACTCGGCTTCTCCGGGCTCCCCGCCCGGGTCAGTACCGTGGCGATCAACTATGAGCAGTGGCTCACACTTGAGGCGCACGAACGCGAACATGCTCCCTCGGATCGCATCCGGCAAAAGATTTCAGAGCACGACCGCATGGTCGCCATTGCACGCGGTGAGGCGTCAGATCCCGCAAGCACCGCGTGACAGGAAAGGAAAACCGCCCAGTGAAATTCACCGTTCTCTTCGGCACTGAATCCGGTAACTCGGAACTCATCGCCGAGGACCTTGGCGCCAAACTTCTTGAGACCGAGTCAGATGTCATCGTCTCAGACATGCAGGATTTTGACCCCGCCGATCTCAGCCCCGAAAGATTCACCATCATCGTGTGCTCGAGCCATGGTGACGGAGGCCTTCCAGACACCGCCATCTCCTTCGCGGAGGCGTTTGACGCAGCTCCGCCGAACTTGAGAGGTTTGCGGTACGCGGTCTTTGGCCTGGGTGACAGCTTCTATAAGGACACCTACAGCCAGGGCAGCGAGAAAATCGATCGTCGCTTCCAGGCGCAGGGCGGGGAACGCCTTGGCGAGTATGGCCGCCACGACGCCTCATCTTGGGATCTCGGCAGTGATGTGGCGCTTGCTTGGCTGCCCGGCATACTTGAGGCCGCGCGCGCATCCGAGGGTGCCAGCGTATAGTTGCTGCCACCCATCTTCCCTAGACCGTGGTGAACACCTTGCTGGTGATCCGCCAGGTGCCATCCCGGCGCACGAGCCCGAAATAATTGCGGAAGTCGGCGCCTAAGAACTGCCGCTCGTCGAGTACGGCGTGGGCGACGTCTCCGGTCACCGTAATGCTGTGGATATTTGCCGCGTAGCTTTCTGCCGCGGGTGCCGCCGTCGCGATCACGTTCGCAGCGAATTCGGCACCGCTCATGGTCGCGTAGTCTGACCCCAGGTATCCCCACATGACAGCATGCTCATCGAACGCATCGCGCACCATCACAGGGTCGGCCGCAGCACAACCGTCGACGTATTTTTGGACCGCTGCTCTCACTTCGTCTTCCATGAGGCAATCGTAACCGGACGAATCACGGCCAGCTAGGACAGCAGCGCACACTCACGCCACTACGATGACAGCGTGAGCAGTATCCCCTACTTCGACGCCGCCGCGGTTCGCAGCGCCCTGCCCTTTGGTCAGGCCATCCATGCGATCGAGGAGAGCTTGCGCGCGGGACTCGATCCCGAAATCGATGCCCCCAGGATCTTTAGTCCCGCACCGGACGGCGAATTTCTCCTCATGCCCGCCCAGGGGGAACAGTTCAGCGGCTTGAAAGCACTGACCGTCGCCCCGGAGAACCCCGCACGGGGCTTGCCAAAGATTCAGGGACTCTACATCCTCATCGATTCAGACACTCTCTCCCCCGTTGCGATCTTTGAGGGAGCAAGCCTCACCGCGATCCGGACGCCCGCGGTCACCATCACCGCGGTCAAGCAACTCGCCGCCGCGGCTTCACCCGCGAATCGGCTTCCCGACGAGCCACGCGTGCTGGTGTTCGGTGCGGGAGTGCAAGCCGAGGGCCATGTGTTGGCGATGCAGTCGGCCTTTCCCGGGGCGCAGTTTCAACTCAGCGGCCGCAGCCCGGAGCGAGTCAGCGCCCTCGTGAATTCACTCACCGAGAGTACCAGGGGGCTCAGTATTCGCGCCGTGTCGGGCCCCGTGAACGAGGCGCTGAACGATGCCAACGTGATCCTCTGTACCACCAGCTCTGACACACCGATCTTTCATGGCTCCTCGGTCGCCTCCAACGCCATCGTTGCCGCCGTTGGCACTCACGGGCGCAATCGGCGCGAGGTTGACGACGCCCTCGTCCGCCGCGCCGACGTTCTCGTCGAGGGTCGCCGCTCGGCCGCGCGAGAAAACGGGAACCTTTCGACCGCGTTGTCCCCCGCTGATTGGGAAGGCCGAAATGCGCCCAAGAATCTGCGCGAGGCCGTCCTGGGGGGCTTCCGTCGCCGAGATGGGCACCCGGCCTTCTACTCAGGCGTCGGCATGTCCTGGCAGGATCTCGTGTGCGCGACCGAGATCTGGAGGCTGACTGCCGTGCGCTAGAGTTGACTCCCATGACTCACTCTCCCGCGCCGGGATGGTACCCCGATTCCAACGGCAGTTCACGCTACTGGGACGGTGTCGCCTGGACCAAGCACACTGCTGCTGCACCGCACGCAGCACCCGTCGCGGCATACGCCCCCGCCACGGCCCCGCAATATGCCGCGCAGTCGAACGCGGTCGCTCCCTATGTCCCGGCGGCGACTCAGATAGCGCACAGCGATCCAAATCTCGCGTATCAGCAGCACCTGGCGTATATGGCGGCCACTCGAATCACCGTGTCCCCGCCGCGCACAGGCGACAGCAACGGCCTCGCCACGGCAGGGTTTATTCTCGGGCTCGTGTCATTCGTGTTCATGCCGATCGTCCTCATCCCCTTTCTCGGCCTGCTTTTCTACGGGGCGCTTTCGATCACAGGGCTCGTGCTCTCGATCATGGGAATTGTTCGTTCGAATGTGACCGGCACCGGGCTTGGGCTGGCGATCGCCGGCCTCGTGCTGTCAGTTCTCTGACGCCGGGCACGCTCCCAAAGCTTTCAGCCCTTCATCTCGAGAGGCGATAGACTGGGTCTACTGAAAATACTTTCAAGGAGCACGATATGACCACTTGGCGTATGCCCATCGAAGGGCACGAGCAGGAACGACTGTGGCTGGCGTGGCCCACGACCGGCTACACCCTCGGCGACACCGAAGCCGAGGCCGAGGAAGCCAGGCGCACCTGGGCAGCAGTGGCGAATGCGGCAAGCGACTTCCAGCCCGTCACGGTGGTGCTGAACCCCGGCGACGAAGAGATCGCCACGAAGTACCTCTCTGGCCAGATCGACCGTCTTGTCGCGCCGCTCAACGACGCTTGGATGCGCGACATCGGCCCGAGCTTCGTCCTCGGCGAAAACGGTGAACTTGGCGCTGTCAATTTTGTCTTCAACGGCTGGGGCAGCCAGGACTGGGCCGAGTGGGACAAAGACCAACACATCGGCCGGATCGTCGCCGAGGCTGCGGGTGCCACGCTCATCGACTCCGAGATGACCAACGAGGGCGGTGGGATCCAGGTGGACGGAACCGGCCGCGTGATCCTCACCGAGACCGTGCAACTGGATCCGGGCCGGAATCCCGGCTGGAGCAAAGAGCAGGTCGAGGCGGAGCTTGCGCGGACCATCGGAACGACGAGCGCGATGTGGTTGCCGCGCGGCCTGACACGGGATCACGACACCTTCGGTACGCGCGGTCACTCAGATATTCTCGCGGCGTTCGCAAGCCCCGACATTCTACTCATGCACCGCCAGGACTCAGACGCGCACCCCGATCAGCAGATCGCGCGCGCCAATCGCGAGGTCGCGGAACGCTACCGCGACGATACCTCGGCTGATTTTGAGATCATCGACCTCCCCGCACCGACCACCCTCCGAGACGATGAGGGATTTGTTGACTATAGCTACATCAACCACCTGGTCATCAACGGCGCGGTGCTGGCGTGTGCGTTCGAGGACCGGGCGGACGAGCAAGCGATCCAGACGCTCCGCGAGGTGTATCCCGGACGCGAGGTGATCGGGATCGATGCCCGCCCACTCTTCGCTCGCGGCGGCGGTATTCACTGCATTACCCAGCAACAGCCCAAAGCTCACGCGAAGGCCTAGGCAGAGAGGCGCGCGGAGGAATATGCTGGTCCCATGACCAGTGCATTCCTCCGCAAAGCTCACGTTCGGGTCGGCGTCGCCGCAGCAGTTTCGGCGCTCTTGATCCTCACCTCTGGCTGCGCAAGCGGCGGGACTGATGCCTCGTTCGAGGGGGTGTGGGGAGACCCAGCCGCCGAGGGAAAGCCCTCGCTCGAGTTCTTCGCTGACGGCAGCTACGCGGGTACCGACGGCTGCAACCGCGTTGGTGGCGACTACGTTAAGGATGAAGACGGCATCGCTGATCTTGGAATGATGCGAACCACCATGATGTTCTGTGAGGGCGTGGACACCTGGCTGGGTCTCGCGCAGAAGGCCGAAATCTCTTCGGGTGAGTTGCTTCTACGCGACAGTAAGGGCGCCGAAGTCGGCACCCTTACTCGCCACGAAGACTAAGGCTCACTAGTGCCAAAGCACCGCGAGGCACACGTTCAGCGCAGACATTCCCGCGATCGCGCCGAGCACTCCGCCTGAGACGCGGTCCTTCTTGCGGTTCACAAGAATCAGCACGATGATCGCAATCAGCACGATCAGCTTCACGCCGATCTTCATGTTGTTCGGCGACGTGCCGAGCATGTAGAGCGATCCGACGAGCAGCAGACCCGTCGCCAGCAGCAGCCACGAGCCGTGGAGCATGCCGGCGGAGATCTTCGCCGCGCCCTTTTTGACCGCGGGAAGCTGCGCCAGCGCGCTTCCGAAGACCACACCAAATCCGATGATGTGCAAAACAACGAGAATACTCTTCACAATAAGCATGTCTTCCATTCTTCCCTAGATTCGAGCTACTTCTTGTATGCCCACGCGGCGCCCCTCCCGGATTCCGGCGTAGTGTGCGCACAGATTGTCGTTATGGGCCCGGATAAGAACAATCTGCGCACACACCGGGCTCTGCCCGCCTCTCGCAGCAGGGCACAAACCCGAGGCGCATCAGTGGAAGAAGTGACGCTCTCCTGTGAAGTACATGGTGACGCCCGCGGCCTTCGCGGCCTCGATCACCTCGGGATCGCGCACAGACCCTCCGGGCTGCACCACCGCACGCACGCCCGCGTCGAGCAACACCTGCAGTCCGTCAGCAAACGGGAAGAAGGCGTCTGAGGCAGCTACGGACCCGGCCGCCCGCTCCCCGCACGATCAACAGCGAGGCGGCAGGAATCGACGCGGTTCACCTGACCCATACCAACGCCCACCGAGGCGCCGCCGTTCGTGAGCAGGATCCCGTTTGACTTCACGGCACGGCAGGCGCGCCACGCGAACTCAAGCTCGGCGAGCGTCTCGGCATCGGCGGGCTCCCCTGCGGCCAATTGCCATGCGGACGCCGGGGCGAAGGCTCGATCCGTATCCTGCAGCAGGAATCCACCGGACACCTGACGCAGCTCCACTGGATTCTGGGCAAAATCGGCGGGTAGTACCAGCAGACGGACGTTCTTCTTCTGGGTCAGGATCGCGAGCGCCTCGGGCGCAAATCCCGGAGCGACGATGACTTCGGTGAAGATATCTGCGAGAGTTTGTGCCATCCCCTCAGAGACCTCGCGGTTTGCGGCAACAACCCCACCGTATGCGGACACGGGGTCGCAGGCGTGCGCGAGCTGGTGCGCTGCGGCGATCGGATCCGCCGCCCCTCGGGTGCTACCGCAATACCGCAGGGGTTTGCGTGCTTGATGATTGCCACGGCCGGACGCTCGTGATCAAAGGCGGCGCGCACCGCGGCGTCGGCATCGACGTAGTTGTTGTACGACATCTCTTTGCCGTGCAGCTGGGTCGCCTGCGCGATCCCCGCACCCTCGTTCTCGGTGAACAGCGCAGCGCGTTGGTGGCTGTTCTCGCCGTAGCGCAGCACCTGCTCGCGCAACCCAAACATCTCGTATCCGACATAGCCGTCGGTCGCCTCAAAGATGCTGTCTACGGAGGCGTCGGCAACCGCGTCTTCCTCGGCCTCAGCGATCGTGTCCGCCCAGGCGGCATCCTCCTGATCGAGGAACCAATTGGCGACCGCAGCATCGTACTGCGCGGTGTGCACGAACGCCTCCGTGGCGAGCGAACGCCGCAGCGCAAGCGAGGTGCCCCCCTCCTGCACAGCGGCAATGATTTCGTCGTAGCGCAGCGGGGAGACGACAATCGCGGCGTTGGCGTGGTTCTTCGCGGTCGCGCGCACCATCGCGGGACCACCGATATCTACGTTCTCGATGACGTCAGCAGCCGGCTTGCCGGATGCGACGGTCTGCTCGAAGGGGTAGAGATTCACGACCACCAGCTCGAAGGGCGCGAAGCCGAGCTCTTCAAGCTGTGCCCGGTGATCCGCAAGCCGCAGATCCGCAAGCAGGCCCGAGTGCACGGCGGGGTGCAGGGTCTTCACGCGGCCATCAAGCGCCTCAGCGAAGCCCGTCACCTCTGCCACATCCGTCACCGGGTGACCGGCCTCACGAATCGTGGCCGCGGTGGATCCCGTCGACACAATCTCCACACCGGCGGCGGCGAGCGCGGCCGCAAGGTCGAGGAGGCGGGTCTTGTCACTCACAGAGATGAGTGCGCGCCGCACGGCAATCTGGTCGCGGTGCTCGTAGAGGGCGGGATCGTGGCTCTGGACTGCCATGTGGTGAGGCTCCTTAGGTGTTGTCGTCGTGCTTCTCGGGTCAAAGTGGCGCGCTGGGGCCGGGGTCAAAGCTGGGAGAGCTGAATCTTGCCGAGGGCGATCTCGCGCACCGTCTCCACGAGGAGTGGGCGTTCAAGCTCTTTGATTCGCTCGTGCAGATCGGCTTCGTTTTCCCCCGGCAGCACCCGGACTCGCGCCTGCCGAATCACGGGACCGGTATCAACACCCTCGTCGATGACGTGCACCGTCACTCCGGTTTCTGTGGCACCCGCGGCGAGCGCGTCACGCACGGCATGGGCGCCGGGAAAGAGCGGCAGCAGGGCCGGGTGGGTGTTAATGAGATTGGGGGTAAACGTGCGCACAAACTCTGCGGGCAGGATCCGCATCAGCCCGGCGCTTACCACGAGGCTCTGCTCTTCCGGGTCTTCGCCGATCCCGTGTTCCCGGAGAGCTGCGGCGAGCGCCAGCCCCCACGCCTCCCGGTTCGTAAAGTCGCCGGGTCGCACGATGAAGCTCGGGATCCCCGCTGCGTGCGCGTGGGCGATCCCCGCGGCATCGGTGTCTGAGCCGACACACACAATCTGCGCCGGATATGCGGGATCAGCGGCCGCTGCGAGCAGTGCTTGCAGATTGCTGCCGCCACCAGAAATCAACACCGCGAGTTTCAGCACTGCCTTAGTCTACCGTGCCCGCAGGGTGTGTCTGAGCACCTGAGCTACCTCACAGGCATAATCTCGTCGGCGAGATCCATTGGCCGGGCTTCCGCAAAAAGCCGGTCTTCCTGCGCAGCCCAGCGAGCCCAGTGGGGGCGATACGTGTCTCCATCCCGGGCGAAGGCGCGGCTTTGTCGCAGTTCTTCGGAGCCCTCTAACCACACGCTATACACCCGAGCCTCCTCGCCGCCGGCCCAGCTGCGCGCCGCAGCAAGATTGTCAGCGGTGATCGCACCGCAGCCCTCAACGATCAGCGGGCGTTGGGAGCCCAGGGCGATCCGGGGTCCAAACTCGCCAGTCCCCCAGTTGTAGGCGCGATACCCGCGCTCAATGAGGGCACGTCCCGCCGCGTGGGATCCCTCCGCGAGTCCGTCCCAGCCCGGGTAGAGATCTTCGATGTGCAACACCTGCGCCGAGCCACCACAAGCGTGCACAAGCTCCTCGGCCAGCGAGGTCTTTCCGGATCCCGAGCGGCCATCGATCAGGATCACGTCAAAGGATCCGGGCTCCCGCAGAGCGCTCACTCGGTGTCCCTGCGAGGCCAGGGCCAAGCTTTGCGAGCGTCCACGGGGTCTTCGGGGGTCAGCTCGCTGGTGTCCCACTGGAACGCGCGCAGGAGCGCGTCGTTGGGTACCTCGGCAGCCGCCTCAGATTCAGGATCCGGTGCACCTTCAGCAGTCTCCGCCGCCTCAGTCAGCTCGACGGTTTCGGCAACCGCAGCCGTATCGGCATCGGCAAACACGTCGGCATCGGCAAACGCGTCAGCATCGGCGAACGCATCAGCATCAGCATCAGCATCTTTGCCCGGGCCAGAGAACTCCGCCGAGTCGCCTGCAATGCCAAAGTAGCTTCCGAGCCGGGCGACGTCGAGCTTGCCCGATGCAACTCCGAGCAGCGCACCGACACCCAGCTCGGCTGCGGCGAGCCCCGCCACGAGCCACGGCGCGGGCCCGGTCACCGCTAGGCGATCCGGCCCGATAGATCCGGTGGCGAGCGCGACGAGTCCGGCAAGCACAAGGCCGACAACCACGACAGCCCCGAGCGTCACGGCCACTGCCACCGTCAGGCTGCCGCGTCTCAATACCGGCCTGCGAATGAAGAGCGCCCCCATCACTACTCCGGCCGCAACGATCATTGCAGGCGCAATAATTCCAGCCCCACCCCAGCCCTCCGGGATCGCGCCGAACAGCGGCAGCGCGGGCATCGGACCAAGCAAAGTTTCAAACGGCGACACCGAGCTTCCCGCCCCCACAGAGAAGCCAGCTCCAGTGAGCCACGAAAGGCTCCAGATCAAGGCCGTGGGCAGCAGCACCAGATGCAGAAGGAACAGCAACAGCGCTCCCAGCGGATCAAGCTGCAAGCTTTGCGTCAGCGTCGTAATGGTGACGTAGCCGGCGATAATCGAAACCGTAAACCACAGGGCACCCAGGCCGAACAGCACCGCAAACAGTGATGCCGCGAGGCGCAGCATCTCGGCTAGGCGCGCTGGCAGCGCCGCGGTTCCAGGTGCGCCGAGCGCGTCAAGACCGCGCTGCTTCCAGCGCACAACCAAGGCCCACCACGGATGATCGTCATGTCCGGCCCGCACGAGAAACGCGAGAAGAGAGGGGATGAAATACACCAGCGCTGGCACCACGATTGCGAGTGGCCCCGTCCAGAGGATCCGGGGCCCCGCAAGCGACACGACAGCCGCCACAACTGCGACGAACCCGGCGGTTCCGCCCAGCACTCCCGCCACCCCGAGGCCGCCGCGCTTGCCGAATCGCCACCCGGAACGCGCCGCGAGCAGCGCCGTGATGAGCGTCAGGCCGAGCGGTGCGAGCGACAGCGTGAAGCTCAGCGCCTCGGGCGTAAGACCCAGCCCGAGCGCATCCTCCGGCGTCAGAGCGAACGTGAGCGGCACACAGTGGGCGAGCAGCCAGACAGCCGCGATGTCTGAGGCGACGTCCCCGGGTTCTGCGGCCAGCCCAAAGGTGATGATCCAGAGCAGCAGTGCCGGGATCGCGACGATCACGAGCCCTGCGAGAGCGACGGCAATCGCTTCAATCGCGGCGATTATGGCCGTCACTGTGGGTCTCATCGCCCTGCAGTCTATCGCGTTTCGCTCGCAGTGAGAGCTGCCGCTTCCTCGTGCAGCGCGTGTCTCACCGCTTCAAGCGCCGGGTGTCTGCCGCTTGACGCGCGCGCCGAGGTAAACACTGTCCGCTGCGGCTCCCCATCAAGTGACACCAACCGCAGACGGTGGTCTGCCCCGCGGTGCACCAGGTCCGGCAGCACGGCCACCGCGTTTCCCGTTGCGATCAGGCGCACATGGGTCTGTAGGTCGGCCGTCTCGTAGCGAACATCGGGTTCGAAGCCGGCGCTGCGACAGAGCTGCAGCGCCCAGTGCCGCGAGGCCGCCCCCTCCGGCTCCATCACCCAGGGCAACTCTGCGGCTGCCGCCAGGTGCGTGGCGGCATCAAACGCGGGATCCCCGACCCCGAGCGGCGGCAGACCGAGGCGCAGGTGATCCCGGATCAATGGCTCGCGATCCAGACCCTCAAAATGCGGGGCAGAGTGCCCCGGGTACTGTTCCGCGACCACGAGGTCGAAGGCTCTGGCGCGGGTTTCCTCGAGGCCGGATTCCGGCTCGTGCTGCACCATCTCGACCCGCAGTCGGGGTGGGAGCGTCTCAGGCGGGCGAGCACCTGGGGCAAGAGCGCGAGGAGGGCAGTTTGGAAGACAGCCAGTCTCACGGTGCCTGCCACCTCCGCGTGGGCACGGTGCAGCGCAGCTTCCGCCCGCTCGAGCCCTGCAAGCAGCTCCTGTGTTTCTGCGACAAGCACTTGCGCCGCGGCGGTCAATTCGAGCGTGCGTCCGACGCGCCGCAAGAGCGGCACTCCGGCCTCTCGCTCAAGCAGGGCAAGCTGCTGGGAGATCGCTGACGGGCTGTAGCGCAGCGCATCAGCGACTGCCGCGACCGTGCCGCGCGCATCAAGCTCCCACAGTAATCGCAGCCGTTTAATCTCCAGCACACCACACCTCGAATTCATGAAGTTTTACTTCACACTATTCCACATAAAGTATCGCTTTACTTCATTCTTTTGCTCGGTGAAACTGATGGAATGAACACGCACCCGAGCGACGCGACCGTCACCACTTCCTCCGTCCGCCCCCAGCAGCTCGCCGACGAAGCCGTCGCGCTCGTTCGCCGCTGGTTGGCTGAAGCCGCGAAGGTGCCCTCCGATCCCTCCGCCGAACGACTCGCCGGGCTGCTGCGCGATCCCAAGGGACTCGACTTCGCGGTTGGCTTCGTTGATGGCGTCGTGCGACCCGAGGATCTGCACGTCGCCGCGAACCGCCTCGGTGACCTGGTACCCCTCACCCCCGGATTCCTCCCCGCATACATGCGTGGCGGCCTGGCGCTTGGCGGCGCCTTCGCCAAACCACTCCCCGGCGTGGTGGTGCCGATCGCCCGCCGCGTGCTGCGCGAACTCGTCAGCCACCTGATCATCGACGCGAGCGACGCGAAGCTTGGCCCCGCGATCGCCAAGATCAAGCGTGACGGTGTGAACCTGAATATCAATCTGCTCGGTGAGGCGATTCTTGGCAACGCCGAAGCGGAGCGCCGCATCGCGGGCACCCACAAGCTACTCGCGCGCGACGATATCGACTACGTCTCCATCAAGGTGTCTTCGACCGTCGCGCCACACAATCACTGGGCCTTTGACGAGGCGGTGAGCGAAATCGAGCAGCAGCTCGTGCCCCTTTTTGAGCGGGCCGCCTCTGCCTCGCCGCGCAAGTTCATCAACCTCGACATGGAAGAGTACAAGGACCTCGACCTGACGCTCGCCGTGTTCACGCGGATCCTCGACCGCCCCGAGTTTCTGGGTCTCGAGGCCGGAATCGTGCTGCAGGCCTACCTGCCCGACGCCCTCAGCGCGATGATGCGCCTGCAGGAGTGGTCTGCCGCCCGCATCGCACGTGGTGGCGCGCCGATCAAGGTGCGCGTGGTGAAGGGCGCGAACCTGCCGATGGAGTTGGTTGAGGCGACGATCCACGGATGGGACGCGGCAACCTGGGGTTCCAAGCAAGAATCCGACACCGGATACAAGGCGGTGCTCGACTATGCGCTGCACCCTGAACGCGTCAAGAACGTCAGAATCGGCGTCGCCGGTCACAACCTCTTTGACGTGGCATTGGCCTGGCTGCTCGCGAAAGCCCGCGGAGCCGAGCACGGCATCGAGTTCGAAATGCTGCTCGGCATGGCGACCGGACAGGCCGAGGCGGTGCGCCGCGAGGTGGGCGGGCTTCTGCTCTACGTGCCCGTCGTGCACCCACAGGAATTCGACGTCGCGATCGCCTACCTGATCCGCCGCCTCGAAGAAGGTGCCAGCCAAGAGAACTTCATGTCCGCGGTCTTCGAACTGAATGACAACACCGCACTGTTCGAGCGCGAGAAGAATCGCTTCCTCGCTTCCCTCGCGGATCTTGAAGCGATCACCGCCGATGGCGAGGTCGCGCACTACCGCGTGCCCGCCCCGAGCCGTTCGCAAGATCGTCGTGTCTCCCCCGCAGACACGGCCCCGGATCGTGTGGCCGCGCGCGTCGCCGCCGGCATCACCGGGTTCGAGAACACACCAGACACCGATCCGGATCTCCCCGGCAACCGTGAATGGGGCAGGAGTATCGCAGGGCGCATGGTGTCTTCGCAGTTGGGCACCCACACCGTCGCCGCGTCCCTCATCACGAGCGAAGCTGAGCTTGAGACGGCAATTGAGCGCGGCCGTACAGCGGCGGCAGACTGGCAGGCACTCGGGGCTGCGGAGCGTGCACGGATCCTGCACCTCGCTGGCGAAAAGATGGAGGAACGCCGGGCAGAACTCCTCGAAGTGATGGGCTCAGAGTGCGGCAAGACCCTCGATCAGGGGGACCCCGAGGTATCAGAGGCTATCGACTTCGCACACTATTACGCCGCTCTCGGCCAGGCACTCGAGCAGGTCGACGGCGCAACCTTTGTGCCGCAGGATCTCACCGCCGTCATTCCACCCTGGAACTTCCCCGTCGCGATCCCCGCCGGCGGTACACTCGCCGCGCTCGCCACCGGATCCAGTGTCATCATCAAGCCAGCCACGCAGGCTGCCCGCTCGGGCGCCGTGATGGTCGAGGCACTGTGGGAGGCGGGGTCCCCGCGAGGTGCTGCAGATGGTGCAGTTCAAGGATCGCGCGCTCGGTTCAGCCCTCGTCGCGGATCCTCGTATCGACCGCCTGATCCTCACGGGAGCATACGAGACTGCCGAAACCTTCCGTGGCCTGCGCCAAGATCTGCCGATCCTCGCCGAAACCAGCGGCAAGAACGCGATCATCGTGACACCGAATGCCGACTTTGATCTCGCCGCTCGCGATGTCGCGCAGTCCGCATTTGGGCACGCCGGACAGAAGTGTTCAGCGGCCTCGCTCGTCATCCTGGTTGGTTCGGTTGCCAAGTCGCAGCGTTTCCGCGGCCAGTTGCTCGACGCAGTGCGCTCACTCAGCGTCGGCACCCCGGATCAGCTCACGAGCCAGATGGGGCCGATGATCCAGGCCCCCTCGGGCAAGCTGCAGCGTGGCCTCACATCCCTGGAACCGGGCCAAAGCTGGCTGGTAAAGCCGGGGCCGGTCGACAGCGACCACCCACTCGCCCGCGATGCGGACGGCGCTTCAAAACTGTGGACCCCCGGGGTCCGCGAGGGCGTCGCGCGCGGCAGCGAATATCACCTGACCGAATACTTCGGACCGATCCTCGGTGTCATGACAGCGCGGACGCTCGATGAAGCAATCGACATGGTCAACGAAATCGACTACGGTCTCACGAGCGGACTGCACTCTCTCGACCGCGACGAACTCGCGCTCTGGCTCTCTCGCATTGAGGCGGGCAACCTCTACGTCAACCGCGGCATCACCGGTGCGATCGTGCGCCGCCAGCCCTTCGGCGGGTGGAAGAAATCGGCTATCGGCGCGGGCACCAAGGCCGGTGGGCCCAGCTATCTCTTCGGTCTCGGCGACTGGGAAGACGCGCCGACTGCGGTCGCTGAGCGTGCCCCACTGCCCGCGGCCGCGCCGCTGCTGCGGGCAGCTCAGGCAGCCGCGCTGGATCACGAAGATCAGGAGTGGCTGCGCGCGGCCCTCGGCTCCGATGCCGCGGCGTGGCAGGAGGAGTTCGGTGTCAACCGCGATGCTTCGGGGCTCGGGATCGAGCGCAACGTGCTACGTTACCTGCCGTCGCGGGCGGTGATCCGTGCCGCTGCAGATGCGCCGACGGTTCAGGTGGTCCGTGCGGTCGCAGCGGCGGTAGGGGCGGGATCCCCGCCGGTGCTGAGCATCCCGACGGCACTCCCCCAGCCGATCCTTGAGGCGTTCGAGTCGGCCGGGGTAGCGATCCACTTTGAGGACGACCGTGCTTGGCTGGACCGCGTCGCGACGCTCGCGAAGCGGCAGGGTCCTGCCGCCGGCGCCCGCCTGCGGATCATCGCGGGCGAATCGCGCCAGGACCTGATCCGCGCCAGTTACGAAGCCTCGGGGGGCAAACCAGATATCGCCGTCTACGGCGGTCCGGTCGTGTCGGCTGGACGGGTGGAAATGCTGCCGCACCTGCGGGAACAGGCGGTATCGATCACGGCGCACCGCTTCGGTACCCCCAACCACCTGAGCGACGGGGTGATTTAGACCCGCCGCTCCAGCGCGGTGAAGAGGCGCTCGGCGACATCTCCGAGGCGGAGGCCGTCGTGCTCAAACTCGTTGGTCACCCAGGCGTGGAGGCCCGGGATCCGCTCAGCGGTTTGGAGCGACAGCTGCGCGTCGACGTACATGTCGTAGTAGTAGACGGCGGCCTCGATGGGCACCGTATTGCGGGCGAGCACGGCGGTGTCGTAGAGCTCGATGGGTTGCTCATGCGCGGCGAGGTGCTGCACGGCGGCTTCGAAACCGCGGAGAGCCTTGATCTCCGCAAACATCCACGGGAACACCGTCTCGCCGGTGAAGCTCAACGGCCGCGCCTCCTCGGCGAACTCGGGGTGTCGATCTCGCTCTCGCTGCGCCGCCCACGCAGAGGGACCGGGGCCGTAGATCGCCTCCTGCAGCGCGATGAACAGCGGGTTCGTCGCAAAGCCGGTCGCCGCTTCAACCTCTGCGAGAAACGTGTCACTCAGCCGCGTTTCCGCCGCGTCAGCGAAGGCCTCGTCAAAGATCCAGTGGACGCGGTCAAAGCCGGGTTTCATCCCCAAATCGAGGCCGAGAAGCTGCAAACGTCGCACCGTGAGCCGATCCCCGCCCGGCAAGCGCACCTCGTGCGCTGCGAGGTGATCCGCGACGCGATCAATGCGCGCGGTGAGCTGCGGATGCCGCTCGCGAAACAGCCGATTCTTCGCGGCGATGCGTGGGAAGGTGCGCGCATACACGACGGCGGGATCGGGATCCAGGCTCGGGATCCCGCCCGTGATGGCCGAGGCCACCACCGACTGCGGAAAGTGTGAGAGATACTGCAGCGTCAGGAATCCGCCATAGCTCTGCCCCAGCGTCCACCACTGTTGCCCCGGGAAGTGCCGCTCGCGCAGCGCCTCGAAGTCGCGCACGATCGAGTCGGCCCGGTGCAGCGCAAGCCGCCTGGCCCCCTCTTCGGCGGACAGCTCAGCAAAGTCCCGCTCCGACAGCGGCGTCGAGCGCCCGGTCCCCCGCTGATCCGGCAGGATCACCCGGAACCGCTTGACGGCGTCCGCGATCCACCCTTCGGCGTCGAGGGGACGCGGCGATTTTCCGCCCGGGCCACCCTGCAAGAACACGAGCAGCGGGAGATCCTCACGCCGTTTTGTCGCGTCCACCACCTCGCGCGCAAACACGCGAATCTGCTCGCCGCCGGGGTCATTCCAGTCGAGGGGCGTATCTACCCAGAGGTCGCGGGCCACCAGCTGCTGGCCGATCGGGTACCAGATATCACTCATTTTCCGACCCTACCAAGCTTCCGCAACCGCACGGTGCGTTTCGAAAAGTGGCAGCGTCGTGCCCTCGGGCGCACGTCCAAAACCGCACTCCGTCGCGACGCCGAAGCCGCGAGCGAGATGACGCTTGGCGGCCGCAATGCGCCGCTCGGCACCCGCGACGCCGTCCTCACGGTGCACGAGGCCGAGGTACAGCTCGGTCTCTTTATTCAGGGCAAGACCGGTGAGCGGCGCGAAGAACGCGTCATCATCGCGCTCGATCGGCACCGGCAGGTGTACCCAGTTCAGGCTGCGCGTCGTCTGCTTTGCCGAGAGGTTCGCAAATCGGGTCAGGATCGCGGCATCACTCGGCTCAACAAAGTGCTTCTCGGCGACATCGCCGTAACACAGGTGCACCCCAACCTCGACCGCTGCGGGCACCCGATCAATCTGCCGAGCAAGGCGCTCGGTCGTGCCCTCCCACACGTTGTGGAACCAGGCGTGGTTCGGTTTCCCGGCCTCAGCCTCCAGGATCGCGAACTCAACAGCGGCATCCCACTGCACAGCCAACTCCTCGTGCGGAATGACAGCGATGATCTCGTCGAGCTCCGCGGCGAGCGCCGACTCGTAGACCGGCTCAAACGCCTCGCGATCCTCCGCGCGCACGAAACTCCCCACCACCCCGAGCGGCGTCGGCAACGACACCTGGAACCTCGTCCCCGCCGGGATCACCCCTGCTGCTTCAGGTCCACAAACACTTTCCAAGACGCAAGAGCGGCCTCTGCGTAACCGAGAGGCGGCAGTTCGAGATCCGCGGCGTCCACGCCGTCAGCAATCCGGATCGAGCGGATATCGAGCATGCGCAGCGGGATCGGCGTGTCCCCCACTCGTTCAATGCCCTCCGCAGTGGCGAGGCGGCCCGGCTGAAAGGCGATCCAGTGAAAGCGCTCTCCGACCTCGCCGTCGGGGATCCGCTTCAGCACGTCCCCCAGATGGGTCGCGACGATTCGCATCGTCGTCTCTGCATCGTCCACGTTGATGCTGCCCACAAGGTGGACACCACGCACTGCGGGCCAGTAAGTGTCTTGGTCATGTGTGCCAGCTTAGTTTGCGAAGCAACAGAGCCGGGCCTCCATCACGATGTGTGACAAAACATGTCGACCCGGGCCTGTCAAGAGGTTTGTGTAAGCTGCGGGATTTAGTTTTCTGGGTTGATGTTGTTTGAGGTGGTCCGGGTTGTCGCAGCAAGCTCGTCCCAAGAGCTGTAGCGCCCCCCGATGTAGCCGAGCTGGTCCGTGATCTCTCGTTTCGCTTCCCGACTCAGTTTGGGCAGAAACTCGGCCAAGGTCCAGAGAACATCATCGGCAAGAATCAGCCAGGCTTCTTGCGCGGTGAGGCCTTCTTCAATATCGAGTGTGGCGGTCATGATAGGTGTCCTTTCGGGTGCAGTTTTAGAGGTAGGGCTCGATACGGTCGGGGTACGCGAGCGCGAGCTGCGCGAGCGCTGTCTTCCAGTTCGTAGTCACTGCGCCCTCGATCAGGCGAGGCTTCGCGTTGCGTTCTTTGGCAGGCTTTCCCCGTTCTTTCTGGCGTTCCCGGGCACGCTTGTCTTCGATGTTGCAGATCGCGAGCCACAATAGCTTCACCGCCGCAGCATCGTTGGGGAAATGACCACGGTTCTTCGTCACCTTCCGCAGCTGATAGTTCAACGATTCGATCGCGTTGGTGGTGTAGATCACCCGCCGAAGTTCCGGCGGGAACGCGAGGAACGGAATGAAACGATCCCACGCGTCTTGAAACGATTTCACCGCCGATGGATATTTCTTCCCCAACGTCGAGTTCGAGAACTCTTCGAGCGCTTCAAGCGCGGCATCCTCGTTGACGGCCTGGTAGATCGGTTTCAGGGCCGAGGCGACAGCTTTCCGGTCTTGGTAGTTCACGAACCGCATTGCGGCACGGATCAGGTGCACCACGCAGGTCTGTACCGTCGCTTCAGGCCAGGTCGCCTGGATCGCTTCGGGGAACCCGGTCAAACCGTCACACGCGACGATCAACACGTCACGCACGCCACGGTTCGCGAGCTCTGCACACACGGCTGCCCAAAACTTTGCCCCCTCGGTTGCTTGTACCCAAATCCCGAGGACGTGCTTGATGCCGTCCATATCGACGCCGACCGCGATATGTGCGGCCTTGTTTCGGACGTGCCCACCATCACGGATCTTCACGATGATCGCGTCGAGATAGATCACCGGGTACAACGGCTCCAAGGGGCGCGTCTGCCAGGCAAGGACCTCGTCTTGAATCTGGTCCGTGATCTTCGAGATCGTCTCGTGTGACAGGTCAGTGCCCAGCGTTGAGTACAGGTGATGCTGGATCTCACGGATCGTCATCCCGCCCGCATAGAGCGAGATGATCATGCCGTCTAATCCGTCGAGGCGGCGCTGGCCTTTCGGGACGAGCATCGGCGTGAATGACCCGTCACGGTCCCTGGGGATCGCAAGCTCAATATCACCGACCTCGGTCGATACGGTTTTCGCTGACGTCCCATTCCGGGAATTCGGGTAAATGTTTGCTTCGGGATCTCCTTTCTCATACCCGAGATGGTCACTCAGCTCCGTTTCCAGGCCGCGTTCGAGGGCGGCCTTCACAATCCCGCCGAGTAGCCCGTTGTCGCCGGTCAACGGGGCACCCGCGTCCATCTGCGCGAAGATGTCATCCAACGCGCCAGAGGCCCTCAGCTGGTCAGCGATCTCTTTCTGTGTACGACGCCTTTCGGCGCGTTCCTCGTCTTGATACGACATGGTCTCCATAGTGTTGCGTTCCTTCCGGGGATCCCCGGCTTACACAAACTATTTGACACCCTCCACCACCGGTTCTCTCTATGAAGCATTCGACCCGGAGACCGCTCGTGCGTTGACGGAACGTCTTGAGATTCACTACACCCCGAAACATGGTTCCTGGCTCAATATCGCCGAGATTGAACTTTCCGCCCTCACGAGGCAATGCCTCGGGCATCGCCTTGACCGCCTTGACACCCTCAACCATGAACTCGCGGCTTGGCAGCACGCAACGAACACCGACCGGCGGCAAGTGAACTGGCAATTCACGAGCGCGGACGCCCGCACCAAGCTCCGCCACCTATACCCAGAAAACTAGACACGACACACTACTAGTCTGGTGCCCGTCTTCCTTGATCCAGTAAACCCTCTAGATCCGCCACTGCCCGACGGGCCTCATCTGAAGTGAAACCGACCCTCATCTCGTATTCCCATTCTTCGAGAACGTCGAGCGTAGCGGCGCACATCGCAATATGGGCCTCAAGCTCATCCTTACTTGCAGCAAGAAGGAGACTCCCCTTCGAGAACGGCTCCGAAGGCTGAGAAGACTCTCCAGACAACACCCACGGGGTCACAGCAACAAAAAAGCTTCCATCAAATTCAGACAATTCGATTTGTCCAGTTGCGATCACTTCCGATATTGCCCGCAGAGAGTCTTGAAATTCAAGCGCAGTCTCCGGAGCGATTCCAATTCGTTCAACGAAGTCCGCACCTCGAAGTTCCTCATGCATTTCACGGATACCACTCCGGATCATACGGAGCCCCTCCGAAGTAGCGAAAAACAGGACCTCGCCCCTTTCCAAAGAGCCATTCTCCGGCAGCTGATGAAGCTCCGGAGTGGAAACGGAATGAATAAGAGTTACTAGGCGCATACTCACTTACCTTTGAGTTCTTCGAAGTAGTTGTATCCATCTATCGGGCGAAATGCAGTTCCTCCCTCTGGGCTCTTAGGGTCGAGGATCACGACGACTCCATCTTTCCAAAACGCAGAACGACCGCGCTCAGGCGAGACTTCTTCTCCGTTTTTTACCACGTCATCAATCAGTTTGGCGAATTGTTCAGGAGTCTTGACACCTGGAAACTCACCACGCTGGATTACATGCTTGTCAAAAGCATGACCTCGAGAGATTTGTTCGCCGATCCTGACCGCTGAGATGGCTTCCACGCTCCGCAGGCTCTTCAAACCCCGAACGAGCCCAAGACCACCAACGTACGTAAGGGCAACGTTGACAAATGCTCGTCCAGTGCCTTCACCAGCGCACTCGTCTCAATGGTCTGCAGCGATGAGATCTAAGAACATCGACCCCGCTGCTCCCCACGGGTCAGACACGATCGAGTCGATGATCCCGAAAATCCAACCCTGGAAAGCTGCTCCCATAACAAGGAATCGCAACTGGAGAATTATTGGAAATTTCTGAAAGCAGAGCTACAGCAATGAGACAAGGTACCCGGCCTAAGCTTTTGTCTTTTGTGCTGGCGGCGGTGAGTGGAACGATACTGATTGCCTGTGTGTTGGCTTGCAGCGATTTCTCGACGCAATATGAGGTTGCCTTCTTTCCAGGTCTAGAAAAGCACTGTGACCAAGTTGCTGCAGGCCTAGTCTCCCAAGAGATCAAAGCCCGTTGTGACGATAGTTTTCGCCTCGTTATTGAGAACAAGGGTGTGACATACACCTATTGGGAGACTGGAATTCTTGATATTGATAAGGGCCCTGTGTACATACGGGTGCCTAAAGCACCCGGTGACAGTGTGGAGATCAATGAGTTCACAGTGGACAACGGTGGCTGTTTCGATGCTGCCGAGGCCTTCTATTCGATGGACGACCTCGCGCACCCGAAGCCTGAGCAAGTTGGCACGAGTCAGGACTCAGTCAAACAAACAGAACCGGGTTCTCACCACGGTGAGTGGCGAGAACCCGGTTCGTTGTGGATCGAAGCGATCCCGCAGTGTTGGCTACAGCGCGGCGTACGCCTGGCGCAGCAGCACGGCGGTCTCAGACGGCGTCTTGCCGACCTTCACCCCTGCCGCCTCAAGCGCTTCCTTCTTCGCCTGCGCCGTACCCGCTGAACCGGAGACAATCGCGCCAGCGTGGCCCATCGTCTTGCCCTCGGGCGCGGTGAACCCCGCAACGTAGCCGACGACGGGCTTCGTCACGTTGTGCTTGATGAACTCCGCCGCGCGCTCCTCAGCATCGCCGCCGATCTCACCGATCATCACGATGGCTTTTGTCTCGGGATCAGCCTCGAATGCGGCAAGCGCATCGATGTGGGTGGTCCCGATGATGGGGTCGCCACCAATGCCGATTGCGGTGGAGAAGCCGAGATCCCGCAGCTCGTACATCATCTGATAGGTCAGCGTGCCCGACTTCGAGACGAGACCGATGGGGCCCTTCCCCGTGATCGTGGCGGGGGTGATCCCCGCGAGTGCTTCACCGGGAGTGATGATGCCGGGGCAGTTCGGGCCGATGATGCGTGTCGTGTTGCCGGTGGCCTTGGCGTGAGCCCACAGCTCAGCAGAGTCCTTCACCGGCACACCCTCGGTGATGATGACGAGCAGACCAATACCCGCGTCGATTGCTTCGATCGCCGCGTCTTTGGTGAAGGCCGGCGGCACGAAGGCAACGGACACGTCCGCACCGGTGGCGGCCATCGCCTCGGCGACCGAGGCGAACACGGGCAGCTCAACGCTCGCACCCGTCGCGTCGACGTGAGACACCGTGGTGCCCGCCTTGCGCGCATTGACGCCGCCAACGATCTGGGTGCCCGCAGCGAGCATCCGGGCGGTGTGCTTGGTGCCCTCGCCGCCGGTGATGCCCTGGACGATGACCTTGGAATCCTTATTCAGGAAGATCGACATAGTTTTCCTTACTTCTTCGTTCCGTGCGGGCTATCGTGCGTTGGCGAGTGCGGCGGCCTTGTCGGCGCCCTCGTCCATCGTCTCGGCGAGCGTGACGAGCGGGTGTGCGGCATCGTTCAGGATCTTGCGACCCTCTTCGACGTTGTTACCGTCGAGGCGCACGACGAGCGGCTTGTTCGCTGAGGCCCCCAGCGCGGCGAGCGCACCGACGATGCCATTGGCGACCGCGTCACACGCAGTGATGCCACCGAAGACGTTCACAAACACGGACTTTACCTGCGGGTCACCAAGGATGACGTCGAGGCCAGCGGCCATCACCTCGGCGGAGGCGCCACCACCGATGTCGAGGAAGTTCGCGGGCTTCACACCGCCGTGGTTCTCGCCGGCGTAGGCGACGACATCAAGCGTTGACATCACGAGCCCGGCACCGTTACCGATGACACCGACCTCACCGTCGAGCTTCACGTAGTTCAGATCCTGAGCCTTGGCTTTCGCCTCCAGCGGATCCTCAGCGGCTTTGTCCTCCAGGGCCTCGTGCGCGGGCTGACGGAAGCCAGCGTTCTCGTCAAGCGACACCTTGCCATCAAGCGCAATGATCTCTCCGGCGCCGGTCAGCACGAGCGGGTTGACCTCAACGAGGGTTGCATCCTCACCCGCATACACGGCATACAGCTTTTCGAACACCGCGGCAACCTTTGCCACGAGCTCTTCGGGGAACTTGGCCGCGCGGGCAATCTCGACCGCCTTTGCGGCATCGATACCGGCGATCGGATCCACCTCGATGCGCGCGAGCGCCTCCGGCTTCTCAACCGCAAGCTGCTCAATTTCCATACCGCCCTCAACGCTGCACAGCGACAGGTACGAGCGGTTCGCCCGGTCAAGAAGCACGGAGAAGTAAAACTCCTCAGCAATATCGGCGCCCGCGGCCACCATGACACGCTTGACCACGTGCCCCTTGATGTCCAGCCCCAGAATTGCCTCTGCAGCAGCAAACGCCTCGTCGGCGTTTTTCGCTACCTTCACGCCGCCGGCTTTGCCGCGGCCTCCAACCTTTACCTGCGCTTTGACGACGACCACGCCGCCAATCTTCTCTGCGGCAGCGCGAGCCTCTTCTGGCGTGTCCGCGGTGATACCGGCGAGAACCGGCACCCCATAACGCTCAAATAGGTCTCGTGCCTGGTACTCGTACAGATCCACGTACTGTCCTTTGCTTGGGATTTTGAGATGCCCGAGGCAGAAAATGTCTCGATGTCAAGATAAGTCGACCACGGGAAAGTCTACCACTGCGCGTTGATTCAGGAGGCCCCGCGAGCATCTCTGGATCGCTTTGCCGCGTACAGCTTCCTATCGGCCCGGGCAATCGCGTCTTCGAGAGGCTCTTCCCCCTGCAGTGGCACGGCCCCCAGGTCCAGGAATGTGAGGAGGCACGCTTCAATTCCCGAAGCAGGGAATCCACCGTTTCGACCTCACCTCGCAACAGCAGGGCGAACTCGTCGCCGCCCAGACGCGCGATGAGCCCGGATCGCCGACGTCCCAGAAGCTCCTGCCAGCTCGCCACCGCCCCACGGAGCGCATCGTCCCCGGCCCCGTGGCCGCCCTGCTCATTGACGCTGCGGAAGTCATCAAAGTCGATGGCCACGACCACGAGCGATTCGCCGGCACTTTCGGCCCCCCTGCGCAGACGGCGACTCGCGACTTCAAGTCCCCGACGATTCAGCGCCCCGGTGAGGGGATCCGTAATCGACTGCACATATCCCTGACGCCGCAGCGCCCGCGCACCCTCAAAGCAGAACACCGCGAAGAGCAGCGCGTACGCCACGGTCACCCGCACCGAGACGACCCCCTGCGCAAGCCCCGGATACGCGATCAGCAGCGCCACGTCACCGATCACACTGACCGCCATCAAGATCCGCCCCACCAGCGCCCGATAGAACCAGCCCAGATAGAGAGCGACCATCGGCAGTTCAAGCAAGGAGCTGATTTCGAGGTCACTCAGCCCGCCGCGCAGCAACGCGGCAATCGACCAGCTCTCAATCAGCGCCACCAAGAGGATCCCACCCCAGCGCGGAAAGCGACGCCCGAGCAACAGCGGCAGCAGCGCCGCCACGATGTACAGCAGCAGCCAAATGACCACCGGATATCCCTGCGTGCTCGAGGCGCCGAACAGAAGATCCGAAACGACCACCAAGGCGAGCACACAGGCGAGCATGCTGGTGACGACCGAGTACGGACTCTGCCAAGCGACCACGCGCGACCATAGCCCGCGCAGGGACGCGTCGGAGGCGCGCTGACTCATGCGCTCACGCGGTGCCATGATCGTGCCCCTTTCGCGTCCGCTTCTGCGCATACAGTTCCGCGTCGGCGCGCGCGAGCAGAGATGTCGCGTTGTCGTCCGGGCGAGACTCGGCGATGCCCCACGACCACCGATATTTCGCCGCCTTGCGGAGCCGGGCCACGATAACCTGCGCCTCCGCGACAGAGGTTCGCGGCAACAGCAGCACGAACTCGTCACCGCCGATTCTCGCGACCTCGTCCTGCCTGCGGACCCCGCTTCGCCACAGCGCAACCTCGGTGCGCAGCGCCGCATCACCAGCGGCGTGCCCTTCGAGGTCGTTCAACCGCTTAAAGTCGTCAAAGTCAATCACGACAAGACTCAACGCGCTGCTCAGCTTGCGAAGGCGAAGGTGATGCTCGATGCGATCGTGCAACCGTTGCCGGTTTATCGCCCCGGTGAGGGGATCGATGACTGCTCGGCGCTCTGCGCGACGCCACAGATACGCTCCGGCACTAAAGCAGAAAAAGAAACTGAGCATCCCGTGCACCGCCACCGAGACTCCGACCGCACCCTCTGGCCCAACCAGCGGGTTCGAACTCAGAGCAACGACGAACGCCGCCCCAAAGAGCGCCATCAGAACGTAGTCCATCCCGGGGCGCACAAACCAGCCAACGTAAAACGCGACCAGCGGGAGCGCCTGCACGGAGGACACGACAGATTGCGGATCATCCGGGAGGCTCATGTAATAGCTGAGCGCCGCCACAAGCAGGAAAGCCGCGACGAGGCCCGCGGCCTTCGATACTCGCGCACCGAGCACAAACGCGCACGCTGTCGCGACAAGGCTCACGCCGAGCAGCGCCCACAGCAGCCACTGGTTGTTGACATAGCGATGAAGGAGGAGATCAATCAAGAACGTCAAGCTAAAGACGAGCCCGGCGCTCGAGAGATAAAGAGAGTGCGCGTTGTGTCGCCTGAATAGCGATGAGGATCCCGTTATCCTCAGCCGTTGCAGCTCACTCACCTTTCCCAGGGTACACGCGATCTCGCGGCCGTTCCCCCTCTCTCATCGAGGCAGGCGCCCTACCCCGCAAACAGGTTGAAGCCAAAGCCAACGAGCATGATCGCGATGCTCACCGAGCCAAAGAAGATCAGAAGGAGCCGTGGCTTCAGCACCTGTTTCAGCAGCATGAATTCTGGGAGCGACAGCGCAACGGTTGCCATCATAAAACTCATCGCCGTGCCCAGTGCCATACCTTTTCCGTACATCGCTTCAACGATCGGGATCACACCCGCGGCGTTCGAATACAGCGGCGCCCCTGCGAGGGTCGCGATGACCACCGCGAAGGGGTTATCAGGCCCAGCATAGGTGGCAAAGAATTCGGTTGGCACCCAACCGTGAATCACCGCGCCAACACCGACCCCAAGAATGACCCATTTCCACACCCGCCCGAAGATGTCCCGGGTTTCCTCGGCCGCGGCGTCGACCCGCTGCTGCAGCGTGATCTTTCCTCCGCCCTCGTGTAGCGCCGAGGTGGGCGTGCCGAACACGAAGTCCTGGACGTGGTGGTCGAGCTTGAATCGAGACAGGATCGCACCAATCACGACCGCGATGCCGAGCCCCGCGAGCACGTACGCAATCGTCACCGGCCAACCGAACGCGTTTCCGAGCATCAGCACGGCGACCTCGTTGACGAGCGGCGATGCGATCAAGAAGGTCAGCGTCACCGACAGCGGCACTCCCGCCGCCACGAAACCGATGAACAGCGGGATGGAACTGCACGAGCAGAACGGCGTAATCGCGCCAAACAGCGCCGCGAGCAGCAGTGCGATGGGCAGCGACTTGCCGTCGAGCCAGGCGCGGATCCGCTCGGGCCGCAGCGCGGTGCGGAGCAGGCCGATACTGAAGATCATGCCCGCGAGCAGCAGCAGGATCTTCGAGGTGTCATAGACGAAAAACTCGATCGATCCCCACAGCCGCTCGCCAGTGTCGAGGCCCAGCGCGTCGCCGAACAGCCACGCCCAGACGTTTTCGTTCAGCACGTACAGCACGACCCACGCGGCGGCGAGCGCCGCCAGACGCCACACCAGTTGCCCGGTGCGCAGGTCTTTGCCGGTGAACGGCAGTTCAAGTTTCAGACTCATCAGCCTGGTGTCTTCCCGCTTCGTCTAGATTCGCGCGATCAGCATTCACCACCGCAGGCGCAGGCACCCTCTGGGGCCGCACTCGAAGCCTGGCCGGAGCTCAGGATCTCGACAATCTCGGCTTTCTTGGGCACGCGGCCGGATACGAGTACCTTTTCGTTGACCACGAGCGCGGGCGTAGACATGACCCCGTAGGCCGCGATGGCCGGATACTCGGTGACTTTTTCGATGGTGGCGTCGCTCCCCATATCGGCGAGGGCATCGCGGGTGGCGCGCTCGAGGTTCTTGCAGTTTGCGCAGCCGGGTCCGAGGATCTTGATGTTCATGGTGCACCGTTTCTCGCCTTGCCGGCGTCTATATCGACAACATTCGATATAAGGTTATCACGAGCTTCACCAAGACATCGACACCCATCGATACAGCTGTCCGGGTGCCGCTACACGAGCTCTGCGATCAACGACCGCACGCGATCCCGAATCTCGTCGCGGATCACCCGCACCGCCTCGATCCCCTGCCCCGCCGGGTCGTTGAGTTTCCAGTCTTCGTAGCGTTTGCCCGGGAAGAACGGGCACGCATCGCCGCAGCCCATGGTGATCACCACGTCTGACTCCTGCACTGCCTCGGGTGTGAGCACTTTCGGGGCCTCGGTTGCGATGTCGATGCCCACCTCAGCCATCGCCTCAATCGCGACCGGGTTGAGCTGATCCGCGGGCATCGACCCCGCCGAGCGCACCTCAATGCGTCCGGCTCCCAGCTCGCGCAGGAACCCGGCCGCCATTTGCGAACGGCCCGCATTGTGTACGCACACGAAGAGCACCGTGGGGGTTGCGTCGGTCATGAAGGTACCTTTCCTGTTATTTCAGTAGCCTGCGGCACGAGCAGCGTGTCGAGCAAGGTGCGCACGTGGGCGGCAATGTCGTCGCGAATGGCCGCGGTGCCCTCGGGCGACGCAAGCGCGGGATCTCCGACCGCCCAATCCTCATAGTTGACCCCGGGAATCACCGGGCACACATCTCCGCAGCCCATCGTCACGACCACATCGGCGGCACGCACGGCGTCGTCGGTGAGCGGCTTCGGGTACAGGGCGTCAACGTCATCACCCGCGATATCCTGAAGCAGCACCCGCACATCCGGATCGATACTCGCGGCGGGCCGTGATCCGGCGGATCGCGCAATCACCCGGCCGCCCGACAGCTGGTTCGTCAGCGCGGCAGCGAGCTGTGATCGCCCGGAGTTACCGACGCACACAAACAGCACCTGCGGGGGCGCAACCGCGCGATCCCGCACCAAATCAGCGAGGCGCTGCCGCGCGAAACGCTCGGTCAGCGGAATCAGATGCTGCGTCACCGTCGCGGTGCGCGCGAGGCCGGCATATGACTCACGCACGATCGTCATAATGACATCGGGGTGCAGATCACTGAGTTCTGCCGCGAGTTGCTCGGCGAGGCGCGTCACCCGCGCATCCATGGTGCGCAGCGCCTCGACGCGCGCGGTCTCATTCTCGGCGTCTACAGCTTCCTCGAGCGGGGTCACCGCGCTCAGTAGCGCCATCACCTCCGCCCGGCGCGCCGGCGCGATCTGGTAGTGCACCCAGGTACCCCGACGCTCAGACGTCAACAGCTCGGCATCCTTCAGCTTCTTGAGATGGTGTGACACGGTCGGCTGGGAGACATCGGCGATAGCCGTAAGGTCACACACACAGCAATCGCCATTGGAAGTGGCAGCGATCGCGGAGACGAGCCGCAGGCGCAGCGGATCGGCGAGGGCCTTCAGGGTGTCGGCGAGCGATGTCGCAATCTTTGGGCTAATGGCCCGAGCCGCAAGCGGGGTCTGTGGGCTTGGAGTGGTCATGCGTTCTGCTCCTGAACTGCGTAGGGGTCAACGTGGAACCACGCTCTTGCGGCCCACAGCGAGACGTATACGAGACCCACCAGCACCGGCACCTCGATCAGCGGACCGACGACGCCAGCGAGCGCCTGACCGGAGGCCGCACCGAAGGTGCCGATCGCGACCGCGATGGCGAGCTCAAAATTGTTGCCGGCGGCGGTGAAGGCGAGCGTGGTGGATCGCGCATA
Organism: Leucobacter insecticola; assembly: GCF_011382965.1. NCBI lineage: Bacteria > Bacillati > Actinomycetota > Actinomycetes > Micrococcales > Microbacteriaceae > Leucobacter > Leucobacter insecticola. Next base: position 1,386,179 of record NZ_CP049934.1, on the reverse strand, counting down.
CCCGAGCCCGAGCGCCCGCCCCGCGGCGAGGCCCGCACACCACATCAGTGCGAAGTAGGCGAGCAGCGGCAGGGCGATGCGGGCGACGTCCCACGGGCTGCGGGTGATCGCGTTACCCTGAAGGGCGAACAACAGCACGATCGTGAAGAGGAGTCCGTAGAGCGCCCACGGCCCGATCCGCGGCACAAATTTCTCTTCGTACCATTCGCGGCCCTTCCGCCGCTCGCCGATCCACCGCGATGCGAACCCCGCGATGAGTGGCACCCCCAAGAACACCAGCACGTTCATGGCGATCTGCCACACCGACACTTCAAGACCCTGCGTATCGAGCCCTAACCAGCCGGGCAGCACCGTCAGATAGAACCAGCCCAGCAGTGAGAACGCGAACACCTGGAACACCGAGTTGATCGCGACGAGCACCGCCGTCGCCTCGCGGTCGCCGCAGGCGAGATCGTTCCAGATCACGACCATTGCGATGCAGCGCGCGAGCCCCACGATGATCAGCCCGGTGCGGTACTCGGGCAGATCGGGCAGCAGCAGCCACGCGAGCGCAAACATGACGGCGGGGCCAATGATCCAGTTCAGCAGCAGGGAGGACAGCAGCAGTCGCTTGTCACCCGTGACCGCAGCGATCCTGTCGTAGCGCACCTTCGCGAGCACCGGATACATCATGACGAGGAGGCCGAGACCGATCGGCACCGAGACTCCCGCGATCTCTAGATGTGCGAGGGCGTCCGCAAGCGCAGGCACGAAGCGCCCGAGGGCGATACCCGCGAGCATCGCGAGGCCAATCCACAGCGGCAGCCACTTGTCGAGTGTGGAGAGGTGCGGTGGCGCTGTCGGCTTCTTTTGTTCCGAGGCGGCTGCAACGGAGACTTGTTTAGACATGCGTCTATGTTGACAGCTGTCAATACAAGGGTCAAATGAACGGTGGGGGTTGCGGGTTCGTGCGTTTGGGGAACACTCCTCGTTTCTAGCTGTCCACCCGGGCTACGCCCGTCGCCTGTGACGACCGAGAATTGTTCTTGGGAACCGTTCGACACCTCCCCCTTGATTCGCGCTGGCCTGGGGGTGCATGCTGGTGGTGTCGGTGACTGCTTCCGAAGTCGGTTTTCCTATGGTGCACACCTGCCGATGAGCCCGTTTCTAGTGGCGTATCTCCAAAATAACGTGTCTATTTTTGACAGAATGGAGCATGTCTCGAAAACCAGCCTCCCGCTAGCCTTCGCACCCCTGAACAGCGCCTCATTCTTGAACGGGTCGCAAAGTCAAAGATTGGCTCTCATCGCGCGGTACAACGCGCTACCGTGCTGTTGCGAGCTGCTAACGGCACCTCTCATGCCCGCATCTCTCGCGAGGTAGGAGTAAACACGAACACGGTACGGGACTGGCGGTCCCGTTTCCTTGAAGACGGCCTGAACGGAATCGAAACCATCCGCCAGGGGCGCGGACGCAAGCCCGTGATCTCGGACGAGAAGATCCAAGAAATCGTTGAACTGACCGAGCATTCTAAGCCGGAGAACGCGACGCACTGGTCAGTCCGATCGATGGCAGCACGCGTTGGGGTGTCTCCCACTCAAATGCAACGCATCTGGGCTGCTCGCGGACTGAAACCGCACCTGGTGAAAACATTCAAGGTATCCACGGACCCCAAATTTGAGGAGAAACTCATCGACGTGTGCGGCTTGTATCTCAGCCCACCCGAGAACGCGATCGTGCTGTGTGTTGACGAGAAGACCTCGATCCAGGCGTTGGATCGGCCACAGCCCTCACTGCCACTCACCAAGGGGCGTGCCAGCACCTGTACGCACGACTACAAACGCAACGGCACGACCACTCTCTTTGCAGCGCTCGAAGTCGCTACTGGAAAGGTGATCGGTTCGTGTGTGCCGAAGCATCGACACGACGAGTTCCTGGCGTTTTTGAACACCATCGAAAAGGAAGTGCCAGCTGGTCTCGAAGTGCATCTGATTGTTGACAACTATGCCACTCACAAGCACGCGAACGTTCAGAAGTGGCTCGAGAAGCATCCGCGATTCCTTTTCCACTTCACGCCCATGTCGTCATCGTGGCTGAACCTGATCGAGCGCTGGTTTCGCGATCTGAGCGAACGGACGCTACGCCGGGGAGTGTTTCGCTCAGCACCGGACCTTGTCGAGAAAATCGAGGACTACATTCGCCATAACAATGAACACCCGAAGCCGTTCGTCTGGACCCCGACCGCTGATTCAATCCTCGCGAAAGTCGCGCGAGGCGGGGTCGCCCTCAACAAGCAAAACAAAACTGAGACACACTACTAGAGCACATCGCCGATGCAATCACTTGGGACGAGAAAGATAGAATGAGGGGGAAAGCCGCAGTTGCAGCTAGATCTACAAGGGGACAGGACATGCTTGCTTCCGACCGACTCGAAGCTTCATTGACACCGATCCAGCTCCGCGAGATTCTGGTCTCTCAGCCACATCGACGAGTTGAGGTCGCGGTCCATCCAGAGATTGATGAGGCGTTGCGCCAGTGGCTCTGGGAGAACGGTGACGATGCGCTTCGGCGTGCCGTATATGCGCAGTATCTCCAGCAGCGTGAGCGGCTCCTAAAGTCCGGGGATCCGCTGCCCGCGGCCGCGGTCAGATACGACGCCGAAGTCACGCACCTCTCCGCGTTAGCGACGACACCACAAACAACTCCGCCGACACAGAAGAATACCTCGGAGGCCGTTCGCGTTCCGTCATCCAGAGAAACGAGGAAGCCACCGCGACTAGCACTCCCCGACGGAACAACCGTCGATATCATCTCGGAGCGCGTGGTCATTGGGCGCAGGCCCGCGGATCTCAACTCTCCCGGCGCGCAACTGGTGAAGCTTGAGGATCCCACCAAACACCTTTCGTCCTCTCATGCGCTCCTTGTGCGGGCGCACGACGGCTGGCGGATCACTGACCTTCATTCTGGCAACGGGACCCTGCTTGCTTCTGGCGAGAACTTCTTTCCTGCTCATCCCGGGATCGAGTATCTCCTACCACATCGGTTCCTACTTGCAGGGCACCCCATACAGTTCTTTGAAGCCTGACACCGCCGTGGATCCCCTCGCAACCGTGCTGCGGCGAATCGGCCCGCCGCCCATCATCCATATCCCCCACCCCATCGCCCTAGACAGGCCCGCCAAGGCTGCCTCACCATCGATCCCGATTGGGCCTCCACCGCGACTCCCCGTTCAGGAAGATGGCTTACGGGTGTGCGATGTTGATGCGACCGTGGCGAACAAAAAGAGACTTCTGCATGGCGTCTCGGTATCCGCATGGAACGGCACGCTCACGGCTGTTGTTGGGCCTTCTGGAGCAGGAAAATCGACCTTCGTTCGCACAATCTCTGGGCTTATGGAGCCAAGTCGCGGCACAGTCACCCTCTCCGGTATCAACGTTCATCGTTATTACGACCAAGTGAAGACGCTGCTGGGGATGGTGCCGCAGGAAGATGTCATTCATTCCCAGCTCACCCTCGTGCGCGCTTTGCGCTACGCCGCAAAACTTCGACTGAGCACCGAGATGAACGCGCGACAACGCGAGGCCCGAGTGCAGCAAGTCTTGGCGGAGCTTGATCTCGCACCACATCAAAGGACTCGAGTTGCTCGGCTTTCTGGCGGGCAACGCAAAAGAGCCTCGATCGCACTGGAGCTACTTACCGAGCCGAAGTTCCTGGTGCTCGACGAGCCAACTTCTGGGCTTGATCCAGCGCTCGACAGGAGACTGATGGAGCAGTTTCGTGCGCTCGCTGACGGGGGACGCACCGTTCTCGCTGTGACACACTCCGTCGCGTGCCTTGATATCTGCGACCAAGTAGTTGTGCTGGCCCCGGGCGGTGAAATCGCCTTTATTGGGAACGAACCCGAAGCGTGGCGCTATTTCGGCACAGAAGACTGGTCCGAGATTTTTGAGCAGCTCAAGATCAATCCACGCGAATCAGCTGGGCACTGGCAACAGTCTCTGGAGGCGTTCCTTCTTGCGACCGAGCCAATCACTGAACGCCCACCAAAGCCACACGAAGCGCCTACAAAGATTCCCCGCGTCCGACAGTTCTTTACGCTGGTGCAGCGACAGCTGGCGCTGATGCTCGCTGATCGCGGGTACACGCTGTTTCTGCTCGCGCTTCCGTTTGTGGTGGGGCTATTGCCAATCGTCGTGCCGGGTAATTCTGGCCTCACGCAGGTGACACAAGCCAAGTACTCGCAAGAACCGCAGATGATTCTCACCCTCCTCACTATCGGGTCAATCTTCATGGGAATATCCATGACCATTCGCGAGCTCATCGGGGAACGTCACATCTACCGCCGGGAGCGAGCGATGGGTCTCAGCACTTCGGCGTATCTCGCAGCCAAGATTCTCGTTTTTGGCGCGTTGGGCGCCGCGGGTGCGGTGATCATTGTCATGATTGCAACGACGGTAAAACAAGGCCCGAGCGGCGACGGCGTGCTCGGGCTAGGTGCATACCTTGAGCTGGGTATTGCAGTCACCGCCACGGTCTGGGGTGGCGTCTTTCTCGGGCTCCTCCTTTCTTCCCTCGTGACTTCGCAGAACCAGGTGATGCCAGTTCTGGTCGTCGTGTTGATGCTGCAGATGGTCCTGAATGGGGGCCTGATTCCACTTGTTGACAACGCAGCGCTGAACTGGGTCGCGAGTGGGATGCCGGCGCGTTGGTCATTTTCGCTGGGCGCGATCAGCATAGATCTGCATCATTTGCTCGAGCTCGCCGATGAGTCTGAGCGGATGGCATTACAAGGGTCCGGTGTCGATCCTGACCCCGCGTGGAATCCGAGTCTGCTGCGTTGGGGATTTTCAGCTGCGATTCTGACGGTGATGGCGGCCCTGATGAGCTGCGCGACCTGGGTCTTCGCTCGATCACGGTAGTTGACAGCGCGGGATCACTTATTGCGCAAGGTTCTGGTCAGTTGCGTGCCGTAAGCGGCCGGGAGAGGTCAACTTCGACGAGTTGAATCATGAGGCGTGGGGATCGGCGATGGTCTGCCAGTTGAAACCTGCACGCAGTGCGGCCTCGACCTGGCGCAGGTTGAGCGTCCATGCACCAAATTGTCGATATGCGCCAGTTCTCGGGCGGTGCGGTCATTGACCCTGTCGCCACGCAAGTTCGTAAGCCACGCGACGTCGCGTGATGCGTGGGCGATGTGGCATCACTGGGAAGCTATTTCTGAGACATACCACTAGTTTTGGGCACAGACCGAGCCCATCGGCGGCACAGCCCCTGGAATCCGCCACCCCATGCTTCCGATCCCACGTAGACCACTCCCGCGCGAACAGCAGCGCCGGGCATAGTCGCCAAACGCCGCGACACCCCAGAGCACGCCCACCAAGCAAACAGAACAAGCGCCCCCTTCGCCTTGAGCGAACCCGACTCAACTTTCATTGGCACTCTACCCCCGAGAGTGCTAAAAATGAATTACCGGGCCGTGATGGTCGGCCCCAGATACTCGAAGGAGTAGAAAGATGGCACGCAACTACGATCCTTTCCGTGAACTTGACCACCTGATGGGCCAAATGCTCAGCCCTGAGCGAGCTGGCGCCCAGATGCCGATGGACCTCTACCGCTCGGGTGACCACTACGTACTGAGCTTGGATGTTCCTGGCGTCAACCCTGATTCGATCGACGTCAATGTCGAAGACCGTACGCTGACGATCCGTGCCGAGCGCGCGCTGCCCGACGGCGAAGACATTCAGTGGCTCGCCAAGGAGCGCCCGACCGGAACCTACGCCCGTCAACTGACGGTGGGCCGAGGACTCGCCCTTGAGTCAATCAATGCGGCCTACACCGACGGCGTCCTCACGCTAACAATTCCGGTCGCAGAAGAAGCCAAGCCACGTCGCATCGAGGTTTCCCACGGAGGACGGACACCCGTCGAGATCACCGCTGACGCATAGAGACAGCTTTCCCTGCGGCACCCAACTGAGGGGCAGTTCAGCTCCAATGCGTGTGGGGTTCGGACAGCCAGTCCGAACGCCACACGCACCTCCCGCAACACCGAAGAGAACTCGCGTGGGCACCGCGCCTCACACAATCCCGACGGCGGACACCCGGTCGCGCGACTCCTCAGTCAAGCTTCTCGATCGGGGCAAGCTTCACGAGAAGCTTACGCTCGCCGACCGCGTCAAACACCGCGTGAGCGATGCGCTTCGATCCGACACCCGTGATCGCGCTCACGCGACCCTCACCGTACTCGTCGTGACGGATCCGATCCCCCGGGTTCAGTTCAAGGTCACCGTTGTCTCGCACCGAACCCATGATCGTGTTCGGGAATCCGCCTCCCGCGGCCTGCGCCTGTTTGGCAGCCTTCTTGCGCTCCCGCCACTTATCAAGCGCCGATTGCATGTTGCCGCTGGCCGGTTCACTCACCGCGGCAGAACCGCTGGAGTAGCCCCCGGAACCACCGGATGATCCGAAGGTCACATTCGAGTCAACGGGCCGCCGGGTGCGCACCGCACCCCCGCTGCCCCGGTTTGCGTTGAGCGCGCGGGACTCGGTGCCGCCGCGCCCGGTGACCTCGCCCGGCGACTGCCGCCAATCGATCAGCCCCTCGGGATCTCCTGCAGGAACCGCGACGGCATCGCCACAGAGACGTCACCAAACACGGCGCGAGTGCTCGCGAGCGTCAAATACAGCCGCTCGCGCGCACGCGTAATGCCGACATACATGAGCCGCCGCTCTTCATTGACACCACCCACCTCGTCAACGGACATCTGATGCGGCAAAAGCCCCTCTTCAACGCCCGTGATGAACACGGCCTTGAATTCGAGGCCCTTCGCGGTGTGCATCGTCATCAGAGACACGGTGCCGCTCGAATCGTCGAGGTCATCGGCCGCGGCGACCAGGCTGACCTCGGTGAGGAAGGCGAGAAGCCCCGCCCCCGGCTGCTTCGCATCAAACTCGCGCGCAACAGCAACGAGCTCTTCAAGGTTCTCCGCGCGCGCATCATCTTGCGGATCGCGCTTCTGGCGCAGCTTCTCAATCATTTCGGTTTCATCAAGAATGAGCTTCAGGAGATCCCCCACTGGCGCGGGTGCCTGTTCCAACTCCGGATTCCCCGCAGCCATCGCGGAGGCGCGCGTCAGCATCTCCGCGAGGCTAACAATGGCGTTCAGTACTTTCGGACCGAAGGAGAGCTCCCCCGCGCGCAGCATGGCCTCGTGGAAGGTGAGCCCGTGTTCCTCTTGAAAGTTCGCGAGGTGCGCCTCAGCCATCGGCCCGATGCCACGCTTCGGGGCGCCCAAGAGGCGCGACCACGCGATCGGATCGTAGGGGTTCGCGATGCTCGTAAGGTACGCCATCGCGTCCTTGATCTCAGCTCGCTCATAGAACTTGGTGCCGCCGAGCACCCGATACGGAATCGCGGAACGGATGAGCAATTCCTCAAGCGCACGCGTCTGCGAGTTCGTGCGGTAAAACACGGCAACGTCACCGTAGGCGAGGCCGCCACGGTGCAGATCCTCGATCTCTTCGGCCACAAATCGCGCCTCGTCGTGCTGCGAGTAGCCGGTGAAGCCGACGATGCGCTCGCCGTCCCCCTCCGCCGTCCAGAGATTCTTCTCCTGGCGGTCAAAGTTGTTGCCGATTACCGCGTTCGCCGCGCTCAGGATGTTTTGGGTCGAGCGGTAGTTCTGTTCAAGCTTCACGACCTCTGCGCCACGGAAGTCTCGCTCGAACTCCACGATGTTGCGAATGTCCGCGCCGCGGAACGCATAAATCGACTGGTCCGAATCACCGACAACGGTGAGGCTGGCACCCGGGATCTTGCCCGAGCCGTCGAGTTCGGCCGCGCGGATGGGCGGCACCAGTCGCTCCACTTCCTCTGGCTCAACCGGGCGGGTGAGCTCGCGAATCAGCGAATACTGCGCGTGGTTCGTGTCCTGATACTCGTCGACCAGGATGTGCCGGAAGCGGCGCTGATAGACGGCCGCCACCTCGGGATGCGCGCGGAAGAGGTGTACGGTCTGCCCGATCAGGTCATCGAAGTCGAACGCGTTTGCGCGGCGCAGTTCCTGCTCATACATCTTGAAGATCTCAACGAAGAGGCGGTCACGCGGGTCGCTCGCGTTCATCGTCGCCGCGTATCCGTCGGCGTCGGTGAGTTCGTTCTTCAGACGCGAGATCTTCGATCCCGAATTCGCGGGTGTGAACCCGTAGGTGTCCGCGTCCAGTTCCTTGATGATGCGCTTGAGTAGCGCGCGCGAATCAGCGGAGTCGTAGATGGTGAACCCGGAGACGTAACCAAAGCGCTCCGCCTCGCGGCGCAGGATCCTGACGCAGGCCGAGTGGAAGGTGGAGACCCACATACCCTCGGCACCCGAGCCGAGGAGACCATCGATGCGCTCCCTCATCTCAGACGCGGCCTTATTGGTGAAGGTGATCGCGAGGATCTGACTCGGCCATGCCTCGCGGTTCCGAATCAGGTGCGCGATCCGGTGGGTCAGCACGCGTGTCTTGCCGGATCCTGCACCAGCGACAATAAGCAGCGCTGGACCCCGAGCGACGACCGCACGCGCCTGCGCGGGATTCAGCCCGTCAAGCAGCGGATCCACGTCGGCCTCCTCCGGGGCCTGACTGTAGGGAAGCCCAGACGGGTCAAGAAGTTCAAAGTCACTCATCGTGTCACCAGTCTAGGTTGCACGTCTGACATTCGCGTCCCAGCTGCTCCTTCAGAGAGAATGGGAGGATGGCAGGATCTTCGACTTCGCGCCCCACCGTACTGGTGTTTGCGACAGGTGGCACCATTGGCATGCGTGAGACGGAGAAAGGGCTCGCGCCGGATCCCGACTTCCCCGAAGCACTCGAACAGCTGGTCAGCGGCATCGCGACGCCGCTCGGCATCGACTGGCGGATCAACCATCTCCTCCCCTCGATCGACAGCTCAAACGCTGACGCTTCGACCGCGCCGCGCATCGCCCGGGCGGTGCGCGCGAGAGCCCGCACGCAGCGCCCGCGCGGCGTTGTCATCACCCACGGCACCGACACCCTCGCATTCACAGCGGCGCGGCTCGCGTTCGAGCTCGCAGACCTTGGCGTGCCCGTGGTCATCACCGGCAGTCAGCTCCCGCACGGCGCCCCGGGATCCGACGTCATCGCAAACTTGACGCTCGCTCTGCGCACAGCCGTGCGGGCGGCTCCCGGATCCCCCGTTTCGATCGTGTTCGGCGGATCGATCCTGCCCGCGGTGCGCGCCGAGAAGCACAGCAGTGTGTCCCTCGGCGCGTTTCGGGCGGAGCTTTCTCTCGCGGCCGAGCCGCTGGGGCTCCCGACGATGCCAGCCGTGCGGGAATCCCGGGATTCGGCGCGCGTGATCTCCTTCCGCTTTGTGCCTGCCGTCACCGCCGCCGACCTTCGTGGAGCGGTCGCGGGCGCCCCCGATGGTCTCGTGCTGGAGTGCTACGGCAGCGGCAATGCCCCCATGAGTCGGCCCGGAATGCTCGGAGCACTCCGTGAAATCTGCGCCGAGATCCCCGTCGTGGCAATCACACAGTGCGACACCGGCGGCGTCGACCTTCAACGCTACGCCGTCGGGCACGAACTCGCCGCGGCCGGGGTCATCGACGGCAGCGACCTTACGATCGAGGCAGCCACCGCGAAGCTGAGCTACCTCATTGACGCGGGCTTCGCGGGCGAGGAGCTCGCGTCTCTCGTGTCGCGAAACCTCGTGGGAGAGTGCGTCGGACGCTAGCTGACCGCTAGGCCCCGAAACCCATTGAATCCACAGCCGCTGCCCGGCTGCACCCCGCTAGGCTTGACACAACACATACGCCTGGAAAGGAAACAGACGCATGAGCAACCCGGCTCTTAGCAACAACCCGGCTCTCAACGGTAAGACCTTGACCGCCGATGAGCTGCGCCGCATCTACGATCAGCCCGCGGCTCAGATGCAGCGGCCCGGAGTTGACGTTCCCGCAACCCCAGAGGCCTCGCAGCAGCCGCCGGTCATCGTGCCATCAGACAAGCCGATGACGTACGAAAACACCATCTCGAAGACGGTGATGCTGTTCCTCATCGTCCTCGCCTTTGGTGCCGTCGGCTGGTTTATGCCGATTCTCGCGCTCCCCGCAGCGATCATCGGCCTGGTGCTGGGCCTCGTCAACGCGTTCAAGAAGGAACCGAGCGTTCCGTTGATCGTGGCCTACGCCGTCTTCCAGGGAGTATTCCTCGGTGGCATCTCGGGCGTCTTCGAGGCCCGCTGGTCCGGGATCGTCTCCCAGGCCGTCATCGGCACGCTGGTGGTGTTTGCAGCCGTACTGCTGCTCTTCCGCAGCGGCAAGGTACGCACCAGCCCCGTATGAACAAGATTTTCATGGTCGCGATCATCAGTTACGCAGGCTTCTCCCTCGTGAACCTCGTCATGATGCTGACGGGGCTCAATTCCGACCCCTGGGGCATGCGTGGCGCGACGATCTTCGGCATCCCGCTGGGACTTGGAATCGGTGCGCTTGCGATCCTGCTCGCTTCGTACTCGCTCGTGATGGACTTCGAGCTGATCCAGAACGGCGTGAAGAACCGCGTCCCCGAAAAGTGGGCGTGGTCCGCGGCCTTCGGCCTCATGGTCACCCTGATCTGGCTCTACGTCGAGATCCTGCGGATCCTCGCGATCCTGCGCGGCGACTAAGCGCACTAGCTGAACAGTCACAGCACCTCAGCCGGTGCTCACCGTTCAGCCGGTTGAAATCAAGGGATTTTAACCGGCTGACGAGTGAGTACCGGCTGAACTGTTGTTGCGCATGTGACAATGGGGCTATGAGCACTCAAGTTAGCGACTACCTCGCCACGCTCCCGGAGGCGGAGCGCGAGCGGATCCTTGAGATCTACACGCGTGCACGCGAGGTCGTGCCCGAGGCCGAAGAGGGCCTCAGCTATGCCATGCCGTGCCTCATGTACAAGGGCAAAGGCCTCATCGCGGTCATGAACACGCGGAAGCACATTGGGGTGTATCCCTTCGGCAATCTGGGGACACTGGCTGACGCCGTCGCAGAGGCCGGACTCGACAGCACCAAGGGTCAATCCACCTCAAGCCGGGGCAGCGTCTTCCCACGGAACTGCTCGACCAATTCCTCGAGCGCCGGGTCGCACAGATCGACGGGTAGGCGCTCGTTACTCGGGATCAGGTTGAGAGTCGAGTTTAGTCTCGGCCTCGGGATCCCCCTTGGGCATGCCCATCACGAATCCGATGATCGCCCCGATCGCGAGGCCCACGCCGATGCCCGCGCCAATCGCGTTGCCGGTCGCACCGATCATTCCGCCGATGCCCCGCCGAGAACGATGCCGGCACTGATCCAGGCCGCTGACACCCCAAACGCCGGGTTCTTCTTCTCACTCATGGTTTCCATGCTACTCCGGTTGGTGCAGCCGCCAGACTCTTGTTGCACGCCGAGCCTTCGTTTCGCCGTCGAGCCTGCGGCTCGCTCATTCGGCGGGGTGCAGGGACGAGACCGAGACGGTCTCGGAGTGAGCTAAAAACGCCCAGAAATGGGCGCCTTTAGCTACTCCCACTCGATCGTTCCCGGGGGTTTGGAGGTGACGTCGAGCACGACACGATTCACCTCGGGCACCTGATTCGTAATCGCATTTGAAATGCGCGCCAGTACCTCGTAGGGCACGCGCGTCCAGTCGGCGGTCATCGCATCCTCCGACGACACCGGGCGCAGCACAATCGGGTGGCCATACGTACGCCCGTCACCCTGCACCCCCACGGAACGAACGTCAGCGAGCAGCACGACCGGGCACTGCCAGATCTCCGCGTCAAGGCCCGCAGCCGTCAGCTCGGCGCGCGCAATGGCGTCCGCCTCGCGCAGCGTCTCAAGGCGATCACGCGTGACCTCGCCCACGATCCGGATCCCGAGCCCGGGGCCAGGGAAGGGCTGCCGACCAACGATCGCCTCGGGGATCCCGAGCTCGCGACCGATCGCACGCACCTCATCCTTGAACAGCGTCCGCAGCGGCTCGATGAGTTCGAAGTCGAGGTCATCGGGCAAGCCACCGACGTTGTGGTGAGACTTAATGTTTGCGGTGCCGGATCCGCCACCCGACTCAACCACATCGGGGTAGAGCGTGCCCTGCACCAAAAACTTCACCTTCTCGCCCGACGCCGCAGCCTCGCTGACGAGATCTCGCTGTACCTGCTCAAACGCGCGAATAAACTCACGACCGATGATCTTGCGCTTCTGCTCGGGATCGGTGACCCCTTCGAGATGCCCGAGGAAGGTATCAGCGGCCTCGACGGTAATCAGCCGCACACCGGTCGACTCGACGTAGTCCTTCTCGACCTGCTCGCGCTCGCCCTTGCGGAGAAGCCCGTGATCCACAAACACGGCGGTCAACTGATCGCCGATGGCACGGTGCACAAGCGCCGTGGACACCGCGGAATCAACGCCCCCCGACAGCGCAGAGATCACGCGCGCGGAACCCACCTGCTCCCGGATCCGGGCGATCTGCTCCGCGATCACATTGCCCGCGTTCCAATCGTTCGCGATGCCCGCGACATGGTGCAGGAAGTTTTCGAGCAGCTTCTGGCCGTGATCCGAATGCTTCACCTCGGGGTGCCATTGCACGCCGTACATCCGCTTCTCGGCGCTGCCAAACGCTGCCACCGGTGTGACGGCGGTCTTTGCAAGCACCTCAAACCCCTCGGGGGCCTGCTGCACGGCATCGCCATGGCTCATCCAGACGTTCTGCGTCTCGGGTTGATCGCCCAGAATCGCGCCGCCGCCACCGAGCACGGACGCATCGGTCGCCCCGTATTCACGGTCACCAGTGTTTCCGACAACTCCGCCCAGCGCTCTGGCCATCACCTGGAAGCCGTAGCAGATCCCGAGAGTCGGGATCCCCAGCTCAAAAATCGTGTCGTCAAACTGCGGTGCCCCGTCCGCATATACCGAGGACGGTCCGCCTGAGAGCACGATGCCGAGCGGCTGCTTCGCGCGCACTTCCTCGGCCGTGATTGTGTGGGGCACAAGCTCCGAGTACACGCCGGCCTCGCGCACACGGCGCGCAATCAGCTGCGCGTACTGTGCACCGAAGTCAACGACGAGCACCGGGCGGTGCGCGGTGTGGGCGGATGAGGTCATGAACGGCCTTCCGGACTGTGAGCGGTCGATGCCGCAGTGGGTGGTTGGGAAACTTCTGGGGAGCCGCCAGTTTGCTCCGCTTCGCGCGCGGCGAGGAACGCGTTGACCTCGCGCACGACGCGCGCTTCAAGGATGAATGACATGAACGGGATCACGCCGCCCAGGGCGATCAACAGGAACCGCATGAACCCCCAGCGCATCGGACTCCACAGCATAAAGTCGGACACCAGGTACACAACGTAGAACCAGCCGTGTGCGATCAGGATCGCCTTGAACAGGTCAAAACCGCCCGGCTGAAAGTCGGCGTCGATCCCCTCGGGTGCGATGGGCTCAAACCGAGCGAATCCGTCGGGCCCGAACAAAAACAGCTGTACATGGAAGACGTACTTCATGACCATCACGGCGCACAGCAGCAGGAGCATCACGCCGGTGATGACCGAGGTCACCTTGTACACGCTGACCGCCTTGCGGATTCGCGGATAGTCGGCTGGTTTCGGCTGCAATTGCATGGCGTCCATTCTATTGCGTCGCTAGTGGGGGTCGCTGGGTTCGGGTTCAGCCTGAGACAGCAGTTTGAGTTCGTGTTCCTTTTCCCATGCGTCACGCGCGAGACGGAACCAGAAGAACACGGCGAAGCCGGCAAACACGACCCACTCAACCGCGTAGAAGACGTTTAGCCAGCTCACCTTCTCCGGGGGTGTGGGCGCCACCGAGTCGATCGGATCGAGCCCCAAGAGCAGTTCCGTTCCCCCCGCTTGTGAGTGCATCACCAGGTATCCCGCATAGACCGGAGAGTCAACGTCCGTCCACAGGTTTGCAAGGTGCGCGGGCAGCATGCTCTTCAGCGTCTGCGGGTCCTCGTCCTCGCGCGGAACCTGCGCCGCCTCGGCCGGCATATACCGGCCCTCAAGCAGGCGCGAGGATACAAATTCAGGATCGCGGTCGAACTCTTCGAGCGCGCGCTGCGCCGCCGCCGCATCCGGCGCCCACGCAATCGCCACGGCGAGGTTGGATCCGGGTTCACCCTCCGGAGCCTCCGTCACGAAGCGCCCGACGACCCAGGTGCCGGTCTCTCCGCCGTTTTGCCTCGGGGAGAGCAGCCGCGAGTCTCCCGGCACGAAGGACCCGCGGACCCTCACCACGACGCCAGCACCGGCTTCCGTCACACCAATCCCGGTGTCGGCCACCTCTGACAGCGGCTGTATCGCTTCGGTATCCACCACCGGATCCGAGCTGGAGCGAATCGCGTTACTCATCTGCCACTGCCCCAGCCAGGCGAATGCCGCCGCGACGAGCATGGCAAGCAGGAACGCGAGAACCCAGCGTGGCCGCCGCATGACCTGGCCAAGCGTGGGGTCACCCAAATACTCGGGCTTTCGCGACTGTTCCACAGGCGCGACTAGCGTTCGGCGTGAACGATATCGATGCGCTGGAAACTCTTGAGCTCCGAATAGCCGGTCGTCGCCATGGCGCGCTTCAGCGCACCCATCAGGTTGGCACTGCCGTCAGCGACGTGCGCCGGGCCATTCACGATCTCAGAGAGAGGAGCCACCGCATCGACCGCGATCCGGCGCCCGCGCGGCAGATCCTCGTGGTGCGCTTCCTGACCCCAGTGCCAGCCCTTGCCGGGCGCGTCTGAGGCCCGGGCGAGGGCCGTGCCGAGCATGACCGCATCGGCGCCGCACGCCATCGCCTTGATGAGGTCACCAGAGGTGCCGAGGCCGCCGTCTGCGATCACATGCACGTAACGTCCGCCCGACTCGTCAAGGTAGTCGGAACGTGCGCCCGCCACATCGGCGATCGCGCTCGCCATTGGTGCCCTGATGCCAAGCGTCGCGCGGGTCGTTGAGGAAGCACCGCCACCGAAGCCGACAAGCACGCCCGCGGCCCCCGTGCGCATGAGGTGGAGCGCCGACTGATATGTCGCTGCTCCCCCGACGATCACGGGTACATCCAGCTCGTAGATGAACTGCTTCAGGTTGAGGGGCTCGCGTCCCTCTTTCGCGACGTGCTCCGCCGACACCGTGTTGCCGCGGATCACGAATAGATCGACACCGGCGTTCACCACCGTCTCGGTGAACTCCGCGGTGCGGTGCGGTGACAGGGCGCCGGCAACGGTCACTCCGGCGTCGCGGATCTCACCGAGGCGCGCACGAATCAGTTCGGGCTGGATCGGAGCCGCATACAGTTCGCGCATCCGTTTCACGGCTGCGACCTCGTCAGTGATCGTCGAGAGCTCGGCGAGCAGGGGTTCGGGATCCGTGTGGCGCGTCCACAGTCCCTCGAGATTCATAACCCCGAGGCCCCCAAGCCGCCCAAGCTCGATCGCCTTCGCGGGCGACATCACCGAGTCCATAGGTGCTCCGAGCACGGGGATCTCAAATTGGAACGCGTCAATCGACCAGGCGGTCGAGACAAGCTCGGGATCGCGTGTGCGCCGCGTCGGCACAATCCCGATTTCGTCGAAGGTGTATACGCGTCTCGCACGCTTGCCGCGGCCAATTTCGATCTGGTTGCTCACTAGCCCAGTCTATCTATTCGGTATGACACTGTCTGAGTAGCCAATCTTCGGCCCTACCGCCTGTAGTTCGGGGCTTCCACGACCATCTGCACGTCGTGCGGGTGTGACTCTTTGAGTCCGGCCGAGGTGATGCGCACGAACTGCCCGCGTTCCTTCAGCTCAGTCACCGTGCGCGCACCGACGTAGAACATCGACTGCCGCAGCCCGCCGATCATCTGGTGCGCAACTGCCCCAAGCGGGCCGCGATACGGCACCTGACCTTCGATGCCCTCGGGGATCAGCTTCTCGTCGCTCGGCACATCGGCCTGGAAGTAGCGATCCTTCGAATACGAGGTGCGCTCCCCCGCGTCTGCAAGGCACCAAGCGAACCCATGCCGCGGTAATTCTTGAACTGCTTCCCGCCCACGAACACGAGGTCCCCGGGGCTCTCATCGGTGCCTGCGAGCAGTGAGCCCATCATCACCGAAGAAGCACCCGCGACGAGCGCCTTCGCAATATCGCCCGAGTGCTGCAAGCCGCCATCTGCGATCACCGGCACCCCGGCCGGTGTCGCAGCACGCGCCGCCTCGTAGACGGCGGTCACCTGCGGAACTCCAACGCCAGCGATCACCCGAGTGGTGCAGATGGATCCTGGACCAACACCGACCTTGATTGCGTCCGCACCGGCATCAACAATGGCTTTGGCGCCAGCGTAGGTGGCGACGTTCCCGCCGATCACGTCGACGGCCGCGAACGCGGGGTCACCCTTAATCTTCGCGATGATGTCGAGCACACCCTTGCTGTCACCGTTCGCGGTGTCAACCACCAACACGTCAACACCGGCCTCAAGCAGCGAGCTCGCGCGCTTCCAAGCGTCGCCGAAGAAACCAACGGCAGCACCAACGCGGAGCCGGCCGGAGTCGTCCTTCGTGGAATCCGGGTACTGTTCTTCTTTGTCGAAGTCCTTGACTGTGATGAGCCCGGTCAGGCGCCCCTCACCGTCGACGAGCGGGAGCTTTTCGATCTTGTGCGTGGCGAAGATCTGCCAGGCGTCATCGCGTGAGATGCCGGTCCGTGCGGTAATCAGCGGCATCTTGGTCATGGCATCTGCCACCCGCACCTGCGCGCGATCCTTCGGATCGATGAAGCGCATGTCGCGGTTCGTGATGATCCCGAGGAGCACACCGGCCGAGTCGACCACGGGCAGCCCGGAGACGCGGTATTCACCGCAGAGCGCATCGACCTCGGCCACAGTCGCATCAATGGTGGTGGTTACGGGATTCGTAATCATGCCGGCTTCTGAACGCTTCACCCGGTCGACCATTTCCGCCTGATCCTGGATCGAAAGATTGCGGTGCAGGATCCCGAGGCCGCCGTTGCGCGCCATCGCGACCGCCATTCGCGTCTCAGTCACCGTGTCCATCGCGGCGGAGATGAGCGGGATGCTCAGGCGGATGCGGCGCGTGAGCTGCGTCGACGTGTCGGCTTCACTCGGAATGACGTCGGTGTGTGCGGGCAAGAGCAGCACATCGTCGTAGGTGAGTCCGGTAAATCCGAATGGGTCGCGCTGTTCCATGAGTCCTCGCTTGGTTAAAGATGGGAGGGTGTGCCTATAAAGGAGGGTGCGGATCGCGCTCCCCGTGCAGATCAGTCTAAGGGAATCGGCCCAGTTGAAAGCTGTGCTCCGGGCGAACGTCGCAGCTGAAGAATCATGTCAACGATCAGCAGCACCAGCGCGATCCACACCGTGATAAAGCCGATCCAGCGCCCGAGTGACACTTCTTCGTGCAGCACAAAATAGCCGTACAGGAACCCGAGAATCGGTGTCAAGAACTGGATGAAGCCGATGTAGGACAGGGGCAGACGCCGCGCCGACTCACCGAAAAGAATGAGCGGGATCGCCGTGACAACACCGCTTCCTAAGACGAGAAGCAGGATCCCGGGCCCGAAGGTGTGGGCGGTGAGCCCTGCCGTGGTCGCGATAATGATCATCTGGACGATACCGACCGGCACAGAGATCAAGGTCTCAACGGTCAGCCCCGTCAGCCCATCAATCGTCTCTCCAACGTGCTTGTGCACGGCGCCGTAGACACCAAAGGTGAGCGCAAGGCCGATCGAAATCCAGGGGAACGCACCATACGCAATCGCGACCGTCAAGACTCCAACGGCGGCAATGCCGACAGCCATCCACTGCAGCCGTGAAAGGCTCTCTTTCCGCACCACCACACCAATGAGAATGGTGAAAAGCGGGTTAATGAAGTAGCCGAGCGAGGTCTCAATGACGTGCCCGGTCATCACCCCGATCACGAAGATCTGCCAGTTTGCGTACAGAAGCAGCGATGACAGCGCGAACCAGCCCAAGAGTCGGGGCTTTCGCAGGATCGCGGCCACCTGGGACCAACGACCCGTGATGGTCACAAGAACCGCGCTGAATACGAGGGTCGCGGTGACCCGCCAGGGCACCACCTCGAGCGCGCTCACCATAGAGATGAGGCCGAAATAGGCGGGGAATGCGCCCCACAGGAGATAGGCGGAGAGCCCGTACCCTAGTCCCGCGCGAAATTTTCTCACCAAGTTAGTTTAGTCACGCCTCTGAGATCTCCGTAGATACGCCGTGGGGCCGCAGATCCGAAGATCCACGGCCCCACCAGAACGCTGTCTGAGGCTTTAGCGCTCGACGATTGCGAGAATGTCGCGAGCCGAAAGCACGAGGTAATCTTCGCCACCGACCTTGACCTCAGTACCGCCGAACTTCGAGTAGATCACAAGGTTACCGACCTCAACGTCGAGGGGAATGCGGGTTCCGTTGTCAGACACGCGACCGGGTCCCACAGCGACGACCTCGCCCTCCTGGGGCTTCTCCTTGGCGCTCTCGGGAATGACCAGACCGGATGCGGTGGTCTGCTCTGCCTCGACCTGCTTGATAACGATACGATCTTCGAGCGGCTTAATAGCGACCGACACAGTTGACCTCTTTCCAATTGCGAAGTGGATCTCACGCCCGCCCACTGCGAACGCGCTACCCAAGAGTCTACGGCTCAAGTTGGCACTCTCGCAAGGGGAGTGCCAACTCCTAGGCATCGGATCGCCAAGAGCGAACGCCACAATCTTCCTCCGGTTGCACAGGGCATTTCCCTGGCGGGAGGCCTGCCACCCATAGAATGGAGATTACGCCGGATCGCATATCTGAAAGAAGAGTAAATGTCTACGCCCAACCCCCACAGCAGCCCGTTCCCCCGCAGTACCCTGCGCCACAAACGCCGGCTCCGCAGCAGGCCGCTCCCCAGCAGAGCTTCCCGGGCCAGCAGGCCCCACAGGCCTATCCGCAACAGGCAGCGCAGTACCCGCAGCCGAACCATCCGGCGCCCTCAACAGCGACGACGCTCGACAAGACCAACACCTTCGCGCTGCTCTCAATCATCCTCGCATTCATCGCACCGCTCGCCGGCATCGTGTTCGGTCACATGGGCCTCAGCCAGATCAAGAAGAAGGGCGACGCTGGTCGCGGCATCGCGCTCACGGGCCTCATCATCAGCTACGCCTACTTCGTCTTCGTCGCGGTCTTCTTTTTCGTGTGGATCGGATTCGTTGTCACGTTGTTCAGCAGCCTGGGCGGTCTGATGAACGGCTACAGCGACTACGGCTACTACAACTAGGGAATTGCCGAACTCCCAGATCCTCCCCGGCTGGGACGCGCTCAGCACCGAGCGGGGGCTCACTGTACTCGAGTGGGCCTCCGCTCAGCGCATTGAGGGCCGTTCAATGGCCGAGCTCAACTCCGCGCTTCGCCGCCAAGAGCTTTCGCCAGACGAGGTCGCCGCGATCCTGACCCAGGTGGGACTGCGAAATAAGGCCGCGGCGAAGTTTGGCGCGCTGGCTTCGCAGCTCCTGTTCACGCAGGCCGGACTCGAGCAGGCGAGCCGCGCTCGGGTGTCAGCGCACCACGCTGAGCGGTTTCGCGCGGCCGGTTGTGCGCGGGTCGCGGATCTCGGCTGCGGGCTAGGATCCGAATCGATCGCGCTGCTGGAGGCCGGGATCACCCCCTTGCCCGTCGAGCTCGATCCGCTCACCGCGCGCTTTGCCGCACACAATTTGCGCGTTGCGTCGGGCCAGGCTGGACTCCCCGCCCCCTCCGTGCGCGTGGGAGACGCAGAGTTACTCGGGGCCGCCAATGCCGACGGCGTGTTTCTCGATCCGGCCAGGCGCACTGCCGGGCACCGCGACACGCGGAGGGTCACTTCGCCCGACGACTACTCCCCCTCTCTCACCTTCGCCTTCGGTTTTGCTTCGCTGCTGCCAACCGGAATCAAGCTCGGCCCCGGCTTCGACCGCGAACTCATCCCAGACTCCGCCGAGGCACAGTGGGTGTCGGTCGACGGCCAGGTGGTCGAAATGGGACTGTGGTTTGGGGCTGCGGCTCGCGAGGGGATCCGTCGCTCAGCGTTGGTGTTGCGTGGGGAAAGCGATAGTTTTGAACTCACCGCGCCGGGCGACACAGCCGACGTCGAGGTTCAAGCGCTGGGCGAGTACCTCTACGAGCCTGACGGTGCGGTGATCCGCGCGCGCCTCATCGGCGAACTCGCGCGCCGAATCGATGCGGGGATGCTCAGCGAGGGCATCGCCTACATGACCTCGAATCGCCACGTCTGGACCCCGTTTGCACAGGCCTTTCGGATCCTGGAGGTGCTGCCAGCTAAGGAGAAGGAACTGCGCCGTGCCCTTTCTGACCGCGGCATCGGCTCGCTGGAGATCAAGA
The DNA here is from genome assembly GCF_011382965.1 of Leucobacter insecticola. Taxonomy (NCBI): domain Bacteria; kingdom Bacillati; phylum Actinomycetota; class Actinomycetes; order Micrococcales; family Microbacteriaceae; genus Leucobacter; species Leucobacter insecticola. Next base: position 1,365,820 of record NZ_CP049934.1, on the reverse strand, counting down.
AGCGCGGCGCCAACGTGGATCCGGCGGCGCTCCGCACCCGACTCAAGCTGCGGGGCGAGAACCACGCCACGCTGTTCCTCACCCGTGTGGGAGACGCCCACACGGCACTACTCGCGGAGCGGTGCTGAGACATGCTCCCGGCTGACTAGAGACTGGCGGTTGAGCAAGCACCGCGTCGACTCTACGCCGTCGGCGCAGCAGTATCGGCCGAGTGACCACGATCGACCGTGCCATCAGCGAGCTCAACAACCTCGTCTGATTCGTCTTGCGATTGGTCACCCAGGCGTCCGCGAGTGATCGTATTCATGATCATCGCGATTGCACCGTCGCCAGTCACGTTGGTCGCGGTGCCGAAACTGTCGAGGGCAATGTAGGCAGCAAACATGATGCCCACCTCAGCCTCACCAAACCCGAGCATCTGCACGAGAAGACCGGCCGCGGCTGCAATCGCGCCACCGGGCACGCCCGGCGCGGCAATCATCATGATGCCAAGCATCAAGATGAACGGGAAGTACGAACCGAAGGACACGTCGCCGCCTGTGAGCAGAAGTACCGCGATCGAGAACGCCGTGATCTTGACCATCGAGCCTGACAGGTGAATCGTCGCGCACAGCGGCACCACGAACCCTGCAACCGCGTCACTGACCCCGTTCTTCTTCGTTGACGCTAGCGTCACCGGAATCGTCGCTGCCGACGACGACGTGCCGAGCGCCGTGAAGTATGCATCGCGCATGTTCCACAGCGCGCGCAACGGGTTCGTACGCGCCATCGCCCCGGCGATGCTGTACTGAATCAGCAGAACGACCAGCGTCAACGCGAACGACACGACGACGACGAGCAGGAACTTCGACACCACCGTGACCGCTGACCCGCTCGCGGACAGGTCCAGGAAGATCCCGAAAATGAACAGTGGCAGCGCGGGCACCAGGATACGCCGAATCAGCGACTCGATAATGGTGCGAAACTCAACGGCACCGCGAAACACAACGCGGCTGCGAAAGGCCGTAAGCCCGATCCCGACTACAAACGCCAGCACCAGCGCACTCATTACGTCAATCACCGGTTTCAGCACGATCGATGTCGGCGAATCACCTGCGGCCGTCACGAGCGTAAAGTACGGTGCAAAGCCTGAGCCACCGTCTTCGGTGATCGACCCGAGCTCGCCACCCGCCATCGCGCCGCGAAACAGCCACATGCTAACCCAGTAGGCGAGCAAGCCGGCGAGCAACGTCGACCCGTAAGCAATCGCGGCAGTCAGCCCTAACCATTTGCCTGCACCGCGGCCGAGCTCGGCGATCGCGGGCGTCACCAGGCCCAGGATGATCAGCGGAACCGCAAAGCCCAGAAAGCCCGAAAAGATGGAGTTGTAGGTCAGGAACACTCCGCCGAGCCAGACAGGCACAATTGGGCCGAGCAAAATACCAAGCACAATGGCGACGATGATCCAGCCGAGCAGGGGAAACTTACGGAGCAGGTCCACGTAATCCTTCATTGGGTGAGGGCGGCATGCCGGTTCGGACACGACCCCCTCGTACTTCCGCGGGTCGCGCACAGACAAAACACAAGTTTAGGGGCTCTTCGTAATTGAGGGTGTAGCCGATGTAAAACAGATAACGATGCACGCTCCCCCACCGCCAGCTCACCAGCCCCCCGTTACTTTGTTCGTAGCTCCTGATCCGCGAGGATGAGGAGTGAGGCAGCCAGCCGGGGCCGGCATGATTGTTGCCCCCTGTCGTACCAATGATCTGGGGGTGTTGTCACCGACCTCCGGTCTGGCGGTCGGTGATCGCTGATAGGGGCAAGACCACAGCCGCGCATATCGGGGCAGGGTCGTTCGTAACGTGGATGCCGACGCCTACCGCCACCTGACTGCCGAACACATACAAGCAGGACGGAGGAACACCCCTTGAACAGCATTGAGCACTACGACGACGTCGCGGTCTTCATCGGCCTCGATGTCGGCAAGAGCGAGCATCACGCGGTCGCGCTCACCCGCGACGGGAAGAAGCTCTACGACAAGCCGCTCCCGAACACCGAAGCCAAGATCATATCGGTGCTAGATCAACTCGCTGAGCACGGCCCCGCTCTGCTGGTCGTTGACCAGCCCGCCACGATCGGGGCGCTCCCCGTCGCCGTCGCGCAAGCGCATGGTGTGCTCGTCGGGTATCTCCCCGGCCTCACGATGCGCCGCGTCGCTGACCTCCACCCCGGTGAAGCGAAGACCGACGCACGGGACGCGTTCATCATCGCGGAGACCGCCCGCACGATGCCCTCAACTCTGCGATCGATCAAAGTCGCCGATGAGCAGATCGCGGAACTCTCGATGCTGTGTGGCTTCGATGATGATCTTGCCGCGCAAATCACGCAAGTCTCCAACCGCGTTCGAGGTCTCCTCACCCAGATCCATCCCACCCTGGAACGGGTACTCGGGCCGCGTCTGGATCATCCCGCGATCCTCGATGTGCTGCAGCGTTACCCATCACCGGGTGAGTTGCGCCGAGCCGGGCAGAAGCGCGTCGCGGCCAGGCTCCTCAAGCGTGCCCCGCGCAAGGGCGGGGCATGGGCGCAGGAGATCTTCGACGCCCTCGATCAACAGACCGTGACGGTCACCGGCACGAACGCCGCGAGTATCGTGCTGCCACGGCTCGCGAAGCAACTCAGCGAACTCCGCCAGCAACGCACCGATATCGCGTCCGAGGTTGAGAAGATCGTGGAAGCGCACCCTCTTCACCCGGTCCTGACGAGTATGCCGGGAGTCGGCGTCAGGACCGCAGCCAGACTCCTCACCGAGATCGTCGGGAAACATTTCCCCACGGCCGGGCACCTCGCGTCTTACGCCGGGCTCGCGCCCGTCACCCGCCGATCCGGCACCTCGATCCGCGGCGAACACCCCTCAAAGCGCGGCAACAAGGTCCTGAAACGTGCAATGTTTCTTTCCGCGTTTGCAGCGCTCCGAGATCCCGAATCACGGGCCTACTACGACCGGAAGATCGCGCAAGGCAAACGCCATAACCAAGCACTCATCGCACTGGCGAGGCGCCGCTGCGACGTCCTCCACGCAATGATCAGAACCGGCAGCCTCTACCAGCCACGAACCCAATCAGAAACCGCCCTCGCCGCTTGACAAACAACATAGGGGCACCCCCAAAAAAAACGGGCACCTCTCTGCCGCTGCAACAACGAGGTGCTCACCGCGCGACCGGTATCTTGCGGGCGAAGGATGATTCTCTGCACTTCTGACCGACCTTCAAATGGCCACGGCCAGGGTTCGTAATATGCGCCGCATCCGTGGTCTTCAGCAACTCGTTCGAGTCCTGCTCACTCGCCATCTTGAGTGCGATCTTCGACGTCGAGTTCGCCTCAATCTGATCATTCACCACACCAGCCGGCTTCTGCGTCGCCAAAATCAGATGCACACCCAAGCTCCGCCCAATACGCGCAACACCAGCGACCACGACACACCGCAAATCAGCACTTCGGGATCGCGGCACGTCACACCATCACAGCCTTGCAAAGCCTGTCAAGCCTCGCCAAAAACGCCATGACATCCATGTCATTCAGTTTCACGAAAAAACGAAGCGGTACTGACACCTTCATCTTGGGGACCCAGATAGAAATACAGTTTCTCTTTACACTGAAATACAACATAGTCACATTCCCGGCCAGGATATCCAAGAAAAAAGAACCGCTGTTCTTCATTAGAAGCCCAAAAGTCCACACCCACCGAGTAAAGCTTTGCTTCAGTGTCGTCTAGTTTGCCTGAAAAGGACAGTCGTTCTTCCCAGTTAAGGTCATTCTCCCTTAGTGTCTTATCCCTTCCGCCGATTTGAAGGTTGTTTGGCCATCCACTGATCGCAAACGCGCCATCACGCTGAATGCTGATTCGTGCAGCACCATCACCTGAAGGGTTCTCGTACACCCACTCACCAACCAGATCCACCTGCTGACTCGCACAACCCGTGAGCCCCAGCAGAAGACCGAAGGCGCACAGCATCCCGAGCCACCGTTTCACCATATTTGAGTGTCCTCTCACCGGCTTCTTTTCCCAAGTTACACACGCAAGTCATAGGGAAAGAAACAACTGGTAGCCCAGGCGGACTATGCCGCGAGTTTGAGTTTGCCGGGCGGATGGTGAGGTCGCCACCGCTGCTCGGGATCCAGCCATCTCGGTGCCCGTATTTCTGGGACGCCGTCGCTCATGCGGACCCGCCAGCCGCTGGTATCGAGGCTGCGATGGTGATACCAGCACAGCAGCACCCCGTTATCGGTGTGGGTCGGCCCACCCTGGGCGTGTTCGGTGACGTGGTGGATCTCGCACCACGATGCCGGAGTATTACAGCCCGGGATCACGCAGCCACCGTCTCGGAGAGTGATCGCGCGCCGCTGATGCGGCGTAAACACCCGACTCGGCGATTCAAGGCCCAGTATCCTGCCACGAGCGTCTTGAGTGATGCGCTGGGTCGCTCCCGCGCAGGCCGCGTGGCGTGCGGCACTCATCGAGACGGGGACAAGGAAACCGTTGTGGTCGTGCAGCCGGGCACTGCGCGCTGTGCCGGTGTCGTTGCGGGTGCTGCCTGCGGCAAGGTCCGTGTCGGTGACCTGCACCAGCACCGTCACCGGAGCACCACCCAACAGCGGGGTCTCGGGATGCCGGGCGGCGGTTTGCAGGAGGATCGCGAGGGCGTCGTGACGTTTCTGATCCGGGGTACGAGCCGTGTCAGTGGGCGCAGCATCACTGTCGGTGTCGGTGTCGATGCTTTCGGGGACCGGGACAAACCGCACCGAGCTACCTGAATGACCCGAACTACCCGAACCTGTCTCACCATTCGTGGCACTGTTGTTGGTAGCGGTGCTGTTGATCGAATTGTCGTTGATCGCGGTCCTGGGCGAGTTCACACTGTCAAACAGTCTCGCAAGCAGCGCCGCAGCCTCCGGCACCAACGCCCCAGACACCGGCACAAGTCCGCCACGTTCTTTCCCGAACCGGAACCCCCGCCTCATGAACGCGGCCTCTTCGTCGGGCAGAGTGCCATCGGGGTCAAGGAACTGTTCCCACACCCCACACTGCACCCGCGTCTGATCCGCATGCAACGGCAACACAGGCTCGGTGGCGGCAGTAACGAGTTCACGCTCGGCAATATCGAGCGCTTCAGGGGAACTCCCGGGGCGTTTACCCGTCCGGTCGAGCATCCCCGCGATCGATACCGCAGACTCGATACCGAGAGCACCGTCTTCAAGGGCCGCAGCGAGATGCGGGTGCTGGGGTGGCAGCATGCCGAGGCTGTACCCGTTCCGTGGTACCACGGTCTGGCCGACCCGGATCCGCTGTCTTGCGGTGCTGGCAGACACGAGCGTGGTGCGCTGCAACAGTTCGACCGCGTTCTTGCATCCGTACACGGACGCGAGCGCCAGATCAGGCACCCGGTCACGGCTACGGGCATCTGCGGCCGCGGCGAGCGTGAGCTGCAGCGCGGCAAGCTTCCGCTGCAACGATTCGACCGCGATCAAACCCGACACGATCTCAGCATCAGACAGGCCAGGAACCTCGCCCGGGGCGAGTGCCCCGTCGAGTTGATCGGCGACCGCAGCGAACACGGCCTCAAGACCAGCAGAACGGCCAACACCAACGCCGCCTGAATCACCAAAATCGGCGCTCCCTGCGCGCTCGCCGGGGGCGAGCGGTGTGAGGGTGATCGTCGGTGATTCCATGCTTCTATTATCGCATGTTTCGAAGATTTGTTCTAGGGAATTTGGCGGAATATCAACGATATTTTGGGGCCAAGGGGCCGAGGTTACCTTTCCAATGCCGAGGTTGCATCTCACCGTCGAAAGTGCAGTTCCTTACCGCAACCTCGGCGATGAAATGCAACCTCTGCAGGGGGGATTAGGCCTCGCTCTTACCGAGCCCGCATTTCACCTTCGAGCCTGCGGTTCCTGACGGCAAGGTCGACGGTGAAAGGTAAGCTCGCTGAAGACCCGCGGCTACACCCTCGCTTGCGATGAGCCAGTAATCCAGCGAGGAATCTGCGATTCGCAAACGAACGCAGAATGACGACGAAGAGAGGTAACGATGAAAAGGCCCCGACACAGTGTGCCGGGGCCTCGCATCAGGTAGCTATGACAAGTTCATGCTGTCCTGGAGCTGCTGAACTTACTGCAGGAAGGTCGGGTCATTCAGCGCCGCACCAATAATGGCGAGCGCGATGATGAGGAGAATAGTCCCGATCACAAACCCCAGCGCACCGGTGATGATGCCGGTGATAGCCATCCCCTTTGCCTGCCCTTTCTTGAGCGCCACGATACCAAGGACCACGGCAACAATTCCGCCGATAATCCCGATAAAGGTCACGATGAAGGACAACACAAAACTCGCGATCCCAACGATGAGTGACGAGAGAGCAAGACCCTTGGGCTGCTGAGCCGGAACACCGGCATAGCCCGGAGCCGCGTTGTAAGCCGGGGCTGCGGGGGCTGCCGGGGCTGCGGGTGCAGCGGGTGCAGGCGGCACCGCGGGAGCACCGGGAGCGGGGTACGCAGGCGGTGTGTTTTCAGGCAGGTTTTCAGACATCATGTCTCCTCGTTCGTGGGTCCCTCATGCAGGATCACCCAATTTCGTTTTTCCAAGATACCGTCCAAGCCCGCCTGTTGTCTCTTCCCACACCCGGCAATCCAAAACAAATCGCAGATAAACGTCACCTGACTTGTATCTGCTGCACGGGCAACGTCGAGTCGGCCCCAAACTCCAGGCCAGAGGGCACACAGCCGGCCATCACGAGCTGTGCGCCGAGCGACGCGATCATTGCGCCGTTGTCGGTGCAGAGAGACAGCGGCGGCACCCGCAGCTCCACCCCTGCGGCGAGCGCCCGATCCTGAGCCAACTCACGCACCCGGGCGTTCGCAGCGACCCCGCCCCCGAGCAACAGCCGGGGCACCCCGAGATCCGCACAGGCATTGAGCGCTTTCGTCACCAGCACGTCGGCGACGGCCTCCCGAAAACTCGCGGCGACATCGGCTACCGGGATCGCAGCCCCCGTCTCCACATGCTTTTCGACCCACCGCGCGACGGAGGTTTTGAGGCCCGAGAACGAGAAGTCGTAGCGGTGCTTTGCTTGATCTTTGGGGAGCGAGAGGCCCCGCGGAAATCGGATCGCGGCGGGATCGCCGTCTGCAGCCGCCCGGTCGATCTGCGGCCCGCCCGGGTACGGCAGCCCGAGCAGGCGCGCGACCTTGTCGAAGGCCTCCCCCGCCGCGTCATCGATCGTCTCCCCCAGCAGCTCGACGTCGCCGACGAGATCCCGCACGAGCAGCAGCGAGGTGTGCCCGCCGGAGACGAGCAGCGCGACCGTGGGCAATTCCAGTTCGCCGATCTCACCAACAGTGCCTCGCAGACCTTCCCCCTGCAGCAGATCAGCTCCGACGTGCCCGACAAGATGGTTGACGGCGTAGAGGGGTTTGTCGAGGGCGACCGCGAGCGCTTTGGCGGCGGAGACTCCCACCATCAGGGCGCCGGCCAGGCCGGGACCACACGTGACGGCGATCGCATCGACCTCGTCGAGCGTGACGTTGGCGTCGGCGAGCGCCCGCTCAATCGTCGGGTTCATTTCTTCGAGGTGGGCGCGCGCCGCGACCTCGGGAATGACGCCGCCAAACCGCGCGTGTTCGTCCATCGACGAGGCGATCGCGTTTGCGAGGAGCGTGCGCCCGCGCACGATGCCAACTCCGGTCTCGTCGCAGCTTGTTTCGATGCCGAGGACCAGAGGCTCTCTGGCCGTCTGTTCAGTCATGCGCGGTGCTCCATGTCCAGTTTCATCACGAAGGCGTCGACGTTGTCGGGTTGATAGTAGCGCGGCCGCACCCCGATTTCGGTAAACCCGAGTGACGCGTAGAGCGACTGTGCGACGGGGTTATCAGCGCGCACTTCCAGAAAAACTTCTCGCACTCCGCGAGTTGCGGCTTCGTCGAGCAACGCGTTCATGATGCGACGTCCCTGCCCGCCGCCGCGCACCTCGGGGCGACAGCAATTGTCTGGATGTCTCCCTCTGTACCGAGGGCCAGCAGTCCACCGTAGCCGCGCAGTTCGCCGTCCTGAGTCTCGAGCACGAGGTAGCAGCGGTGATCCGCGCACAGCTCCTCATGCATCATGTCGCGGCTCCAGGCCTCCCCAGCGAACACTGCGGTCTCGAGCGCCCAAATGCCATCGAGATCGTTGAGCGTTGCGGGCCGCAGACTGAGCGGCGTCGGGGTGGGGATCGTGGCGCTCACCCGCTCACCCGTTTCGGCGCACCGGGCTGTTTCACGTCGGGCGCACGCATGTAGAGGGCCTGATCGGGTTCGAAGCTGTGCCCCGCGGCCAGCCTGCGCCCCGCAAGCTCAACGAGGCGTGCGGCGGGAATGCGCTCCGGCCACACTTCGTGGCTCGCGGCAACATAGTCCGCGCGCGGAACCAATTGCACCTCGCCATCGCGCACGGGTACCCCGGCCCAGTCAAGCCCGCGGTACTCGGTCGCGAAGAGTTCGCGACGGCGCGCATCCTGCACCACCCGGACCGCGCTCGCGGCACCCTGCTCGAGGACCGCAAGCGCGACCGCCTCGTGTCCCTGCAGCGGCAGCAACGGCACCCGGCGCGCGAGCGCGAATGCGTGCGCGGCGGCGATCCCGACCCGCAAACCGGTGAAGGGCCCCGGGCCGATCCCGACCACCACACCGCGCACCGCGTCTGGTGCCGAGCCCGCTTGCTCGAGCACTCGATCGATCAGGCCGCCGATGCGTTCTGCGTGGCCGAGGGCGTCGTCACTTGCGACCCAATAGATGCGGGATCCCGCGCCGAACGCGACGCCAGAACCCATCGCGGTGTCGATCGCAAGCAAACCGTCAATCCGCCCGTCCGCGACCTCAATGCCGCCAACAGAACCGCCGGCGCGCAACTCCGCGGGCAACTCCACGGGGAGATCGCCCGGGTATGACCTGATTTCGGACCCGTTCAAAGCACGCCCTCGCTCCATCGCTCACCGAAACCCAACAGGGTGATATGCCGCGGCTCAACCGGCGCTTCGGACCAGTCGACAGAATCGTCGGTACTCTCCGCCGCGGGGCCATCCACCGCGTCACCCGCGCCGGTCGGCCGCGCGATGACGATCTCCAGCCACGACTCCCGCTCAAGATCAAACCCGGCACCCCACTCGGCCACCACCACCGAGCGATCAACGTCAATATCGAGGTCGTCAAGCTCGGCCGCGTCCGCGAGACGGTATGCGTCGACGTGCACGAGCGGTGCGCCACCAATCAACGAGGGGTGCGTGCGTGCGATCACAAACGTCGGGCTTTGCACCGGTCCGCGCACCCCGAGGCCCTCGCCGATACCGCGCGTCAGCGTCGTCTTGCCAGCGCCGAGAGGCCCGGTCAAAATGACGATGTCGCCCGCGCGCAGCACCCGCCCTAGCCGCTTGCCCAGTTCGTGCATCTCGTCAGGGGTCGTCGCGGTGAGTTCTGCGCGGGTCTGTGGTGTGCCGGTCACACGGCACTCCCGTCTACGGGTCTGCGCTGCACACGGGGCCCGATCCCCACGATGATCTCGTAGTTGATCGTGCGCATGAGGCCGGCCCAGATTTCTACGGGAGGGTAGCCCTTCGCCGGATCCCCAAACAGCACCACCGGATCGCCAAGCTGCAGGCGACCTGCGAGCGGTCCGACATCGACGATGAACTGATCCATGCCGATGCGCCCCACAATTGGCCGCGGCTCCCCCGCGATCGACACCCACGCACCCGCGCCATTCAGGGCACGCGGCATACCGTCCGCGTAGCCAATCGGTACGAGCGCGAGTGTGGTCGCGGTCTCGCAGACGTGATTGAAACCGTAAGACACTCCCGCCCCCGCCGGCACCCCGCGCAGGGCAACAATCTCCGAGCGCAGTGCCATCGCCGGAATCAATCCGAAATGCGCGGAGGTTTTATCTGCAAACGGGCTCAACCCATACGCGACGATCCCAACCCGCACCGTGTTGTAGTGCAGGTGGGGCGAGGTCAGCGTCGCCGCACTGGCCGCGAGGTGGATCATCTCGGGATCAATCCCGACCCCCCGCAGCATCTCAACCCCTTCGTCAAAGCGTGCCGCCTGGGCGCGGTCGTTTTCGTCACCGGCGTTTGCGAGATGGCTGAAGATTCCGCGCACGTGGATTCTGCCGTCTCGCACCAGCTCCGCTGCTCTCGCGAACAGCGCGCTCCACTCGCTGGGGGCGGCACCATTTCGGCTGAGCCCCGTGTCGAGCTTGAACTGCACGGTCGCCACCTTGCCCGTCGCCTCGGCCGCGACAGCCACGGCTTCAAGCTGTTGCAGGTAGCTGACACCAATCTCGATGTCGGCCCTCACCGCCTCGGTGAAATCTACGCGAGCGCCGTGCAGCCAGCACAGGATCGGCCCCGCAATCCCCTGCTCTCGCAGACACAAGGCTTCTTCGAGATCGGCCGTCGCGATCATCGTCGCTCCCCCAGCGAGTGCCGCCTGAGCTGCGATCGCGGCACCGTGGCCATAACCATCAGCCTTCACCACCACGATGACGGCGCCGCCCGTGAGTTCGCGCACGCGGGCAACGTTGTGTTTGATCGCCGAAACCGAGATTTCTGCGACGCGAATCGATCCTGTTCTCATGCGCTCGCCTCCACGATCACAAACGCGGTCGCGGTGCCCGCGTCGTGCGTCATCGACAGGTGTGCCCGGTCAGCTCCCCGTGCCGCGAGTGCGTCCGTCAGCGCGGCACCACCAACAAAGAACGGGGCGCGATCATCACCACGCGCGACAGCCATATCGTGCCAGCCCAACGATCCCGAGCCGCCGAGTGCCTTGATCAGTGCCTCGCGGGCAGCAAATCTCGCCGCGAGAGAGGCGAGCGAGAGCCCCTGCTCCGCGGGAGCGAACAGGCGAGCACGCAGCGCCGGCGTGCGCTCAAGCTGTCGCTCAAAGCGAGAAATGTCGACCGTGTCAACACCGATCCCTCGAATCATGCTGTGTCGTTCGCCAGATCATTCAACCGTGACAGACTTCGCCAGGTTGCGAGGCTGATCGACATCGAGCCCCTTCGCAGTTGAAAGCTCCAGCGCAAACCACTGCAGCGGAATCACCTGCAGCAGCGGCTCGAAGAACACATCTGCAAGCGGGAGCCGAATCACATCGTCAGCGTAGGGCAACACCGAGGTGTCACCCTTCTCAACGACGGCGATGACCCGCGCCCCACGCGCACGAATCTCCTGAATATTGGAGACAACCTTCGAGTGCATGAGCGGCGCCGTGCGCGGGCTCGGCACGAGCACAAACACCGGCTGGCCGTGATCGATCAGCGCGATCGGGCCGTGCTTCAGCTCGCCGGCCGCAAATCCTTCGGCGTGGATGTAGGCGATCTCCTTGAGCTTTAGCGCACCCTCGAGCGCCGTCGGGTAACCAACGTGGCGACCGAGGAACAGCACCGAGCGGCTATCGGCCATCCAGTGCGCAAGCTGAGCGATCTGATCGTGAGACTCGACCGCTTCGCGCAGCTTTTCGGGAAGCAACTCAAATTGTTGGACCGCGTCGGCCTGAGTCTGGGCATCAATCGTGCCCCTGACGCGGCCGAGGTGCAGGCCAATGAGGTACAGCGCGGTGATCTGGGCAGTAAAGGCCTTCGTCGAGGCCACGGCGACCTCCGGGCCGGCATGGGTGTAGACGGCGGCATCGGACTCGCGCGGGATCGTCGCGCTCTGGCTATTACAGACCGAGACGGTTACCGCGCCGTGCTCGATTGCATATTTCACCGCCATGAGCGTGTCCATGGTCTCGCCGGACTGACTCACGGAAATGACCATGGTGCGGTCTGTGAGCACTGGATCCCGGTAGCGGAACTCGTGGCTGAGCTGCACCTCGACCGGGATCCTCGCCCACTGCTCGATCGCATAGGCGCCGATCATGCCAGCGTAGGAGGCGGTGCCGCAACCGATAATGATGACGCGGTCGATGGTCTGCAGACGCTCCGCACCGAGTGCGGCGAGTTCCGGGATTTCGACAGTGCCTGCCGAGACTCTGCCACGCACGGTGTTTGCGACGGCTTCCGGCTGCTCGGTGATCTCCTTTGCCATGAACGATGACCAGCCGCCCTTGTCCGCAGCGTCAGCGTCCCACTCCACCTCATACTCGGAGAATTCGACCGAATTGCCCTCGAAGTCTGTGATCCGCACCTCATCGGGGGTGATGATCGCGATGTTGTTTTCGTCGACTGCAACCGCGCGGCGAGTTGCCGAGACAAAGGCCGCAACATCGGAACCGAGGAAGTTCTCGCCCTCCCCCAGACCCACAACGAGCGGGGAGTGGTGGCGCGCCGAAACGATCTTGCCGGGCTCGTCCTGATGCATTGCGAGCAACGTGAAGGTTCCGCGCAATCTCGCGACAATCGTGCGGAACGCCGCCTCCAGATCACCCTGGCGAGCAACCTCGCGGCCAAGCAACACCGCGACAACCTCGGTGTCGGTCTCGCCGATGAGTTCAAGGCCTTCAGCCTCGGCCTCGGCACGCAGCTCGGCAAAGTTTTCGACGATCCCGTTGTGGATCAGCGCAAGCTTGCCGTCGTCTCCCAGGTGCGGGTGCGCGTTCTCGTCTGTTGGACCACCGTGGGTTGCCCAACGGGTGTGCCCGATCCCGGTGCCTCGCGCCTGGAGCGGGTTCTGCTCAAGCAGCGCCTCGAGACGCGCAAGCTTGCCCGAACGCTTCCGCACGCCAACGCTTCCCTGTTCATCAAGAACAGCAATCCCGGCTGAATCGTATCCCCGATATTCCAAGCGACGCAGACCGCTCAGCAGGGCCTCGACCGTATTATTTGGTCCAACATATCCAACGATTCCACACATGCGCCCTAGTTTAGTGGCACGATAGATGAACGATGCCCGATATCAAGACGGTCCCAGTTTCAATTGACACTCAAGCGCTCGTGCGCCCGGAGTTCACCTCACCCTTCACCGAAATCGGAAGGGCAGACTGGGCGCGCCTCGCTGGCGAGAGTCCCATGCCACTCACCGAAACCGAAGTCGCGGCTTTTCGAGGGCTCGGAGAACCCCTGGACCTTGCGGAAGTCGAAGCCGTGTATCTCCCGCTCAGCAGGCTTATCAATCAGTACGCGATCGCGGCACGGGAGATGCACAAGCGTACCCGCGGGTTCTTGCGCCGAGACGAAGAGAAGCAAAGCCCCTTTGTGATCGGGATCGCCGGATCTGTCGCCGTCGGCAAGTCGACCGTGGCGCGCATCCTGCGCGACCTCCTCGCTCGTTGGCCGGAAACCCCGAACGTCGAACTCATCACCACCGATGGGTTTCTCTACCCAAACGCAGAGCTACACAAGCGCGGCATCGCCTCGCGCAAGGGATTTCCCGAGTCCTACGATCGACGCGCGCTGCTGCGCTTCGTCTCTCAGGTCAAGGCGGGGGTCGCCGAGGTGCGTGCCCCGCACTACAGCCACCTCATCTACGACATTGTGCCCGGCGAATACACCGTCGTGCACCAACCCGACATCCTCATTGTCGAGGGCCTCAACGTGTTGCAGCCTGCGTCTATGCAGCATCCCCTCGCTGTAAGCGACCTCTTTGACTTCTCGGTGTACGTTGATGCTCGCACCGGCGACATTCAACGCTGGTATCGGGAGCGCTTCCTACGGCTGCGCCAGAGCGCGTTCGCGAACCCAGAATCCTACTTTCGCCGTTTCGCATCGGTCAATGACGAGGCCGCGGAGGCGTTGGCTGACGAGTTCTGGAACAACATCAACGAGCCGAACCTTGTGGAAAACATCCGCCCGACCCGCGCCCGAGCAACCCTGGTGCTGCGCAAGGAGGCCGATCACCGCGTGCAGAAGGTGCTGCTGCGCAAGCTATGATGTGCGAGATTGTTGCGGGACATTAGACCGCGAGCCGGTCCTTCACGATCGCGGCGAGGTCTTCAGCGAGCTGGTTGGCCTGCTCCTCGTACTCCGCTTCCACCATCACACGCACCACCGGCTCCGTGCCTGATGGTCGGAGAAGCACGCGACCCTTACCGCCGAGTGCGACCTCTGCCTGATGCACCGCCTGCTGCAGCACATCGTCGCTCGCAACACCAGCGCGATCCACACCGCGCACGTTCACGAGCACCTGCGGATACACCGTCATGCAGCTAGCGAGCTCCGCGAGAGACTTGCCGCTGCGAATGACCTCGGCGGCGAGATGCAAGCCGGTCAGGATCCCGTCACCAGTGGTCGCGAATTCGCTCATGATGACATGGCCGGACTGCTCACCCCCGAGCGAATAGCCGTGCTCGTTGATGGCTTCAAGCACGTAGCGATCACCGACGCCCGTCTCGACCACGTCGATGCCGTTGTCTGCCATCGCGAGTTTGAGGCCCAGATTCGACATGACCGTGGCCACGAGCGTGTTTTGTTCAAGCTTCCCGCGGCGCGACATCGAGAGCGCAAGAATCGCCATGATCTTGTCACCGTCGACAACGTTGCCATCGCCATCGACCGCCAAACAGCGGTCCGCATCCCCGTCGTGGGCAATACCGAAATCGGCACCGTGCTCTTTCACTGCGGCAATAAGCGGGTCAAGATAGGTGGATCCGACACCGTCGTTGATATTGAAACCGTCGGGATCATTTCCGATGATTGTGAGCTTTGCGCCGGCGTCCGAAAATGCGTCGGGAGAGATCCCCGCCGCCGCACCGTGTGCGCAGTCGAGGACGACGTGTAGGCCCTCAAGCCGCACACCCTCGAGCGTGCCGAGCAGGTGGACCAAATAGCGGTCTTCGGCGTCGGCGAAGCGGCGGATCCTGCCCACTTCTCGGCCGGTGACCGCAATGGCGGGCTCTTGCATTGCGGCCTGGATCTTGTCTTCGATATCGTCGGCGAGCTTACGCCCGCCTTCCGCAAAAAACTTGATGCCATTGTCTGCCGCCGGATTATGGGAGGCGGAAACCATCACACCAAAGTCGGCTTCAGTATCTGCGACGAGGTAGGCGGCGGCAGGGGTCGGCAGCACGCCAGCGTCAAGCACATCAACACCCGCCGAGGCCAGCCCCGCGGCCACGGCAGAGGCGATAAACTCGCCGGAAACCCGTGGATCACGAGCGACCACGGCAACAGCACGACGGCTCTCGCCCCGGGCTGAACGCCCGAGAACAAGAGCCGCCGCTTGAGCGAGGCTGAGGGCCAGTTCGGCGGTCACGTCGACCCCGGCTAGACCCCGAACCCCATCGGTGCCAAAAAGGCGTCCCATAACTGGGTACTCCGTGCGGACTAGCGCTTCGAGTACTGGGGAGCCTTGCGGGCCTTCTTGAGACCTGCCTTCTTGCGCTCCTTGATACGAGCGTCGCGGCTCAGGAAGCCGGCCTTCTTCAGTGTCGGACGGTTGTGCTCAGCGTCAATCTCGTTGAGTGCACGAGCAATTGCGAGACGGAGTGCCCCAGCCTGACCCGAGGGGCCGCCACCGACGATGCGTGCGATGACGTCGTAGGCACCACCGAGCTCAAGCACGGTGAAGGGATCGGTGATGAGCTGCTGGTGCAGCTTGTTCGGGAAGTACTCGGCAAGCTCGCGACCATTGACGGTCATGGTTCCGGTGCCGGGAACGAGGCGCACACGTGCGATAGCCTGCTTGCGGCGGCCGACGGCTGCACCGGGAACGGTGAGCGCGGGGCGGGGCGCCGCTGCAGGTGCCTGCGATGCTGGCGTCTCGGTGGTGTAGCTCTCGGTGGCCACGGTCTGTTCTTCAGTCACTGTGAAGTCTCTTCTCTTAAATCTCGTTGGCGCGACTACTGCGCGACCTGGCCGAAGGTGTAGGGGGTGGGCTGCTGAGCAGCGTGCGGGTGCTCGGCACCCTTGTACACCTTCAGCTTGCGGAACATATCTGCTCCGAGTGAGTTCTTCGGGAGCATGCCGCGAACGGCCTTCTCAACTGCGCGATCAGAGTTCTTGCCAAGCAGCTCGGTGTAGTTGACCGAGCGCATGCCGCCCGGGTAACCGGAGTGGCGGTAGGCGCGCTTCTGCTCTGCCTTGTTGGCGGTCAGAACCACCTTGTCAGAGTTAATGATGATCACGTAATCGCCCATATCCATGTGGGGGGCGAAGGTGGTCTTGTGCTTGCCGCGGAGCAGGGCTGCCGCGTGCGAGGCGAGGCGTCCAAGCACCACGTCGGTTGCGTCAATGACGATCCAATCGTGCTTCTGCTCAGAGGCCTTCGGCGAATATGTGCGAGTCACTGTCGTGCTGCTTTCTGTCGAAATGGAGGTGTTCGTGAATCCCGCTCCGTTGTTCGGTCCCTTGCGGGTGCTCGAACTGGTGGAGGGCTCAACAAATCGGATGCTTACGCACCAAAGGTCTACCCTAGCACAGACTCCTCTGCCGCTCCCCCAGGGGAGTTCGCCTGGCCCGCGTCAGTGTGGCCCGCGCCGCGAGCTGATCGTCCTCCGGATAGACGATCTCTTCCAAACTTAGGCCGCGCGCCGGCATAACCGCGAACCGACTTGTCCGCTCACGGGCGTCCCGTAGCTCACGGAGTTCCGCCTCGGCGATCCTGCCCGAGCCCACCGCGACCACTGCCCCGACGAGCGCGCGCACCATCGAGTGACAAAAAGCATCTGCCTCGATCCTCGCGGCGTATGCCCCGTCCTCGGTTTCCCGCCACTCGAAGCAGAGCAGATCCCGCACCGCCGTTGCCCCTCGCGTGCTTTGCAGAAGGTGGTGAAGTCGTTCAAGCCAAGCAGTTCGTCTGACGCCCGCTGCATCGCCGCAAGATCGAGCGCACTCGACACATCGGCAGTGAAGCGCGCCGTAAGGGGATCCCGTCGACCACCGGCCGGGCGCAAGCGATACTCATAGCGGCGGCGGACCGCAGAAAATCGCGCGTCAAACGCACTCGGCACACTGCGCACCGTGTGCACCGCAATGTCGGGAGCTCGCCGCTTCAAGACTCCGTTGACTCTGCGCGCAGTGACCCGCCCCTGCGCCATTTGCTCCTGTGTGACATCGAGGTGAGCGACTTGGCCGCGGGCGTGCACCCCGGCGTCCGTGCGCCCACCAACCGTGAGCCTCGCCTCATCAACGCGCAGCAGGATCGACAGGGCCGCCTCCAGCTCACCCTGTACCGTGCGCAGACCAGGCTGTGTCGCCCAGCCCGAGAAATCGGTTCCGTCATAGGCGAGGTCGAGGCGCAGCCTGGCTCCGGTCGTTATATCTGAACTCACCCTACGATCCTGCCAGATCGCGCCCCGGGCCCGCGCTCTCACCGTTGGCTGACGTAGACTGGATCTGTTGCGTCGCCGATCGTACGCGAGCCCTGAAAACCTCTCTATGCCTGCACCCACTTCTCCCATCGCTGCGCCCGCGCGTTTCTCCGGCCTCGATGGTCTTCGTGCGATTGCAGTCGCGTTGGTGCTGGTCTACCACTTGTTTCCTGGCGTGCTCTCCGGAGGTTTTCTCGGCGTCGATATGTTCTTTGTGATCAGCGGGTTCCTCATCACCTCACTGCTGCTTCGCGAATTGCAGTCAAGAGGAAAGGTCAACCTCATCGGGTTCTGGCGTCGCCGCGCGCGCCGCCTCCTTCCGGCTCTGGCGCTTGTGCTGCTCGTCTGCTCCTCCCTGGCGTTACTCATCAACCGAGACCTTCTCGTCAACATCGGGGCGCAGCTCTTGGGCGCCGCGTTCTTCGTCAGCAACTGGGTGTTCATCGGTACGGGAGCAAACTATTTCGCCCGCGATACTCCAGAACTCTTCCGCAACACCTGGTCACTCTCGATCGAAGAGCAGTTCTACATCCTGCTCCCCTTGTTCATCCTGCTCCTGTGGCGGCTGCGATCTCGCGTGACGCGTGCGATCCCTCTCCTCGCCCTGGGTGTGTTCTCTGCCGTGAGTATGTATCAGATGTCGGTCGCGGACGTAGACCCCACGCGCATCTACTTTGGCTCTGACACCCACACCTTCGGACTGCTGCTCGGGGCGGCCGCGGCGGCGCTTTTACACCGCTCCGCATCACCCCCGTCGCGCACCCCCGATCGCACTAGCTCTGCGCTGCGCGAGGCAACAACGACGATCCTCGCCCTCACCGGGCTCGCCGTGATCGTTTGGCTCTCAGTGACACTCGTGGAAGGAAGCCCCGCAAGTTTCCAGGGTGGTTTCCAGCTCGCCACGCTCGCAGCGCTCACCGTCGTGATCGCCGTCACGCGCCGCGGGGTCTGGATCGGCCGTGCGCTTGACGTGCAGCCGCTGCGCTGGATCGGCGAACGTTCCTACGGCATTTATCTCTGGCACTGGCCGCTCATGCTGCTCATCGCAGCCTCCGAGAGTCCTTGGAAGTCACAGCCATCCGCGCCGTGGATCGTTGGCGCTATCACCCTCATATTCACGGTCGGGATCGCCGCCCTCTCCTACCGCTACCTGGAACAGCCGATTCGCAAACTCGGGATCCGGCGCTCCGTGAGACTACTCTGGTCGGCACGAGGGGCCATAAATCTCAGAGCACGGCCACCGCGGCAGCGCGCGATCCTGGTCACGCTCACAACCGCGTTGCTCGTCACCGTCCCGGCCACCGGTTTCGCTGTCGCCTTGGCACCGCGTCAAAGCTCTGCAGCCGACGCGATCGCCCGCGGCCAGGCTGCACTTGACGCGCGAGCGAACGAGGTCGCAAGTGCCAACGCTCAGGCCGCTGCGGACGAGACGTCCGACAGCCCTTCTGCCTCAGCAAGCCCGAAAAAACCCGATGCGACTGTTGTCCCGATTATGCCTGAGGGCCGAGACATTAGCGCGCTCGGTGACTCGGTAATGCTCGCGAGCTTGCCCGAGCTTGCCGAAGCTTTTCCGAACATCGATGTCGATGCGGCTGTCAGCCGCGGGTTGGGTGCCGGACTCGAGATCGCAAACGAGTTTTCTGCCGAGGGCAGGCTCCGCAGCGTTCTCGTTGTCGGGCTGGGTACCAACGGCCCTATCGACGTCGATGATCTTGAAGCACTCCGCCAGCTCGCAGTGCATCGCCCCCTGGTGCTCGTGAACGCTCACGGTGAGCGCGACTGGATCCCGGGAGTCAATCAACTACTCGCCGAGTTTGCGAATTCGTACCGCGGCGTGGTTGTCGCTGACTGGGATAGTGCGGTCGCCGGTGATCCCGACGCGCTCGCCTACGACGGCATCCACCCGAACCCGAGCGGTGGGGAGATTTACGCGAGAAGTGTGCAGCGCGCGCTCGAGGAGCTGCAACGTCCCGAGGAGCGACTCGGCTTCGAGATTCCCCGGCGTTAGCCACCGTGTCCGTCCAAGGACCGCCCATTCACCGCTGGACCGCAATTTGCGCCTCACCTCCCGCCAAATAGGCGGTCCCTCCGCGAATAGGCGGTCCATTGAGGCGCAAAGCACTGCGGGCAGGGAGTCGGCGGGGAGGGCACGGGCGGCTACAAGGCACCGTACAGACCTCCCAGAAACCTTGCGGTGTCGGGGCCGTAGCTCGTGGTCGGACGTCCGGGCACGTCGATGCCAAACGCGACCATCCGTTTCAGAAAGTGCGCAGCGGTCTCCACTTCGGGAGCTCCCCAGCGCACACCACGCATCCCGCTGACACCAGAGATCAGTTCGTGGCGACGCTTTTCAAGGTACACAATCTCTTCCGCGGTCAACCCCTTCGCAAGGTCTTTGTCCGTGTACTTCGCTTTGCCGTCAGCCTCACCAAAAATTCCACGCCCAAGGAAGACGAAATCAAGATATGCGCTGCTGCTGTCTGGCAAGAGAATCCGAGTTTGTAAGTCGACATCGATCCCAAGCTGCAGCAGCCTGAGCCTACTCATTGTTTCAAGCGGCGATTCAGACCGCGGATCGGCAATCCTCGACACCGTTCGGACGGCGGGCATCCCCGGAGCACCCGGGTGACGCTCCGCGTAGTGAAGCATCGCTTGCCTCCAAGCTTCGAGGCCTTCCGCATCAACCGTTCGCCGCACGAGGAAGTCTCTCTGTAACAGTATGTCAGCGCAAACGAGGAGAATCCCGAAGGGTTCGGTGCGGGCGAGGTCGATGAGTGTGCGGTCACGGGAGGTGATCCGCAATCCATCAAGAGCGTCAATCTCACTTGCAGGGAGATCCGTGCAATGCCGCCGCAGCAAACGGGAAGAGGAGGTTGTGGCATTCTTCCGTGTTGTTATGTCAACAATTCTGGGTAGCACGGGATCTCCGCGCTGCGCATCGTTTCTGCCATTGATGCGACGTAGCCAGTCCGACCAAACCGGGAGTCCCAGGAGTGTGGCAGCTGAAACGTGCGAGAAAACGGGCACTGCTTGTGCCTCGGCACGTGCAGCAGCGATCGCGAGCAACTGCTGCGAAGAGGCAGGCATTCCCTCCCAAACTTCATGAGCAACGTACCAGCCCTGGCGCAGGCGAAGAAGCTGACGACCCTTGATCCGCGCGGAAATATCGCGATAATCGAGACCTTCGCGACGGAGGTCACGGATACTAATCAGGAGATCAGCGGCCGCGTGGATATCTGTCGGATTACTCATGGGACGATCCTGCCGCGAAAGCAAACCCCGAAACGGTGGATCAGAAATCTGTGGACAATTTCGCCGCAGAACGGTCGAGGAACGGCCTGTGCGCGGAGGTTGAAAGACCGTCCATTGACGCGAGGACCGCTAACTGGCACCCACTCGCAGCAGAGGAAGCGGTCCCCGCGTCAAACTGCGGTCCAAGGCCGGAATAATGTGAGGGTGGCACAAGACAAACAAAGCGTCAACACGCAGAAGCGCCCCGCCGAAATGGCGGGGCGCTCCTTAACTCTGCAGGATCGAAGTGAGGGTTACTCAGCCTTCTCTTCAGCAGGTGCTTCAGTCTCAGTCGCCTCAGCTGTCTCGACAGCCTCAGTCTCCTCGACGACTTCTTCCGCAACAATCTCTTCAGCTGCGGGCTCGGCGGCAGCTTTCTCCTTTGCGGGAGCAGCGGCCTTCTTTGCAGCCTTCGGCTTCGGGTTCACCGGCTCGAGAACGAGCTCGATGACGGCCAGCGGTGCGCGGTCTCCCTTACGGAAGCCAGTCTTGATGATGCGGGTGTAGCCACCCTCACGGTTCTCGACAAGCGGCGCGATCTCGGTGAAGAGCTCGTGCACAACAGCCTTGTCGAGGATCTGACGCATCACGCGACGGCGTGCGTGCAGGTCACCGCGCTTGGCGAAAGTAACCAGACGTTCGGCTACAGGCTGCAGACGCTTCGCCTTCGTCTCAGTGGTCTGGATGCGCTTGTGCTCAAACAGCTGTGACGCCATCTGGTTGAGCATCAGACGCTCGTGTGCGGGGCCGCCTCCGAGGCGGGCGCCCTTCGTGGGCTTCGGCATTGTTTACTCCGTTGAATTTGCGATCGTGCCGGGAAGGCGGATCGTTAGTTGTTGTTGTCGTCTTCGTAGCTGTAGAACTGTGCACCGTCGAAGCCGGGCACTGCGTCCTTCAGCGAGAGCCCCATCTCGGTGAGCTTGTCGCGCACCTCGAAGACGGACTTCTGACCAAAGTTGCGGATGTTCATGAGCTGCGCCTCGGAGAGCGCAACAAGCTCGCTCACCGTATTAATGCCTTCACGCTTCAGGCAGTTGTAGCTGCGCACCGAAAGGTCGAGGTCTTCGATCGGGATCGAAAGCTCACCCTCGGTCACAACCTCAACCGGTGCGGGTCCGATCTCGACGCCTTCAGCAGCGCTGTTCAGCTCACGGGCAAGGCCGAAGAGCTCGACGAGCGTTGAACCGGCGGATGCGATCGCGTCACGCGGGCTGATAGCGGGCTTGGTCTCGACGTCAACGACCAGGCGATCGAAGTCGGTGCGTTCACCGGCACGAGTTGCCTCGACACGGTAGGTGACCTTCAAAACCGGCGAGTAGATGGAGTCAACCGGGATCCGGCCGA
Source organism: Leucobacter insecticola (assembly GCF_011382965.1). Taxonomy (NCBI): domain Bacteria; kingdom Bacillati; phylum Actinomycetota; class Actinomycetes; order Micrococcales; family Microbacteriaceae; genus Leucobacter; species Leucobacter insecticola. The sequence goes on along the minus strand of NZ_CP049934.1, from coordinate 1,343,923 downwards.
CCTCTGCATCTTCGTTGCGATTCTGGGCAGCCGAAACGTAGCCGCGGCCACGCTCGATTGTGAGCTCAAGCTCGAACTGCGCGGAATCGCTCAGCGTCGCGATGACGAGCTCTGGGTTGTGCACCTCAACACCCGCGGGAGCCGAGATATCTGCAGCAGTCACTTCGCCGGCACCTGTCTTACGCAGGTAGGCGGTGATGGGTTCATCGTGCTCGCTCGAAACAACGAGAGCCTTGATGTTGAGGATGATCTCGGTGACATCTTCGGTGACACCGGGGATCGTGGTGAACTCGTGCGCAACACCCTCGAAACGAACGCTGGTGACAGCTGCGCCCGGAATCGAGGACAGCAGGGTACGACGCAGCGAGTTGCCGAGCGTGTAGCCAAAGCCGGGCTCAAGCGGCTCGATGGCGAAGCGCGAACGGTACTCGGAGAGTGACTCTTCAGTCAGAGTGGGTCGCTGTGCAATCAGCAATGTGTGTGGTCCTTTCGCTGGAGTCCGCTATATGACTCATGCGGGTTCGGGATGTAAGAAGGGTCTGAACTTCGGTAAAATCTGGTCTTACGTACGCGGCCGGAGGCCGCCAGCGTTCGCCGACCGCGGTCGGCGAAGCCATAAATTCAGACGCGGCGGCGCTTGGGCGGGCGGCATCCGTTGTGAGTCTGCGGGGTCACGTCGTTGATCGAGCCGACCTCGAGACCAGCGGCCTGGAGTGAGCGGATCGCGGTCTCGCGGCCGGATCCGGGACCCTTCACGAAGACATCAACCTTCTTCATGCCGTGCTCCTGCGCCTTGCGAGCGGCAGACTCCGCGGCGAGCTGCGCCGCGAACGGGGTCGACTTACGCGATCCCTTGAAGCCGACGCCACCCGAGGAGGCCCAGCTGATCACAGCACCGGAGGGGTCAGTGATCGAAACGATGGTGTTGTTGAACGTCGACTTGATGTGGGCCTGGCCCACTGCAACGTTCTTCTTATCCTTGCGACGCGGCTTGCGTGCCGCAGTCTTTGGTGCAGCCATTTAGTGTTCTCCTGAAAAGCTCTGTGTGATGGTCAATCGAACCGGTGATTACTTCTTCTTGCCGGCGACGGTGCGCTTCGGGCCCTTGCGGGTGCGAGCGTTCGTCTTGGTGCGCTGACCATGCACAGGCAGGCCCTTGCGGTGACGGATGCCCTGGTAGCTACCGATCTCTACCTTGCGGCGAATATCAGCTGCGACCTCGCGGCGGAGATCACCCTCGACCTTGAAGTTACCCTCAATGTAGTCGCGGAGCTGCACAAGCTGCTCATCGCTGAGATCTTTGACGCGAATGTTGCCATCGATGCCTGTGTCGGCGAGGGTCTTCAGCGCGCTGGTGCGGCCGACCCCATAGATGTATGTGAGTGCAATCTCAACGCGCTTATCGCGTGGGATATCTACTCCAGCTAGACGTGCCATTCTGGCTCTCCTTGCGGATTATGGAGGTGTGGAGCGCACTGGGGGATCGGGCCTCCGCCCGAGGTGTCCTTCGCGAATACTCGCAAATTCTTCAATACGCTTATTTCGTATCCCGCTTTCCGTGTTGGATATCGGGAGGTTATTCAGTTGCGGTGTTCTGCTTGCCGAACAGCTGGGACTAGCCCTGGCGCTGCTTGTGGCGGGGGTTCTCGCAGATCACCATGATGCGGCCGTGGCGGCGGATGACCTTGCACTTATCGCAGATCTTCTTAACGCTGGGCTTTACCTTCATGATGCTTTCCTTTTATGGTTCGCTGTCCTCGTACTCACGGGATGCCGCAAGTCGTTACTTTCCAGCGACCTACTTGTAACGGTAAACGATGCGGCCGCGGGTCAGATCGTAAGGGGTCAGCTCAACAATCACGCGGTCTCCGGGGAGAATGCGGATGTAGTGCTGGCGCATTTTGCCCGAAATATGGGCAAGCACCTTGTGTCCGTTGGTCAACTCAACTCGAAACTGTGCGTTCGGAAGAGCCTCGGCAACTGCACCTTCGATCTCGATGACGCCGTCTTTTTTCGCCATAGCCTCACTAATCGCTCACGTAGGTTTACTGGTCATGCGAATGCTCAGCGACTGATTTCACGAACGCGAAAGCAGGCGCAAAGCACCAAAGAACAACCCTACTCCCCAGGGTGTAGTTTGTAAAGCCGAACATTAGGGGATCGGCACGGGCGTTACGCCGAGCGGTGCGAGACCAGCGGCTCCGCCATCCTCAGCCGTCAACACCCAGATCCCGCCCGCATGCACTGCGACCGAGTGTTCCCACTGTGCGCTCATCGAGCCGTCTGCGATCGTCACGGTCCAGTCATCGTCTTCCACGAAGGTGTCGATCCCACCCGCGGAGATAATCGGCTCGATCGCAACCACCAGCCCCGGCTTCACCTCGGGCCCGCGGCGGTTTACCGGAACGTTGAACACGGGTGGATCCTCGTGCATGCTCCGACCGATACCGTGACCGATATAGTCTTCGAGCACCCCGAAGTCGCTGTTCGCGCGAACGTACTTTGAGACGGCTTCGCCAACCTCATTCAGGTGTTTTGCGGTTGCGAGTCGGGCGATCCCACGCCACATCGCCTGCTCGGTGACAGCGCTCAGCTTCTCGTTTGCCGCCGTCACCTCAGGGCGGGCAGGATCCGGCAACACCGCAGTGATCGCTGCGTCACCGTGCCAGCCAGCCACTACCGCACCGGCGTCAAGCGCAACGATATCCCCGGGTTCAAGCGGGCGATCGTTCGGGATAGCGTGAACCACGTGTTCGTTGACATTCGCGCAGATGGTGTGCCGGTAGCCGGGCTCCAGCATAAAATTAGGCTCTCCCCCGCGGGCGCGAATTGCCGCCTCGGCGAGCGCGTCAAGCTCAAGGGTGGTGATCCCAGGTCGGACCGCCTCACGCATCGCCGCAAGTGCCGCGGCGGTCGCAAGCCCGGGCTCGACCATCAGCCGCAGCTGGGCTGGCGACTTGTAGATCGAACGGCGAAGGATACCCCGACGTGCCACTGTCTATCGGCTCGCTACGGCGTCGCTGTTCAGCTGCGCATCAAGCCCAGAGGCGATGCGATCAGCTACCTCTTCAACGCTGCCCAGCCCATCGACGGAAACCAAGATGCCGCGCTCAGAGAACAGCGCAATGAGCGGCGCCGTCTGCTCCGTGTAGACGTTCTGACGGTGACGGATCACGTCTTCCGTGTCGTCGGCGCGCCCCTCGAGCTCCGCGCGCTTCAGCAGTCTAGCGACCACCACGTCGGCGTCGGCCTCGAGCAGGATCACCGCGTCGAGCGCCGCGTTCTTCGGCGCGAGCATCGCGTCGAGCGCGCGAACCTGTTCCACGGTGCGCGGGTAGCCGTCCAGAAGGAAGCCATTCTCTGCATCAGCCTGCGTCAGGCGATCCGCAACGATTTCGTTGGTCAGCGAATCTGGTACGAGTTCGCCGCGTTCGATAATCTGCTGCACCTTGACCCCAAGCTCGGTGCCGCCCTTGATATTCGAACGGAAGATATCTCCCGTCGAGATCGCGGGAACGCCGTAGCGCTCGGCTACCTTCGAGGCCTGTGTGCCCTTGCCCGCTCCAGGCGGGCCGATGATGAGGAGTCGTGCACCGCTCACTTGAGCAACCCTTCGTAGTGGCGCTGCTGCAGCTGCGCGTCAATCTGCTTAACGGTCTCAAGGCCAACACCCACGATAATCAGGATCGAGGCACCGCCGAACGGGAAGTTCTGGTTCGCCCCAAAGAACGACAAGGCGATGAGGGGAAGCATGGCGATCACGCCGAGGTACAGCGAGCCTGCGCTCGTGATCCGGGTGAGCACGTAATTCAGGTACTCGGCAGTCGGTCGACCCGCGCGGATGCCGGGAATGAAGCCACCGTACTGCTTCATGTTGTCGGAAACCTCTTCGGGGTTGAAGGTGATCTGCACATAGAAGAAGGTGAACCCGATGATCAGCAGGAAGAACACCAGCATATAGAGCGGCTGGTCACCCGAGATGAGGTTGTTCTGCACCCACACAACCCAGGCCTTCGGCTCCTCATTGATCCCGGGCTGATTGAACTGCGTAATCAGCATCGGCAGGTACAGGATCGCAGACGCAAAGATTACGGGAATCACGCCGGCCATATTGACCTTAATCGGGATGTAAGTGCTACTTCCACCGTAGGTGCGGCGCCCGACCACGCGCTTCGCGTACTGCACAGGGATTCGGCGCTGTGATTGTTCAACGAAGACGACTGCGCCAACGACAACCAAGCCGACCGCGAGCACGAGGAAGAAGGTCTCCCAGCCCTGCGCTTCCTTGATGACCCACAGGCCGCTGGGGAAGGTTGCCGAGATCGAGGTGAAGATCAGCAAGGACATACCGTTGCCGATGCCGCGCTCGGTGATGAGCTCACCGAACCACATGATGAGGCCGGTTCCCGCGGTCATAGTGAGGATCATGATGAGGATCGCCCACCACTCCTGCGACACGAGGTTCTGGCAGGCCTGGTTCGCCGTGGCGCCAAAGAGCTGGCCCGAACGAGCGACCGTGATGAGCGTCGTCGACTGCAACACCGCGAGAGCAATGGTGAGGTAACGCGTGTACTGCGTCAGCTTCGCCTGCCCGGCCTGGCCCTCCTTATGGAGCACCTCAAAGTGCGGGATAACCACGCGCAACAGCTGCGTGATAATCGACGCGGTGATGTAGGGCATGATCCCCAGCGCGAAGATCGACAGCTGCAGGAGCGCTCCGCCGCTGAAGAGGTTGATCATGTCGTAGAGACCAGAGGTTCCCTTGTTGGCAGCAAGACACGCCTCCACATTGTTGAAGTCAACAAACGGTGCGGGGATGAACGAGCCGAGCCGGAACAGGGACACGATCGCGAGGGAGAAGAGGATCTTCCGCCGCAGATCGGGGGTCCGAAAGATCCGTCCGATGGCACTGAACAAAATCTGCCTCCTGGAGAACGTCGTATAGGGCAATCGCCTTACGACGAGAACCAATACCCCAGCTTACACTCAGATGGGGCGTGGGAATGAAAGACCGCGCACTTTAGGCGGCCAAAGACTAAAAAACGGGGGTGGGTGGGGCGGCACACGTGCCAACCCCACCTGCCCCCGCATCTCGAGCGGAGCTCGAGGTTACTACTTAATCGCTCCGCCGGCGGCAACGATCTTCTGCTCAGCAGAGCCGGAGACCTTGTCCACCTGAACGGTGAGCTTCACCTGGATGTCGCCGTCGCCCAGCACCTTAACGGGCTGGTTCTTGCGGACAGCACCCTTGGCGACGAGATCCTCGACGGTGACGTCGCCCCCTTGGGGTACAGCTCCTGGAGCTTGGCAACGTTCACCACCTGGTACTCGGTGCGGAACGGGTTCTTGAACCCGCGCAGCTTCGGGGTGCGCATGTGCAGGGGCATCTGCCCACCCTCAAAACCGGCCTTCACCTGGTAACGGGCCTTGGTGCCCTTGGTGCCGCGACCCGCGGTTTTACCCTTGGATGCCTCACCGCGACCCACGCGGGTCTTTGCCTTCTTGGATCCGGGAGCCGGGCGAAGGTGGTGAGCCTTCAGCACCTGCTCACGCTCCTCATTCTTCTCGCTCATGCGTCGATCTCCTCAACCTCTACCAGGTGAGCGACGGTACGCACGTAGCCGCGATTCGCCTTCGTGTCCTCACGAACGACCGACTGGCCGATCTTGCGAAGACCCAGGCTACGCAGCGTGTCGCGCTGGTTCTGCTTCTCACTGATAACGGACTTCTTCTGCGTAATCTTCAAGCTCTTAGCCATTACGCACCTGCCTTTGCTTTCGCAGCATCGGCCGCGGCCTTCGCCTCAGCACGCACGAGGCGGGCCGGAGCGACACGGTCGAAGTCGAGGCCGCGGCGAGCTGCGACGGCACGGGGGTCCTCGAGCTGCTGCAGCGCTTCAACGGTCGCGTGCACGATGTTCAAAGTGTTCGACGAGCCGAGCGACTTGCTCAGCACATCGTGGATGCCCGCGCACTCGAGTACGGCGCGAACGGGGCCACCAGCGATAACGCCGGTACCGGCTGCAGCGGGGCGAAGCAGAACGACGCCTGCTGCGGCCTCACCCTGGACCGGGTGCGGGATCGTGTTAGCGACGCGCGGAACACGGAAGAAGTTCTTCTTCGCTTCTTCAACGCCCTTCGCGATAGCGAGGGGAACTTCCTTCGCCTTGCCGTAACCGACTCCAACGGTGCCGTTGCCATCGCCCACCACAACGAGTGCGGTAAAGCTAAAGCGACGACCACCCTTGACAACCTTTGACACGCGGTTGATGGTGACGACGCGCTCGAGGAACTGACTCTCGTTGCGCTCGCGCCCACCACGCTCGCCGCGGGTGCCACGGTCGCGGCTTCCACGACGCTGTTCGCGAGGTTCGTTGCGGTGATCCTGAGCGGGGGCCGAAGCTTCCGCGGCCTCAGTGGCCGGAGCCTCAGCCTGTGCCTCTGCGTTCACTTCCTGCTCCTTCGTTTCCTTACTCACAGGGTCAGACCCCCTTCGCGAGCGCCATCGGCGATCGCAGCGACACGGCCTGCATACTTGCTGCCGCCGCGGTCGAAAACGACCGCCTCAACACCAGCACCCTTGGCGCGCTCGGCGATCAGCTCGCCAACCTTGCGGGCTTTCGCTGTCTTGTCGCCCTCGAAGGAGCGCAGATCGGCTTCCATTGTCGATGCCGAAGCGAGCGTAAAGCCCTTGGAGTCGTCGATGACCTGCACGAACACGTGACGGGCCGAGCGGTTGACGACGAGACGGGGACGAAGCTCCGTGCCGACGATCTTCTTGCGCAGACGAGTGTGGCGGCGGATTCGCGCAGCCGTACGTCCCTTTGCGCGTGTAATTGAACCGGCCATGGTTACTTACCAGCCTTTCCAGCCTTGCGACGGACAACCTCGCCCGCGTAGCGAATGCCCTTGCCCTTGTAGGGCTCCGGCTTCTTCAGCTTGCGGATGTTCGCCGCGGCCTCTCCGACCGCCTGCTTCGAGATCCCGCTAACGGTGATCTTAGTGTTGCCCTCGACGGAGAGCGTGATGCCCTCGGGGGCTTCAACGTTGACCGGGTGCGAGAAGCCAAGGGCGAGCTCGAGGCCCTTGCCCTTCTGCTGCACGCGGTAACCGGTGCCGACAACCTCGAGCTGCTTAGAGTAGCCCTCGGTCACGCCGATGATGTTGTTGTTGATGAGCGTACGGGTCAGACCGTGCAGCGACCGCGAATCGCGCTCGTCGTTCGGGCGGGTGACGAGCACCTGACCGTCTTCGAGAGCAACACGGATGGGCTCAGCGACAACAAGCGAAAGCTCGCCCTTCGAACCCTTGACCGTGACCTGCTGGCCATTGATCTTGACGTCTACACCACCGGGAACGGTGATGGGAAGTTTTCCAATACGTGACATGACGAGTTACCACACGTAGGCGAGAACTTCTCCGCCCACGCCCTTCTGCTCAGCCTCGCGGTCGGTCAAAAGACCGGAGGAGGTGGACAGGATCGCAATGCCGAGGCCACCGAGCACGCTCGGGATCTCAGTCGATCGTGCGTAGACGCGAAGACCGGGCTTGGAGACCCGCTTCAGGCCCTCGATCGAACGTTCGCGGTTGGGGCCATACTTCAGCGACATGGTGATGCTGGTGCCAACGCGCGCCGGCTCCACCTTCCAGTCGGCGATGTAACCTTCTCGCTTGAGGATCTCGGCGATCCGCTCCTTCAGCTTTGAGCCGGGAAGCGAAACGTCGTCATGATGTGCGCTATTAGCGTTGCGCAACCGGGTCAGCATATCTGCGACCGGATCAGTCATCGTCATGAGTGACTCTTTCTATTTCGCCTGGTTTCACACGGCGTTACGCACCGTGAGACCTAGGTGACACGCGGATGGGGTGCCCGGGAAATCCCGGACACCCTCTCCGCTTGGACTATTCAGTTATTCGGACTTGAACGGGAATCCGAGCGCCTTCAACAGCGCGCGGCCCTCGTCGTCATTCTTTGCGGTGGTCACAACAGTGATGTCGAAGCCACGCACGCGGTCAATCTTATCCTGATCGATCTCGTGGAACACACTCTGCTCGGTCAAACCGAAGGTGTAGTTGCCATTTCCGTCAAACTGCTTGGGCGAAAGCCCACGGAAATCGCGGATACGAGGCAGCGCGAGATTCACCAGACGGTCAAGGAATTCCCAGGCGCGATCGCCACGGAGGGTGACGTGCGCACCAATCGCCTGACCCTCACGCAGCTTGAACTGCGCGATGGACTTACGTGCCTTGGTGACCATCGGCTTCTGGCCGGTGATCTTCACGAGGTCAGCGATTGCTCCCTCGATAACCTTGCTGTCACGAGCCGCTTCACCGACACCGGTGTTCACAACGACCTTCACGATGCCGGGAACCTGCATCACGTTGGCGTAGCTGAACTCTTCGGTCAGCTGGGGAACGATCTCAGCACGGTACTTCTGCTTCAGACGGGGCAGAACCTTCGTCTCAGTCATCACAGATCCTTCCCGGACTTCTTGGCGTAGCGGACGCGGACGGTCTTCATCTTGCCGTCCTTCTTGACCTCTTCGACGCGGAAACCAACGCGAGTCGGCTTCTTGGTCGAGGGATCAACAACCGCAACGTTCGACACGTGGATCGGGGCCTCGACGGTCTCGATGCCACCCTCGCGGGTGCCACGGTCCGACTGTCCAACACGCACGTGCTTGGTGACGTAGTTCACGCCCTCCACAACAACGCGGTCAGTCTCGGTCAGCACGTCGATGACTCGACCCTGCTTCCCGCGATAGCCACCGCGCTCCTGGGTCGGGCCAGAGATAACCTCTACGAGGTCACCCTTCTTGATCTTGCTAGCCATGGACTAGATCACCTCCGGTGCGAGCGAGACGATCTTCATGAAGCGCTTGTCACGCAGCTCACGACCGACCGGCCCGAAGATACGGGTGCCACGGGGCTCCCCATCGGCCTTCAAAATGACGGCGGCGTTCTCGTCGAAGCTGATGTACGAGCCATCTGCGCGACGAGTCGACTTGCGCGTCCGAACGACGACGGCCTTGACGACCTCGCCCTTCTTCACGTTGCCGCCGGGGATTGCGTCCTTCACGGTCGCGACGATCGTGTCACCGAGACCGGCGTAACGACGTCCCGATCCACCGAGAACACGAATCGTAAGCAACTCCTTGGCGCCGGTGTTATCGGCAACCTTGAGTCGGGATTCCTGCTGAATCACTTGATTACTCCTTACTCAGTAAGCCGAGGGCTTACTTCGCCTTCTCGAGAATCTCGACCAGGCGCCAGCGCTTCGAAGCGCTCAGCGGACGGGTCTCGTGGATGAGAACGAGATCGCCGATGCCGGCGGTGTTCTGCTCGTCATGAGCCTTCACCTTCGACGAGCGACGCAGGACCTTGCCGTAGAGGGGGTGCTTGACGCGATCCTCAACCTCGACAACGACGGTCTTGTCCATCTTGTCGCTCACGACATAGCCACGGCGAGCCTTGCGGTATCCGCGCTGTTCAGTTTCGACCTCAGCCATCTTTAGGCCTCCTTCGTGTCAGCGGCGGCGTCCGCCTGCTCGGTCTTCTTGCTGCTCTTCTTCTTAGCGGGAGCAGGAGCGGCAGCCGGGGTCAACCGAATGCCGAGCTCACGCTCGCGCAGCACGGTGTAGATGCGAGCAATGTCGCGCTTCACCTGGCGTACGCGGCCGTGGCTCTCCAGCTGGCCGGTGGCCGACTGGAAACGAAGATTGAAGAGTTCAGCCTTGGCCTTCTTCAGTTCTTCAGCCAAACGCTCATCCTCGAAGGTATCGAGCTCAGTGATGGCCAGTTCTTTAGTTCCGATCGCCATTACGCGTCGCCCTCCTCGCGCTTAATAATGCGGGCCTTGAGGGGCAGCTTGTGAATAGCGCGTGTCAGCGCCTCACGAGCGAGCTGCTCATCAACACCGGCGACCTCAAAGAGGACGCGGCCCGGCTTGACATTGGCAACCCACCACTCCGGTGAACCCTTACCCGAACCCATGCGGGTTTCCGCGGGCTTCTTGGTCAGCGGGCGGTCCGGGTAGATGTTGATCCACACCTTTCCACCACGCTTGATGTGACGGGTCATCGCGATACGAGCGGACTCGATCTGACGGTTCGTCACATACGCAGGGGTCAGCGCCTGGATCCCGAAATCACCGAACGCGACGGTGTTGCCACCCTTCGACTGGCCGGTGCGGCTCGGGTGGTGCTGCTTGCGGTACTTGACTCGACGGGGAATCAGCATGCTTACTTCTCCGCTCCTGCTGCAGCGGGTGCAGCCTCGGCCTGAGCGCCACGAGGCGCCCGGCGGCGGTCGTCGCGACCGCGTGCGGGCTTCTGAGAAGCCTGCTCGCGAGCGAGTTCCTTATTCGTCATGTCGCCCTTGTAGATCCAAACCTTCACGCCGATGCGGCCGAAGGTGGTCTTTGCCTCGTAGAAGCCGTAGTCGATGTTCGCGCGCAGGGTGTGCAGCGGCACACGACCTTCTCGGTAGAACTCCGAGCGGCTCATCTCGGCGCCGCCAAGGCGGCCGGAGACCTGGATACGGACGCCCTTAGCGCCAGCGCGCTGCGCACCCTGGAGACCCTTACGCATCGCACGACGGAACGCAACACGAGCAGCGAGCTGCTCGGCAATGCCCTGTGCGACGAGCTGAGCGTCAGCCTCGGGGTTCTTCACCTCGAGGATGTTCAGCTGGATCTGCTTGCCGGTGAGCTTCTCGAGGTCGGCGCGGATGCGCTCAGCCTCGGCGCCGCGGCGACCAATCACAATACCGGGGCGTGCCGAGTGGATATCCACGCGAACACGATCACGGGTGCGCTCGATCTCAACGCGGGAAACACCCGCGCGATCAAGCTGCTTGGTCAGGTGCTGACGGATCCGGATATCTTCCGCGAGGTAGTCAGCGTAACGCTGACCCTTCTTGGTCGAGTCCGAGAACCAGCGCGACACGTGGTCAGTGGTGATCCCGAGGCGGAAGCCATAGGGATGAATCTTCTGGCCCATTTATTTGGCTCCCTTCGATGCCGCGAACTCATCAGCGGACTGCAGAACAACCGTGATGTGGCTCGTCCGCTTGTTGATACGGAATGCGCGGCCCTGTGCACGGGGGCGGAAACGCTTCAGCGTCGTGCCCTCGTCGACGTAGGCGCGAGCGATGACCAGCTCGTCCTCGTTGAGACGCAGGTTTTCCTTGTCAGCCTTCACACGCGCATTGGCGATTGCTGAGGCGACAAGCTTGAAAATCGGTTCCGCCGCTGCCTGCGGGGCGAACTTCAGGATGGCGAGTGCCTCCTGAGCGTTCTTACCGCGGACCAGGTCAATGACACGACGGGCCTTCTGGGGGGTGATGCGGATTTGACGCACGCGTGCGATCGACTCCACCATTTCTCTTCCTCCTTCACGTCACCGCGCTAGCGGCGACGGCCCTTCTTGTCGTCCTTCACGTGGCCACGGAAGGTGCGCGTTGGGGCGAACTCGCCCAGCTTGTGCCCGACCATGGTTTCGGTGACGAAAACCGGGATGTGCTTGCGACCGTCGTGCACCGCGATGGTGTGTCCCAGCATTGCGGGGATAATCATCGACCGGCGCGACCAGGTCTTGATAACGTGCTTGGTGCCAGCTTCGTTTTGGACAACCACCTTGTTCAGCAGGTGATTATCGACGAAGGGGCCCTTCTTGAGACTACGAGGCATCTTCTACTCTCTCCCTGCCGACTAGCGCTTCTTGCCAACGGTGCGGCGACGAACAATGAGCTTGTCGCTTTCCTTATTCGGATGGCGCGTGCGGCCTTCCTTCTGGCCCCAGGGGCTCACCGGGTGACGGCCACCCGAGGTGCGGCCTTCGCCACCACCGTGGGGGTGATCCACCGGGTTCATGACAACACCGCGCACGGTCGGGCGAACGCCCTTCCAGCGCATGCGGCCAGCTTTACCCCAGTTGATGTTCGACTGCTCGGCGTTGCCGACCTCACCGATGGTCGCGCGGCAGCGCGCATCGACGTTGCGGATCTCGCCCGAGGGCAGACGCAGCTGAGCGTAGGGGCCATCCTTCGCCACGAGGCGAACCGAAGAACCAGCGGAACGAGCGAGCTTCGCTCCCCCACCCGGCTTCAGCTCAATCGCGTGGATAACGGTACCCGTCGGGATGTTACGCAGCGGCAGGTTGTTGCCAGGCTTGATGTCAGAGCCGGCACCCGACTCGACAATGTCACCCTGCTTCAACTTGTTCGGCGCAATGATGTAACGCTTCGTGCCGTCCTCGAAGTGCAGCAGCGCGATGCGCGCGGTGCGGTTCGGGTCGTACTCGATGTGTGCAACCTTGGCGTTCACGCCGTCCTTGTCATTGCGACGGAAGTCGATGACACGGTACTGGCGCTTGTGGCCACCACCGATGTGACGGGTGGTGATACGGCCCTGGTTGTTACGGCCGCCGGTCTTCGGCAGCGGGCGGAGCAGCGACTTCTCGGGAGTCGACCGCGTGATCTCAGCGAAGTCAGCAACGCTCGATCCGCGACGACCCGGAGTCGTCGGCTTGTACTTACGAATAGCCATGTTTGTTCCTCTTCGCCCCTTCTACAGCGCAGCCGTGAAGATGTCGATGGAGCCAGACTTCAGGGTGACAATCGCGCGCTTGGTGTCCTTGCGCTTGCCAGCACCAAACTTGGTGCGGCGTGTCTTGCCCTTGCGGTTCAGCGTGTTGATCTTTCCGACCTTAACCCCGAAGACCTGTTCGATCGCGAGCTTGATCTCGGTCTTCGAAGCGTCAGGCTGTACCTCAAAGGTGTACTGGCCGTTCGCATCGATCAGGCCGTAGCTCTTCTCGGAAACGATGGGTCGGATGATGACGTCGTGTGCGGACTTGTTCAAGCTCACTTCGTTTCCTCCTTGGCAGCGCGGCCAGCGACGAATGCGTCGAAGGCGGCCTTGGTGAAGACGAGATCGTCACTGACGACCACGTCGTAGGCGTTGAGCTGATCCTGGAACAGCACGTGAACCTGCGGGAGGTTACGAACGCTCAGTGCCGTCAGTTCGTCCTCGCGGTCGACAACCACGAGCACCCGATTGCCCGGAGCCACGGTCGCGAGGAACTCGCGTGCGGTCTTCGTGCTCGGCTTCTCGCCAATGCCAAAGCCTTCAACAACGTGCAGGCGGTTCGCGCGAGCACGATCCGAAAGCAGGCCGCGAAGAGCAGCAGCGATCATCTTCTTGGGGGTGCGCTGCGAGTAGTCACGCGGCACCGGGCCGTGGACTACGCCGCCGCCGCGGTGCTCAGGCTGACGAATCGAACCTTGACGGGCGCGACCGGTGCCCTTCTGCTTGAACGGCTTGACACCTGACCCGGACACTTCGCCGCGGGTCTTGGTCTTGTGGGTTCCCTGACGCGCAGCAGCGAGCTGAGCGGTGACCACCTGGTGGATCAGGGGAACATTGGTCTCGGCGGCGAAAATGGCCTCTGGCAGGTCAACAGACCCGGCCTTCTTGCCCTTCGCGTCGAGAACGTCGAGCTTGGTAGCGGTAGCCATGAACTACGCCCCCTTCACTGCGTTGCGAACGAATACGAGACGACCGCGAGCACCGGGAACCGCACCCTTCACCAGGATGAGACCCTTTTCAGCGTCAATCGCCTGCACGGTGAGGTTCTGCAGAGTGACACGATCGCCACCCATGCGGCCCGGCATACGCTGGCCCCTAAACACACGGCCGGGAGTCGCGGCGCCGCCGATTGAACCCGGCTTACGGTGGTTGCGGTGCGCACCGTGCGAAGCCGAAACGCCCTTGAAGTTGTGACGCTTCATGGCGCCGGCGAAGCCCTTGCCCTTTGAGGTGCCCACGACGTCGATCTTCTGACCGGCTTCGAAGGTGCCCTCTACGGTGAGCTCCTGGCCGAGGCTGTACTTGCCAGCATCGGAGGTGCGAACCTCGGTGAGGTGACGGCGCGGGGTAACCCCGGCCTTCTCAAAGTGACCCGCGGTCGGCTTGTTGACCTTGCGGGGATCGATCTGACCCGCTGCGATCTGCACGGCGCTGTAGCCGTCCACCTCGGCGGTGCGGATCTGGGTGACCACGTTGGGTGCCACCTCGATCACGGTAACGGGAACGACATTGCCGTCCTCGTCCCAAACCTGCGTCATACCGAGCTTGGTGCCCAGAAGACCCTTAACGTTGCGTTCTGCTGACATGATCCGGATCCCCCTTAGAGCTTGATCTCGATGTTGACATCGGCCGGCAAATCGAGACGCATCAGCGAATCAACGGCCTTCGGGGTGGGATCGACGATGTCGATCAGACGCTTGTGCGTGCGCTTTTCAAAGTGCTCGCGGCTGTCCTTGTACTTGTGCGGCGAACGGATCACTGCGATCACGTTCTTCTCCGTGGGAAGCGGCACTGGGCCGATCACGGTAGCGCCTGCACGGGTGACCGTATCAACGATCTTCCGGGCTGAGCTGTCGATAACCTCGTGGTCATACGACTTCAGCCGGATGCGGATCTTCTGTCCCGCCATGTGACTCTCTACTTTCTACTTGCGTCTTACCTCACGGGCTTGGCCCGCGCAGCATTGGACGACTTGCGTATCAGCGCCCTGGCAAGAGTCGTTTGTAAACGCACGTGCTGGGTCTCTGTTCACCTGTCAATACCCGCACGCAAAAAGGGCCGGACCTAGGGTCTGGCCGCTCAGTAAAACGTGCGAGTCGTGTTCGCTACCCGTGGCCTAATGCCCCGGCGAACCTGGGCGATTATGCACAACCTGGCAGTGATCCCCGCTAAGGCAGGGAGTACTGAACCTGTCTATTCTGACACAGGGGCAGGGGCGCGTGCAACCCGGGCGTGTCGCGGTCGGATTTTGATCCGTGCGCTTAAACAGGGGACCCCGCCGTGTCGCGTTGCGCCACGCCGACCCTGATGCGCGCACAGATCAAAATCCTCCCTTGAGGAGGGCCGATCGAATACCGTTCCACTCGTCATTCTGCCGCCGTGCAAGGGGACGAGTGACGAGAACGCAATATCTCGACGAGAGGCCACCAATAGTGCGCCGTTTCACTGGCTTCTCGTCGAGATAGTGCTTTCTCGTCGCACGAGGACGCTAGCTCGTGCGGATGGGGAGGAGCTTGGGGAGGCGGAGGTAGAAGACCACTACCCCGAGGCCCGCGACGAGGAGGGCCAGCGTGCCCCAGAGACCCGTGAAACAGGAGGCGAGGCCCAAGATTGAAGTCAGCAGCGTGCAGGCCGCGGTGATGGCGGAGGCCTGCACATGGGAGTAGCCGAGCTGTTGGATGCGCTGGTAGGCGTGCTCCTTGTGTGGCTCGTCCCATTTGTGGCCCGCACGGACGCGCTTCACGAGCGTCACACCGACGTCCCCAAAGTAGATCACCATTGGGCCGATCGCCGCGAGCAGCGGCACACCTGACACCCACGCGGCAAAGCTCGTGATCGCGACAGCGCCGCCGAGCAGGTAGCTTCCCACATCTCCGAGAAACCCTCCCGGTTTCGAGAGGTTCCACGGGAGGAACCCCGCGAACCCGGCAGCAAGCACAGCACCAGCGGCCACGAGCCAGCTCAGCCCGGTAAGCCAGCCCGCAGCGGCAAAAGCAAGCCCGGCAATCACACCGTGGAACCCGCTGATCCCGTTCAGGCCGTCCATGAAGTTCGCAACATTGATGTAGCCAGAAACAAACAGGATCCCGTAACCCCCAAGCAGCACGAGCCACACAAGAGGGAGTTCAGCCGTGTCGATCCCGAGTTGCCACGGCACACCCCCCGCGCTCTCCCCCGCCCGCACGATCCAGATCAGTCCGATCGAGGCAGCAGCGGAGATGAGCAGCAGAAACACGCTCCGCACCGGCACACTGAGCCCGCGCAGATCTTCCCCGAAGCCGAGCAACCCACACAGCAAGACCGCACCAGCCAGTACGCTGAGCATCACCACTGAAGTGTCACCCGCGGCGATGGCTCTCACCAAGCCACCGAGACCTGGGCGTTCGCGGGACAGCGCCAAATCAATGTTGAGCGCCAGCCAATATCCCAGAGACATCGCGACGAGCACCGCGAGGCCGAGGCCGCGCAGCACCGGGCGATCGTGTGAGGAGCGCTCGTTCGGCACATCCATGATCCCGAGCCGGACGAGCAATAGTTTGATGATTAGCGGCGACGCGAGGCTCAGCGCCAGCGTCACGCCACCAACGATCAAGGCAAGATGAAGCTCGCTCACTGCACGCGCTCCTCAGCCTCTTCGGTGAGATCGAGGCGTGCGATCCAGCCTTCGTGATCCAACACGTCGGGGGAGATGGTGTCGACATGTGCGTGAGCGATCTTCGGATGGAACGGGCGCTCGTCCCCTTCCCCGTCGCCGACGAGTTCCTCGTGCAGCTTCTCGCCGTGTCGCAGCCCAGTGAAGAGGATCTCAATATCCTTGCCCGACTGCGCCACCATCCGGCGCGCAACATCGAGGATCGAGACCGGTTCCCCCATGTCTAGAATGAGCACCTCTCCAGGGCGGCCGATGCCACCTGCCTGGACCACGAGCTGGCAGGCCTCGGGAATCGTCATGAAGAAGCGAGTGACCTCAGGGTGGGTGACGGTGACCGGACCGCCAGCCTCAATCAGCTTACGGAACGTCGGGAGCATGGATCCGCGACTCCCAATAACGTTGCCAAAACGCACCGAGAGATATCGCTGGCCGGTTTGCTCCGCCATCCAGGCCGTCAGCTTCTCCGCCACCCGCTTGGAATGGCCAAGTACACTCGTCGGGTTGGCGGCTTTGTCGGTCGAAATGTTCACGAAGGTACCGACACCAGCGGCCTGTGCGGCCCGCAGTACATTCAGCGTGCCCTGCACATTGGTCTTCCATGCCTCATCTGGATACTGTTCGAGCATTGGCAGATGCTTCAGAGCTGCGGCGTGGAACACCACTTCGGGCCGCCGCTCGGTAAAAATGCGTTCCAGGGTGCTGTGGTCACGAATATCTGCAAGCACCACGTCGTTGGTGTCGAGAAGTCCGTGACCGCTGATCGACAGCTGGCTCTCCTGCAGTGCCGTCTCATCGCGGTCAAGCATGATGAGCTCACGCGGAGCGAACCTTGCGAGCTGCCTGCACAGCTCCGAACCGATAGATCCACCGGCACCCGTCACCAGCACGCACTTGTCTTGCAAGTATTCGGCGATCGAGTCAGTTTCGAGTCGGACCGGGTTCCGTCCGATGAGATCCTCAATTGAGAGTTCCCTCACGTCCGAGATCGCGGAGGAGTTCTGCAGGATCTGCTCGAGCGGCGGCAGTACCATCGCGGTCATGCCTGCGCGATCGGCGGCCGCATCCACACGGCGCATCATTACCGAGTCCGCATCACCGATGCAGACAATGAGACGGGTAGCGCGGGTCTCACGTGCGATCCTGGCAATGTCATCAAGACCACCGAGCACCCGAACACCGCGAACTTCCTGGTTACGCTTTTGCGGATCATCATCAAGAAATCCAACCGGGAGCGCAAATCCTTTTGCATCGGTAAGCAAGCGTTTCGCGGTCTGCACGCCGAGGTAACCGGCCCCGTAGAGCAGCGTACGTTCCGCCTCCAGCCCCGGCTTGAGCCGCCTCTCGCCGTAGAGACGAAAGATGTATCGCGTAACGCCCATCAGGCTGAACGTGATCGGCGCCGCAATGATCAAGGTGCTGCGCGGGATCCCGTTGCCGTAACCCACGAGGTAGGCGATTCCCCATGCCACGACCATCACCCCGGTGATATCGAGCACGAGCGCCCGTACCTCGTCGAAGCTGCCTGTCTCGTAGCGATTGCGATAGAGCCAGGAAACCCAGCCGCCGATGAGCTGAAGCAGTACCGTGACGCCAATGATTACAGCGGTCCAGCCCAAATGAATCCGCGCGAGGTTGAAATCAAATCGAAGCACCAAAGCGGCAATGATTCCGATGGTCCAGGCGATGGCGTCGCAAGCGAACAGCAGCCCGTACTGTCTTGCAAAGTGCGCGCTGCGCCGATTTGCATTGATCGACACGAACTCTCCGTTTCCCTCATGGCCCATCCGTGGCACCCCCGCAGTTCTCCTCCCCGAGGATACCCCGCGCCTGGAAGGCTTGCTGCGAGGTTCCGGGGTGCGCCGTCAATGTGGCTCGGATACGGGGGCCAAAAAACGCACGACCCCGAGATTGCTCTCGGGGTCGTGCGTGCCGCAAGCGGCGTGTTGCAGTCAGAGACTAGGCAATCACCTTGGTCACCGTGCCGGCGCCGACGGTGCGGCCACCCTCACGGATAGCGAAGCCGAGGCCATCTTCCATAGCGATCGGCTGGATCAGCTCGACCGTCATGTCGGTGGTGTCGCCGGGCATAACCATCGGCTTGTCCTCGGGCAGGGTGATAACACCGGTCACGTCAGTCGTACGGAAGTAGAACTGCGGACGGTAGTTGGTCTCGAACGGGTTGTGGCGGCCACCCTCATCCTTCTTGAGGATGTAGGCGGTGCCCTCGAACTTGGTGTGCGGGGTGATCGAGCCGGGCTCGACAATCACCTGACCGCGCTCTACGTCTTCGCGCTTGGTGCCGCGGAGAAGCAGACCACAGTTCTCGCCTGCCCACGCCTCGTCGAGCTGCTTGTGGAACATCTCGATACCGGTGACGGTGGTCTTCTGCGTCGGACGCAGGCCCACGATCTCGATTTCCGAGTTGATCTTCAGCGTGCCGCGCTCGGCGCGACCCGTCACAACGGTTCCACGACCGGTGATCGTGAAGACGTCCTCAACGGGCATCAGGAAGGGCTTGTCCTTGTCACGCACCGGATCGGGGATCGAGGAGTCGACTGCTTCCATGAGCTCGATAATGGAGTTGACCCACTTCTCTTCGCCCTGGAGAGCCTGGTAGCCCGAGACACGAACAACAGGAGCGTTGTCGCCATCAAAGCCGTTCTTGGTGAGCTCCTCGCGGACCTCCATCTCAACGAGCTCGAGGATCTCTTCGTCGTCAACCTGGTCGCACTTGTTCAGCGCCACCATCAGGTAAGGAACGCCAACCTGCTTTGCGAGCAGGATGTGCTCCTTCGACTGAGCCATGAGACCGTCGGTCGCTGCAACCACGAGGATCGCGCCGTCCATCTGCGCAGCACCAGTGATCATGTTCTTGATGTAGTCAGCGTGGCCGGGTGCGTCGACGTGCGCGTAGTGGCGCTTGTCGGTCTCGTACTCAACGTGCGAGATGTTGATGGTAATGCCGCGCTGGCGCTCCTCAGGAGCCGAATCGATGGTGTCGAAGTCGCGCTGCACGTTCACATCAGACGGGAACTTGTCCGCCAGAGTCTTCGAGATTGCCGCAGTAAGAGTGGTCTTACCGTGGTCAACGTGACCGATCGTTCCGATGTTTACGTGCGGCTTGGTCCGCTCGAACTTGGCCTTCGCCACTGTGGTCCTCCTCAGGACATCGAGTACTGTAACCCCTTCGACGGTTTCGAAGGGCACGCGTACGGGTGTGTGTATTTATGTTACAAGCTCCGGGCCGTGTTCGCGACCTGAGCCGGGAGGTCGGTGGCGAGAAACTACCTCGCCACCGACCGTCGGGCAGTATTACTCGCCCTTGGCCTTCTGAACGATCTCTTCGGCCACAGCCTTCGGAACCTCAGCATAGGAATCGAAGGTCATCGAGAACACGGCGCGTCCACTGGTCTTCGACCGGAGATCACCAATGTACCCGAACATTTCAGAAAGGGGAACAAGAGCGCGAACAACCTTCACGCCACTCGCATCCTCCATCGACTGGATCTGCCCACGACGGGAGTTCAGATCGCCGATAACGTCGCCCATGTATTCCTCGGGCGTACGCACCTCAACGGCCATCATGGGCTCGAGCAGCACTGGCTGAGCCAGGCGCGCGGCCTCCTTGAACGCCATAGAGCCAGCAATCTTAAACGCCATTTCCGAAGAGTCAACGTCGTGGTACTGGCCATCAAGCAGTGAGGCCTTCACGTTGACCATCGGGAACCCGGCAAGGATGCCATACTGCATTGCATCCTGGATACCGGCGTTCACGGACGGAATGTACTCGCGAGGCACGCGACCACCGGTCACCTTGTCCTCGAACTCGTAAATCTTGTCGCCACCCTCGCTGTCGGTGAGCGGAGCAAGCGCGATCTGCACCTTCGCGAACTGACCGGATCCGCCGGTCTGCTTCTTGTGGGTGTAGTCATACTTCGGCACCTCGCGGCGAATCGTCTCGCGGTACGCAACCTGGGGCTTACCAACGTTCGCCTCAACCTTGAACTCACGCTTCATGCGATCGACAAGGATGTCAAGGTGCAGCTCACCCATACCAGCGATAACAGTCTGACCCGTTTCTTCGTTCTGGCTGACGCGGAAGGTTGGATCCTCTTCGGCAAGCTTCTGGATCGCGGTGCCAAGCTTCTCCTGGTCACCCTTGGTCTTCGGCTCGATGGCCACCTCGATCACGGGCTCGGGGAAGGTCATCGACTCAAGTACAACCTGATTGTTGGGATCGCACAGGGTGTCACCAGTGGTGGTGTCCTTGAGGCCGATCACGGCGTAAATGTTGCCCGCGGTGAGCTCGTCAACAGGGTTCTCTTTGTTGGCGTGCATCTGGAAGATCTTCCCGATGCGCTCTTTCTTGCCCTTGGTTGAGTTCACAACCTGGGTGCCAGACTCGGCACGACCCGAATACACGCGCACGTAGGTGAGTCGACCAAAGAACGGGTGCACAGCAACCTTGAACGCGAGAGCAGAGAAAGGCTCGTCCGACTTGGGCAGACGCTCAATGACGATGTCTTCATCGCGGGGATCGTGCGCCTCAATTGCACCAACGTCAAGCGGGTTGGGAAGGAAATCCACAACCGCGTCAAGCATGGGCTGAATGCCGCGGTTCTTGAACGCCGAGCCGCAGTAAACCGGGTAGATCTCGTTGTTGACAACGAGCTTGCGGATGCCGCCCTTGATCTCCTCGATCGACAGCTCCTCGCCACCGAAGAACTTCTCGAGCAGCGCATCGTCAGTTTCGGCGACGGTCTCGACAAGCTTTGCGCGGTATTCCTCTGCGCGCGCCTGCAGATCCGCGGGGATCTCCTGGACCTCGTAGTTTGCACCGAGGGTCACATCGCCCTTTGCGTCACCCTCCCAGACAAAGGCCTTCATAGTGAGCAGGTCGACCACACCGAGGAAGTCGGACTCTGAGCCAATGGGGAGCTGCATCACGAGAGGCTTTGCGCCGAGACGATTGATAATGGTGTCAACCGTGAAGTAGAAGTCAGCGCCCATCTTGTCCATCTTGTTGACGAAGCAGATGCGGGGAACGCCGTACTTATCGGCCTGACGCCAGACAGTCTCGGACTGGGGCTCAACGCCCTCCTTGCCGTCGAACACAGCGACCGCGCCGTCGAGCACGCGGAGCGAGCGCTCCACCTCAACAGTAAAGTCGACGTGTCCGGGGGTGTCGATGATGTTGATCTGGTTCTTGTTCCAGAAGCAGGTCACCGCGGCACTGGTGATCGTGATGCCGCGCTCTTTCTCCTGCTCCATCCAGTCGGTCGTAGCGCCGCCGTCGTGGGTCTCGCCCAACTTGTGGTTGACACCCGTGTAGAACAGGATGCGCTCGGTCGTGGTGGTCTTGCCGGCATCGATGTGCGCCATGATGCCGATGTTGCGGACCTTACTCAGGTCGGTGAGCACGTCTTGTGCCACGGGGGTCTCCTCCGTATAGGGGGTGAAAGTTCGAAATTAGCGGGTGTCTGTGGCCCCGCTGACGACGGGTTGGCGCAGCAATTGCGAACCAACCCGCCGTCTGAGTTACCGGTGGTTTACCAGCGGTAGTGCGCGAATGCCCTGTTGGACTCAGCCATCTTGTGCGTGTCTTCGCGGCGCTTCACAGCGGCACCGAGGCCGTTGGATGCGTCGAGAATCTCGTTGGTGAGACGGTCGGTCATCGAGTTTTCGCGACGAGCCTTGGCGTAGTTGGTCAACCAGCGCAGTGCGAGCGTATTCGCACGGTGCGGCTTCACTTCGATGGGCACCTGGTAGGTGCTACCGCCGACGCGACGCGAACGAACCTCAAGCGTGGGACGCACGTTGTCGAGCGCCTTCTTGAGAACCGCCACGGGATCCTGACCGGACTTCTCAGCCACGTTCTCGAGTGCACCATAAACGATACGCTCTGCGAGGCCTTTCTTTCCGTCGAGCAGGATCTTGTTTACCAACTGGCTGACAATGGGAGCGCCGTATACCGGATCGGCAACGACGGGACGCTTCGGAGCAGGACCTTTACGAGGCATTACTTCACCTTCTTTGCACCGTAGCGGCTCCGAGC
Organism: Leucobacter insecticola; assembly: GCF_011382965.1. Taxonomy (NCBI): domain Bacteria; kingdom Bacillati; phylum Actinomycetota; class Actinomycetes; order Micrococcales; family Microbacteriaceae; genus Leucobacter; species Leucobacter insecticola. Next base: position 1,321,628 of record NZ_CP049934.1, on the reverse strand, counting down.
CTGCTGACGGTCCTTGACCGCCTGCGTATCGAGAGCGCCGCGCACGATCTTGTAACGAACACCGGGAAGGTCCTTTACACGACCTCCGCGCACGAGCACCATGGAGTGCTCCTGCAGGTTGTGGCCCTCACCGGGGATGTAGGCCGTAACCTCGGTTCCGTTCGAAAGCTTCACACGAGCGACTTTACGCATCGCCGAGTTCGGCTTCTTCGGGGTGGTGGTGTACACACGGGTGCACACACCGCGCTGCTGGGGGTTCGCCTTCAGTGCGGGAGCTTTGGTCTTGGAGACCTTCGGCTTCCGCCCCTTGCGAACCAGCTGCTGAATAGTAGGCACTGATTCTCCTAGTTGGTCCTGCACGGTGACAGGAGTGCTTCTTTTGGTCAAGCATGTGCTCGCTTGCGCGGGCACGGAGCTGCTGTTGCTTTTGCACCGCGTGAGCGGGCTTGGTAACCGAGTGCAGCTATGCCGTGGGGGTATCAGCCTCGGATGAGACGAGTGACCCTTATGTGGGGGCTCCTCCGTAAGCTTGCCGAGCCGAGGCACAACAAACCGGCGGGTGGAACACCCCAACGAACCACTATATGGGCTAAGCACCTTCGAGCGCAATCCGCCTTCCGCCAATTGAGCAATGAGCGAAGCGCGGAGTCGAAATCAAGCGGGCAGTCACCTGGGTTTCGACTCACTACATTCGCTCAACCGGCGGATGATGCGCAGCCGCTACTGCGGGGGCTCAAGGCTGCGACTGAGGTCGTCAATGATTGTCTGGATCTGAGGATCCACAAAGCGGTGAACGGCGGACACAATCCTGGGCCGGTGCTCCACCAGCGCGAAACACACCTCCGCGCCGGCATTTTCCGCGCACGCGTCCGCCAGCTGGATCTCATGCCGCAGCTGCTGCTTCTCTTCGGCGCTGAGTGGCGGTCGCGGCAACGGCGGCTCAGGTTTCACTTCCTCAGCCAGCCCGCTCAGAGTAAACAGAAACGGTTGCTCACCCTCATCGGGTTCGGGATCAGGATCCAGCCCGTCATACTCGGGCTCGAGCCCAGCGACAGGATCATACCCCTTCGCCTTCCACAACTCCTCCCCCGTAAGCTCGGCGTGCAGCGCGGGCAAAGAGGTCGCCGTATACTCCTCAACCCACCTGTCAATGATGCGCTGCATACGTGAGACGAGCGCGTGCGTGACCTGGTGCGGCGTGCCGGGGGCATGCCGGCTGCTGCGAGAAACGGAGATCCCGTACACCGACGACACAGTTTTGCGCGGCCCCGATGCGTGCCGGGGCTCCAGCTCGGCACCCACCTTAACCAGCTATCAACCGCGACACTGACCCGCTCTTCGATCGCGCTCGTCACGATTACTCGTCCCCCTCGGCACGCTCCCACGGCCACTTCGGAGTGGGCCGATCGGTGTATACACGCCTCGCAAGTATCGCCCAAAAGAGCAGCGCAGCGACGGCCCAAATCGGTGCCAATACCGCCGCAAAGGGACTCAGCCAGGTTTCGTCAATACGCATGCCGCTCATCATGCCCCCGACACACCAAAACAGGTACGCGCCGAGCGATACTGAAATAATGACACCCCACGAGGGGACTTCTTACCCCGCAAGAGAACCAACGCCTGTTTCCAGAGCGTCCAGCCGAGGATCCCGAGCAACGCGGTGATGCGCACCGGGGCCGCTGCCATGGAAATATGCTCACTGGTTACTGGAGCGCGATCCAGAGCAAGTGACAGTAGCCCCCAACTCGCAATCAACAACGCTGCCGCAACCACCACGGCCGCAAACAGCAAACTCCCCACATACCCACGAGTTACTTTGGGACGGGAGCCGGGAGTCATAGGGATTTCGACTGCGACTCGGCCAGCGCCACGTCATACTCAGCGAGGGCCTCAGCGTTCTTGAGCTTGATCTTGCGACCCCGCGCACCGATCCAGGCGCCGAACCATACCGCAGACTCGCGCGCCACTATCGCCGCAGCAATCGTGGTGATCGAGAGGCCAAATTTCTCAATGGTCTGAAACGGCGAACGATCGAAGAGTGCACGGACACCATCAGCATCAACGGCGCCCCCCACGGTCGCCGCAAGCCACACGACGACACCAACGAAAAAGCCACCAAGTACGTACGCCCACCAGCCTGCGCGACCAAAGATGAGTACCAGCACAATCATTCCGACGAGGAACGCAACCGCTGAGGCGATAAAGCCCCAGGAGAGCAGCTGCTCAAGCATGCCATCAACAAACTGCGAGGGCGGGGTGCTGGGCGCGATCGTGGCCGCGAGCACGCCTGCGTAGACCAGCGCAAAGCCGATCGTAGCGAGAACCGCAATCAAGGTTCCAGCGCCACGGTTACCGCGAATGTCCGGTGGCATTGGCGTTTGCACGTAGAACGCCGCCATCGGGTGATCACTGCTGATCCGAATCTCGCCGTCGCGGGCGAGCGGATCCTCTTCGAAGGGAGTCGCAGCGGCGCTTGGCAGCTCGTCAAGCGCGGCCACTCGGCTCGAATCGACCGGGCTCGGCTCGACGGCGGTGACGGCCTCCATGTTCAGCTCGGTGTCTACGGAAGCGATCTGCTCACGGCGCAGGCGCTCAGCTTCCGCTGCAGCCTCAGCGAGTTCTGCTGCGGTATCGGTGTCCTCAACCACAGTGACCTCGGCTTCGAGTTCGTCGCTGCTGGTTGCTCTGGCAACGGCGTCTTGCACCTGAGTGTTCGTTGCCTCCGTCTCCTCAATAGCAGCCCCCGGGTTCGTCGATTCCGGGTTCTCCGCTGCCCTAGAAGGGGGTGTTTCGCGGTTCTCGTTCATCGCTATGCCTCTCGTAGCAGCCCGGTCTGTTCGGGATGCCGATTCCCGAAACACGAACGTTGTGCCGCTACAGTACAAGCCCGGAGCTACTTTCTTGCGACCACGCGCGGCACGGCGCAAAAAACAGCGGACCCCCACCTGTGACAGGTGGCGGTCCGCTGTTCTTGGTGCCGGTTGAGCGTGCAGCCCTTGATTTCGACTCGCTTCGCTCGCTCAATCAGCGGGAAGCAAACCGCTTCGCTCGCTCAATCAGCGGGAAGCAACTCGCTCAATCAGCGGGAGGCACTAGCTGTAGTTGCCCGGGTTAAATTCGTCAGCGGTGAAGCTTTCGAAGTCAACGAACGAGAGATCGTTTTCGTCGAAGGTGCCCTCGGTAGCGAAGAGACGGTTCGGGTAACGCTCCGCCTTCGCTTCCTCGGTCGCCTGCACATCGACGTCACGGTAAACGCCCAGACCGGTACCGGCCGGGATGAGCTTACCGATGATGACATTCTCCTTGAGACCGATGAGCGGATCCTTCGATCCCTCCATCGCGGCCTGGGTGAGTACACGGGTCGTCTCCTGGAAGGAGGCGGCCGACAGCCAGGATTCGGTCGCGAGCGACGCCTTCGTGATCCCCATCACCTCGGCACGAGCCGTTGCGACCCGCTTGCCCTCGAGCAGCGCCTCACGGTTGATGCGCTGGTACTTCGCGCGGTCAACCAGCTCGCCCGGAAGCAGCTCGGTCTCGCCATGGTCAACGACGGTGACCTTGCGGAGCATCTGGCGAACGATGACCTCGATGTGTTTGTCGTGGATCGGCACGCCCTGCGATCGGTACACATTCTGCACGCCCTCAACGAGGTAGCGCTGCACGGCACGCTCACCGGGGATGTGCTTGTCGCCGCGGGTGGAACCGACCTGCAGGATGTCCTTCGGATCGAGAGTGCCCTGCAAGAACGGCTGTCCGAGCTCAACGTGATCGCCGTCTTCAACAATCAGGGTGGCACGCTTTAGCACCGGGTACGCTTTCTCCTCGGTCCCGTCGTCCGGCGTCAGGAGAATAACGCGGCCCTTAGGCGTGTCTTCAATGGTGACGCGACCGGCAGCTTCCGCGATCGGCGATGCGCCCTTGGGCGTACGCGCTTCGAAGAGCTCCTGCACGCGGGGCAGACCTTGCGTGATGTCGTCGGCTGAGGCCGATCCACCGGTGTGGAAGGTACGCATCGTCAGCTGGGTTCCCGGCTCACCAATCGACTGTGCGGCGATAATGCCGACGGCCTCGCCGATGTCGACGCGCTGGCCGGTAGCAAGCGAGCGGCCGTAGCAGGTCGCGCACACGCCAACAGCGGACTCGCAGGTCAGGACCGAACGGACCTTGATCTCCGTGATGCCGGCAGCAAACAGCTTCTCGATGAGCACGTCACCCACGTCTTCACCGGCCTGCGCGATGGTGACGCCGTTGGCGTCCACCGCGTCAGAGGAAAGCGTACGTGCGTACACCGAGTTCTCGACATTCTCGTCGCCGACAAGCACGCCATTGGCGTCAATCTCGGCAATCGGCAGGTCTAGTCCGCGCTTCGTGCCACAGTCTTCCTCGCGGATGATGACATCCTGCGACACGTCAACCAGACGACGGGTCAGGTACCCCGAGTCGGCCGTACGCAGAGCGGTATCGGCGAGACCCTTACGGGCACCGTGGGTCGCGATGAAGTACTCCGCCACCGACAGGCCCTCGCGGTACGAGTTGATGATCGGACGCGGGATGATCTCACCCTTCGGGTTCGACACCAGGCCTCGCATGCCCGCAATATTGCGGATCTGCAGCCAGTTACCTCGAGCACCCGAGGAGACCATCCGGTGGATGGTGTTCTCGTCGGTGAACGACTCGCGCATCGCAGCAGCAACCTCGTCGGTCGCCTCGGTCCAGATCTCGACAAGCGCCTTATGCCGCTCGCTATCCTGGATCATGCCGCGATCATAGTCACGCTGCACCTTGGTGGCGCGCTTCTCGTGCTCAGCGATGATCTCTGCCTTGTTGGGCGGGGTGACCACATCTGACAGCGCAACCGTAATACCGGAGCGTGATGCCCAGTAGAAGCCTGCGTCCTTGATCCGGTCAAGGGTCGCGGCGACTTCGACCTTCGGGTAGCGTTCAGCGAGGTCATTGACCAAGCTCGACAGACTGTTCTTGTCTGCCACACGCTCGAAGTAGGCGTAGTCGTTCGGCAGCGTCTCATTGAAGAGCGCGCGTCCGAGTGTCGTCTCCACAAGCACGGGCTTCTCCGAGGTGACACCCTCAGCATTGGTGTAGCCCTCGAGGCGGATCTTGACTTTGGAGCCGAGATCCAGCGTGCCCTCGTCCATAGCGAGGATGGCTTCAGCGACAGATCCGAAGGCGCGGCCAGTGCCGATGCCATCAGGCTTCACCGTGGTGATGAAGTGCAGACCAATGATCATGTCCTGTGAAGGCAGGGTCACCGGGCGACCGTCAGACGGCTTCAGAATGTTGTTCGAAGCAAGCATCAGCACACGCGCTTCAGCCTGAGCCTCAACCGATAGCGGCAGGTGAACTGCCATCTGGTCACCGTCGAAGTCAGCGTTGAACGCCGTGCAGACGAGCGGGTGCAGCTGGATAGCCTTACCCTCAACGAGCTGCGGTTCAAACGCCTGGATGCCGAGGCGGTGGAGCGTCGGTGCACGGTTGAGCAGCACGGGGCGCTCGCGGATGATCTCCTCCAGCACGTCCCACACCTCTGAGCGTGCGCGCTCAACCATACGCTTTGCGGCCTTGACGTTCTGCGCGTGCGACAGATCCATGAGGCGCTTGATCACAAACGGCTTAAAGAGCTCAAGCGCCATCTGCTTGGGCAGACCACACTGGTGCAGCTTCAGCTGCGGACCGACCACAATCACTGAACGGCCCGAGTAGTCAACACGCTTACCGAGCAGGTTCTGACGGAAACGGCCCTGCTTGCCCTTGAGCATGTCGCTCAATGACTTCAGAGCCCGGTTACCGGTGCCCGTGACTGGGCGACCACGACGGCCGTTGTCGAACAGCGCGTCGACGGCCTCCTGCAGCATGCGCTTCTCGTTGTTCACGATGATCTCAGGCGCCCCGAGATCAAGCAGACGACGCAGACGGTTGTTTCGGTTGATCACACGGCGGTAGAGATCGTTGAGATCGGAGGTCGCGAAGCGGCCACCGTCGAGCTGCACCATCGGGCGCAGTTCCGGCGGGATCACCGGCACGACGTCGAGCACCATCGCGGCTGGGCTTGCGCCGGTCTGCAGGAAGGAACTGACGACCTTCAGGCGCTTAATCGCGCGGATCTTCTTCTGGCCCTTACCCTCAGAGATCTGATGGTGCAGGATTTCGCTCTCTGCCTCAAGGTCGAAGGCCTCGAGGCGACGCTTAATCGCCTCCGCGCCCATGTAGGCCTCGAAGTAATCGCCGTAGCGGTCCATGAGATCCGCGAAGACAGCGTCTTCGGGCTTCAGGTCGCCCACCTTCAGGTTGCGGAAATCTTCCCAGACGCGCTGGAGACGGGCGATTTCCTCGTCCTTCTCCTTGCGGATCGCGGCCATCTCCTTTTCGGCGGAGGCTTCGGCACGACGGCGCTGATCCGCCTTCGCACCCTCAGCCTCAAGCGCGGCTAGGTCGGCTTCTGCCTGCTGCTGGCGCTTCGCGATACCGAGGTCGCGCTGCTCCTCGAGAGCCTTCAGCTCGAGACGAAGCTCGGCTTCCAACTCGGCGAGGTCCTCGTGACGTCCCTCTTCATCAATGTCAATGATCATGTAGGCGGCGAAGTAGATGACCTTTTCGAGGTCCTTCGGTGCCATGTCGAGCAGGTAGCCCAGGCGTGACGGCACGCCCTTGAAGTACCAGATGTGCGTGACGGGTGCGGCGAGCTCGATGTGGCCCATCCGCTCACGACGTACAGAGGACTTGGTGACCTCGACGCCGCAGCGCTCGCACACGATGCCCTTGTAACGGACGCGCTTGTATTTGCCGCACGCGCACTCCCAGTCGCGGCTCGGTCCGAAGATCTGTTCGCCGAACAGGCCGTCCTTTTCTGGCTTCAGGGTGCGGTAGTTGATGGTCTCCGGCTTCTTAACCTCGCCGAACGACCAGCTGCGGATGTCTTCGGCCGTAGCCAGACGGATCTGCAACTCGTTGAAATCTGTGCCCTCGAGCAATGTTTCTCCTTGGTAACTAAAAAGTCTGATTCGGTGTGATCTCACCGTTGGGTGTAATCACATAGTTGCGAATCCCATCTTGAAATGAGATCCGCCTAGACTCAGATTTCGTCGATAGACGAGGTCTCGAAACGGGATGACAGGTTAATGCCGAGCTCTTCCGCTGTGCGGTGAGCCTCGTCATCGTTGTCACGCAGGTTGACGGCCTGACCGTCAGCACCGAGTACCTCAACATTCAGGCACAGCGACTGCATTTCCTTCATGAGAACGCGGAACGACTCGGGGACACCGGGCTCAGGGATGTTCTCCCCGCGCACGATCGCCTCGTAGACCTTCACACGTCCGAGGATGTCATCGGACTTCACCGTGAGTAGTTCCTGCAGCGCATATGCTGCACCGTAGGCCTCGAGCGCCCACACTTCCATCTCACCAAAGCGCTGGCCACCAAACTGGGCCTTACCGCCGAGCGGCTGCTGCGTGATCATGGAGTAGGGACCCGTTGACCGCGCGTGGATCTTGTCATCGACAAGGTGGTGCAGCTTCAGGATGTACATGTAGCCGACCGACACAGGGTAGGGGTAGGGCTCGCCGGAACGACCGTCAAACAGGCGCGTCTTGCCGCTCGAATCGATCAAACGCTCGCCGTCACGCGTCTCGAGCGTGGAGTCGAGGAGCCCTGCAATTTCAGCCTCTGACGCACCGTCAAACACCGGGGTCGCAACCTTGGTGCCGGGGGCGGCCGAGAGCGCTTCCTTGGACAGCTTCGCCGCCCACTCGGGGTTGCCCTCGACATTCCAGCCCTGCTTGGCGATCCAGCCGAGGTGAATCTCCAACACCTGGCCGAAGTTCATGCGGCCGGGAATACCGAGCGGGTTCAGGATCACGTCGACGGGCGTGCCATCCGCGAGGAAGGGCATGTCTTCGACCGGGAGGATCTTCGAGATGACGCCCTTGTTGCCGTGGCGACCCGCGAGCTTGTCGCCCTCGGTGATCTTACGCTTCTGCGCAATGTACACGACAACGCGCTGATTGACGCCAGAGCCGAGTTCGTCGTCGTTGTCATTCTCCGCGTCGAATACCTTGACCGAGGTCACCGTGCCAGAGACACCGTGCGGCACCTTGAGGGAGGTGTCGCGCACCTCACGGCTCTTCTCGTTGAAGATCGCGCGGAGCAGACGCTCCTCGGCTGAAAGCTCGGTCTCGCCCTTCGGCGTGACCTTGCCGACGAGGATGTCGCCGGGGGTAACCTCAGCGCCGATGCGGATGATGCCGCGCTCGTCGAGATCCTTCAGCGCCTCCATGCTGGCGTTCGGGAGATCACGGGTGATCTCTTCCTTGCCCAGCTTGGTGTCGCGAGCATCGACGTCGTACTCCTCAATGTGGATCGACGAGAGCGTGTCGTCCTTCACCAGGTTCTGGCTCAGGATGATCGCGTCCTCGAAGTTGTGTCCCTCCCACGACATGAACGCGACGAGCAGGTTCTTGCCGAGCGCGAGCTCACCATTCTCGGTTGCGGGGCCGTCAGCGATGACCTCGCCTGCCTCGATGCGCTCGCCAGCCTTCACGATCACACGATGGTTGTAGTTCGTGCCCTGGTTCGAGCGGTCGAACTTGCGCATGTAGTAGCTCTTCGTGCCGCCCTCATCTTGCTGCACGGTGACGACGTCAGCGGAAACGTCGGCGATCACGCCGGACTTCTCAGCGGTCACAACGTCACCGGCGTCGATGGCTGCGTAGCCCTCCATGCCGGTTCCGACGAGCGGTGAAGAGCTGCGCACGAGCGGCACAGCCTGACGCTGCATGTTCGCGCCCATGAGCGCGCGGTTTGCATCGTCGTGCTCGAGGAACGGGATCAGCGAGGTCGCTACCGACACCATCTGGCGGGGCGAAACGTCCATGTACTCAACACGGTCTGCATCAACCAGCACAACCTCGGAGCCGCGGGGGCGAGCAAGAACCTGCTTCTCAATGAACTTGCCGTTCTTATCGAGCGGAGCCCCAGCCTGCGCGATAAGGAACTCGTCCTCTTCGTGAGCGGTCAGGTAGTCAACTTGATCGGTTGCCTTGCCGTCGATCACGCGACGATACGGCGTCTCGATGAACCCGAAGGCGTTGATCCGCGCGAACGTTGCAAGTGCACCGATCAGGCCAATGTTCGGGCCTTCCGGGGTCTCGATGGGGCACATGCGGCCGTAGTGGGAGGGGTGAACGTCTCGAACCTCAACACCAGCACGGTCACGCGACAGGCCACCGGGACCGAGCGCGGACAGACGGCGCTTGTTGGTCAGGCCCGCGAGCGGGTTGTTCTGATCCATGAACTGCGACAGCTGCGAAGTGCCGAAGAACTCCTTGATCGCCGCGAGCACGGGGCGCGTGTTGATCAGGGTGTTCGGCGTGATCGCCTCAATGTCCTGCGTAGTCATGCGTTCGCGAACGACACGTTCCATACGGCTGAGGCCGGTGCGCACCTGGTTCTGGATGAGCTCACCCACCGCGCGGATGCGGCGGTTACCAAAGTGATCGATGTCGTCGGTGTCAAGGCGAATGTCGACAGCCTTGCCGTCGCGGATACCGGGAAGCTTCTCGGTGCCAGCGTGCAGGCCAACGAGGTACTTGATCGTCGCGACGATGTCTTCGAGAGAGAGCACCGAATCGGTAATGGGGGCGTCGAGACCGAGCTTGCGGTTGATCTTGTAGCGACCAACTTTAGCGAGGTCGTAGCGCTTCTCATTGAAGTAGCTGTTATCGAGGAGCGCACGCGCGGCCTCGATCGCAACCTGCTCGCCCGGACGCTGCTTGCGGTAGATGTCCTTCAGCGCCTCTTCCTGAGTGACAATCGCGTCTTTCTCAAGAGTCAGCGCGATGGACTCGTAGCCGGCGAACTCTTCGAGGATCTCCTCGCTGGTCATGCCGAGAGCCTTCAGGAAGACGGTGACCGACTGCTTACGCTTGCGGTCGATACGCACACCAACCTGGTCACGCTTGTCGACCTCAAACTCAAGCCATGCGCCGCGGCTCGGGATCACGCGAGCGGTAAAGACGTCTTTATCGCTCGTCTTCTCCTGCGTGCGCTCGAAGTAGACACCGGGGCTACGCACGAGTTGCGAAACAATGACGCGCTCGGTGCCGTTAATGATGAAGGTGCCCTTGGGGGTCATGATGGGGAAATCACCCATGTAGACCGTCTGGCTCTTCAGTACCTGCGTCTCGGTGTTGTAGAACGCCGCCTCAACATAGAGCGGTGCCGAATAGGTCTTACCGCGCTCCTTGCACTCCTCGATGGTGAACTTCTGCTCATCAAGGATCGGGTTCTCGAACGACAGCTGCATGGTGCCAGCGTTGTCTTCGATCGGAGAGATCTCGTCAAAGATCTCCTCCAGACCGCTCTTCAGCGCGATGTCATCGCGCCCCTGAGCCTGTGCTTCAATGACGCGTTCCTTCCACGCGTCATTGCCGACGAGCCAGTCGAAACTCTCAAGCTGCAGCGCCAACAGGTTTGGCACCGACAGCGTGTCGGAAATTTTGGCGAAGGAGAGCCGCTGATGATCGCGACCGTTCTTCGGTTGGGTGGTTGACGATGCGTTGGGCGCAGCAGCCAAGGAAACTACCTCCGTGGGCCCCGTCGGGCCGATTGACTTAGTCTTGCGGGAGTTGCTTTAGGATCACGGGGTGAGGCTCATCTGCGCTTTCGCGCCAGCTCCCGAGGGCCTACCAATATATGCAGGCACAGTGGTGTCCGTAGTGCAACTCTCAACTATAACACCGCAATCTGGGCTTCACAAGAGCATCTTGCGCGTTCTCTGATTCGGCTTGGGGATCGGGCTCGAAGCTGCCAGGCTTATCTCTTATGAGCTATTCACAGCCGCAGCCTCCGCAGCCCTATCCTGCGCCACCCCGCGGCGTGATCCCGCCCTACCCCGTGGGCTTCGGAGAGATCTTCAGCGCATCATTCTCCATGATTCGCCGCAGCCCTGGCGTGGTGTTTGGGGCGTCGATCCTGATCCCATTGCTCGCAGCAATAGCGGGCTGCGTGGCCTTTATGATCCTTTTGATTATTACTGCACCCATGGCAACCGGTGGCGGCACCGCGCCCTATTCCTTCGGCTGGGTCGACATTGTGCTGATGATCGCACTGCTGGGGCTTCTGTTTGTTGTTGCCGTCGCCGGAGCCGCGGCGCAAAGTATCGTGATCGAAAATGCCCGCGATGCGGTGCTCGGCAGAAAAGCGCGCGTTGCGCAGCTGTGGCAGCGGGCACGCCCCTCCCTCTGGCGGCTCGTCGGGCTGCTCTTCGTGCAGGCAGCGCTCGCCCTCGGCGCCATCGCGATCCTCACGCTCCTCTTTATCCTGGTAATTTTTGCCGGATCGGGCGGAGGCACCGCAGGCCTGGTGCTCACAGTGATTCTTGGGATCACACTCCTGTGTGCAATATTCCCTCTCTCGGCATGGGCGGGCACCAAGATGGCGCTGGCACCGAGCATCGTCGTCATCGAGGGCGCGGGCCCCACCTCTTCGATCCTGCGCTCCTGGCGACTGACGCGAGGTCGCTTTTGGGTGACCTTCGGCGTGATCTTTGTGCTCGGTCTTATCGCATACATGGCCGCCTATTTGCTTTCACTTCCGGGCGCTTTCGCACCGTTGTTTGGATCGCTCGGCTCTGCAGGCGCGGCTTCAAGCGCAGACCCCGGCTCGGCATTCGCGGGCATGGCAATCGGCTCGCTAATCGTGATGCTGATCTTTAGCCTGATCTCCACCGCCGTGCAATACGCCGGATACGCGATCCAATCAACCGCCGCAACGCTGCTCTACGTCGACGCGCGAATGCGCCACGAGGGGCTCCACTTCCGGCTCCAAGCGCACCTGCAGTCACTCTGGAACGGCGTGCCCAAACAACAGCTCGGCGATCCCTTTACGCTCGCGCCTGTGAGCTATGCGCCGCCCGGCCCACCGGTACCGCCTACCCAACAGCCGGGTAACCCGGAAACGCCCATCCCGCCCGGGTAGGGTAATCGGATGCGCACTCCCTCCGCTCCCATCTACACACCCCAGGGCCTCGCACGATTGCGCACCGCAACAGCCTGGGCCATCGTCGGGCTGGTAGTTGTCGCCGCTGTTGGGGCTTACTTTCGCTTCGTAAATTCAGGCCCCCTCGGCATCGACGAGTGGTGGCACGGGGTTGCAACGGTGAGCCACGGATCCGCCCCCTACGCGGTCGCCGTGTTCATGGCGAATATCGGCGACCGGATTGGGGTGCTCGCCTCGGCCGCGATCCTGGTCGCTTTACTGCTCGCGCTTCGCCGGTTCAGAGACGCGGTCACCGTCGCAACGACGATGCTGCTCGGACTCATCGGATCCGAGGCGCTGAAGTCTCTCGTGTCTCGGCCGCGGCCCTGGGATCAGCTCTACGCATCCCACGGCCACTCTTTCCCCTCGGGGCACTCGATGGGGGCTGCGGCCCTTGCCGTGTCAATCGCGCTCGTGGTGACGTACAGCGGCTCGTTCTCCCGCAACGCCACCCGCTGGGTGTGGGCGGTGAGCGTGTGCTGGATCCTGGTCATGATGTGGAGCCGCACGGCGGTGCATGTGCACTGGCTTTCCGACACTCTCGCTGGCGCCATTCTCGGAGCGAGCGTTGCGATTATCGCGCGCCGGCTCTGCCTTCCGAAAGAAGTCACCAGATGAAGCTTCCGGATCCGATCACACTAAGCTCGGGGCTCACTGCCGAAATTGAAGAGGATCAGTGGGTTCCCGGATCGATCCAGCTGGTGGTAGATGGCACCCCGCAGTCGCACGTCAACCTCCGCGATCCGGGCGAGCTGTTTTTCGAGTATGTGCGCCGTATCGGCCACGTCATCGATCTGTTTCGCATGCCGGGCGCGCCGATTTCGGCGCTGCACCTCGGCGGCGGAGCATTCACGCTCCCCCGCTACATCGAGGCCACACGGCCGGGCAGCCGTCAACAGGTGATCGAAATCGAGGGTGCGCTCGTCGATCTCGTGCGTGAGGCTGCTCCGCTACCCAAACGGGCAAGTATTCGCGTTCGCCGCGGCGACGCACGCGAGGTACTGGCGCGGCTGCCCGCGGGCATGCACGGGGCGATGGATCTCGTGGTGGTCGATATCTTTGCGGGGGCGCAGACCCCCGCGCACGTCTCGAGCGTCGAATTCTACGAACTCGTACAGCCGCTGCTTAGCTCCGGCGGCATGGTGGTTGTGAACGCTGCCGACGGCAAAGGACTCCCCTTTGTCCGCGGCCAGGCGGCAACGCTCGCGAGCCTTTTTGATTCGGTCGCCGCGATCGCCGAGCCGCAGGTACTCAAGGGCCGCAGGTTCGGCAACGTCGTGCTTCTGGCGTGGGACGCGGAGCAGGCGGGAGACGGGCTTGACTGGCTGCCGCGGCTACTCGCGGGAGGCCCCCATCCAGCTCGCCTGCTTGCGGGCCGCGAATTCGCAGACTTCGCCCGCGGAGCAAAACCCGTGACCGACGCGACCGCCGTCACTTCTCCGGCGCCCGCCCGCGAGCTCTTCGACTGACGTCAATGTCCGAGCCAACGCGTACTGTCTCTTGTATGATCGCAGCGGCGAAATCATTGCACGTCTGGGGGGGCACTATGGCTGAACTTGCGCGGGTGCGGGTGTGGGCCGAGGCGCTGATCCGCATGCACCTCGATCCGCATGAGTGGAGCTTTGGCTTCGACCACGCCAAACGGCGGGCAGGGCTGTGCAACTTCACCGAGCGGAAGATCACGGTGTCGCGGTACCTCAGCGAGAAGTTCGACGATGACGAGATCCACCAGGTACTTCTCCACGAGGTCGCCCACGCGCTCGCTGGCCCCGAGGCCGGCCACGGAGCCCATTGGAAACGCATTGCTGATGAGCTGGGCTACGTCGGCGGGCGCACCCACGATGGCGAGATTGCTCACGAGCGCGCACCGTGGATCGGATCCTGCCCCGCGGGCCACGAACACTACCGGTTTCGCAAGCCCACCAGGATCACCTCCTGCGGCAGTTGCACCCGGGGATTCTCACGCGATCACCTGATTGAGTGGCGCAAACGCGCGGGCTAGGACGCCTCTCAGCAGCCCACGGCGGCGAGCGCCTGGCGCAGCAACACCCCACGACCGCCTGGCAACTCAAGCTGGGTCGAAGCGGAGAGAGCCTCTTCGGGTGACATCCATGTCACCTCGAGCGCGTCCTGGCGCGGATTGCAGGTACCCGTGACCGGCACGACGTACACGAGCGAGATCGCGTGCTGCCGAGGGTCAACAAACTGCGAGATTCCCGGCATCGGAAAGTACTCTGCGACCTGGGTCGGTACGAGCGCCGCGGGCATCTGCGGGAAGGCCATCGGGCCAAGGTCGTTTTCGAGGTGCCGAAAGAGTGCCTCGCGAAGTGTCTCGCCGTAGCGCACCCGGCCGGAAACGAACGAGCGGGTCATTTCTCCCTCGGGGGTGCCTCGCAGCAGAATCCCGACCTCACTGACCTGACCGAGTCCGTTGAGGCGCACGGGCACCGCTTCGACGTAGACGATGGGGATTCGTCCACGCACAAAGCTCAACTCGTCCTCGTTGAGCCACCCCGGGTTGCCCGCGGGAGTCGGGCGATCCTCGGGGCCGTCGGGGTCTGGCAGCTCAGCCGTATCGATAGTCATGGGCCATTCTGCCGTACCATCTTGTGCTCGTCCGTGCGCGCGGCGGCGTGACGGAATAGGCCTACAGTTGAGGGATGCTTGAGATGCTGCCGATGCTCCCCGTGTGGGGGTGGACGTTGCTCGTTGTTTCGGGCCTCATTGTCGGGCTCTCGAAGGCCGCACTGCCCGGCGCAAACACGATCGCGGTCGCGGTGTTTGCCACGGTCCTTCCGGCGAAAGCATCAACGGGCGCGCTTCTGCTGCTTCTCATTGTCGGCGACGTGTTTGCGCTCTGGGCGTACCGGAAACACGCTGATTGGCCGACGATCCTGCGCCTCTTCCCCACCGTGGTTGTCGGGGTGCTCCTGGGAGTCGTGTTTCTTGCGGTGTCGAGCGACGGCGGTGTGCGCCGCGTCATCGGGGTGATCCTGCTATTGCTTGTGGGTATTTCACTGTGGCGACGCTTCGGGACCCCGAAGGCAGACGTGGGAAAGCTCACCCGTCTGAGTTACGGTGCTCTCGCTGGATTTACGACGATGGTGGCGAACGCGGGCGGACCCGTCATGTCGATGTACTTTCTCGCGGCGAAGTTTCCTGTGCGCGCTTTTCTGGGCACGGCGGCCTGGTTTTTTGCGCTGGTGAACCTGGGGAAGGTGCCGTTCTCCCTCGGATTGGGCCTCATTACGCCCGCAACACTGCTGCTGTCACTCGTCCTTGTTCCCGCTGTCGTGGCTGGTGGGTTCGTGGGGCGCGGGATCGTCAAGCACATTCCGCAACGGGCGTTCGAATGGATCGTGCTGCTCCTCTCAACGCTCGGTGCGCTATACCTGGTGATTGTTCCGTAGTCTTGAGGCATGAATTCCAGCCCAGCTTTGTCAGTGCGTGTTGCCCTCGTGCAGGTGGCAAGCCCCGACGACGAATCGCAGCCCGAACGCATCGAGCGAGTCGAGGCGCTTCTCAGACAGCACCCGGACGTTGACCTCTTCGTATTGCCTGAGCTGTGGAGCGCCGGATACTTCTCGTTCACGCGGTACGAGGAACTGGCTGAGAGCCTTGACGGACCGACGGTGCAGATGGGCAAGCGCGTCGCTCAGGATCTCGGCGCGACGATACACCTGGGCAGCATCGTCGAACGCGGAACAGACGGCGCGCTGCACAACACCGCGGTGGTGATTGATTCCTCGGGCCGCATCACGCAGACCTACCGGAAGATCCACGTGTTCGGATATCAGTCGCTCGAAGCGGCGCTGCTCACTCCCGGCACCACCCTGAACGTGCAGGCGAGCCCGCTTGGGTCGCTCGCGAGCACGACTTGCTACGACCTGCGGTTTCCGGGTCTGTGGCAGGAGCTGAGCGCGCGCGGCGCGGAAACCGTGGTGGTGCCGGCGGCATGGCCCGCAGCGAGGCGAGAGCACTGGCGCATCCTCACCCAGGCGCGTGCGGTGGAGCATCAACTGTGGATCCTCGCGTGTAACGCCTGCGGCACCCAGGACGGCGTCGAACTTGGCGGCTTCAGCCGCGTGGTCGACCCCTCGGGACGCGTGCTTGGAGAGTGCGGCGCCGGCGAGGAAGTGTTGATCGTGGACGTTGATCCCGCCCAGGCACACACGGTGCGCGCTGAGTTTCCAGTGATCGCGGACCGTCTGAACCCAGAGAGCTATGCGGCGCTGTCGCACGAGTCAGGAGCCGAGGCATGAGTGGGGATGCGAGACGCATCATCCGCGTGAGCGCCGTCGTCATGCGCGACGAACAGGGCCGCGTACTCAATGTGCGCAAGCGCGGTACGAGCTCACTGATGCTGCCCGGCGGGAAGCATGAAGCGGGTGAGGATCCGCGAGACACGGCGGTCCGCGAATTTGCGGAGGAGCTCGGAGTGCCCCTCGACGCCAGCAGGCTGCGCCCACTTGGAGTGTTTCGCGCGAGCGCCGCGAACGAGCCTGGCCACACGGTGGAGGCGGCGGTGTTCGAGCACCCCTTCGTCGCGCCTGCGGCGAGGGCTGTTCCCCGCGCCGAGATCGAGTATCTCGAGTGGGTGGATCCCGCGATCGCCCGCCCGGACATGGCACCGCTGAACACGGACTACATTTTTCCGGTGCTCCCCAGACAGGAGCCCGCTAAGCCTTAGGCTTCCGCGGCTTCTTGGGCTTTGGCAGCGGCAGGGCCGCGGCGGTCGTATCGATCAGGCCGGTCAACCACTCCCGATCTTCCCAGCGGTCGCCGCTCACCCGGTAGTACAGCTTCGAACCGGGATACGCTGGCGCTTCCTCCGGTTCACCGATGTAGGCGCGACCCTCCTCCGTCGGTTTAATGAAGAGCTCATCGTCGCACACAAACGCGACCACCTTCTCGTCGCAGTACAGGGCATACTCGCCAAACATCTGTTTCGAGCGAATGTTGGGAAGTGCGCTCAACTGGTCGGTGAGGAACTCAATGGTTTCGGCTCGCGTGCTCATACCTCCAGCGTAGCCCTGCCGCAGAGCACAGGGTCGATGATCCCAACTGTTCCAGCGAGCCGCCATCAAGCCGCCGAGCCGCCATCAAAATCGCGCCGAAACGGTGGCGGGTCGCCGAGACCATATGTTCTCGACGGGCATTGTTGGGACAGGGCTAGAGGGGCGGGCGAGGCCCCACGGGCACCTCGAGGCCGAGCAGCGCGTTCTCCACGACCTCCATCAGCGCCGGGTGGACCCAGTACTGGCCGCGGGCGAAGGTGTGAGCATCGATCCCGAAGCTCATCGCGGTGATGATCGGCTGAATCAGGTTCGACGCCTGATAGCCGAAAATGTGCGCACCCAGGATCCGGCCGTCGCGACGATCTGCGATGACTTTGCAGATGCCCGCCTCCTCAGCCATCGCCCAGCCGTAGGCGACATCACCGTAATGCTGGATCTTGGTGGTGACGTGAGCAGCACCGATCTCCGCGCGGGCCTCCGCCTCCGTCAGCCCAACCTGGGCGAGCTCGGGGTAGCTGAACACCGCCGCGGGCACGGCGTCCTGCCGCGAGCTGCGCAAATCGGTGGGATGTTCCAGATTGTGCGCGACCACCCGGGCCTCGTGATTGGCGACGTGCTTCAGCTGATGCGGCGAAGAAATATCCCCGAGCGCATACAGCCCGGGCACGGCCTCGCCACCCGAGAGCACCCGCTGAAACTCGTCGACCACAATGCGGCCGTCGTCGTGCAGATCAAGCCCGGCCTCGGCGGCGCCCACCAGATCAGAGTTGGGGCGTCTGCCAATCGCGATCAGGATCACGTCGGCCTGCCACGACTCCACCCCCGCGGGCCCGGTGAGTTCGGCAGTGACGCGGTTGCCGGGTCCGGGCCGCACTGCGGCGAGTTCACTCTGTCGACGTATCTGCCAGTGCTGCTCAGCTTCCGTCGTGAACCGTGCCGAGATGTCATGATCCAGGTGCCGCATGAGTTGCTCGCCGCGGATCACCTGCAGCACCTCGGATCCGAGCCCGGAGAAGATCCCCGCGAATTCGCTCGCGATGTATCCACCCCCACGACCAGTACTCGCGCGGGCAGCTCGTCGAGCCGCATCACCGAATCGGACGTGTGAACCTGCGGCAGATCGATGCCCGGCACGTCGAGTGTGAGCGGGCGGGATCCGGCAGCGATCACCAGCTGCGCAGCCTCGACACGGGTGCCGCCGTCCGCCACAAACGCGTGCGTCCCCGAGAGCCGCACCCGCTCCGACACGAGTGTGACATTGTCGAGTTCGTCCCTGCGATAGCGCTCGCCCGCCTCCGAGATCGCGTCGATCCGGGAGAACACGCGGTCGCGGAGCGCGGGCCAATCGACCCCGTCGGTGTGCTGCGTCACGTTCACGCGCGCGGCTTCCTCGGGCGCGCGCGCAAGCGTTGCGGGCCGCACAAACATCTTGGTCGGGATGCACCCGACGTTGAGACAGGTCCCCCCAAACGTGCTTTTCTCGGCCAGCACCACATTCTTGTCATCCCAGAACGGGGTGATCAACGAATTGCCTGAACCTGAGCCAATGATCGCGAGATCTGCAGTGAGCGTGTGCATACGGGCCATCCTATTGTTCACGGCGGATCACCGCAGCAGGCCCTTCTCCGTGAGCCACTGTGCGGCGATGTCTGCCGCCGCGCGCTGTTCGTTGACGCTCTGGGAACCGAGCGCGACCAGGTCCTCCGGCGACATGGCGGCGCTGATGTCATTCACGATCTTCGCGGCCGCAGCGTCCACCCGGTCACTCGCGAGCGGAACGACGTGGGAGGCAAGAAATACACCCTTGGTGTCTTCGAGCGTGACGAGACCGTTTTCAAGCACGCTGGGATCCGCGGTGTACATGATTGCGAACTGGACGGTGCCGTCCTTCAGCGCCTTCACGGTTAGCGGCCCGCCGCTGTCTTCAATCGGCGTAAACGCCACGCCGTCGATACCGTACACCTCGGCCAGGCCTGCTGTACCGTGGGGCCTGGCCTCTGACGCGGACGTGGATCCCAGCGTCAGGGGCACCGTCACGTTCTTCAGATCCGCAATGGTTTTCAGTTTCCAGGTGTCTGCAAATTTACGGGTCACCATGTACGCGTCTTGGTCGGTTGCGGGAGACTGATCCAACACCCGCAGCCCCTTCGGGGTGTTTGCGGCCAGCTCGGCATAGACATCATCGCTGAGGCGCGCCTCGGTGTCTGGCACCCAGTACTGCAGCAGATTCCCGCTGTACTCGGGGATCAGGTCGATAGCCCCGTTTTCGACCTCGGTGAGGTACACCTCCCGCTGCCCGATCCGGTACTGTCGATCGACCGAGTAGCCAGCAGCTTCCAACGCCTGCGCGTACGCTTCGGCAATGATCTCGTTGGAATAGTAGGTCTGAGAAGCGATCACGATCGTGTCACGCGAGGCATCACCGCCACCGTTGTCTCCGGCGAGCGGGTCGCTCGCCGCGCAGCCCGCGAGCGCGAGCGCACCCACAAGCGACACTGCGGCGAGAATCTTGGCTGCGGTGCGCGGTGTGCGCGGTGTCTGGTCAGTCATGACGGGGCCTTTCACGCGGTGGATCGGTTCAGATAGGCAGACTTTGCCGCGCGGTGGCAGGCGGCGAGCACCAGTTCCAGCGCAAGGGTGAGGAGAATTACCAGCAACGCCCCCGCGAGCATCTGCGGGTAGTCACGAGTCAGCAGTCCGGTGAAGATGTAGCGCCCGAGCCCAAAATCTGCGGTGTACGCGGCAAGCGTCGCCGTCGACACCACCTGCAGCGTTGCGGCGCGGATCCCGCCGATCATCACAGGCAGAGAGAGCGGCAGCTCAACGCGCAAAATCACCTGGCGGGCGCTGAAGCCAATCGCTTTCGCGGCGGCCGGCACATCGGGATCGATGGCCTGTACCCCGGCGTAGGCCCCTGCGAGTAGTGACGGGATCGCGAGAACAATCAGAGCGAACAACGGCCCGGTGAGCCCGATCCCGAAGGCCAACCCGAAGAGCGTCAGAAGCCCGAGGGTCGGCAACGCGCGCGCGGCACCGCTGAGGCCACCAATGAACCCGGAGCCGCGCCGCGTGTGTCCGATCAAGACCCCCGTCGGCAGCGCGATCACGGAGGCGATGACGAGTGTCAGTGCAGTAATCGCGAGATGCTGCAGCGTGCGTGACGGGATCCCCGCCGCACCCTGCCAGTGCAGCGGGTCGAAGAGCCAGGCGAGCGCGTCGCTCAAGAGATTCACGACTCGGCCCTCGGTGAGGCGGGCGTGGCTGGCAAGGGAGACCGGAGTGATCGCCCGGATCGCCGCAGCCGCGCCCACGGCGTCAGGAGGCGTCCGATCAGCACCACGATCCCATCAATCGCGAGAGCGAGCAGAGCCGTCACGATGACGCCCGTCCAGATTTCTGCGGCGATCCCGCGCTGAAACCCGTCGGTGAGGAGCCTTCCGAGGCTCGATACCCCGATGAGCGCCCCCAAGGTGACGAGGCTGACGGTCGAGACGGAGACGACGCGGACCCCCGAGATAATGACCGGGATCGCCAGCGGCAGGTCGACCCGCCAAAACAGTCCCCGCGGCGAGAAGCCCTCCGCAACAGCAGCGTCGCGCAGTTCAGCGTCGACGGAGGCGAAGGCATCCGCGGTGGTGCGCACCAGCAGCGCGATGCCGTAAATCGTGAGCACCACGACCATGTTTTGCCAGGACCGCAGAGGAACACCGAGGATCGCGGGCACAATGACCAATAGCGGTAGCGCCGGGATCGCATACGCCAGGGTCGCGACCGACAACAGCGGGCCACCGACGCGGGGCCGCCTGAAGGCAAAGCGGCCGATGGGGATCGAGATCAGGACGGCCAGTAGGATCGCGGGAAGGCTGAGCAACAGGTGATCGACAGCGAGGTCAATCACCTGTTGCCAATTGGCAAGCAGCCAGGTCACGGCGCGAGTACCCCCACCGGGCGGCCATCGCCATCCATCACGAGCCTGCGGCCGTCTACCTCGACAGTGTTCAGTTCACGCTCCGCACGATCCGCGCCGACGAAACTGCGGACGAAGTCGTCGGCCGGAGAAGCCATGATTTCCGAGGGCGTACCCTGCTGTGCGATGCGGCCGCCCTCCCGCAGCACCAGCACCTCGTCGCCGAGCAGGAACGCTTCCTCAATATCGTGCGTCACAAAGACGATCGTCTTGCTGAGCTCGGCCTGCAGGCGAATCAGCTCCCGCTGCAGATCCCGCCGGACGATGGGGTCAACGGCTCCGAACGGCTCATCCATGAGCAGGATATTCGGGTCTGCGGCGAGCGCACGGGCCACCCCCACGCGCTGTTGTTGCCCGCCGGAGAGTTGGCCCGGGTAGCGCTTGCCGAGCGCGGGATCGAGTCCCACCCGTTCGAGGAGCCCGAGCGCATTGCTGCGGGCGGTCGCCCGAGACACTCCGCGGAGCACGGGCACCGTCGCGACGTTGTCGAGCACGGTGCGATGCGGGAGAAGGCCCCCCTGCTGCAGCACATAGCCGATTGAGCGACGCAGTTCGACAGGGTTGCGTGATCGCACGTCCTCACCGTCGATCATCACCCGTCCGGAGGTTGGATCGACCATGCGGTTGACCATGCGCAAGAGTGTGGTCTTGCCGGATCCCGATGAACCGACGAACACCACGGTTCGACGCGACGGGATCACGCACGAAAAATCGCCGACGGCCTCTGAGCCACCGGGGTACACCTTTGATACGTGTTCAAACTCGATCACGTCACACCCCCACGGGTCGCTCATTCGGCTACCAGCGGTAACAACACTATCTGGATGGGGCGGTGTTCCTCGCATTCGCACTCAAAAACAGGACCCAGAGCACTACGTAGACAAGGCAGACCAATGGAAAAGCCAAATCAAGGCGGATCACTCGATTCTCCGCCTACCAGCTTGGATATCCCCGCCTTGCGGCCTGCGCGACCGCCATCAGGATGGGCTGCGAGGCTCGCCCTGATGCTCACCTAGGGTAAATAGTTGCCTGAAGCAACTATTTACCCTAGGGTCAGTACATGGCCGAACCACACGCCACACAGCATGAACCGCTACTCATTTCCCTGACCGGGCTCATGTCACGCTGGTCTTCTTTCGATTTCCAACGCCGCATCACCGCGGGGTGCGGGGTCACACTCGACCCCGTTGCCGTGAACGCGCTGTACGCTCTCGGCCTCTTGGGCGGCACCGCGCGCCCAAGCGCACTCGCCGATGGGCTCCACCTCAGCCGCCCTCAACGTCGAAACTGATCGCGCGCCTTGAACAGGCCGCGCTCGTCACCCGCGCCACACCCGAGGGCGATCGCCGCTCAGTCACCGTCACCCTTACCCCGCATGGAACGGACACCTACCGCCGCCTCGTGCAGGCAGGCGTCGAGATGGTCGCGGAGGCCACGGCGACCTGGGATCCCACAGAGGTCGCCACCCTCACGGCGCTTATGCAGCGCTTTCTCGGCAATATCAGCACCGAGACGACCCCATCCCCACACTGAAAGGACACACCATGTCACGCACATATGTCATCACCGGCGCAGGATCCGGAATCGGCAAGACCACCGCCCAGATACTTGTCGAGCAAGGCAACACCGTCATTGGCGTTGACCTCAAGGGCACAGAGGTGGTCGGCGACCTCTCGAGCCGCGAAGGCCGCCTCGCTGCCGCCGCCGAAGCAACACGGATCGCCGGCGGTACGGTCGACGCGGTCATCGCTTGCGCCGGACTCGCGATCCCCAAACGCATCACGGCCGCCGTCAATTTCTTTGGCATGACGGAGTTCCTGGAGGCGATGCAGCCCGCACTCACCCTCTCCCCCGCGCCACGAGTCGCTCTCATTTCTTCGATCGCATCGACGCAGCCAACAGCACCACCACTCGTGGAGGCAATGCTGTCTGGCGACGAGACGATGAGCATGAGCATCGCATCCACCCTCGAAGCCGATCCGGCGACCGCCAACCTCATCTACTCGGCTTCCAAGCAAGCCATTTCACGCTGGGTGCGACGCGAGGCACCGACCGCTCGGTGGGCAGGGGCGGGGATCCCACTGAACGCGGTCGGCCCCGGCACCGTCCTCACCCCAATGACAGCCGATCTCCTGACCACCCCGGAAGGCGTCGCCATGGTTGACGCGGCAGTGCCAATGCCCCTGAACTCGCATCAGGGGCCCGAGAGTATCGCACATCTGTTGATCTGGTTGACGTCCGTTGAGAACACGCACTGCTGCGGCCAGACGATCTACTGCGACGGCGGCGCCGATGTGGTGTTGCGCGGGGATGACGTGTGGTCATGGAACGAGGAGGGCATTCGGGCGAAGTTTGCCGCGCTCGCTGGCTAGGCCAGAACGCCGCCGAGCCTGCGTTTCACTGCCGAGCCTGCAGGTACTGACCGCAGGTTCGGTACTGAAATGCAGGCTCGGTAAAGCACGGCACTGGAGCGACATGTTCAGCCCGAATATAACGACTGTATGACGCCGCCGAAAAAGACTCGAAGAGGAATAGCACATCGGTCACCTGTGGTGGTAACTTTAACTAGCTTATCTAGCTATATGTGATCATCGTGATAGGGGTAGACCATGAACCAGCCGCAGAACGGCAAATCTGGCCGTACCAAATTCCGCTGGCTGCGCGTGTTTCTTCCCGCAGTGCTGATCCTGATCTGGTTCGTCGGAGCCGGACTTGGCGGACCGCTCTTTGGCAAGATCGAAGAGGTCTCTTCAAACGATCAGACCGCTTACCTACCCGAATCAGCGGAGGCCACCGAGGTCCAGAAAGTGCTCGGCGACTACCTTGGCGAGGGCACGATCCCCGCCGTCATCGTTTTCGAGTCGAGCGACAGACTGACCACCGCGCAGAGCTCCGGGATTGCGGAAGCCGCCAAGGATCTTGAGTCAATCGAGAGCGTTCGCAGCGGAGTCTCCCCCGTCCTCCCTTCTGAGGACGGCAAAGCAGCCCAGGTTTTTGTGCCGATCGATGCGGACTCCGAAGTCGCGGAAGTGGTTAATCAGGTCGGCGAGACCCTCCGCGAGGAAGTCCCCGAGGGCGTCAGCGTCTACGTGACAGGCCCTGCGGGATTCACCGCCGACCTTGTAGCTGGGTTCGCAGGTATCGACGGCATTCTGCTGCTTGTCGCGCTGTGCGCGGTGTTCATCATCTTGATCGTCGTCTACCGTTCACTCCTCCTCCCCGTGGTGGTGCTCTTTACGAGCCTCTTCGCGCTGTGTGTCGCGCTGCTCGTTGTCTGGAATCTCGCCAAGGCGGGTGTGCTGCTCCTCAGCGGGCAGACACAGGGCATCCTCTTTATTCTCGTGATCGGTGCCGCCACCGACTACTCCCTGCTCGTTGTGGCGCGGTTCCGAGAAGAGCTGCGCAAAGTGCAAGACAAGGGAGCCGCAATCAAGGGCGCAATCAAAGGCTCGTTTGAACCGATCCTCGCTTCCGGCGGCACCGTGATCGCGGGCCTTTTGTGCCTGCTGCTCAGCGACCTGAAGTCCAACAGCACTCTCGGCCCGGTTGCCGCGTTCGGCATCCTGTTTGCGATGCTCTCGGCACTGACCCTGCTCCCGGCGCTCCTGTTTACCTTTGGCCGTGCCGCTTACTGGCCGCGCCGCCCACACTTTGAGCCCGAGGTCGTCACCGCAGAAAACGGCATGCCCTCCAAGGGGCTGTGGCACTGGGTCGCCGGCTTCATTACGAAGAAGCCGCGCGCCATCTGGATCATCACGACGATTGTCCTTGCGGTGGGCGCGCTGGGCCTGACCCAGCTCAAGGCCGACGGCGTGCCCCAGTCTGATCTGGTGCTCGGTAGCTCTGAAGCCCGAGATGGTCAAGCGGCCCTCGGTGAGCACTTCCCTGGCGGATCAGGCAGCCCGGCCTATGTCCTCGTGAACGCGGATGAACTGCAGCAGGCCGCAGACACCATGCTCGCGACCAAGGGCATCGACTCGGTGGCGGTCACGAGCGCCGATTCCCCGAGCGGAAGCGCGCCGGTCACGGCCGACGGCATCCAGGCATTTGGCCCTCCGGGTACCCCGGCCCCGGCTCCCACGGAAATTGACGGCAGGGTCCTGCTCCAGGGCACACTGACCGACGCCGCAGACTCAGATGCGGCCTCCGCTACGGTCGCTGATCTCCGTGCTGAGTTCACCGGATCGAGTGCGATCGTCGGTGGCGTCACCGCGACAGCGGTCGACACGAAGCAGGCGTCGATCCACGATCGAAACCTTATCATCCCGGTGATTCTGGTGGTCATCCTGTTCATCTTGATGCTGCTCCTACGCTCGATCCTCGCGCCGGTTCTACTGATCTTGACGACGGTGCTGTCCTTCGGCACCGCGCTCGGGGTCTCCGCGCTCGTGTTCAACGGGATCTT
This sequence comes from Leucobacter insecticola, assembly GCF_011382965.1. Taxonomy (NCBI): domain Bacteria; kingdom Bacillati; phylum Actinomycetota; class Actinomycetes; order Micrococcales; family Microbacteriaceae; genus Leucobacter; species Leucobacter insecticola. Next base: position 1,296,190 of record NZ_CP049934.1, on the reverse strand, counting down.
CCAGTTCCCGGGAGCCGACCCCGTGGTGCCGCTCTACGGCTTCGTGTTCCTTGTCGCGCTCGGGATCGACTACAACATCTTCCTGATGACCCGAGTTCGAGAAGAATCTCAGAAGCATGGCACCCGCGAGGGCATTCTCCGCGGTCTGACCATCACCGGCGGCGTGATCACCTCGGCGGGCCTCGTGCTCGCAGCGACCTTCGCGGCGCTGTCGGTGATCCCGATCCTGTTCCTGGTGCAACTCGCGTTCATCGTCGCGTTTGGCGTGCTGCTCGACACCTTCGTTGTGCGCTCCATGCTCGTGCCCGCGCTTGCGACGGATATCGGTAAGAAGATCTGGTGGCCGTCAAAGCTCAGCAGGAAGGACGCGCCGGAGTAGACTCTGACGCACCGTGGCAGACAGGAGCGCAGCATGAGCACGACCCAGGTGGTGATCGCCGGAGGATCGGGGCTCATCGGCGCTGCGCTCGCACGCTCGCTCCGCGCTGACGGCATCGGCGTCACAACGCTCGTGCGGCGACCACCGCGCACCAGCGACGAGGTCGAGTGGCTCACCGGCAAGGGACCGCTCGACCCGGCGCACCTTGCGGGCGCGGACGCCGTGGTCGGACTCAATGGCGCGAGCATTGGGCGCCTCCCATGGACTCCCGCGTACCGAACGACGCTTCGTGAATCCCGACTCACTCCCACCCGCGAACTTGCGGGAGCGCTGCGGCAGCTCGGGGCTGACGCTCCGGCGTTTTTGTCGGCCTCAGCCACGGGTTTCTACGGGACACGGCCCGGCCAGCCTCTCACCGAACAGGATGACGCGGGGAGGACGTTTCTCGCGGGTCTGTGCGTTGATTGGGAACGGACCGCACTGCAGGCGGGTCCGGAGACACGTGTGGTGCTGCTTCGGACGGCGCCTCTGCTGCATCCGCGCGGAGTCTTGAAACCCATGATGGCGCTCACCAAACTCGGGATCAGCGGACCGCTCGGCACGGGCACTCAGATCTGGCCCTGGATTTCGCTCGAGGACGAAGTGCGCGCGATCCGGCACCTCATCGATTCGGACGTTGCCGGTCCCGTGAATCTCTGCGGTCCGACCCCCGCGACCGCAACCGACATCGGCGCGGAACTCGCGCGAACGCTGCGTCGCCCGTTCTTGCTTCCCGCACCCGCGTGGGCGCTTCGCCTGGGTCTCGGCAGAGACACCGCCGAGTCCCTTCTCCTCACGGATGCAAACACCGCACCCCGGGTGCTGGAGGCAGCCGGATTCACCTTTGCGCACCCCCGCGCGGCGGACGCCATTACCGCAGCGATGTCGCATCGCTCCTGAGTGCGAGGGCCACACCCAGCCAACTTGAAGGGCATACCAGCGCTTCGAGACGGCCCCGGCACCACCTCTGCGCAGTGCCGGGGTCTTCCCGTATGTCGTTTGCAATGATCCTCAGTGATGGGTTTCTACAAGCCGTTCAGGGCTTCGCCAATTCTTCAGTAGGATGGGCTCGGCTCAGCATCGAGCCCACCGAAATCGAACAGCATGAAAGCAGACGCGTATGTCGAAGAAGACGCTGGATAACGCCACCGAAACTGGCCACATTCATGTTGGCAAGGGTCTCAGTGAAGGCACCCTTGGCGTGGTCGGCTCGACCGTCATCGGCCTCGCTTCAACCGCTCCGCTCTACTCGCTCGCAGCGACACTTGGCTATGTGATCATTGCGGTGGGTGCCCAAGCTCCGCTCGTGTTCATCGTCGCGTGTATCCCGATGGTCTTCGCGGCTTTCGCCTACCAAGAATTGAATCGTGAGATGCCGGACTGCGGCACGACGTTTGTATGGGGTGCCAAGGCGTTTGGCCCGTTACCGGCTGGATCGGCGGCTGGTCGGTCGCGGTCGCCTCCGTGATGGTGCTCGCCAACGTCGGCGAGATTACCGGACAGTACTTCTGGCTCCTCCTCGGCAATGAAGAGTTCGCCGCGAACCGCACCATCGTCATCATCACCTCGGTGGTCTTTATGGCGATCATGACCTTCGTGAGCACGGTCGGTGTGCAGATCGGTGAGCGCCTGCAGATGGTGCTCATGACGATCCAGATCGTCGCTATGGCACTCTTCGGCGGCCTCGCGCTCTTCCACTCACTGAGCGGAAGCAACCCCGGCTCTATCGACTTTGACTGGAACTGGTTCAACCCCGCACAGCTCACCTCCTGGTCTGGCTTCATGGAGGCCGTGCTGCTTGCACTCTTCATCTACTGGGGCTGGGACACGTGCCTCGCGCTCAACGAGGAGACCAAGAACCCGCGTAAGACTCCAGGTCGTGCCGCCCTGTCAAGCATCGCGGTACTCATTGTGCTCTACGTCGGCATCTCAGTGGCAGTCATGATGTTCGCCGGTTTCAAATCCGAAGGCTTGGGTCTCACTAACCCGGAGAACATCGATGACGTGTTCACCGTGCTCGGCGGCGCGCTCTTTGGCCCGTGGGGCTGGTTCCTGCTGCTCGGTGTGATGCTGTCTGCTGCTTCATCGACACAGACCACGATCCTGCCCACCGCCCGCGGCACGCTCTCGATGGCGGTCTACCGCGCGCTGCCCGCAAAGTTCGCGGAATTGCACCCCAAGTTCAAGACGCCGTGGTTCTCGACGACCGTGATGGGTGCGGCCGCCATCGTCTACTATGTCGGGATGTCGATCCTCTCCGAAGACATGCTTGCTGATTCCCTCACTTCTATGGGCCTCGCTGTTGCGCTTTACTACTCCATTACCTCGTTCGCGTGTGTCTGGTACTTCCGCGACACTCTCGGCAAGAGCGCCCGCAATCTGTGGATGCGCGGGATCCTGCCCACCCTCGGCGGCCTGATGCTCGGATACGCCTTCGTGCAATCGGCGATCGACATGATCAGTGTCGAGTACAGCTACACCGTGCTCTTCGGGGTCGGCGGCGCGTTTGTCATCGGCGTCGGCGCGATCCTGATCGGCTTCGTGCTTATGGGTCTGTGGTGGCTGCGACCCAATTCCAAGGCATATTTCCGCGGGGAAAGCCTGAACCGCGACACACCTGTATTGGTGCCCGATGAGTAAACACAGAATCAGCATGATGGAGAAGACTGCATGAACACCATCGATACCGTCGTCATTGGTGGGGGAGTCTCTGGGCTCACCGCTGCACGACTCCTCACTCAGGCCGGACAGAACGTGGTGGTGCTCGAAGCGCGCACCCGCCTCGGGGGCCGTCTCTGGACAGATCGCACCGACGGCACGATTACCGACCGCGGGGCCTCCTGGATCCACGGCATCAATAACAGCCCGCTCGCGGATCTTGTGCATCAGCTCGGCATGAAGACCGTTGAGTTCACCGTTGGCGGTTATCAAGCGGACAGCCGCCCCATTGCTCACTACTCCCCCGACGGCATCCGGTTGAGTGATACTGAGGCCGCTGCCTACGTCGCTGATATTCACGCTGTGGACGCGCAGCTCGCCGAGCTGATCGCGGTGTCTGCTCCGGGAACCTCGTATGGTGAAGCCGTCGAGGCAACACTCGCCCAGCAGGGGTGGGATCCCGAGCGGACTATGCGGGTGCGCGAATACCTGCGGCACCGCAGCGAAGAGCAGTACGGGGTGTGGATCGATGACCTCGACGCACACGGCCTCGATGACGACTCGATCGACGGCGACGAGGTCGTGTTTCCGGACGGCTATGACGTGCTGTCTACTCGCCTCGGTGACGGGCTCGATGTGCGTCTCGGCCACAAGGTATCGCAAGTGGCGTGGGCCGACGGCGGCGTCACCGTTACCACCGATCATGGTGACTTCACCGCGGCCCAAGCCGTGGTCACCGTCCCCGTCGGGGTGCTCAAGTCCGCTGATTTCAAGATTACGCCCGCGCTTCCTGAACCGGTGGCTGGTGCGCTCGACCGGCTCGAAATGAACAACTTCGAGAAGGTGTTTCTCCGTTTCCCCCGGAAGTTTTGGGACGATGGCGTGTACGCGATTCGGCAGCAGGGAAAAGCTGGCGAGTGGTGGCACTCTTGGTACGACCTGACGGCACTGCACGGCGAACCGACACTCCTCACCTTCGCAGCCGGCCCCTGCGCGGTCGCGACCCGGAAGTGGGACGAGTCGGCAATCGTTACCTCCATCATGGAGGCGCTGCAGCGGCTCTATGGGGATCGGGTACCTCAGCCGATCCAGGTAGACATTACCGACTGGCAGGATGATCCTTTCGCCCGCGGCTCCTACGCATACATGAAGGTGGGATCGACACCCGAGGACCACGACCTGCTTGCCACCCCGGTCGGGGGCGTGCTGCACATTGCTGGCGAGGCCACCTGGACGGACGATCCCGCCACCGTGACCGCGGCGCTGCTCTCAGGCCACAGGGCCGCCCGAAACATCCTTGGTCGCGAGGTGTCGCTTAGCCAGCTTCCGGATCGATTGCCGCGCTAACGGCCGCGATCACACGGGATGCGGCGGCGAGTTCATCGTCCGAAAACCCGCTGAGGGCGTCGCGCATGGCCGAGAGTTGCGGGCCGAACAGTCTAAAGAATTCGGTGCGAGCTGTGTCGGTGAGTTCGATCACTCGTGCACGGCGATCCGTTGCGTGCGCAACCCGCCGCACGTGGCCTGAGTCGGTTAAGCGGTCCAACAATTTGGTCGTCGATGCGGTCGAAATGCGCAGATGAGTTGCGATCTCGCGCGGAGTTACCGTGCGCTGCTGCTCCTCGCGAATGATGATGAGCCTCAGCGCTGCGAGGTCAGAAGCGTTCATGTCCATGCCGTGCTTCATGCCGCCGTGCATGCGATCCTGAGCATCACCAAAACCGCGGATTGCGCGCAACATTTCCATCTCCTGGAGTGCACGCTCAGCAGAGGGAGCCGTCTGCGTCACGTCTCGCTCCTTCCCTGACGCCATACTCCATTATCCCCCGAAATGGCCTTCGTTGATCCATTTCGTTACGGTTCGCGCAGGGTGAGGAGGCGGACGCCGGCAGGCGCAGAGGACGAACCGCGCAGCTTCAGCGGCGGGCGAATAGGGCGTGTGACAGAGGTAACGCAGACACCGACATCAGCACGATCCCGAACGCCGCATCGTTTGCAGTGAGCACGGCGCCCGCAATGAGCAGTGTGCCGAAGATGACGGCCGAGACGACGCGCCGCCCCAAACGCTCAAGTCTGGCGAGTTTGCGATCAAGCTGAGGCGTGGACACCGCGACCGAGCCGTCTTCGATCCGATCGATGAGCGCGTCCAACCGTTTCGGAAGCCGCCACGCGATCCCAGCGATCTGCACCGCCTCATTCGCGAAATCCTTTACGAAGTTGCCACCTTCGTCCTTCAGCAGCTGCTGCGCATACGGCTCCACCGAATCCCACAGGTTAAACTCGGGCTCAAGCGCGCTGCACACGCCCGAGGTGAGCGAGATGGCGCGCACGAGCAGCAAGAAGTTCTCTGGGAGCTGGAACGGCAGTGCGCGCACCGTCTCACCAAACTCGACAGCAAAATCGTGGAATTCGCGGGGATCAACATCCCGTAGCTCAGCGAACCCCATGCCACCGAACCGCGCGAAAAGCTGGGTCATCGCACGCTCAAGCTCGGTCGTTTCGGCCGATGGCATCAGCACCCCGATATCGCGGATCGCGGCGACGAGCGCTTTGCCGTCACGAGAGGCCGCGGCGATCAAGAGTTTGCGAAGCCCGCTGCGCGTCGTGGCCGTAACCTCCCCCATCATGCCGAAATCGATGAAAGTGAGCCGCCACGGCGGTGTTTCTGAGCCCGGGCTAGAATCCGGGCCAGGATCCACGCCGGCAACACCCGTGGGCGTTACAAAGATATTGCCGGGGTGCGGATCGGCGTGGAAGAAGCCGTGGCTGAAGAACTGGTCAAACATGACGTCGGCAAAGACCGCCGCGACCGCCGCCGGGTCAATCCCCGCGGCTCTCAGCCCCGCCGCATCGGTGATCTTAATCGCGGTGACATCTTCGAGGGTCAACACTCGCCGCGTGCTGCGTTCCCACACCACCTCGGGCACCGCGATCCGAGAGTCCGCCGCAAAGTCACCCCTGAACCGCTCGGCGCTTGCCGCCTCGTGGAGATAGTCGATTTCTTCGTGGGTTGTCTCCGCGAACTCTTCGACCAGCGCCGGCATATCCACCCGCTTCGACACCATCTTGACGCGACTCAACCAGCCAGCGACCCTGCGCAGCGCCGCCAGATCCACCTCGACAATGAGGTCGATATCGGGCCGCTGCACCTTCATCACGACCGTATCGAGACCGGTGTCTGCGGCGTCGGAGGGCGTCAAGCGGGCGCGGTACGCCTGGCCCAGCGATGCGGCCGCGATCGGTGTCTCGTCGACCGAGGCAAATGCCCGTTCAAGCGGCATGCCGAGTTCTGATTCGGCGCGCTCCCGGATCGCGGCGAAGGGCACAGCCGGAACCTCGTCTTGCAGCCCCTCGAGCTCGTCGGTGATCTCGGGAGGCAACACGTCCAGGCGCGACGACATGAACTGCCCGACCTTGATCATGAGCCCACCGAACTCGACCGCCAGCCCGTGGAACCGCCTGGCGAACCGCTGCATCCGCTGCGAGCGTGTGCGCTCGGCCAGCCGCGCGAGGCCGATCCGGGGCAGCACCAGCTCGAACCACCACGTCACCGCGAGGTTCCAGCCGGCGAAGCGCAGGATTCTGCGGTATCGCGCTTTGCCCTCTCGGGATGGCACAGTCGTTGTGGACGACTCTGGCCGAACCTCGGGCACCGCGTTAGTCCTGGGCGAGGATTGCGTAGAGGCGCTTGCGGGCCTCGTCAAGCACCGTTACCGCCTGCTCGATCTGCTCGGGCGAACCCGAGCGGCCCACCTGCGTGGCCGCCTGCGCAAGCTCCATGCCAGACTTTGGCAGGGCACCATGCCGACCCCAATCGTGAGGCTCAGGATCAGCCCAGGGCAGCGATCCTGCGTCTTCAGCGGCAACCTCGCGGCCACTCTCCGTGAGCGCATAGGTCTTGCGGCCGCCCTCTTCGGTCGCCTCGATGAGGCCCTCGTCTGCGAGCAGCTGCAGCGTCGGGTACACGGATCCGGCACTCGGTTTCCAGCTTCCGCCGCTGCGCTCGTCGATCTCGCGGATGATCTGGTAGCCATGCATCGGCGCCTCCGCGAGCAGCGCGAGCACGGCCGAGCGCACGTCGCCGCGGCCAACCCGTGAACCCGCGCGCTTCTCAAACCTTGCCCGCAGCTGATCGAGTGCCTGCCACATGCTGTCGGTGTGAACACCCGCGCCAAAGCCGCCTGTAGGGAATGAATTACTCATGATGCTCTCCTTCGCTGATCCTTAGCGATATAGCTAACGATACTCAACGATATATCGCTTAAGCTGTGAACAATAGGGGTCTACACTCAGCTTCGCGCCACCTAGGGCGCTTGATCCCGCAAACGCACCAGCCGCTCGTGCCCCGTTTCCTCAAGCTCAGCAATATCGGAACGGGATTTGAGAAAGTCGGAAAAGGAACGAAACCCGAGCGCCTTCTCGTTAAACGAGGGATCCATGCGGCGCATCTGCTGCTTCACGGCGGAACTGTGTAGCCAGCCCGAGTCATCCTTCTCTTGCCCAAGCCAGAGCGCGCGGATCAACAAACCCGTGACCGCTATTTCGGAATCGTCTTCAACATCCTCGCTCGCGAGATGCTCCGACCCGTCGCCGGCATCGTGAAGTTCAAACGGCGCAAGATCCCCGTTCCTCGAAAACTCGCGAGATCAGTGAGATCCGCAAGCACCCCCCGCTCCGCGGGATCTAGCTCTTCCACCGGCTTCAATGCCGGCTTCTCGGCGGGCTGGATCTTCGCCCGCTTCTGCTGCTTCGCTGACTGCTCGCGCTTCGGCAACTCGACGCCAGGCAACGAATCATAGGAGGCGAACTCGTCACACGCGGCGGTGAGTGCTTTCGCGGTGGATCCGGCAACGCCAATCCCCACCACGTACCGGCCGAGCCGCTTGCAGCGCTGCGCGAGCGGCACATAGTCGGAGTCACCCGCAACGATCACCACGTGGGTGAGATCCTGCAGTCGAAACATGTCTTCCACGGTGTCCACGGCGAGGCGAATATCAGCGCCATTTTTGGCGTATGCGGCGGCCGGAAACAGTTGCACGAGGTCGATCGCGCGCGCGACCAGCTGCGAGCGGTAGTCGGCGTTCACCGGGGCCGACCAGTCGGCGTACGCACGAGTCAACACGAGCGTGCCGAACGACGAAGCGTAGTCGATGATCGCACCAACATCGACACGCGCAGCCTCCAGGCGGGCCGAAATCTCAGGGTTCGTCGCATCCTCGGCGATGCGCTGCCGATCCCGCGCATAGGAGTTTCGTCCGTGCACCCGGTCATACCAGGAGAGCACAATGTTATCGAAGTCGAGGTAGACCGCGACGCGGCCGTTTTGAGTGTCAGTCACGCCCCCAGTCTGGCAGCTATCCTCGCCCGTGTCAGTGTGAAAGTTGCCGGGGCGATTCCTGGCCACTGCGCCACAGGATTCAGTTTGACAACCAAGACATCCGGGGAGGTATAGTCTTACATAACACACGATACCCTGGGGTATTGTTTGAGTTTTGAGAGATTGAGGATCACAGCATGTGCAGAGCAGTCAAGTGTCGTACCTGCGGCAAAACGACCTGGGCGGGCTGCGGACAGCACGTAGCAATGGTGAAAATGAGTGTTCCATCATCCGACTGGTGTGGGGGCAAGCATTCGCAAGCCCAGATCGACGCGGCGAAGACGGAGCGAGGCGGGTTCTTCGCGCGCCTGTTCGGACGCTGAGCAACGAGAAAGGAACCCCAGGCCATGGCAACCAAAGACCTCACGCACGAGGAGTTCGCACCCGCCGTTGAGGGCGAAGGGATCGTCTTCGTTGACTTCTGGGCTGCATGGTGTGGCCCCTGCCGAGCATTTGCGCCCGTCTTCGAGCAGGCCTCAGAGCAGCACCCCGACATTCTCTTCACGAAAGTCGATACCGAGGCCGAGCAGCAACTCGCCGCCGAGTTCCAGATCACGTCCATTCCCACGCTCATGGTTTTCCGTGACGGGATCTTGGTCTATGCTCAGCCTGGTGCTCTCCGCGCGCAGCAACTTGACCAACTCATCCAGGGAGCCCGCGAGCTCGATATGGATGACGTGCGCAGGCAAATTGCTGAGCACGAGACAGAGCCCAGCTCCTAACCCCACATCCGTGCCCGTAGAAAGGACCCCCCATGTGCGCACGAATCACCTGCTCAACCTGCGATAAGCCGACCTGGACCGGCTGCGGCCAGCATATCGAGGACGCACTCTACGGCGTGCCCGAGGCTGATCGCTGCGACTGCCGCTGACCGAGGTTCACGAACCACACGCAGCGCGAATCCCGCGTCGCGCGCTCACTTCGCTGAACCCTCCACCCACCACATTCGGGATCGCTACTCAGAGTGTTCCGCGATCCCCTGCCAAGCGGGAAATGGGTCATGGTACTGCGCCCAGGCAGCGGGGCCAGCAGCAACCTCATCGTCGCTGAGCGCTGCGTCGTCAAGCGCCTCGGATAGTGCGGTCGCATCGAGGTCGAGTCCGATGAACGCGAGATCCTGCCCGAGCGCGAGGATATCGCGCCCACTGTCCTGGCTGCCCTCGTCAAGATCCGCGAGCATCGCCACATCAGCCTCAAGCGGCTCGAGCGAGAACACCTGTCCCACATGCTCCCACTCGCCGACGACGCCGGGCCGGGTCGCGAGCCTACACATGCCGGCCGAACGCACCACGGTACCAAACTCCCCCGGCGCGATCCGCTCGTTCAGCAGCACCTGCAACCGCTCGGGGTGCAATGGCTTGAGCTGCTCGTAGCGGAAGCCAGTAACCCGCAGATCGGTCATGTGCGGATCATGCTCGCCGTTCAGGATCGAGACCCAGCCGGGACGATCCTGTGAAGCTTCATACTGCTGACGCGTGTCGGGCAGCTCGACACCGCCGTGATCCAGCCGCAGACGTGCCTGCGGACTGAGGTGACTCACAAGAGCCATCACGGTCGAAAGATCCGGCGTTGAGAGACCTTCCCAGTTCACGAGGACAACCATCGAGGCAAACTCAAGCTGCGTCACGGTCAGCATCGCCTGGGCTCTGTACTCAGTAACCACGCCGTCTGGCAAAACCTCGGTGCGGGTCAGATACTGGTCGCGCTGCAGATCGCTGAGAAGATGCATCGCATCGGCCACGCAGACGATACCGCGCAGGCTCACGCGCGTCGGCTCATCCGCGAATGCCCCGATAATCTCGGTCGGATGGGTCGCGGTCGGAAATTCACACACCGCGCCCGCGGGTCGATCGGTCCAGGGGATGAGAGCGAGCGCTTCCTGGATCGGATCGGCGGCGAGCCCCAAACGCTGTGCAGGAAAGAAAACCCGCCCCGCCGCGGAGGCGAGCCGAGCCGCATGGCGGAAGCGCTCGGGCGCGCAGCTTCCCACGACGGCAAGCACATTTATTTCGTCCACGATCCCCCTCGTCAACCCCATCAGACTCCAGCCTATAGTATAAATGATAACCGTTATCAATTAGGAGGCAGGTCGTGAAAGTTCGCGCGTCAATCAAGTCACTGAAGAAACAGCCTGGCGCCCAGGTCGTGCGCCGCCGCGGCCGCGTCTATGTCATCAACAAACTGAACCCGCGCTTCAAGGGACGACAGGGGTAGAGGGTCCACGGGAGACCCCGCTGCGCGGGCATCGGCGCAGGAGAAAATGGTATCTTCCTTGGCACGACTACCCACAAGGAAGTGACCCGTTATGCCCCACACACAGCCGGAACTCATCGGGCCCCGCGTCACACTTCGCGACCCACAGGAACAGGACGCCACGCCCCTGCTGGAGATCTTGCGGGAACGCGAGGTGTCGCAGTGGTGGGTCGATTTTAATGCGGAGCGCGTGCTGCACGACTTCATAGAGCAACCGGAAACGACCCGCGTCATCCAGGTCGCCGGTGAGGTCGCGGGCGCGGTGGTGGTGCTCCGCGGATCCGACCCGAGTACCCCACCACTGTCATGCACATTTTCATCGGCACGCGCTTTCGCGGGCAGCGGCTCGGCGAGGAAAGCCTCGCGCTCGCGATTCGACACGAGTTCAGCGAGGGGATAACCAGGATCACACTTGATCCGAATGTCCACAACACCGGTGCGATCCGTAGCTACGAACGGCTCGGCTTTAAGACCATCGGCGTGCTCCGTGACTACCAGGTGCGACCCGGTGGCGCGCTGGAAGACGCGCTCTTCATGGACCTGACCCGATCAGATTTTCCCGACGGGCCTCCGGTACCAACAGCTTGAGCAGCCCCCTCGCGGCGATCGTGCCGCTTTCCGTGCGGGTCACTTCGACACATGGTGTGCCCGGAAGAGCCCTGCACCGCCCAGGCTGGTCGAAACCTGCGACTAGCGCGGCGTGTCCACCCCATTGAGGGAAAGCCCTGGTGAGAGGCTACAACCAGGAAACGCTTTTGGAGGAGGAATTCGGTGGGCACTGGCAGAAGAAAGGGCCTCACTCTCGTCACGGCGCTTGGGATCGCTGGAATGCTGGCAACGGGCCTCACGGGCTGCGCAGGAGACAAGGACACGACCCCAACGCCGCCCAGCAGCGCTTCACCATCTCCCAGCAAGGACAGTTCTTCGCAAAGCACCCGTGTCGTACCGAAATCCTGCTCCAGTCTCGACTTGGACCTCGGCGCTGAGTTCGCAGGAGAGCCGTTGAGCCAGTGTGTCGCCGAGGCTCTTCGCAGCTTCGGCTCCGGCAAAGAGCAAGTGATCGGCAGCAACCTCGACGGAACCTCCGGCGATCTCTTCGGCGAGATCGAGTTTAGCTACGATCCGGATTTTGCGATGAAAGGCACCCTCAACCCCGACACCGAGGCGGTGTCACTCACCTACATTGATGGCGTGATGTGGATCGACTCCGGGCAGGGGTTGGTCAAGGGAGACGTGGGTTCCAGCGATCCCATGGAGATGATCACCGGCCAGACGGCGGAACTCTACCGGCTCTTCTCAGATCCCAGCATGACGCGGGATCTGATCGCCGCGAACCCCAGCTGGGTCGTCGACGACGCCATGGCGTTGAAGGACCTTCCCGACGGCACTCAGGTCGAGGCCTATCGAATCGAAAACGCCGCACCGTTCACGTGGCAGGGCATCCAGGTCAAGGAGTACATCCTCTGGTACGCCGCGGATTGGATCCCCGTCGGCAATTTGGGCGGGCTCGAGTTCGAAGGGCTCTACAGCGGCACGACCACTCAGACGTACTACGATCTCGGGCAGCCGGTCACGATCGAGCCGCCGGTCAAGTAAGAGCGCGTGCGGATCTGAACGCCCGGGCAGCCGTTGCGCGCGCAGCACGAGGTCAAGATCTCCACCCAGAGCCCCGTCTTCCCGCGAAATCAGGTGGAACGAGGAACGCTAGAAGTGCGTACCGCCGTCGGTCATGCCTGACTTGATCGAGCCGGGCTGTACTGAGTTGAAGCGAATGCCGTCTGCCGCTTACTCTGCTGCGACCGCGTGAGTCATCGACTGAATGCCACCCTTACTTGCAGCGTATGCGGCCACATATGGGTGCGCGAACTGCGCGGAAGTCGAGCTGAAGTTCACCACGGCGGGGCCGTGGCCCTGTCGGAGCGCAGGCACCGCCTCGCGAATCATGAGGAACGTCCCAATGAGGTTGACGCGGATCACCTGTTCGAACGACTCGAGGATGGTCTCCTTGGACACAAGTATGCCGAGACTACTCGAGGCTACCTCCACCCTGACCAACGCCGCCTCGCTGCAGCCGTCGTCCAGGCGAGCGTTTCCTCCGAGGTGAGAACACACGAGGACCAAGGATCCCTGAGCCGCAAAACCAAATCACCAAACTCGCGGGCCGCAGCGACAATGCGCCACAGCCCCCGTGACGCCACCAGGCCCCGCGCCCATTAGGCTGGCGTCAGACTATCCTGAAGAGATGCCCCGCCCTTTGCTCATCATCCTTGGCGGCCTACCTGCCGTCGGCAAATCCACAGTTGCATCGATGCTCAACGAAACCGGCAGATTCTCCTACGTGCGCATCGATAGCATCGAACAAGCACTCCGCACTTCCGGGGAAATGGGGCCGCGCGGAGTCGAAGCTGCAGGTTACATCGTGGGATACGCGGTCGCTAGCGACCTCCTCAACGGCGGCAATAACGTTCTCGTTGAGTGCGTGAATCCGATAGAAATCACCAGGGCCGCCTGGCGCAAGGTCGCCGAAACATCCGGAGCCGCGCTGCTCGAGGTCGAACTGTATTGCGGCGACCCTCACACGCATCGACAGCGAGCGGAGAGCAGGATCGTAGACATACCCGGGCTGCGGCTTCCCGACTGGCAGGCGATCAAGGCTCGCGAGTACGAAGCTTGGAACACCGCGGACCTTCACATCGACACCAGCACGACTTCCCCACCCGACGCGGCTTCACTCATCCTCGCCGCCGCGCAGAAGTCCGCTCAACCCTAACCGAGCACCCGCCACGGAAACGACAAAGCCCAGATGAGAAACCTGCTCTCACCTGGGCATTTTGGTCGGGCTGACAGGATTCGAACCTGCGACCCCTTGACCCCCAGGTAGACAGTTCAACCCGGATCCTCGATCTTCCGGGTTTCTCTGTCCCTCAAACGGCTCTGTTTCACGTCATAGATTGCATGGTTTGCATGCATCAGGTCCCGGCCAGGTCCCGGTTCTTGGTAGTCGACCGCTGATCCGTCAGGGATTTACGTGGGGTTTATGCAAGGGTCGCGCGCGTGAGTATTTGGCCTTCTGAGCAACACCGTTATTGCGGTTGAGCAACACGCGGGGTTGTGGGCGTTCTTCCTGAATAGCAACACTGAGTATCTTCACTCGGCAACGGTGTGGGAAGCTCCTCCTGGCGCGCGCCGTAATCGCGTGCCAGAAGGAGCCATTCTGATGGTACGAAAAATCAACGCAAAATTGGTGCTCAAACTCCGAGCTGAGGGCTTGTCGATACGACAAATCGAGGCCCAAGGTATTTCAGGGCATAGCGTCATCAAGGTCGAACGGGCAGCCGCGGCCGAAGGCCTGTCGTGGGTGACCGCTGCCGGGATGACTGAAAGTGACGTGTACGAGCGGCTCTTCCCCGGGCGCGGTCAGCACGAGAGCGTGTACACGCAACCCGAGTGGGGTTCGTTACACAAGGAACTCGCGAAAGTGGGAGTGACGTTGAAACTCCTCCATGCCGAGTACGTTGATTCCTGCCAAGCTGTGGGAAGCCCGTTCATGGGGTACGACCGGTTCTGCAAGACCTACGCGCAGTACGTTCGCGTTCTCGGGGTAACTTCCCGAGTAGGACACAAGGCTGGACAGACCGTTGAGGTTGACTGGTCGGGGCCCACGATGCAGCTCACGAGCCCGGCAACGGGCGAGACAACCCGAGTGTATTTGTTTGTGGGCTGTCTGCCGTTTAGTCGATATGGGTTCGTGGAGCCCACGCTTGATATGCGACAAGATACGTGGCTTCGCTGCCATGTCGCCATGTTTGACGGGTTTGGTGGGAGTGTCCCTCGGATCGTGCCCGACAACCTGAAGACCGGTGTGATCCAGAATCCTCCCGAGGGGGAGGTGGTGTTGAATGAGGCATACCGTGAACTCGCGGCCCACTATTCGGCGGCAGTGATCCCCGCCCGCATTCGGCACCCCAAAGACAAAGCCAGCGTGGAGAACACGGTGTGGAGCGTCGCGACCTGGGTGATCGCTCAGCTGCGCCACCAGACGTTTTCGTCGTTGGGAGAGTTACGGGCGGCAATCTATGCGCAAATGGCCGCGTTCAACCAGGAAGCGTTCCAGAAACGTGCCGGGTCAAGGCTTCGCGTGTTCCAAAGCGAGGAGCAGCCTCTGCTTCGCCCGCTCCCGCAAACCCAATATGAGATCAGTCAGTGGGTGTATGGGCGCAGAGTGGGCCGCGACGGGCATGTGGTGTGGGAAAAGAACCGTTACTCCGTCCCGTATACGCAGGTCGGAGCGTTCGCTGATCTGCGCGTCACCGACCAAACGCTTGAGGTGTTCATGGGCAGCGACCGAATCGCTTCGCACCTCCTCGCTCCCGTCGGGATGGTGAACGAGTATCGGACCCGCGATGGTGATCTGCCCGACGGGCCAGGCTACCGGGAATGGGATGCCGTCAGGATCCGTGACTGGGCGGCCAGGATCGGCGAGCATACGACAACGGTAGTGAATCGAGTCTTCGAGTCGGTGCCGGTTGAAGAACAGGGCCTGGACGCGGCGTTAGCGGTCCTGCGGCTCACCCGCCGATATTCGTCTGCGCGAGTCGAACACGCCTGCCAGATCGCGCTTGCCAGCCGGGTCCGTTCCCCTCGATATGCGCACCTTCGCCCCATCTTGGAGAGCAGACAAGATGAGACAGGGAAACGTCCCTCCCGGTTCGAACCCGTCGGCGAGCAGACCGCTACAAATGAGGCTCCAGCTGGGTATGTGCGCGGAGCCTCGTATTACGGGGGTGAAAGCAAGTGACCGTGATCGATATTGAGACGTAACGTAAACTCCGTGAGATGGGAGTCGGCGTGCTTGTTGACGCGCTCGACGCGCAAGACGATACCCTCACAGTTGGGATCCCGTTTGGTGAACGAGTGAAACTGGGTGTTGATGACGCGTATGCGTCGTTCAGTCAACAGAAGATCGAAGGCCTCATCCGTCGGGCTGGGCTGCGCTACCCTGGCGCTGAGCTGCGCAGTCTCGACCGTGTCGAGGAACGCCGCATCGATCGGGGCGTGATTGCCGAGTTGGGAGCGTGTGGTTTCATTGCCAGGCACGAGAACGTCGTGTTTCAAGGGTTCACCGGGTCAGGGAAAACGTATCTCGGGTCAGCGCTCGCGAAAGCTGCCTGCCAGCATCGATATCGAGCACACTACATACGGATGCCCGATCTTGAAGAAGGCTGGTTGAACGCGATCGATAAGCCAGGAGGGAAGGAGAAGTTCTTACGGAAGTACACGGCGTATCAGATGATGGTCGTCGACGAGTGGCTACTCGACCCGCCCAGCGAACAGGCTCGGGGGATGCTCCTGGAATTGTTCGAGCGGCGCTACGATACCGCGGCGACCGTGTTTTGCACGCAGTATGCGCGAAAGGACTGGCATCAGCGTTTGGGCGGTGACGTTCACGCGGACGCGATCATGGACCGGATCGTGCATCGCGCTATCTGGGTCGAGACCGGGGAGCTGAATATGCGCGAACACGCCGCCCGGCAGGTGTAAAGACCGTGTCGGTGAGTGGCGAGTCTATGAGGGCGCGTTGCTCACCGACACGATCGGGTGTTGCTCGCTCGCAATAGTAGGTGTTACTCAACCGCAATAACGGTGTTGCTCAAGCCTCCAAATACTCAGCCCGTTTGAACTGTCAGCACAAATTAAGCCTTTTGAGCTACATTTGTTGACGTTGTTGGGGGTGGGGTACATGACACCGACAATGAAAGTAGATCAATGATGATGAATTTCAGTAAGACCTTGATAGCAGTCGGGTTGAGTTTCGGTCTGACACTTGCACCGATGGCCGCACACGCCGATGCACTAAACGCAAGCCCCATGTTGGCAACTGGCGAAGCAGCCGTTTCGAATGAAGGATTGACAATTGTCGGCTTGGATGGAGAACAACGCTCCATCGTTCCAGATGATCTCAATACAACGTCCTACCAAGGGTTGAGCGCCACCGTGAACATGGCTCCCACTGATCAAATCGTTCTTCTGGACGATGACCGCACATTTTTGCTACAGGATGCCAGCGGCGGTGTGCTTCTGAACTCCGTCAACCCGACACTTGGGGACTCTGAAAATCCTGTTGACGCGAAGTTTGTAGTCGAAGGGGACAAATTGATCGTCACTCCGGTCAATAGCACGGGCGGGCCGCGAATCACCAAGCGGTCTGCATGTGCTTCGTCGTTCTGGGGAAATCTGATCTTTAACGTAGGGATGAGCGGAGTTTGCGCGATGCTCGGCATCGGAACTGGCGGCGTAGGCGGTGTCGCCTGCAGCATGGCATTGATTGGTGCAAATCTCGGAATCAACTGGGACAAGCCTTGTAAGTGAGGTAAAAATGTCCCACAAGAAATCATCACTGAACAAAAAGATCGACTGGAAAAACCCAAAACAACTAGGCCGGTATTTAGGGCTTATTTGGTCGTTAATTGTCTTCGGAACATTTATCGGCTTTCTAATCCAAGCGGCAGCTGGGGGAGAGCTTGGGAGAGCGTTCCTGCCGCAATTCTTCCAGTGTTTCTTGGTTCAACGATTGGGTCCATCCTGGTCTGGGTAGCGTGCATGACATTTGCCCGCATTCTCAGCCGGTCAACTCATTCGCCCTGATTTAATGCGTAAATGGCCGGTACGGGTGATGCTATCGGGCCATCACCCGTACCGGCCATTTACGCATTAACGGCGTTTCCACCAACGCCGGCGGGGATCCGGTTTCTTAGCTTCTATCGGAGCAGCGTCTGGTGTGGGGGTTGTGCCGGCTTCGATCATCCGCATGGCGGTTCTGAGGTCTTCTACGTTGCGTTCGGCGGCTTCTCGGAGACGTCGTTCTGTTTCGAGCTGCTGTTGCGTGTCGTGAAGGATGGCGCGCAGTGACGCGACTTCTGGCGCGGGTGGCGCATCATTTGGCGCACTGTTTGGCGCGCCATGGCGCGCGCCAAAACCGAGTGCATGGAGCGCTTCAACTGGGATAGACCAATGCCCAGCATCGTCTTTACTTGCGCCTTCGAGATCGCCAGCTGCAAGACGACGTTGCAGAGTGCGACGAGTCACGTCGAATGCTGCGACTGCCTGAGCTACGGTCAGTCTCGGACCTGAGTTGACCGCTTTGGGGTGGTTTTGTGGGATTTGAACGCGAGAACGTTGATTTTATGCGGGTCTCTGCGGAGAATGTGGTTACTAACGTGCCCCTATGTAGGCTGAACGCATGTCAGTATTCGTTCGGAAAGTTCAGACGAAATCTGGTGCGACCGCGGTTCAGATCGTCACCAAAACGGGGCGACAGGTCACCGGAATCGATCACATCGGGTCCGCGCACACTGACACCGACTTGGCACTCCTGACCGATATCGCGAGACAACGCATCCGTGAACGTGAGCGCGATGCCGGGCAAGGTGAGTTCGACTTCGGTCTTGCCCCGTCTCCCGCGTCGACTGCGCTGCTGGCACGCGCATACTCGCGACTGCTCTACGACACCCTCGCGGGCGTATATGCGCAGCTCGGGTTCGCTTCCGCCGTCGATGACGCCGTGTTCCGTGACCTGGTGATCGCACGCATCATCGAACCCGCCTCAAAGCTCGACACCATCCGAATCCTTGACGAACTCGGGCTCACCCCGCCTTCGAACACAGGCATTCACCGTTCCCTCAATCGTGCTGCCGATGAGAACTATCGTGACCAGTTCTCGAAGGCGTGTGTCGAGTTTCGTGGCACCAAGCAACTCACCCTCGTGTTGTATGACGTTACGACATTGTTCTTCCAGGTTGAACAAGAAGACGACTACCGTATCCCGGGGCTCTCCAAAGAACGCCGGTTGGAACCCCAAATTGTGGTTGGTCTTCTCGTTGATGAGCGGGGGTTCCCCCTGCAATTGCACTCCTTCGAGGGGAACAAAGCAGAGACGCTCACCCTGGTGCCGGTGCTTGACGCGTTCAGAGCACAGCACCCCGACGTGGCAGTAAGTGTGGCGTGTGATGCGGGCATGCTTTCTGCCGCGAACCTCCTCGCGTTAGAGGACGCCGGCTACTCATTCATTGTAGGGTCGAGGATCGCGAAAACTCCATACGATATTGCCGAATTCCAGAACGATGGCGGGATCCTGAACGATGGTCAAATCTTTGAATCACAGCAGTGGTTTGGTCGAGGTGAGACCCGCAGACAACGTCGGGTGGTGTACCAGTATCGCGAGAAGCGTGCCCGTCTCGATCTGCGCAACATTGAGAAGCAAGTCGAGAAGGCCCGCAACGTGGTTGCGGGGACGAGTGCCGTAAAGAAGGGCCGATTCTTGAAGATCACGGATGCCAAGAAGAGTATTGATGAGGCGCTCGTGGAATCAGCGAAGCAGCGAGCCGGGGTGAAGGGGTATGTGACAAATCTGCCGATATTGACAGCCTCAGCAACGACAGTAATTGATGCGTATCATCAGCTCTTCAACGTGGAAGCGTCGTTTCGGATGGCGAAGACTGATCTACGGGCTCGCCCAATTTTTCATCGACAGCGGGAAAAGATCGAGGCGCATCTCACGGTCGTGTTTTGTGCAATCGCGGTATCGCGGCATATCCAGGAAGTCACCGGGGTCTCGATTAAGCGGTTCGTAAAGGTGTTGGCTCCGGTGAAAGACGCGGTGATCGTGGTTGAGGGCATCGAGCACACAATTCCCGCGGCTATCACTGACGAAGTTGCATTGCTACTGAAGGGTCTGACTGTCATGGGTGGTGGTCACTAAACCGGTCAACTCAGGAGACGTCGTTCTGTTTCGAGCTGCTGTTGCGTGTCGTGAAGGATGGCGCGCAGTGACGCGACTTCTGGCGCGGGTGGCGCATCATTTGGCGCACTGTTTGGCGCGCCATGGCGCGCGCCAAAACCGAGTGCATGGAGCGCTTCAACTGGGATAGACCAATGCCCAGCATCGTCTTTACTTGCGCCTTCGAGATCGCCAGCTGCAAGACGACGTTGCAGAGTGCGACGAGTCACGTCGAATGCTGCGACTGCCTGAGCTACGGTCAGTCTCGGACGGACGGCCACACTTACGCCGCGACCTTATTGAGCGCGTAGTGAACCGTCCCAACGGAGACATCGAGCTCCGCAGCGATTGCACGCATCGAGAGCCCGTCAGCACGGAGCTCGCGGATACGCTCGTGACGCGCAGCGATGCGAGCTTCGTATTCGTCACGCGGTTCAGCGATCAGCCGCTTAACCATGCGCAGTCAAGTGGGTTAGTGGGTCCAAATTCGGGTCCAGATACCCCTTTAGAGCTACAAACCACTCAAATAATCGACCGAGAAAAGTCCCTCTGATCAGGAACTTTTCTCTTGGTCGGGCTGACAGGATTTGAACCTGCGACCCCTTGACCCCCAGGTAGACGGTTCAGCCCAGATCCTTGACTTTCCGGGGTTCCCTGCCCCTCAAACGGCACCATTTCACGTCATGGATTGCATGGTTTGCATGCATCAGGTCCCGGCCAGGTCCCGGCTCTTTACAATCGGCGACGATTTGGTCGGGAGTTTATGGAAGCGCCCGAAGCACCTATGCCTTCTCTTCAAGGTGCGCCCAACACACGTATCGAAGCAACGTCGTGCGGTGGGTCCAACCGAACGTGGCCACACCGGGCTGACGGCTCAGAAGCGGTAGTCAGCCAGGTAGTCCATCACGCGGTGCATCGCACGGATCGCCTGTATCGCGTCCGGCTGCTCGACTCGCGTGTCGCCCTCATGAACAGCGACGTTACGCTTCCCGTAAAGGGCATCACCAGCCTTCTTGACTTCCGCGGGGGCATCGGCGAGTCGGCGCTTCACATCGGCCCCCCGTCCGCCACACGCCGTCTCGAAAGCGAGTCGCGCGGAGAGTATGGCCTCGCGGTAAAGGCCCCTATCGAAGTGCGTCTGCGCAGTACGCGCGTGTGCCTTAGGCGCTGACTCCTCCGTCAGCGCTCGGAACGCGTCCCGGTATGCGGTATCAGGAGTTGGGCCAAGCAAGTAGGTGAGTTCGGCGCTATCCATATACAGCACAACGTCGTAGGAATCTGTGGCTGTGCCTCCAGAGACAAGGACGTAGTCGTCGAAGCCGTCCTTCTGGTAAAGGTTCGCCATAAGTGTTTGGGCACCAATGAAGCGCGGGCTGCTAAGGAATGTGAGCAAATGGTCCTGGTTCTTGCCGTACATCTCGATTTTCCGGCCGGTGATCTTTTCCCGAAGACGCAGTCCGAGGCCACCTTCCTCGGCGGTGTACTCCTCGATGTAGGCCCACACGGACGTCGGAGGAGCCGTGATGTCCGCGGTTACGATGTGGACATGCACCGATAAGCAGTCGAACGCCACAGCGATCTCCCGAGCATTTTGCGTCACGATTGGCGCGGAGATGGCAATGTGCTCCGCACGACTCCACGGCTCCACAAGGCCGCCCCATGCTCATAACAGTCCCGCAGCAGGTTTGACAATGGCGCGAATGACCTGACCAGTTCATTGCTCGTCAGGACCCTCACGAGCCGTTGGGTTGACTTCTCGCGAAGACGGAGGTCGGGAGCGCCAGCGGCGTTCTTGAACCGTTCGATGTAGCACTTGACGATGCTGGAGCTCTGGGCGCTGCGAGCTGTCACCTTCGCTGACTGCGCAGCTCGTCGCGCCTTTGAACTTGGTGAGCTCATTGCCATTCCCCGCTCTCGGTTTTAGCTGGTTTCAAGAGTGGGATCGGGAGCAAGTCGGAGTAGCGCGTCCGAAATCGTTGAAAAATATTCCGGAGCCGCACTGCGGTTTTTTCTAGGGCGCACCAGCGTGTATCCGTCAGTGTCCGAAAGAGAGTGGAAGTCCCTGCTCACCTTGCCTCGGGTGAGCAGAGCAATTCTTGGCCGGTCAATCGTCAGCAACTTTCCACGAACCTTCTCTTCGAGAATGTGCTTACCTGTCGGATCGATTGCGAAGCACTCACCGTCAACCCACCACAGGAAATCTGGGTAAAAGGTGTTGGAGCTTCCAACCTTGACGGGAAGCAGCACCCCATATCCGTCGCCGCGTGTCGGGTTCCGCATCCACACCCCCCGTCCGAGGGAGTCCAAAGCCTTCGCGAACTCAAGCTCCTCGGTGTTGAATTGATTCTGGGCGTATCGCGAGTGTATTGCGTTCTCGAACGAGTAGTACTTGTCGACGCTGGGCGTGTGTGCCGCAGGCGTCCAGGTTTCCTCGCCATGGATCTTGTTGATGACAAGCTCCACTGTGTTCTCAAACGCCTCTGCAATCGCGTCCGCACGGTCAGATAGCAGAGACTGCGCTGCGGACCCGGAACAGGCCCACTGATCGAATGCGGGCCCGGTGAAGAGCTCGGGCTCGAGCAGGTGAGCGCAGTGGCGAGCGCGAAGCTGAACTCGGCGTCGGAGGTACTCGCCGTTCTTGCGACGCATGCTCGCAGCGATCTGTTCGTAGCGTGTGGAATCATCCTCACCGCGCAAGGAGATCTTCTGAATGCTCTTTCGCCCTCTCGCGAGGAGATGTTCCTCTGCGAACATCTGGCGCGACATTGCTTGGATCTTCGTCTTTTCACCCTCGAGCTCCGCTTCGCCCAGCACATACTGCGGCAACGAAAGGACGACCGGCAGGTCTGTCTTCAGAGGCACATCAGGCAACGGTTGCTTGCGTGTCTTTATGCGGATGGACGGGTTTGCGCCTGGGTTCGTCTCATCAATGGCATAGAGCGCAAGCTCGGCCTTCAACCCGTCAACAATGCCTTCGAAGGTACGGTTCGGCACGCGGACGAATAATGTTGAGGTGTTGAGTCGGTCGTCCTCGTAATGACGCGCACCAGGCTGGCGCAGTGCACGCCCGATGACCTGCGCGATGCGGATATAGGAGTTGGACTCGTCGTCGAAGTACTCGATGTACGCTTCCGGATCGTCCCAGCCTTCCTGCAATGCGCGATTACAGATGATGTGCGTGTGGTGAGGCTGGAGCTCTGCCAAGGATGAGACGCGAACAGCATCGTCTGGGACGATCTTCGTCTGCGTATAGATTGCGATCTCTTCGGCCGGAACACCTCTGGCGCGCAGGTGTTCCCAGATAGCAACCGGGCGGGAGATGACCTCGTCTTTGGTCGGGTTAGAGCGCTCGACTATGTATAGCGCCTTCGGCGTGATGCTTGCGCCTTCGGCTGTGGCGGCCTGAGTGAGTTCCTTGTGCAGCGCCACCGCGGAGTCGAGTAGTTGATCGGGGTCGGAATCAAAGTTCTCGACCATGATCGTGTGTTTGAGCAGCTCGTTCTCAACCACATCGCGTGTGCTCACGTGGTAGCGCGCGCGGGCGGCGATCTCCCGAGCACGGTCGTCCCCTTCAACGACCTCGGCGAATCGATCGAACTGTCCGCCACTCGGAGGTGTTGCGGACGCAAGCAGAAAGCCCACAGGTCGCAGTCCGATCAGCTGCTCGAGCTGAGTCGAGGTTTGATTGTGGCTTTCATCGTAGACAATCCAGAGAGGCCGCTGCGGTTCGTTGCGAAGCTGATCCCATGGCGATCGATCACCACCCCAGTCGGTGTGGGGGCGATGCATATTGAGTCGCGCAGTCTCACTACCTTCGGAGGCCGCGTACTCGACCTCATTCCAAGAGCCTACCGTCGTAACCCAAATCGTCAGGCCCGTCGTCGCCTCGAGGAGTTCTTCCCATTCCGATTTGCTGGGTCGCTCGCGAACAATCCTCGTTCCGGCCGGAAGCAGATGGGCATATTTGCCTTGGAGGTTGCGGTAGGTCTGATCTGCGACGGCACTCGACTTTGAGGTCCAGAGCACGATGCTTGGGCCGAGGTCAGCAACAATTTTGGCGAGGATCGGAGTCTTTCCCGCACCGGTGACTGCTTTCAGATGCCCAATGAAGGGAATCGGGGTCTTACCTAAGATGAGTGGTCCATCTTCGGCGTAGTAATGAACCCAGTCCGCCGCAGCCTCGACAATCTGATTCGCAGCGTTCTCCTGAAACTCAAACAGGCGCATCGTGCTACTCACGCGTTGCTCGCTTCCAGCTCGGCTTCGATGTCTTCAGGAATTACGTCCTCGATCTGCAATGCGGCCAGAATCTCATCCGGAATCTGGCAAAAGACGAAGGACTTCGTCTCGCTGATGTTGCATGTCGTGCCGTAGATGCGGATCGGAGTCTTAAGCCCAAGCGCCTTCGTCTCCGAGAGCGCCTCGTTGATAACGTCAGCGTTGACCTGGCTGTTAGTAGCGCCGCGCCACACAAGGGCGAGAGCCTCGCCCCGTTGATTCGCCCCGATGACCCATTTCCTGCCGTCGATCTGTCGGATGCCGGAACGCGTACCAGATCTGTCGGTCTGACAGATCACGGCCGTAATCTTGTCTTTTTCAAGTGTCAGGATGGCTTCGCGGTCGAGCTGAGCACCAGTTGTCAGGAAGGTGAACCCTGCATCGAAGCCGTCCGTTTCGATGGCGGACCGAAGGCGACGCGCTACAAGGGTTCTTGCGTACGGGTCTTCCTCGCTACCTTCCTCAATCATGACGAACCGGCGGCGACCGCCGTCTTTGTCGTTGAGGCTCATCACGGCATCGCCGGTCGTACCGCTGCCGGCAAAGGCATCCAGGACCAGAGCGTCCTTTGAACCAGCGGCACCTACGAGAAGTTCAATCAGTTCGACCGGTTTCGCGTATCGAAATCCGTCGAAGTCCTTGCCAAAGAGCTGTTTGAGTCGGTAGCTTCCTGCACGCGCATCTAGGTCTATGACACTTCGGAGCGTGCCTCGGAAGTCCTTCAGGTAGTCCTTCATTTGAACGATCTGTTCAAGACGAGCCGGAAAAACGATACGACCTTCGTCGATGTAACGCTGCATGGTCTGTGCAGGAAAGCGATAGCCGTTGGCTGGCACCCGATAGGTGCCGCGCGCTTTCGTGTCTTCAACTACCCCCTTCTTGGTAACGCCGTACTGGTAGCCGCCCTTCTTCGGGTTGTGCACTCGCCGCGCGCTTTGATAGGGGCCGTGCTCATCGACCAGTGAGTATGCCTTGAGGCGCCCCAACGATTCACCGTTCGCGCGCACCAACGATGCCCACGCTTTAGCGCGTTTTTTGACGTCGGGCTCAGATTCGAGGAGCTCCTCGAACTGCTCAAGCAATGTCTCTTTCATCTCGTCGGCCGGTGTGGTCCAGGCTTTTGGGACCTGAGTTACGTTTTTGGCATAGCAGATGACGTACTCATGTTCGATCTGAATTCGCGAAGGGTTGTTGTCTGCTGATCCGCGCCAGGTGATCACGCCGATACGGTTCTTTTCATCAAAAATCTCGTCCATTAGCATGAGCAAGCGCCCGAGCTCGATGTCGTTAATCGAGACGAAAATTACGCCATTTTCGGACATAAGCGACTTCATTGCGACCAAACGAGGAGCCATGTAGTTAAGCCACTTGGTGTGTCGCCCGCCATCAACGTTCGAAACATACTCCGAATCGCTTCCGTCGGCATCTGGGTCTTGAAATCGAGCGTCACTATAACGGAAGTCATTGCCGCCACGGTTATAGGGCGGATCTATGTAGATCACATCCACGGACTCAGCGTATTGCGTTCGCAGGGAGACCATCACCTGCAGGTTGTCACCCTCGATCACAAGGTTGCTGCCACGGTCCGACTGGAACGAGAGTTCATCGTCACGTTCAAGGACGCGAGGCACCGGGATGAGCGACTTGTACGATCGACGCCCCTGCCAATGCAGGTGCAATCCGGCTTCTTCGCGCACGGACTCTGTCTCCGGCATAGCGTGGTCAGTCATGGCTCGATTCTCTCATTCACCACCGACATTCGCGAAGACGCGTGTCGGACAGGCGAGTCGAGCTCAGGTCTCCGGACCCTGGAAGAACAGTCTGCAGTCAGGGAGTTTCAGGACCTGACGGCTGAGGCCAGCTCGCGAGTGACAGCGAAGTCCTGACACCTGCGCGGACGAGTCGAGCAAGTGCTTCGTGCACAAGGGACGGTTGCGGGTTGACGTCTTGGTCGAGCTCAGCGAACTTGCCTCCAGAGCACGCCAATCCAACTACACATCGACCGCACTCTGCCAAGCTGCTGCCGCGTGGTTTCTGGTGCGGCACGCCCCTGGGATGATGGGGCATGAGCAGTCGCGAGGTTCCAATCAACTCGATCCAGTTGGAAGTGCTGAAGTGGGTGCACAACGGCTGCCCTGCCGGTGTGTATAGCGATTGGTCGCATCGAGTCTCTGCTCGAGCACTCCACAACCGGGGCCTTCTGAAAGTGAGTGGTCATGGCGACGGTTGGTCTGCGTCGCTCACTGACGCCGGTCTCTACTACGTTGAGCACGGCGCACACCCAGACGACGGTCAAGAACGCGAGGCCAGTCCCCGCGAGCGGCATTGGGTGTGGATGCCGTTCCTCCAGACGAGTCGCGTACCGGGGAGACTACCTCGGCGTCAGTGTCACAAAAGGGTGCCGTATCTACAGCGCGGGTGAAGCAGCCGGTTAAGACCGTGCAGCTGATGCTCACTCTTGATGCTGCTGAAGATCATCGGCTTGTAGTGCCCAGAAGCGAAGAAGCTAGCTACAGTCGTCTTGCTGCACTGGCGAGACGACGCGGGCTCGTCCCCGAGGGGATGCAGATCACGATCTTGCGGCTCTCCGGCAACGAGTTGTCGGTGTGTCTTGAGCCGCTCCCGGAGTGGCAGACCCGGGTGCTCGACCCAATCCTTGTGCCCGGTCGCCTACATGATCCGAGTGATGTCACTACAGCGCTCTCCGAAAGCAAGACTTTTCAGGTTGTTGGCGGTCCTCGCAAACGCGCCTTACGCATAGTCGAGGCTTTGACTGCTGCAGCTCGTGATCGCGGGATGTTTGTCAAGGCAGTCCTGAACCAGCCGCTGAACCCGGGCTACTCCTACCGCGACGCGACGCGCCGGGACGAGATCGTGTTCACGATCGAACGCGACAGCTTCCGGTTGTGGTTTACCCAGCAGATGCTCATGGAGCCGCACGAACCAACGCGCCGGGAGATCGAACGAGTGCAGCAAGGGTTCTTGTTCCCTGACTTCGACGATGTCCCTGCAAAGCATCTCGGGCTGGTGCTTGAGGGTGAGGGCGGAAAGTTCTGGGCGAGCAGCTGGCATGACACCGACGAGCATGCGATGGAAGATGATTTGGCCCAGGTGCTGGAGGAGATGAGCCTGCGTCGTGAACGCTGTGTCCAGCTTCGTCAAGCGGTAGAAGAACGCGAGATCGCTCGACGCCAGCAGGAGGACAACGACCGGATGGTCGCAGTAGCCGCGTACCGGAAGCGGTTCGTTGCTGATGCTATGAAGGCTCAGGCGAAGAGGTGGGAGGAAGCGGGTCGTCTGCGCCGGTACGCGGCGGCTATCCACGAGGTCGCCGCGGCATGCGAGGGGCAGCAACGAGAAGAAGCTCTGGAGTGGGCACGACATGTTGAAGCTGAAGCCTGCAGGATCGATCCGCTTCCGCAGGAGGCAAAGTTCCCGGCGATTCCCAAGCCTTCCAGAAGCGACCTGTCTCCCTCCAGGCCCTACCACAGGCAGTGATGTTCAGTATCCCCAGCGCCGCGGTGCCTTGACGTAGCGGACTGGGATCTCGGAAGGTTTGAGCGGACGATCGACGACAGGCCGGTAATTGGCAGGGGTAATCCGGTCCTCCTCGTATGTACGGATGAGGTGCTCAACAGCTTGCGTGTGACCGAGCCGCTTGAGTTCATCGAAGATGCGGGTCATGAGCTCATCCAGGCGCCGATTCTCAGCTTCGGCAGCGCCAAGCCGTTCTTGAAGGGTTGCAGCTCGCTGCCCGCACCAAGAGCGCAACAGTTCGTGAACTGGACGTCCATGCTCGAGATACCACTGGTACTCCCACTCAGGGGAGGTCGTGTAGGCGCGTTTGTCGTAGCTGACGGCCGGGCGGCCGTTCTTGCTGTTGTCTCGATGTTCTTTCTCGTCTTCCAGGACCCAGTCGAGCACCGGCATGGGGTTGATACGACAGGCGTACTCGGCGACTGCGAGGGTTCCGTCTACGGAGAGCATGACGTCACCATCGAGCTCGAAGCCCTCTGCTTGAGCAAGAAGGTCATCAACGGTGATACCGATCAGCGCCTGCAGTTCCTCTCGCTTGTGGATGCGCGTCGAGTCCCGGACGGGTGACCATTCGCACTCAGCGACGTCTTCGGGGATCAGTAGCTCGAAGACCTGGGCGACCGCCGACTGTTCTGGATCAGTCAGCTCCGTCTGATCGATCCGCTCCCAGTTCGCCATAAGCTCGTCGTAAGCCACGACATCTGACCATGGCCCGCGAAGTCGACCCCGGGGCACGTTCTCTTGCACCCCTGCTTTGTCACTGGCCAAGAACTCAACGACGTATCGCGGAGTCTTCTTGCGAGAGTCGATCTCGATGACCCGAACATGTTCCGACGTCGAGTAGTCCCGCAACCGGTAGATCAGCTCATCTCCAATATCTGGCATATCTACCCCTTACTCCTGCTTCGACCTCTCTCATCTTCGCATCTCCGCGCGCTGAAATCCTAAGCTTCCTTTTCGGACTACGCCCAGTTGCACGTTAACGCCAGATCACGGTGGGTGCTGTGTGTTCGAGCGCGGTGATCAGGCCTAGGCGTGCTGCTGCTCAACGGACCGTCATATGCGTCAGCGCGGATGCAATGGACACGTCTAGTGCGCGATTTGCCTCACCGACATCCGCGCCGGAGGCTCGTGTGTGCTGTAGTAACTGAAGTGAGGCCATGCAGTCGGGAATACGCCTCTTGGATTTGGTATGAGGCTTAAGTGAGCAGCGTTTCGATTGCGTTCTTCATCGTCAACCTCCTAGGTTCGCTGCTCGATGCATTACCTTGGGTCAGGGACTGGACCAATGGCCGAACGGTCTGCCGCGACGGCGCTCCATCGGGTACTCACGTTGCTGCGCTGGCATCGGTCTGCGGTTGCAGCGCCCAAGATCCGGCGCGTTTTGTCAAGGTTCTTCGGGCTGACGTTCCGCCCGTCATTGTGTGCAATCCATCCGACGAAGTAGATCTTGTCGGCCTCTTCCACGTTGGATGCTGCGATTCGACGAGAGAGCATGTCAGTCGGTAGGTCGCGCGCGTTTACGAAGTCTGGGATGTGCTCATTGAGGTCTTTGAGGAACAGGCTCGTTCGGAAGGGAGAATCAGGGTTTGGGCGCACACCGAGGGCGTCCATCAAAGGCTTCAATCGCTCATTGAACAGTAACGGTACTCGGTAACCCGGCAGGACGGGAAGTTCGAAGGAGTAAGGGGCCTCGCTGCGAGCACCGATGAGGAGGACATATGGGTTTTCATCAACAAGGAAGACCACATCCAGGCGGGCTCGATTGTTGCGATAGCTGAAAGTCGTGCGGTCCACACTCTCTTGTCTCATGCGCTGGTGCAGCAGACGGAGTGCGGGCAGTTCCATCGTCGGTTTACTCCCGCCCACAGGACGTCTAACTGCAGCGGTCCTCGCGGGGCGTTGACCCATGGTGTCCTCCAAGCCTGAAGATGACTCTTGTGTGGCTGTCACCACACTTAATCATCTCATTCCTCAGGAACCATCCTCGCCCTAGCTTCAACTCACTTGCCGGGGTCTGCCTACTCCAGGAGCTGCCACGTCTGCGCCCCACGCCAGCACATCTCAGATCATCCGAGCACTAGCCAAGGGTGCTGGTGAGGGCTTTCGCGGAGTGTGTCCACAACAGTGCGCCGCCGACTTGCGGTATCACGTCACGGACGGCACCGGGAATTCGTTGACTCAGTGTCTCGCCGTGGTTCGGAGAAAGGAGAGCGGTCGTCGGCCCCGAAGAGTATGTGCACCTTGCTGCGCACCCGTGTGAGGTCGAGCTTCCAGGGACGCATGGCTAGGAGTGTGGCTGAATGTATCCGGCTCCGTCTGAGGCCAGTTGCTCGGCGTAATTGTGTAGCTCGGCGGCTCCGTTGAGCGCCTGGCGTGAACGGGCGCTGAGGGAGCGAGAGCGCTCGTCGAGCGCGCGTTCCAGTGCTGCTAGCGATCCTGCGCTGCTTATGACCACCACGATAGGGCTGATGCGTTCGAAAAGATACCCTCCTTGTCGCAGCAGGCGGATGATCCGGGCGATGTGCATTTGAGGCTCTGTGTAGGAGCGGCGCTGGGTATGCGGATCGCGTTCTGCGCTGAGTAGCCCCGCGTCTTCCCAGACGCGAAGCGTGGATGTCTTCACGCCGAGCATCTTCGCCAGTTCGCCGATACTGACCCGATCTACGGTCGGGGCGGGAAGGGGTGCGTCGTCGAGCACCGAGTGCAGCGCTACCGATAGGTCGTGCAGTTCCCGGCGTTGACAATGCAGCACCGCGTGGCTGGCGTCGAGCCGAGCCAACGCTTCGTCGAAGCCTCCAGCTGTAGCCAGGGTCATGACCTCGTGAGCGATTGCTGGGCCGTGGCCCGCTGACAAAGCTCGGTACGCGCGAGCGGCTCGCACATGGTTCTCGTCGTATCGCCGATATCCACTCGTGGTGCGTTCCGCGCGTGGCAATGCACCATCAGCTTCCCAGTTGCGGATGGTCTGCGGGGTCACCCCCACCTCCCGAGCCACGTCCACCGGCCTCACAAGGCTACCTCTCTCACAACTCTTCACCCGTTCCCCGCCTGACGAGTTCCCCAAAGTTTATAACAGCACTTGAATGTCACACTTGAACTACCGATTCGACAGGGAAGGACGTGACATGAAGTTTCGACTCGAGGTGGATCTCGAACAGCTCGATGGCACAGTGCAGGAGGAACTGGGGCGCATCTTGCGGTACTGGGCCGGGAACCTCAAGCACTACACGCTGGAGCCGGGGCCGGAGAGACCATCAGCGACTCCCGGTATGAGGCGGTCGGCGAGTGGCGGATCCAGTAGCAGAGCGGTCGCTGACGCTCAGCGTCAGAAGCTGGCTTTTGCGATGAACCCGCCGGGTCCGGTGTCCACAATTCATACTTGTTTGTGGAGTACGAGATACTACACAGGCCAGCTTCAATGGGGAGGGGGACCCGCTCATGGAACGTTCTCTAAGCGGCGATCGGCAGATCGGCCCACAAGGTCAAGATCGGTTTGAGGACATCGTTGAGTGGGCTTCGGGAAGAGCTGGACTTGCGCGACCTCCAAGAAATCCCATTCGTCCAGGGGTGAGTTGGGAGGCGTTGTCTGCACGTATCGGTCGCAATGAGAAGCCGGAGCTGCTTTTCTCGGCGGTTGTCGCGGGGGCACTAAGCGATCGTGAGCTGCGTAAAGGGCTTGAAGATGCGTGGACGACGTGTGAGTGGCCGGGCCGGATGGCCGATCAGGAGTCGTGGCTGACGCTGTACGCGATGGCAGGCGTGGATGAAGGCCACTATCTCAGAGAGACGGAGCTTCGTGCTCGACTTTTGTTGCCCGAGACTGTTCATCTGTATCGGGCAGCTACAGAGGGGCATCAGGCTGACCTGTCGTGGACGAGTAGTTTTCCGAAGGCACACTGGTTTGCGACGCGGTTCGACGGTTTCGGGAGTCGTCCCCTCAGGATCTATGAGATCGATGCACCACGGGTGGCAGTGTTGGCTACGTTCAATAAGGCTCGTGGTGAGCACGAGTACGTCATCGATACGGGTTTGCTTAGTCAACCTGTCTCTGACATCGTCGCCCCTGAGGCGTGGGAGGACCTTCTCGAGCCCTGAGCGGCATCCGTGGTGAACGACTGACTACGCCTGGGGAATTGCTGCGCGGTGTTCATACCCGGGTGAACTTCTTTTCTCGGCGGTGTGCGATGACTTCTCGTGTGCGTGCGCGGGCGAGGAGTATGAGGCTGATGGGTCCCATGAGGATGAGCTTCATGCCGTTGTAGGCGAAGAGCAGGAAGGGCAGGTAGAGCCATGTGCTCCAGCCCCCGTCGATGAGCGTCGTGCAGATGGCTGCGGCGAGGAAGTAGACGAGGCCGAGCGTCATAGCGGGCACGCCCCACTTGAGTCCTTGACGGGTGCGGATCTTGTCGAGGAGCCGGTTGACTGGGGTGCGGCGCAGGAGCAGGAACGTGCGGGTGGACAGGTTCCACAAAGTAGTCATGAGCATGGCCAGGTTCTCGCTTTCAGGCGCAGGGGCGAACGTCAGTGTTTGCGGCTGGTCCTGTGTGGTGGGATTCCCCTGGCGGAGAGGTCTGCATTGCCAGGCTATTGGCCTGGCTCGGCGTTTGGTCTTTCCAGCTACTGACCATTTTACCCCTGATCGTGGGGAAACGACAGGTCGGTTTCGTGGTGGAGGTGGTATCCGTACCTGTCTTTTGGCGGTGCCTCGGCATGGGTGCATCGCGTCAGCTCAGGCGACCACATTGGCTGTTGTGCGATGTGGTGCGGAAACGAGGTAGATCATGCGTCCCCAGTCAACTCATCCACCAATCGCTGCCGCGTCTCCACCGGGGTGAGATCTCTGCGTCGGGGGCTGCGACGTTTGCTAAGTGTTGTGGCGGTTAGCGCGGTGCTTGCGACCAGTGGCGTGTTGGGTCTGGGTATGAGTGCGCAGGCGGCGCTCTTGGGGCCAGGACACGGTGATCTCAATGGTGCCGGGACCGTGGGCGCGTTCGTTGCAGAGTCGGACGGTCGTCAGGTGTACTGCCTGGACTCAGGTGCGCCATCACCGTTGAACTCACCCACTTCAGGACCAACGACAGTCACTGATATCACCAATCACACAGGCGGGCAGCTGTCCAAGACGGCGTTAGCGAAGCTCAACTACGTCTTGTCTCGGTGGGGTGACTCCCAAGACCCGAACATCACTGCAGCGGTCCAACTCTTCGTGTGGGATATCGGCGACCCTGACACGTATCACTCGCATGGGATGCACGGTGATGCGTGGTTCATTCGCCGGGTTCCTACGGCCTACCGTGACGCAGTTCTGGCGAATCTAGGCGCGATGCGAGCGGAGGCAGAAGCCAATCACGCGGTGGATCCGACGGTGAGTTTGTCGATTGCGATGCAAGACCAGTTCAACGGGTCATTGACCGTTGCTCTCTCAACGCCAGCGTTGAGCGGGAACGTGGTTTTGACAGACGCGGTGTTCCTAGATGGGACGAGTTCGAGGGCGCTGGGCAGCGGCACGTATCCGATTGTCGGCAAGCCTGCTGTTGGGGCTCCGCAGTACCAGATTGAAGCCTCTGCTTCATATAGTGGGGCGGGACTCGGCGCTCGCGTGAACCTGTACGAGACCCCGGGGGCGCAACGGTTGCTGGCCAATGGAACACCGGCCGCGGTGACGGCTGCCGCACAAACGCCCTGGATCGCACTGGACTTTCAACCCGTCATCGGCACCACCGTGGCGGCGAAGTTCGTTGCTGATGGTGAGCCCTTCGTTGATCTTTTGACCGTCTCGACAGTGGGCACCGGGGCATGGATCAACGTCGACGGTCACCCCGTGCCGCTGACTGCGAAGGGCACACTGTACGGGCCTTTCGATGAACAGCCTGCACAGTCAGAAAAGGTCCCCGATGGTGCTCCTGTGGTGGGATCGGAGACGGTGCTGCTCGATCGTGGGACGGGCGAATACCGGTCACCGGGAACGCTTCGAGCGCCGGGGTCAGGGTTCTACACGTGGGTGTGGCAGATCGACAAAGCCGCGCAGGGGCAGAATGGGAAGTACATTCGTGCCTCGTTCATCGACCATTTCGGACGGGTGACCGAGACACATGTGGGTCCGTTCCAACCAGAGGCAGTGTCGAAAGCGGATGCACGCTTGGCGGTTCCTGGTGATGAGGTCACTGACACGATCACGGTGTCGTCAACCAATGGGGCATGGCTCAAGATCGCGGGCGTCTACATTCCGGTAGTGCTCGATGGCACGGCCTACCAAGTCGCCGGATCTTTGCCACCGATTGAGCAAACAGGGGTCCCTTCGGATGCGAAAGTGTTGGGCCGGGTGCAGGTGACGGCGACAGGTCCCGGGATCTACACCTCCCCGCCCGTGCTCCACCCAGATGCTGGGTTTGTGACATGGGTGTGGGAGGTTAAGCTCTCAAGCCAGCCCGCACAGTATCGGGACTACATTGCTGACAACTGGGCCGACAACTTCGGGATCCCAGTTGAGTCAACGTCGGTGCGATGGCCCGGCCGGGTGACCTCAGAGGTGCGTGAGTACAACGTGCACCCGGGAGGTCGCGCCTTCGACACCATCACGGTGTCTGGGTTCCCCGACAACCACGGCGACTTTACCGGAGACGGATACTGGGGCTCCGACGTCGACGTGATCACCCACACCGTCTACGGGCCATTCGAGAGCGATACGGTCTTGACCGACGACATCGAGCTGGAAGGCGCACCGGTGCTGATGGAGCTGTCCACTCCGGCACGCAACGGCACCTACAAGTTGGGCTACACAGACTCCGACGAGATACGCCCCACAGATCCCGGGTACTATGTGGTCGTCTCAGACTTCGTTGGTGATGACCGGGTGCAACCGTACCGGTCCTCACCGGGTGACATCCTCGAACGTTTCTACGTCCCGCCGCCCCCGCCGTCACCTGTGTCAGTGGTGACTCAGGCGACCCCGGACGCGTTGGTGGGCGACCCGATCCGTGACCATGCGATCGTCACCGGCACGGTCCCGGCAGGGTCGACCTTGGTGTTCCGCGCCTACGGTCCCTTCCCGGAGCAGCCAGCAGCAGCCGATGAGCCGGAGCCCTTCTACACATCTGAGCCGGTACCGGTGAATGGGCCGGGCACCTACGACTCAGGAAAGACGAAAGTCGACAAGCCGGGGCTGGTGTTCTGGATCGAGACGCTCTACGGCCCGGACGGACAAGTGCTCGCGGAGGGCTTCTTCGGGGCACCAGGCGAGACCACGATCATCTCCGCAAGACCAGCGGAGTTCACGGTATCGACGGGAGCCGTCCCTGAGGTGACTTTGGGTCAGCCTGCCCACGACGTCGCAACGGTCACCGGCGACGTGCCTAAGGGTGCGGTGTTGGCGTTCCAGGCCTACCGGCAGACCGGGAAGACACCGGTCTGTGAGGCGAAGAACCTCGCGTTTGACACCCATGACACACTCACTCCTGTCACTGGTCCCGGGGACTACACCTCCGCCGAGACGGTCTTTGAGCAGGCTGGCACCTACTTCTGGATCGAGACGCTCTACACCGCCGATGGGACGATGCTGCACCGCGGCACCTGCGGAGCTGACAACGAAACAACCACAGTCCTTGACACACCACCACCGTCCCCGAGCGAGCCTCTCGCGCGGACCGGAGCTGGCCGCGAGGCGTGGGCTGCAGCTGGTCTCGCTCTCGCACTGATCGCTGCTGGCGGCACGGCACTGTGGGCGCGTCGTGCACGTTAGCAACGCGCGAAGGTAGGGGACGGTGAGGCGCAGCTGGTAAGCGGGGCGGAGGAAGCGTAGCCGTTCCTGGAGTGGAGGCGTGGAGAACCAAGCCGGTTCTCCACGCCTCCACGAGCTTACGGCTTGGTCGCTTGACGATACGGCCTACAGGCTCGGGCTTGTGGTCATTGTCGGAGTTGCTGCATCACGTCCTCGAGCGCTCGTTGGAGCCGCGGGATACCGTCAACCGTTGTTTCGATCGCACCGTTGTCGTGGGCGATTGTCACCCAGATTTCCTCTGTCCCGAAGGGAGAGGATGCCTCGACATGGAATTCGGCGGCTTCGCTCTCTGGCCGGAACCGGCCCTCTGCGTAGACTCGGCGGCGAGTCACGGCCGGAAACTGCGCCCCATCGCTTCGATGTATCTGGTCATCGGGAAGTTCGTCCGCCGGGTGGTCGGCCGTGCACCACGGTGGGCAGTGTGCTGGAGTCGGTTGTGTCATGTGAATATCCGTTCTACCCGCGATGACGTGTGCCGCGGGCGACACAAGACACTGCCACATTCCAGCGCAAACTTCGTACACCACGACGAGCCGAAATCTGCAGACGGTCGTCGACGGGAAGCGGGCAGCTGAGAGGGGCCTGGGCGTCGAATCGCGATTGGGGTAGACCAGATCTTTGGCGGTTCTTACGCTGAGGATATGTGCGCAAGCTATGGTCTGGGCGGAGGCCCATACGACAGGTCCGCCCAGACGCTATCTGGGCTGGAACCACTTGATGTGCACGAAGGTCCAGCGGCGCTGGACGAGTGGATGCATGACTGGGGCGGGAAAGCGATCACCACCCGAGAGCAAAAACGAGGCACCAACCGCAACCCCTGATCCTGGTTGAGAACGGTGCAGCGAGGGTGCAGCTCGCCTGGTGGTGGCTCCATATCGATGGTCGGCCAGCGAGGTTCACGGCGTTCAACTCCCGAGACGACGCATTGGTCAAGCGGTGGAGTGCCGCATTCCAGCACAGGGCACTCATCCCGGCGATCTGGTACTCCGAAGGCAAGAAACAGTGGGCGCTGCCAGGAGGCGAACTGTTCACGATCGCAGCAATCACCGCACCCCGGGTTGAAGACGACGGCACCGAGAGTACGAGCTACTCGATGGTCACCCGACACGGAGTCGGCGAAGCCTCAACCGTCGTCTCCTCCCGTGGGGAGTCCCGCATGCCCCTGCTGATTCCGGCTGACCTCCGCACCGAATGGCCAAATCCTGACCAAGCAGGCGACCTAGATTTGGTTACGCGAGCGCAACATGCCTCTAAGGAGGAATCGCTGGCTATGGCTGCAACGAGGGCAGCAGGACCGGTCTAGCGTGCATTGACTCGTACTAGAAGTAACCCCTCTCAGGCATTTGCATCACCTCTAGATGCACTTTGGAGTTCTCGATATGCGCGGACCGCCTCTCCCAATCACCGGTAATGAGTTGGGCGAAAACGCCCCAACCCCGGCCGCATCACGTGCAGTTAACTTCTACCGAACGAGGGCGGTACTCAGATCGGCGCCAAACCTGCGCATCGTTTCCACCGCACAGGCGATTCTCTCGAACACTAGCTGGTCGTTCGGTGACACGCAACGATCAACGCGAGGCTAGACGCCGCCATAGGCCAGCAGATCAGGCCCAATTGCTGCAGCGAGCTACTTTACATTTGTAGTAAATATCTGTTACTGTCAGAGAAAGGCGTCGTGCTCTATTGCGGGGTCTTGTTCGAAATCTTCAAAGGAGCAGATCGAATATGAAAACCAAACGCCGCAAAAGTGCTGTAGTAGCAGTAGGTGCATGTATTTCTTTGGCGCTAGCCCTGACGCCTTCTATTGCCCAGGCAACCTCTTCGTCTCCAGACGTGGAAGACGAGCTGGAGACGATACTCCCTGAGTTACAGGAGGAGCCGCCCGATCAGTCAGAGGAGGGGCCGGTAGAGAGCAATGGGGCCACGGTAGGAGAAATTGAGATAGTGATGCTAGCGGCTGATGGCACTTGGGTCCCAGCTGCTGACCCGGTTGAGGCCCCGGCGAGTAGCGACATTTCACCGTACCTTCTTGATCTTTATCAGTGGAATCAATGCTACTCGTTTAACAACTCGAACTTCGTTATCAGAGAATTTCAATACAGAGGCGAGTTTGATTGGTATAAGGCATCGTTCACCTTTGGCAACAGCAGCATGGGGTACAAACACATTTCAGAAACCCATGGTGAGCACTGGTCTAAAGTTTTCGACAACGCAAAGGCACAAGGGTGGATCCCCAGTACCTACGCTATGAGTTCTTGGGATGACCTGATGTGGCTATCGGCAAATAACGCTCTGACCGGGTTCGAGATGAATTACAGCAATGTTTCACAGAAGGCGTGTGGCTCAGTAACGCTTGGCCTCTACAATACGAAAACAAACAAAATCGTGTATAGCTTCAGATCAGAAGCCGTAGTCTCCATGAATAATAAGAGACTGATTACTGCATTCCCATCAAGGCGTCAAAACTGCAACACGTAGACGCCTCCAACACGGTCTACAAGGTGGCTTGATAGTGGCGTAGGAGATCACGCCGCGATCAAGCCACCTGTTAGAGAAGTACCTATTGGGTGTTGCTTCTTTGCGATCGGACGAGCTTTTCAAAGGAGGGGTGCATGCTTGCTCGAATAGGGTGGATCTTCTCAAAAAAAACGCCGAAATTCCGGGTAGACATCCGCAGTATTCCACACCTCAATGGCGATCTCCCGAGTGATCTCGTCGCCCAGATCGAACCAGCTTGAACTCACCTTTGCTCCCTCGTACTGGTCGTCAGAACGCAAAGCAGCATTTGCCAGCGCTATCCATTCGTCCATCCAGAGTCGTAGCCGATCGGTTAACTGAGCAGACAATCCATAGTCGCTAGGACATACTGTGTATTGCTCAGAATCGTCCCACAGTGGCCAGTCACGACCGTGATCCGGAAAGACTCGTAGTTTGCGGAGACGCGCACTTCGGATCATTTCCGCACGCTCACACGCTTGCTTGGTTGTAGCAAAGGGAGGGACGGAAATTCGGTCACCGGTGCTCACATCGATCACCGTCGGCCATGACGGCTCATCTGCAAACGAATAGGGCTTGGACGGCTCGTTTGGACATGGGGTGAACATTATTCCTCACAATCACAGCGACAGTCCTCAAATTAGCTATGCACCGATAGACTAGCCGAACACGCTCGTAGTATGACTTTTTCCATTTGAGCCGCCATTGAGATCACCGTTTTGGTTCCGAAAGTCCGTGCCGTGCCGAGTTTCTCACGCAAAAATGCAGAACTGGGACTAGTGCGCCTGCATAACACCAAGTAAGAAATTGAGTAGGCATACGAGATGATACTAGAAGGCGCGTTGAGAGATCCGTGACTGACTTTGTTTGGCGCGCTCAACGGGTGCTTTCTGTGTGCTCGATGTTTTCAGGTGCACTTGGGCTCGTTTGTAGTCGATGCGTTGGGCGTCGTCATCGGGGATCGTTCCGAGGGGGCTTGTTGCAGTGATACCCCAGCGGTCGCGGTAGGCAACGATGAGTTCCATCTGAGCTAGCAGCTCCGGAGGCGATAGTCGGGGGTTCAGTGTCTCGATCCAGGGCTCGCGTTGCTCGAGGGCGAGCCGGGTTTGGGCTGCGGCACGTTTGGTGATGAGTTCCTCTCGTCCGGTGAGGGCACGTGCCATGTCGTCGTCGGTGATTCCGATAGCCCTGGGGATGAGCCCTGCGATGAGACCGGCTTCAGGTGACTTCACTGGCGGGTACGCGGCTGCCACTGTGGTGACCCGGTATCGCAGCAATGACCCAAGGTCTTCTACCTCATTCAGGCGGCCTGCCCGGATGACCCTCGGCAGGAGGGCGTCGATGCGGTGCCCGGCTGCTTCTAGGCGGCGTAGTTCTGTGGCGAGGATCCCGAAGGATTCAGAATCGATGAGGTCATCGATCTGTTCGGCGGTGAGGCCGCCTTCTTCGCAGAGCGTGATCCAGCGTTGTTGTTGGGCTTCGTTGGCGATTGTTTCGTGCTCAGCAGCGAGCTGCCACAGTGAACCCCACGTATCTTGCTCTGCGCGGATGGTCTCGTGTGCTGACTTCTCTGCACCTTCGTGTTGGAGGATTCCGTACAGGATGCTGCGTGCGGTCATGGTGAGGTCGTCGCGATGTTGGTGTTCCTCGAGGTGGTGTTGGTCGGTAGCGACGTAGATGTGGTTGGCTTCCCGTCCGCGGGTGCCTGAGACGTAGAGGGCTTCTCGAGTCATCTCTGGGGAATGGACGATGGCGTGACCGGTGTCGAGGGTTGAGCCCTCGGCACGGTGTGTGGTGATGGCGTAGCCGAGTTCCAGGTCGGTGGCGACATAGGCAGCGGGGAGGGTGATGGTAGTGCGCCATTTGGACTTTTCTCGGCGGGCGGTGAGGGATCCGTCGTTGTTGGTGGCGGTGACGATCCAGCGGTCACCGTTCTTGACCCAGCCGCGCCCGAGCGAGAGGCGCCGGTCGTTGCGGCGAGTGATGACGATGTCACCGGCGGAGGCTTCGTTGCCGTCGTGAAGGCGCAGGCCGTCGGGGGCGACTTCTCCTGCGACGATCCGGTCGGTGCGGGCACGAGCGTTGAGATCTGCGACCGTGTCTAGGGTTTCTGCGATGAGCACGGACGTGAGACCTGCCGCACGGTCGGTGAGCCAGGCTCCGTAGGATTGGTCGAGGATCGTCTCGTAGGCACCGTGGATGATGCGGTCATTGTTAATGTAGGTGTCGATGACGTCGGTGTCACCGATGCGCAGGGCGAGCGAAGCCTGCTTTTCCCAGTCGTTGCGGAACCGGCGCACATCCATCAGTTGCGGGGCGTCGCCGCGGTCGCGCACCAGCATCCCGAACGCGCCGCCCGCGTCCACCGCGGTCAACTGGCCCCAGTCACCGACCAGCAGCACCTTCGCCCCGGCCTCTGCGGCGTGGGCGGTGATGGCGTCGAGTGCGAGGGTGCCGGCTAGCGAGGCCTCGTCAATGATGACGAGCTGATTGGCGGTGAGGTTCCATCGGCCGTGATGGTGCTCGTGTAGCCATTTCGCGGTGTTCTCAGTGCTGATCCCGAGGTCTGTTGCGAGCACCTCAGCGGCCACGGCCGACGGGGCCAGGCCAATCACCGATCCGCGTCCATGTGCGCGTTCCCAAGCTCGGTGCAGTCCGCTCATAGTGGTGGTCTTTCCTGTGCCTGCCGGACCGACGAGGAGATCGAGGGTTCGTCCGGAGACGGCGATCTTCGCGACCGCCTGCTGCTGTTCTGTAGACAGGGTGTGCCCGCTGGGGCCAGGCTTCTGTGCGACATGGTCGACGAGCGCGATCGGAAGGGTTGGGGCGGTTCGCTGCGATGAGGCAGCAAGGAGGCGGTCCTCGGCGGCCAGCATCTTCTCCGAGGTGTAGACAAGCGATGCCTTGGGACGAAACGCGCTGGAACCGTCGCGCTGGAGGAACACTGCTGGGGTGGATGCGAGTTCGCCGGGCGTGAGCTGGAGCGAGGCTCGTTCGGCAGCGTCAACGATCATGCCCACTACCGCGTCCCGGTCAGCGGTCGAAGCGAACCGAAGCCCCATCGTTTGCCTGACGGCTTCGGCGTGCAGATTCCATCGCTTCCACGTCGCACGACGACCTCCCACAACCTCCACCACTACCTCTGCGACATCGGTCAAGTCGTCGAGAGCGAGGTCGTCGGCGCGCAGCATCGGCTCCTGTGTGCTCTCTGAGATGAGCGTGCGAGCCCAGGTCGAAGCATCTTGGTGAAGAAGCCCTCGGCGCGGCTGCGCCACATGGTGGTGAGGTCATTGAGTGAATGGTGCTGTTTGGCTGGCCGAGTCTCTAGGGTCGCCTGTTGACGCAACTTCCACAGCACTTTCGAGGACGGCTCCCGCCCATGCTTTTCGCGGTACTCCGCGACCAGTCGCTCCTTGACTAGCTCAAGATCACGAGTGCGGGAGGAGAACTCATCCATCAACGCTTGTGGCACCCCGGCGATCTCCCACGCGGTCGACCTCCCTGGGCCACGTTCCCGGGCTTCCCAACTAACACCGACCAGCGCCGCTAGGTGGTCGGAGAGAACTGCGTTGTAGTGCTCGGACAGCCCCGTGATTGCACCGTGCAGCGCGCGCGAGTCCAAGGTCCGCCACTTCCCGTCGCGTACTGCTTGTACCCGGTTCGCAACAACGACGTGGGTGTGTAGCTGAGGATCTGCAGAGCGAGAGTCGTAATGGTCATAGGCGGTCGCCACCACACCGTGCACCTCAACTTGTGCAACAGCACCGCGCGGTCCAGCTGCACCGACACGGGTCATCGCAACATCGCGCTCGAGCAGCCCGATCACATCCTGGATCGCAGCGTGGTGTGCTTGCGCGATCAACGCCTGCATCCCAGCATCAGCGACCGCCCACAGCGTGGACACCGACTTCGGCACCGAAAACGTCAGATCGAAGCCTGCCACAGGAGCAGCAGTAGGCTTCTTAGCCTCCTCCGTCTCGATCAATGCGACCTGATCGTCCCTCTCGTCTCGGGAGAGACCCTTTGGAAGTCTGTCGATCCGACGCTCGACCCGCTGCGCTGCGGTGGCGAACTGCCGATAGGGACGTCCAAGCAACTCACCAGTGGTGGGATCCTTACCAGCCCCCATGAGCAACCGAAGCTGCTGCTCGCTCACCTCATCATTGCTCGAGATTCGACCGGCGAGACCGGCGAGACCTGCACCCTGCCAGCGCCCCGGCGGGGTTCCAGTCTCGGTGTAATACCTTGTCAACGTGGACACGGAGCCTAAGTCCCCATCATTGACCGCAACTGAACTGAGTAAGTACCGGTACCCCTGACCAGCGCTCATCACTCTGATCGACACCGTCATGTCATGCAGGTACGGCAGATCTGGCGGCATCCGATCTGGGTTCACCTATGGCTACTCCTTTGTCAGTTGAGCGGCTGAGGGACGCGTGAGTTCAACGAGGCAATTCTGACGAACCTCTTGTGCAGAGCGTCATCATGTGCGATTATTTACTGACTAGCCGTACGGTATGTGAGGAGGTGAAGTGAGATGAAGAAGACGTATATCCAGCCTTGGCTGATTCGAGTGGGATCATTCGAGAAGGACACAGGGTTCCTTCGGCGCGGTATCCCCGAGCCCCGCATCCGGGTCCCTCTCGGGCTCTAGTTCAACACAGGAGTTGAAATGACCAGAAGACATGGCGAGAGCTGGTTTGTGGCGCTACCCGACATTGAGTCGGCTCCCGCCATGCCTTCACCCCGGCCGCCTGGAGGCTTTAAGGCGCAAAGCAGCAGAATTTCATATCAATCCGGGCGCACATGGCTAGTCGGCAGCTGGGACCAGGATGAAGTCATCCATGCGACCACTAGCGACCGGTCGATAGTTCTACTCGGCTCGATCAGCGCCAGCCCCCAGGCGATACGCGACAGCTTGCACGGCGCTTCTAGCGTCAGGGCGCTTGACCCACTCATGGCAGGCGGAAGTTTTCATTCCTTGGCGCATGATGAAGAGTTCGTCCGAGTGGAGGGAACCCGAAGCGGCACCAAGCGCGTATATGTCACCCAAACCGGAAACGGCTGGATCATCGCAAGCCACGCTCAGTTGCTTGCGTGGGTATTGAACGAAACATATTCAAAGTCCCGCCTTGCATCGCGCCTCCTCGGTGTCCACGCGGGATCACGTCAGAACACCATGTGGCCCTCAGTGAGCACCGTTCCTCCCGGCTCATTCATCATCGCGAATCGAGGCGCTCCATTTGCAACAGAACTGGCTCGGAGCCCTCAGGAGTCGATTTCTCTATCCTTCTCAAGTGGAAGCGAAGTGATACGAGAGGAACTTCGCCAGTCCGTGAAAGCCCACTCCTCAAATGCAAGCCTCGTTAGCGCCGACGTATCGGGAATAGACTCTGCTTGCGTTGCCTCAATCGGATTGGAGTGCGTGGGTCAACTTGAAGCACTAACCATGGCGAGTCGCGACCCCGGGGACGATGATCTCACCTGGTCAAGGCAGGTTGTCGGAGAACTAGGTTCAGCAGTGAGGCATACCGTAATAGAACCAGCGGAGTTGCCATTCTTCTACGACCACATTGACATCTCTGATTCTGGCTTGTTGTTCGATGAGCCAACTCCCACCATCCTAGATATACCTCGGCAAGTTGCTGGGTACCTTGACATGGCGAAACTAGGATCAAGGACCCATTTCACTGGAATGGGAGGCGATCATCTGTTTACTCCATTGCCACAGCATTACCTCGGCGATCCAGTTATGTGGTGGAAAGAGCGAAGGGAAGCTCGTACCTCAATAGGAGTCGGCCTCTCAGGGATCATACGTGGGGCCTTTAGTCGTCGCACCTACTCCAATTGGCTGAGACACTCCGCGCACGCCATCAGCTCAGATCAGACTGTGCCAGATGCTCTTATGTGGGAGTTCTTGCCATCCGTGCCATCATGGGTGACGACCGATGCGCGTGCTCAGGTTGCCGCCGAACTCCTCGAGGAGGGGCATGATCTTAGGGCTGGAAAACTATTGGATCACCTCCAGTGGAATTCAGTCCAATCAGGAACCGAAGCCCTTCGCCCGCTTGAGCAAGCAACTGCGGCTCTCGGCGTTCATCTTGCTTCCCCATACTTTGATGATCGTGTCGCCCGAGCAGCCTTTGGGCTGTCTCCGCGCCTTCGGTATTCGCTTAGGCGATACAAGCCGTTATTAGCGGAAGTCGCATCCCCGTTCCTTTCAGACAAAACAACATCACGGAACACCAAAGGCATGGCGGTG
The DNA here is from genome assembly GCF_011382965.1 of Leucobacter insecticola. Classification (NCBI taxonomy): domain Bacteria; kingdom Bacillati; phylum Actinomycetota; class Actinomycetes; order Micrococcales; family Microbacteriaceae; genus Leucobacter; species Leucobacter insecticola. The sequence goes on along the minus strand of NZ_CP049934.1, from coordinate 1,252,355 downwards.
AGTGACGAATACCGCGGACTCGAGCAAAATGCAGAAAAACTCATTCAAGTCTTCACAAACTCTGTCCTCAGCAGAGAAGGGTTGATCGACGAACCTCTACTTCGTCGCCTGATTCAATGGCCTACCGATCCGAGGATGGATTTGGGGATGTTTGACCAAACACTTGCCGTGGAAATGTGGGCAAGAGCACAAAGGGAGGAGGAGGTTCAATGGGGACGAGTCTGAAGGAGTCGGTGTCGATTGCACCAACCGAGTATGGTGCGATCTTACTTGACAAGAAAACCGGGACCTACTGGAACCTAACTGAGACAGGCTTGCAACTGATAACCATGCTCCGACAAGGAATGTCGGTGAGCGAGGTCGCGATTGCACTCGGCCAAGAATACGAGGCCCCCGTCGAGCTAATCGAGCAAGACCTGTTGGCGCTTCTAAAAGAACTTGAAAAGGCCGGTCTTACCCATGAGCTATGAAGTGACGATATCTCAGCCGAAGAGTCCGATGAGCGTTCTCCGTAGGATAAAAGTACGCACTGCAATTGGGGTCGCATTTCTGCTCTGCAAACTCAAGCCTCGACGAATCATTTGGTTTTTGAAGCTCCTCAACACCAGCAGAAAGCCCTCAAGCTTGGATGATGCAAAACAAGCGAGGGCTCAAGTGATCGCATTAAGCGTGCGCTGTGCCCATCGTGAAGGATGCGTCCCGCGGTCAATAGCAGTCGCCCTACTCTGCCGCGCAGAAGGCGGCTTTGCTGACTGGTGTGTTGGTGTGCGAACTACTGCGCCATTTGGTGCGCACGCATGGGTCGAAGTCAACGGTCATCCCGTGGCGGAAGGGATCGAACCGGGTCAATTTGCTGTCCTTGACAGCGTCCGATGGAAGGAAGAATGATGCGCTCCTCCAAGCCCACGAGCCTTGAAAACGAAGAGCCGCGCGCTAACATATGGTCAGCGGTTCGGCTGTTTCGAGGTCACAGAACGGCACTCGTGTTCGCGCTCGCACTGACGGCTGTCGGTGCGGTGGTGGCACTTACGCAACCCTGGCTGACAAAGACGCTCATTGATAAGGTTAGCAATGAAGGTAGAATTGGCGGGCTTATCGTAGCTCTTGCCGGGCTGTTTGTAGTTGGTGCCGTGATTGACGCGCTCTCCCAATATCTACTTGAACGCGTTAGCGAAAACGTGGCCCGCGATCTTCGTAAATCCATCGGAAAGCGCATACTCAGCGCGCCGTTGAAGGCTCTCTCTCGATTCAGATCCGGTGACTTGCTGGCGAGGGCTACTAGTGACACCACCGTAGTGAGACAAATGCTCTCGACGAGTCTGGTGCAGTTGTTCTCCGTTGCCATTTATGGTGTAGGTACACTGATCTTAATGCTCAGCCTTGACAAGACTCTTCTTTTGGTAATGGTCGTCACTATCGTTGTCGCTGCGCTACTTGTTGTAACTGTTCTTGCTGGTATTCGAGTCGCCACTGAGCGTGCCCAAGGAGCCGTTGGACAGTATGCTGCTGATCTTGAACGTATTCTCGGCTCGATTCGCACAGTCAAAGCATTTTCGGCGGAAGAAGATGAGCGAACTCGCCTCGACGCCTCTACCGATGAGGCCTATAACGGTGGTCTTCGTGCGGCACGCCTAGGTGCCTTGGTGAGTCCCGCGATCGAGCTCGCAGTCAATGGTGCTTTGCTCATTGTGTTATTGCTCGGTGGAATCCGAGTAGCGAAGGGGGAAATGGATATCGGTGACCTTGTCGCTTTCCTGCTCTACGCCACTTATCTCGTGATGCCTCTTGCTGGACTATTCGGCGCTTTGGCCACGTTGCAGCAGGGCCTCGCGGGGCTCCAGCGAATTGAGGATACGAAGATGCTCGGTTCCGAAAGGAGACGGGACTACGAAGATAGAGGCGCAGCGAACTACAACCTCCACGCACCGACGTCCATTGAGTTTAAGGGCGTCACCGCAAGCTATGACGATGAAAGGAACGCGATAGACAATGTGACGTTTAGTCTTCAAGGCCCAGGAATTGCCGCAATTGTCGGTCCGTCGGGCGCTGGCAAGTCCACCATTATCAATCTGCTTGAACAATTCATGACTCCTTCTTCTGGTCGCATACTTGTGAATGGAGCGAGTATCCTGGATTTGGATCCGTTTGATCATCGCCGCATGCTCACCTTGGTTGATCAGGATTCGCCGCTTCTTGATGGAACGCTTCGTGAGAACTTGCTCTATGGAAGGATTGCCAGTGAACTTGCTGCTGGAGATGAACGGCTTGTTGAGGCACTTGTTCAAAGTGGGCTCGGTCAGTTCATCTCGGAATTGCCGAACGGCCTAGATTCGAGGGTTGGGGAGCGTGGCCATGCATTATCAGGCGGTGAAAGACAACGTGTCGCGCTAGCCCGCGCACTTCTAACACCTTCACCCATTTATCTCTTTGACGAACCTAGTTCAAGTCTCGACGTCGAGAACGAACGTCTCGTTGCGGAAGCAATTCGCCGTTTGGCCAAGGCGCACCTAGTCCTCGTGATAACTCACCGTGCGGCGCTAATTCAATCGGCTGACTCGATCGTAGTTCTCGAAGGTGGAAAAGTGGCCGGATCGGGGCCGATTGAGCAACTGAGTGACAACGATACCCTTGTCCGTGCGATGAAAGGTGCATCATAGCCAATGGGAGCTGGCTCGATAAGCGCGAGAAAATTACCCTGTTCAGGCCTTGGTTTCATTTCCAGATTCGATGCCCTTTAGTAGTAGCGACCAGATCGTCGCATTTTTCGACGCTAGTTGAGCGCATTCGCCTAGTCGACTCGCGACTTCCTGGATACCGTGAAAAACCGCAACAATATGCCAGGCCGCGTCCTCGAGATCGAGTCCGTCCCTAAGCTCGCCAGCATCTCGCGCCTGGATGAGCCAGCGATGGGTGTTCTCCATCCAGTCAACGAAAGGCGTTGGCATTTCTGCATCTATCAGTGAGGCTTCACGCATAAGCCGCACCGACGCTCTAATAGTTGCATTATCGCGATAGCTTGCGGCTGCCTGCTCGCTAACCCATCTAATTGCTGTGAGTCCACTCAATCCGCGCGATTCGACCTCCTCCAGCATTGGTACCCACGCAGAAAAGTATCTGTCTACGATCTCGATGGCGAGTAGGGCTTTCGACGGAAAATGAAAGTAAACGGAGCCTTTCGTTAGGTCTAGCCGGTTTGCGATGTCGCTGATGGCAGTACCTGCGTAGCCTCGCGCGTCAAACTCTTCGCTGGCGGCTTGGAGAATGGCGGCCTTAGTGGCGCCCCTTTGGGCTTCGCGCTTGTTAAGGGTCATGATGCAGCTCTTCACCTTCGTTGACTGACCGGACAGTATGCAAGAGTCTATCGAACACGCTCACGGGAGGTCGCATTATGCTGACGAGTGAAGTCAACATTGACCGGAGTGTCGATAGACGTCTGGTGTATCGCTCGTCAGTGGCGAAGGCTTTCCTTCAAGTGGAGAGTGTCGCGCAGATAACGAAGACTGGGTGTTTGGGTTCAGATCCCTAGGAGCGAGAGCACCAACCGATCGTTGGGACTTAGGGGCTCCGATATCGCCTGGTGCCTTCAACCTGTCGGCTCCTTGACCCGAGGCGAAGAAACGCTTGGGCATCCTCCCACCGTGTATCAGCCGACTGGCAAGTCAGAGTTACCTCGGGGCCTTGGTCGTTGATTGCCGATCGTGTGGACTGCTCTTAAACTCAGGTGAGCAGGACAACCTGGCTGGCCCGCGAAGATCACTGAGGGGCCACGGCTCGCGTGCATCGGTAGAACGGTTTCATCTCAGGGCTCAATTATTTCTCTTTTGGCACGTACCTGGTGGTTAACGAGGGTCGTCGCGCGCTGCGTCGACCCGCCACCCTTTCAGGAGTTGCCCATGCCCCAGCCCGACCCTGTCCCGTCTCCGTCGTCCGGTGACCTACCGGCCGCTGTGCTCAGCGAAGCGGGCTTGGCCTTGCATCACGGGAATGCTCTTGAGCTGCTCGGTCTCATACCCGCGGACTCTGTGGACGCTCTGGTTACGGACCCGCCCTATGGCCTGAGTCTCGGTGCCCAGGGCTGGGACGATGCCTCAGGGTTTCGTGAGTCGCTGATCGGGATGGGTCTGCTGAGGGTTTGGTTGAGTCAGAGGTTGTTATGCCGCCAACGCGACAGCATCCATCATAACCACTTCGAACTCGACCGGCGTCAGCTTCCCAAGCCGGCGCTGTCTGCGTTTACGGTGGTACTTCGCTTCAATCCAGTGCACAATCGCGAGCCGCAACTCTTGCCGAGTACGCCAGGCTTTACGATCGAGCACGTTCTTCTGCAGCAGACTGAAGAAGGATTCCATCGCAGCGTTATCCCCACACGCCCCCACCCTGCCCATCGACCCTCTCAACCTGTACCGTTTCAGGGCCTTCTGGAACTTCCTTGACCTGAATTGACTTCCGCGATCCGAATGCACAATCACGCCTTCAGGGTAGCCGCGCTGCTGGACCGCGTTCGTAAGCGCCTGAACCGCGAGCCTGGCCTTCATGCGCGGCCCCATTGACTGGCCGACGATCTTGTTCGACCAGAGGTCCTTGATCGCGCACAGGTACAGCTTCCCCTCACCTGTCCAGTGCTCCGTGATGTCGGTCAGCCACACTTGGTTCGGGCCAGTAGCGGTGAACTCACGCTTCACGAGGTCATCACCCACGGGCGGGCCAGCCTGCTGGTAGCGGCGCTTACGCTGCGTAATGACTGAACTGATGCCTGCAACATGACACAATCGCCACACCCTGCGTTCGCTCACCTGGTAGCCGAGGTCATGGAGTTCGTCAGCGAGGAACCGGTACCCGAGTTCGGGGTCGTCCTCGTGGAGTTCACGCAGCACGCTAATGAGGTGTTCTTCCTCAATCTCGCGCGCAGATTTCGGGCATTTCAGCCACTGGTAGTAGGCCTGTTCACTGAAACCCAACACCCGGCACGCCACCGCGACCGGCACCCTGACAGGGGCACCTGGCGCAGCCATCTCTTGGACGAGCGGGGAGATCATTTTGGGGGTGTGATGTGTATCTGTGACAGGTATGCTGCCGCGCGACGGAGCACTTCGGTTTCCATCGCAAGCTCACGAATCCGTTTCACGGCCTTCGCCATCTCGGCCCGCTCGACAGGATCAGCTGACGGGGTCATTCCGTGGGACTGGAACCTCGCGTCGCGCACCCATGACTGCAACGCGGACTTCGAGACGCCAAGATCTTTACACACCGTCTTCTGCGAGATGCCCGACTCGACCAGCGCGACAGCGTCTCGCTTGAACTCATCACTAAACACATTCTTTGGCAGGGTTGTTATCCTTCCAGCACAGCCTCAAAGCTATGCAATCTTAGACTCAACCAAACCCTCAGCAGACCCGTGTTCCTCCAGGGTGAAGATGCAGACCGCGTGCTGAGGCTCATCGAAGAACAAGGCACCAATGCGGCAATCAACCATCTGGCCAGATACGACTTCGGAGACGAAACCGAGCAAGCAGCACTTGCCCACGGGTACGTCTACGACCAACCTCCAGCCGGTCCCGATGACCATACAGCGACAAAGGGTATCTACTCGCTAACTTTCAGCCCTTTATTCGGGCACGTCTCTCTGTTACGCCGCTACGACAGAACACCCGACCCTGCGTTGCTCGAACTTGACGCGCGTGCTGTCTCAGCCGAGCACGACGAACTCGTCCCGGCTCGTGGAGCTCGCGCGCCGCGCGCGGCCCAGATCGGGGGAAGCCGACTTGGGCAACGTCCGGGTGCCGCTTCCTCATCGCGTGGGCTAGCCCTATGACTACCCCTGACGGGGAGCGCTTGCACACCTCGACGCTCATCGACCCCGAAGGTGAACGTCGCCGCAACCGTAAAGCTCGCCGTCGTGCTGCTGCCCAAATCGAGACCGCAGCACGCAACACCCGCAAGGCCGCCGCGAAGGAAAAGCGGGAGTCCGAACAAACCGAGAAGCGCGCCACCACGTACCTACCCGCCGCCGGCGATCTGGGACCGGCGATGCTCCGAACACCGGGAAGGCTCAGGCTCCCCAGGCACCAAGACACCTCGGCAACGTTGGCTGGGCAATATCCGTTCCTCGCCGAAGGGGGCCTGGGCTCAGCCGGTGTGTTTGTTGGCCAGGACCTCTACTCGGGCGGCAGCTTCGTGTATGACCCGTGGGTGCTCTACCAACGAGGGCTCATCACCGCGCCCAACGTTGTGCTCGCGGGCATCGTCGGCTCCGGGAAATCGTCACTGGCGAAGTCGCTGTACACGAGGTCGTTGCCCTTTGGGCGGCGCGTTTATGTTCCTGGCGATCCCAAAGGGGAACACACCGCCGTGGCCGAAGCCGTCGGCGGACGCGCAATCGTCCTCGGTCACGGGCTGTCCAACCGGCTCAACCCGATCGATGAAGGGCACCGTCCCGCAGGCATCTCGGACGCGGAGTGGGCCATGCAAGTGACTTCGCGTCGCCGTGACCTGATCGGCGCGCTCGCGGAGACGGTACTTGACCGGGTGTTGTCGCCGTTGGAGCACACCGCGATCGATCTGGCGTTGGCGGATGCGGTGCGATCAGCAGAGGTACCGATTCTGCCGATGATCGTAGACCGCATCCTCGCCCCTGATCCGATGACAGGCGAGGACGGACGACTTGCGGAAGACGGTCGGCTCGTCGGCCACGCCCTCCGCCGGCTCGTTGCAGGCGATCTCCAAGGCTTGTTCGATGGCCCGTCGACGGTGAAGTTCGATCCTTCGTTACCAATGGTGTCGCTCGACCTGTCGCGGGTGGCCGAGAACTCGATGCTTATCTCCGTACTGATGACCTGCTCATCCGCGTGGATGGAATCGGCGCTCTCAGACCCGGCGGGTGGGCAACGGTGGGTGATCTACGACGAAGCCTGGCGGCTTATGCAATACCCCGCTCTGCTCCGGCGCATGGATGCGCAGTGGCGCCTTGCACGGCACTTCGGCATTGCGAATATGCTGATCTTCCACAAGCTCACCGATCTCGACAACGTGGGCGACCAGGGTTCGGCCATGCGCGCCCTTGCTTCTTCTCTCCTTGCCAATGCGGAGACGCGGATCGTCTACCGCCAGGAACCCGACCAGCTCGGTTCGACCGCGACAGCCCTCGGACTGACTGGCACAGAACAGAAACTGCTCCCCACACTCGGCACCGGTCAGGGTCTCTGGCGGATCAAGGATCGCTCCTTCGTCGTGCAGCATCAGCTCCACCCGGCGGAGCTCGCCGCGTTCGATACCACTGGACGCATGAACGGATAAGTTCACGGGTTGCCCAGACACCGTTCGTGAATCTCAGAAACTGAAGTGCTCACTACCCAGACTCAAGCGCAGTTGATTGCCTAAATTCTTAGAACCCGAGCTTTCACGCTGGGGCAGAAGGGTGCACGCTCGCCACGATTCAGCGAATGCTGTATAGTCATCGCATGCTGACTATTGCTTCTCGTCTAGACGTGATGAACCGATTGGGTCGGGCAATGGCTGACCCGACTCGGTCGAGGATTCTGATGAGCTTGCTGGAAGAGCCAAGCTATCCGGCGGTGCTGTCGCGTAGCTTGGACTTGACGCGCTCGAACGTGTCGAACCACCTGACGTGTTTGCGGGATTGCGGGATCGTGGTGGCCGAGCCTGAGGGGCGACAGACTCGCTATGAGATCGCGGACCCACATTTGGCAGCTGCACTTAATGCGCTGGTTGAGGTCACTTTGGCGGTTGATGAGCACGCCCCGTGTATCGACCCAGCCTGCCAAGTCGCGGGTTGCTGCGAGCTGGGAGCGGGCGCATGAGCACGGTGACGGGTCCGCAGGTCGAGGACGTCGACCTGGACGGCGATGACGATGATCACGATGTGCCATGGTGGAGGGACCGGGAGATTCTGCTACCGGTGTTCTCGGGTCTGGCGTTTTTTGCTGGCCTGATCGTTGAGTGGTCCGGGGCGGAAACTCCTGCACTGGTGTTGTTCTGGGCGGGCCTAGTGGCGGGCGCATCGACGTTTACGCCCGGTGCCATCCGCAAGCTACTCAAGGGCAAGCTCGGAATCGGTTTACTCATGACGATTAGCGCGATCGGTGCCGTGATCCTCGGGTATGTCGAAGAAGCCGCTGCGCTGGCGTTTCTCTACTCGATCGCTGAAGCTTTAGAGGACAAGGCGATGGACCGAGCCCGCGGCGGCCTGCGGGCTCTGCTAAAGCTCGTGCCCGAGACCGCCACGATTCGTATTGACGGAACGCCGGTTGAGGTTGCTGCGAAAGAACTCACGGTCGGCCAAATCATGCTGGTGCGTCCAGGGGAACGGATCGCGACGGACGGGCTCGTTCGCGTTGGGCGCAGCAGCCTGGACACCTCAGCGATCACCGGAGAGTCGATCCCGGTCGAGGTCCAGCCCGGCGACACGGTTTCGGCCGGAGCGATCAACACCGCCGGTGTGCTGGAGGTTGAGACATCAGCTGCAGGGACGGACAACTCACTAACGACAATCGTTGAACTGGTCGAGCAGGCCCAGGCCGAGAAGGGTGACCGCGCCCGCCTCGCGGACAGGATTGCCCGCCCACTTGTGCCCGGCATCCTCATCCTTGCCGTCCTGGTTGCATTGATCGGGTCACTGTTGGGTGACCCGGAGCTGTGGATCACCCGCGCCCTGGTGGTGCTCGTCGCAGCGTCTCCCTGTGCGTTAGCGATTTCAGTGCCCATCACCGTAGTTGCCGCCATCGGATCGGCGAGCAAGTTCGGTGTGATTATCAAGTCCGGCGCGATCTTCGAACGCTTCGGCGGAATCCGTCGCGTTGCCGTCGATAAGACAGGGACGCTGACCCGAAATCAGCCCACCGTCACCGCTGTCCTGACCGCAGGAACCGCGACTGAGGCCGACGTGCTCGAGTGGGCAGCCGGGCTGGAGCAGCACAGCACTCACCCGCTGGCGGACGCGATCACCCAGAAAGCCGCTGACGCGCCTGCTGCCGCTGAGGTGTCTGAACAGGCCGGACACGGCATCACCGGCTTCGTTGACGGCGCAACGGTCACCGTTGGCAGCCCTCGCTGGTTGGACACCGGAGCCCTCGCCGGTCAAGTTGCAGCGTTGGAGGGGCAGGGCATGACTGTCGTGGTCGTACACCGAAACCAACAACCAGTCGGTGCGATTGGAGTGCGCGATGAGCTGCGACCCGAGGTACCGGAAGTGATCCGCACACTCGCCGATCAGGGAATCGGGGTGACGATGCTCACCGGCGACAACGCCCGCACCGCTCACGCTCTCGCCAGCCAAGCTGGCATCGAGGACGTGCGTGCTGAGCTGCGGCCAGAGGACAAGGCTATCGCGATCAACGAGCTTGCTGCGACTGGGTCGGTGGCGATGATCGGGGACGGCATCAATGACGCCCCCGCACTTGCTGCCGCAGATGTCGGCATCGCGATGGGTGCGACTGGTTCGGACGCGGCGATCGAGTCCGCCGATGTCGCGTTCACCGGCCACGACTTGCGCCTGATTCCGCGAGCGTTGGCGCATGCACGACGTGGCAGGCGCATCATCAACCAGAACATCATCTTGTCACTGTTGATCATCGTCGCACTGCTTCCGTTGGCGCTGTTTGGTGTCCTCGGGCTCGCCGTTGTCGTGCTGGTCCACGAAATTGCTGAGGTTATCGTCATCCTCAACGGGCTCCGCGCCGCGCGTACACGGTCTTGACAGCCTGCCTTTGACATTCGGGATCTGACGCCCCTTAGTTGCGTGTGATTCCTGACCTGGCAAGCTGATTCATCGATCATCTTGCAAGCGAAGATGGGTCCGATGCCTTCAAATTTCTGGCGACTCGCTAACTATGGCTCCCACACGTCTTCGATCACCCCCTGTTCCGACGGGTAGGCGAGAGAAGGCCGAGCGTTGCTGTGCGCACCTGAGAGTTGGGCGTCGTCATTCCTGTCGGCGGCCGTCTGCTGCTCTCAGGAGGAATCATGGCTCGACCTATCACCCGCCCACCCCACGACGGGGCCACCCACCCGCCAGAGAGACGCGGCCCGTCCGCTCGGCTGGTGTCGGTTCTGCTCGCCCTGTTCGTAATGTTGGGTGGCCTGATTCTGAGCCCGTCCGTGGCGCAGGCGGCAACGTTGGGTACCGGGTATGGCGACGAAAACCTGTTCATCGGTGCCTACAGTTCACATGGTCGGCAGGCGTACTGCATGGACCTCGGTGCGTCGAGCCCGTGGGGATCAACGAATCCGCCGTCACTGGAAACCGCGCTGGACGGCCTGACCCGTCAGCAGCTTGCTGAGCTGAACTACGTGATGGGACGGTGGGGCGAGTCGCGTGACCCGAACATCACCTCAGCGGTAGCAATGTTCGTGTGGGACGTCGCGGACCACGACCCGTATGTCGCCTACGGTGGCGACGCGAGACTGCTCACGCGAGTCCCTGCCAGCCAGCAGGCAATCGTGATGGCGAACCTTGGCGCGATTCGTGAGGCAGCCCGCACGGAAGCAGTGGCGGACCCGTCGTTGGCTCTGGCGGTCACCATGGCAGACCAGTACCAGGGCACGCTCACCATCGGGACCACACCGGGGTCGCTGACCGGGCCGGTGACGCTCACGGACGCGACCTTCGCCGATGGCTCACGCACCAAGGCGCTCGGAGCCGGAACCTACCCGATCATCGGCACTCCTGCGGTGGGGGTACCGGAGTACCGGATCAGCGCGGTCATGTCGTCGCAGGCTGCTGGGTTCGGAGCCGGTGTGGACTTGTTCTATACGCCCGGCGCTCAACGCATCCTCGCCACCGCATCGTTCCAGCCGCTGACCGCCCAGGCATCCTCCCCGGTAATCCCACTGGACTTCCAACCCGAAATTGGAACCCAGGTGGTAACGAAGTTCGTACAGCAGGGTGACCAGCTCACCGACCGACTCGCCGTCACTGTCACGAAGGGCACCTGGATTGTCGTGAACGGCAAGCCCGTGCCCGTTGTAGCGGATGGCACCTTGTATGGGCCGCTGGATGAGCAGCCTTCCGAAGCGGACGCACCTCCGGTGGGTACTCCGGTCGCGGGTCGGGTGCAGGCCACTCTCACCGGAGCAGGCACGGTCGTTTCTCCCGGTATCACGGCACCGGAGTCGGGTTTCTACACGTGGGTGTGGCAGATCGATAAGAAAAAGCAGGGCAGCAATGCGAAGTACCTGGCTGATTTCTTCACCGACCGGTATGGGCGTGTGGCCGAGACCAACGTCGTGCCGTTCCAGCCGGAAGCAGTATCGAAGGCAAATGGGAAGCTCGTGAAGCCGGGCGATGAGGTCACCGACACCATCACTGTCTCCTCAACGAATGGGGCTTGGCTCAAGCAGGGCGGCACGCACATCCCGGTCGTGTTCGAGGGCACCGCTTACCAGGTGCCCGGCACCCTCCCACCTGTCGAAGGCACGCAAATTCCTGTGGATGCCGTTGCTCTGGGCACCGTGCAGGTGACCGCAACCGGCCCAGGCACCTACACATCCCCGAAAGCGACTGTCCTGTCTGGCGGATTCGTGACGTGGGTCTGGCAGGTGCGCAAGAGCGCGCAGCCGGAATGGGTGCGCCCGTTCCTCGCCGCCGACTGGCAAGACCAGTACGGCATCAACGTGGAAACACATTCGGTGCGTTGGCCGTTGACGATCACTTCGGAAATGCGTGAGTACAACGTGCACGAGGGAGGTCGGGCGTTCGACAAAATCACGGTCACGGGGTTCCCTGATAACCATCCTGACTTCACCGGTGACGGCTACTGGCAGCCGGATACGAAGACCCTCACCCACACCGTCTACGGGCCGTTCGCATCCGACACAGAGTTGACTACGGACCTCGACCTGGCCTCGGCTCCTGTGCTGACGAGCATAGAGACCCCGGCAAAGAACGGCGTCTACAACATCGGCTACGACGACACCGAACGGATCGAGCCGACCGAGCCCGGCTATTACGTCATCGTTACCAGCTTCGCTGGCGACGACCGGGTACAGCCTTACATCAGTTCACCGGGCGACATCTGGGAGCGGTTCTTCGTCCCGGGCGCTAAACAGCCTGTGTCGGTCATTACGCAAGCCACCCCGACCGCGCTGGTGGGTGAGGAGTTCGAGGATACAGCGCTCGTGCAAGGTACCACGATCCCCGACGGCTCCTACCTCGTGTTCCGTGCCTACGGTCCCCAGTCAGGGGATGCCGCCCCGGTGTGCGAGAGCCCATTCTTCACCTCGAAGAGAGTCCCTGTCACCCAAGCAGGTCTCTATCGCTCCGGCAGCACGAGCGTCGACCAGCCAGGCAACGTGTACTGGGTTGAGACGCTGTACGACAAGGCCGGATCGGTGCTGTCACAAGGCAGGTGTGGGGCACCGGGTGAGACAACCGTCGTGACCGAGCAGCCAGAACAGGTAACCGTCTCGACCAAGGCCGTCCCGACGGTACAGCTCGGTGATCCCGCGCACGATACGGCCATCATCACAGGGAAACCTCCGGCAGGAGCAACCCTTACTTTCGAGGCCTACCGCCAGGACGGCCAGACACCTGTCTGCACCACCGACACACGCGTGTTCGCGACCGACCCCGTGACGGTTGAAGGGCCGGGCGAGGTCACCTCAGTCCCGGTCATATTTGAGAAGGTCGGCACTTACTACTGGACCGAAACACTGAAAGACCGCGACGGCACCGTGATCCACCGGGGCCTGTGCGGGGCACCGGGCGAAACCACAACCGTCACCACCATTCCACCGTCGACCCGCCTTGCTCAGACCGGTGCAGGCGGCTGGATCATGCCGCTCGGGATCGGTGCCGGACTGGCCGCGCTCGCCGGTGCGATCGCCTTGCTGGTCGGTCGCAGGCTTGCACCCGCCCGCGGACTCAAGAACGAGGAGGGCGAAGAACCTTCTTCCATCCACGACCTCTTCGACGAAACGGAGGCCTGAACCGCATAGGTAGGACCACCCACCGGGGCGCGCATCTTTCGAGGTGCGCGCCCCTGCTTTTATGCGCCCGGGTTTCGTTCGTGCACCTGTCCTGTGCCCGAGCGAATGGAGAGAACCACCGATGAGCCGCAACCGCGCTAAGCGCACTCCCGATCACCAGCCTGCGCACCGCGAGCCGAACGTGCCGGTCGTGCCGGTCGTGCTCCCACACGTCGTCATGACGGTCGCATCCGACGGGACAATGACCGTCACCGTCGATGGGCAGACCTACCAGCCAGAGCCGTTCGCGCCGCAGTGGCGGCGCGAGTCGTTCCCGAGTCTCATTGACCGACTCACGAATGACCGGCAATGCCCTATCCGTGTTGAGGTTCGTGAAGCCGACGGCACCGTGTTCACCGACATCGTCGCCCCCACCCGAAACCGCAGGCCTGCGCCTCCGCAGGAGGCTCAACAGTCCACTCCGGCCAACGCCACCGCACCAGCCGCGCCGCCACTGATCGCAGTCCACGGTGAAGGATTCGTCCCCGGAGAAGACATCGCAGTTGCGGTCATCGTGGCCCGGACCGATGCCGCTCCAATGGGAACCGCTCGCGCGCTCGTCACCGCCGAGCAGATAGCCCAGTCACCAACCGGGGAAGTCATACTGCTCGGGCGCATCTCCGGCGCACTCGCGCTCGGCAGGCCCGTGTGAGTACCCCGCGGTCGAGCGGATCGCTCGGTGACGAGCTGACAAACCTCGGCATCGGTGCCCTCATCGTCGGAGCTGTCCTGGCCCTGATCTTGCGCGGGGCCGGCTCAGCCGCCGCATGGATCACCGGCCTCGACCAACCCGCCGCTGGTATCAGCGCTGGACTGGGTGTGATCCTCCGCCCTGACGATCCCGCGACACCTTTGGATGCGCCAGGGCTTAACCCGGTTGCCTTCTGGGTCACGGCAGCTCTCTTGATCGTGGCAGCAGGCACCGCGGGATGGTGGGTTTCGCACCTGATTCTCAATCACAACCGACAGGTCAAAACCGACCCGTACCGAATCACAGGCATCGCTACTCGCCCCGAGATCGCAACGACGGCATCCGAGACGGCGCTCCTACGCAGGGCAGGACACCTGCGGCCGTCGCTCGAAAAACCGAGGCCAGAAGATGTGGGCTATCGGATCGGGATCTCACGGGGCAAGAGCGTATGGGCGTCGGTCGAGGACTCGATACTTCTCATTGGGCCACCGCGTTCCGGCAAGGGTGCGCATATCGTCATCAACGCCATTCTCGATGCACCCGGTGCGGTCGTGACCACCAGCACTCGACCAGATAACCTCACCGCCACGTTGAGAGCCCGGCAGAAAATCGGGCCGACCGCGGTGTTCGACCCCCAGCATCTTGCCGAAGGCATCCCGTCAGGGCTGCGATGGTCGCCAATCCGTGGCTGCGAAGACCCGTTGACTGCGATGATTCGCGCCACTGGTCTTGCTGCGGGCACCGGCCTGTCATCGGGCGGTGTCGAAGGCGGTGGGTTCTGGGAAGCGAAAACTCGCACCGCGCTCCAAGCACTGCTTCATGCTGCCGCCCTCGACCATCGACCACCAGCCGAACTCTTCCGTTGGACCCTCGACCCCTCAGCCGCCGCCGACGCCGTTGCGATCCTCACCGCGAACCCCAGGGCCGCGACAGGATGGGCCGATTCGTTGCAGTCCATGATCGATTCCGATCCGCGAACCCGCGACTCCATCTGGCAAGGCGTCTCTCTGGCGCTCGCGGCCCTGGCCGACCCGCGCGTACTCGATGCCGTCTCCCCACAAGACGGCGAAGACTTCGATCCCGAAGCGTTCCTCCGCGCAAAGGGCACCTTGTATCTGTTGGCGACCGGTGCGGGCGCCAACAATTCCACTGCTCTGGTCGCAGCGTTCGTGGAAGACCTCGTGGAAGCAGGACGGCGGATCGCCGCCACTAGCCCCGGCGCGCGTCTTGACCCTCCCGTGCTGCTCGCGCTCGATGAAGTCGGCAATCTCGCCCCGTTGCCCTCGCTCCCGACGCTGATGGCCGAAGGTGGCGGTACAGGAATCACGACCATGCCCGTACTCCAGTCGCTCGCGCAGGCACGAGAGAAGTGGTCTGAGAACGCCGCCAGTGCCATCTGGGATGCCTCCATCGTGAAAATCATCCTCGGTGGAGCATCCAACAGCCGAGACCTGGGTGACCTCTCCACGCTCATCGGTGAGCGCGACGAGATCACCGATTCCACAACGGTCGGCGACCAGGGCTCACGTTCAGCGCAACGCTCGATCCGCCGTGTGCCGATCATGCCTCCCGACACCATCCGCACCTTGCCGTTCGGGACCGCCCTCGTGCTGCTTCGGGCGGCACCACCCATCGTCACGCGGATGCGTACCTGGACCAAGCGGGCCGACGCCGCACAGCTCCGGGCTGACCGGAAAGACATCGGGGCAGAGCTGCTGCGTGCTGCTGGGCATTGAGGCCGCCTGGTCCGAGTTGCGCACCTCCTGAGTGGGCAACAGACCAAGTGGCCGCCCAACGAACACGAACAGGAGAGCGTGATGAGTATCGAGACTGAGCAGGCTGTGGCGGGGTTCATCGCCACGGTCCCAACTTTGACCCGCAC
Organism: Leucobacter insecticola; assembly: GCF_011382965.1. NCBI lineage: Bacteria > Bacillati > Actinomycetota > Actinomycetes > Micrococcales > Microbacteriaceae > Leucobacter > Leucobacter insecticola. The sequence continues at coordinate 1,236,801 of NZ_CP049934.1, read as the reverse complement.
CGAGGACGGTGCGGCACGGTTCTACACCCGTATCGGGATCGAGCACTCCCGACAAGAGCCAGACGGATCGTGGACGAAGCTCGAACCGACGTTTCACGACATGACTGCGTTCCGGCGGGCCGCCGAGGAGGGCTTCACCCGATTCCGAAAGGGTGACAAGTTCGTCGCCACCGGTCGTGTGCACGAGTACACCCGTCAGAAGGACGGTGAGCAGGCTGAGGAGTTCATCGTCAGCCGGTTCGGTCACGATGTTGCTCGCACCCAGTACGTCGTCCACCGCGCCCCGCGCCAATCCGCACCCGAGCAGAATGCACCGTCTCGGAGCGCAGGATTCGAGACTCAAGCCCGCGCCCCGCAGGCGGCACGTGCCCCTCAGATGGGGATGTGAGCGACGATGAGTGACTTCGTTCCTGAGCCTGACCCTAACGAAACCGAGAGCACGTTCATTGATCCGGTGATGGCAGAACCGCCGCATCCGATCAACTGGAATCTCCTGACCGCTGAGGATGCCGAGGTCGAATGGCTTGAACTCAACCGGTGGGTGAACTGGCTCCGCAAGACCTACGGGTTACCTGCCTCCGTCATCCCGCCAGCGTGGTTCAACCATCCCGAACTCGTCTGGGAGCTCAGCGCCCTTCACCTGCATTGGCTGTGCGCCTACGACCCCGAGCAGGACGGCTCCGCGCCGCTGGGCTGGCACCGCGATTTCGCCGACGCGCGCGAACGCCTACGTGACTGGGTTGCAACCAGTGGCACGCGCCTCGACCGCGACGCCGAGTTCGTGGATTTCATCATGGCCGATGTCGCCAGCCGCCGCGAAGCCGAGGACGCTTTCTACGCCAACGCCGCCTCAGACAGCGGAGAGATGTCGTGAGTGACGAGGCACGGGAGACGGTGGTGTCACCGTTATTGGACAGTCGTGAGGTCGCCGCCTATCTGAAGGTATCGGAGTCCACTCTGTCCCGATGGCGTTCCGCGCAGAGCGGACCCCCGTTTCTCCGGCTGGGCGGCATCGCGAGGTACAGACTCGACGCTGTGGACCAGTGGCTAGCCAGCATGGAAGACGACCATGCCGCGCAAGGCTAAGCCTCTCCCGACAGCCGAACCCAAGCCCGTTCCTCCCATCGGGGTGAAGGTCTCCACCGACATGGAACGCCGCTCCTATGGCATCCGTGCCCGAGCCCGGTGGACTGACCCGATCACCAAGCGCCGCGTCATCCGCTCTGAGATCGTCCCGGACGAAGCTGCCGCCCACAACTTCTTCGATCAGCTCCGCAACTCCTCCGTCAAGGGCATGGATACGGCGATGACGCTGACAGAGTTCGTTACCGCTATTGGCGAGCGATGGGCACGTGGGCTCGACCCGACTTCGACGGGTGAGACCTACGGCTTCGGATTGAAGCTGCGCGTCCTACCCGCGCTCGGGCATTTGCCTGTCACCCAGATCACCGCCGGCATCATCGACCGCACCATTGACGAGTGGGAACAACGGTACGGCGCATCCACGATCAAGAACTCCATCGCCCCGCTCGTGCGCGTCCTCGATGAGGCAGTGCGCGATGGGCTCCTCACCATCAACCCTGCTAAGAACCGCGCCAAACGAAGCCTGAACCGCAACGCCTTCAGAACCCAGTCCGCCGAGCAGTCTTCGCCCAGGGCGCATGCAATCCCAGATTTGAAGACCCTCAACAAGCTGGCGAAGGCGTGCGGGAGGGTCCACCAGTCCTACAGCGACTTCGTGATGCTTGCGGCGCTTCTTGCTGCACGTTCTTCTGAGGTGTCCGGGTTGCAGGTCGGAGACGTGCGGTTTGACGCGAACCTCGTCGTGATCTCCCGGCAGATTTTCCCAGGCAAAGGCGGGTTGGTTACCAAGCCGACGAAGAGCCGCAAGGAACGGCGCGTGCCGATCCTTGAACCGCTCCGGCCCGTTCTCGAACGGCTTACCGCAGACAAAGAGCCGGAAGACCAGCTCCTGGTGGGACCCAAGGGCGGGGTACTCACGACCGCGACAGTTAGGGACGCCACGGACTGGGACACGATCGTCGCGGGGCTCGGGCTGCCTGATCTGACTCGTCAGGGGCTCCGGCATACCGGGGCTACTTGGATGGCCGACGCCGGCGTGCCCCTCCACGTGCTTCAAGAGATTCTTGGACACGCATCGATGGAGACCACACGTGGGTACATCCACCCCGACGACCGCCACCTTGCCTCGGCCGCGGAGCAAGCCAATGCGTTCCTGTCGCCCGACGGACAGCGCAAGCAAACTCGACGCGGCAGCGCCTCGTCCAAGAGCCTGTGATGCACACCCACGTCAGCGAGAAGGTTCTCCGGAATGGTTCTGGTCCCCTTTTGGTCCCCTTATCCACAGGGATGAGCTTCGAGGTGGCCCGGCTGTCCACGGTCAGGCCGGATGCGCGACGCCAGGGGACCAGTGGGGGACCACGAAAAGCGATCTCAGGAACGACGAAGCCCTGACGAGAAACCTACTCTCATCAGGGCTTTTCTGTCGGGCTGACAGGATTTGAACCTGCGACCCCCTGACCCCCAGTCAGGTGCGCTACCAAGCTGCGCCACAGCCCGTGGCTTAGATATTCAGTTGTTCGGGCCGACCGGGGCGGGATAAACCCCTTAACCCCAGTCAAGTGCGCCACCAAGCTGCGCCACAGCCCGCTGCAACTCCGAGAAGATTCCGCCGAAACGGATTCCGCCGCCGAAGCAACCCCTCTATCTTACCCATACTCCACGCACACAAATGACCAACCGGCAACACGCACCCGCGGGGCCGCAGAATTACCCGTCCTGCAGCGCCGCGTCGAGATCCGGCTCGGGCCCAAATACGAAGGATCTGCCACTCAGCGACGCAATCTCGATGCGCACGAACGTCGGTTTCACGGTCGACACGAAAGGTCTGAGCGGCAGCGCCGCCGCCGCAAGCACCTCATCTCCCCCCTCAAGCACCCGCGCAGTCCCGCGCAGCACCACGCTCCATCCGTCAGCGCCGCCGTAGGAATCAACCTGAAACACCACGGCATCGTTGATCGTCAGCTCCGAGAGTTTCGATCCCGCCGCGGTCCGAAACACGAGGCTCGAACCGTCAACAACGAAATTGATCGGTGCGATGTCAACAACTTCGCCCACCCGAGTCACGAGGCGACCGACGCGCTGCGTGCGCACCAGCTCCCAGCTTTCTTGCTCGGACAGGACGGTGACGGCGCTCGTGTACTCATTCATGGTTCAATTCTCCCGCGATCGGGACGGCTTGGATACCACCTCACCGCTCAGCAATCCCATAGGCTTACAGCTATGAGTGAAGAACTACCCCCGTGTCCCGAGTGCGGCAGCATCTACAGCTACGAGATGGGCGCCCTGCTGGTCTGCCCGGAGTGCGCACACGAGTGGGCCCCGGCAGACGAGGCGAGCGAAACCGCCGCACAAGAAGACGACGTGATCCGCGACGCGGTCGGCAACATTCTGCAGGACGGCGATGCCGTCACGGTCGTGAAGGATCTGAAGGTCAAGGGCGGCGGCACGATAAAGTCCGGTACGAAGGTGAAAAGCATCCGCCTTGTTGACGGTGTCGGCGATCACGATATCGATTGCAAGATCGACGGATTCGGCCCGATGCAGCTGAAGTCAAGCGTCGTCAAGAAGGCGTAACGCCCGTCATCTTCGGCCCGAGGCCAGCAAGCCCAGATACGCTACATTCATGAGCGATCTGAGAAACCCGGGCGATGCTTGGGTCACGGCAGACGACGGCGGTCACTATTGGGGCCGCTTCGGCGCTGCCGGTCTCCTCGCCTACGACCGCTCCCGAGACGCGATACTGATGCAGCATCGTGTCACCTGGAGCGACCACGGTGACACGTGGGGGATCCCGGGCGGTGCACGCCACGAACACGAATCCGCCATCGATGCCGCGATCCGCGAGTCCCAAGAAGAAGCGGGCGTGCCCGACAACTCCGTGACGCCGCACTACACGCACGTCTTGGATCGCGGTGGCTGGCAGTACACCACGCTCATTGCCGACGTCGCGATACCGTTCGAACCGGAGATTACGGATCCTGAGAGCCACGCGCTCGCCTGGGTTCCGCTCGACGAGGTTGAGAACCTCCCCCTGCACCCGGCGTTCGCGACGAGCTTTCCGCTCCTGCGCCCCCTCCTCGGGACGTCCCCGACAGTGGTGGTCGACGCGGCGAACGTCATCGGCAGCGTCCCCAACGGTTGGTGGAAGGATCGTCGCGCCGCCGCCGAAGGCCTACGCGACCGTATCGACGCCCTGATTGCAGGCGAATTCGGGATCCGGCCAGGCTTTTTCGACCTCGCCGAGACCGTCATTCCCGGCATCGATCGCGCCCACCCAGCTTGGGTGATGGTGGTCGAGGGCGTCTCGCGCGGGATCGGCAACGGTGTTCATGTGCGTGTGGTTGACGCCCAGGGCCTCGGGGATGACGAGATTGTCGCGCAGGTCTCACTCTTGGCAGAAGCCAACGCCACCGCCACGGTGGTCACGAGCGACGCTGAACTTAAGGCGCGCGTTCTCGCCGCCGGGGCCACGGCCACTCGCGGCGCTAGGATCCTGCTGCAGCACCTTCCCGCTGTTCCAGCGCGCGAATAATCCCGCACACGATCAACCCCTGGCCAAGCGTGTAGGTGAGCATCACCAAGCCACTCGTCCAGTCGGGCATCAACTCGGGCGTGAAGATCCGAAAGGCCAGGATCCCGTCTGACACCAGAAACCAGGCGCCACCCCAGGCTACGACGGGCCCGCAGCGCGAGGCCATCGCCGCGGTACCCACAAGCAGCAGGCCGTAGATCGCGACCGGAACGCTCAGTGTGCCCGTGCGCGGCAGCAACAACACCAGCAACACGACATAGGCGGCCAGGTAGATGAGCGCCCACAGCGGGAACCCCCGCACCGCAACCCCTCGCGCCCGCCACATCAGCACGAGATACCCTACATGCGCGAGTCCGAAGCAGAGCAGCATCATCGGCAGTTCGTCCTCGAACATCGGGAAGAACGCCGCCGCCCCGTCGCCGAGCCACGAGAACACCACGGCACCGAGCAGCAGGGCCATCGCCCCGCGCGGCCACGGCCGGATCGTTGCCGAGGCCCACACCGCGGCGAGCGCGAGCGCCGGCATCAGCCAAAGCTTTGTGGGTTCCGCGATCGGATGCTCAAGAAACCGAGCGCACACGTGCAGGATCGACACCAGCGAGTAGGGAAGGAATGGGGTGAGTAGCCGTCCCGGTGTTTGCATCATTGCAGCTCCGCTTTCTTTCCCGCGTCGTGTCAGAGACGCTTTCCCCTAGGCCTCGACGAGCACCCCGTCGTCGTCGCACCACACCCGCGCACCGGGCACAAACCGGACGCCCCCAATTTCGACAGGCACATCGACCTCACCCGCGCCGGTCTTGGTGGACTTCGCAGGGTTGGACCCGAGCGCTTTCACACCGAGAGGGAGCGTGCCGAGTGCGATGCGATCCCGCACTGCACCATTGACCAGCAGCCCCGACCAACCGTTGTCAACAGCGAGCGCGGCAATCACATCGCCAACGAGCGCGGTCTCGAGCGATCCACCGCCGTCGATCACCAGCACGGCCCCGTCGCCGGGCGATGACAGCAAACTCTTCAACAGCGCATTGTCTTGGAAGCATCGCACCGTGCGCACGGGACCGGTGAAGCCGCTCATGCCACCGAGATTCAAAAACTGAAGGGGAACCGAGTGAAGCTCGTCTCCGCGCTCGTCATATAGGTCTGCGGTGCTGATCTGAGACATGTTTCGATTTCTCCCCCTGTGCCCGGCAGGGTGCCGAGGACGGTTTCTACGCTACCGGCATCCTCTGACAAACGGAAAGGATCCGCAACCAAAAGACAACTTGCGTCACATTCGACAATAATGTACAAAAGTACATGTACATACGTACAGAATCCCCGATGTTACTCGCCCCGCCCTCGAAAGGATCACCGTGCCAGAGGTCGCACCCACACGCCGCCGCCGCGATCCCGAGGCCAGGCGCCGCGAGATTCTGCACGCCGCCGCGGAGCTTATCGTGGAGAACGGTGCCGCCACGCTCACGCACCGCGCGGTTGCGGCGCGCGCCGGAGTCCCCCTCGGCTCGACCACGCAATACTTCACCTCCATCGATGATCTGCGCGAGTCAGCTCTGCAGCAACTTGCCGACGAGATCGATCGCGAACTTGAGGAAGTGCACGAATACATCGCAGACATCAAGACGGCACCCGAGAGAGCCGTCGCGAGCCTGTCAGAGTTCCTCGCCGACCCTCGCGCCGTGCACGCTGAGATCGCGCTCATCATGGCAGGCACCACCGATCCGCGCATGCGCGAACTCGCACTGCGCTGGAGCGACAGCTTCGCCGACATGCTGGCTGAGCACCTTGGACGCACCCGCGCGGTCGCGATCGCGGTGTATCTCGACGGGGCCACGATCCACGCCGGCCTCCACGATCACCCACTGCAGGCCGCTGAAATCACGGCTGCTCTGCGGGCGCTCGCGATGATGCCGGTGGCCGACGCGTAGCGCGCGTCTCGCACCCCTCACCGCCTCCGCATGCCGGCCGCCCGGCGCAGCGTTCACCCACCCCACTGATCTCTCATGAAAGGCACGACATGTCCACCCCATCATCATTTAGCCGCGGACGACGCTGGGCAGCACTCGCGGTGCTGACAGCCAGCCTGCTGGTCATCATGATGGACATGACGATCCTGAACATCGCTCTCCCCGAGATGTCAGCCGAACTCCATCCGACCTCCGACCAGCAGCTGTGGATCATCGACATCTACTCACTGGTGCTCGCGGGCCTGCTGATCTCATTCGCAGCAATCGCGGACCGCTGGGGTCGCAAGAAGATGCTGCTGCTCGGATACACGATCTTCGGCGTCTCCTCATTGCTCGTGCTCTTCACCAACAGCGCAGAGGCCGTCATCACCATCCGCGGTGTGCTCGGGATCGGCGGCGCGATGATCATGCCGATCACGCTGTCGCTGATCCGCGTCATCTTTACCGACCCGAAAGAGCGCGCGACGGCGCTCGGCATCTGGGCGGCCGTCTCCGGCCTCGGGGCGGCAGCCGGTCCGCTCGTTGGGGGCCTGCTGCTGGAATACTTCTCCTGGCACGCGGCCTTTCTCATCAACGTGCCGCTCATGCTCGCTGCGGTGATCGCGGGCGTCCTCATTCTGCCCGAATCAAGGGTGCAGCATCCGGGCCGCTGGGATGCGTTCGCCGCGCTCCTCTCCCTCGCAGGCATGACCCTCGTGGTGTGGGCGATCAAGACCTTCGGCAAGGAAGCCACGTTTGCCTCCCCAGCCGCGCTGATCGCATTCGCGGCCGGCAGCGCCCTGCTTGCCTGGTTCATCGTGCGCTGCCTCCGCAGCCCCTCGCCGCTGCTCGAACTGCGACTTTTCCGCAGTCGTGAGTTCTCGGCCGGCACCATCGCGGCGCTCGGCTCGATGTTTGCAATGGCGGCAGCCCTCCTCCTCATCGCACAGTGGATGCAGCTCGTCGACGGTGCCTCCCCCGTCGAGGCGGGGATCCGGCTCTTCCCGATCGCCATCGCCGGCGCGGTTGCTTCGGCGCTCGCACCACCGCTCGCGCGGATCATCGGCACCCGCGCGGTGCTCGGCGGCGGCGTCGCCCTCGCCGGGCTCGGCATGCTGCTGATCGGGCTGCAGCCCGGGACCCTCACGAACCTGACCGTGCTCATCGCCCTCACTCTGATCGGCGCGGGCACCGGATCCCTGGCAATCGCTTCAGCCATGATTATGCATGCTTCCCCGGTCGAAAAAGCGGGGACCGCCGGGGCCATCGAAGAGACCTCTTACGAGCTCGGTTCGGTGCTGGGGATCGCGATCCTGGGCAGCATCTCGGCGCTTATGTACCGAGCGCAGCTCAGGGCCTCCGAAGTGCTGCAGGCGGTTGATCCTGCGACCGCAACGCAGGCGCAGGAATCGCTCGGCGCTGCGGTGTCCCTCGCGGAGCAGACCCACCGTCCAGAGCTGGCACTCGAGGCCGGGGTCGCGTTCACCGATGCCCTGCAGGTTACCGGGATCGCGGGCGGGCTGATGCTACTTGCCGTCGCGGCCCTGGCCTTCTTCCTCACCCCCAAGGGCACCGACGTTACCGCCGCCGCACACTAACGCCCCACGCCTTCCTCCCGCATCCTTCCTCCCTCCTTCCCGCGGTTCAGGTGTCACGGATCTGGTCTTCAGAGCGCTTTTGTACATATCCGTGACACCTGAGTTGGAAGCGGGTGCGATGAGCGCAGTACCTCGGTACTAGGGGGACGATACTCAGGCAGGATCCGGCGGGCGCGCGAGCCGCGTAGCTTAGAAGTATCAAGATACGGACCGCATCGGGCGGTCAACCGGAAGGAAAACATCATGGCCCCCACCGCATCCGCTCAGTTCGAAACCGGAACCGAGACCGGCGCGCCCTTCGCCCCCGCAAGCTCAGGCGTCAACGAGGGCAACCGCGCCTACGCCATCACCAGCTTCGTGCTCGGCATCGCGTCGATCGTCGCGGGCTGGACTTTCATCGCCCCGATCATCGGCTTCACCCTCGGCATGATCGCGCTCCGCCGCGGCACCACGGAGCGCACGCTCGCACTGTGGGGCACCTGGATGAACGGCATCATCCTCGCGTTCGCCGCGATCGGTGTGCTCATCGTCGCCGCGCTCGTTGGAGCCGGGATCCTCACCCTCCCGTTCTTCCTGATGTAGCACGCACGCAAGCCACGAGAGGAAAGAACCGATGCACATCTCCCTCGCACGGTGGACGCTCCTCGGAGGAACCGCCGCAAGCGCGCTCTTCCTCGCCGGGTGTGGCGCACTCCACCCGCAAGACTTCCCTCTCGATGACCCCGAACACACAACGACCGAAAGCGCGGGCAACGTCAGCCGGGAACTCCTCGGCAGCAGTTGGCCCCTTGACGTCGAAAGCGGTGACGTTGCCTGCGAGCAGAAGGGCGACGACGTGGCACTAACATTCACCAGCCCTGCAGGAGAGGTGTACGCGCTCAATCTCATCGCGGCAGCGGATCATCCCAAGGCCACTCCGGTGACCGGCAAGACTCTCGGGGTGCTCGTCAGCAAGGCATTCGAGGCGTGTGACACCAAGGAATAGCGGCAGAATCTTCGTCCTCTAAGCTAAAGCCATGAGCCGGGAAACGAGTATTCGCGCGCTGCTGGTCGAGGAGCGGGAGCAGTTGCTCGCACGATTCAATAAGCGCGCGGCGGATCTCGAGGCCCTTGTGCGTGCGCGCCGGAACGAATCCGATGATGACGAGCACGATCCAGAAGGCGAAACGCTCTCCGCCCAGTGGTCGATGCGAGCGGGGCTGCTCGAATCCGCCCGCGAAGACCTGCAGCAGGCCGACAATGCGCTCAAGCGTCTCGATGCCGGGCAATACGGGGAATGCGCGGCATGCAATCACCCCATTCCGGCTGGCCAACTTGAGGTGCGGCCGTTCCGGGAACGCTGCGTGGCCTGCACACCGTAAGGATCAAGAAGCCCGATCACCGAGAGTGCATCTCACCGTCGAGGTTGCATGCAGGAACTGCAACCTCGACGGTGGAATGCAACCTCGACGAAAAGAGCCGCGTGAAGGTTGAGCGCGAGGATCCTGCGATTCGCTGCGCGAACGCAGGATGACAGGTGGGGCGCTTCTCGCGGGGAACCAGAGAGAACGGCTACGCCGTGCTCAGCGCGCGGGCAGAGCCGCGCGCCGCATCCTCTTGGAGGCCAGAAATGGCCTCCAAGGAGAAGCGTCAGCGACGCTGACGCTTCTCACGGATGCGCATGTTCAGCACGATGGGGGTGCCTTCGAAACCGTAGTTCTCGCGGAGGCGACGCGTAATGAAGCGACGGTAGCCGGGATCCAGGAACCCGGAAGTGAAGAGCACAAACGTCGGCGGGCGATTCTGCACCTGCGTCCCAAACAGGATGCGCGGCTGCTTGCCACCGCGCAGCGGGTGCGGGTACTCCTGCACCAACTCGGCGAGGAACCCGTTGAACTTGCCGGTCGGAATGCGCGTATCCCACGAGTCAAGCGCCGTTTCCAGCGCGGGCACGAGCTTCTCCAGGTGACGTCCAGTGCGCGCAGAAATATTCACGCGCGGCGCCCAGGCGACGTGGGCAAGATCCTGCTCGATCTCCCGCTCAAGGTAGCGCCTGCGATCATCATCGAGCAGATCCCACTTGTTGAACGCCAACACCAGCGCACGCCCGGACTCGAGCACGAGATCGATGATGCGCAGATCCTGATCGCTGATCGATTCCGTGACGTCGAGGATCACCACCGCGACTTCAGCCTTCTCAAGCGCCGCAGTGGTGCGCAGTGAGGCGTAGAAGTCGGCACCCTTCTGCAGGTGCACACGACGCCGAATTCCGGCAGTGTCGACGAAGGTCCACACCCGCCCGGCAATCTCGACCTGCTCATCGACGGGATCACGGGTGGTGCCAGCGAGATCGTTCACCACGACCCGCTCCTCCCCCGCCGCCTTGTTCAGCAGGCTCGACTTGCCGACGTTCGGGCGGCCCAGGATCGCGACCCGGCGCGGCCCCAACAGCTTCGGCTGCGCCACGGCGGACTCGTCCGGAAGCACCTTCAGCACGTCGTCGAGCAGGTCGGCGACGCCGCGCCCGTGCAGCGCCGAAACCGAGTACGGTTCGCCGAGGCCGAGCGACCACAGCTGCGCCACCTCGGGTTCGAGCACAGCGTCATCCACCTTGTTCGCAACGAGGAACACAGGCTTGTTCGTGCGGCGCAGCATCTGCACCACGCGCTCATCGGTTGCCGTCGGCCCGACCCGGGAGTCGACCACAAACATCACGACGTCACACAGCTCGATCGCCACCTCGGCCTGCAGCGCCACCGACGCGTCGATTCCGCGCGCGTCGGGCTCCCAGCCACCCGTATCAACGAGTGAGAACCGCTTACCGTTCCAATCCGCCGGGTACGTCACACGGTCACGGGTGACCCCGGGCACATCCTCGACCACGGCCTCGCGGCGACCCAGGATCCGGTTCACAAGCGCCGACTTGCCCACATTCGGGCGTCCCACGATCGCGACCACCGGCAGCGCCTCCGAGGACGGCTCCGCGAAGCCCAAGAACTCCCCGTCGTCGCCGAGGATGACGAGGTCCTCGTCTTCAAGCTCAAAGCCTTCGAGGTTTGAACGCATCGCGCGCAGGCGCTCTTCCTCTGTCACTTCGATACCGGCACCGTCTGGATCGAATCCCTCGCCGACGATCACCTCACGCTCGTCGTAGTCGAGTCCGCTGACCGTCTCGGCCGCGCCGTACCCTTCCGCGACATCGAACACCTCTGGTTCGCTCTCGGGCTTAGGTTCTCTTTGGTCATCACACGCTCTCTTCCGCGGCAGCGGATTGCGCCGCCTCAACAACATCAACCACAGCCCGTACCGACTGCTCGAAATCTAGCTCACTCGTGTCGACGAGCGTCACCCCTGGCGCGGGATTCATGAAGTCAACGACGAGCGCGTCCTTCGCGTCGCGCGCCGTAATGTCCGCGAGCACCTGCGCGCGATCCGCGCCTGCAAGTTCACCGGCACGGCGCGCGGCCCGCACCTCGGGTGAGGCCGTCATCAGGATCCGCACCGGCGCGTCGGGCGCAACCACGGTCGTGATGTCGCGCCCCTCGATCACCACGCCAGGCAGCCCTGACTCTGCGACGATCCGACGAAACATCTCGTTCAATCGCTCCCGCACCACCGGGTGCTTCGACACTCGGGATACCTGCCCGCTGATCTCGGGATCGCGGATCTCTTCCGTCACGTCATACGTCGCGTAGCCGCGTTCCTGCGCAAGGAGCACACCGATGGCGGGTGCCCCTCGCAGCGTGCTCGAATACTTCCAGCCGGCCACGACGTCGAGGATCGCGGGCTCGCTGTCGAGGTCGGCACCGGTCTCTCGCGCGGCCCACGCTAGCGCGCGGTACGCGGCCCCGTGTCGAGGATCCCGAAGCCGAGCCGCTCAGCCACCGCCCGCGACACGCTCGATTTGCCGCTCCCCGCGGGACCGTCGATCGCAACCAGGATCGGCGCAGCAGAGTCAGCGACAGCACTCACAGCCTCGCTCATAGCGTTCTCCATCCGAGTTCGACGAGATCGGTCACGGCGCGTTCAGCGACCTCGGGCAGCACCGCGATCTCCGCGAAACCTATCTGCGCGCCAGGAGAGTGTTCCAAGCGCAGATCTTCCATGTTAATGCCCAGTTCTCCAAGATCGGTGAGCAGACGCCCCAATTGGCCCGGAGTATCGTCAATCAGCACCTGAATTGTGCTGAATCGCTCCGAGGAGCCGTGTTTGCCCGGGATCCTGGCAACGCCGCTATTCCCCGAGGAGAGCAAATCAGCAATGCGCCGCCGCGCCCCTGTTTGCGCGGGATCACGCAGCGCGTCGGTGAAGCTGGCAAGGTCTTGCGCGAAGGCATCAAGCAACTCGACGACGGGTTCACGGTTCGCCCCGAGGATCTGCACCCACAGCTCGGGATCGCTCGACGCGATCCGCGTCGTGTCGCGGAGCCCCCCGCCCGCGAGTCCAATCGCCTGCTCGGTCGCGGAGAGAAGTCGTGCGGCGAGCAGGCTCGACACCACCTGGGGCAGATGCGATACGAGACCAACCGAGCGGTCGTGCTCCTCGGGGGTCATTTCGAGAAGGGTGGCGCCAAGGTCAAGCGCCACTGATTCCACGAGCGCAAGCGCCTCGGCGGGGGTTTCGTGATCGCGGCAGATCACCCAGGGTCGGGCGACAAAGAGGTCGGCGCGGGCCATGATCGCACCCCCGCGCTCGCGCCCTGCCATCGGATGCGAGCCAACATAGTTGGTGAGGTCGAGGCCGCGCCGCTGCAGCTCGAGGTAGGGCGCCAGCTTCACGCTCGCCACGTCGGTGACGACCGCGCTGGGGTACGAGGCGAGCGCCCGCGCCACCACATCGGCGGTGACGTCGGGCGGGGTCGCGACCACAACGAGGGATGGTTCGGGATCCTGCGCCGTGCGGAGCCGCCCGGCGCCGTAGTCTGCGGCGAGCGCCACCGTTGTCGGCGACTGATCCTCGAGGGTGACATCGACGCCGCGATCGCGGAGCCCGAGCCCTACGCTCGCGCCGAGCAGTCCCGCGCCGATGACGTGGACGGTGCCGCGGACGCGCGCGGTGAGAGCGCTACTGCTTTCTTCAAGGGCGCTGCCCTGGGCCTTGAGAAACTGGCTTCCTGCCGCGCTCATCGTGATCCGTTCTTTCCTCTGCCGTTGTGCGGGTTTCCCTTGGCGGCGATCCCGCGCATGCCGCGGGCGCCTTTGCCGTCGCCGGGCCTGCCGCCGGTGACGGGGACGCGTCCACGACTTGCCGAGCCGCGATCCCGCGCGGGATCCTGCCCGCTCTCACCGGCAGCGCCGCCTGACCCGCCTGCCCCGCCATCATCGGCAGCCGAAAGCAGCGCCCCGCGCTCGCCCGGAGACAACTCGCGCATTTCACCCACGCGCAGTGTGCCGAGATTCAGCGGGCCGAACTGGCGCCGCACGAGCTCCTCGACGGGGTGACCCACCTCTGCCAGCATGCGGCGGACGATACGGTTGCGGCCCGAGTGCAGCGTGACCTCGATCAGCGAATGGCTCGCGCCGGCGCCGCCGGGCAGGAGCTTCGCGCGATCCACCCGGATCGGCCCGTCTTTCAGCTCCACCCCGTCACGCAGGCGCTGAATAGTCTGGGGGGTCATTCGCCCGCGCACCTTCGCGACATAGGTTTTCTGTACACCGAAACTCGGGTGCGCAAGCTTGTGCGCGAGCTCGCCGTCGTTTGTGAGGATCAGCAGCCCGCTCGTATCGGTGTCGAGCCGGCCCACGTTGTACAGCCGGTCTTCGACCTGCTCCGTGAACTCGCGGAGGTCGGGCCTGCCGTCTTCGTCGTGCATGGTAGAGACCACGCCGCGCGGCTTATTGAGCACAAAGTAGCGCTTCGAGACGTCCATCTGCACGACGACGCCGTCGACACGCACGGTGTCGGTGTCGGGGTTGATGCGGGATCCGAGCTCCCGCTGTACCTTCCCGTTGACCTCGACCCGCCCGCTCGTGATGAGCGTTTCGCAGGCGCGACGCGAAGCGACACCCGCGGTAGCGAGGGCCTTCTGCAGGCGGACGCGGCCGTCGTCGTTGAAGACGGGCGTGGTTTCTGACACTTCCCGATGCCACCCGTAGGCGGCCATGTCTACCTCAACGTTCTCGCCATCAACGGAGAACGATCCCCCGAAGCCGTCTTTAGAACTGTTCATGATCAAAGCCCTCCGATCCGTCGTCGAGCAAGGGTGCAATTGGCGGCAACTCCGATACATCGCTGATTCCAAGATGCCCCAGCAGCGTGTCGGAAGTGCCATAGAGTGTGGCGGTTGTTTCGGGATCGTGCCCGACTTCGGTGATCAACCCGCGTCCGAGCAGCGTACGCACCACCGAGTCAACGTTGACCGCGCGAATCGATGCGATCGCGCCGCGGGAGATCGGCTGCCGGTACGCGATCACCGCGAGAGTTTCGAGCGCGGCCTGCGAAAGCTTCGAAGGAGTCTGCTGCTGCACGAAGTCGGCGACGAGCGGGTCCAGACTTTCACGCACATAAAAGCGGTAGCCGCCAGCGACCTCGCGCAGTTCGAACCCGCGCGGAGATCCGGATCCGACACCATCAAAATCAGCGACGAGGGCATTGATCGCCGCGCGCACCTCGCGCACCGGCCGGTCGGTCGCGGTCGCGAGCGCCACAACGCTAAGCGGCTCGTCTGCGACAATGAGCAGCGCTTCCAGCTGTTGGGCGAGCGTATGAGCCTCGCGGACGCGGACAAGCTCGCTCGCTTCGGAATCAGCTTCACCGTCGACGTCTTCCACCGATACGGCGCTGTCTACTTCAGCCACGGACATTTCAGTCATAGTCACTCCCCAGTGTCGCGAGTTCGTCGTCTGACCAGCTCTGGCCGACCCATTGCACGCTCAATTCTCCCAATGGTTCAGCCTGTTCGAAGCTCACAGCGGCCCGCCGATACAGCTCCAGAATCGCGAGGAACCTCGCGACGATCACGCCGCGCTCGGTGACCCCTGCGATCAGTTCGCGAAAGCGCCGTACTCCCCCGGTCCGGAGCGTTGACACCACAATCGCGGCCTGCTCACGAATCGAGACGAGTGGCGCGTGCAAGTGGTCGAGTCCCACCGTCGGGATCTCTCGCGGTGCGAACGCCAACATTGCTATGGCCGCGAAGTCGTCAGCGGAGAGCGTCCAGACGAGTTCGGGCGTCCGCTCGCGATACTTCGCGTCAAGCGGCACCAGACGGGGGTGGCGCGCGCCCTCCGATTCCAGTTGTTGCCGAAACCACACGCTGGCCTGCTTGAAAGCCCGGTACTGCAGGAGCCGCGCAAACAGCAGGTCACGAGCTTCGAGCAGTGCGATGTCTTCGGCATCGACCACCTCGCCCTGCGGCAGCAGGCTCGCGATTTTCAGGTCGAGTAGCGTGGCGGCAACGACCAAGAATTCCGAGGCCCGATCAAGCTGGGCGATCCCTTCCCCTCGAATGCAGCGAGGTACGCAATGAATTCGTCGGTGACCAGACTCAGCGAAATCTCGGTGATGTCGAGCTCGTGCTTGCCGATGAGGTTGAGCAACAGGTCGAAAGGGCCGTCAAAGACCTCGAGCGACACGCGAAACGCGTCACTCTCCTCGTTTTCGGGCGCAGCTAGTTCTCCAGGCGCGCCTTGCGCGACCGGCTCAGGATCCGGACCCGGCGCGTTCATAGCGAGTTAGGCGACAACGCCGCGCTGTACCACTTCGCGCGCGAGCTTCAGATATGCCTCCGAAGCCGGGTTCGTGGGGGCGTAATCGAGGATGGACTTGGCGGCAACCGAGGCATCAGGAAGCTTTACGGTGCGTGCGATCACCGTGTCGAACACCTTGTCGTCGAAGGTGTCGACAACGCGCTCCAGCACCTCGCGGGCGTGCAGCGTGCGCGCGTCGTACATCGTAGCGATGATGCCATCGAGTTCGATTTGCGGGTTCAGGCGATCCTTCACCTTCTCGATCGTCTCGATCAAGAGGGCCACGCCTCGCAGCGCGAAGAATTCGCAGGCGAGCGGGATCAGTACGCCGTGGCTCGCGGTCAACGCATTCACTGTCAGCAAGCCCAGCGAGGGCTGGCAATCGATCAGGATCACGTCGTACTCGGAGGAGATCTTGCGGAGCACCCCGGCGAGGATCTGCTCGCGCGCAACCTCGGTCACGAGATGCACCTCGGCGGCCGAGAGATCAATGTTTGCGGGGATCACATCAAGGTGATTGGTGTCAGTGTGCTGGATCACCTCGCGGGGATCCTTCACTTTGCTGAGCATGAGGTCGTAGATGGTGGGCACGTCGTGCGCCTGCACCCCGAGACCGGCGGTCGCGGCACCCTGCGGATCAAAATCCACGATCAGTACGCGCCGACCGTAGCGGGCGAGGGCCGCCCCCAAGTTGATCGTGGTGGTGGTCTTGCCGACCCCGCCCTTCTGGTTGCACATCGCGATGATGCGGGCCGGGCCGTGTTGGCTGAGCTTTTGCGGGGCAGGAATCACCAGGTCGGGTCGCCCAGTTGGTCCGAGTGCAACCTGATTCTTCGCCATTGCGGCCCCTTTCGCGGTGGTGCTGGTCCCGCACGGTTCCTAGCGCTTCATCCTATCGCGAAGAGCGAAGCGTGCGGGGCCAGCGCGCGATCTAGTGTCCTGCGCCGTAAATTCGCTTCACATATCCCGTCACTCCCGCGGCGCAGCGCGTCGTTGTCGTCATTCGACGATGCAGACGGCATCGCCTCATTCCTCCGCCTCGCGCTGCATCCACGGAAGCACCGGTCTATGCAAAGCAACTTACGGCGCAGGACACTAGCGTGCAGCGCCCTTCAGGCTGCCGGTCACTTTGCCCGCGGGATCCCATGCAACACAGAGAACCTCGCGGTCACCTTCTCCCCAGGACCCAGCGGTCGGGGTGAACGGATACCAGTCAAGCGTAGACTCATCGTACGAGATACCAATGAAGGATTCGAACTCAGGCGTGCAGACCTTCTCAGACTCAGCGGTGATAGCGGAATCACCGGGAAAATCTCCGTCCTTCATCATGAATGAATGGTAGATCTCCTCATCATGTGCCTCAGCGCAGGGCACTGTTGGGACCGAGGAAACCTCCGTCGATCCCGTACTCTCATTCATGCAGTCGCCCACGCGCAGCGCGAAAACATCCGCTTTATCGTTGCCCTCGGTGATCTCACCTGTCTGAGAATCGCGCACCGGCGCGGAAGGGGTCCCGAACACGGAATCGAGGACCGAGCAGCTGCTCATAGAGAACGCAAGAGCCGCAGCAAGAATGGGCGCGGCAACAAGCCGGATGGAGCGAGATGACAAAATAGTTTCCTTTCGGGACAACGTAGCAAAGTCTCCCCGCATTTAGCATAAAACCCTCAGTTCATGGTGGGCAAATTGAGGGAATACGCTGTGTGATTATTTGGCTCGCGGGTGCGCGTCGAGATAGTGTTCGCGCAGTGTATCCGCGGTGACCTGAGTGTAAATCTGCGTGGTCGTGACGGAGGCGTGGCCGAGCATCTCCTGCACCGTCCGCACGTCAGCTCCCCCGGCAAGCAGGTGCGTCGCGAAGGAGTGGCGGAGGGTGTGCGGCGAGACCTCGACCTGAATCCCAGCGCGCTCGGCCGCGGCGCGGATCACAAGCCACGCGCTCTGCCGCGACATCCGCGCTCCGCGAGGTCCCACGAACAGCGCTGGCGTACCCACCCCCCTCGCCACCATCGCCGGGCGTGCCCGCACCAGGTAGGCGGCGAGCGCCTTCCCCGCATAGCTGCCGTACGGCACGATCCGCTGCTTCGATCCTTTGCCCGTGACCCGCAGGAAGCCGCCGTCAGATAGCGCCCGCTCCGGATCCCCCCAGGTATCACCGTGGTGGGGAGCCGCGATCACGTCATCAACGTCGAGGGCGGCCACCTCGCTCACCCGCGCCCCACTCGCGTAGAGCAGTTCGAGGAGCGCGCGATCCCGCAGCGCTACCGGTTCGTCGCCACCGACGGCCGCGAGCAACGCCTCGACCTCTTCAACGGGCAGCGCCTTCGGGAGCCGCTGCGCCCGCTTCGGAGTGCGTACGCCGCTTCCCGCATTCGTTTCGAGTAGCCCCTCTTCGAAGAGAAAGCGGTGCATCCCCCGCACCGTCGACAGCCTGCGGGTGATCGAGGCGGGGGCGAGATCCTGAGCAGCGAGGTCGGCGACATACGCCGCGAGAGTATCCGGCGCCACGTTCTCAAGGTCGATCACCCCGCGCGCTTCAAGCCACTCGGAATAGGCGGTGAGATCACGGCGGTACGCGGCCTGGCTGTTCGCCGAAAGCCCGAGTTCGAGTGCAACGTGGCGCAGATATCTCTCGGAGCCCTGGATCGCGTTGGTTGCCACTAGAGACCCGCCGTCACTTGGAGCGTTCACCCCGCGACGCTTCGCGAGTCGTCCACGGCAGCTCGGGATCGCGGAGAGCCTGCCACCCTTCAGCCTGGGCGACCCGCGCGGCGAGCACCGCACTGACTGTGACCGCATTCTGGATCCGGCCGGCGAGGGCTGCCTCCACCGCTTCGTCGAGTGGCACCCAAACGGGCACCATTTCGGCTTCTTCGCCCTCGCGCACGAAACCATGCTCCACCGGCCGCAGATCGCGCGCGAGGAAGATCCGCATCGCTTCACTCGTAGCGCCCGGGGACAGGAAAAGATCAAGCAGCAGATCCCAGCGCCCCGCTTGGAGGTCCGCTTCTTCGGCAAGCTCGCGCTGAGCGGTCGCGAGCCCTGATTCGCCGGGAGCATCCATTAAGCCGGCAGGAATCTCCCAGTCGCGGTGCGCGACGGGATGCCGATACTGCTGCACGAGCAAAACTCGGCCCTGCTCGTCGATAGCGAGCACCGCCACCGCACCCGTGTGATCGATGTAGTCACGCGAGAGCACGGCGCAATCCTCGCCACCACCGAATTCGAAGCTGTCACGGCGCACATCCCAGACGTGGCCGCGCACCAGCAGCTCGCTACTCAGGATGCGCACCTCGGCTGGGTCGTCTGCGAGCGGGCTAGTTGTCACTCTCAACCTCGAAGAGGCGGGTAGCCTCGCGGCGGTCGATGGCGGCCTCCACAAGCCCCGCGAAGAGCGGGTGGGGGCGGCCCGGGCGCGAACGCAGCTCGGGGTGAGCCTGGGTCGCGATATAGAAGGGGTGCGCAGTCTGCGGCAGCTCAACGTACTCCACAAGCTGGCCGTCAGGGCTCGTACCTGAGAACCACAGGCCGGCCTCGCCAATATGCTCGCGGAAGCGGTTGTTCACCTCGTAGCGGTGGCGATGGCGTTCGCGCGAAGTATTGGATCCGTAGAGCTTCGCTGCGAGGGATCCCTCGGCCAGATCCGCCTCGTAGAGCCCGAGTCGCATGGTGCCGCCCAGGTCGCCGCCCTCGATAATGTCGACCTGTTCCGCCATTGTCGCGATGACCGGCACCGCCGTTTCCGGATCAAACTCGGTCGAAGAAGCGCCGTCAAGACCCGCAACGTTTCGCGCGTACTCGATGACCATGCACTGCAACCCAAGGCAGAGACCCAGGGTCGGGATCCCGTTCTCACGAGCAAAGCGCAGCGCGCCGAGCTTGCCTTCGATGCCGCGCACGCCAAAACCGCCGGGCACGCAGATGCCGTTAACGTCTCCCAGCGCTTCGAGTGCGCCCTCGGGCGTCTCGCAGTCGTCAGACGCGACCCACTTCAGGTTGACCTTGGTCGAGTGCGCGAAGCCGCCAGCCCGCAGCGCCTCGGTAACCGAGAGGTACGCGTCGGGAAGATCGATGTATTTGCCGACGAGCGCAAGGGTGACCTCACCCTTCGGCTGGTGAACGGCGTCGAGCACCGGCTGCCAGCCGGACCAGTCGACCGGGGTCGCCTTGTCGAGACGCAGCTCGTCGACGATCGTCTGGTCAAGTCCCTGATCGCTCAGCAGCTTCGGCAGATCATAGATACTCTTCACGTCGATCGCGTTCACCACGGCGTCCTCAGCGACATCACACATGAGGGCAATTTTGCGCAGGTTGTCGCTCGTGACCGGTCGATCGCTGCGAAGCACGAGAGCGTCGGGTTGGATCCCGATGGAACGCAGCGCGGCAACAGAGTGCTGCGTCGGCTTCGTCTTTTGTTCCCCAGAGGCGCCCATGAATGGCACCAGTGAAACGTGCACAAAGAACACGTTCTGGCGGCCGAGTTCGTGGCGCACCTGGCGGGCCGCCTCAAGAAACGGCTGCGATTCGATGTCACCCACGGTGCCGCCGACCTCGGTGATGATGACGTCTGGCTGCGGGGATTCGGAGGCCTGCAGCCGCATGCGGCGCTTGATCTCGTTAGTGATGTGCGGGATCACCTGCACGGTGTCGCCAAGGTACTCACCGCGGCGCTCTTTGGCAATCACCGTCGAGTAGATTTGCCCGGTCGTGACGTTCGCCGCCTGCGACAGATTGATGCCGAGGAATCGCTCGTAGTGCCCGATGTCGAGATCAGTTTCTGCGCCGTCGTCGGTGACGAACACCTCGCCGTGCTGGAACGGATTCATCGTCCCAGGATCGACGTTGAGATAGGGATCGAGCTTCTGCATCACGACCCGCAAACCGCGCGCAGTCAGAAGATTTCCGAGACTTGCAGCGGTAAGACCCTTGCCGAGCGAGGAGACAACACCCCCAGTCACAAAGATGTGTTTGGTGATGCCTGCCTGGTCAGCGCTATTGTGTACTCCCACGGGCTTCGATCCTATCAGTTGTATCGGGGTAGCGTACGGAATATGTGCTTATCTCATCTCTTGCCGGGGTACCCACACCTGTTTGATGATCATCAGCACCATCGCCGTCACCGGGATCGAGATCAGCGCCCCGAGCAGGCCAAGCAGCGTACCGCCCGCGAGTGCGCCAATCACTACGAGCGAGCCAGGCACCGACACCACTCGACTCATCACGCGGGGGGTGAGCAGATACGACTCGAGTTGCATGTAAATGAGGTAGTAGATCGCCGCGATGAGCGCCGTCGTCGGCGAGTCAAAGAGGGCAACAACGGTCACGAGCACCGTCGCCACCACCGACCCGATGAGCGGGATCAGCGCGAGGAAGAACACCCCCACCGCAACGAGGCCCGCAAACGGCACCCCGACGATCGTCATCATGACAAAACCGAGCACGGCATTGATAAACGCGAGGGTCACCATGCCGCTGATGTAGCCACCGACGGACTTGGTGACCTGCTCGGTAATATCCATCACCTTTGAGCGGCCAGACTTCGGCACAAGCGAGTAGAAAGCGCGCTTAATCGCTTGCAACGACGCCAGGAAGTAGAGCGTCAGGATCAGCACGATAAGTGCCGAGGTCAGACCGTTGGCGATACCGATACCCGCCTGCCACACCCCGCCGGCGAACTGGGCCCAGTTTTGGGGATCGCTCACCAGATCCTGGCCCATCTTCAGGAGCCCATCGAAGTCGATAAACTTGCCGAAGTTCTGGTTCAGATCTTCAAACCACTGCTGGTTCGTGACGTCGCGAAAGAGGGTCGGCGCCTTGTCCACCAGCTGAGTGATCTGAGTGGCGATCATCGGGATGATGATCCCGAGCAAGCCGCCGATGACGAGCACAAAGCCGCCAAACACAATGCCGATCCCAAGCGGGCGCTTCAGGCCTTTTCGTTCGAGCCAGCGAACTACCGGATCGAGCCCCAGTGCCACGAAAAGTGCGGCCACCACGTACATGATGATGGTGCTGAGCTCGCCGACGATTGAACCGAAAAGCAGCGCAACGAGCACGCCCAGTGTGATGGTAAAGCCAAGCTGGAAGGGGCTGCGCACTACGAACTCACGCGCCGTGGTCCTGGCGGGATCCTGCTGTGCGTCGGCAGCGGCTTCGCGCGCCTCCCGCGCCTCGCGATACATCGCGCGGGTTTCAGAGTCGAGCTGTTCGAGATCAACGTGCACAACGTCGGGATGCGTGTCGAGATAATCGGCTCTTGCGGCGCCGGAGTCTGCGCCAGGCTCAGCACCAGCCGCTGCATCGGGCTTCACTCGTTTCGCGCCCCGTCCCCACAACTTCATCATGGATGGAGCGTACCAGCGTCTCATCTCCCTATCGAGAACACACGCGCTCGACGAGAAGCCAGTATCTCGACGAGAAGCCAGTCTCCCGACGCACGGGCAATGCTTTCTCGTCGAGATAATGCATTCTCGTTAGGCGCAGGGCACTAGCGCAGCGCGAGCAGTTCGGCGGCGTGTTCGAGCGCACTCGAGGAGTCTGCGAGACCCGAGAGCAGCCTGGCCATCTCACCGAGCCGCTCCTCCCCCTCAAGCACCCGGCTGCTGCTCTGCGTGAATCCTCCGGCGGAATCCTTCACCACCTGCACGTGATTGTTCGCAAACGCAGCCACCTGCGCCAGGTGGGTCACCACGATCACCTGCGAGGTGCGCGCGAGCCGGGCAAGGCGCCGTCCGATCTCGATCGCCGCGGCACCACCGACCCCCGCATCGACCTCGTCAAACACAAACGTTGGCACAGGATCAACCCCTGCAACCACCACCTCGAGCGCGAGCATCACCCGCGAAAGCTCGCCACCCGATGCGCTCTTCGCGAGCGGCCTCGGCTCGGCCCCGGGGTGCGGCGCGAGCAAAAACTGCACCTCATCGCCGCCGGATCCGCCCAGCGCCTCAAGTGGGTTCACCGTCGCAACAAAGCGCGCGTCAGGCAGCGCGAGCTGTTGGAGTTCAACGGTGACGAGTTCCGACAGCCTCTCGGCAGCCTCCCGGCGCAGCGCCGAAAGTTGCTTGGCGAGCGTGGCCTCACGATCCTGAGCTGCCTCGAGAGCGATGTCAAGCTCCCGGATGAGGTCATCGTCGCCGTCGAGATCCGTGAGCCTGGCGGCAGCCCGCCCCGAGTACTCAATAACCTCGGCCGAATCGGCGCCGTACAGGCGGAAGAGTGTGTTCAGCGCGGCAAGGCGCTCGTTCGCCCGGGCGAGCTCCCCCGGGCCTTCTTCGTCAAGATCCCCGGCATAGGCCGCGAGCTCCGTCGCGGCATCCGCGATCTGAAAGCTCACCCCGCGCAGGGTCTCGAGCACTGCGCCGAGGCGTTTGTCGTAGGCCGCGGCCCGCTCAAGCTCGCGCACCGCCGCATCAACGAGGCTGCCGGCATCGCGGCTGGCAGGATCATCAGACTCGGTCGCCAGCGCCTCGTGCGCGGCAGAGGTCGCCGCCCGCAGCGCTTCCACGTTGCTGAGCAGCTCGATCCGCTCGCTCAGTTCCGTTTCCTCACCGGGCTGCGGATCCACCCCCGCGATCTCATCAAGTTCTGCCCGCAGCCGGGCCGCCTCGGCGACCCGCTCCTCTCGGTCCTCCCGTAGTGCTTCGACGCGTATGGCAAGATCCTGCCGTTCCCGGTGGGTTGCGACGTAGCTGCGCAGCACCGCGGCAAGCTCATCACCTCCGAAACGGTCGAGCGTGTCACGCTGGGCTGCGAGCGAACGCAGCCGCAGCTGCTCCGACTGGCCGTGCACCACGAAGAGTCGATCCGCGAGCCTGGCAAGGCTACCGACGGGCGCAGTCGCACCGCCGACACTCGCGCGGCTCCGCCCCTCGGCGCTGACTGTGCGGCTCATCACAAGCTCACCGTCTTCGATATCGCCGCCCAGTTCATCGATGATCTCCACCACCTCGGGATCGGTCGTATGCACGATCCCACTCACCCGCGCCTGGCTCGCGCCGCTGCGCACCGCCCCGGCATCTGAACGCGCGCCCATCAACAGGCCGAGCGCGCTCACCACCATGGTCTTGCCCGCGCCAGTCTCACCTGTGATCGCAGTGAAGCCCGGGCCAAGCGTCAGTGTCGTGTCGACGATGACTCCGAGATCCCGGATCCGAAGCTCCTCAATCATGCAGCACCACCCTTCCGCGCACCCCGCCAGCCCTCGACCGGGAGATGGAATTTACGTACGAGTCGATCCGAGAACACAGCCTCGTTGAGCCGGGCAAGACGCACCGAATCCGGGGACCGGCGCACACTTACGACGGCACCGGCTGGAAGCTCCGTCCGCCTTCTACCATCGCACCACAGCACACCCGGGCCAATATTCTCGGGCAGGATCCGCACCGTGAGTTCGGAGTCCGGGCCGGTGACCAACGGCTTATTGAACAGCGCGTGCGCGGCGATCGGCACCAACAGCATCGCTTGCACCCCGGGCCACACCACCGGCCCTCCAGCGGAGAACGCGTACGCCGTCGACCCCGTCGGGGTCGCGAGCACCACACCATCGCAGGCAAAGGAAGACAGCGGGCGGTTGTCCACTCCCACGGCAACCTCGAGCATACGGCGGCGCTTCTCAACGCTCGCCTCATTCAGGGCCCAGGTATCCGCGATGACTTCGCCGTCGAGAGTAGCGCGCACCTCGATCGTCAGGCGTTCCTCGACCGTATAGTCGCGGCGGAGCACCCGATCAATCGTGGAGGCGAGATCGTAGCTCTCCATCTCAGCAAGAAACCCGACGTGCCCCAGGTTGACACCGACAATCGGGCACTCCGAACCGCGCAACGTCTCGGCAGCGCGCAGGATCGTGCCATCGCCACCCAGCACCAGCGCAACTTCAAGCTCGTCGACGCTGACGCCTTGGCCGAGTTCGGCGGTCACGGAGGTATCGAAGTGCGAACCGAACTCGATCCGATCCTGAGCCTCAAAAACAGGCACGACCCCGGCCGCTCGCAGCGCCGACACCACCTCGATCGTCGCTGCAATTGCCTCGTCACGGTGCGTGTGAGAGACGACGAGGATACTCCGTGCACCCTCGATTTGCGCGTTGGTCATGCCACTTCCGTTCACCTAGGAATCCACCGGCACACTGCGCGGAGCAGCGAGCGTTTCGATGCGATCCTCCCATTCTGCCGGATCCGCCACCTGGCCGCGCGTGAAATGACCGAGGAACTCACGGTTTCCCTGTCCCCCAACAACGGGAGACGGGGTCAGCGCACGTGCAACGAAACCGTGCTCGGCGGCGGAACGCACCACAATGCGCAAGGCTTCTGCATGCAGGCGGGGGTCGGTGACCACTCCGTCACGCACCCGCCCGACCTCAAACTGTGGCTTGATCAGCAGGATCACACTGGCATCAGGAGCCGCGACCCGGGCAATCGCCGGCAGGATCAGGCTGAGCGAGATGAATGAGAGGTCCGCCACAACGAGGCTTGGCGGGGTCGCGATCCCGGTGTCTGCTGCCAGCCCCTCCGCCGTTAGGTCGCGGGCGTTGCAGCCCTCGACCAGGCGCACCCTGGGGTCATCTCGAAGTTCAGCTGCGAGCTGGCCGTGGCCAACATCGATCGCCTGCACCAGACTCGCGCCGCGTTCCAGGAGCACCTGCGTAAAGCCGCCCGTCGAGGCACCAAGGTCAAGCGCCTGTTGCTGCGCAGGGTCAACCTCGAAGGCGTCAAGCGCGGCGAACAGCTTATGGGCGGCGCGGCCAACGTAGTGGTCGCTGAGTGTGACAGCGATGCGGGATCCGGTGCCCACTTTGACGCCCGCCTTCGGGGCGACGGCACCGTCAAGCTGCACATGCCCCGCGTGGATCAACTCCGCCGCTTGGCTGCGTGATCTGGCGAGCCCGAGTTCGGGAAGCACCCGGTCGAGCCGTTCCGCCTCGCCCTGCCAGAGGGCTTGCTTGGCGCGGTTCTGCTCAGCGCGATTCTGCCCGGCTTGATCTTGCTCAGCTTGATCTTGCTCAGCGCGATCCTGCTCAGCTTGATCCTGCTCAGCTTGCACCGTGGTCGCCTCGTTGCAGCTCGGCAAGGAGTTCGTCGTGCAGCTGCTCGAAACCCGCGGCCCGCTGGCTCAACGGCTGCGCTTCGATGAGTTCGATCCGTCCCAGCAGCCCGTCTTCTGTTTCGCTCATGTTCCCAGCCTAGTCATCCAATCTACCAACTGCGGTGAGCGCCCACCTTAGCGACGAGTGCCCACCTTACCCGCGTGCAGGCTTGGTGGGCACTCGAGGGATTGGTGGGCACTCACCGAATGGCGGGGGCGGGATCCGGGGCGGATCAGCGCCAGTGATCCCGGTACAGGATCTCTGGCACCTCAAGACCGTAGATTGCAAGGCCCGAGGCCCAGATCGCGGCGCAGCCAGCGCGCAGTAGATTGATCGGCGAATCACCCTCGTTAACAACAACCGCAATGTGGCCATTCATGCGAACCCTGGCATTGCCAACCTGCACCGAGCCATCACGCAGCGTCTCGGTGGCGGGATACGGCTCATGCAGTTCGGCGAGCGAGGCGACGATATAGTCGGGCTGCATATCGCGGGAGGCGGCGACGAGCTGCTTCGGGCGGTCCACCCCGGTGAGCACGTGCAGCGACGGGATCCCCGCGGCGATCGCGCCCTTCATGTCGGTGTCGAGACGGTCACCAATCATGAGCGCGTTTCGCGTGCCGAAGCGTTCAAACGCGGCCTCAAAAATCGGAGTTTCGGGCTTGCCGGCGAAGACGGGAAGCCGCTGCACCGCTGTGTGCACTGCCGAAACGAGCGTGCCGTTGCCGGGCGCGAGCCCGCGGGCGACCGGAATCGTCCAGTCGGTGTTGGTCGCGATCCAGGGCAGCGGATCCTGACCCGGCACCTCGGCTAGCGCGAACGCGGCCTCCGCCAGGTCCTTCCATCCAACCTCGGGATCGAAGCCTTGCACCACCGCGGCGGGTGAATCCTCTGCGCTCCGCGTATACCGAAACCCAGCCTTTTCGAGTTCGTCGGTCAGCCCGTCGCCGCCAACGACCAGCACGAGGGAGCCCTGGGGAAGCGTTTTGGCCAGTAGCGCGACCGCGGCCTGTGGCGAGGTCACCACGTCGGCGGGCTCGGCCCGCAGACCGAGACTCTGCAGCTGTTCGGCCACGACGCGGTCGGTGCGGGAGGCGTTGTTGGTGATGTAGCCAACGGGAACCTCAGAACGGTTCAACTGCTCGACGGCGCCCGGGATCGCTCCCGGGCCTCGATACACCACCCCGTCGAGGTCAGCGAGCAGCAGTTCGCGCCCACTCACGGGTGAGGGATCAAACAGCGGCTTCTTGCTCCAGAGCGCCACTACTTCGCCTCCCGTTCGTTACCGTCCTGCTCCGTGGTGGTGGGCACGGTATCGGCATCTACACTGTCGGCGATGCCTGCTTCGGCGAGAAGTTCGTCGACCTCGTCTTCGATGGACTGGGCCGCGTCCGAGTCTTCGGCGGTATCCTGCGCAGATTTTTCGGGGGAGAAAGCATCACTTTCTCCCAATTCTGCGCTGGCGCCACCGCGCCAGCGCTCGCGAGTCGCAGGATCCTCGTGTTCCGAATCGGTCACCTCATCAGCGGGTGCGTGCTCCTCCTCCGGCTCAGTCTCGAAGATCTCAAAAACCTCGAGTTCGTCGAGGGAGCCGACGTGATCCTGCACCGCGTTTGCGGCTTGCTCAGAACGCTGCTGCCACTCGGCGGCCTCCCGCGTGCGCCCAAGATCCTCGAGCACGGCAGAGTAGGCACCAAACAGATGAGAACTCCAGGAGAACGCCTTCGCGGGGTTCAGTTCCGGGATCTCCAACTCGAAGAGTGCCTGCTGAGTCTGTCCGAGGTCAAGGCGTGCGCCAGACATCGCGATCGCGAGGTGCACACGCTGCTCCGTATCGAGCGCTGAGGTGTCAGCCGCGAGGCCCGTCTCGATGCCCTTTTCAGGGCGCCCCAAACCGCGCTCGCAGTCGACCATCAACGCGACGTGGTTGTCGAGGCCGCTCAGGCGACGGTAGGTGCGCAGCTCCCGCAGTGCAAGCGCGAAGTCGCCCGTACGGTACGCGGTGATCGCGAGTGTTTCGCGAGTCACCGGGATCCTGCCTGCGCGGCGACTCGCGGAGAGCGCGTGCTGGTGAGCGAGTTCGGGATCCTCGTCGATAAGGAACGCGACCATCGCGAGGTGCCTCGCAACACGCTCCTGCACGTCAACCTGCAGGGTCTTCAGTTCGTTGCGCGCTGCGGGGTGCAGATCGCGCGGCTGGACCTCTTCCGGGAGCACCGGATCGTCATGCTCGGCGCGGACTGGGCGTAGTTCGTGCTGCAGTCGCTCCGCCTCGGTGAATTCGCGCGCCGCGCCGCCGCGGTCGCTGCGGCCGCCGCCGCGCGTGCCGCCGCGACCGTAGGGGGCTTGGCTGCTCCGGTTGCGTGCTCCGTCACGGCGCTCCGGGCGTCCGCCCTCGCGGTGCGGCCGATCACTGCGGTCGCTGCGGTCGCTGCGGTCGAAGGAGCGCTTCGGACGGTCGTCACGATCGAAGGAGCGCTGAGGCCGGTCGTTACGGTCATTACCGTGGTTACGGTCGAAAGACCGCTTCGGACGATCGTCACGGTCATAAGCGCGCTGAGGCCGATCACTACGGTCGTACCCGCCGCGCTGACCGCCGCGGTCCTCACGCTGCGGCCGATCGTTGCGATCGTAGGAGCGCGCCGAACCACCGCTACGATTATTGCGATCAGACGAGCGCGGTGGGCGGTTATTCCATTCGTATCCATCTCGCTGACCGCCGCGATCGTCACGCTGCGGGCGGCCGTTACGGTCGTAAGACCGCTTCTGCCTGTCGCTTCGATCGTTACGGTCGTAAGATCGCTGGGGTCGATCGTTACGGTCGTACGAGCGCTGCGGCCGATCATCGCGGTCGTACGAGCGCTGCGGCCGATCATCGCGGTCGTACGAGCGCTGCGGCCGATCATCGCGGTCGTACGAGCGCTGCGGCCGATCGTTGCGGTCCTGGCCGCCACGTCTGCCGCCACGGTCGTAACGCTGGGCGCGATCGTTGCGATCATAACGATCATTCGAGCGCTGCGGCCGATCACCGCGTCCGCCGCCGCCAAAACTCTTCCGCGCTCCTCGCTCGTTTCGGTCTCGGGGGTCGCGTTCTGAGCGGTCGTTCCGCTGTGGACGGTCGTTCATGTGGTGTCTCCCGAGCTGTAGCTGTATAGATAAAGGGTCGTAAAATGCGAAAAGGGGCTGCGCAGTAAGTACCAGCAATGGTATCTACTACACAACCCCTTTTCTAAAGGTTGTCCGGCGGTGTCCTACTCTCCCACAAGGTCCCCCTTGCAGTACCATCGGCGCTGTCAGTCTTAGCTTCCGGGTTCGGAATGTGACCGGGCGTTTCCCTGACGCTATAACCACCGTAACTCTATTGACATGTCCCCGACCCACAGGCCGGAAAGCCCGTACGTCAAGAACCACAAAGTGGACGCGAATACATCGTTACACAACAATCTATGCTTACATTCCCCACTACAAGTGGGGTGAAGTCAAGTCTTCAGCTTATTAGTACCAGTCAGCTCCACACCTTACAGCGCTTCCACATCTGGCCTATCAACCCAGTCATCTACTGGGAGCTTCACACGATCAAGTCGTAAGGAAATCTCATCTCGAGGCCGGCTTCCCGCTTAGATGCTTTCAGCGGTTATCCATCCCGAACGTAGCCAACCAGCCATGCCCTTGGCAGAACAACTGGCACACCAGAGGTTCGTCCAACCCGGTCCTCTCGTACTAGGGTCAGATCCTCTCAAATTTCCAACGCGCGCAGAGGATAGGGACCGAACTGTCTCACGACGTTCTAAACCCAGCTCGCGTACCGCTTTAATGGGCGAACAGCCCAACCCTTGGGACCAACTCCAGCCCCAGGATGCGACGAGCCGACATCGAGGTGCCAAACCATGCCGTCGATATGGACTCTTGGGCAAGATCAGCCTGTTATCCCCGAGGTACCTTTTATCCGTTGAGCGACAGCGCTTCCACAAGCCACTGCCGGATCACTAGTCCCGACTTTCGTCCCTGCTCGACCTGTCAGTCTCACAGTCAAGCTCCCTTGTGCACTTACACTCGCCACCTGATTGCCAACCAGGTTGAGGGAACCTTTGGGCGCCTCCGTTACTTTTTAGGAGGCAACCGCCCCAGTTAAACTACCCACCAGGCACTGTCCCAGAACCCGATCAGGGTCCGTAGTTAGATATCCAATATGACCAGAGTGGTATTTCAACAACGACTCCACACAAACTAGCGTCCATGCTTCACAGTCTCCCACCTATCCTACACAAGCCACACCGAACACCAATACCAAGCTGTAGTAAAGGTCACGGGGTCTTTCCGTCCTTCTGCGCGTAACGAGCATCTTTACTCGTACTGCAATTTCGCCGAGTTCACGGTGGAGACAGCTGGGAAGTCGTTACGCCATTCGTGCAGGTCGGAACTTACCCGACAAGGAATTTCGCTACCTTAGGATGGTTATAGTTACCACCGCCGTTTACTGGGGCTTAAATTCAAAGCTTCACCCCGAAGGGTTGACCTCTCCTCTTAACCTTCCAGCACCGGGCAGGCGTCAGTCCGTATACGTCCACTTGCGTGTTAGCACGGACCTGTGTTTTTAGTAAACAGTCGCTTCCCACTGGTCTCTGCGGCCACCACACCCTTTCCGGAGTAAATCCGTATAAGTGGATGGCCCCCCTTCTCCCGAAGTTACGGGGGCATTTTGCCGAGTTCCTTCACCATGATTATCTCGATCTCCTGAGTATTCTCTACCTGACCACCTGAGTCGGTTTGGGGTACGGGCAACAGCAAACCTCACGCCGATGCTTTTCTTGGCAGCATAGGATCACCTGCTTCCCCTTAACGGGTCCGCATCGTATCTCACCCAAAGCCGAAAACTATTCATAAACGACGGGCTACATACTTACACCGGGACAACCATCGCCCGGCACAGGCTACCTTCCTGCGTCACACCTCACGCTCACCACCCGAGTCCGGGTTCGCAGCCGCCACCCCACATCACCCGAAGGATCCATGAAGTCTTGGATTGCTTAGCACTACTCGTTAGGTCTTTGACGGTTTACCGCCGGTACGGGAATATCAACCCGTTGTCCATCGACTACGCCTGTCGGCCTCGCCTTAGGTCCCGACTTACCCAGGGAAGATTAGCTTGACCCTGGAACCCTTGGTCTTCCGGAGGACGGGTTTCTCACCCGTCTTTCGCTACTCATGCCTGCATTCTCACTCGTGTAGCATCCACGGCTGGTTCACACCGCCGCTTCACTCGCCACACGACGCTCTCCTACCCATCCATACGGCTGGACCACGAAGGCCTACCTGATATATGAATGCCACAACTTCGGTGGCGTGCTTGAGCCCCGTTACATTGTCGGCGCGGAATCACTTGACCAGTGAGCTATTACGCACTCTTTCAAGGGTGGCTGCTTCTAAGCCAACCTCCTGGTTGTCACAGCAACTCCACATCCTTTTCCACTTAGCACGCGCTTTGGGACCTTAGATGGTGATCTGGGTTGTTTCCCTCTCGACAATGAAGCTTATCCCCCACTGTCTCACTGCTGCGCTCTCACTTACCGGCATTCGGAGTTTAGCTGACGTCAGTAACCTTGTAGGGCCCATCGGCCATCCAGTAGCTCTACCTCCGGCAAGAAACACGCAACGCTGCACCTAAATGCATTTCGGAGAGAACCAGCTATCACGAAGTTTGATTGGCCTTTCACCCCTATCCACAGCTCATCCCCTCAGTTTTCAACCTAAGTGGGTTCGGTCCTCCACGCGCTCTTACACGCGCTTCAACCTGGCCATGGATAGATCACTTCGCTTCGGGTCTAGGACATGCGACTCAATCGCCCTATTCAGACTCGCTTTCGCTACGGCTACCCCACACGGGTTAACCTCGCCACATATCGCTAACTCGCAGGCTCATTCTTCAAAAGGCACGCCGTCACAGCTACAAGGCTGCTCCGACGGATTGTAAGCAAACGGTTTCAGGTACTATTTCACTCCCCTCCCGGGGTACTTTTCACCTTTCCCTCACGGTACTAGTCCGCTATCGGTCATCTGGGAGTATTTAGGCTTATCAGGTGGTCCTGACAGATTCACACGGGATTTCTCGGGCCCCGTGCTACTTGGGATACACACCACGCAGTGCCACCATTTCGGATACGGGACTCTCACCCACTCCGGTCTGCCGTTCCAAGCAGTTCTCCTATAGCTACACATTCACGTCGAAAGGCCGGCAGACCTTCCAGGCATGTCCCACAACCCCAACCATGCAACCCCTGCCGGGTATCACACATGACTGGTTTAGCCTCATCCGGTTTCGCTCGCCACTACTACCGGAATCACATATTGTTTTCTCTTCCTGGGGTACTGAGATGTTTCACTTCCCCCGTTCCCTCTACCCGCCCTATATATTCAGGCGGGAGTCACCAGGTACGCACGCGCCCTGGCGGGGTTTCCCCATTCGGAAATCCTCGAATCACAGCCCGTTTATCGGCTCCCCGAGGCTTATCGCAGATTACTACGTCCTTCTTCGGCTCCAGATGCCAAGGCATCCACCGTTTGCTCTTATAAACTTGAAATCACATAAGTATCAGAAACACACACCCCAACAAGGGTGTGTGACCAATGAAATTATTAAGTATCTCAAGACAAGACAAAAAATTATCCTGTCTTGAAAGATGCTCGCGTCCACTGTGTAGTTCTCAACGTACGGTCGATCCCCGCATCATGAACAACACGTTCCATGACACAGAGTCCGAAGAAACAGTCCCCACACCAAAGCGTGGTGGCTGGGCCTTCAGGACCCAATAGTATGCACTCAGTAAAACCTCACCTCACACGCCCACATTTTCCAACCACACCCCGCAAAGGGCCCGGCGTACTCACACAGACGAATGAATCAAGACTTATCTTGTCAAATGTTCCACCCATGAGCGATGCGCATCACACATTCGGTGATGATCACACCATTCAGCAACCCCAAAGGGTTGAGTGCTCCTTAGAAAGGAGGTGATCCAGCCGCACCTTCCGGTACGGCTACCTTGTTACGACTTAGTCCTAATTACCAGTCCCACCTTCGACAGCTCCCTCCACAAGGGTTAGGCCACCGGCTTCGGGTGTTACCGACTTTCATGACTTGACGGGCGGTGTGTACAAGGCCCGGGAACGTATTCACCGCAGCGTTGCTGATCTGCGATTACTAGCGACTCCGACTTCATGGGGTCGAGTTGCAGACCCCAATCCGAACTGAGACCGACTTTTTGGGATTCGCTCCACCTCGCGGTATCGCAGCCCTTTGTATCGGCCATTGTAGCATGCGTGAAGCCCAAGACATAAGGGGCATGATGATTTGACGTCATCCCCACCTTCCTCCGTGTTGACCACGGCAGTATCCCATGAGTTCCCACCATAACGTGCTGGCAACATAGGACGAGGGTTGCGCTCGTTGCCGGACTTAACCGAACATCTCACGACACGAGCTGACGACAACCATGCACCACCTGTATAGAAGTGTCCAAAGAGTTGACGATCTCTCGCCCGTTCTTCTACATGTCAAGCCTTGGTAAGGTTCTTCGCGTTGCATCGAATTAATCCGCATGCTCCGCCGCTTGTGCGGGCCCCCGTCAATTCCTTTGAGTTTTAGCCTTGCGGCCGTACTCCCCAGGCGGGGAACTTAATGCGTTAGCTACGACACAGAACCCGTGGAACAGGCCCTACATCTAGTTCCCAACGTTTACGGCATGGACTACCAGGGTATCTAATCCTGTTCGCTCCCCATGCTTTCGCTCCTCAGCGTCAGTAACGGCCCAGAGATCTGCCTTCGCCATCGGTGTTCCTCCTGATATCTGCGCATTCCACCGCTACACCAGGAATTCCAATCTCCCCTACCGCACTCTAGCTTGCCCGTACCCACTGCAGGCCCGGAGTTGAGCTCCGGGTTTTCACAGCAGACGCGACAAGCCGCCTACGAGCTCTTTACGCCCAATAATTCCGGACAACGCTTGCACCCTACGTATTACCGCGGCTGCTGGCACGTAGTTAGCCGGTGCTTTTTCTGCAGGTACCGTCACTTTCGCTTCTTCCCTACTAAAAGAGGTTTACAACCCGAAGGCCGTCATCCCTCACGCGGCGTTGCTGCATCAGGCTTGCGCCCATTGTGCAATATTCCCCACTGCTGCCTCCCGTAGGAGTCTGGGCCGTGTCTCAGTCCCAGTGTGGCCGGTCACCCTCTCAGGCCGGCTACCCGTCGTCGCCTTGGTGAGCCATTACCTCACCAACAAGCTGATAGGCCGCGAGTCCATCCCCAACCGATAAATCTTTCCACCCACACACCATGCGGTGATAGGTCATATCCAGTATTAGACGCCGTTTCCAGCGCTTATCCCAGAGTCAGGGGCAGGTTACTCACGTGTTACTCACCCGTTCGCCACTCTTCCACCCAGCAAGCTGGGCTTCATCGTTCGACTTGCATGTGTTAAGCACGCCGCCAGCGTTCGTCCTGAGCCAGGATCAAACTCTCCGTAAAAAATTACATGCAACACCACGACGGAATAAGCCGAAAATGCTGCGAGTTCAACCTGACAAACAACAAACATCAATTACTGACGTTCATTCATATATTTGTCCAAAAGGAATCGCCATTCACCCACACAAAATGTGGATGGACGGGATTATAAAATTTGGCATTTGACAATCAAGTGCACACTATTGAGTTCTCAAGGACCAGACACCCCCGTACACACCCAACCGGGCTTCCGAAGAGCAACCTGTCTAACTTACCACACCCGCTTTGCTCCTGCAAATCGCTCCCGAAACAATGTCGGTCACGCTGCAAATTGACCTGATCTTACGACCGGGTTTTACGAGCTGTGAAGGCAAGTCTTGAGCGCATTCGAATCAGCGGGCCGCTTTCGCTTCCCGCTCCTTCGCGCTGACAAGGGATTACATTACGCGGATCCCGGGGTGCCCGCAAGCTGCACGACTCCCCGGGCGTGTCGCGCATCTCAGGCCATCGTGTCGAGGATCGCGGTCAGCTGTTCGAAGGTGGTCAGAGGGCTAATGATCGCGAACCGCGCGTTGGGACGACCCCTGTAAGAGCTCGGCACCACAAAAGCCTGCTGATCCGCAAGCAACTGATCCGACCAGCGTTTGTAGTCCTCACGCTCCCAGCCATCCCGCTCAAACACCACGACCGAAAGCTGCGGATCCCGCACCAGCGTGAACCCCGGGCGGGCTTCGATCTCCTCCGCAATCTTGCGGGCGAGCAGAATCGCGTGGCCGATCGCCTCTCGATACGCTGTGGCACCGTACGTCGCGAGCGAAAACCACAGCGGTAACCCACGAGGCCGCCGCGTCAGCTGCGCCGCGTAGTCAGACGGACTCCAATCGTCGGCCTCGGTGAGGGTGTCGAGGTATTCGGCATGCTGGGTGTGCGCCCGGCGCCCGGTCTCGGGATCCCGGTAGATCAGCGCGCAGGCATCGTAGGGCGCGAACATCCACTTGTGCGGATCCACGATCACAGAATCTGCAGCTTCCACCCCTGCGTAGAGGTGCCGGGTCAGCGGTGACAGCATCGCCGTGAGCCCGTAGGCGCCATCGATGTGCAACCAGAAGTCGTGATCCTGTTTGAGAGCTGCAATTCCTGCAACGTCGTCGACGATCCCGAAGTTAGTGGATCCCGTCGTCGCGACCACCGCGATCACCCGATCACCGTACTCCTCGAGCGCCGCACGCACCTCGGGGCCCCGCAGCACCCCGTCCTCGGCAACCTGCACGGCGACCACGTCAACATCCATCACCCGCGCCGCCGCCGCGATCGAGGAGTGCGCCTCGGCACTGCACACGATCACCCAGCGCCCAGAGGGTGCGTCACGATCCGCGAGCCGCACCCGCGCCTGTTCTCTCGCAGCGACCAGGGCCGACAGGTTGCCGATCGTGCCGCCCTGCACGAACACTCCACCCGCGCCGAGCGGCAAGCCAAACTCCGCGGCGAGCCAGGCCAGTACCTCATTCTCGGCGTGTACGACGCCTGCACCCTCAAGCCAGGATCCGCCGTAGAGCGCGCTCGCGGACACCACCAGGTCGAACGCGACCGCGGCTTTCGAAGGAGCGCTCGGGATGAAGGAGAGAAACTGCGGATGATCCGTCGTGATGCATGCCGGGGCAAGCACATGCTCGAATACGGAGAGGGCACGGGCAGCCCCGATCCCTCTTCGCTGATGGTGACGCCGGCGATCCGCTTCAGTTCTGCCGCCGTCGCCGCGTGGTCGAGCGGAGTGTTATCGGCCAGGATCCTGCGCCTGGAATAATCAAGCACCTGATCAACGATGCGACGGGTCTCATCAGACACCGAGTGCATGCGGGTGTGGGGCGATTCGGCGGTGTCGCTTGATGCCATCTCAGAACTCCTTACTTCGTTGCTCTGATCATCGCCGTTTGCGAGGCTCAGAGCAAGCGCACACGCCTCCCGCGAAGCAGTATTGCGGCGAGGCCTGGCGCGGCAGGTATTCCGGGAGCAGAAGGAACGCATGGTGCCACGGGAGGTTCAGTTTCCCAATGTCGCCAAGTGTCACCGCATACTCGTGCACCGCAGTTGCATCAGCGTCAAGGGAGCTCAATGTGAACCCGCCCAGCGCCGGCTGCAAATCGTCGCCGAGTACTGCGCGGACGGGGCATCAACCACCAACCCGGCTGAGTCACAACTGAGAGGGAACTGGTGCATGGGCCCTCGCTTGCAGCAGTGGCACACGCCGTGTTCACGAACTTCTCTTCATCCCCGTCCATAACCGCCTTCTCCTCATAGGCCGCACGAACTCAACGATCTCGCGCGCAAAAACCAAACCATCCTCCCGAGCGGTCAACTCGGGAGCTTTGGATATGCATGCAATAGCTGCGCCTTTGTTGGCACCACAATCGCGCAGGGCAACCTACGCAGGCGCAGGGGTGATCCCCGTAGAGAATGCGGGCAAGTTACGTAGCGCAGGAGGCCTTGTTCGTGCATGATCCCGACGAGAAAGCAGTATCTCGACGAGAAGCTATCAAAACTGCGTCTGCAGAGTGGCTTCTCGTCGAGATACTGGCTTCTCGTGAGCGAGATGGGCCGATCCGGAAATTTGGGGTGGGTATGACTTTGCCCCGGAGTCCTCACGGACCCCGGGGCAAACAGCCACTCTACTAACCCTCGGCAGGATCCGCGTCGCGGCGGCGACGTACCAGCCGCAAGGCGAACACCACACCACCAGCTAGCACGAGCAAGGCACCAGCCCCGATGGCGATGACCGGCAAGGTACCGCCCGTGAGCGCAAGCCCTGCGCCAGCCGCACCAGCACCCGCTCCGCTACCGGAAGCGTCGGTCCCATCGGTGTCTGCGCCCTGCGGATCGACCGTGCCGATCGCAAATGCGGAGTCAGTGAGATCCTCACCCGTGATGCTCACCGCAGTTACACTCGCGGTATTCTTCGCCTCTGGCGCGTTCGGATCCAGAATCTGCCAGCTCCCGGCCGAAACAACGGTCGACTGCGAGGCCCCCGGAGCCAGGCGCGCAACGGTGAAGTCAGCCGTGGGCAGCTTCGGATCCGTCACCACAACGTCAGTGATATCGGTGTCGCCGCTGTTTGTGACGGTAATCCGCCACCACAGCTCACTTCCGAAGGCACCGTTCGCGTGGGCGGTCCATCCCGTGCCATTCTGCAGGCAGTCGGATCCTGGAGCCACCACACAGGCCTCTTTCACAACCGTCACCGCGGTGGCGAAGTCACGCACGGTCACGGTCGCCTCACTGTCGGCGGACACCGTGGCGGTGGCACCACCCCGGGGGTTGGTGCCGGTCGCGGTCACAGTACCTCCGGCGCTTTCGAAGGCCGCAGCCCCGGTGCAAGTAATGACTTGGCGCTCCCCGGGCAGCATTTCTGCGAAGGTTGCAGCGCAGTCTTCCAGCGCGGGATCATCGACCATGACATCGGTGAGAGGAACTTGCCCCTCGTTGGTCACAATGATCCGCCAGAAGGGTTCGCTTCCCGGTTCCAACGCCGCCGCCTTTACCCAGCCACCGGTCAGCGGCTCAGCATTGGGGTCGCAGTCGTTGCCCGTGGAGCAGACCTCTTTCTCGACGCCAATCTGCACCAGCGGATCAACCGAAACGATATCGGCCGTGCTCTCATCGGTCAGATCTGCGTCGCCATACGGCGGTGTCGCAGTCACCGTCGCCGTGCTCGTTACCGTGCCGTCAACGGCTTCGACGGTGCACAGCTGGGAGCCCGAAGCACCCGCGGCAAGCGTCGGCAGAGTGAACGCGCAGTCTGGGTAAGCGGGGTTCTCAACAACCACTTTGCTGAGCTCCGTGTCGCCCGTGTTCTTCACAGTGACACGCCACACTCCGTCACCCTCGAACGGCACGGTTGTGCTGGAACTCCAGCCGCTCTCGCCAACAGGCGCATCGGGATCGCAGGATCCGACGGCCGGGTTGCACGATTCGATCACCAGCTCGACACCGGAGGTCGGCTTTTCCTCCACCACAACATCCGCGGAGGCGGTATCGCTCGCGGTCGCGCCGTTCACATCGGTCGCGCTAACACTCGCTTCGTTTGTAAACGAAGCGGTCAGTTCGTCTGAGTCACAGGTCACGCTGATGCTGGCACCGCGCGCGAGCGTCTGAGTGGGGTCGAGGGCGCACCCGCTCACAAGCGGGTCAGAGATAGATACCGAGGCAAGATCCGATTCGCCGGTGTTCTTCGCCGTCAGACGCCAGGTTGCCGAGTCGAAATACGGTTTGGTCGAGGTATCCGACCAACCGTCGGAACCGATCGGGGCGTCTGGGTCGCAGTCATCGGCGTCGCAGATTTCTTTCACGAGCGTCACCGCGGGCGTTGCCTCAGCAACCGTCGCAGTGGCCGTAGCGCTACCGGTCAGCGCGGGATCACCGTAGGGCGGGGTCGCTGTCACGGTCGCCGTATTGGTCATCGAGGCCGCAAGGTCCGCGTTCTCGCAACCCAACCTTTGGAAGGCCAACGGCGCCAGCGTGTCGATCGTGGCCGCGCACGCAGTGTTCGCCGCGTCTTGCACGACGACGTTCGTCAGTGTCGTGTAGCCAAGGTTCTGCACAATCACCCGCCATTTTGCGGTGCCCTCGAAAGGCAACGAGGCAGAAGTGGCCCACTCGGACGCATCGTCGGCTGCGTTCACATCACAGGTGTTCTCGGTTGCGTCACACACCTGCTTCACGATTCCCACATTCGAGAACGGCTTCGCGCCGACGGTTACCGAAGCGGTATCCGAGTCGGTGACCGTCACTCCAAGGCCCACGCCGGTCGCGGTCGCCTGATTGGTCAGTGCAGCACGCAATCCGGTCGAAGCGCAAGTTTTACTCGCGTGCGCGCCAACGGCGAGGTCGCCAATGGTGGCAACACAATCGCTCACCAGCGGATCGCTGATCGCAACATCGGTCAGCGCGGTCTGGCCGGTGTTAGTGACGGTGATGCGCCAGTTCACGGTTCCGTCATAGGCCACGGTCGCGCTGTCTGCCCAGCCGCCCCCGCCGACGGCAGCGTCTTCCGCGCAAGCGGTCGTCGTCGTGCAGACTTCCTTCACCACGGAAATGTCGGGGGTCTGGACGAGACCGAAGCCCACCTTGGGTGCTTCCGTGGGAGCGATCGGTGTCGGGGTGGTACCCGCAACATACGCCCGGGTAGACACCGTGTTCCACGCGACCTTGTCGGCAGAGGTGAAATCGGCGGCGTTCATCGACACGATGAACTCGGCAACCGTACCCACCGGCGACGAAGACGCCTTCGTGAAGCGCAGCCCGGTCACGGTGCCCAGTTGCGCGGGTGCCGTGGTGCTCCATGTCGGATCACAGCCAGGGTTCGTGGCCATCACCTCGGGGCGACAGGGGTTCGCCGCCGTCGAGTAGGCGACGGTCCACCCGGAAGGCACCGTCACCGCGGTGAGCGACGGGGTCATCGTCGAGCCACGTGAAGCCTGATTACCGACTGTGTAAGTGTCTCCGATTCTCGGCAGCATGTCGTAGAGGGTGACGTCTTGCAGCGCGGCAGAACCGGTGTTTGCCCAGGTGACCTTGAAATCAGCGCTGCCCGTGCCGTCGGCCGCAACCGCGCTGGTGCCGGGCGAGCCCACCCAGGCGGTCTCTTCTCCGCCGCGGACCATCTTCGTGGTGGTCGAAGACGGGATCGGCCCCGTTACGACGATGTAGCCAGTCTGGTGGCAGATCGTCGTCGGCACGCCCACCGGACCGATGATTCCGGTCGTATCGACGAAGATGTCATTTGCCGCGGCAACGGCGCCGTCGGGCGTCGAACCACAAGTCTGGAATGTCGTACCGCCCTCATATCCCGTATATACGTCATATGGGTAGACGCCAGCCTCGGCCCCCGAGTTCCCGGCCAGCCGGAAGCTGCTAAAAGTAGCGGCACCATTTAACTTAGCGAAGGTGCGTCCGGTGCCCTGCCAGTCATTTCCTGATGCAATCGGAGTAGTACCCAGTGACCAATTGAAGGGCCCCTCTGGGAGCACCCACACCGTCCGGGCCTTTCCCTCCAGCGCAGGATCGGAGGTCACGAAACCGCTGGTAATACCCATCGAGACGGCCCCACCCGTCGGTGTGGTCGAAACGGTCGGGGCCGCTGTGACCGCCGCGGCGGTGTAACCGCGCAGGATGTAGCCCGTCACAGAACTACCATTGCCGTAGGACACAGGCATTGGCGTCCCCGCGTATGCGGCCTTACCCCAAACAGTGTTGCGCAACTGCTGTACCTCAGTGCGACCCTCGAGCGAGGCATCAATCGTGCCGTACACGTAGTAATTGGCCCACGAGTTGCCCCCCTCGTGCGACCCCTCAATAGTGATGCGGGAGATCTGCCCGCCTGCTTTTGGAAGCACGTCCTGACCAATCAACAGGGGCTTCATTTCAGAAGTGTCGTCCACGTACAGCAGCGTGAGGGTCTTGCCTGTGTCGGTGCCTGCGGGAGCGCTCGGAAAGGCGGGATCAGAACCGACGGCGATGCGAGAAACATGAAATGCCGGGTCGGAGCACGTTGCACTGGCGCTCCCAGAAGAGAGGATTCCGCCAGGAACGGTGCTGGTGAGGCAGGGCAAAACGTCAGTGAGCGACCAGTCGATCGGGTTGTCATCTTGCTTAATGCTCAGCGTGTAACGCACTTCCTTGTTGCTCACCGCTTCGGTGACAAAGCCAGTCTGCAACGAGGTACTGCCACTGAGACCAGTGGGGAGATTTCCCAACGCAGACTTAGATAACAGAGACCCAACGGAGACGGTCGAAGACACGTTCTTAGTTACCGTGCTGGGCTTACTCTCGACGGCGCCTGTGCCAACCAGCTGGTAGGAGATCGTGGCCGTGTTTGCGATCGGTGTTTTGTCCGCTACGGAATCTTTCACGCGCGCGTTGATGTAGTAGTACTTGCTGCCATTCGTGGATTCGGTGGTCTCGATCGTCAGCGTGCGCGTCGCCGCATCATAGGTGTGCGGCACCCCGGCGGGCTCGAGGCTCACAAAATCAACTTCCGGCGGCAGCACATCGACGATCTTGCGGGTGCCCGGAATAGTACCCAGGGAGCCAACCGTACCTGTACTCGCCTCGGCCATAAACACCTGCCACCGCAGAGCACCACCCGGCGTAGGGGTCGAAGGCAGAGTCTTGGTAATACGCACTGCGGGCGTGGCGGTCACGGTATAGAGCGCCGGTGCCGCCGTCACCGCTGAAAAATTCGAACCCGACACCGTCGGCTGCACTGGAAATTGGAAGCCATCGGGCGTCGTCACATTCGGCGAGTTGAAGGTGAGCTGAATGCCGACCGCGGAACCATCTGAGAGGATCGGCTGCTTCACCCTGATGACCCACTGTCGACCCGCAGTGTCTTTCTCCACCGCGGCGTCAACGAGGCCCGGAACATCACTGTTCACCGTCGCTGTCCACGAGGCAATGCCCGATCCGCCAAGCGCGGGGTCAGGATCATCCGGCCACGGAATCGTGATCACCGCGTCGTCACAGCTCGCGGCCGTGGGGCTCGCGCACGAAAATGAGAAGAGCGCGGTGAAGGGGGCACCGGACTTCTGGGTGGTCAGCCCCGTGGCACCAAACTCCATCTGCACGGTGGAGGTCTCGCCTTCAGCAAGCGCGGCAGGCGCTACCGTGAAAAAGGATGTGAGTGCCACCAGGGCGGCGAAGATTGCCGTCCCGATGCGGCGGACTGATTTTTGCATGCTGAGTTTCCCCTCGTGATTCGTGTGCATCAGAGCATGGGGCTTTCCCATATCTCCGCTAAGCGTCCTTGGGCACTCCCAAGACACGTATTCGGCGAGACAAGCCAGCAGGTGCCGACCGGAAGACCATCATTGGCACACACATAGTTCAAGAATTGATTGTAGAGCCGACACTAATAAACTAGAGCCGACTACCGCATGTATCCGTGTATTCGCATACAAGATACGTAGAAAACCGATCAATTTCAGTACTAAAAAAAACGCGTACTCAGTAGAGTCCGGGTCACCAGAAGCAAGTTGCGAGGGAGAGGGTGCATCTCGCAGACAAATCAGTGCGGGGCCCGCACGGTAGCGTCATTGTGTATTCGTCCAGGCAGGTGAGCAAATGCGCGAACCGGTCAAGATGTCCGTGCGCTTGGAGAGGGCAAAGCCGCGGATCCCAAATGATCCGCGGCTCAACGCCGTGATTGGCGCCCCTGTGCGGGTGAGGTGTTTCCAACCAGCCCCGCACACTAGTTACTGTCGCCCAGCCATCGCACTCACAAGCTCGTAGACAACATGACTTGCCGCCACGGCAGTAATCTGCGCGTGATCATAGGCGGGTGCGACCTCAACGACATCGGCTCCAACGATGTTCAGATCCGCAAGCCCGCGGATCATGCGCAACAGCTCGCGGCTCGTGAGTCCGCCTGCCTCGGGTGTGCCGGTGCCAGGAGCGTGTGCGGGGTCAAGAACGTCAATGTCGATGGAGATGTACAGTGGTTTGTAGCCGACACGCTCGCGGATCTTGTCGAGTGCGGCAGGTACACCATTCTCTTCCACAAACTCGGTTGTCACGATCTGGAAACCCAGCTTGATGTCGTCTTCGAGGTCGCCCTTGCCGTAGAGCGGACCGCGGATCCCGCCGTGCATGCTGGCGGTGAGGTCGATGAGTCCCTCCTCCGATGCGCGGCGGAAGGGGGTGCCGTGCGTCATAGGTGCACCGAAGTAAGTGTCCCAGGTGTCGAGGTGAGCGTCGAAGTGCAGCACCGCAACCGGCCCGTGCTTCTTGTTGATCGCACGCAGGAGGGGAAGCGCGATGGTGTGGTCGCCGCCGATCGTGACGATCTTGTCGACCCGCTCCCCCAGCTCTGTGGCCGCTTCTTCGACCTGACTTACGGCTTCTTCGAGACTGAAGGGATTCGCCGAAATATCGCCGGCATCAACGACCTGCTTGAGCGCGAAGGGCGACACATCCTGCGCAGGGTTATAAGGGCGGAGCAGCCGCGAGGCCTCGCGCACGTGGCTCGGGCCGAAGCGAGCGCCCGGACGGAAGCTGACGCCACTGTCGAAGGGCACACCGACCACTGCGATGTCGGCGGACGGGACGTCCTCGATCCGCGGCAGCTTCGCAAACGTCGCGATGCCCGCGTAGCGAGGTGTGAGGCTCGCGTCGACGGGCCCCTGAGGAGTGTGTGCTGACATGTTGCTGTGTCCTTTCGCGGATCTAAATTAGTTCTGTGTTCATAGAAGTCTGGCTAGGAGAAATCAACGGTTGAGCGAGCAAAGCGAGTCGAAACCCTTGATTCCAGCTCGGCAAGCCTCGCTCAAACGGCGGGACGCGCACCCAGTGGCGCGACCTCTAAGCTGCGACATCACTGCCAGGGTAGTTCACGGGATCCTCCGGCGCTCCAGCAGTCAGTAGCGCAACGGCATTCTGTGCCTGGATCCGCACGTACTCAATCTCGGTGCGCGCGGAAAAATAGGCGATGTGAGGGGTGAGTACGACGTCGTCGCGGTTCAACATGGGATGATCCGCGGCCGGCGGCTCCTGCTCAAGCACATCGAGCGCCGCCCGCCAAGGTGCCCAGCATCGAGCGCGGCGGCAAGCGCCGCATGATCAACCAGCGCCCCGCGAGACACGTTCACGAGCACTGATCCGCGCGGCATCACGGTCAGGAACTCGGCGTCAACCATTCGTTCGGTCTGCGGGGTGAGCGGAAGGTGAAGTGAGAGAACGTCGGAGGTGGCCCGCACCTCTTCGAATCCGGCACGGCGAACCCCGAGCCCCTCAAGTCGCGCCTGCACCTCTGGGGTGTCGGGCAGCATGGGATCATAGCCTATGACCTCGCCGAAAAGAGGAGCGGCGAGCCTCCCGAGCTCGCGCCCGATCTTACCGAGGCCGATGATTCCAAGAGTTCTTTCACTCAAGCGCGGTGGTGCCGTGGCGGCCCGATCGTTCCAGGTATCGGGCTTCGCGGCGTCGATGTAGAAGCTCAGCTGGCGCACGCTCGCAAGCAACAGGGCGAGCGCGTGGGTCGCGACCTCCTCG
Source organism: Leucobacter insecticola (assembly GCF_011382965.1). Classification (NCBI taxonomy): domain Bacteria; kingdom Bacillati; phylum Actinomycetota; class Actinomycetes; order Micrococcales; family Microbacteriaceae; genus Leucobacter; species Leucobacter insecticola. Next base: position 1,192,350 of record NZ_CP049934.1, on the reverse strand, counting down.
GTCGCCGCCCCCGGCACGTTGGTCACCCAGATGCCGTGCTCGGTCGCCGCGTCAATGTCGACGTAGTCGAAGCCCATGGACATGAGGGCGATGAGTTTGAGCTCGGGAAGGGCCTCAATCATTTCGCGAGACACCGATGCATAGCCGGGAAGCAGCACGCTCGCGCCCTGCGCGCCCGCAATGATCTCCTCGGGGTCGCGCGTGCCAAGCACCCGCACTTCATAGCCGTTCGCCTCAAGCAGCTGGATCCCCGCGCTCGGGTCGGTGTCATCGACGTCGGTGTAGACCGCAAGCGGCCGCGCTGTAGCGTTCATGGATCAAGTCTCCTGAGCGGTTACGAAGGTGGACTGGTCGATGTGGATCAGCTGCAGGCCTCCGGCTGCCACAGCAGCAGAGACCGCAGCGCCAAGCTCCGCCGCATTCGCGACCCGCTGCCCGGTGCCGCCGAATCCCGCGGCAACGGCCACCCAGTCTGGCTGCACCAGGTCGACCCCCACGGGCGCGATCCCCGCGTCAATCTCATTCTGTTTAATCTCCGCGTAACCGCCGTTGTCGACAACGATCACGGTGACATCTTCGCGCTGCTCCACCACGGTGATGAACTCGTTCATCGAGAACATCAGCGCGCCGTCGCCGGTCACCACGAAGGCGGGGCGATTGGGGGCCGCGATCCTGGAACCAAGCGCAGCTGGAAGCCCGTAGCCGAGCGTCGCGTAAGTCGCCATATACGGCGTCGAGTTCGGCTCGGCCACCCGAAGCGTGTTGAGCAAGCCCCAGTAGGCGATCTGCGAGGAGTCGGTCGCCACGATTGCGTCGGTGGGCAACGCGCTCGCAATCGTCTCCGCGAGCAGGGTGTTCACGGCCGAAAGCTCGAGGGACTCGGCCCGGACGGCCGCGCGAATCTCGCGCACTCGGGCGGCTGTCGCCTCGGTCACGCTGTCCCGCTCGGAGCGATCCTGTGCCTCCCGACTCAGCTCATCCCTCAGCGCGCCCAACACCGCGGCAGCATCGCCTACAAGCCCTAGATCGACCCGCAGGTTCTTGGAAATCTGTGAGTCGAGCAGGTCAACGCGGATCACGGTGCCGGTCGCGGAAAGCCGCGGCACCCAGAGCTCGGCCTCGCCAAGCTTCGAGCCGACAATCAGCAGCACATCGGCGTCCTGTGCAACACTGCGCCCTGCGGAGAGGCGCAGCGCGGACCCTACGGCGAGCGGGTGCAATTCAGCGAGCACACCCTTCGCGTTGAGCGTGGTGACGACAGGGGCATCGAGACGCTCGGCGAGCACGCGCAGCTCGGCAGCGGCTCCTCGGGATCCGCCACCAGCCAGAATCGCGGGGCGCTGAGCGTTCGCGAGCAGCGCCGCGGCCTCAGCGATCGTGGCCGCCTCGGGTAACTCAGGCGCGGCGAACCTGCGGGGCGCGGTTGCCGAGGCGGGCAAATCCGTCACCTCTTCAAGCACGTCGAGGGGCACCTCGATGTATACGGGACGAGGCCGAGTCGTAGCGAACATCTCAAAGGCATCGTGGATCGCGGCGACGGCCTCTTCGGCGGAGCGCACGCGGCGCCCCCACTCGACGATGGCTGACGCAGCTCCGAGCTGGTCCTTCGTCTCGTGCAGCGTGCCAACATCGGCGAACTCCGCTCCGAGCGCGGGCCCGGGTGAAAGCAGGAGCATGGGCCGCGACTCGCAGTACGCGGTGCCGGCAGCCGAGAGCGCGTTCAGCAGCCCCGGCCCGCTCGTCGTCACGACGATGCCGGGCAGTCCGGTCTGCAGCGACCAGCCATCGGCGCCATAGCCCGCACCCTGTTCGTGGCGCGTCGTGACCGGGCGGATCCCTAGGGATCCAAGAGGTCGGTAGAACTCGAGGTTGTGGGTACCGGGGATACCAAAAACCACGTCGATGCCGTAGCCACGAAGGGCCTCCATCATCACCCATCCGGTGGTGCGCTTGGTTTCGGTTTCCATGTTGCTCCTCAAGTTCGTGGTGGTTCGGGATCCGGCCCCCAATCGCGCATGCGCCAGGGAGCCGGACCCCGAGCCGGTCACTTGTCTGTCTCTTCCACGTCAGCGACACCCACCGCGGTCGTATCCGTGCGGGCTTCGAACGAGCCGGTCACCGGAGCCATATCCGAGTGCTGCGGCGCAAAACGAACGCCAATGAAGGCGGCGATCGTGAGCAGACCGAAGAAGCCGACGACCGACCAGAAGTTACCGCCCGTGGCGATCAGCAGCAACGAGGCAATGGCGGGCGAGAGGCCACCCCACACCGCAGCTCCCAGACCGTAGGAAAGCGACATTGAGGTGTAGCGAGCCTGCGGGCGGAACATCTGAGCCATCAGAGTGGACAGTGGCGCCCAAGCTCCGCTGAGTGTGACGCGAATCAGGATCACAAACAGCCAGATCAGCGCGACATTCTTCGCCTGAATCGAGAGCACCAGCGGGATGATCACGAGGAACGATGGGAAGATGCCGAGATACATGACCTTCTTAGGCCCGATCTTGTCACCGAGCGCGGCAAGCGGAAGCGTGACGAGAAGCTCGATAAACGCCGCGACGGTCATCGCGCCGAGGATAATCGACTTGTCGAGGCCAATCTCGGGGGTGTCCGCGTAGTTCTGCACAAAGGTCGTCGCGATGACGTAGCCACCGGAGGACATTGCGATAATGCAGAAGCCGAGCAGAATCGGGAGCCAGTTGTTCTTGAGAGCGAACAGGATAGGAGTCGACTGCTTCTTGCCCTCGACCTTTTCTTCAAACACCGGGGTCTCTTCAACGCGGTAGCGCACCCAGAAGCCAAAGCCGATCAACACAATACTGAAGAGGAAGGGCAGGCGCCAGCCCCAACTCATCAGAATTTCATCGCCCATTGCAGATAGGATCCAGAACGCACCGGATGCCATCAGCGCACCGATCGGGTTCCCAACCTGAGTGAAACCACCGTAGAACGTCTTCCACTTCGGCGGTGCGCTCTCAACCGACATGAGGCTTGCGCCGCCCCATTCGCCACCGACCGCGAGCCCCTGCGCCATGCGGCACAGGATCAGCAGAATCGGACCCCATATACCGATCGTCGCATAACCGGGGAGGACACCCACGAGTGTCGTGGCGACGCCCATGAGCACGAGTGTGAAGGTGAGCGCAGGTTTGCGGCCGAGCTTGTCGCCGATGTGGCCGAAGATGATGCCGCCGAGGGGCCGCATGAAGAAGGCTACGGCGTAGGTGCCAAACGACGCGAGGGTCGCGAGCGCCGGATCGAGATCCTCGGGAAAGAAGACGTGCGGAAAAATGATCGCCGCAGCAGTCGCGTAGACGTAAAAGTCGTACCACTCGATTGAGGTGCCGACGAGGGCTGCCATGCCCCTTTGAGGGCGCGTTTGTGGGTGTTGGGCGGTGCCGTTGTGGCGGTAGACATATGAGCTCCTTTGCTGAAGGTGAACAGGGGACGAACGGTTGAAAATTGGAGAGTGAGCTAGCGCGCGTAAACCCGCTCGCCGCCGACCCAGGTCTCAGCGACCCCAACGGTCGCAAGATCCGAAACAAACACCACGTACGGATCTTGGTCAAGCACGGCGAAATCGGCGCGCTTGCCTGCTTCGATACTGCCCAGCTCGTCCTCACGGCCGAGGGCGCGCGCCGCAAAAATCGTGTGGGCACGCAGCGCTGTGTCGAGTGAGACCGCGAGGTCATCTGAGCCAAGCTGGGTGCCGCGACGCGTGATCCGCGAGACGGCTGCCTGTACGGCTTCCATCGGGCGGGGATCAGCAACCGGAGCATCTGAAGAGATGGTAACGGGAACACCCGCGCGTTCGAACTCACCCAGCGGGTTGAAGCGCTCGCCCGGAGTGCCGATCGCCTGTTCGACGCCCTCACCCCAGTTGTAGTGGTGCTGCGGCTGGTTGACGGGCATGATCCCGGCGGCGGCCATACGCGTGATCTGATCGGGCGTGGGGAGCCCGCAGTGCTCGATGCGGTGACGGGCATCCGCATCTGGCCGCTCAGCCTGCGCAGCCTCGATCGCGGCAATGACCATCTCAATCGCCGTGGGCGACTGCGAGTGGGTTGCGGTCTGCAGCCCCACCCGGTGAGCCTTCTTGATCAACTCGGTGTAGTCGCCGGGCTCGTGGTAGAGCTGGCCGGTGCGGCAGGGGTCTCCCACGTAGCCGTCTGGGAAGTAGGCGGTCCAGCCGCCGAGCGTGCCGTCAGAGTAGAACTTGATCCCCGCAAAACTCAGGTGCTCGTTGCCGAACTGGCCATGAAGCCCCATCTCGATCGCCTCGTCGAGCAGGTGCGAGAGCAGGTACATGCTGACGCGCACCTTGAGATCTCCCGATTCAGCGAGCCGAAGATACATGTCGAACTCGCGACGACTCACCTGCGCGTCGCCGATCGTGGTGACACCGCCCTCGAGGAAGTTTCGCTGAGCCGCTGCGAGCTGGCGCTTGTGTTCCGCGGGCTCGTCGGCGAGGTGGAAGTTGGGGCCGTGGTGGCCGATCTTCACGCCTTCAAGCCCGGTGAGCACGTTACATGCCGCGTCGGACAGCTCGCCGGTGAGTTCCCCGTCAGCGTCGCGGAAGAACTCACCACCCTTCGGATTCGGAGTGTCGCGGGTGACGCCATGCAGTTCGAAGGTGTAGCTGTTCACTACCCCACCGTGCCCCGAGGCGTTCATCAGGTAGACCTCGCGGTCGGTTGCGACCTCGTCGAGCTCGAAACGAGTGGGGTGGCGGCGCTCGTCGAGGTTGCGCTGTTCATAGCCGTATCCGCGAATCGGACGCCCGGCGGGTATGGTCTTTGCGGCTTCGCGGAGCAGAGCCACAATCTCGGTGATCGATCCGGCCTTATCGGGTCCGCAATCAACCCAGCTCATCATCTGGCCGAGCATCAGCGGGTGTGCGTGGGCATCAATGAAACCGGGCACAACGGTGGCGTCGCCGAGATCAACAAGCTCTACCTCAAGAGCACTCGCGGCCTGCGCGGCAGCGCGGCAGTCGCTGAGTGATCCGACGTGGCGGATCCGGTCATCGATCACCAGAAACGCCTCGGGGGTGGATCCTGTCGCATCGAGCGCGTGAATACGAGCAGCGGTGACGATCTTCGGCGCCGATATCTGCGGGGCCTGGGTGAAAGCGAGCTTGCGCACGAAAGAACTCCTTTGTTGCGGATCGATAAGAGACTACGCAAGTTCTCAGCCATTTGGCGACCAAACATCTGACTAAGGATCTGTATCTTGCAGATATGTCGCTCACCACCGCCAGAATTACATAAATTACCGAAATTGGTGAACAATTCATGTCTTTTTGACACGCAACAGTCCGCAGTTCTGACAGGATTGAAGGGTGGAAAATATTGACGAAGACCTCATCCGAGCACTTCAGCTCGACGGTCGGGCACAGTTCTCTACACTCGCAAACAAACTCGGCGTGCACCGAACGGTTGTCGCACAGCGGGTCAACGAGCTGCTCGCATCCGACGAGATCCGGATCCTCGCCGCCGTACACCCCAGCACCGTCGGCCTTTCCGTGCAGGTGAATCTGCAGCTGCGAATTAGCGGGCCCAGCACGCCGGTGTTTGAGCGGCTCCGCGAGTTCCCGAATGTGGTCTTCCTGTCGGAGCTGAGCGGGCAAACCCAGGCCGTAGTCGAGGTGTGGGCGAGAGATCTCGAGGATGTGGGACGCTCGGTGCGCGAGATCCAGGCGATCGAAGGTGTCGTCGAGGCGCAGCTCGCCATCTACGACCGGGTGCTGCGCCGCCTTCGTCTCGGTGAAGATCCTGAGCCGATCTCTCTGGAGTTCGATGACTTCGATATCGCGCTCATCGCCGAGCTGCAAAACAACGGTCGCCTCACCTTCGGTGAGCTCGCACAGCGTACAGGACGATCTGCATCCGCCTGCCGTACTCGCACACTGCGCCTGCTTGAATCACGGGTGATGCGCATTGGCGCCGTGCGGATCCAGCGAACGGCCACCACGTCGATCCTCTCCGGATTCGGCATCATGCTCACCGGGGAGGAAGACGCGCTCGCATCGGTGGAGAAACTGTTGCTCGAGCTGCCGAGAATCGAGTTCGCGGCGCGCACACTGGGCCGCTACAGTCTTATCGCGACGATTGCCGCTCGATCCCTCGCTGACTTCACTGAGATCGCCCGCAAGATTCGTGCGCACCCGAGTGTGCACCTTCTGGAGACCTGGGTACACGCCCATGTCTGGCTTGAGCGCTACGAGTGGGGCGTGGATCACATTCTGCAGCAGATGACTACCCACGCGAAGTGAGCCTCCGGCTGGCCCGAGCAAGGCGCTCCATTCCCTCCCGAATATTCTCTGGTGATTCGAGCGAGAACGAGAACCGCAGATTGCGCTCGCCCGAGCCATCAGCGAAGAACGCGCTTCCCGAAATAAAGACGACTTTCTCCTCCACAGCGAGCGCGAAGAGGTCATCGGCCGAGTAACCCTCCGGCAGTGTCGCCCAAACGAAGAACCCGCCGCGGGGTGTCGTCCAGCTGCTCCCCTTCGGGAGCACGCCGTCGATCGTCTCGAGCGCGTTCAAGAGCGCGTCGGCACGCTCACGGTAGCGCTCGATTGAACGCCCGAGGGTCGCCCGCCAGTCAAACTTTGTGAGGTATTCAAGGGCAAGATACTGACTCAGCACCGAGGGGTGGATCACCATCGCTTCCGAAAGCAGCTGCAGGCGGGCGCGCACCTCGGCGGGCGCAACCACCCACCCCACCCGGATACCGGGCGAGAAGATTTTGCTCATTGATCCGAGGTAGATCACGTTCTCATCGAAGGATCGGATCGCCGGCACTGCCTGTTCATCGAATGAGATGAGCCCGTAGGGATCGTCTTCGACGATGATGATGCCCGCATCCGAGCAGATGCGGGCAATGCGTTCGCGTCGCTCAGCCGTCAGCCGGACGCCCGAGGGGTTGTTGAAGTTCGGGATCGTGTACAGGAACTTTATGGCGCGCCCCTCGCCTCGCAGCCGCTCGATCCTGGCTTCAAGCACCTCGGGAATGAGTCCGTCATCATCGCAGTCGACGTGCATCACTTCAGCTTCCAGCCCCACGAAGGTGCTGATCGCACCGACGTACGTTGGCGCCTCTGCGAGGATGATATCCCCCGGATTGCAGAACATCGCGGTGACCAGTTCAAGCCCCATCTGCGAGCCGGGGGTGATGAGCACGTCCTCGGCATCCGCGTCGATCCCGGCCTCGGCCATGAGTTCGGTCACCGCGACGCGGAGCTCCTGCAGCCCCGCCCCCGCCCCGTATTGCAGGGAGTCAAGTCCCTGCTCAGCGACGAGGCGGCCAGCCGCCGCCCCCAGTTGGCCGAGCGGGAGCCCGCGAAGGTCGGGGTTACCGCCCGCCAGCGAGATCATGCCGGGCGCTGTCGACACGTCCCATACCGAACGCACCGGAGAGGGTCGGAACCCCGCCGCGCGATCAGCGTAGTTGTCAGCAAAAAGGTTCTGTCGCATCCTGCAGGTCTCCTCGTGTTGGTCTACAAATTGGTGTGCGCAAAGGCGCTGGTACATGCTTGTCGGGGGTTGTGGCTCTCACTGGGAGAGCAGGAGTTCTCGGAGGATCACCGCACCCGTCTCGAGCGAGGCGACGGGCACGCGCTCATCGATGCCGTGAAACATACCGGGGAAGTTGAACCCCGCGGGCAGGCACAGCGGCACAAAGCCGTAGCACCGGATCCCGCGTCGCGAAAGTGCCTTAGCATCGGTCGCTCCGCCGGTCACAAAAGGAATCGCCCGGGCCCCGGGATCAACCGCGGTGATCGCCCGGCACACGGCCGCAACCAGCTCTGTGTCGTACTCGGCGGTAACGCTGGGAGCGCTCTCCCAGCTCACCTCAACGTCGGGCCCGACGAGCTCCGCAAACACCCGATGAAACTCGGTCTCGTACCCCGGCGCGATCCGGCAGTCCACCGTGGCCATCGCGATGCCCGGTACGGTGTTCGTCTTCGATCCCGCATGCACCTGAGTGAGCGCGGAGCTCGTGCGAAATGCGCTGCTGAACATGGGGGCGACCGGCCCGAGTGGCACCAGATCTTGTTCGATGCTCTGCGCCGAGACCGAGCTGCCGAGTGCATCCCCGAGGTGCGTCAGCACGGTGTCCGTCGCGGGATCATTCGCGAGCGGCCAACTGTGCGCGGTGATTCGCGCGAGGGCTGCTGTGAGCCTGGCGAGCGCGCTCTTCGAGTTCGGGATCAGCGATCCGTGTCCCTCGACGCCGCGGGCCCGAAGTGTAGCCCAGGCGACTCCTTTCTCCCCGATTCCGATTGCGTAGTTTCGTCCGGTGGGCGCTTCAAAGGAGAATCCCCCGACCTCACCAATCGCCTCGGTGACGCCGCGAAACAACTCGGGGTGTTCGGCGACGAGATAGGCCATGCCGTCAGCGCCCTCGACCTCTTCGTCGGCGACGAACGCGAGCACGATGTCGCGCCTGGGCTGCCAGCCCTCGATGCCAAGGGAGCGGATGGCTGCGAGCAGCATGCCGATCATGTTTTTCATGTCGACGGCCCCGCGGCCCCAGAGTTCGCCGTCAATGATTTCTCCGCCGAACGGGTCCGCGCGCCAGAGCGCAGGATCGGCCGGCACCACATCGGTGTGCGCGTGGATCAGGAGCGCCGGAGCTGCGGGATCCGTGCCCGCGATCCTCACCACGAGGTTGCCGCGCCCCGGGGTGCGCTCGCACCACTGACCTTCGTAACCAGCTTCGGAGAGCAGTTCGCGAATCAGTTCTGCGCAGCGACTTTCACCGTCGCTGATCGTTGCGGGATCCCCCGTGTTGGTGCTGTCGATCTGGATCAGCGCGGCGGTGATCTCCGCGCTTTCCCTGCGGAGAGTGCCGAGAGGATCCCCGCTAGTTTCATCGGCGGTCATTGACTGCTCGATTCATCGGAAGGCACCGACTCGATGCCGTCCCAGAGCGCCCGCTCATCAATGCGCAACAGGTGCGCCACGAGCCCGTACAGCGTGGTGCGCATGGTCGAGGCACCACCACCGTAGAAGCCGCCAAGTGCCTGCACCGCGAGCCCATCCGCCGCCGCCACAATATAGCTGGCGAGTTGATCCGGGTCGAGATCAGAGGAGATTCGCCCAGTGTCCCGCGCGCCCTCCAGCGCGGTCACGAACAGCGAACGCCACAGCTGGAGCGCAACCGCAATGGTATTTTGCACCTCGACGTTGCGCGGAGCCACCGCGTAGGCCTGCACCCAGAACCCCCAGGCATCGGCGAAGGACTCTTCGCCCTCAACCGCGAAGTTTAGCAGCTCTCCGATCCGATGAATCGGGTCGGTCACCACCTCCGAGACGCGCTGCCACTCATCCGTGGCCTGTTCACTCCGGTAGGCAATGCTCGCGAGCACGAGCGCATCCCGAGTTTGGAAGTGGTGCTGGATCATTCCGATGCTGCACCCGGCCGCACTGGCGACGGCGGTCAGCGAACAGCCGTCCACTCCCCTCACCGCAATCACTTGCGAGGTCTGCTGCAGAATTCGGTTGCGCAGCCGAGCGATCGCCTCGTCGGTGACGGCGTGGGTGCGTGCGCGAGTTTCACTCATTCTTTTCCTTTGAGCAGGCCAAACCGGTTTGGCTCAATGGTGCGTGTCCGAGGTGCGCGACGCAAATTTCACGAGGCAATTGCAACTTTGGACTGCCCGATCTATGATCTTCAAGTAAGAATAATAAGAGATTATTATTTTGGCAAGGTCAAATGGCAAGGTCATGTTGTCGAAGGAGACACATTATGAAAACCGTTCCAACTATCTCGCGCTTCGCAGGCATCGCCGCGGGGGCACTGCTTTTCTCGGGCCTTGTTGCCTGCTCCAATACCGACGAGCCCGCGAGCACAGATGGCTCTTCTGAGAACGCGGAAGCGGCGCTCGGCACCGGCGGCCGCGAGATCGCCGAGGCAGTGAAAGAGGATCCCGCAGTCGCGGCGCTCGTCCCCGAGGCGATCCGCGGCAAGGGAACCCTCAAGCTCGTGACCGATCCGACCTACGCACCCATCGACTTCACCGATGACGCCGGCAACATCGTTGGCCTCGAACCCGACTTTGCACTCGCCACCGCTCGCAGAATGGGCCTCGAAATCGACAACAGCAAGGCCGACTTCAACGGCATCATCGCGGGCCTCGAGTCCAACCGCTACGACGCATCATGGGCTGCCTTCAGCATCACGCCGGATCGCACCGCCGTCGTCGACATGGTCAGTTTCATGAACGCCGGCACCGCCGTTATGACCCAAAAGGGCAAAGAGGGCGAAATCAAGAGCGAGGAAGACCTCTGCGGTCTGACGATCGCGGTGCAGACGGGAACGACCCAGGCACTCGAGGTCATGCCAAAGTTCGAGCAGATGTGCAAGGACAAGGGCCTCGCAGCGATCGATCCACTGGTCGTGCCGCAGCAGGACAGTGCCAACCAGTCCGTCACCTCCGGACGCGCGCAGGCGATGATCGCTGACAACTCGCTGGTCGCCTACTACTCGCAGATCAAGCCGACCGTCTACGCGGCAGTTCCCGGGATCCTGGTCGAGCCCGCTCTGATCGGGGTCGCGATGCCCCGCATCGATGACAGCCGCCTCGCCGAGGCATACCGCGCAGCGATCCAGTCGCTTATCGACGACGGCACCTACCAGGAGATCCTGGAGGCGTGGAGCCTCGGCGACACCGCAATTGAGACCGCCGAGATCAACCCGACCATCGGATAACCGGTCATGACCGTTCTTCCTGATCACACAGCGGGGCCGCAAACCACCTCGGTGTCAACCGATTTTCTGGCACTCACCGAACGCCCGGTCATCAAGCGCAAGAACATCGGCCAGATTATCGGCGTCATCGTCGTGGCCTACGCCCTTGTGCTCGTCGCAATCACCGCGGTTACCAACCCCGGGTTCGGCTGGCCCACGGTCGCCAAGTACCTCTTTGACCTGAGAATCCTTGACGGCCTGGTAGTCACGCTTGAGCTCACCGCTCTCGCGATGGTGCTCGGCTTTATCGTTGGGCTCCTGCTCGCGGTGATGCGAATGTCGCCGAACTGGTTGATCCGAGGCGTCGCCGGTGCGTACATCTGGTTCTTCCGCGGCACACCGCTGCTGGTGCAGCTGCTGTTCTGGGGTTTTGCGGCGATCCTGTTCCCAACGATCGCTCTCGGTGTGCCGTTTGGTCCGACATTCATTGAGTGGGACACCAACACGGTGATCTCCCTGTTTACCGCCGCGGTGCTCGGGCTTGGCCTCAACGAGGCAGCATACATGGCTGAGATCGTGCGCGGTGGAATCCTGTCCGTACCGGCGGGGCAGGCCGAAGCGGCCCGGGCAATGGGCTTCAGTCACACCTCAACGCTGCGGCACATCGTAATCCCGCAGGCTATGAAGGTGATCATCCCTCCCGTCGCGAACAACGTCATCTCAATGCTCAAGACCACCTCGCTGGTGATCGTGCTGGGCGTAGGTGATCTGCTGTACAACACGCAGCAGATCTACGCGAAGAACCTCGAACAGATCCCTCTGCTCATCGTCGCAAGCATCTGGTACATCCTGTTGACCTCGATCCTCACCTATGTGCAGAGCCTGCTCGAAAAGCGCTTCTCACGCGGCGCCGCCGGCACCATCGCCAAGAAGGGAACACGCTGATGTCAAAGGTCAACTTTCTCAACGTGCACAAGAGCTTCGGCGATGTCGAAGTGCTCAAGGGCATCAATCTCACGGTCGAACCCAGCAAGGTTGTGTGCCTGATCGGGCCATCCGGATCCGGTAAGTCAACACTGCTGCGCTGCGTCAACCACCTCGAAACCGCCACAGCGGGTGCGATTCTGGTTGACGGTCAGATGATGGGCTACAACGTTCGCGGCGATCGGCTGGTCGAGGCGAGCGAGGCGGAAATCAATAAGCGCCGCGAAGACGTGGGCATGGTGTTTCAGTCCTTTAACCTGTTTGGTCACATGAGCGCACTCGAAAACGTCATGTTCGGGCCCATGCGTCTCAAGAAGATCTCCCGCTCGGTTGCACGGGAACAAGCGGTAGCCCTGCTCACCAAAGTGGGCCTCGGCGATCGCCTGGAGAACTACCCCTCACAGCTCTCGGGCGGCCAGCAGCAGCGCGTCGCAATTGCTCGCGCGCTCGCCATGGAGCCGAAGGTGATGCTCTTTGACGAGCCCACCTCCGCGCTCGACCCCGAGCTTGTCGGCGAGGTGCTCGAGGTGATGCGCGAACTCGCGCGCTCCGGCATGACCATGATCGTCGTGACTCACGAGATGAGTTTTGCCCGTGAAGTGGCCGACGAAGTGGTGTTTATGGACGGCGGCGTCATCGTGGAGCGTGGGGAGCCCGAAGCACTGCTTTCAAACCCTCAACACGAGCGAACAAGGTCGTTTCTGTCGCGCGTTGCTCGCTGACACTCTCGACCAAACACTGACAATGACGGATGTTCTCCGTCGCCAAAGGAAACCTCACAGCAATGAACGCATCAAAGCACTCACGCCCCGGGCATCCCGCGAATCCCGTGCCGGAAGTACCGGCCACAGAAAGGGCCGCGGCACTTGCCGCCGGGGTTGATCCCGACAACGTCGGCTTCGCCGTACTGCAGCTCATTCAGGCGTACGGAGTCGATACGGTATTCGGCATTCCGGGCACCCACAATTTGGAGTTCTACCGCCATCTCAACAGGCTCGGGATCCACGCGGTCACCTCGCGGCACGAACAGGGCGCCGGCTACGCGGCCGATGGCTGGTCACAGCGCACGCGGCTTCCGGGTGTGGTCATCACCACCTCGGGACCGGGGCTACTCAATGCGCTCTCTGCGGCGGGCACCGCGTACTGCGAGTCGCGCCCGATGCTGATCCTGGCTCCCGGAGTCGCTCGTGGCGCGGAGTTCGCCGACATCGGCGCCCTCCACGAGACCAAAGACCAGCGTGCGGCGGCGGCGGCCATCGTCGAGTGGGCGCGACGGGTAGACACCGCGCAGGAGGCAGTAGATGCGGTGCACGACGCCTTTGAGCTGTTTCGCACGGGCCGCCCCCGTCCGGTGTACATCGAGATTCCCCTCGATGTACTCGAGGCGGCGGCCGAGGTGGATCCCGCGTCGCTCCTCCCCCGACCGGCACCAGCGCCGCAGCCCGCGGAGGAGTCTGCCGTTGCCGCGGCAGCTAAAGTCTTGCTCGCCGCAAAGCGTCCCGCGATCCTCGCCGGCGGCGGTGCGATCCCCGGGGCTGCGGCCCTGCGCGAGCTGGCCGAACGGTTGGGTGCACCGGTCGTAACCAGCCTCAATGGGAAAGGTGTGTTGCCCGAATCCCACCCACTCTCCCTCGGCTCCGAACTGCGCTTGGAGACCGCCCGAGAGGTGCTCAATAACTCTGATGCGCTTCTGGTTGTCGGCTCAAAAATCGGTGAGTCTGAGCTGTGGGGAGGCCAGGTCGCAACGCAGGGCGACGTGATCCGAGTCGACATCCTCGCATCGCAGCGCGACAAGAACCTCGCAGCGACACATGCTCTCATCGGAGACTCTGCGGTTGTGCTCCCGCAGCTCGTGAGCGCCCTCGGCTCAGGATCCGCTGCCCCCGCACTGGATCTCGATGCGGTGCGCGCAGCCTCTCGCGCAGAGGGGGCAGCATTTGCTCCGCTCGAATCAAAGGTGGCAGAGCGCATCGCGCGGGCACTTCCCTCTGATGCAATCGTGACGGGAGACTCCTCTCAAATCACCTACTATGGCATGACCAGCGCAGTGCGTGCCGAGCAGCCCGGGTCGTTCATGTACATGGCGGCCTACGCGACGCTCGGCTACGGCCTCCCCGCGGCAATCGGGGCGAAACTCGCTTCTCCCGAGCGCCCCGTTGTGGGGGTCATCGGGGACGGCGCGCTCATGTTCTCCGTGCAGGAGTTTCAGACCGCGATCGAGCAGGGCATCGACATTACGATCGTCTGCGTCGACAACGGTGGCTACGGTGAGATCCAACAGAACGAGGCCGACCGCGGGATCGCGCCCGTCGGAGTCGTGCTCTCGCAACCCGACTGGGCCAAGCTCGTCGACGCCTTTGGCGGCACCGGCTTCTCGGTGCGCGCCGCAAACGATCTGGAATCAGTATTGGAGCAGGCGATCTCGCACACGGGAGTCTCCCTTGTACATGTGCCGCTGAGGCTCTTCGCATAGTTCAGCTGCGTTGATCCCGGGCCACCCCGACATTACAACTATGAAGAAAAGACAAGGAACACGCATGACACACGCAAGGGACACCGCACTGACCACTGCAGCAAAAGCCACGGCGGCGGCATGGATCGAGGCCAACCTCCAACGACTCACTGAGTGGCACACCCAAATTTGGGAGTTCGCGGAGCCAGCCTGGCGCGAATATCGCTCAGTCAACTGGTACGTCGAACGGCTGCGGGACGAGGGCTTTGAGGTCGAGGCCGGCTCAGGTGGCATGCCCACCGCTTTCAGTGCTGAGTGGTCGAATGGCGACGGCCCCACTGTGCTGAGCTACGCGGAGTACGATGCGGTGCCCGGCAACAACCAGGCCGCAACCACGAGGGAACAACCCGCCGAGGGCCTCAGCCGTTTCGCACCCGGACACACCGATCCCCACTCCGTACTCGGAATCTCGACGCTCGCGGGGCTGCTCGCTACGCAGCACGCAATGCGCGAGCACGGCGTCTCCGGAACACTCAAGTACACGGGCGAGCCCGCGGAAAAGATGCACGGATCCAAGGTGGTGCACGGCATCAAAGGATACTACGACGGGGTCGACGCAATCGTCAGCTTCCATCCTTTCTACATGCTGCCGCTGTGTAACACCGCCCGCTGGGACACTCAGTGCGGCGCGTATTACAGCAAGGTTTACACCTTTACCTGTGACAGCGCCGAAACTTGGCAGATCGCGGCCGATCCCAATTCCCCGATCCCCGCATCGCACTCGGCTGCTCGCGCTCCGGGCGCGAACGTGGCACTCATGCAGATGTACACGGCCTCACGGGTGATGCAGGACGCGATGCTTCCGAGTGTCGGCGGCTGGAGCATCTCCGACGCGATCCTAAGCGACGGCCAGGCCACTGCCGACAATTTGCCAGCCCGCGTGGCGCGCATTCAGTTCTCGTGGCGCACCCCCGACATTGCAATGGCGGAGCACGTACTCACGGTACTTGACCGCAACGCCCGGCTGGCTGCAGAGATGGCTCACTGTGAGCTCAACGATCGCTGGATCGCGCGCAGCAGGCCGGGGCGCACCAACCACGTCTTGGCCGAGGTGCTCTACGCAAATCTTGAGGCGATCGGCGCCCCAATCTACGGTCCCGAAGCAATCAAGATTGCACAGGAGATTCAGCAAAACCTGGGCCTCGAACCTACAGAGCGCCCCTTCCTTGCTGAGACCGAACAGCTGATCACTCCACAGGATGCGGAGCGCGCGCTCCGCGAGCACATGCCCGCCTGGCAGCTCAACTGGACGAGCGATGACTACGTCGAGATGACGCACTACGCTCCCACCGTACGGTTCTACGTGTCGCGCCCCGCGCTGCAGCCGGTGCCGGGGCGCGGGGCGTACCCCGCCTGGGTCATGAACGCTCTCGGCGGCATCCCCGAGACAATCAGCCCGACGATCGATGTTGCGGGCAACACCGTTGCGGGCACGTTCCTCGATCTGCTAACCCGCCCGGAGCTGCTGGCGGCGGCAAAGCTGGAATTCGATGAGCGCTCAGCCGCCGATCCGATGCCCGTGCTGCTGCCCGAAGATTTCGAAGCACCCATCGATCTCCCCTGGCCCGACTACCGGGGCAGGGAGGACGCTCGGATCTGGTAGCAAGCCGTCGGGGATTACGCCGCCGAATTTGCGCCTCATCACCGGACTTGCGGTCAGGGACTACCAGTTCGGTGATGAAGTGCAGGCTCGGTGTAGAGGCTCTGCCAGGCAGGGCCTTCGCTCGCACACCCCCAGTCATGAACTGAGTAACGAAGGGTTTTGGGCCGTGCGAGCCAGGTTGCGGGCATGCTACGCCCTCACTCCAGCAAGAGTCTTCTTGCCGCGGCGCAGCACCGCGAACTTGCCGTGCAGCAGATCCTCGGCGGCGAGCACCTGATCCCGAGCCTCGACGGCAACGTTGTTCACGTAGACACCGCCCTGCGCGATGGCGCGGCGGGCCTCGCCCAGGCTCTTCACGAGCCCCGCATCAACCATCAGCTGCGCGATCGACGCGCCTGCGACACCCGGAGCGCGCGGCAGCTCAGTGAGCGCGGCTTCGAGGGTGGCGGCATCGAGCGCACCGAGATCACCCTGCCCGAACAGCGCACCCGAGGCGTCGATAGCGCCCTGCGTTGCCGCGGCGCCGTGTACAAGCGTCGTCACCTCAAGCGCGAGGCGCTTCTGCGCGGCACGCTTGAACGGCTCCTCTTCCACCTGGCGGGCGTAGTCTTCGATCTCGGCACGCGACAGGAACGTGAACACCTTCAGACGATCCACCACGTCGGCGTCGGCCTGGTTCAGCCAGAATTGGTAGAACGCGTAGGGTGAGCACATCTCGGCGTCAAGCCAGATCGCATTGCCCTCGCTCTTGCCGAACTTGGTGCCGTCAGCATTGGTGATCAGCGGCGTGCCGATAGCGTGGACGGATGTGCCCTCGACCTTGCGGATCAGGTCCGTGCCGCTGGTCAGGTTGCCCCACTGATCGCTGCCACCCGTCTGCAACACACAGTCGTATTGCCGGTTGAGCTCGAGGAAGTCGAAACCCTGCAGCACCTGGTAACTGAACTCGGTGTAGCTGATGCCCTCGTCGGAGTTCAGGCGCGCGGCGACCGCGTCCTTTTTCAGCATCGTGCCGACACGGAAGTGTTTGCCAACCTCGCGCAGGAAATCGATCGCCGACAGCGGCGCGGTCCAATCGAGGTTATTGACCAGGCGCACTGCGTTCTCGCCCTCACCCGACAGAAACGTCGAGACCTGCCCCTGCAGCCGCGCAACCCACTCTGCGACCGTGTCGCGGCTGTTCAGCGTGCGCTCGGCGGTTGGGCGCGGGTCGCCAATGAGCCCGGTGGATCCGCCGACAAGACCAAGCGGCTTGTGCCCCTTCAGCTGCAGACGACGAAGCAGCAGCAGCTGCACAAGATTCCCCAGGTGCAGGCTCGGCGCTGTCGGATCAAAGCCGCAGTAATACGTGAACGGCTCGCCCTCAAGCAGTGTCGACAACGCCTCAGCATCGGTCGACACGTGGATCAGCCCTCGCCACTCCAGCTCGTCCCACAGGGTGGCGAAGCTGTCGTCGTTCTTCTGGGCTGACAGGATCTCTGCGCGTT
The DNA here is from genome assembly GCF_011382965.1 of Leucobacter insecticola. NCBI lineage: Bacteria > Bacillati > Actinomycetota > Actinomycetes > Micrococcales > Microbacteriaceae > Leucobacter > Leucobacter insecticola. Next base: position 1,175,069 of record NZ_CP049934.1, on the reverse strand, counting down.
CATTGTTTACAGACACGCATCGATCCTACCCGCTGCCTCGAACCATGCCGCTGCACCCCTCCCGAGACTTTGCGACACACGACACTAGAACCGGTCTGCGTAGCGGGCACGCCAGTAGGAAGGTTCACGTTTGATGTGGGCGTAGGCAAGCACAGTCACCCGGTCTTCGGTGGTGTAATACACAACTCGGAACGGGAAACTGCGCAAAGCCCGGCTGCGCACAAGGGGCAGTTCGTCCCACCCAGGAAACTCCGGGCTTGCAAATGGCCAGTCAGAAATCGCTGCAATCGCATCGCCTATTTGCCCAAGAAACTCCTCCGCGAGGCCAACGCTTCTGGCCCCGTACCAGTCGGCAGCGGCCTCAAGCTCAGCGTCCGCTTTAGGGTGAACACGACGTTGCCGTTTCACCCGAACTGTGTCGCAATCTTGGCGCGGATCCTGGCGAGGGACTCATCGAGGTCGAGGAGCTCAACCTCACCGCCCTCAACCTCGGCCACGCGCCCTCGAAGTTCAGATCGCCAAGCAGCCTCAATTTCGACTTCGTCATGCTCAACAGGCTCGGGATCGAGGCTCTGCAGGCCACGATGAATAACCTCGGCGCGGTCTTCGGAATCGAGCGCGAGCAACGCCCTCTCGACTTCAAGCGCCCTGGAGTTCATACCACCAAGAGTACCCCGAGTATCTGATCAGCGTTAGAGCTTCGGCCAAGTAATCGGATGCCAGAATCAGACCGCGGTGCAACGCTGCGGTACCGCGGGGCGATCCCGAATCGCGCAAATCAGGCGAGGGTGGGAGCATGAACACTCACCCAGCACAGCAACCGCCCCTGTCCCCACCCGCATTCGCGCCGACAGCCACCCCCGCCACGGTGCTGTATGCCAGCCACCTCACCAAACAGTACGGCTCCACCCGCGCGCTTGACAGCGTCTCACTGACCTTCACCGAAGGCACCTCAACCGCGATCATGGGAACCTCCGGATCGGGCAAAACGACCCTGCTGCATCTCCTCGCGGGGATCGTCACTCCCGACTACGGCTCCGCGCACTATGCCGGCGCCGAGATCAGTGCGCTCTCAGACACCGAGCGCAGCCGCCTCCGCCGCGAGCACTTCGGCTTTGTGTTCCAACAGGGACTCCTGGTGCCGGAGCTGACCGCTGTCGAGAACGTTGCACTCGCGCTGATGATCAACGGCATGCCGAAGCGTCAGGCGGTGGGTCCGGCGGCACAGTGGCTTGCGGCGCTCGGCTTGGGCGGGCTTGAGAATCGCCGCATTGGTGAGCTGTCCGGCGGCCAGGCGCAGCGGGTCGCGATTGCCCGGGCGCAAGTTACCGGCGCGCGGATCGTGTTCGCCGACGAGCCAACCGGAGCGCTCGACTCCACGACCTCTGCCGAAGTCATGGACGCCCTCCTCGGATCAACGGTTGGTCAGGGGCGCACCCTGGTGGTCGTGACGCACGATCCCTCGGTCGCCGCCAAGTGCCAGCGGGTGGTCACGCTGAGTGACGGCAAGATAATGAGTGACGTCTGGAACGCTGGCGGCCCCGCGCACACTGGGAACCCCGTACCATCCGCCTCACCGGAAACAGAGGCGGTCCGATGATCCTCAAGGTACTCCCCCTCCTGTCACGCCCCAGCCGGCAGGGAGCAAGCGCGATCCTGCTCCCCGGCTTCGCGTTTCTCGCGGTAACGGCGCTGCTTGCGATCGTGATCGGCGGCGCGCAGACGTTCTGGAGCTACACCGACGAGCTGGCTGGGATCTACATCGCCTGTGCCGTCATCGCGCTCGCCCTCCTCGTCATGCCGCTCCTCTCCCTCGGCGCGGCTGCGGCCAGGCTGTCGGCCAGGCGCCGCGATGACCGCCTCGCGATCCTGCGCCTCCTCGGGGCGACCGGCCGCTCCACCGCCGGGCTCGCCGTGATCGAGGCGAGCGGTATCGCGTTCCTCGGCGCCTTACTCGGCGTCGCGGTGGCCTACGCGGTGTCTCCGCTCGTGGGGCTCATCCAGTTCCGCGGCGAAGCCCTCGGCGCGTCCGGCGTCGCGCTCCCACCGTGGGTCGCGGCAGTGCTGGTGGCAGGCGTCACCCTCGTGGCGGCGGCCAGCGCGCTCCTCAGCCTGCGCCGCGTCATCATTTCCCCGCTCGGGGTCGCGATAAAGCAGTCGGCGCCCAAGGCCCCGTGGTTGCAGGCACTCATCGCGGTCGCCGCGATTCTGGTGGTGTCGATGGTGATCAATGGCATCACCGCGTTCAACGGCTTCGGCGCGATGGTGGCGGCGCTCGGGATCAGCTTCGCCGTCACGCTCTTCGCGATCGACCTGATCGGCGCGTGGGTACTGTCGATGTTTGGGAAATTCAAGGCACGGCGCGCACGAACACCCGCCGATCTCCTCTCAGCGCGGCTCATCCTAGAGTCTCCACGGGCCGCCTGGAGACAGGTCTCCGGCGTTGCGATGTCGAGCTTCATGGCGGTGTTTGCCGGATCCGGAATCGCGCTCATCAGCGCGGTCGAGAACGATTCCGGCACGGCGCAGCCCACGGAAAGCGGCCCAGCACTCGAGCAGTACCTGTTCGGCGACATCGGCACCGGCGTCGCGATCACGGTGCTCGGCACCTTCCTGATGGTCGCCTGTTCCGTCGCGGTCAATCAGGCGGCGCAGATCCTGGATCGACGCGACGTGTCTCGCTCCCTCGACATCTTCGGCGCACCGCTGGCGGTGCAGGATCAGGCCCGCAGGCGAGCCACCATGTTGCCATTGCTCCTCGCATCGGTGGGATCCGCGGTGCTCGCGGCGGCGCTCCTGCTGCCCCTCGTTGGCATGGCGATCATCCTCGCGCCGCTGTCACTCGCGACAACACTGATGAGCATCGTGGCCGGGATCCTGGTCGTCGTCGCCACACTCTTCGCGACCCGGCCGCTGCTGCGCCAGGTGGTGCGCAGAGCCGCTACCTGAACGCCCGGCTCAGGATCGCGTCCCAGCCCTTGAGCACGCGGAACTGCACGATCCCGAACACCACCCACCAGGCGAAGGCACCAATCACCCCGGCGCCAACAAGGCCGAGGGCCGTGCCGAGCACCCACACGCCCGTGCACATCAGCAGGCTCAGCACGAGCCAGCCGAACGCCCGCCAGGGGGCTCGGCCCCAGATCCTGCCGAGGTCAGCCCAGGGACGTTTCGTGGCAACGGTCATCAGCACGGGTGGCATCAGCGCCACCACGAGCGCGCCGAAAGGATAAGCGACCAGCAGCGCACTGATCACGAGCACACAGGCGAGCGAGCACAGGATCAAGATCGCGCCCGGACCACGAAACCTCTCGACCGATCCCGCGGCCACCCACGACGCGGTCACGGCGAGCACGAGCACGACGAGGAGACCCGAGAGAATCGCGGCGAGCGGGGCACCGCCGAAGCCGGCAAGGGCCGTCTGCAGCAGGGCGGCCACGGTGATGAGCACGCCACCCACCGGGGGCAGCGGCTTGGGCTGAGCATCTGTGTTGGTGCCAGTTTTCACGTCGGCTTCTGTGTCTGCGCTCACGGTGCGCCCGCCTTTCCGCCGTCGGCAGCTTCGCTCAGCACGTCTTCGATCAGCCCTGAATAGACGACGCGATCCGCGACACTGATCTCTACAGATTCAGGATCCGCCCCCGCCGACTGCGATTTCACCGGTTCGCCGTCGACGGTCTCACCGAGGCAGGCCACCGTCGAATCGTCATCCGCTACGCACTCGGGCACCTCGAGAAACACGGTCCCGTCCGCCACCAAGAAGTCGATCGTCGCGATCCGCACCGTCGAGGCGCGATCCCCACTCACCGGCGCAAGCCCCTCCGACAGCGTCAGCCCCGAGATCCCGAGCAGCACGGCTCCCGCGGCTGCGAGCACCGCCACCAGAGACAGGATGACGCGGCGGGCGGGCGTTGAATGCGGCACTTTTTCGGCGACCGCGACGAGCGCGCGGATCGGCCAGGAGGCGCGCTGCTGAGCGCTTCGCTGTTCGCTGCTCTGTTCGCTCATCTGCTCGTTCACCCCCCAACCGCCTTCTCCTGCGCGGTAATCCGGGCGATGTGTGTCATGCGTTCCTTTTCGATCATCGCATCGCTGAAGCCGTCGAGCGGAAACGGCGCCGGCAGCAAGAGCTCGGTATTGCGGTCGAGTGGGGATCCACGGCGCATCAGCGGCTCCGCGATCCAATCGTTGAGCGAGAGTTCTCTGCTGCGGGCGGCGAGATCAGCGGCGGACCCGTCACCGGTCGGCGTGGCAGGCGAGGCGTGATCGATCACGGTCGTGAACAGGGACAGCGTGCCATCGCGATTGTCCATGATCTCAATGGTCTGTTGCTGCTGCGGGAAGTCGATGCACGACGCGGTCGTGATCTCCCAGAAACCACCCGGCTGCGCCGATTCGTCCGTCCCCGAAGCAGCTCGCGTGTGCGCCAGAATCTCGTTGATGTGCGTGTGCCCGTTGAGCCACGCGATCACTACCGGGTGCTTTAGGAGCAGCTCGAGCAGATCCTTGGAGAAGTAGAGCCGCCCGGTTTCGCCGGGCTTTCGCGAGGGATTATCGAGCGTGTGGCTGTTGTGGTGGGACGCGATCAGGATCAGCTTGCCCTCCCGCTCGGCCTGCCTCAGCTCCTGCCCGAGCCACTCGAACTGCGCCTCGGAAACCGCGCCGTCGGGCCCCGCCACCGTGTTGCAGGTGTCGAGTCCAAGGAGCCGCACCGATCCGCTGAGGTCCGCCTTCCACCAGGTCTCGCCGCTGCGCAGGTTCTCCTCGGTAAAGCCGTGACCGACGGGGCCTGGCGCAGCGGGCGAGTTGAAGTGCTCGGCCATGAACTCGCGACTGTCGTAGAGACGCCGTTTGGGGTTTGCGGGCACCGCGTTCATGCCGACAGCACCGAACAGGTCCCGGATCGATCCTGCGCCCTGAGTGAGCGCGCCGTTTTGCGCGGAGTACTCGTTGAGCATATTGGCGAGGGTGGTGGTCATCTCGAAAGACTTGCGACTTCCCACCGCCATCTGCCGCATCTGATCCGTGACGCCGAAGGTGCCGTAGAACATGGCGTCGTGGTTGCCAAACACCGTGTACCACGGCATTGGCAGTCCGATCGAAGTGATCTTCTGACTCACCGCCTGCTGCAGCAACTCTGGGAGCTTCGGGAAACCGTACTTCGCGAAGTCACCGCCGTCGGGGTTGCCGGGATGATACGCCCACGGGGCCTCCTCCCACACCTGCACACCGTGGTAGTCGTCGCCAGCGGATCCGGGATCAATCTCGCCGCCGTCGAGCAGGTCGATGTACCAGCGGAGCTCCAGCTCTGAAAGCATGTCGGTGCTGTCGCCGGTGACGATCGCGGCAGCAATGGGTGCGCCGGTGAGCGGGCTGTAGCGCGCGATGTAGTAGCCCTCGACCATCTGCGAAACGACAGCGGCGGTGAGGGTTTCCTGCGGACGAAACGCGCCGGCCCAGGTGCCGTGATTCAGGTCGATCAGCGGTTCCAAACGGCACGGAGTCTGCGCATCGATGAGGTGCAGATCAGACAGGTGCGCCATGTACAGGAGCGAGCGGCGGGCCGCAGTGCGGGCGGGATCCGGCTCTGTGCCCAAGATGTCGAGGCGCGGCAGATACGGTTCCCCCGGTCCCGTTGTGATCGCACGGTAGCTGCCCTGCAGCACCGGACCGCGCACGAAGGTCTGTTCGAGCGTGGAGGGTGCGTCGCCCAGCGGCAGGCCGTTTTCGATCGCTTCGAGCCGTTTCACGGTCTGTCTGCCGAACGCATCTACCTCGATGCCGGCGACTGCGGCGAGCGCGCCGATCCCGGCTATGAAGCCGCGCCTGCTCAGTCCCGCCACTGTGACTCCTTACGCCGCCTGTCGCTCACTGCCACCACTGCCGCTTGGTATTCCAAACCTTACACGCCGTCCAGCCTACGTGCGCTCGGGGCCCGCCGCCCGCCCCGTCCCCCTCCGCCCCGTCATCCGTCGATCCACCGACACCCCGTCATCCTGCACTCCAGCGACATGCGGCCGTACTGCGGCCGTACAGTTTGTTGAGACAGTTGTTAGGAGGAACTGTTTCATATGGATCGGAAGAAGTACACGCCTCAGTTCAAGGCTGACGCGGTTGAGTTGGTGATCACCTCGAAGCGCCCGATCGCGCAGTGCGCTGTGGATCTCGGCATTAACGAGGGAACCTTGCGCCCGTCATCCTGCGCGAGCGCAGCGAGTCGCAGGATCCTCGCCGCATCAGACCGCTATTCCCGCGGGATCCAAGCGCCGATGACATCCGATTCTGCGACTGCGCGCAGCCCCTAAGTGTGTGGAGCTTTTGTCTTTTGGGGGTTGCCGGCCCAGGGCCTCAAGTTGCATGATCGTGTATCATCCCGAGAGCGGCTCGGGATGCCCACAGTCAACGGAGGCCCCAGTACTTAACGAGCGTACTTCAATTGGTTTAGACGTGCACGCGAGGAGCGTACGCGCGGCCGCGATCGATACCCTCACCAGTGACGTATTCGAAGCGAAACTCCCCGCCGACACCGATAGCTTCATGGCCTGGGTCACAGAGCTAGATCACCGTCGCGGTCGCGTACGAGGCGGGCTCGACAGGGTTTCGACTCGCCAGGGCCCTCACCCAGGCCGGATTCCCCACGCTCGTCGCGGCACCATCAAAACTCATTCTCCCATCAGGAGTGACCAAAAAAGAGGACGTCCAAGCCACGTTGGCATCCGTGACAAGAACGTTTAGTTCCGATGAGCAGTCACCACCGACAGGTCTCTAAGAACCGAAATAGGCTACAACTTAGGATCTACCGTGGCTTGGGTTTGGGCGGGGAGCTAGACTTAACGGCATGTTTGGAGTATCAATTGCTGCGCTGGCTTGGATATCGGTCGCACTGCTTTCTGGGGGACTTGCAAAAGAGCGTGGGCGGAGCTCATGGCGATGGTTTCTGACCACGCTCCTCACCGGACCTATTGGCATCGCACTGTTGGTTGTATGGCCACGACTCCCCAGCTCGGACAAGGGAGTCGTGTAAATCTGAGCAGTGAAATGCACTACGCATTCAACCCCTCAACACGTAGTGCACTTCTTTCTATTCAGAGGCCTATGAAGTGAGGGTGAATGATCCTCCTGCGGTGTAGAAAGTGCCGGAGGACTGAATTGTTGAGTAGACTAATACTCCACTGTAACTGGCATTCTTAGACATGGCGTGATAGCTGCCTGCTTTGGTTTCACAGGGATCTGTCGAGTAAATTAGCCCAACACCTGAAGTTCCGACCAAACCATACCCACGAACAGAAAAACAGTTCTTGATCTTGGAGACTGCCGCCCCGCCTGTTCGCGATGACGTGATGCTTGCATTCCAACTATGCGTGATTCCCAAGTCTGCATTATTGAGGGTCATCGTGCCGTAGACCTGACCGCTTGCACCAGCACCTGACCCAGAGCGATTAAAAGGAGTAGAAGCCACCCCCGTGCTCCGGGCCGCGTTTGTGCCACATCCGACGACTCGACGTTGCCATACAAACGTATGAATTCTGCATCAGTATCGCTGAGCACCTCTCCAACCGTTGTGTAGGTTTCGTGGATTTGTGTAGTTCGTTCCTTGATTTGGTCGACAGAAAGGCTCTGGTTTTCGACAAACTCTGCTACCGCTGGAACAGAAGTGGTAGGAGCCGCGGTCGCCGCCGTCGGCGCAAACAACAGCCCTACAGCTGCCGTCAGTGCTACTGCTGCCAAAGCTGTGCGCTTCGTCCTTGTAGTTGTCATTGTCTTTACTCCAATCTGGAGCTTCGCTGCTCCTTCTGACCCGATCCGGGTTGAACGTCAGGGTATCTGACGTTATTCGCATGGTAGGTCCATACCCTTGCTGACGTGAAGAGGATCGAATAACTCTCGATTTGTCAACCATCGGAGAATCGTGTTGCAAATAGGGTCCAATATTCTCAGCTTAAATCTAAGATTTTTGAAATAAATCGCGATTTTATTGTGACATTTATACAAAATAACAATATTGCATCTTTTGCGAAAAGAATGTCGTAACGACTCATGTCAAGATGCTCGCGAAAGCTGAGTGCGTGCCTCACCAAGTTTTGCTCGCGAAATACCAGCGCTGAGTGTCATCGTCTGAGAAGCGGCAAGGTGAATGAAACGGGTCTGGATCGCGGTAATCTTTCGTGTAAGCTCCGCGGGATTTGTCTCTTCGAGCAGTGCAGCGAACTCCGCGGCTTTGACGGTGGTGAGTGTCCCAGAATCGATGACCCGCTGATAGGGGGTTCAAGGCTAGTCATACACGCGAACACTCTTCCCGTTGTGGTTCACTCGATAACCGATAGCTTTCGTCGTCCCGGTAAACAGATTCAGCCGGACCCTGACGAGCGCATATCACTCGTTCAATAGTCGTAATTCAGTTGACGTGTCATGCCGGTAGTGAACCGCGTGGCGACGCACCACGTCCCCGTTCTTCTGCTCAACATGAGCATTATCGTTGGAATGGTAGGGACGGGCCCGGGTGAAAAACAGTCCACGCTCATCCGCCCATTGGATGAGGGCCGCATTCATGAACTCGCCCCCGTTATCGCTATCGATCCCGATGAGGGGAAAGGGGAGCCTCTGCTCGATCACCGGCATTGCTTCGAGTACCCACCTGTGTGCCCCGTTCTTCAACGCCATGTTCTCAGTCCAACCAGTAAGCACATCGGCTACCGTCAGCGTGCGACAGAACTCCCCTCTGAGTGTGGGATCACAATGCAAAACAAGATCAAGTTCACAAAACCCGGGCACCTGCTCGTGCTCACCCCCAGCTTTACGGACCGTGATCGAGGTCCGCAATAGTGGTCCGGGTTTCGTGCCAGAAATACCCGTCAACCGCACCCCGTCCCGAGTCGGTTTCAAAAACCGGTCGATCGTCGCTCCCGACACTGTCAGCAACTGCGCTCGGGTGTGATCGGTCAAGCGGTGTGTGTCAGCACCAGACTCGTCGTGCTTGATCAACTTGGGCAACCAGATCCCCATTGTTGCTGCGAGATACTTCCCCGAGGGCTGACCGGCGAACATCCACACAACGATCAGGAGCTTGAGCGTGTCGTACCCGTATGTTCGCGGGCGGGGTGCCCACTTCAGGGCCCGTTGGGGGCCCCGCCTGGCTCTAGCTGCGGACACTTGCCGGCGCGTGTTCGCTCGCGACCAGCCAGTCATCGCGACCAACTCGTCGAGCAGTCGGCCCCTCACTTTCTTCGAGCCCGCCGCATGTTCGCGGGCATACTTCTTCGTGATTTCACGCTTGGTCGACACCGACAACGAACCCATCTCACCAGCACACCCCAATGCTCGACGGGTGGCTAGCGTTTCGCGAGCATTTCTCAAATGAGGCACGTACCCCATTTCGCGAGCACATTAGATGAGTCTCGTCGCCCACTTGACAAAATCACTCCCAATCAGAATGACGCGGGGCGATGCGGTGAATGCCCCCCCTATCCGCGAGTGACTCCCTTAGCAACCCGCGGATAAGGGGGTCACTCGTCGGCAAGGCGGTCGCTCACCAAAACTGCGGGCGCCGGGACGTACCGGCCGCGAGAGCGGGCGCTACTCGGCGAGCGTCTCTGCGACGATCTCAGAGACGATCGGCTCGGCGGCAGCGCGGTCAGCGTCGACGAGACCGATGCGGGTGCGGCGGTCGAGCACGTCTTCCACCGTCAGGGCGCCCTCGACGCGCACGGCATATTCGACCTCGGCGCGAGTGACCGGCACGCCCGGGGCGACCGGTTCAGCGGCGTCGGACCGCGAAGCCGTGGCGCGCGCATCGTCCGCGGCGACGATCCTGAGCCCGGCCGTGCGGCTGGGCGGCACCGTAGATCCACCAACTCGTAGTCCACACGCGCGCACGGCAAGATCAACGGCGTCTTCCGCCATGCGGCGATAGGTCGTGAGCTTCCCGCCGAGCACGTTGATGAAGCCCGCCGCGGATTGATTCACGAGGTGCTTCCGCGAGATGTCGGCGGTGGCGCCGGATTCAGATCCAGCGCCGGATCCAGCCCCAGAAATCAGCGGCCGCAACCCCGCGAAGGCCCGCGCACCTGATCCCGCCGCACCGGCGTCTCCACCACCCGGTTCAGGCTGGCCAGCAGGAAGGAGATCTCCTCCTCCGTCGGCTCGGGAATAGCGGGCACCGGGCCCGGCGCATCCTCGTCGGTGAGCCCCAGAAAGACGCGCCCGTTCCCCTGAGGCAGCGCGAACACATAGCGACTCACGGATCCCTCGTGCGGGATCGTGATTGCGGCCTGTGGATCGCCGAGATCTGCGGCGTCGAGGACCAGGTGGGTGCCGCGGCTCGGGCGCACCGCGATGCCACTGTCAAGCGTGCCCGCCCAGACCCCCGTCGCGTTGATGACGCTGCGGGCGCGGATCTCGAACCGCTCCCCCGTCAGTGAGTCGCAGACACTCGCGCCGTCGTGACGCAGTTCGGCCGCTCGCACGCGGGTCAGGATCCTCGCCCCGTGCCCGGCCGCGGTGCGCGCGATGGTGACCACAAGTTTCGCGTCGTCTGTGAGTTGCCCGTCGAAGGACAGCATGCCGCCGCGCAGCCCCCGCGACTGCAGCGTCGGGGCAAGCCGCAGGGCGGTGCGGCGTCCCACCACCTGCGGCCCGGGAAGCACGCTGCGCGGGGTCCGGGCTTGCATCCGCAGCAGATCCCCGACGCCCATGCCCGCGACACCCGCGGCGCGCTGCAGCAGCGTCACCCCGGGAGCGAACGGTAGCAACTGCGGGAGGGGCCGGATCAAGTGCGGGGCGATCTGCGTCATCAGCACATGGCGCTCGATCGCACTTTCCCGTGCTGTCGCAAAGTCGCCCGTGGCGAGGTAGCGCAGACCGCCGTGCACAAGCTTCGAGCTCCAGCGACTCGTACCGAAAGCGAGATCCTCGGCTTCGATGAGCACCACACTGAGTCCGCGAGATGCCGCGTCGAGGGCGACGCCCGCGCCGGTGATTCCGCCACCAACGACCAGCACGTCGGTGGTATCGAGTGAGGCAAGTTCGAGCTCACGCCGACGTCTGGCCGCGTTCAGAGAAGTAGCTGAGGAGACGCTCACATGCCACACTGTAATGCATGAGCGTGGAAAGCGTTGGGCCCCATGAAGATCAGCCGATGCGCTGGAACGGTTGGGGTGATCCTGAGCGGGCAAAACCGCTGCCCCGCGCGGTACACGCGCTGTTGCCGCTGCTGCTGGGGCGCGTGCGCAAGCCTGAAGCTTCTGTTGAACTCGAGAGCGTCAATCTCGCGCCAATTGCCCTGAGCGCCGAAGATCTGGGTGCGCTGCGAGAGGCAGTAGGCGAGGCAAGTGTCGACACGTCGCAGGCTGCGCGCATCTACCATGCGGGCGGGAGATCCACCCCCGATCTGCTTCGGCGGCGGGCTCAGAACCAAGCCGCGCCCGACGCGGTTGTGCGCCCCGGCAGCCACGACGAGGTACGCGCCTGTCTCGCCCTCGCAGCGGCACACGGAATCGCTGTGATCCCGTTCGGCGGCGGCAGCAGTGTTGTCGGCGCGCTCGACCCCGAGCGCGGAGCACACCGGGCCGTCATCGCGCTCGATCTGCGCCGCCTCACCGGACTGCTGCGCTTCGATCCGCTCAGCGGAGAGGCCGTGCTCGCCGCGGGCACGACCGGGCCAGACGCGGAAGCGGCTCTCGCGGCGCACGGCTTCGAACTCGGGCACTACCCGCAGAGTTTCCGCTACGCAACGATCGGCGGTTTTGCCGCGGCCAGATCCTCCGGCCAGAACTCGGCCGGCTACGGACGCTTCGACACCATGGTGACCGGGATCCGCGTCGCCACCCCCACCGGGGACCTCGAGCTCGGGCGTTCGCCGGGATCCGCCGCTGGGCCAGACCTCATCCGCGTGTTCTTGGGGTCCGAGGGGATCTTTGGGGTGATCACCGAGGTCACGCTGCGGGTGCACCCCGTCCCCACTGAGCGCGTATTCGAGGCGTGGACGTTTCCGAGTTTCGCCGCCGGATCGGAGGGACTGCGGCAGGTCGCCCAGGCGGGATCCGGGCCCACCGTGATCCGTCTCTCCGACGAGGCAGAAACGGCCGTCAGTCTCGCACAGCTCGGCAAGATCGGCAAGATTCTCGCCAAGGGGGCGAGTGCCGTCACCGTGTATGAGGGCGCGGGCGCGAACGCGAGCACAGAGATCGCCGAGCGGCGAGCCCGGACCTCTGCGCTCCTACGCGCCGCGGGCGGCGTGTCCGCGGGAGAAGGCGACGCTGCGGACTGGATGCAGAGCCGCTTCGACGGCCCCTACCTTCGCGACGCGCTGCTCGATGCCGGGGTGTTCTGCGAGACGCTGGAGACCGCAAGCACCTGGGCGAATTTGCCCAAGCTCCGGGATGCGGTCGAGGCTGCCCTCAAGGACGGTTTCGCGCGCATCGGATCAAAGTCGTACATCATGTGCCACATCTCGCACATCTACCCCACCGGTGCCTCGCTCTACTTCACCGTACTCGCGAGCGTCCGCGAGGATCCGCTTGCCGCGTGGGCTCCCATCAAGGCCGGGGTCAACGACGCGATCCTCGAAGCCTCCGGCACCATCTCGCACCACCACGCGGTGGGGCGGGATCACGCACCGTGGCTGCGCGAAGAGGTCGGCGAGACAGGGATCCGGATCCTGCGCGCGATCAAGCGGGAGCTCGATCCCGCCGCCATCATGAATCCGGGCGCCGTGATTGGTGCGGATGCCGGGGCAGCCCCGTCCACGACCTCGCGCACCGAGGAGCCACTGCAGTGACCCCGCACGGGCACATCGCCGTGCTCTCAAACCCCTTCGCGGGCAAGGGTCGCGGGCGCACAGCCGCCGCGGCCGCGATCGCCGAATTGCGTGCGCGTGGTGTCGAGGTGCGCGCGTACGCCGGTGCGTCTGCCGCAGACACGGTGGCGCTTGCGGCGCAGGCGCTGCGCGATGACCCCGCCCTCCTGGTGGTGGTGGGCGGCGACGGCACCATGTCGGAGGTCCTCGAGTCTGTGCTCGGCAGCGCGGTGCCGCTTGCGCTCGTGCCCGCCGGCACCGGAAACGACCTTGCCCGCACGCTCGGGATCCCGCGCACCGATCCCGCCGACGCGGCCGCTCTCGCCGTGACCGGCACCATCCGCGATCTTGACGTCGGCGAGCTCCAGTGCAGCGGCCGCGTAAAACACTTCCTGACGATCGCGGCGCTCGGCTTTGATGCGAAGGTGAGCGATCGCACCAACCGGCTGCGCTGGCCCTCGGGTTCGCTGCGTTACTACCTCGCGCTCGTGATCGAACTGCTGCGGCTGTCCCCGCTCGCGTTCAAGGTGCAGATCGACGACGAACCGGAGCGCGCCGAACCGGGGACCCTGATTGCGATCGGTAACACGGTGTCCTACGGCGGCGGGATGCCGATCTGCGCGGGTGCGGACCCGAGCGACGGCTTTTTCGACGTGGTCCACGTTGCCCCGATGCGACGTTGGGAGCTGATCCGGCTGTTCCCCAAGCTGCTGCGCGGGCAGCATCTCGAGCTGCCGCAGGTGTCGCAGCGGCGCGTGCACAAGGTCGGTGTGTCCGCGCCGGGGCTCTCGATTTATGCGGACGGCGAATTTGTGGGCACCGACACTTGCGCGATCACGGTGTTGCCCGCGAGACTCAAGATGATGGTGCCGCACGCCACCGCGGAGGAGGACCGCTCATGACACACCGTGCCGCAGCATACGACGAAGATGTCGTGATTATCGGATCCGGTTTCGGGGGCTCTGTGTCCGCGCTGCGCCTCGCCGAGAAGGGCTACCGGGTGCGGGTGCTGGAGGCCGGGCGGCGCTTCGCAGACGAAGACTTCGCGAAGACCAGCTGGAACGTGCGGCGCTACCTCTGGGCACCGTATCTGGGGTGCTTCGGGGTGCAGCGGATCCACCGCCTGCCGCACGTGATGGTGCTCGCGGGGGCCGGTGTCGGGGGCGGATCGCTGAACTACGCCAACACGCTCTATGAACCGGGCACTCCATTCTTCACCGACCCGCAGTGGGCAAAGATTGCCGATTGGGCCACTGAACTCGCACCGCACTACGCCGTCGCGAAACAGATGCTCGGTGTCGTGGAGCACTACCCGCACACGGGCCCCGTCGAGCGGATCATGCGCGGGGCTGCGGAGGATTTGGGGGTGGGCTCAACGTTTCGAAACGCCCCCGTCGGGGTGTTCCTGGGGACGCCGGGCGTAAGGGTGGCGGATCCGTTCTTCGGCGGTGACGGCCCCGACCGCACCGGCTGCACCCTGTGCGGAAACTGCATGGTCGGGTGCCGCGTGGGTGCGAAGAACACCCTGATGAAAAACTATCTGGCGCTCGCCGAGCGGCGCGGTGTCACGATCGAGCCGATGCGTACCGTGACGCGCGTGCGGGAACTGCCGGGTGGTGGCTTCGCGGTGACGTCACGGCGCAGCGGATCTTGGACAGGGGCGCGCGCGGACGAGCGCACCGTGACGGCAACCCAGGTGGTGCTCGCCGCGGGCACCTGGGGAACGCAGCAACTGCTGCACCGCATGAAAGCGAGCGGGGATCTGCCGCGGGTGTCCGACGCCATCGGCCGCCTCACGCGCACAAATTCGGAGGCGCTCGACGGGGCGGTCGCGGTCAGCGTCCCCGAGAACGCCGAACTGACGCGCGGGGTTGCGATCACCACGTCGTTCCACGTCGACGACACCACCCACGTTGAGAACGTCCGCTACGGCCCCGGCTCGAACCTGATGGGCGCGCTCGCCACCGTGATGGTGCCGGGAGACCGCTCGCTGCCCGCGCGACTCGGTTTTGTGCTGGGTCGTTCGCTGCGCCACCCGGTGCGCCAGTTCAAGCTCGGGTCGCTGCGCCGCTGGAGCGATCGCGGCATCATCGCGCTGGTGATGCAGACCGCCGACAACTCACTGACGCTGTCACTGCGGCGGCGCTTTGGGCGTTTGTGGATGACGAGTGCCCAGGGGCACGGCGAACCCAACCCTTCTTACCTGCCGCAAGCGCACCGCGCGACCGAGGCGATTGCGGCGCGGCTCTCGCAGGAGAGCGGGGTGCCCGCGGAGGCGCGCGGATCCTGGCCCGAAGTGTTCGGGATCCCCCTCACCGCCCACTTTCTCGGCGGCGCGGTGATTTCCGCGTCCCCCGATTCGGGGGTGATCGACCGCTACCACCGCGTGTGGGGCACCCCGGGCTCTCCGTGATCGACGGCGCTGCGGTGCCGGCGAACCCCGGCGTCAACCCCTCGCTCACGATCACCGCGCTCGCGGAGCGGGCAATGTCGCACTGGCCCGCGGCTGGCGAGGCGGATCTGCGCCCCACCCAGGAGGCGCTGCTCAAGGGTTGAGTAGCATTGCTCGTCGAGCCTGCGTTTCACCGCCGAACTGGCGGTTCCTGACCGCAGGGTCGACGGTGAAACGCAGGCTCGGTGAAAACCAGCTACGCTCGGTCATCCTGCATATAGACCAGCCCCACCCCGTCATCCTGCGTTCCAAAGGAATCGCAGGATGACGGGGGAAAAGTTCCGCCGATTGAGCGAGGCTTGCCGAGCGCCGTGCTGAGCGAGGCATCAGCCGAGTCGAAGTATCGAATTCAAAGGACTCTTGGTTTCGACTCACTTGGCGCAGTGGCGCCATCGCGCCATACGGAAGAAAGCGCTGCTTTCTTCTCTGAGTATTGCGCGCTCAACCGGCGGATTGAGACTACGCGCGGAACTCCCCGATGCGCTCGGCCAGGCGGGCAAGCTGCTCGGCCACCCGCACGGTCGCGGTGCCGCCGGCCCCCACGCGCGAGTTCACGGAGCCCTCGATCGTCAGGACCTCGCGCACGGCTGGGGTGAGATGCGGTGACACTGCGGCAAGCTCCGCGTCGCTCGGCTCGTGCAGCTCGATCCCGCGCTCCTCGCAGTGACGCACAAGCTCACCCGAGATCTCGTGTGCGTCCCGGAAAATGACGCCCTGCTTGACGAGCCACTCGGCAACATCGGTCGCGAGGGAAAAGCCCTGCGGGGCAAGCTCGGCCATACGTTCGGTATCAAACGTCATCGTCGCGACCATACCGGTGAAGGCGGGGAGCAGCACTTCGAGCTGCGACACCGAGTCGAATACCGGCTCTTTGTCTTCCTGCAGATCACGGTTGTAGGCTAGCGGCAGGCCCTTCAGCGTCGCGAGCAGCCCGGTCAGGTTGCCGATCAGGCGCCCCGACTTGCCGCGCGCGAGTTCTGCGATGTCCGGGTTCTTTTTCTGCGGCATGATTGAGGAGCCGGTCGAGAAAGCATCGTGCAGGCGCACAAACCCGAACTCCTTGGTGTTCCAGAGGATAATCTCCTCGCTCAGGCGCGACAGGTCGATCCCGATCTGCGCACAGATGAACGTAAACTCCGCCACCACATCGCGCGCGGCGGTGCCGTCGATCGAGTTCTCGAGCGGATCCCCGAGACCGAGTTCAGCGGCCACCAGGCGCGGATCCAGCCCCAGCGACGAGCCAGCCAGCGCGCCGCCACCGTACGGCGAGGCACTCGCGCGAACGCTCCAGTCGCGCAGGCGCTCGAGATCCCGAATCACCGGCCACGCGTGCGCGGCAAGCTGGTGGGCGAGCAACACGGGCTGCGCGTGCTGCAGGTGAGTACGTCCGGGCAGGATCGCGGCCGGGTGGGCGAGGCACTGGTTCAGGATCGCCTCAACCAGGTCGAGCAGCATGCCCCGAATGACGGCAGCGTGATCAAGCAGGTAGAGACGCACGAGCGTCGCGATCTGGTCGTTGCGGCTGCGGCCCGCGCGGAGCTTGCCGCCGAGCTGCACGCCGGCGATCTCGATCAGGCCGCGCTCAAGCGCCGAGTGCACGTCTTCATCTTCTTCGGCGGCGACGAAGCGGCCGTCAGCGACGCGTGCGGCGAGTTCATCGAGGGCCGCACGCATGTCGCGCAGTTCATCTGCGGTGAGGTAGCCCGCTGCGGCGAGCGCGGCGGCGTGGGCCTTCGATCCGCGAATGTCGTACTCTGCGAGGACCCAGTCAAACTGGGTGGACTTGCTGAGCGCGGCGAGCGCGGCCGAGGGTCCGCTCGCGAACCGGCCGCCCCACAGCGCGCCGGCCTCGGCTGCGCGGTTGCCGTCGTTGGTGTGTGTTGTGTCTGCTGTGCTCATTACTTGCTCTCCGTCTTCGGCTGCGCAAGCAGCCAGGTCATCAGCGCCTTCTGGGCGTGCACGCGGTTCTCCGCCTCGTCCCAGACGACACTCTGCGGGCCGTCAATCACCTCTGGCGCGACCTCAAACTCGCGGTA
Organism: Leucobacter insecticola; assembly: GCF_011382965.1. Lineage (NCBI taxonomy): Bacteria > Bacillati > Actinomycetota > Actinomycetes > Micrococcales > Microbacteriaceae > Leucobacter > Leucobacter insecticola. The sequence goes on along the minus strand of NZ_CP049934.1, from coordinate 1,157,788 downwards.
TGCGGGCAGACAGTGCAGGAAGATCGCGTCCGGCTTCGCCTGTGACATCAGTTCGGGCGTCACTCGGTATGCGCCAAAGGTGGCGATGCGCTCGGCCTTCTCGTTTTCCTGCCCCATCGACACCCAGGTGTCGGTGATGACCGCGTCGGCACCGCTCACGGCCGCGACGGGATCCACCATCACCGTCACGCTGCCGCCGGTTTCGGCCGCGATGCGTTCGGCGTCGGCGATGATGTCTGCACGCGGGTGGTAGCCCTCGGGCCCAGCGACCCGAATGTGCATCCCCGCGGTCACGAAACCAAGCAGATAGGAGTGGCCCATATTGTTGGCGGCGTCGCCAACATAGGTGGCGGTGAGCCCGCGCAACTCGCCCTTGTTCTCGCGGATCGTCTGCAGGTCCGCGAGAATCTGGCACGGGTGAAAGTCATCGGAGAGGGAGTTGATGACGGGGACGCTCGCGTTTGCCGCCATCTCTTCAAGCCCCGCGTGCGCGTAGGTTCGCCACACGATGAGTTCTACCATGCGCGAGAGCACTTTCGCGGTGTCGGCGATCGATTCCTTGGCGCCGAGCTGCGCCTCACCGGGGTTGACGACGATCGGATTCCCGCCGAGTTCCGCAATGCCCGCCGCGAAGCTAAAGCGCGTGCGCGTTGAAGTCTTGTCGAAGAACACCGCAGCCGACTGCGGGCCCTCGAGTGGGCGCCGCGAATACGGCGCTGCCTTCAGTCGGGCGGCAAGGTCCAAGACCTCCAACTGCTCGGCATGGCTGAGGTCATCGTCGCGAAGAAAGTGTCGAATCACCGTTCCAGCTTAGTCGGGTGCGATTCTTGCGGCCTGTGATGACCCGCCCACAGAGAAACATGAAAGGCTTAGCAGAGACGGTCACACATTTGAACACTCCGGAGGACCCCATGAAAATTGCAGCAGCTTTTCTCGCCGATGCGGCGAATGTCCGCGAGGGCACGCTCGGGGTGCTCTCCGGCTTCATCAACACGATCAACCGCGAGGCATACCCGGCGGCGCTTGGAGCGACGCTCGTGGTCGTTGTCGAGTACGACGAGAACGAGGCGCGGCGCGGCGATCCCGAGCGCACATTCCGGGCCCGGTGCGAGCCAGCCGTTGGTGGCGGCGAGGTCTTCAGTTTGGAGGGCACCTTCAGCTTGGGCGGCGGAAACGACTCCTTCGGTTACATTCCGATGGTGTTCTCCCTCACGGACGCGCAGGTTCCCATGCCGGGCAGCTACCGGATCATCTTCGAAGGCTCAGGGCTTGAGCGGGTCGACGTGCGTTTTTACGCGAACTCGACCACCATGCCAGATTTCGAGGAGTAGCTGCGGATTCGGGATCACCCGCCGACAGTTTGGCGTGTGCGCAATTCGTTCTTATCACGGCCCATAAGAACCATCTGCGCACACACCAAAGAGCGTTGGCACCCGTGAGAGGATAGCTTGATGACCAAGCTGCCTCGCCTGATCGCATTTGACCTCGACGACACTCTCGCCCCTTCCAAGTCAGCGGCAGATCCGCGCATGCTCGCGGTGTTCGCCAAGCTGCTCGCACGCACCACCGTCGCGGTGATCTCTGGCGGCAACTTTGAGCAGTTCGAGACACAACTCGTCTCCCGACTCGACGGGGTCGACGAAGCATCGCTGGAGCGGCTACACCTGCTGCCCACCTGCGGAACCCGCTACGAACGACGTGAATCCGGCGCATGGCACACCGTGTATCAGGAGCACCTGGCTCCCGCCGAGAGTGTCGCCGCCCTTACGGCGCTGCGCGAGGAGGCCGAGCGTCTAGGGCTGTGGGAAGCTGAGCCCTGGGGCGAGATCCTTGAGGATCGCGGATCCCAGGTCACGTTCTCAGCACTCGGCCAGAGCGCGCCGGTGTCCGCAAAACACGCGTGGGATCCCGACGGCGCGAAAAAGAACGCGCTGCGGGCCGCCGTCGCCTCCCGGCTTCCCGAACTTGAGGTCCGCAGCGGCGGATCAACCTCGGTCGACATCACCAGGCGCGGCATCGACAAGGCTTACGGGATGCGCAAACTCGAGGAGCACACCGGGATCCCCCTCAGCGAGATGCTGTTTGTGGGCGATCGCCTCGATCCCGATGGCAACGACTACCCGGTGAAGGCTCTCGGGGTCGAGTGCCACGCGGTCACCGGGTGGGAAGACACCGCCGAGTTCTTGGAGCGCCTGCTCGCGGAGTGACCCGCGCGCTAAACCGCGTCGATGGCGGGCGCAGCACCCGACTTGTTCAGCCCGAGCACCTCGGCGGTCGCAGCGAGTGAGGCCTTGGCCGCCGCCGCGTCACCATTCAGTCCCGCGCCAAGCGCCGGAACCTGCTCCTTGAACGTCTTGCTCCACACGCTCTTGTACTGCTCGGGGAAGCACTTCTCAAGCACGCCCAGCATCGCGTACACTGCCGTTGAAGCACCCGGTGACGCGCCAAGCAGACCCGCGATGGATCCTTCAGCGCCCGTAATGACCTCGGTGCCGAACTGCAGAATCCCGCCCTTTTGCGGGTCCTTCTTCATGACCTGCACACGCTGTCCGGCTGTGATCATCTCCCAGTCGGAGGTACGGGCCGAGGGCATGTACTGGCGGAGCGTTTCCATCTGCTTCTCGCGGCTCGCAAGCAGCTCACCGGCAAGATACTTTTCGAGCGACCACTGGGTCAGGCCGACCTTGAGCATGGGGCCAATATTGTGCAGGCGGATCGATCCCGGCAGATCCCACCACGAGCCCTTCTTCAGGAAGTTAGGGCTGAAGCCCGCATACGGACCGAAGAGGATGCTCTCCTTGCCGTCGACGACGCGGGTGTCGAGGTGAGGAACCGACATCGGGGGGCACCCACCGCGGCCTTCCCGTACACCTTTGCTTTGTGATGCGCGACGATCTCGGGGTTGTCGGTCTTCAGGAACTTTCCGCTGATGGGGAAGCCGCCGAAGCCCTTGATCTCGGGGATCTTGGAGGACTGCAGCAGTGACAGTGCGCCGCCGCCAGCACCCACAAACACGAACTTCGCGTTCACCGTGCGAGTGCCGTAGCCGGCGCGATTACGCACGTGCACGTTCCAGGTCCCGTCGGCCTGGCGCTTGAGCTTGCGAACCTGGCTGCCGAGGTTGAGCTTCGCTCCCTGTGACACGAGGTAGTCAAAAAGCTGGTGGGTGACCGCGCCAAAGTCGACGTCGGTGCCGCTCTCGGAGCGGGTTGCGGCAAACACCTCGTCCTTTGCACGACGGTCAATGAGCAGCGGCGCCCATTCGGCGATCTGCTCGGGATCCTCGCTGTATTCCATGTCAGCGAAGAGCGGTTCCTTTTTCAGGATCTCGTAGCGGCGACGCAGGTAGTCGACGTTCGATTCTCCCTGCACGAAGGTCATGTGCGGGGTGGGATTAATGAAGGTTGAGGGCTCGCCCAGAATCCCCTTCTTTACCAGCGTCGACCACCACTGCCGAGACAGCTGGAACTGCTCGTTGATGTCGATCGCCTTCTCGGCCGAGAGCGTACCGTCGGCGGCCTCGGGCATATAGTTCAGCTCGCAGAGTGCTGCGTGACCCGTACCCGCGTTATTCCAGGCGTTGGTGCTCTCCGTGGCTACGTCTTGGCGGGACTCGAAAATCTCGATTGACCAGTCAGGCTGCACCTGCTTGATCAGGGTGCCGAGGGTCGCGCTCATCACGCCGCCGCCGATGAGGACTACATCTACTGTGTTCTTGCTCACGATCCTCTAGTCTACCTCGCGCAGATTGGCTAAAAATCTACGCAGGCTATTCATCGCTCAGTTTGGTCCAAATCGTTTCAAATTGGTTCAGGATCACGCCTCCTCTGGCCGGTCGCAACACCATCCCCCAATCCTGCCCGGTCCCGCGCGAGATCCAGCCGCGCGATACCCGAGTCGAGGATCTTCGAATACCCCAGACGCTTCGCCTCGTTGGCGCGCTGCGCCCCGCCCGAGACCGGCCGCACCTCCCCGGCCAGGCTAATCTCCCCGTAGGCGGCAAGATTCTGCGGCAGCGGGCGGTCCACGTGCGCAGACAACACGGCGAGGGCGATCGCGAGATCCGAGGCGGGCTCGGTCAGTTTCACGCCGCCGACCGTGGACACATACACGTCGCGGTCACTCAACCTCACGTCCAGCCTCCGCTCAAGCACCGCGAGAATCATCGCCACACGAGCGGACTCCACGCCGCTCGTAACGCGTCTCGGGTTCGGCGCGCTCGTCGGCACGACCAGCGCCTGCACCTCGACGGGAAGCGCCCGGCGCCCCTCCATCGCGACGGTTGCGCAGGTACCGCTCACGGCCTCCGGTGCCCGGCTCAAGAAGAGACCACTCGGATCCGCCACCTCCCGGATCCCGCTCCCCGTCATCTCAAAGCACCCGACCTCGTCCGTCGGGCCGTAACGGTTCTTCAGGGTGCGCAGGAAACGCAGCGCAGTGTGCCGGTCACCCTCGAAGTGGCACACGACGTCGACGAGATGCTCAAGCAGCCGGGGCCCCGCGACCGAGCCGTCTTTCGTGACGTGGCCGACGAGAATAACGGGGGTGTCGCGCCCCTTCGCGACCCGGATCAGCGCCGCCGCCACTTCGCGCACCTGCGAGGGGCCGCCGGCGCCACCCTCCACCTGGGCACTCGCGAGGGTCTGCACCGAATCAACGATGATGAACTCAGGATCCACCTCTTCGATGTGCCCCAACACCGTCGCGAGATCCGTCTCGCTCGCGAGAAACAGCGTGGGGTGCAGTGCTCCGGTGCGCTCGGCACGCATGCGGATCTGCCCCGTCGATTCTTCACCGCTGACGTACAGCACGCGGGCGCCCACCTGCGCGGCGCGCGCGGCCGCGTCGAGCAGCAGCGTCGATTTGCCCACGCCGGGCTCACCAGAGAGCAGGATCGCGGCGCCCGGCACCACTCCGCCGCCGAGCACCCGATCAAACTCGCCGATACCCGTCTGGCGGTGGATCAGCGCGTCACCCCGAAGCTCGGTGATGGGCAGCGCCTCACGCCCGGCAGCCGGGGCGACCGCCTGCGTGGTGCGCGCGAGAGAAGCTTTGGGGGCGCCGCGCTCTAAGACCGTGCCCCACTGTTGGCACTCGCCGCAGCGGCCGACCCACTTTGAGGCCTGCCATCCGCACTCGGTGCACGCGTAGCTGCTCGTGTTTTTTGCCATGCTGGGAGCCTAATGGGAGCCGCCGACATTCACGGTTGGGCACACGCGGCGGCGGCGCCGCTTCGCCGAACCTGCGCTTCACCGCCGAACCTGCAGTCAGGAACCGCAGGCTCGACAGTGGGGCGCAGGCTCAGCATCATCGCCCCCGTTACTTTGTTCGTAGCTCCTGATCCGCGAGGATGAGGAGTGAGGCAGCCAGCCGGGGCCGGCATGATTGTTGCCCCCTGTCGTACCAATGATCTGGGGGGTGTTGTCACCGACCTCCGGTCTGGCGGTCGGTGATCGCTGATAGGGGCAAGACCACAGCCGCGCATATCGGGGCAGGGTCGTTCGTAACGTGGATGCCGACGCCTACCGCCACCTGACTGCCGAACACATACAAGCAGGACGGAGGAACACCCCTTGAACAGCATTGAGCACTACGACGACGTCGCGGTCTTCATCGGCCTCGATGTCGGCAAGAGCGAGCATCACGCGGTCGCGCTCACCCGCGACGGGAAGAAGCTCTACGACAAGCCGCTCCCGAACACCGAAGCCAAGATCATATCGGTGCTAGATCAACTCGCTGAGCACGGCCCCGCTCTGCTGGTCGTTGACCAGCCCGCCACGATCGGGGCGCTCCCCGTCGCCGTCGCGCAAGCGCATGGTGTGCTCGTCGGGTATCTCCCCGGCCTCACGATGCGCCGCGTCGCTGACCTCCACCCCGGTGAAGCGAAGACCGACGCACGGGACGCGTTCATCATCGCGGAGACCGCCCGCACGATGCCCTCAACTCTGCGATCGATCAAAGTCGCCGATGAGCAGATCGCGGAACTCTCGATGCTGTGTGGCTTCGATGATGATCTTGCCGCGCAAATCACGCAAGTCTCCAACCGCGTTCGAGGTCTCCTCACCCAGATCCATCCCACCCTGGAACGGGTACTCGGGCCGCGTCTGGATCATCCCGCGATCCTCGATGTGCTGCAGCGTTACCCATCACCGGGTGAGTTGCGCCGAGCCGGGCAGAAGCGCGTCGCGGCCAGGCTCCTCAAGCGTGCCCCGCGCAAGGGCGGGGCATGGGCGCAGGAGATCTTCGACGCCCTCGATCAACAGACCGTGACGGTCACCGGCACGAACGCCGCGAGTATCGTGCTGCCACGGCTCGCGAAGCAACTCAGCGAACTCCGCCAGCAACGCACCGATATCGCGTCCGAGGTTGAGAAGATCGTGGAAGCGCACCCTCTTCACCCGGTCCTGACGAGTATGCCGGGAGTCGGCGTCAGGACCGCAGCCAGACTCCTCACCGAGATCGTCGGGAAACATTTCCCCACGGCCGGGCACCTCGCGTCTTACGCCGGGCTCGCGCCCGTCACCCGCCGATCCGGCACCTCGATCCGCGGCGAACACCCCTCAAAGCGCGGCAACAAGGTCCTGAAACGTGCAATGTTTCTTTCCGCGTTTGCAGCGCTCCGAGATCCCGAATCACGGGCCTACTACGACCGGAAGATCGCGCAAGGCAAACGCCATAACCAAGCACTCATCGCACTGGCGAGGCGCCGCTGCGACGTCCTCCACGCAATGATCAGAACCGGCAGCCTCTACCAGCCACGAACCCAATCAGAAACCGCCCTCGCCGCTTGACAAACAACATAGGGGCACCCCCCATCACCAGGCCGCAGAAAAAGTCGCGCCCCGGATTCGCAATCCACGCCCGAATCACATAAGCTTTTCCGCGGTGACGTGTCCGAGCGGCCGAAGGTGCGACTCTCGAAAAGTCGTGTAGGGTAACCCCCTACCGTGGGTTCAAATCCCACCGTCACCGCCAGATCACCGCATATTCCTGTCAGAGAGTAAAATCTGACAGGAATATGCGGTTTTTTAACGAAACGAACCGCCTGCGTGAGTTGACTTTTTGAGTTGACTTCTCGGATAAGTCGAATGACTATTGACTCATGTACGAGTTCAAAAATGAAGACATTGATCGTCTTCGTCGTTCAGGATCCGGCAAGCATGGCCCTATCGGCAAGAGAAATCCAAAGAAACGTTTCAACGGCGAAGGTTCTGTTTACCCGGTTCCCAGAACTCGCAAGGATGGATCTACTGTCACTGTCTACCGAGCAGCCAAGACCATTGAGCTTGGAGGCAAACCTAAAAAGATCACGGCTCAGGCTCGCACAGAGCGAGAAGCATTAGAACGGCGAGATCTAAAGATACTCAAAGAACGAGTGAACTATGGACTCGAATCTCCCGAAGCAATACCAGTCGATCCCAAGATAGCCAGACTCACAGTCGGTGACTGTCTCATGGACTGGCTCAATGAGCGCAAGCGGGGAAACCTGGCACCAGCAACAATCCACATGTACGATGCGCGGATCAGAAACCACTTACTCCCGAAGTTCGGCAGCAAACCAGTTCGAGCACTCACCTACGAAGAACTAAAACACTACTTCACGGTAACAATGCCCGACAGGGGGTTGGGTGTTGACTCCATCCGACAAACATTTATTTGCCTGAGAAGTGCCCTCGATTACTACCAGCGAGACGGCATCCTCTATCGCCACCCGATGATTGGCCTCAAGGCTCCAGCCAAGAAACGAAAGACGGTGAACGACACAAAGGCTATCCGAAAAGCAGCAGATAGGCTCGGTCCACTCATCATCCAAGAGGCTCAAAAGGACAAACAGGAACTACGCTGGATCTTTGGACTACTCGGGCTACGACAGGCCGAAGTTCTCGGGCTTACAGACGATTGCTTTGAAGAACGAGACGGCCATTTCCGGCTAGTTGTGAAGCAACAGCTACAGAGAGCCGGGGCTGAACATGGATGCGAGTTGGACACAACTAGCGGCAAATGGGAGTGCGGCAAACGAACCACCCAGTGCCCGAAGAAGATCGGGGATAACCGCTGGATACTCAAGGGCACCAAGACTGTCAACGGCTACCGTGAGATCGCTCTGACCGTGGAACTCTGGGTTCTTGCCTTCAACCATATAAAGGCAGTGAAGGAGCGGAGAAGCCTCCCAACCTTCCATCCCGAAAAAGGGGAAGGCTTAGACAAACTACTCTTCACTAGGGACGATGGAAAGCCGATCTACGGCCAACGAGACCGGCAGGCACTCCATAAGCTACTTGAACAGATCGAGTATAACTATGGTCTGCCAGAAAACATGACAGTCCACACGCTACGCCACATGGCTACTACTTCCCTCATCGATGGAGGAGCCGACCCAGATCATTTGATCTCCATAATGGGTTGGAGTCCAAAAAATGCGTCTGCTCAAATCTCGATCTACAGTAGCGCCGACACCGCCAAGCAGGCGGCCACAACGATGGGAAGCTACATAGATCGCATCCTGAAGCCGAAGAACACGGGTATTCCCACCGGCTGGGAGGAACTATGAACCCAGGATACGATCTAAGCAAGCCTTTAGCCTAAGACGTTGGCACATTCACCTAACACCAGTTGGCGTCTAGGATCGACGCCTAGGAACGCTGAACACATGCAGAGAGGTCGAGGTTCACAAACAAGAACCCCAACCCCTCTTAGATCGATCAAACGAAGAAGCTCAGCACCCAGAAGACAATCTGCACCCCGAGAGCAAGAGCAACGACCGGAACCAGAAGCTTCCCATACCAAGGAAGCTTCCCATAGAGCCAGCCTCCAAGCCTCTTAGGTTGCTGCTTCAGATTCCGACTCATCGCCTCCCCCTTCCCTGTAGCCCAGCACAGCCCGAGCAGCCATCTTCGTACGGGCTTCGAGGTTACGAAGATCATAGGATTCACGGCTCTCATACTCGCCAGCCAATACCTTCTTGATCACACGGGGTGAGGTAGCAACCAGCACCTTGTCTTTCTTACGGAGCGTCGGCACAGCCTTCCCGATAGCGGTGTAGCCCAGCCCCAACGTCCGAAGAGACTTGATCTGTTCGATGTGCTCCTCAGAGAGCGACGGCTTACGTCCCAGAGGAACCCCAGCCTTCTTGAGAGCATCGATAGCGACCTTCGTTTTCTTCCGAGTCTCAACCCGGTAGGCATCAGCTTGGTAAGAGGCAAAGAGCAGTTCGATAGCCTGCTGAGCGTCATCAGCATCATCGAACGTCTTGGACTCCCGAACACAGTAGATTGTCCCACCAGCATCGAGAGTCTGCTCAGCCTCAAAGAGCATCGCACCCTTTTTCCGGCTCATGCGGTCGAGGGTGAACAGCACAATCTGAGTTCCCTTCGGATCCTTCCTGAACAGCGGCCGAACCTGCTTCGACCAGGCCGTATCCGGATCAGTGAGGTTACTCTCCCCCGAGACACCCTCATCTTCGAAGATAGGCATCTTGGGATCGTAGGCTCTGAGTGCACGTCTCTGATTCTCGATGGACATACTCTTAGCGTCCTCACGGCTGAGCCGGACATAGCCGATTCTTCTAGTCACTTCTTTCTCCTTAGCTGTAGTTGTGTCACCCATCAGTTCGAACCTCGTTCAGCGAGCCAGGCTTCGTAGGCTGCGAACTCAGAAGGGGTAAGCGTGAGCTTGAGCACGCAGCTACGCCAGAGGTCATCCTGCCGAGGCAGGGTGTAACGAACCTCGTACTGATCAGCCTGATCCGGATAGATCCTGATCCGATGGATCGGAACACTCCTCGAAGAATGGCGCATGGCAAGCTTTCGAGCTTGGAGTAATGCTGTCGGGTAGCTGTTGAAGATCATGATTGACTCCTTTGTATAGTGACGTTTGACTCAGAGATTGCAGGTAGTCCAGTCTTCGACTAGACGATCTAAGGCGGCTTCGAGGATGGAAACTTCTCCGTCCTCAGTGAGGAATGCCCATTCTTCGATCCAATCGAAGAGATAGCTTTCGAGCATTCCGGAAGCCTCGCCCTCACCGCACTCGCTAATAGCTCGCTTCGTAGTGAGAAGACTCAACTCTCTTGCTTGATCGGGGGTAAGGACGCCTACATAGTAGATGGGTGTATTCATGATTGACTCCTACGACGCTTTCGAGGTCAAGGCCAGTCCCTGACGATTAGGTCGCAGAAAGTAATATCAAAACGTGGTGCTCAATAGGTAGCGACAGAACCGGGGGTATAAGTCACGCCGATCAAAACACAGGAGCATCGACACTCAGAAGATGTGCGACACCACCACAGAGCCAACCCTGAGCAAAGAGCCGAAGACTAGCGGCTTCCTTCGAAGGGATCTACAACAGAATGGAGACCGCGAGCCTCGCAGATGAAGCCAATGCGGATACCGCTCTCAGTCGTGAAGGGTTCAGGCACAAGATCAGCGCCGCACTCAGGGCACGTCCGGTAGGAATGATCAGCATCGAACTCCATCATAGGTTTCAGACTACGCCAATCCTTCGAGCTACTGACTTTGCCTCGCAGGCTTAGCCGTTGGAACAGGTATGCGCACACTCGTTCAGAACTCAAAAAGAAGAAACCACAAGGAGGAGGCGGGTTGGGAATGGACATGATGACATGGGTCTCCCATGAATAGCAGTTCACGAGCGTCTGATCTGTGAGCATGAACCGCCGCCCCTAGGTTCCAAATCCCGCATAGCAGGGCGACTATCCCGTCAAATTTGATGAACTGAGAAGGAATTCACTGCAAGTAGATGTTCTGTCGGGTATCAGCCCCATATATTCTCAGAGCGCCGGTTGCTTCGGCGAGCGACTTACTGCCCCGCTCTTCCCTCTGATCCTCACATAGACACAATCAGTAGACGGGGGCCACTCGACTCCGGGTCTTTCATACATCGGCTGGGCGCGTGGTCATCTCGAAGAGTTCACCAAAGACAGAGTCACTACAGACGCTACTAAAGCCCGCCGGCACGATTATTTCAGCATAAGATACTCCTTGTCCTGGTTGCCTGCTACAGCAACATTGGGAGCCATATCATAGGCAAAAAGCTAGCCCCGGAGAAAAGGAGTCCATCTCCGGGGCTATTCGCTTAGGTGGGCGATGTAGCAGTCAACCACCATGACCTGTTATATCAACGAACCCGTGAAACAGCACTGACCCCAGAAACAGCTCAAGCCCCGACCAATGGGAAGATCGGAGCCTGAACCTGAAAGGTAGGGTGCGGACGAAAACACCTATCGTCCATATCGTCACACTAATGCTGAGCTTCCGAGTCGGAACAGTGGTGTCACACTACCCGATGATCTCCAAGCCGAACTGTGGTGTCACATCGTCGCCGCGGAACTGGGGCCGCGGCGGGAGCGGAACTGAACCGCGATAGAGGTAGAACTGCTGAAGCCTAGAGGATGTCTAGAGATGCTAGAACTGTTGACCTTACTTGAAGCCAGGAACTCGCGCCGCGCGTGAATCCAATTAGGGAGGAGCAGGAGTGTTTATCTCTAGTTAAGAGAATAAACATCAATCGCGTGGTTGAGAGTTTTCAGCGGGCAAGAACTCAACACTAAATGTGGTGCAGCGAGAAACCCCCACTCACGTACCACCACTGGCACCAGGGTGAGCATCACCTTCTGCACCACGTCTCTGATATTAGCTACTGATCGAATCTGAATTTGGCACCACTTTGCCAAAGACAGCCGATCTCCACACAGCTAAGCAAGGAGAAATGAACCATGACATCCACACTCGAAGCCAGTTTCGTTCCAGACTTCATGGAAGAAGAGGAGTACGAAGCAGCCGAAGTACAACAGCCCACCATCAAACAGGAGCCACAACAAGAGGCGAGCGCCGACCTCGAAGCTATCGAATCTCAGCCCGCGAAGGATCACCGGAGCACCGTAAGCGGCAGGCGAATCACCGAAGGAAACGCTCGGCTGCTGGCTTTCGTAGCCAAGTTCCCCGGTGCTGACTCGGAGGCTTTCAGTGTAGTTTCGGCCCGCAACGACAAAGCTGTAGCCGGTCGAATCGTACTCCCTACAGTGAAGGGAACTAAGAAACGTCTACTCAAAATGGAACAACTCGGCGCAGTAGCACGGTACAGGGACACCAGCACAAGGACAGTTCACTACTCAGCTACACAGCAGGGAATCGATGCTCTTTGGTCCTTCGGCTACAGCGCAGAACACGCTGCAACTCTGAACAAGATCAGCAAGAGCAGAGCAGCCCACTACCGATACATCGCCCATGTTGCAGCACAGTTTGCCTCACCCCAGGGCTATTTCCGTGACTCACTGGGTATCGAGCCGGTTGCTCTCGAATGCCTTATCAGCGAGAACGAGATGCGTGCTCACTATGAACCAGTAAAGCAAAAGCTCAAGGAAGCAGCCAAAAGAGGTGAAAGCAAAGACTTTGGACGATGGAGGAAGAACGAGCTTGAAGCGTCTCTGACTGAAGCAAGTCAGGGCAAAATCCTCTGGTCGGACATCACCGAATCACGACCTGCCCTACTCACTCTCGGACAGCCACAACGGGCAGGAACTGAGACAAAGGCAGTCCATCAAGGCGACCTCGCAGTGATCCGAGACGCAGACCGGGATGGTGTGAAGGCACGAAATATCCTCGTGGAAGTCGAGCTTTCAAAGAAGAGCTGGGACGCCTACAACAGCATTCTCAAGACGCTGAAGATGGAGCTTGACCACGGCTTCATCTATGAGCGAGCCGTCTACTTCACCGTCGGTCCACAGGTCGAGAACTTGCTGAAGAAGGTTGACGCGAGGGGTGGCTACGGACTCTTCGAGTCAGGAAAGCTCATTGTGCTTCCGATCCTAGACAGAGACGGAACACCCATTCGATTCAACAACCGCATCAGCCTAGGAGGCATCTAATGTCTGAATTTATTGACCCGCTACTGTCCTGGTTTAAAGAAAACCTATATCTCATCTGCTTGGTGCTCGTCGCTACCGGAGCGTTGGGCTACTTAGCTATCAGGGTGATCGTCGTAGGCTTTGCCCGATGGCGCTACAACCGCTACAAAATCCACGGAGGCACAAGGAGACTACTCCGGCCTCGGAGCTGGTTCCAGCTTCAACCCCGCACTCTCTTCGAGGCGAGGAACGATCTACTGGCAAGCCCCGCGATCCGAGAGTTCTACGCCCCCGTAGAGCTTTACAAAGAGGAACGGGAGCCAGGCCGGATCTATGCCCGTGCCGCTTGGCTGAGTCCCTTCGCTTCCGCAGCCAGAGCATCCATTGCCCAGAACAAGGCCGCTATCAAGGGAAACACTTCAGAGTACGCAAGCAGGTAGCGGAAGCATCAAAGCGCATATTAGTACGCCCACTGCCGGAAAATGTACCGGTGGCAGGTGATCGGGATCTACACTTCGAGGTGGTGTTCGACCTCGCGAGGAAGAAGCGCACCCAGGTCAGTGAACTGAATGAGTACATTCTCTCTGCTGTGGAAGCCGAGATCATCGAAGCTTACGAGGGAGGAAGAACCAACAGCTCTGAGAGCTTCATCGTTCACATGGAGAAGCCGGAGAACATACTCACTTCTCAGATAGTGGACGGACGGGTGTTCTTCGAAGAGAACCCCGCCCATAAGTGGAGTGCATTCCCGATGGCGATGGATGAGATGGGTAACGTATGGAGTCTCCCAATCGCCCACACCCTCATATGGGGAATGACAGGATCGGGGAAGAGTAGCCCGCTTCAGTCCGCCATCATTCAGGCAATCCCCTACGTCGAAGCTGGGGAAGCTTTGCTCTTTGGAAGCGATCTCAAAGAAACTGAACTCCTACCTTGGGACTACAGCACGCTCTTCGAAGACATCGCTTTCACCGCGGATGACTCCATGGAACTCATCTCCATGCTCTACGAAAAGCTACTAGAACGAAACAAGATGAAACGGGCCTGGCTGAACTTCGGTGGAGACGGCCAGAAGGCGGATCTACAGCGGAGGCTCCCGGCAACCAAGCAAACACCGATGATGATCTTTGTCATTGACGAGCTTCTATCCCTGCTCCTTGAACTCTTCCAACGAGGAGCCGAAGGTAAAGCCGCTATGGCGACTCTCGCAAAGATTATGGCCCTGGGACGCGCGGTCGGTTTCTATGTGATCGCTGCAACCCAGAACGTGAAGCAAGAATTCCTCGGTGCCATGCGAGACAACTTCGTCAATGTGGTCGTGCTCAGGAATGCAGCTACCCCCAATATGAATGACATGATGCTCGGAGAAGGCTCCATAGAGCGAGGTTTCGATCCTCGCAAGATCGAAGAGAGCACCGAAGCCAACAACTACAAAACATCAGGCATCGGCTACGTGAAGGGTGAAACAGGTGATCCTAATCTAGTTCGCTTCGCATACTCTGATGATGACTATGTCTCATCATTCGTCCTTGCACATCCTGACGAGCAAAAGATGGCAACTCTACAATCGGGCCAGCTTGAACAGATGCTGGCTGCGGAAGTGAATGAGGGAGATGACATCAATGAAAAACTCGACCAGCTTTCACCTATCGAGCGAAACGACTTCCTTGAAGCATTGGAAGTATTCAACCTCAGCGACAGAGAGGACGATGGGAACTTCACCCTTGAAGAACTAAACAACCAGTAAACGGCGATGTGACACACAACTCTTGGGCGGTGGTTCGGCTTCGGCTGGATCACCGCCCTTTTGCATGTCGCTCAAGTGTGAACTTTCTTTCAGAACTGACACCTCGTGCATCATCACCCGAAAGCACACCCACTCAACAAAGGTTGCTCCCTAAGGAACTTTTGACGCGCTACACATGCGATCACATCGCGGCTGTAGGCTGCGCGCTCAGAACGCGATCTAAGCAAAAGGGCAGTGCACCAAAAAAGCATCTCCCAAGGGGCAGGAGCCAAGGAGCGGAGAAGTTGGACACGCCAAAGGGGTTCGAAGGAGTTGACAGACCTAGAGGTTGGTTCATTATTGATCCAACCAAACCAATACCACCACTCGAAAGGCTCACCAAAATGGCTTCCAACACTCAGACCCAGACTCCCGCTCCCAAGGCCGATGACTTCGACAACAAGGCAGTCACTCGCATGTTCGCACGGCTCCGCCACGAGGTCGGCGGACTCGTCCACGACGCAGGCCGAGCCAACCCCTTCTACGCCAAGAGCAAGACGGAGGCAATCGCCAAGCGAGATGCAGCAATCAAGGTACTCGAAGAACTCGCTGACCGCATCGACGTGCTCAAGAAGCAGGAAAACTAGCATGAAAACGTATCTACTCGAAGACGCGCGGCTCCTGATCGGAGAGCAATTCAAGGAAAGCTTCGAAGCCGCACTCAGAGACACCGAGGCAGAAGGCAACGAAGTCTACGCCGTGATGCTCACCGAGACAGGCGCACCGATCCAATACTCAGTACGAGCAAAGCTCTAGCTTCTCTCAAAGTGAGGATAAGATCAAAATGGTTCAGACCAGCACTGTAGGAACAAAACCCGCGATTGACCTGACCGAACAGGAAGCGGCCAATTTAGCAACTCTGGCCGAGTCCCTGCTAGGAGCACAACCTAACAATGACCTTCTTACCCTTCTCCTCGATAAGGGAAAGTTCATCCTCGAACAGGCCAGAAAGCCTGAAACTGAAGATAAGCCTTCTGTCTTCGGCAAAGGCTGGCAGTCAGGCTATATCCGTTTCCTCATGGAAAATCTACTCATGGACACTCTTCTCGAACCAGGCTACGAAGACAACGATGTAGATATGAACTCTCGTCTACTCGCTGAGGCTGCAAGAGAATATACCTCAAAGCCCAATAGCAATCCGGCGTAAGCCGAGTCGGCCCTGGCCGCCTCGCCAGGTGTACAACGAAGAATTCCCCCGGAATCTTTGGTCCGGGGGCTTCATCATTTCACCAGATAGGCTGTGGGTATGGATACCGTCTATATCCCGTCTTACAACCGCTCAAAAACTATTTCTACCCACAAGCATTTCCAACGCTGCGGAATGAAGAACTGGTTTTACGTTGTCGAGCCACATGACTACGCCGACTACGTGAAGGCACTTGCTGAAGACGGCATCGAAGATCCAGAGCGGCATCTACTTATGTTCGATGTAGACATCTATAAGACGCCGTACCACGAGTACAACAACCCCAAGGGGTTCAAATATGAGGATGAGCACGGCTGGAAAGATGGACTAACCACTGGCCCCGGCCCAGCAAGGAATGCTCTCATCGACTTTGCTCGCGAACGAGGTGAAGACGCTGCTTGGATGCTCGATGACGATCTTGTTGGGTTTGGCGTAGATGCCTTCTACTTCCAAAGGGGCGTCTACGCTCACCAAGAAGAACGAATTAACATCGTAGAGGTCTTCGAACTCTACGAGCGCTTGTTGGACAAGTACGAGAACATCGGCCTCGCAGAGTTTGAAAAGTTTGGCATGTCCCTCAATCACAAGAAAAACAGGCACTTTTCGCTCAGCAAGACATACACCTGCATCAGGATCAACACCACGATAGACATACCCTGGCGAGCACGTTGGAATGATGACGTGGTTTATTCGCTGGACTATCTCTGGCGAGGATACGTGAACCTGAGCAGTAAGATCATTGCTTACCAGACGCCTGACACCCAGAGCCAAGATGGTGGAATGACCCAAGAGTTCCAAGCAGAAGAAGACGAAATCTTCGAGGTTATGGCGCTTAGAAACGCCCCCTCCTTCGAAGAGATCAAGAGAAGCAAATACCAGGGTACGCTAGCAAAGGCGAGAGTGCCAGAAGCCCTATTCCCTGCTGTTGCAGAGGCAGTCTGGAAGTATAATCGCCCGCACCACGAGATTTACTACGAAAGGATCCCCAGGGAGTTGATCCTCAAGGATGGCGCGAACCTCGATGATCTAATGCTGTTCGCTGCAATTCCAAAGAGCTAACCGTTCCATTTGGTTCCTGCGGGCATCGTCACCTGGATCACCTGGCCCACGCCGGGGAACTACCGGGTTTTGATCGACGTAATGACGTAGCTTCTGATTAAAGGACGCCGCCGACTCGGAGCCGTAGAGCGATGAGGAATCCTCTGAAGCGAGTCCGAAATGGTCCCTAGCAAAGACCTGAAACTGGCTCAAAGACATGAGAAAAGGATCTTCGGCCTGTTCCGGACTCTGTTTCGCCTGAACCTGGATTATTGGCTCAACGATCTCAAAGCGATAGCGCGGCAGGCTTGCATGTATCCAGTACCCTTCGGCGTCCGTATGCCATTCGGCCACTTTTCCCCGCTTCGCCGCAGCCGCTTCCTTCTCAGCACCTGCCCGCTGCGCTTCTGCTTCATCCTTGAGATGCTTCTCCAGCTTCTTTACAATGTCACCGGTTTCTCCCCGCGCAATCATCTCCTGCCGCACTTCGAGAATTCTTTCCCTTAGAGCCTCTATGAAGAGTAGCTGAGCAGGATCGAACTTCGTATTACCGCCGTACTGCTTCTGAGCCAAAGGCCCGAGACGATCCAGCGTAGCTTGGGAGCAAGTGAGTAACACAGTCTTAGGTGCTTCGTGGAATCCGAACTGCCGAAAGAACTCGCGTTCTCTCGGAGTGGAGGATTCCAAGAGGCTCTGAACTTCGCCTTTCTTCCACAGCTTGGCCCCCCACGCCTCAGCATGTCGATGCGTGACTTGCCAGCCTGCATCTACGGGAGCATCTCTCAGGATCACTGCGGGGATTGTCTCATGGCCATCCATCTCAGAAAGTGCCCAGCAAAAGGCCAAGCCGTCGATCACTCTGTAGTCCTCGTCGAGCACCACAAGAACCTCACTCAAGCCACGATTGAGGATCCACTGGCGGGCGGTCTCTTTGTTGTGCTGGATGTTCTGCCGAAGTACGGCGCCTGAATCGACAAAGAGTCTCAGCTCATACCATGCACGAAGCAGACCTTCGAGCGAGAGACCATCTGGTAGGTCAAGCTCTGACTGTGCGCCCCGCTCCAAGCCCGCCTTGAGTTGCTGAAGCGTTGGATCGAGCTGCTCCCATGACCAGCCATGCGGCAAGGCATCATCAAGGTTTTGAAGAGGCACTCTTATCTGAGAAAGCGGGAACAGCTGGTTGAAATCAAAGCTCCCATGATTAGAGCTCTCATCGCGCAACGAGGCGAGACCGCCGATCATGGCAAGCGCACCTACAGCATCACAGCCGCCGCTGCGATGTACCCTTTCGATGCCGTCGAGGATTTCTTCGAGTTGGTCCGAGTTCATGGCCAAGATGCGAGCCTATTTCTTCTTGAACTTGGCTGCTGTCTCTAGCCTATTACGATCCTGAATCAAACGAAGCTCATCAAGCACATGAGCGGGCAGATCATCAGAATGCTTTTCTATGAGGTCCTTGACAGGAGTGGGCGTCAACTTGGAGGTGTAGAACTCGACCACGCCCAGTTTCTTGTTCTTTTGATCGTAAACCGCACCTGCGGCTATGTCTTCGGGAGTAACATCTGACAGCACCGAGAGAAGCGCGTTTTTCAGGGCAGAACGAGTCTTTTTCAACTTTTCTTTTGCAGCTTCAAAGGTCTCGCACTCATCCTCGAATACCTGCTTGGAGTCCAACTTCTCAAGCCTGACGGACTCTACCAACTGGAGAGCTTCGATGCTGGTAAAGGCTTCGATCCATTCCCTCAGGGTCTTGTTATTACTGGGTTTAGAGCGATCAACCTTCTTACCGACGAATCGATCGAAGAGTTCGATTTCAGTAAGCAACTCGGATCCTGTCGCTTCCTCACCTTCCTGGACTTCCTGAGACAGGTCGATCACTCGATAGATAGCTCCAGCCATGGTTACACTCCTCCTACTATTGCATATTTCCAGTAAAGCTAAGCCTATCCCCAACCATTGAGGGAACCGCTAAGGGTGCATCTGGCTACACGCAGGTGACGATCTCAGGCGACTACAGCGTCGGGACGATAAACGACATGACCCCTGAAACAAAGTCGCTCAGATCGCGAGCTACGAACGCTCATTCGCGCTGAGTTGACATTGTAAGTTGACTCTAAAAATTCATTTCACTGAAAAATCGCATAAAGTCAACGCTAAATTACGATCACATTCATGACCCACCGTCACCGCCACAGAAACCCCCGCGAGATCCCTGTCAAACACTGGGACCGCGGGGGTTTTCGCGTGTCGCGGGAACGACGTTTGCCCCTATTGTGCCCACGAGCTCTATCGGTCAGTTCTGGATATCCGCGCGGAAGCAGAAGCGCCCAGCGTGTGCGAAGAAGTCTGGCTCAGCCCGCCTCGGTCCTTGCAACCTGCAACCCGGAGATGCGCCGTCGATCCATCGCAGTGACGGTAATGGTCGCGCCCGGCACCTCAATCCGGTCACCCACCTGAGCCAAACGTCCAAGCTGCTCGGTCACGAATCCTGCGATCGTGTCTGAAGTACCCCGTTTGAGTCGTAAGCCGGTGACTTCCATGAATTCCTGGAGATTAAGCCTGCCATCGATGATGCCCGCCGAGTCTTCGCGCACCTCAGCGGCATCGTATTCGTCAAAAATCTCCCCGACGACCTCCTCGATCAGGTCCTCAAGCGTGACGATGCCGTCAGTACCGCCGTACTCGTCAACGACCACGGCGATGTGAGTTCCTTCTGCCCGCATACGGGTGAGCGTCGGCAGGACGCGCGCAGTCGAAGGGAAGTAAGAGATCGGTCGCCTCACCGCCGACAGCGCCTGTTCAGGATCGTGAGTGAACGCGTCAAGGACGTCGCGCACGTGCACAAACCCGATAATGTCGTCAATGCTTTTCTGAACAACAGGGTAGCGTGAGTAGGGGCGCTCGCGCATCTGAGCAACAACTTCGCTCACCATCACAGATTCGTCGAGGGCCACAACCTCTGGCCGTGGACGCATGACCTCACTGATCTGTCGCTCTCGCAACGAAAGAACATCGTCGAGAATGCGTCGCTCGTCTTCGGGAAGCCCCTCGTGCGTGGCAACGATATCGCGTACCTCGTCGTCACTCAGGGCTTCTGCGACCTTGTTTGGGTCGCCACCGAGCAAGCGTACGGTCGCGTTGGTAGAGACCGACAAGAGCCAGATCACAGGCCGCATGGTGGTCGCGAAGCCACTGAGTACCGGAGCCACGGCATAGGCAAACTGTGCGTTGCGTTGGATCGCGAGACGCTTGGGTGCCAGCTCGCCAAACACCAACGACAGATACGCGATGATCAGCGTAAGCAGGATCGTCGCGATGGTCAGCGCGAGGGCCTGCGTCATCCCCCACGACACGAACAACGGGGTCAGCACCGGCGCAAGAGAGGTGGCGCCAAACGCGGCGGATGCGAACCCGGCGACAGTGACACCAATCTGCACCGCGGAGAGAAAGGTGTTGGGGTTGCGCGCCAAACTCGCGACTTTCTGCCCCCGAGTCCCACGCGAGGCCAGCGCATTGATTTGGCTCTCACGCAGCGTCACCAGCGCCATCTCGGTAGCCGCGAAGACACCTCCCACCAGAATAAAAACAATAACGAGAGCGACACTCCACGCCAGATCCTCGTTCATCGGTCGTCGCCCGTATCCGTCGCAGCGTCAACGGGCCGAACATCGCGCGCATCGCGACGCGTCTTCGCAAGGCTCGCCACCGTGGCAACCGCGATCGTGACGACGATAAACACCAGCGACAGCCAGATCGGGATCTCGGGGATCAGCTTGAACGGATCGCCACCGTTGATAAACGGCAGCTCGTTCTTGTGCAGCGCGTGGATCAGCAGTTTGACGCCGATGAAGGCCAGAATGACCGCGAGCCCCTGGGCGAGATAGACCAGTCGCTCCAGAAGCCCACCGATGAGGAAGAACAGCTGGCGCAGCCCCATCAGGGCAAAGGCGTTCGCGGTGAAGACGATGTAGGCCTCCTGGGTGAGGCCGTAGATTGCCGGGATCGAGTCGACAGCGAAGATCAGATCCACGAAGCCGATCGCAACGATCACAAGGAACATCGGGGTGACGAACCGGCGGCCGTCGATACGGGCGAAAAGCTTGTCACCGTTGTATTCTTCGCTGACCGGCACTACGCGGCGCACGAGCCGCATGAAGCGCCCGTCAGCCGGATTGGAATCACCGTGGGTGAACGCTTGCCGGTATGCGAGAAACAGGAGCAGTGCCCCAAAGAGGTAGAACACCCAGGAGAAGTTCGAGATCAGCGTAGCGCCCACGGCAATGAAGATACCGCGCATGATGAGCGCGATAACGATCCCGATCATCAGCACCTTCTGCTGATAGATCTTGGGCACGGCGAACGCCGACATCACGATCAAGAACACAAAGAGGTTGTCAACCGAGAGCGCCTTCTCGGTGAGGTAGCCGGCGAAGTACTCGCCGCCGTAGGTCCATCCGCTGACGATCCCGACACCGACACCGAAGATTAGCGCGAGCCCGATATAGAAAACTGACCAGCGCGCAGATTCACCGATGGTCGGTGCGTGAGGCGTGCGCACGTGTGCAAAGAATTCGTACACGAAGAACACGATCGTCACCGCGATGGTGATGATCCAGATGAGGGGTGTGACGTCCATGAGTACTCCATTGGGGTTGGCGAGACAGGGTCTGCGTCAAGGTCTCCCCCATCCTCGCATGCGAGGACCGGCGGCCCGGAACAAAAGCGTTCGTAATGACGAGCCGTCCGTGTCGGAGTACTCCCCTTGGACTTCGCCAGCTTACCGAGGAAAGGCAGTGGCTTGCTGTGAAGAACCTGCGGGGCCGAGCGCTCCAAGCGGGTAAGCAGAGAGGCGGATCCGCGCGGCAGGACCGCCGCGGTCCCCGTACACTTCTTGCATGTCCGATGCCGTCGAAGATCCCCACTTCACCGCGCAGCAGCGCCTCGTTGTGACGATCGCGATCCTCGCATCTTTCGTCACCTCGCTCGATGCGTCAGTCACCAATGTCGCGCTTCCCCACATCGCGGCAGAGCTCGGCGGGGGCCTCACAACTCAGCAATGGGTGGTGGACGGCTACCTGGTCACGCTCAGCGCGCTGATGCTGTTGGCAGGATCAATCGCCGACGCGTACGGACGGATATTCATCATGCGCATCGGGCTTGTGGGGTTCGGGATCGCCTCCATCGCGGTCGGGATCGCCCTCACCCCGGAGATGATGATCGCGGCGCGGGCACTGCAGGGCGCGGCGGGGGCATTCCTGCTGCCGAGTTCGCTGGCGCTCATCACCTCGCGGATTTCCGGCGCGGCTCAGGGTCGGGCGATCGGCGTCTGGACGGCAGCAACCACCGGCGCAATGATCCTCGGGCCGCTGCTCGGCGGGTTGTTCACGGACTACCTGTCGTGGCGGCTCGTGTTTCTCATCAACATCTTCCCGGTGGCGTTCACGCTGTGGATGCTCGTGCGTCTGCGCAGCACGAAGGAGCGACAGCCCGGCGTGCGCATCGATTGGGGTGGCGGCGCCGCGGCAGCGCTCGGCCTGGGGCTGTTCGTGTGGGCCCTCATCGAGGAGCCCACACGCGGCTGGTCGAATCCGGCGATCTGGATCCCGCTCACCGCGGGCGTCGCCCTCTTCGCCGGCTTCCTGTGGTGGCAAACCCGCGCGGCCGCGCCGATCCTGCCCCTCGGACTCTTCAGGGTGCGCAACTTCTGGACCGGCAATCTTGCGACCCTGTTCATCTACGCTGCGCTCGCACTGAACGGGTTCGTCGTGGGGTGTATCTGCAAAACCCCGACGGCCCCGCGCTGACGGCGACGTTTGCCGGTCTCGCGAGCCTGCCCATCACGATCCTGATGGTGCTGCTGAGTTCGAAGGCGGGCGAGCTCGCCGGACGCTTCGGGCCGCGTGTGTTCATGACCGTGGGACCGCTGCTGCTTGGCACGGGGCGCTGCTGCTCCTTACGGTCGGCCAGCCGTTCTCGTACTGGTGGCAGGTATTGCCGTCCATGATCGTCATGGGACTCGGCCTATCGATCATGGTCGCCCCGCTCACCGCGGCCATCCTGGGGGCAATTGGACCCGAGCGGAGCGGAATCGCCTCGGCCGTCAACAACGCCGTGTCGCGCGTCGCTGGCCTGATCGTGATCGCCCTACTCGCGAGTATTGTCGGCGGCAGCCTCGATCTCGGAGGCTTTCATTCGGCAGCGATCGTCACCGGCACGCTGTTTTTCGCCGGCGCGGTGGCCTCGTTCCTCGGCATCAGAAACCCACCCCGCATTGAGGCTGGTCTTTAGGCCACCCACGCGGCGCGCTCGCGATGCGCGAACTCGGCGAAGCTGACCGGATCCCGCCCCAGCACCTCGTGCACCGTGTCGGTGAGCCCGTCAGCCATGCCGAGGCGGGCGGTGGTGTAGATCGCGGCCGTCACAAACACCATTCCCCAGGGCATGTCGAGGTGGCGGCGCGCGTGACCCAGATAGCGCAGCAGGCCAGGCTTTTCGTAGCGGATCGGGCGGCCGAGTTCGCGGCTCAGGATCTCGGCAATGCGCGCGTAGCTCAGCGCTTCGTCGCCCGTCACGGTGAGGGCCCGATTCCGAAACCCGGGTGGATCCAGCAGCGCCGCCGCGGCTACGGCCCCGACGTCTTCCGTATCTACGAATGCCGTCGCCCCGCGCCCCGCGGGCACCGTGATCGCGTCGCGATCCCGAACGTCGCTGACGTGCGTGGTGGAGAGATTCTGGTGGAAGAACGAGGCACGAACGAAGGTCCAGTCAATGCCTGCGCCCCGCAGCCAGGCCTCGATGGCGGCGTGGGGCACCACCCGGTTTTTCTCGGCCCCCTGCAGTGACAGGAAAACAATCTGCCGCGTTCCCGCAGATGTCGCATACTCAAGCGCCGGGATCATCTCTTTCTTTGGTTTGCCAAGATGGGGTGGCCGCATCAGGAACATACGGTCCACGCCCGCAAACGCGGCGGGCCAGCTTGCGGGATCGGTGAAGTCGAGCGCCACCGCCTCAACTCGCTGGCCGAACACCCGCCTCACCGACTCCACGCTCCGCCCGGCAGCCCGCACTGGCCTTCCGGCCTCGAGCAGCCTCTCGACCACTGCCCGCCCGACATTTCCGGTTGCGCCGGTAACCAGAATTACGTCGTTCGCCATTATGTCTCCTTCATGCGACCGCGATCCGCGAATATAGTTGTATAGTACACCTATGACCGCAATCGCCGAATCAGCCTCATGGGAAAGCATCGACGCTTCCCTTATCCGCATGCGTCGCCTGCTCGAAGTACCGCAGGCGGTGGGCGACGGCGTCGACCTCTCGTCAATGCTGGTCGTCGACACAATCGCTCGCCGCGGGAGGGCAGGCAAGCAGACGCGGATCATCGATATCGCAGCTCAACTCTCGGTCACCCCCTCAACCGCCAGCCGCTTGGTGGCCCGGGCCGAATCTGCCGGCCTCGTGGAACGCTCCCCCAGCCCGGCGGATCCGCGCAGCGTGATCCTGAGCCTGACCAGCGCGGGCGAAGAACTCAACGCCGCCGCCGTGCGATTCAGGCTCGCATCCCTTCAAGATGCCCTCCCCAACTGGGACGCGACGACCCTCGAAACCTTCGCCCGGCTCCTCGACGAGTTCTCGCGCGCAACGACCCCATCGTCGAGTTAGCGCCACCTACCAACTCCCGAGAGCCCACCAAAACAACGAGCGCCCACCTGCCCCGCATGCAGGTTTGGTGGACACTCGCCAGAGTGGTGGACACTCAGCCAGAATCCCGCGCGTCCAATACACTTCAAGCATCCACGTCAAGCGAAGGAAAGCGTAGGGTGGCGACATGAGCAGAGCACGCGACACCGCAGGTGAAGTGGATCAGGCCGCACCTGCCCCTAAGAAGCGCGGCAAGCAGAATCAAGCGCACCAGGGCCAAAACCCGGGCCAGGGCCGTGGCAGAACCAGGATCAACCCCTTCACCTTCGGACTACTCGGTGCGCTGGGCGTGCTGGTGGCGCTCCTCATCGGCTCCATCATTGGGCAGCTCGCCACAGTGCTCGTCTACGTTGGTGTCGCGCTTTTTCTCTCCCTCGGCCTCGACCCCATCGTTTCTTTCATCGAGCGCAAACTCCCCCGGCCTGCGGCTGTCGCCTCCGTCGTTGTGCTCGTGCTGCTCGCCTTCGGAGGAGTAGTGTGGGCCGTCGTGCCGATCCTGATCGACCAGATCACTAAGCTCGTCGGCAGCGCTCCGGACATGGTCAAGGACATTGTGGCGAGCGATTTCTACAAGCAGCTCACTGACCAATTCGGCTCAAACTTCCAAGATGCCGCGCAGGGCATACTGACGTTCCTGCAGGATCCGAGCAACCTCGGCCAGATTGGCGGCGGCCTCGTCGCGGTTGGCGCAGGGATCGCCGGCGGGATCACGGGCATCACCATCGTGCTCATCCTGACGTTGTACTTCATGGCCTCCATTCGTGGCATGAAACGCCTGGCGGCCCGCTTCGTACCCGCCTACCAGCGCCCGCGTTTCACCGAGCTCCTCGAGGACGTCTCCAGCGCGGTCGGACGCTACGTCATCGGGCAGGTCGGTCTGGCGCTCACCAACGGTGTGCTCAGCCTGATTTTCCTCAGCATTATCGGCGCCCCGATGCCCGCCTTGCTCGCGCTCTTCGCGTTCATCGGCTCGATGATCCCCCTGGTCGGCACGCTCTCGGCCTCCATCATCATCTCGCTCCTTTGCCTCTTCGAATCCCCACCACGGCGCTCATCGCCGCGATCTACTACCTCATCTACATGCAGATCGAGGCCTACGTGATCAGCCCGCGGATTATGAGCAAGGCCGTCGCGGTGCCCGGCGCGATCGTAGTGATCGCCGCAGTTGGCGGCGGTGCGCTGGGCGGGATCCTCGGCGCACTCGTCGCGATCCCGGTCGCCGCAAGCGTCATCATCATCGTGCAGAAAGTGGTGTTCCCTGCTCAGGATCAGAAGACCACGCCGCCAGATGCCGCCCCGAGTCTCGAACGGACTGTCGCCAGCGAGGACCAGGTCTCTTAGTCCTTCACAGATCGTTCAGCAATCTTCAGATCGAGCGGGAAGTCGACGGGCGCGGATCCAAACAGGCGCCGTCCCGCGGTCACGGCCGCGGCCTCAACCGCGGCAGCCACCTCGGTCGCGCATTCCTGGGGCGTGTGCACGATGATTTCGTCGTGCAGGAAGAACACCAGGTGCGGCGCGCGCTCGAAAACTGGACCGGAGGCGGGGGCGGGGACCCCGGCGGGTTCAAACTTCGCCAATTGCAGCCGCAGCTCGGCAATCCAGGAGAGCGCCCACTCTGCCGCGGTGCCCTGCACCACAAAGTTGCGCGTGAACCTGCCAAATTCGCGTGCCGCGCGCCTGGCCTGATCCTCGTCCCGCGAGGTTGCTCCGGGCATACTGGCTCGCGCTTGGAGCTCGCGCCACGCGTTGTCCGGCTCCGGCGAAGATCGCCCCAGCCGGGTAGAGACCACCCCGCCCTGCTCTCCAAGGGCCGCAGCGTGATCCACAAGCGCCATCGCCGCGGGATAGCTCCGCCGCAACCGCGGCACCAACCGCCCACTGTCACCCGTCGTGGCACCGTACATCGCGCCGAGGACCGCAATCTTTGCCTCATCCCGGCTCTGCACCGCGCCACTGTCCACCACCCCGGCGTACAGATCCTTCGCCGCCCCCGCAGCGGCCATCGCCCGATCCCCCGACATCGCCGCAAGCACGCGAGGCTCAAGCTGGGCAACGTCGGCCGTGACAAGCGTCCAGCCGGGATCCGCCCTCAGTGCAGGACGCAGCTGCCGCGGCAACTGCAGCGCACCGCCCCCGCTCGACGCCCATCGCCCCGTCACCACACCTCCGGGAACGTATACGGGCCGGTACCGGCCCTCGCGCACCCATTCGTCGATCCAAGCCCAGCCGTTGGCGGTGTGGAGGCGCGACAGCTTCTTATAGTGCAGCAGCGGGGCGATTGCCGGGTGTTCGTGCTCGGCGAGTTCCCAGCGCGAGGTCGACTTGACATCGATTCCGGCCGCCCGTAGCGCGCGCAGCAGCTTGGGGGCGGAATCGAGGCTAGCCCGCGGATCACCCAGAGCGGCACGCACCTCCTCAGCGACCGCGAGCATACGCGAGGGTTTCTCGCCTCTCGCGGGCCGCGGGCCAAGCTCCTCTTCAAGCAGCCGGTCATGCTCGGCAGCATCCCAGGGCACTCCCGCAGCCTCCATCTCGGCCGCAGCGAGCGCTCCCGCAGATTCGGCGGCAAGCAGGAACCGCAGCTTCCCCGGATCTTTCGCGGCCGCGAGCGCCGTCTGCTGCCGCTCAAATTCTTCGAGCGCAGGATCCAGGTCGTGGGGCACGGATCGACTGCCGCCCGATACCGTCTCGGCGTCGAAGAGCGTGGGTGCGGTTGCAATTGCGGGAACCACAGACTCTGCCTCCCACTGGATTGCCGCTGCCAGTGCGCGGCGATCCGGCACCAGGATCGAGCGCTGCAGGATCGCGTGACTCAGCCTGAGATCGTGGCAGCGCATCACCCGCACCCCCGCAGCCAGCAGTTGCGGCAGCCATGCGGCCGTGTCGCTCCACACCCAGCGGGGCCTAACGCCGCTTCTTGCTCCCTGATCCACGCTGTCAGTGTGTCGGCCGGGATCGTCACGGTGTCGCCGCGCTCACCATTCGCAGTGATTGGGGCGGCTTGGATCTGCTCGCCGGCTCTGCCAAGCACCCACCAGCGCGCGGACCCGGGATCCTGCGGGGTACCGGCATTTCGCACGGCATCAGTCTCAGGCACGGATCACGGCACCCGCGGAAACCTCATCCCCGACGCGGATCGTTCCCCCTTGCCCAAAGTCTGCAGGCAGCAGTAGCCGCCCAAGTGTCGGTTGCTGCTGCCCGATGTCTCGCGTGAGCGTAGTGAGCACGGGAGCATCGCGCTCACCGGTGTCCGGGTTTGCGTGAGTCGCGAGGCAGCGGACGATCGGCCCCTCCGTATGGAACTCGACGTCACCGATCCTCAAGCGCCCCTGCCAGGCGAGTTCGTCCCAAGCGTCGACGCCCGCGATCACAATGTTGGATCTGAATCGCCGAGCATCAATCGGCATACCCATCGAAAGCTCAAGATCTTTGACGCTCTCCTGGCTGTGCACGGACACGTAGCCCCGGGCCCGGTCCTGGAAGCGCGAGGTCGCGCCGTCGCCGACCAAGACGAGCGGCAGCCTGCCCGGGCCGCGGAGTCGAGCACCCTCGGGTGTGCTCAACACGAAACTGGTAACGGCTTCTGTGAGGGCAGCGCGACCTTGCTCGTCAAGGCCCGCCTCGACCAGCTTTTCACCCGCGCGGGTAATCCTCACGCGTTGTGTCTGCTGATCAAAGCTCAGCTGCAACGCGGCAAGCGAGGGGAAGTCCTGGAGCGAAAGGCCCTTCGCCTTCGGCCAGTGTTCGAGACCGTCACGGAAATCAGGTGTTGCCGCGCGAGCGAAACGAAACGCGAGCACCCGATCGCCCGCGATCCTGCCGTCGGGTTGCACGGTGAGCGCGTCGACCGGCTCGGGCGTGAACCCCTTGACGGGTAGCGGTAGAGGGCTGCGACGTGGGCCATGCCTCTATCATTGCGCATGCGCCCGAGCGTATCCGTGCTCGCGCCCGATCCCGATCCCCTGCCCGCGCCCCCTACCCGATCCCCCTCGCACGAACACATTCACCCGTGCTGTGTGCGCAGATTATTCTTATGGGCACGGATAACCACAACTTGCGCACACGGCGCCGAGTTAGCTGGCGCAGGATCCGGGCTCAGGATCCTGGCTCAGGATCCGAGTCACACCAGGCGCGTGTCCCAGAATTCGCGCAACTGCTCGCTCTTGCGGAACACGATCGTGTCCCATTCCTCGGCCGTCGTGGAGCTATCGGCGAAGTCAGAGGGTATCTTGAAGATCTGCAGCGGCACTCCGAACCTTTCGCAGACACTCGCAAACGCGTAGGCCTCCATGTCGACAAGATCCGCGCCAAGCTTTTGAATGTGCGCGCGCTGGGCGTCGTCTTGCACAAACACATCACCGGTCGCGATCGTCGCGGTGGATCCTGGCAGCAGCATCTCTCCGCCAGGATGCAGCTCGGGCGAGGGCAACGAAAAATCGTGCTGCACCACTCGGGCAATCTGGTACACAGTGTCGAGATCTGGGCGATCCGCTCCGTCGCCCACGATCCCCGCCGTGCCAAGCACCACGACACGCTCCACAGCTGCGCTCCCGGCGCCTGTGGCGAGCGCGGCAGCAAGCGATACCGCAGCGTTGATCTTGCCCACTCCTGTCACAAGATGGTCAACCTCAGCAAACGCCGTGGCCTCGTCGCGGTGCGCAAACACCAGCAGAGTCTTCGGTGGGGTGGAGTTCACAGTCTGTCTCGATCCAGTTCAGCGGCAGCGGCCTCGTCGAGAAACCAGCGCACGCGCGGGTGGCGACGGAGCAAGCTCGCGGGTACGTCAAGTGTCTCAGGGCCCTGGATCGCGGCGGCAACTGCAGCGGCCTTCGCGCCGCCGGTTGCGATCACGAGCAGCTCGCGTGCCTCAAAGATGGTGCCAAGCCCCTGGGTAATCGCGTATTCGGGTACTTCATCCACAGAGTCAAAGAAGCGGGCGTTGTCGCTGCGAGTCTCTGCGGTGAGCGTGACGCCGCGGGTGCGGGAGTCAGGATCAGATCCCGGCTCGTTAAATGCGAGGTGGCCGTTGCGACCGATCCCAAGGATCTGCACGCCGATCCCGCCGGCCGCACGAATCGCCTCTTCGTATTCTGCGCCCGCAGCGGCGGTCTCGGAAAAGCTCGCAGCCTGCGGCACGCGCACCTGAGAAGGTACGAGCCCCGCGAGACCAATCGCCTCGCGTGCAACAACTGCGTGAAAGCTTTCTGGGTGGGAAGGATCAATACCGATGTATTCGTCGAGAGCGAATCCGCGAACTCTGCTCTGGTCCAGCCCTTCCGCGCGTGCCATCTCACCCCAGGCTGAATAGGCTGCGACGGGCGAGGATCCCGTGGCAAGCCCAACAACCGCTTCGGGATCGCGGCGGATCTCAGCCACCATCAGCTCCGCGACGGCGACGCCGAGTTCCTCGCTGCCGCCAAAGACTTCGACGGCGCTGACTAACTCGTTGTTCATCTGGGATCCTTTCGGAGCTTCAGTTTCAGTGTGGATGGCCGGAGCTGGACGATGGATGACCCTGCCTACAGACAAGATCGCGAAGCCGGAATGACTAGCCAACCGCACTCAATACTGCCACGCTCTGCGCCAGACTTTTGCATTCCGACTCGATTTCACGTATGCTGATCAGTTGAGTTCGCTTTTAGCCAGCGTGATCGCTCCCGTGCGTTGATGTAGACGTCGCGTTGATATTGACGCAAACGGGCCACTCTTACTCCGCAAGGTTGCTACAGAACTCAACACTGCAGGCTTGAATGAAGGATCACGAGATCCTACAGTCGCCTCGCCAGTTATTCAGTGTGCGCATACGGCGTACAGCATCAAACGCCCAGAATTAGGGCAATGGGCAGCTCACTGCACGCAATGTGGGAGCCGCCAAGTGCACAAGAGTGCACGAGGAAGGACCATCATGAACACCAACAGCATCACACACTTCGAGCGCCAGCCGCTCCGTACCCCTACCACTCGCTTGGCGACGGCGCCGGCACGCACATCCCAACTTGGGCGCAGCACCGTTCGGTGTACCGCAGCTCGGGACGCACGCTCTACATCGTCGAAACGGACCGCATCTCGGATGCGCAGCTCGACCTGAAGCGCCTTGCCCGCGCTGGCTGGGACGTGCGTGTCGAGGAGCCCGCCAAGGGATCCCTCGCACGCATCGCACTGACCCGCCGCGATCTCGCCCAGGCCGCCTAGCCAGCGCGCACGGCCCTCGCCCAGTGCGACAACCGGTTAAGCGGGCAATACCGCCACCCGGCTACACTGGGCACATGAGCGACGTCGAACTTGCCGAGGTTGAGAGTTTCTCCCTGGATCACACCCGCGTGCTGGCGCCCTATGTTCGGCTGATCGGGGTCTCGCACGGGCCCCGTGGCGATGCCATCTCCAACTACGATATTCGCCTCGTGCAACCGAACGCGGGAGAGATCCCAACGGCTGGGCTGCACACGATCGAGCACACCATCGCCGCGCTCCTGCGCACCCGATTCGAGGGATTGATCGATATCTCTCCCTTCGGCTGCCGCACGGGGTTCCACCTCATCGCGTGGGGCGAACCGACGCCGCTCGAGGTCGCTTCGGCGATCAAAAGTTCACTCGAGGACCTGGTGGAACGCGTCACCTGGGAGGACGTGCCCGGCACCGACGACCGCAGCTGCGGCAACTACCGCGACCACAGCTTGCACTCTGCAAAGGAGTGGTCAAAGCAGGTTCTCGCGCAGGGTATTAGCCTCGACGCTTTCGACCGCTCCAGGATCGCGTAGCGCCCGCCTGGACCGCTTCTGCATCGACGAGAAGCCAGTATTCCGACGAGAATGCACTCTGCCGACGCACGCGAGGTGGTTTCTCGTCGAGATACTGGCTTCTCGTCGAGATACTGACTCCTCAACCTAACGCCGCGCGCAAACGCCTCACGCAGAAGCCTCGCGCAGGCGAGCCCGGGCGGCCCGGGCACGATCCCGGATCGCCGCCGCATCAAGCGTCAGATGCGCCCCGTCGGCATACACGTGCCTGCCGCCAATAAACACGTGACGCACATCAGCACCCGTGGCCCCGAACACCGCGTGCGACCGAATCGACTCGGCTTCAAGCGGAGTCGCAGAGGCCCCAGTAATATCAAGCGCGATCACGTCAGCGAGGCACCCGACCGAGAGCGCGCCAGCCTCCGGGAACCCAATCGCCGCGGATCCCCCGGCCGTCGCAATCTCAAGCACATCGGCACCGGGCACCACCGCGGCATCCTGACGCACCCCGCGCGGCAGCAATGCAGCGAGCTTGATCTCCTCAAACAGGTCGAGAGAGTTGTTGCTCGCGGCCGAATCAGTGCCGAGCGCAAGCCGCACGCCCGCGGCCATCAGCTCCGGGAGGCGCGCGATTCCGTTGCCCAGTTTGAGATTCGACACCGGGTTGTGGCTGATCGAAGCACCGGCACGCGCGAACAGTTCGATCTCGCTATCGCTCAGGTGGACACAGTGCGCCGCGTGAACCTCGGCCTCAAAAAAACCTAACGAATCAAGGTAGTCGCCCGGCATGGCGCCGTGGGCCGCAAGAATTCCCTCGACCTCGCCGCTCGACTCCGAGACATGGGTGTGGATCGGGATCCCAAACCGTACCGCGCGTTCGGCGATCTCTCTCAAGAACGCGGGCGGGCAGGTGTAGGGGGTGTGCGGGCCGTAGGCGATCCTGATCTGAGGATCACTCGCGTACCGTGCGGCGAGCGCCTCAGTCTCCGCTATCGCTTCCGCACCATTCCACGGCGACACCCGAGGAAACGCGACCGCTTCAGGAGCGGAGACCGCGAGCGCCGCAAGCACGCGCATGCCCGCATCACGCACCAGTTCGAGGAGCGCGCTATCCCAGTGGTACATGTCGGCGAACGCGGTCGTGCCGGTCTCGATCATTTCAAGCATCGCCAGCTGCAGCCCCACCTCGACGTCCTCGTGCGTGAGGTGCCGTTCAAGCCCCTGCACCGTCTCGAGCCATGGCATCAGAGCCTCATCGTCAGAGACGCCTCGCATCAGCGTCATAGCTGAGTGGGTGTGACCGTTCACGAGCCCGGGCATGAGCAGGTGCCCGGCGAGATCGTGCGTCACCATCGAACCGGCGCGAGCCGGACCCGCATACGTGATTCGGCCACCTCCACGGCGGCCGTCATCAGTACAGCTCTCAAAAGCAAGCTCGGCGTTCTTCACCACACCAGCGGGCACCAGCATCATGTCCGCGCGCAGTACGATCTCGGTCATCACGTCTCCCATGTCTTGTGGCGACCCGAGCCTATCTCAACCGCCCAGGCGCCGCTGTCTGCTCGAATAGTCGCGAAGCGCGCGCAAGAAATCGACCTCTCGCAGATCCGGGTAGAGCGCCTCCACGAAATAGAACTCCGAGTGCGCCGACTGCCAAATCATGAAGTCTGACAGCCGCTGCTCTCCCGAAGTGCGGATCATGAGGTCAGGATCAGCCTGTCCCCTCGTCCACAGATTCTCGCCAATGGTCTCCGGGGTGAGCTTCTCGGCGAGCGTATCTATCGTGCCGCCCGCGGCCTGATGCTCGGCGATCACACTGCGCACGGCCGCGGTGATCTCACTGCGCCCGCCGTAGCCGACGGCGAGATTAATGTGCAGTCCGGTGTGGTCCCGCGTGACAGACTCGGCTTCGGCGAGCGCCTCGGTCAGTTCGGGCGACAAGCCCTCGCAGGCGCCCACGTGTTTCACCCGCCAGCGCGGATTCTCCGAGAGCAGCTTCGCGAGCTCCGCGATGATGCCGAAGAGATCCTCAAGCTCCGTGCGATCCCGCGCCTGCAGATTGTCGGCGGAGAGCAGGTACAGCGTCACCACACCCACGCCTGCCTCTTCGCACCAGCCAAGAAACTCCGGGATCTTGCGCGCACCCGCGCGGTGTCCGAAGGCCGCGCGCTCCTGCAGCCGCTGCTTCGCCCAGCGGCGGTTACCATCAACGATCACCGCGATGTGATGCGGCACACTCTCGCGATCAATTTCTCGCCACAGCCGACGCTGATACAACCGGTACAGCAGACCGGTGCGCTCGGGTTTTGGCGGGTGACTCACCCTGAGAGTCTAGCGCCCGGGGCACCAAGAAACCTGGCCCACTGTGCCATAGCGCTGGACAGGAGCTACACATATGCCTCGGCGGATCTGTAGAGACCATACACTCAATGCATGACCTCGCCAGGCACCTCAGAGCCAAGCGGAGGCGCTTTCCCCGAGCCCGACGCCATTTCGCTGCCACTGCTCGAGGGCTCGCTCGAGCACACCGCGGAAAGCCCAACCCCAGCCGAGGTGAAACCCTTGTGGCGCGGCTGGATCCACGCGGGCACGTTCCCGATCGCAGTCGCCGCGGGCATCGTGCTGATCGCCCTCGGCGTCGGACCCGTTGCCAAATGGGCAGCGGTCGCCTACATGCTATCGAGCATGCTGCTGTTCGGGATCTCCGCCGTCTACCACCGTTTCAACTGGAGCCCACCAGTGAAGCAGGTGTTCCGTCGCCTCGATCACGCCAACATCTTCATTCTGATCGCGGGCACATACACGCCGCTCGCACTCCTTGCGCTGCCGCTTGCGACCGGGATCCCGCTGCTCATCGTGGTGTGGGCTGGGGCATTGCTCGGGATCGGGTTCCGCGTGTTCTGGATCGGCGCCCCGCGCTGGCTGTACGTGCCCCTGTACCTGCTGCTCGGCTGGGCGGCGGTCATGTATCTCGGCCAGATGTATCAGGCGAACCCGGCAACGATGGTGCTGGTGATCGTGGGCGGGCTGCTCTATTCGGTTGGCTCCGTCGTATACGCGTTCAAGCGACCGAACCCGGTGCCCGGCGTGTTTGGGTTCCACGAGATTTTCCACACGCTCACGGTGCTCGCATTCCTCTGCCACTGGACCGCGGCGCTGCTCGTCGCTCTGGATCCAGTGTACCTGCGCTAGCTTCGGGATCCCTCGACGAGTCAATGCTACTGAGGTAGCATTGAGGTATGAAGATCAGCGTCAGCCTCAAGCAGGAAGAACTTGCAACCCTCGACAGGTTCGTCGCAGAAACCGGCCTGCCCTCCCGCTCAGCTGGGCTGCAACACGCCATCCGGCTACTGAACGGGCCAAAGCTCGAACTTGCATATGCCACTGCATGGAACGAGTGGAGCAACAGCGAAGAGAACGATTTGTGGGATCAGTCCGTATCCGACGGGCTCTCAGATGCAGCGCGGTGAAATACGGTTCGTCAATTTCGAGCCCGCACTCGGCAGCGAAGCGAACAAGCGCCGCCCGGCAGTAATTGTCAGCAACGACCACGCCAATTTAGTCGCAGAGCGGCTCGGGCGAGGAGTACTCACGGTAGTTCCAATCACGAGTAACGCCGCACGCGTGTTTCCATTCCACGTATTACTGAGCGCGGAAGACACCGGCCTTGATCGAGATTCAAAGGCTCAGGCCGAGCAGCTGCGGTCCCTGTCAATAGACCGGATCGGCGAAGTCATCGGGCATGTCCCCATCGCCAAGATGCGCGAAGTTGACGAGGCAATACGCCTCCATCTAGGTCTGTAGCACCCCGAGCACGGCGGCACCGTAGCGTTCGAGTTTGACCTCACCGATGCCGGAGATCGCAAGCAACGCCTCATCGTCACCGGGCAGATGCACTGCCAGGGCGGCGAGCGTCGCATCGCTGAACACGACGTAGCCAGGAACCCCCTGACGCTTGGCTTCTTCGGCGCGCCAGGATCGCAGCCGCTCAAACACTTCGGCCTGCTCAGCGGTCAGCTCGGCCGCGGCGGCAGAACGCTTCGCGCCGGATCCTGCGCCAGATCCTGCCGCACCCCGCACCGCACGCCCGCCTCGCGCGGCCCGCACCACGACCTCTTCGCGCATGTGCACTTCGGCCTCACCGCGCAGCACCGGCTTCGCGGCCGCGGTTGGCACGAGCACACCCCATTCACCATGCGCCTCGAGCATGCCCACGGCGAGGAGGTGTCGCACAAGTCCGCGCCACTGCGCGATCGACCATTCGGTGCCGATCCCCCAGGTCGAGAGTTCGTCGAGTCGCATCTGGGTCACGCGCTCGGAAGTGACTCCGCGCAGCACGTCAATGTGTTGACCGGCGGCGTAGGTGCGGGATCGTTCGCGCTGCGTGCGGATCACCGTGGAGAGCAGCATCTGCGCCGGGATCGTCGCGTCCCACAGCTTCGGCGGGTTGAGACAGACATCGCAGTTGCCGCACGGCTGCGCGCCCGTCTCCCCGAAGTAGCGCAGCAGAAACACCCGCCGGCACTCCACCCCTCGCACAGGGCGAGCATCTGGTCGAGGTGCCGGGTCTGGTTCGCCCGCGTCGCCCCGTCGCCGTCTCCGCGCTCGATGAGCTGCCGCTGCTGCACGACGTCCGCGAGCCCGTAAGCGAGCCAGGCCTCCGAAGCGAGGCCGTCGCGGCCCGCGCGGCCGGTCTCCTGGTAGTACCCTTCGACCGACTTGGGTAGGTCGATGTGGGCCACGAAGCGGACGTCGGGCTTGTCGATCCCCATCCCGAACGCGATCGTCGCTACCACCACGACGCCATCTTCACGCAGGAACCGCGTCTGGGCGTCGAGACGCACCTCCGCGGGCAGTCCCGCGTGGTATGCGACCACATCGACGCCCGCGTCGCGCAGGGCCTGCGCGGTCTGTTCCACCCGTTTCCGACTCAAGGCGTACACAATTCCGGCTTCACCCGCGTGCTCGCGCGTGACGAAGTCAATGAGCTGAGCCCGAGCATTCTGCTTCGGCTCAATGCGGTAGCGAATATTCGGCCGATCGAAGCTCGCAACAAAATGGCGCGCATTCCCCAGATGCAGACGCTCGGTGATCTCGCGGTGCGTCTCGGGGGTGGCGGTGGCGGTGAGCGCGATTCTCGGCACATCAGGCCAGTGCTCGGCGAGCGCGCCCAGGCGCAGATAGTCGGGCCTGAAGTCGTGCCCCCACTGCGACACACAGTGCGCCTCGTCGATGGCGAAGAGCGCGATCCTGCCCCGGTTCAACAGCTCGACGGTGCCCGGCGCAGCGAGGCGTTCAGGGGCGAGATACAGCAGTTCCAGTTCCCCCGCGGCGTAGGCCCGCTCAACTTCGCTGCGCTCTTCAAAACTCATCGACGAGTTCAGTGCCGCGGCGTTCACTCCGGCGAGGCGGAGCGCCGCGACCTGATCGTGCATCAACGCGACAAGGGGCGACAGCACGATCCCGGTCCCCTCACGCACGAGCGAGGGGATCTGGAAGCACATCGATTTGCCGCCGCCGGTGGGCATCAGCACCACCGCGTCGCCGCCCCCGATCACGTGGCGAATGACCGCTTCCTGTTCGCCACGGAAACTGTCATAGCCGAAGACCTCAGCCAGTACCCGGCCCGGATCCTCGCCCCAAGAAGTCATGTGGCTCAGTCGCGCGGCGCGCCCGGGGCAGAATCTTGCGCCGGATCCTGCGTCTCGCCTGAATCATCGCCACCGGAGAGCTCCGCCGCGATCTCTTCCCGCACCTCAGCACGGTAGGCGTTGCGGCGAAGCCGCGCAACCAGGTTGAACCCCAGCGCAATGATGGCGACCGCCACGAGACCGGTGAAGGCGAAGCCTTCCCAGCCGGGCGTCACCTTCGTCGGGTCGAACGCGGCCTCGTCTTCGGCAAACTTTGCCACTACAGCCCATAGATTCACGCGTTTTCCTCCTCAGTAATGCCCTGAAACAGGTCAGCCTCGAACTCGCTGGTGGCGACTCGCGAGGCTGCCAGTCGGTAATCCTCGAACGGCCAGGCTTGCCGCTGCAACTCGTTAGGCCAGAAAAAGAACGAACTGTCGGGCGAGACCTGGCTGGCGTGTGCCCGCAGCGCTTCGTCACGCTGTTCAAAGAAGCGGCCGACATCGATCTTGGCTGTGCCGCGGTTGGGACGACGCGACATCCACTCGCGCATCTCCTCAAACTGCGCGACGAGCGGAGACTCGGGATCATTGTCAAGCAGCCACTGGTACACCGTCTCCATACGCTCCGAGTTGAAGATCTCCTCGTAGTACATCTTCTTGATGGCCCACGGCTCGCCCGCGTCGGGATAGCTCTCGGCGTCGCCAGAGACGTCCCAAGCGATCTTGCTGATCTCGTGACAGCGGATGTGATCGGGGTGGGGGTAACCACCCTGCTCGTTGTAGGTAATCATGACGTGGGGCTTAAACTCGCGCACGAGACGCACCAGAGCCTCGGCAGAAACCTCGGCGGGAATGTCGGCGAAGGATCCACGCGGCACGGGATCCCCCTCATCTGGGAGCCCCGAGTCTTGATAACCGAGCCAACGGTGCTCGAAGCCAATGATGTCGCGGGCGCGATTCATCTCGTCACGCCGCAGCCCCGCGAGGTCGCGGCGGCTCTTCGGATCACGCGCGACCAGTTCATTGAGAACGTCTCCGCGCTCACCCCCCGTGCAACTCACGATGAGCACTTCGGCCCCCTGATCGAGGTAGTGGGCATACGTCGCTGCACCCTTGCTCGACTCGTCGTCGGGGTGCGCGTGCACAGCGATCAACCTGAGCGTCATCCGCGTCCTTTCACAAGTGCCTCCCGGACGATCCCGATACGCTGGCACAGGCCACTAGTTTAGCCATCCCGCATCGGAGGTTCCCGTGTCGCAGGCCGACTCATCATCATCGTCAGCTGCCGCGCCTACAGAAAACGATGCTCCCGCTGCAGCGCAGTCGCTTGAAGACCGTTACAACACGGGCCGCAAGCGCAGCTTTGATCGGCGATTCGCGTGGAGCGCCGCAGGGGTGCTCGTGCTGGCGGGCATCAGCTTTTTGTTTTTCAGTGGCTGGCAAGACACGAACCAAGTCGCCGCCCAAGATATCGGCTTTACCCGCACTGGGGACCTCAGCGTCGTCATGAAGTTCGAGGTCACCGGCCCTGAGCAAACCCCCGTGGCGTGCGCGGTCGAGGCACTCAATACCGCAAAGGGCACAGCGGGTTGGACCGTCGTTGAAGTTCCCGTCTCTGATGAGCGCACCCACGTCGTGAGCGTTCCGATGAATACGACGACTGAGGCGACCGCGGTCTCCGTGAGAGACTGCTGGGTCGTCAAGTAGGGCGCTGCTTCGGCTTGACGAAGGCTTCAAGGCGGCACGTGCGCGGCGATCCTGAGCCCGCGCTGGTATTCTGGATCGTGCGCCCCGACACCGTTGGGGCGTTGCCCTTATCTCCGTTCAACCTTTAGCGCGATTCTTCGCGCGCACGCCGAAACGAGGATCACCCCATGTCGACGCCCACGCAGACCTGGCTCACCCAAGATGCCTACGACCGACTCAAGGGAGAACTGGACGAGCTCGCAGGCGCGGGCCGCAAAGACATCGCCGCCCGCATCGAAGCGGCACGCGAAGAGGGCGATCTGAAGGAAAACGGCGGCTATCACGCGGCGAAAGACGAGCAGGGCAAGATGGAGGCGCGCATCCGCGACCTCGAAGAACTGCTCAAGCACGCCGTAATCGGTGAGGTTCCGGAGGCGCATGGTGTTGTCGAGGTGGGCACCGTCATCACCGCAGAACTCTTCGGTGACGAAGAGCGCTTCCTGCTCGGCAGCCGTGAGCTCGCTGACGGATCAGGCCTCGACGTCTACAGCGCGGAGAGCCCGCTCGGCGCCGCGATCCTGGGCCTCAAAGTCGGAGAGAAGGCGAGCTATCTCGCCCCCAACGGCAACGAGATCGCGGTCAAGATCCTCGCTGTCGACACCTACTCACGCTAGGCGCCGGAACAGATAAAAACGGCGGGATCCTGGCAGCCGGCGAGTGACCACCTTACCCGCGAGCGACCACCATACCGACGCGCGGGTCAGGTGGTCACTCGCTGCTTAGGTGGTCACTCACCAAATCTGCGGGTCAGTGGGAGTGGGGATCCGCAGCGGGCTCGGCGCAGGAGTGGGTGGCTGTGCCAGCAGCACCGGCAGGATCCTGCGCCTGCACGTTTGTGGCGGCGGCCGTGCCACCGAGTTCGCCGCGGGCATCGTGGATCGGCGTGCCCCCGACAACCGTGAGATCGGCGCGCTGCTCCAGAATCTGGGCGGGTTCCATATCGTAGAGATCACCCGACCACACGACAAGATCCGCGAGATACCCCACCCGCAGCATGCCGAGCGAGCCCTCTTGATGGAACGCCTCGGCACCGCCCTTCGTATAGGCCTGCAGAGTGCGGTCAAGGTCGAGTCGCTCGTCCACGGTCCAGGCGTCCTGCCCGTCGAGGCGGGCACGGGTCATCGCGCTATAGATGCCGACGAGCGGATCCATCTCGCCCACCTGCCAGTCGCTCGAGAACGTCACCCGCGCACCCGACTCGATCATCGAACGGAACCGCCAGGCGCGATCCCAGCGGGCCTCGCCCACGTTGTCCATCCAGGCGCCAGCGACGAGGTCGGGGGACGCGTGCCGCGGCTGCATCGCAGCGACCACACCGAGCTCTCGGAAACGCGGCAGATCCTCCGGGGCTAGACATTCAACGTGCACGATGCCGTGACGCGCATCCCGCGCTCCATTCGCACGCAGAGCAGCCTCGATGGAGTCGAGCGTGAGCTTGATCCCCCAGTCGCCAATCGCGTGGGTGTGCACCTGGTAACCGAGCCGGTCGAGCTCGATAAACAGCTTCGTGAACTCGGTCGGTTCGAGGCTCGTGTGGCCGCGGTTGCCGGGGCGATTCGCGTAGTCTTCGAGCATCGCGGCCGTGTGCGGTTCAATCACGTCGTCGGCGTAGAGCTTCACGGGCCCAAGCCTGAATCGCTCGTGCTGGGGAGTCTCGCGGATCGCCTCGGTGATGCGGGCGCGGAAATCCCCGTCGGCCCCCACCGCATGATAGATCGCGGCGATCGTGCGCGAGGTGAGCTTGCCTTCGCGCTCGGCGCGGGCAAAGAGGTCGAGTTCGGCAAGCGGCACCTGCGGCTCGACGACGGTGGTGATGCCGACGCTTGCGGCCATCTCCAGGCTGTTCGTAATCTTGCGGTAGCGGCGATCCGGTGAGTACATGGGGATGTCCCGCTGCAGTTCCTCAAGTCCGCTGATGGTCATCGCGCGCGTGTAGAAATCGGTGACCCAGCCGGTCGGATCACCAGTCGCGGGATCAATCTCAGGGTTACCCCAGGCGATACTGCCGCCGTTCAGGATCCCGAGCTTCGCCATCGCGGGCCGATTCAGCCAGACCGAGTGCTGGTCATAGGTGGTGATGAACACCGGCTTGTCAGTGACGCCGACCAGGTCGTCTGCGCGGGGGCGGCGGCCCTCGACGACGGAGTAGAGCGCGTTCTCCGCGCAGACCCAGTCGAGCTCAGGGTGCGTCTCGGCGAACTCGGCGATGCGGGCGCGCACGACGTCGAGGCTTTGCACCTGGTCGAGGCTGACCGCGAGATCGTCAAAACCCAGCAGCAGGTGGTTGTGGGTGTCGGCGACACCCGGCGTCAGCAACCTACCCTCGAGATGTACGGTGCGGCGGGCTGAAGGAGCTTCTTCCACCGACCCGACGTAAGTGATGAGATCGCCGGTCACACCGAGCGCTTCCGCCCACGGTTGCGCAGGGTCAAAGGTGCGGATCCGTCCGCCGGTGTAGAGGGTGTCGACCGCCATGTCTGCTCCTGAGTTTGGGGTGGGTGGTTCGGCCTTCGCCGTAACCACTGTCGAGTTTTTTTACTCAAGAGTAAATTAATTTACTCATTTGTCAAATAACTGTTTGGTGACGCCCCTGATCCGGCTCGCGCCTGGCATACTGGCTGGTATGGCCCGTCCGAGCACACAGAAGCAGCGCCGCCTCGAAGTGATCGATGCGGCGCTCGAAGCCGCAGCCGAACACGGGCTGCGCAACCTCTCACTTACCGACGTTGCGAACCAGGCCGGCGTTACCCGCGGGGCACTGCTCTACTACTACGCGGATCTTGAAGCGATCCTGGTCGAGGCCCACTCCGCGGGTATGGCGAGAGTCGGTGCTGAACGGGCAGCCCTCGTCGCCAAGCACACCGGGGCGCCCGCGAAGCTAAACGCCGCGATCGAAGCGGGGCTGCCAAGCGGACCCGATGACGCACTCATGCGGCTGCTCTACGAGTTTGACGTGCTCGCGGGCAAGTCCCCCCTGCACGATCAACTCGTGCAGCAACTCTACGGTGAACAGCTCGCGCTCTTCCGCCAAATCCTCGAGGAGGGTGTCGAAAGCGGCGAGTTCTTGCTCACCGGGCCGATTGAAGACATTGCAATGAATTTTGTTGCCCTCGAGGATGCCTACGGCCTACACATCGTGGCGGGCGGCAGCATCACGGTCAAGGACGCGCTGCGCGCGATTCGGCTCTATGCCGGGCAGAGCGGGGCGAAGCTGTAGGGGCACGTTGTCTTGCGCGCCCGGCCGCCACAGGTACGCCAAAAACCACAACTACATCAACTTTCTCAAATTATCGATGTAGCTGTGGTTTTTGATGTAGTTACGGCGCCCATCGAGTCGGAACAAAGGGGACCGTTCCTTGGTTTCGACTCGGCAAGCCTCGCTCAACCGGCGTTACGCGAGAGCTAGTACCGCTCCCCCACCCGCACCGTGTAGCCGGCATCGCGGAGGGCCTGGGTGACGGCCTCGCCGTGATCCTGACCCCGCGTTTCGATGTGCAGCTCAAGCTCCACCTCACTGATGGGCAGCTCGGTTGCATGGCGCGTGTGGATGACCTCAACGACGTTCGCGTTGTGTTCCGCGACGATACTCGCGGTACGCACGAGCTGACCCGGGATATCAGGGAGCAGGATCCGCAGCTTCAGATAGCGGGCGGCGGCGGCGAGGCCGTGGCCGATCACACGCTGCAGCAGCAGCGGGTCAATGTTGCCGCCCGAGAGGATCGTGGCGGTCACCCCCGTCGCCTTGATCTTGCCTGCCAGCATCGCCGCGACCCCCGCGGCGCCTGCGGGCTCAACCACCAGCTTCGCCCGCTCGAGCAACAGCACGATCGCGCGCGCGATGTCGTCGTCGCTGACCGTCACCACTTCGTCAACGTATTCGCGGATAATGTCGAAGTTCAGTTCCCCGGGGCGCGCAACCGCGATCCCGTCCGCAATCGTCGGCCGGGTCTTGATCGTGACAAGCTCCCCCAGCGCGAGCGATTCGGGGTAGGCTGCGGCGTTCTCTGCCTGCACCCCGATGATCCGCATCTGGCGCCCCTCGCGCGCGGCAATCTGCTTCGCGACGGCAGCGACCCCGGCAATCAGCCCACCACCACCGATCGGCACCACAATGGTCTCGATCTCGGGGCGGCCTCGAACATTTCGAGCGCAACAGTTCCCTGTCCCTCGATCACGGCCATATCGTCAAACGGCGGCACAAAGTGCGCACCCGTTTCGCGCACAAACTCCTGCGCTGCGGTGTTTGTCTCGTTGAAGGTGTCGCCAACAAGCACCACCTCGGCCCCGTAGTTCTTGGTCGCCTGCAGCTTCGGCAGCGCCACGCCGAGCGGGGTGAAGATGGTCGCCTTGATCCCGAGCTCGCGAGCCGCAAAGGCAACTCCCTGTGCGTGGTTGCCGGCCGAAGCGGCAACCACGCCGCGGGCCTTCTGTTCGTCACTCAACCGCGAGAGGTGGTTGTAGGCGCCCCGCAGCTTGTAGGCACCCGTGCGCTGCAGGTTCTCACATTTAAGGTAGACCTGCGGCACGCCCAATACGTCTGCCAAGAACCGTGAAGATTCGAGCGGGGTGCGCTGCGTCACCCGGTGGACCGTAGAGAGGGCCTGCTCGAAAGCATCCAGGGTGGGGGCGGTGGCAGTCTGCGTCATGAGAAACCTTCCTTGCGCTTCATGCGAGACACGTTGCGGGCTCGATGTCGCGCCTCGTGTTGGGTCTTTTCTCGCCGGTGGTACAGGGCCACCGGGTTGGTACTCGCATCCCACTCTTTATGAACCAGAGTGTTCACGATCGCATTGGCGGAGGCCACAAGCGGCACCGCAAACAACGCGCCGGGGATCCCCGCGACGAGCACCCCCGTCGACACGGCGAGCACCACGCCGAGCGGGTGCACGCGCACAGCACTTCCCATCACGAGCGGCTGCAGCACGTGGCCTTCAATCTGGTTGACTAGGATCACGACACCAAGCATGATGAGCGCATTGACTGGCCCGTTGTACACAAGCGCAATGAACGACGCGAGCAACCCGGTCGAAATCGCTCCCAAAAACGGAATGAAAGAACCAAGGAACACAAGAATCGCGATCGGGATCGGGAGCGGAACCTGCAGCAGGGCGGCACCAACCCCGATCCCCACGGCGTCGACGAACGCAACAAAAATCTGCACGCGCACGTACTGCCCGACCGAAACCCAGCCTGCACGGCCTGCCGAATCGATCGGAGCATGGGCTCTTGCGGGCAAGAACCCGACCACCCAGAACCAAATCCGCTTCCCGTCGATAAGCATGAAAATCAGCGAAAAGATGGTGAGCAGCAGCCCAGTAACCACTTGGCCGGCCGTTGTCGCCACGCCGAGCGCTCCGCTCCAGATTGCGCCTTGGTTACCCTCAATCGCCTTCGTAAGCTGGGCGAAAAACTCGTCGATCTGCCCCGCGGAGATTCCGAGCTGGTTACCTTCAACCCAG
Organism: Leucobacter insecticola; assembly: GCF_011382965.1. Taxonomy (NCBI): domain Bacteria; kingdom Bacillati; phylum Actinomycetota; class Actinomycetes; order Micrococcales; family Microbacteriaceae; genus Leucobacter; species Leucobacter insecticola. The sequence goes on along the minus strand of NZ_CP049934.1, from coordinate 1,113,641 downwards.
TGCAGCAACTCCCACCAGACGTCTTCCGAACGCCTCGCGAGATCATCAAAGCCACTCCGCAGCTGAGTCACAATCAGAGTGACCAGGATCCAAACTGCCGCCACAAAAAGCGCGAGCGCGATCACCACACCCAGCCAGCGCGGCGCACCACGGCGCTCGATCCACCGCACGACAGGGGCGAGCAAGGCAGTGAGCAGGATCGCGATCAGGAGCGGGATCACAATAATGCGCACCTGCACGATAAGCCACAGAACACCCGCGAAGGCAAGTGCGATCAGGATCAGGCGCCACGACCAAGCCGCCGCGACCCGCACCCCAAACGGAATCTCGTTCGCAGCGCTCACCGCAGGTGCATCCTGCGTAACCGCGCCGGGGTCGCTCTGTTGCTCTTCCACGTCACAATCCTACCGAGCGACATATGCATAAGCGCTGCCAAAGCGATGACGCGTCGAGCTATAGCACTCGCCGAAGCCACCGACGCGCCAGCGTGTCTTTGGCGGCGGTGTAGGGCGGCATGATCGTCGCGGCAAGGGTGTCGGGCACGAGCGGCTTCGACAGCACCGGCTTCTCGTGACTGAACACCAGAAAGGAACGCTCACCGTGATAGGCACCCATACCGCTCGCCCCGACCCCACCAAAAGGGAGCTCGGGGGCGACCAGCTGCAACACGGGCACGCCAAAGCTCAGCGCACCGGAGCTCGTCTCGCGCTCCCAACGGCGGCGGGTGTCCCCATCGTCTGAGAATACGTAGGCGGCGAGGGGCTTATCGCGTTCGGCGACAAATCCGATCGCGTCTCCGAGATCCTGCACCTCAATCAGCGGAAGGATCGGCCCGAAGATTTCCTCCCGCATCACGCTCGAGTCCCGTCCCACACCCGTGAGCAGCGTGGGCTCGATGAAGCGGCTTGCGGAGTCGTGGCGGCCACCGGCGACAACAACGCCGTCATCCAGGTAGCCGACGAGCCGCGAGAACTGCGCATCGTCAACAATGCGTCCGTAGTCGGGGTTGCGGTCGGTGGCGGTACCGTAGAGATCACGGATCGCATCTTCGAGAAGTGGCGCAAGCTCGCGCAGCACTTTCGCAGTGCCGAGCACGTAGTCGGGCGCGACGCAGGTTTGACCCGCATTGATGAACTTCCCCCACGCGATCCTGCGGGCAGTTTCTGCTAGCGGCACCGTGTCGTCGACGTAGGCGGGAGACTTTCCGCCGAGCTCGAGGGTAATCGGAGTGAGGTGTTCGGCGGCCGCCCGCGCAATGATCCGGCCGACGCGGCCGCTACCGGTATAGAAGATGTGATCGAACCGCTCCTCGAGAAGCGCGGTCGTCTCGGGCACCGCGCCCTCGATCACAGCTACGGCGCGCGGATCGAGCGCATCCGCGAGGGTGCGGCCGATCAGCGCGGACGTGGCGGGCGCCAGTTCGCTCGGCTTCACCACGGCGGCGTTGCCTGCGGCGAGGGCGCCGATCAGGGGCGAGAGCGCGAGCATCAGTGGGTAATTCCAGGGGGCAATGACCAGAACAACGCCCAGCGGCTCGGGAATGATACGTGCGGACGCGGGAAGCACCGCGAGCGGCACACTCACCCTGCGGGGCCGCATCCACTTCGAGAGGTGCGCGAGCGCGTGGTCAATTTCGGAGATCAGGAAGCCGATCTCCGTCAGCTGCGATTCTGTTCCAGATTTGCCAAGATCGTCGAAGAGCGCTCGTTCGAAGTCGGCGCCACGATCCTGTAGCAACTTACGCAACCTGAGCAATTGTTCCCGCCGCCAGGCTTCGGGGCGAGTAACACCGCGGTTGTAACTGTGGCGCAGCCCCTGAACAATGCCGGGGATCCGAGTGATCGACGTCGCTCTCATATCACTACCTGTGGAGCGCGGGCACGATCATATAGATCCCCACGAGGACCGCGACGACGGAGAGCCCGAAACAGGTGTATGCGGAAAGTGTCGCCCACCGCGGGCGGCCGCCCGTCTCCACGTCGTCGTCCTCGTCATCACGTGAGGGGCCGTTCGGTTCCACGGTGCCGTCGGCGCGGCGCTGCGGAGGCATGGGGGTCGCAAGGAAGCGGATCCCGAGCGAGTACAACCCCACCACAAACACTGATGCAGCAAGGGAGGTCCCGAATACGACCAGAAAGGCCACCCAATCGACGTTCACCGGTCACCTTCCTTCTGTTTTTCGGCTGCCCGTTCGACTGCCCGTTCAGCCTCGCGGAGGAGACGCTCAGCTTCAAGCGCAGCCACATCGGATCGGACGGCAGACTGTGCCACAGCGGTAAGAGGAGGTACGGTGCCTGTCTCCGTGGGGACCGGCTTGACCTTGCGCCTGCGGATTCGAACAGCGTAGCCAGATTCCGCGACATCGGGCACGGCGATCGCGTTCGAGGCATCAACTTTGTTTCGGCTTGATCGCCAGAAAATGAAGAGGATGAAACCGGCACCAAGAATCGCGTCGATGACCACACCAACCATCCCGAGATGGGCGATAAATGCGGCTATCGCGCCAACCACAGCGGCGGCGGGAAGCGTGAAGAACCAGCCAGACGCGATACGGCCGACGGTGCGCCAGCGCACGCTCGATCCGCGACGCCCAAGCCCCGACCCAATCACCGAGCCAGACGCGACCTGCGTGGTCGAAAGAGCGAAACCGAGGTGCGTGGAGGCGAGGATCGTCGCGGCGGTGCTCGTCTCGGCAGCAAAGCCCTGGGCCGGTTTCACCTGGGTGAGCCCGGCACCAAGCGTACGAATGATCCTCCAGCCACCCGAGTAGGTGCCGATGGCGATCGCGAGCGCGCAGCTGACGATCACCCACAGCGCCGGGCCTGTGCCAGGATCCTGAAGGTTCGCCGCGACGAGAGTAAGGGTGATAACGCCCATCGTCTTCTGCGCATCGTTCGTGCCGTGCGCGAGCGCGATCAACGACGAGGATGCGATCTGGGCGTAGCGGAATCGGCCGCGACCGTCTTTCTTACCGTCGTGCCGGCGCGTGATCGCGTAGGCCACCTTCGTCGCGGTAAACGCGACGACACCAGCAGTGAGGGGGCCGCAAGCGCGGGAATGATGATCTTCGATAGAAAAACTCCGCCGTTGATCGCAGAGAAGCCTGCACCGACAATCGCGGCTCCGATCAGGCCACCGAAGAGGGCGTGCGAAGAGCTGGAGGGCAGCCCATACAGCCAGGTCAGCAGGTTCCAGACGATCGCGCCGATCAGCCCCGCGAAAATCATCTCGGGGGTGATGAGCACCCCGCCATTGCCTTCGTTGATGAGGCCGCCGGAGATGGTCTTCGCGACCTCCGTCGAGAGGAAAGCTCCCACGAGGTTCAATACGGCAGCGAGCAGCACCGCGGTTTTCGGCTTGAGCGCACCCGTCGCGATGGGGGTTGCCATCGCGTTGGCCGTGTCATGGAAACCATTAGTGAAGTCGAAAAAGAGAGCCAGCACGATGACCAGCAGCACGATGATGGTGAGTTCCACCCGGCGTCTTTCGTTTGGAGACAGAGGTCATTTTGACACGTACGGAATCGCCGCCAGAACTTCACCGAGTGTTCGGATTCGTGCCGTTGACATGCGCGTCATACTCATGGTTTCACCTCGCCTTGAACAGGTCAAGCTGAGGATGCGTGTTGCTCTCGAATCGCTCAAAATCAGCCAAAATTTTCTGTCCTCCCCCACCTTTCGCTACCCCCACGGGGCCGAGAGTGCGCCGTGTGCGCGAATTGTTGTTACGCGCGCGCATAAGAACAGATTGCGCACACGCGAAGGAAGATCGCGTGGGGGCGGGACCAGGGCGCGGGACCGGGACCAGGGCGCGGGAGGGGCGGGACCAGGGCGCGGGACCGAGACCGAGGACCAGGGCGCAGGGCGCAGGGCGCAGGGCGGGACCAGGGCGCAGGGCGGGACCAGGGCGCAGGGCGCAGACTACCCGAAGTTGAGGCGGGCTTCGGCGTAGCGGTCGGCAGGGACGGTCTTCAGTCGGCCGACCGCGTCCGCAAGTGGGACCATCGTGATTTGGTCCCCCTGGAGGGCCGCCATAGTGCCCCAGGATTCGGCAAGGGCGGCGTCTGCGGCGGCGATACCGGTGCGGGTTGCGAGCACCCGGTCAAACGCCGTCGGGGATCCGCCGCGCTGGACGTGGCCAAGCACGGTCGCCCGGGTTTCGATCCCGGTCTCCGCCTCGATCAGCGGCGCGAGCACCTCTGCCACCCCGCCCAGCCTTGGGCGCCCGAAGCCGTCGAGCCCCTCGCGCGTGACCGCGGCACCGTCGAGTCTGAACCCCTCCGCGACGACCACGAGCGAGGATCGTCCGCGATCGCGCACACTCGTCACCCACTCGCACACCTGCTCGAGGGTTTCGGGAAACTCCGGGAGTAGTGAAACCTGCGCACCTCCCGCCATCCCCGCATGCAGGGCGATCCAGCCGGCATCCCGGCCCATCACCTCGAGCACCATGCAACGACGGTGCGAATCCCCGGTCGTGCGCAGACGGTCAATCGCCTCAGCCGCAATCGACACCGCGGTGTCGAAGCCGAAGGTGTAGTCGGTGGCGCTCAGATCGTTGTCGATCGTTTTGGGGAGACCGATGGTAGGAACCCCGTGGTCGCTCAGGATGCTCGCGACGGTCTGCGTGCCATTGCCGCCGATCAGGAGGAAACCGTCGAGGCCGTAGGCGTCGTAGCGTGCACGGAAGTCGGAGAGATCGATCTCTTCGCCCGGGCGCCCAGCAAACGGTGGTACCCGGCTCGTGCCGAGGATCACACCGCCGAGAGGCGAGAGCCCGCGCACGGCAGGCCGGTCGAGAGCTATCCAGTCACCCTCGTGAAAGCCGCGCCAGCCGTCCATGAAGCCGATCATCTCGAAACCGTGCACGTCAACCGCACGCAGCACGGCACCGCGGATCGCGGCGTTCATGCCCGGGCTATCGCCTCCGGAACACAACACTCCGAGTTTCATAGCCTCCCCATTCTCCGTCGACTGGATGCCAAGACTATCGGTCGGAGTGCGCCTCCACAGCTTTTCGCAGCACATGCATCAGCGATTCGAGCTGCACGGAGTCCGCATCCTCGTCCTTCGCCTCGGCACCATCAAGCGCGCGAGCCGCAAGCCCGGCTTTGCCGTCGATGAGTTCGGCGATCTTCGCGTCGATCGTCTGGGCAGCAACAATACGCCACGCGGTCACCGGCTCGTCCTGGCCAATCCGGTGTACCCGGTCGATGGCCTGGGTCTGCTCGGCATCAGTCCAGCTGAGCTCCGCGAGCACCACGTTCGAGGAGGCCTGCAGATTCACGCCCACGCCCGCTGCGGTAAGCGAGCACACCGCAACCGAGACTCCCGGGTCGTTGTTGAAGGCGTCGATTTGCTCCTGCCGGAACGCCGCGGTCTGATCGCCGCGGATCGAAACGGTCTTCAGGCCGCGCTCCGCGAGGAGCGCCTCCGCCTGATCCATGACGTCGATGTGCTTCGCAAAGAACACCACCTTGCCAACCGAGTGAGCAAGCTGCGCGGTATAGTCGGCCGCGAGCCCGGCCTTCGCCTGTCCGATCTGTCGCACCATTGTGAAGACGTTCATGCCGTCTGCCGATGCGTTCGATTCCTCAAGCTCCTGCATGCACACCATGCGGATGATGGCGGCGTCACTGAGCTTCTCGCCAAGCTTGCCCCGCTTGACCACCGAGTAGCGATCAAAGAGTTTCTTGGCGAGCTGCGCCTCGGCCTCGCGGATCCCGCGCCCCAGTTCGTCATCAAGCTCGACCGGCAGGTCGACAACCCGCTTCGCGGGCAGGTCAGCCGCAACGTCGATCTTGCGACGACGCACGATGCCCATGTCGATGACGCTCTGACGTGCATCCGGGTAGAAGGCGGGATCGGCCGGGGTCCAGCCGTTGTTCTCCAGTTTTGCCATCAGCTCTGCGCCCGGCTTCTCACCGTCGGTCCAACCGAGGAACCGCCAAATCGCGCGGAAGTCGTCGATGTCGTTGATCAACGGTGTACCGGTCAGCGCGATCATCAGCGGCGACACCCCTGGTGTGCGCCCCCGGATGCTTTCGGCGATAGCAAGCACGTTACGAGAGCGCTGCGACTGGGTGTTCTTGATCATGTGCGCCTCGTCGACGACCATGCCCCTGAACCCGAACCGTGAGATCCAGCTCAGGTGGCGATCCAGGATGTCGTAGTTGACGACGAAGACATCCGCGAACGGATCCACGTCAGCGCCGTCGCCGTGAATCACCGTAACGCGGCGCTGGGGTGTCCAGCGCTCAACCTCACGTGCCCAGTTCATCTTGACCACGTTCGGCACCACAACGAGCAGCGGGTAGTCTCCGGACACACTTGCGGCGAGCACCGACTGTGCCGTCTTGCCGAGGCCCGGCTCGTCAGCGAGCAAGAAACTACGGTGACCGTCGCGCACGCTCGCGAGGAAGCGAGCCTGGTGCGGCATCAGCTCCTGGCCCGCGGGCGAGAGGCGATCCGGCACGGGAGCCTCTGGAAGCTTCATGCAGGCGGATCCGCCACCACCCTGCTCAAACGACTTCAGAAGCGGCTGGAGCAGCTCCCAGTTCGCGAGACGCACGACTGGCGTCGGTGATTTCGGTGCGGAAAGATCCGGGGCAAGAAAAGGACTCGCGAGCCGCCTGGCCTCGATGCCGGCGGGCTCCACCTGTCGTTCAGCAAGCTCCGGCGGCACATAGGTCCGCGCGGTCTCGGGAGCGGCTTTTGCCTCTTCAGGAACCTCGATCCCGGCCTGCATCAGCATCTTGCGCTTGAGGAGGCGCGTGGCTTCCGTGATCGGAGCGGCCGGCTCGAGCAGTGTGATCAGACTCGTGTCGCGCGCCGCGGTCTTCGCGAGGATCGAAGCGACCCCGTCGAGGCGCTTCAGCGTCTCAGCCCGCTCCGCATCGCTCACGTCCTCGGCGGTCTTCACCCTCGCACGCTCCTCGCGCATCAGCAGCGCGATGACGTGGAACTTGGTGCGGTTCGCGGGCGTCGCCTTGCCGCGCTGGGCGGAGGCCTCGACCTCGCGTACGGCGCGCGCGAGCAGCGGGATGATGCCCTCGTTGTGGGTGTGCTTGCGTCGCCCGTTTGAACGCGTCGACGCGCTGCTCTGCGGTGCAGCCTTGCGTGTGGCAGTGGTGCTTGCCAATGGATCTCCTGATCAGCGTGGTGCGTTCCCGGATGCCGGGGCGCAGGCCGTTCACCGGTTCGTAATCTGACACTCGGGGTCTGACACCATGCCCAGCATGGGACTCCAGAAGTGCTCGCGAATCGCGGCCTTGCGACTAGCTTAGCACCTCACAGCACGCACTTAGGCTGTGAGCGCTCGCGTCTTTTCAACATCAGCATGCATCTGGGCAATCAGTGCCTCAAGCGATGCGAAGCGTTCGGTCGAGCGGAGGCGGTGAGCGAAACGCACCTCGATCTCTGACCCGTAAATGTCCGCATCAAAATCAAGAATGAAGGCCTCTACCCGTGACTGTTCATCAGGGGTAAAGGTCGGGTTGTTTCCGATCGAGATCGCAGCCGGGCGTGACACCCCGTCGAGCCACACGAAGCCCGCGTACACGCCGTCAGCGGGAACAAGTCCCTCGATCCTGCCGCCAAGGTTCGCCGTGGGAAACCCAAGATCCCGCCCGCGGGCGTCTCCGTGCACCACCTCGCCGCGCACCACCACCGGGCCACCCAGCATCCGCGCCGCCGCCTCGACTTCTCCGGCAAGAATGGCCTCGCGGATCCGCGTCGACGAGATCCGCCCCCGCTCATCATCGACGACACCGTCAACAACCTCAACCGTGAACCCGAGATTCGCACCCAACTCGCGCAGTAGCTCGGCGTCACCCAGCCCGCGATGGCCGAACCTAAAATCGGATCCCAGGATCACATGTCCAGCGTGTAGCTGTTCGATCAGCACGCGCTGCACAAACTCCTCGGCGGGAATCTGCGAAAACTCCGCGTCAAACTCGACCATCACGCAGGTGTTCACCCCCGCCTCTGCGAGTGTGGCAAGACGCTGTTCCCGGCTCATGAGGGGCTTCGGGCAAATGTCGGGGCGCAAGTAACTCAGCGGGTTATTCGCGAAGGTAAACACGACGGCCTCTGTGCCCGATTCGCGGGCGGTCGCAAGTAAGCGGTTCAGGATCGCGCGGTGACCCAGGTGCACGCCGTCAAATTTGCCGATCGCTACCGTGCTCGATTGCTGATTGGCGGGGATCGCAGCAAGCGATTCGAATATCCGCATCACGCCGCAGCCTCTGGGGATGGGGCGTGCGTAGTGGATGCCGCCCGTTCGGTACTGCTGCTTCGACGCAACCAAATGAGGCCCAGGATCGGCAGCACCAGCGGAATGAAGAGGTACCCGATCCCGAATGTGGACCACACCGAGGGGTGTGCAAACAGCTGCGGCATCACGAGGCTCAGCGTACCGACGACGAGTACGCCGCTCAGCTCAAAAATCAGCGCCGCCCAGGCGACCACGCGCCACGCCCCGCGCCGCTTAATTAGCGCGATGGTGGCGACGATATAGACGAGTCCAGCGACCGCAGAGAGTGTGTAGGCCAGCGGCGCCTCGTCGAACTTCCGAATGATCTGAAACACCGAGCGGAACGTTGCGGCGAGCGCAAGCACCACGTACACCGTGATGAGCACGCGGCCCAGGCCACTCACACGGTCTGGGCTCACGGAGCCCGCATCTCGGAGTTCGTCTTTTGACACGCCCACCAGCCTACCGCGCTCGCGATTGGGTGTGGCTCACCCCCAAATGACGAGCATGCGATACATCATGACCGCGACCGAGAAGTGTACGACGGCGAGCACCAGGTTTGCCCACCGAGTCCGATCGACGAGCGCCCAGAATCCCGCACCGAGCGGCAACGCGAGCGCGACAATCAGGTACATCCAGAACTCGAGCGGATCCCCGCGGCGTGATTACCCGCGAACGGCGCAACGATTCCCACGATAACCTGCGCGATGAGCAGCAGCGCGACGAGCAGCGTGGCACCCATCGTGTAGTCGTTGGGGGCGAGCTTTCGGGCTGCGGCGACAAGACACAGGATCGCAGCGGCCAGTGCAATCGCGATAACGGCGATCCCAAACCAGGCGATCATGCGCTCACCTCGGTATCCGGGGTCGGAAAGTTGGTGACGACGCGGGTGCGCCCCTCCTTCACTTTGAGGAGTCCAACGAGCCGCCCGCTCGGGGCAAGAGCGGCGGCGAGCGGAGCGTCGAACGCGGGATCAACCTCGATACGCTTGCCGTGCCCGATGTCGATCGCCTGCTGCGCCGTAAGCTGCAGCACCGGGAAGAGCGTGGCGGCGACCTCGGCAGGCGACAGCAGCGGCCCAGCCTCGCCCGAGATCAGGGCTTCCATACTCGAGGCTTCAGCAGCCAAGAACGGTCCGACGGCTTCGCGGCGGAGCTCAGTCAAGTGCCCGCCGACACCGAGCGCCGCGCCGAGATCCCGAGCCAGGGCGCGAATGTAGGTGCCGGTGGAGCAGCGCACGGTTGCGTCGATGTCGATCACGGCGAGCCCGTCGGCCTCGCGAGCCTCACGGGCCGCGCCGGTCTCGAACGAGTGAATGGTGACTGGCCGCTTCTTGAGCTCGACCTGTTCGCCCGCACGCACCCGATCGTAGGCGCGCTGCCCGTCAACCTTAATGGCGCTCACGGCGCTCGGAGCCTGCTCGATATCGCCGGTGAGCTCGGAGACGGCGCGGACAATGCGTGCGGGATCGGCAGCGAGCGCAGCAATCAACTCGGCGGGTGCCGCGCTGATCCGGTCCCCCTCCCGGTCATCGGTGACGGTCGCGACACCCAGCCGGATCGTCGCCGTATAGGTCTTGTCGAGCCCGACCAGGTGGGTGAGCAGCCGGGTCGCCGGGCCAGCCCCGAGCACAAGCAGCCCCGTCGCCATCGGATCGAGGGTACCGGCGTGACCAACCTTACGGGTGCCGAGCGCGCGCCGAGCCTTCGCGACCACGTCGTGACTTGTCCAGTCGGAGGCCTTGTCGATCAGCAGGATCCCGCCCTGCGGGGGCAGCGGTGTTGGCTCGTTCGTCACCCCTCGATCCTATCGCCGAGACTGCCTTTCACCGCCGACCCTGCGGTTCCTGACCGCCAGTTCGATGGTGAAAGGCAGGCTCGGCAGTTTTGGCGGCAGGCTCAGCGGGGCAGCACCGCCTAAACTAGAGCGATGCGCTCAGACACTCCTGCCTGCATTTCAGATCGGGATCGCGTCGCTTCTGAGCTGAACGCGTGGTTTGTGCGGGAGGCTCGGGATCTGCCCTGGCGCGCGCCGGGCACATCAGCCTGGGCAGTACTCGTGTCGGAGTTTATGCTGCAGCAAACCCAGGTTGAGCGTGTGATTCCGCGCTGGATCGCGTGGCTTGAGCGCTGGCCAACCCCGGCAGCGCTCGCGGCCAACGAGCCCGGCGAAGCGGTGCGGGCGTGGGATCGCCTCGGCTACCCGCGCCGCGCGCTCTGGCTGCACCGGGCTGCGACCGAGATTGTTGGTCTTCACGGCGGCGAAGTGCCCCGCGACGTTGACGCGCTCCTCGCGCTCACCGGGGTCGGACCCTACACCGCCCGCGCGATCGCAGCCTTCGCGTACGGCGAGCGGCACCCCGTGGTCGATACCAATACCCGCCGCGTGCTCGCGAGGCTCGTTCACGGAGTAGCGCTGGCCGGAATGCCGAAGGATTCGGATCTCGAGGACATGGAGGCGCTACTTCCCGAGGATCGCGCCTCGGCCGCGGTGTTCAACGCCGCCGCAATGGAGCTGGGAGCCATCGTGTGCACCGCTAGGACGCCGCGCTGCGGTTTCTGCCCGGTAGCTCAGTGGTGTGAGTGGCGAGGATCCGGATACCCCGCGAACGCTCCCACGAAGCGGCCGCGCCAGGCGGCCTTCGAGGGCTCGGATCGGCAAGCCAGGGGCAGGATCATGGCGCTGCTGCGGCGGTCATCCGATGCGGTAAGCCGCGAGGCGGCGCTCGCGGCAGCGGCCGGGGACGAAGGTCACGGGAAGGCGCGGCGCAGATCGGCGCAGGATCCCACTCAGCCTCAGCGCGCCTTCGACTCGTTGATCGCAGACGGCCTGATCGTCGAGTTCGAGGGGCGCGTCAAACTGCCGTAGGGCGGTGCAGCGGTCACCTGCGGGGGTGCCTCGCTAGTCGCGATCCTCGTCGCTGCGCAGCTCGCCCGCGGTGAGGCCGTCCTCGTCTTCAAAGTCACGGGGCTTGACGTAGGGATCCGCGTCGCCCGCATATTTTGCCTGCGCCGCGAGCGCCTGAGCAGCCTCATCCCGCTGCTTCGCCTCGGCGAGCAGATCACTCATGTGCTGCGCGGTCTCGGGAAGTTCATCGTGTATGAACTCAAGCGTCGGGGTGAGCCTGATGCCGAGTTGCTTGCCGACCTCGCTCCGGAGCATGCCGGTCGCGGCCTTCAACGCCGCGGCAGAGTCAGCCTGCTCCTCCTCGGTGCCGTAGACCGTATAAAAGACGCTCGCGTGCTGCAGATCACCCGTGACCCGCACATCGGTGATCGTCACAAACCCGAGGCGCGGATCCCGCAAGCCCTTTTCAAGCCTCCTCGCAATGATTTGCTGGATTCGCTCGGAAACCTTGCCCGCACGTGGATTACTCATGGGTCCAGCTTACCGCCGACGGATGTTTGTACACTCTCAGGCATTGCATCATCTCGAGGTCTCTGTGTTGGCTTAGAATCATGCCAGCGCCACGTCCCAATGCGGCGCCACCCGAAAGCAGAAAGCAGCAATCGTGACGAACCCGCCGATTCCCGAGGATCCCCAGCAGCCAGGCACCCCGTCGGTGCCACCGCAGAATCACCCGCAGCAGCCCGCGTCCCAATACGCGGGCTCGCAACAGCAGTACGGCGCACCACAGGCGCCGCCACTTATCACACCCCAGGTGGCCTACTACCCGGCCTCAGTCGGCGCGCCCGGGCCGGGCGAACCCTACAATGGCGCCACCAGTCCCGAAGATCTCAGCCGACCCCTGTACGGCGCGACTTTCCCTCAGGCGGTCCGGCGCTTCTTTAAGAATTACGCGAATTTCAGCGGGCGCGCATCGCGCAGCGAGTACTGGTGGACCTACCTCTTCCTGAGTCTGCTCTCGATCATTCCCGCGGTCCTTCTCTTCATCGCGGCGATCGTGCTTGCCGTAAGCGCACCAAGCGGCGGTTCGGGCTCCCCTTCCATACCCGCTAACGATGCGGGCATGGGGACGGGAGTGTTCTTGCTGTTCACCGCAGGCGCGGTCTTTCTCGTCTTGATACTTGGCACCATCGTCCCCTACCTCGCAATCAGCTGGCGCCGACTGCACGACGCCAACTTTGCGGGTCCGATGTATTTCCTGTCGCTCATTCCTTCCGTCGGCCCCATCGTGCTCCTGGTCTTCATGATCCTCTCCTCGAACCCCGAGGGCGTCGCTTCGACCGCAACTAACACTCGCAGCACACAGGGAGGGCCCGGGCAGAATCACCGCCCGGGCCCTCCCTGCTTTGGATCACACTCCGCTAGTCGCGGGTCTTCTCCACCATCTCGGTCGTCTCGATCTCGTCGCCGATCTGAATGTCGTTGTACTTGCCGAGACCAATACCGGCCTCGAAGTCAACCTTCACCTCGGTCACGTCGTCCTTGAAACGACGCAGCGAATCGATCGCGAGGCCATCGGCGATAACGACACCCTCGCGGATGACGCGCGCCTTGGCGTTGCGGGTAATAACACCGCTGCGCACGACCACACCGGCGATGTTGCCGAACTTGGAGGAGCGGAACACCTCGCGGATCTCCGCCACACCCGACTGCTTCTCCTCAAACTCGGGCTTGAGCATGCCCTTGAGCGAAGCCTCGATGTCATCGAGAGCGTTGTAAATGACGTTGTAGAAGCGGATGTCGATACCCTCGCGCGCAGCGCGCTCGCGGGCCTTGACGTCGGGGCGCACGTTGAAGCCGATAACGATCGCGTTGTCGATCGTGGCGAGATCCACGTCGCTCTCCGTGATCGCACCCACACCGCGGTGCAGGATCCGCAGCTGCACGGAATCGTCGATCTCGATCTTCATGAGCGACTCTTCAAGCGCCTCAACAGCACCCGACACGTCACCCTTGATGATGAGGTTGAGCGACTCAACCTTGCCGTCTTCAAGCGCCTTCGTGAACTCTTCAAGGCTGATACGCTTGCGGGCCTTCGCGAGCAGAGCGTTGCGCTCGGCAGCTTCACGCTTCTCGGCGATCTGGCGGGCCGTGCGATCCTCGCTCGTGACAAGGAAGGTGTCGCCAGCACGCGGCACGGTCGACAGACCCTGCACCTGCACAGGCCGTGACGGGAGTGCTTCGAGCACCGGATCACCGTTCTCGTCACTCATTGCGCGAACGCGACCATACGCCGTGCCCGCAACAATCGCGTCACCGACGCGCAGCGTACCCGACTGGATGAGCACGGTTGCAACCGCACCGCGACCCTTGTCAAGGCGCGCCTCAATGGCGACGCCGCGAGCGTCCTTATCGGGGTTCGCACGCATGTCGAGACCCGCGTCAGCGGTGAGCAGCACGGCGTCAAGCAGCTCGGTAATACCGACGTTGTTCTTCGCAGAAACATCGACGAACATGACGTCGCCGCCGTACTCTTCAGAAACGAGGCCGAATTCGGTGAGCTGCTGGCGAACCTTTGCGGGGTTTGCGCCCTCTTTATCGATCTTGTTGACCGCGACAACAATCGGCACGTTCGCCGACTGCGCGTGGTTCAAGGCCTCGATTGTCTGCGGCATGATGCCGTCGTCAGCCGCAACCACGAGGATCGCGATATCGGTGACCTGCGCACCACGGGCACGCATGGCGGTAAAGGCTTCGTGACCCGGGGTATCAATCACGGTCAGCGCGCGATCGGCGCCCTCGTGCTCAGTGTGTACCTGGTATGCACCGATGTGCTGGGTGATGCCGCCAGCCTCACCGCCGCCCACGTTCGCCTTGCGGATCGCGTCAAGCAGTCGGGTCTTACCGTGATCGACGTGACCCATGACAGTCACCACCGGCGGGCGCGGCTGCAAGACGTCGTCGCCCTCTTCCTCGAGCTCAGCATCGATATCGATGTCGAAGCCCTCAAGAAGCTCGCGATCCTCGTCCTCCGGCGAAACAACCTGGATCTTGTAGCCCAGTTCCTCACCGAGAATCTGGAAGGTCGCCTCGTCAAGCGACTCCGTCGCCGTCGCCATCTCACCGAGGTGGAACAGCACGGTAACGAGGTTCGATGCGCTCGTATCAATCTTGTCTGCGAAGTCAGAGAGCGAGGCTCCACGGCGCAGACGGATCATCGTGGATCCGTCGCCCCGGGGAACGCTCACACCGCCAAGTGACGGCGCCTCCCGCATTTCAAATTCTGCCCGCTTCGCCCTTTTCGACTTACGTGCCTTGCTCTTTGAGCCGCCACGACCAAAGGCACCCGCGGTGCCTGCGCCACGACCTCCGCGGCCACGGCCAGCAAAGCCACCACCTGGACGGGGTGCGCCGAAGCCACCTGCGCCGGGAGCGCCGCCACCGGCACCCGGGGCGCCGCCTGGGCGATTGAAACCGCCACCGCCACCGCCGGGACGAGCACCCGGACGGCCGGGTCCGCCTGGGCGTCCGCCACCGGCAGCTCCACCCTGGGGGCGCGCCGTGGGGCGCGGAATGTTGCCGGGAGAGGGGCGACCGGCGCCGCCGGGACGACCCATGCCCTGATTCGGAGCAAAAGGATTGTTGCCAGGACGGGCGGGCGAGGAATGCCCATCCCCTGACTCGAAGCAAAGGGATTATTGCCGGGGCGCGGGCCACCGGGCTTCGGCGCGCCAGCCTTTGCCGACTTATCTGCGGCGGGCTTCTCTCCGACCGGAGCGTCTGCGGCAGGCTGCTCGGGGGCAGCGGGCTGCGACTCACGATCGGGCTGGGGCTTCGCCTCGGGCGCGGGCTCAGGATCCTTTGCCTTTGCTGGCGGCTTCGGGCCGGGCACAGGGCCAGCGGCTTTCTTCGCAGCGGGCTTCGCAGGGGCGCTCTTCTTCGCAGCAGGCGCTTCTTCGTCCTTCGACTTTGTGACGCCTTCTGCCTCGAGAGCAGCCTTGACTTTGCGTGCCACCGGTGGGGCAACGCTGGATGAGGACGCCTTAACGAACTCACCCATATCTTTCAGCTTGGCCAGAACGACCTTGCTATCTACACCGATCTCCGCAGCGATCTCGTGTACGCGTGGGTTAGCCACTTTTCTCCTGTCTGGGTTCACGCCCCAGACAGGCGAGAACCAAAATTAACGGACGGGTCTCATTTTGAGCCGCTCATTAGATATCCATAAGTGTTTTCAGCCTGTTCTCTATAGGGCCAGCGTCGAGCTTCCCCGACACCCGCAGCGCACGCGAAAAGGCTTCACGAGACACCGCTTGATTCAGACAACGAGCCGTGAGATGAACCCAGGCTCCTCTTCCATGAAGTACCGCCCGATCGTCACACACAAGTTGACCACCGCTCGAAACCACCCGGAGTAAGTCATCGCGCGACGCACGCTTGCGACACGCGACACACGTCCGAACCGGAACCATCTTACCAGCTTCCTTCTTTCACTCTTGCGCTCTCTCAGGGTTGGGGTTTGCTTCGTCATCCCGCGCAGCCACCCCGTCATCCCGCGCAGCCACCCCGTCATCCTGCGCGCAGTCGCAGGATCCTCGTTGTCGAAACCCGCACCTTCCGGGAAGGTTTGCTCATGGAAGGCGAGGATCCTGCGACTACGGGCTAAAGCCCTCCGCGCAGGATGACGGGGAGGATTCAATCATTCATGATGTGGCGCGGTGGCGCCACCGTCGATCACGCGGAAACGCGATGCGTTTCCTTTCAAGTGATCAACGCCGGTTGAATAGCTGTGCTTTCTGAGCTCGCTCCCGCTCGCCACCGGAGCGCGGAAATGCTCTCGCATTTCCCTGACGCGCTCCGGCGCAAAGATCAAGACACCAGCCTGATTCAATCATTCATGATTGAATCAGGCTGGATGTCGATTATCCGGACATCCTTCACGGCGCTAGTGAGCGCCATTCAGGATGCGCGAAGATTGATATTCAGACTCAATCATTCATGATTGAGTCTGGTTGAATATCAATCTTCGCGCCCGTTAGCTTCGCGGCGAGGCGGGCGTTCTGGCCCTCTTTGCCGATCGCGAGCGAAAGCTGAAAATCGGGCACCAGCGCGCGCACCTGCTTGAGCGATTCGTTCAGCATGAACACATCCGTGACCTTCGCAGGCGAGAGCGCATTCGCTACAAACTTCGGCAGCTCCGGCGAATAATCGACGATGTCGATCTTCTCTTCACCGAGCTCACTCATGACCGCACGCACGCGGCTGCCCATTTCACCGATGCAGGTGCCCTTCGCGTTGATGCCGGCCTGCTTGGCACGCACCGCAACTTTGCTGCGGTGGCCTGCCTCGCGCGCGAGCGAGACGATCTCAACGAGACCCTCGACCAGCTCGGGCACTTCACGCTCGAAAAGCTTCCGCACGAGTCCCGGATGCGTGCGCGACACAACAACCTGGGGCCCCTTGAGCCCCTTCGAGACGCTGGTCACATACACGCGCATGCGAGTGCCGTGTGGGTACTTCTCGCCCGCAATCTGTTCCTCGGGGGCAGGATCGCCTCGAGATCACCGAGGTCGATGTGCACCATGCGCGGATTCGGCCCCTGCTGCACGACGCCCGAAACGATCTGACCCTCTTTGTCTTTGAAAGCTCCGAGCACCGCATCATCGCTGAGATCACGCAAGCGCTGGTTGATGACCTGCTTCGCGGCACTCGACGCGACACGACCGAACTCGTCGGTGGTGATGAAGGCCTCGCCAATAACGGCACCATCGTCGTCAAGCTCGGGAACAAGCACTGAGATCTCCCCCGACTTGCGATCGAGGGTGACACGCACCTGCTGCTCGCTCGGGACCGGGATGCCCTGGTTTTCTGCGTGCCGTAGATAGGCGGACTGAATCGCCTGTTCGATGATCTCGGCGAGCTCCTCGAAGGGGATTTCCTTCTCGCGCTCAAGCCCACGCAACATAGCAAGATCGATCTTCACGACTGCCTCCTCGTATTGAAATGTCTATTCAAATGTGTGGCCAAATTGGCCAAATGACAAGAGTACCCCAGCGAGCCGAGCTTTCCCACTGAGAAGAATGGGGCCGTGGGCTTAGGGCCCGTCTACTGCTGTGACTGCGGCTGCGGCAGGAAACTGTGAACGGGTTCGCCGGAGTGGGCAGGCGATTCCTCGGACCCATCCTCCGTTTTGAAACGGGCGAGATCGCGCACGTTCTTCTGCACGGCAACGGACGCAAAAAGGCTCATCGCGAAGCTAACGCCATAGAAGCCCTTTTCGCTCAAGACCAGACTTCCGGCGTTCCAGAGCCCGATCGCCAGCAGGCTCAACGACGCGATGAGAGCGAACCAGGCGATCCCGTAGTAGAGGTTCGTAACGGGGAGCCCATCCGAACGATCCCTCACGGTCTTCTGCAGCGAGACCGCCGCAAACAAACCGAAGAGCAGCAGTGTCAGATAGTAGCCCTTCTCGTTGAGTTCCATACCCGCGTTGAACAGTCCGATGAGGTAGGTACCCATGCCAAGCAGCAGAGCGAACCACGATGCACCAATAAAGGCCGGGGTGGGTTTCGATGCGTTTTCATTCGATTCATTCATGTCAAACTCCCTTGTTTACGATCCTCAATGACTCAACAATCCGCGTATCTTCGCGGCTCACTGATCACTATGCCAGGCCAGCATGTCTATCTGAGAATATGAATCACCCGAGCCTGGCCAAAGGTTCCCGATCGCGCATATATGCATCTTCGGGGATCGGCGAAAAGCCTCCCGACGGCATCGCCACGTGTGCGGGAGTGGCCTTTCCGCTCTGCACCATGAAGCCCCTCCCAGGCGGGAAGTCAGCACGCTTGACGCGGCCAAGGTACTCACGGAAGGGGGTCTGTGACTCACCGTCGTCGGGTTGCAGCGAGAGGCCCCAGGCTGGCTGCTTCAGTGCGGTGAACAGATCCCACACGCCGCTCCCGGTTCCCTGCTCAAATTCAAAGAGCACGAGCACGTCGGCTTTCCGTGCAGTCTTCGCGAGCGCCACAAGTGTGGGGAGCGCGGCTGTGCCCTCCGCATCGGATGGACGCTCCACAACGATCACTCCGCGCGCACCCGGGCTCGGGAACTCAAGCGGCTCGGGGTCACTCTCCCCTGCGGGCGCGCCCACCGGCAGAGCGCTCCCGCCAATCAGTCCTCCCCCGATCAGGCCTCCCGTGAGTCCGCCGCTCTTGGCGACCGGCTTACCGCCCAGAGCAACCACAAGTTGCTCTGCGAGTGTGCGCACTTCATCTTCGCCGGTGGCGGTTCGATCCCAGACCCCGCGCGAGCGCAGCCCTTCCGCATTGAACGTGAGCAGCACCCGTTCGCAGTCCTCGCCCTGCCCGGATACCCACCGGGCCACCGCTTCCGCACACGCAAGCACCGCCGTTGACTGACCCGATCCCGGTGGGCCCGAAACGACGCCGAGCCCGCTCGTCGGGAGGGTCAGAGGCGCAAATGTCTGCGTGTTGATCCCGAACACTGGAGCACCACCGGCGGACACCGGCAGTTCCGAGAGCGGCACCACCTCGGGAGCGTTCCGGATCTCCGTAGCTGGCGTGACCCCTTCGTGCTGCAACCGCGCGGCGAGAGCTTCCAGCGCCTTCGCCTGTTCAGAGAGTTCCGGGTTGCCACCGAGAATCGCGATCTGAATTTCGTCAGCATCTCCCGCGAGCAGGGCCCGCCCGGGAGGAGCCTCTTCGAGCGCATCACCCTTCACGCCGAGGTGACCGTAGTCGTGCACGTTCGCGAGCCGCAACACATACTGTTTCTGCAGGCTCGAAGTCATCGAGGAGGGGATCCCGGCGGCCCTATCGCTCGTCAGCACGACGTGCACGCCGACCGAACGCCCCGTCATCATGATGTCACTGAGCATCTGAAACGGTGAGCTGTGACCGCCAAACCCTTCCGTAGCTTGGCGAAACGCCCCGAAGCCGTCAAGCATCAGCACCACGCGGGGCGCGGTTGCGCTGCCCCCACTCCGCCGGTAGTGCGAGAGGCTTCCCGCACGCGCCGCCGCGAACCGTGGTCCGCGCTCAGCAATGAGATCGAGCAGGTGCTGCAGCACGCGCGTCGTGAGCTCAATGTCTGACAGCGGCGCGATGGCGCCCGCCGTGGGCAGCGCAGCGAGCACGTCAAGTGCTCCGCCTCCACCATCAATCCCGTAAATCTCTACCGGATGCTTCACAGCGCCAGAGCTGAGGGAAGCAGCGACCGTGATGAGCGCGCTTGTCTTCCCTGTGCCACCGGCCCCGATGAAGGCGACATTTCCCGAGTCCTCAAGATCCAGAATCGTGACGCGCTGGCTTTGCGAGGCGGGTTCGTCCCGCAGCCCGAAGACCACGGCATCGCTGCTCGCTTCACCGGATACAGGGGTGGTCTCAAGCTCGGCCAGATCAAGCACCGCGGGCAGCGCATCGAGCCAGGGTCTTCGAGGCTGAGCCAGTCGCGCCTGCTGGGCCGCGGCAACGATCCCGTCTCGCAGCCGTTCAATGTCTCGCAGCGGTTTCATCGATGAAACTCCCGAACGCTGAGGCTCAGGAGGAATGTTCCACGGCGCAGATTCAGAGAACTCAAGCGACGCGATCTCAACTTCGGGATCCCGAGACTCTGTGCCGAGCCTGCCGCCCAGGTATCCGGTTTGGAAGTGCCCCATCTTGCCCGGTCCCACTTTAATCGCTCCGCGGCCGGGTGTTTCCGCATCAAAGAACGCCGCATCCTTCACCCCGATGACGTCACTGCTGTCAGATTCGTCGGCCATGCGCAACGCTACGCGCAGATTCGTGTTTGCGCGCAGGTTGTCCTTAATCACGCCGGCCGGCCGCTGCGTTGCCATGATGAGGTGCAAGCCCAGTGACCTGCCGCGCTGCGCCACATCAATCACGCCGTCAACAAATTCGGGCACTTCGCCCGCAAGCGCCGCAAACTCATCGATGACGATCAGGAGCACAGGTGGGGCTGCGGGATCGGAGCGCCGCTCCATCGTGATGAGGTCCTTTGCGCCGTGCTGCGCGAGCAGTTCTTCGCGGTAGTGCAACTCGGCGCGCAACGAGGTCAGGGCGCGGCGCACGAGATGGGGACTCAGGTCAGTGACGAGACCGACCGTGTGCGGCAGGTCGACACACTCGGCGAACGCAGCACCGCCCTTGTAGTCGACGAGCAGGAAGGTGAGCCGGTCGGGGCTGAGCTGGGAGGCGAGGCTCATGATCCAGGTCTGCAAAAATTCGGATTTGCCGGCGCCGGTGGTGCCGCCGACGAGTGCGTGTGGGCCGTGCGCGCGAATGTCGATGACCGCCGGATCGGTGGGGCCTTGCCCGACAACCGCTGCGAGTTTGAGTTCTTGTCGTTCGGTCCCCCGCTGCCACTGTGCGGTGAGGGATCCCGTGCTCGCCCAGCTCTGCAGAATCGGTGCCGGGCCGCCCAGAATATCGACGGGACTCAGGTCGCGCAGATTGACCGCTTTCGGCAGGTCGCTTTCGTCAAGGATCCTGTCACTCGCGTCCGCCACCGATGACAGCCTGCGCGCGAGATCGGTGGCGACGGCCTGTTCGAGATACTCAAGATACGACAGATTAACGACGGTGCCGCTGCGCACAAAACTGACGCGGCCCTGCGCCTGCGAGACCTCGAGAAAGGTGCGGCAGGCGGCGGGAAGCTCTGCGGGGGTGCGCGTTACCCACAGCAGGTGGATCCCAGCATCGGGGCCGGATTCTGCGAGCGCGATGAGCCGCGACTTGTCAACCTGGCCGTCGTCGAGCACCAGCACCAGCACTGCCGGGATGACCGGCAGACGATTCACCGCCTCGCCGTGTTCGGCATCGTTGCGGGTGTCGGTTTCAAGGTGGGAACGCAGCGTGGCGCCCGCGCCGATCTGGGCCTTTCGTGTTTCCAGGAGCCCTTCGAGAGCCATGATGAGTCGGGTCGAGCCTGCGGGATCCTCGGCAAGCTGCCAGCTCGGGATCGGACTGTTGACGGCGTCAACGTGTGGCAGCCATTTCAGCCACGACCAGGATGCAGCGTGTGCGGGCCCCGCGAAACATGCGAGCGACAGTTCGGCCGGCGAGTGCAGGCCAACAAGCTGCATGATGAGTGATCGGGCGGCGCCTTCTGCCCAGTGCAGATCGCCTGCGACTCCGATGGATCCGCAGCGGTCGAATCGTTCAAGCACGGGCACCGGCTCGGCCTCGGAGAACTCTTGTTCGATCCTTCGCAGCCTGTCCCACTGCTCTTTCGCTGATTCTCCCCGTGATGGCAATTTCACTTCGGTGCGGCTCGGCAGCGCTCCGTTACCGAAGCGGATTTCGAGGAA
This sequence comes from Leucobacter insecticola, assembly GCF_011382965.1. NCBI lineage: Bacteria > Bacillati > Actinomycetota > Actinomycetes > Micrococcales > Microbacteriaceae > Leucobacter > Leucobacter insecticola. The sequence goes on along the minus strand of NZ_CP049934.1, from coordinate 1,092,208 downwards.
GGATCGATGTTCGGGTCGGCGGGTCCAGAGCAGGCTACCTCGTTCGGCGATCGCTGCGGCGACTTCGGTGAGGGTGGGGGTTTCGGCGCTTCGGACGGCGATTTCTTGCTGCCGCAGTTCAATGAGCTCGCTCCGCTCGGCGTCGATGGTTTCTTGAAACGTCTCCGTTTCCTTACGCAGTTTCCGCTTGCCGCCGATGGTGTTGTCGATCCAGGATCCGATCATCATCATGGGTGAGAAGGCGACCATCATGAGGCTCATGGGCGAACGTGTGATGGCAAACATGGCCCCGCCCATCAGCATGGGGGCAAGCATCGCGAGCATGGGGATCCGGCTCGGCTTTGCGGGGGCGGGTGGGGCGGGCAACTCTCGTTCGGTGGCAGGGAATCGCGGATCGACGCGCGGCGCGCGCATGTGCATGATCTGGTGCGTCAAGTGCGGAACGGGACTGGGAGGTGGCCCTGGCCTGTATGCGAGTTCAACGTCACCGAGGCGCAGTATCGCGGGGCCCGTCAGCTGAGCCTCGCTGACCTGGCGCCCGTCTACGCTGAGCCCGTTCGCGGATCCGAGATCGAGAATCTTGACGGCGCCGTTGTGTGCTGAGTTGTTGTCGGCGACGATATCGATCATTGCGTGGCGCCGCGATACACTCGCGTCACTAAGGTGAATACGGTTTGAGCGATCACGGCCGATCGAGTTATGGCCCGGGATCAGACTGTAAATCACGCCGGCGTGCGCGCCGGATCGCACTTCGATGTAGCCGGCGACACTGATCATGCGTTCTTCGTGGCCGCGGGCGCCGAACTCAAGCACGGGCGTGACGATCCACCCGGATCGTAGTCCGGACGCGCCGAGCGGCACGGCAGGGTCGAGGAGGTACGTGGGTCCGCCCTCTGCGGACCGCCCGCGCAGGGTGACGGGAGCGCGCCTGCTCGCCGCGGTTTCTTGGAGCCGCGGCTCGTCTCCTGCCCCGGCTCGTATGAGTGTTCGTGCCGTGTCACCGACGGATGCCGTGACGTCACAAGAGAGCGTGACATCGCGGGTTCCGCCCTGCGGCACTGCCACACTGACACGAAGTTTCATTGCTCTGTTTCGGGCGGGGTCTCTCCTTCAGGAGTCCCCTTCAGATTCGGTGGATTCGCGGGTCGTTGCGGATACAGATTGCTCGTCGAGCACGCGGTATGCACGTCCAGCGCAACAAAGTTATCCCCAGCATTGAACGCCAGATAGGCTCCGTCTTCGCGATCCGCTCGGAAGTATTCCATCGGCGTCTGAGTGCTTCCAGGCGGCACAATGTAGCTCACCGTCCACCCTTGATCGGTCCAGAATGTGCGCAACCGCTCTGCGGCCTCAGCCCAGTCCGCTACTTCACGGTTTCCGAGTCTGATTTCATATCTACCAGGCTGAACTCCCTTCTGGTTCGGACGACATGACTGCACACGAAGGTTCGCGAGAATGGCTTCTCTATTCGTTTCCCAGAGATTCTCTGGCTTGTACTTCCACCATCCTTCTTCTTGGCCTACGACCTGCATCGCCTGCGTAAGCTCGCTTTCAAGCCACGCGAGCTGCTCCTCCGCAGACGAGTTATTCGCGACATCTGAATCCGACACAACCGGCACCGAACTACACCCCCCCAAGATCAACAAAGACGAACACATCAAAAGGATTAGGCATTTTCGAATCACATTGCCCCCAGTTCGTGTGCCACTTGCATGGCAACTTGCCACACCGGCGTGGAGGTCACGTTCAGCTCGCCAACCACCAAATCAGCAGCACCCATCGTCACTGCGGCAGAGTTCCACAGTGCCTGCGTTCCTTCGTCCATGTACCCACCACCATCTGCGGCGAGTAGAGGGTGGCCAGTCGTAGGACTAAACTCCCCTGCCCCATCGGAGGAAAACTGGTGCGCGCCGTCAATAGTCGGCCACTTCAAAGCAACCTCGGGATTCGGCTGCAACCTGCCTGAAAGACTCGAACCTATTCGAGCTACATAATCTTTCGACGCCATGGTGGTGTAGATCGCAGGGGATCCATCTGGCGCAGATTCCACTTTGAGGTCGGAAAAGTCTTTGATTTTTTGACCATCAAGCCCAGCCGAAGCAAGCATTGTGAAGGATTGCACCTTATGAGTTACGAGAGTGAGTGCATTTGCCATTGTTGTGGTGCCGTAGGAGTGCGCAAGCGCAGCGAGGTTCGGCAGGGGCACATTCGCGGCACGTGTAGCAAACACGCCGTCAATCTCCAGCGCCAGGCGCTCCGCACCCGTGCGCGCGGAGAAAGGCATCAGAACTGTCACAAGGTCTGGCGTATCGTACTCAAGATAGACGATCACTGCGTTGCCTTCTATGTCTCGCCCCGATCGTTCGAGAAGAGTGACCTGCTCAGCGTACAGATTCTTGCTCGCTGTGTCCCAACCGGGGAGTGCGGCATCAGCATTACTGAACATCCCCGCTGACTCCACAGTCAAGTTTTGTGCGGCGTCGAGGTCTCCATACCCCATCGCCACCATCGGCACGGGGCCCTCCAAGTTGAGTGCGACGACCGACACTGGCGGTTCGCCGTCGTCTGCGTTCACCGCCTGCATCACTTCGGCGAACGCTTTGCTGCAGGCCGCACTCATCTCTCCACCATGCAGGGCGTAGTACTCCAGCAACATGCGGTTCGCACGGTCACGCACGCCAAAAGGCAGACCCGGCAAGTTGCCAATCACCCAGGGCACCTCGGCAATCAGTCGCTCTTGTTGCTCTGGCGATAGAGCGGCCCAATTCGCGGCAACAATATCGGGTGGGGAGGCGACTCAAAAGACCGTTCACCATCCGATGTTCCCAACAAATTCTCTAGGAGCGGGTGTTCCTTCGCGAGACTTAGCGCCGCCGATTCCTCGCCCCAGAGTTCGCCCGAGACTCTCTGGGCGATAGTGAATGCGGGTAGGCCTGATACACCACCATTAATCGAGATGAGTTCGCCAATCCCGGTCATCTCGAGAGCCTTCACCAAAGCGCCTTCAGCAGATTCGCGCTCCTTGATCAGAGTTGACCAGGTCTGCACCGCGCGATTGATGTCAGCGACCGCACTCAGCCAATTCGAGGTTGCAACGCCCCACTGATACTCATAAACGGAGCGAAGCGTCTGCACTTCCACCGCGCGCTCAGCAGACGTAAGATCCGCCGCATCGGAACCTAACCGCGGATCCGGCATTGCTCCAGGCGGGACATCCCGCCAGGTATACGTTTGGTACGAGCGAATTATCCGGGAGATCTCATCGATGGTTCCGACAGCAATACGTATGGTAGCCAAGGCGTCATTGATCTGCTCAACGACCCGGTCAGCATCCTTGTTGATGCGGGTGACCTCCGCCGCATAGGTGTCAAACGCGGCCTTCGATTCAGACGCACTCCGTTCCAGCGTCTGCGCGCCGGGAATCAACCGATCGCCGAGTTTCGCATCGAGCTTGTCGATGCCTTTGCTCTTCACACCATAAAACTCGCTCTGGGCGCCCTGCACCGAAAGCTGAAACTGGTTCGCGTCGTTCACCAACTCCTGCGCGAACGCCGCAGCGGCATCAATCTTGCCGGTGCCGCCGGCTTTTGGAGTCGCATTTGGTAGCACCGAGGCTGCATCAGCGGGAACATCAGTCATTTTTTCTTCGATCCTGATACCAGGAAGCCACTCTGCAGCGAGTTTGCGATGTGCTGGTCAAGCGACTTGCTCACCTGCATGACTCCCGCGACTTCCTGCGCACCCGTCTTCGCCGCATCCGCAAGCGCGAAACGCGCTTCTTCAAGGCTCTTCAAAAACTGCTGCACCGTTTCGCCAATACCCGTCAGACTTGCAAACTGCCCCGGCGCCTTCTTCTCGAAGACCTCCATCGCATAGGACGCCGCCACCAGACACTCACCCGCGGTCTTTAGCTCTGCATCAGTAATCTTGAATTGCTCAGACACCAGGGCTCCTCTCGAATGAATTGGTCAGAAATATGCAGCGATTGCGGTTGAGCGCGCAAACTAGACTTTGGATCGCTTGGCACGCTCAACCCGCGGCGAGGGGCCGCATTACCCGTCTAGTTGATCTTCGCGGCGATCTGCGAATCCATCTCGCGCATCGCTGCCGCGGTCTGCGTCAGGAACATCTGAATCTCGGTGAGCTTGTCAACGCAGATGTTCGCGCTCGCCGTGTAGTCGTTATACGCCGCATTGAACTTGTCGGACGCAAGCTCTGTCACGAACCCCGACTGCACCAACTCGTTAATCTGAGTCTGCAGATCACGAAAGTTTTGAGTGATCGTGTCGCGGCCGCTGCCCAGCTTTGCCGCGGCCGTTTCGATTCGATCGTAGGTTACGTTAATGCCAGCCATTAGAAATCCTCACATGTTGCACTTGGAAAACTCCCGTGCACTACGTGACACGGTCTGGATTAACCGGAAGGTCAACCAATTGCCAAGCTACATGCCAAGGAATGCGAGAAACAAAAATCCGGCAATATGTGGATAACTTGGTGCCTAAGAGGCACAATACTCACCCTGTGGACGGAGAATGAATTCTCCTCTGAAACTCGCAGCGGGAAGGCCCCAAAGTTCCATGTCACGACACAAATCCTTGGCAGCCGGCGAGCGGAAAAACACACTCCGCAAGGACCCCTGGACCTCCCCCAAACAGCTGGGTATCTAAGCGAATAGGCTTCTGGTTCGGATCAGCGCATCTTCAGCCCGGGGCACCGAGCGACACAGCAGGGTCGAGGAACTCAAGGCGGAGGAACTACACCCCGAACAGCGCCGGAACATCCGCGATCGCCACGCGATCCTTCGCCCCGCTCGCCCGATCCCATACCTCAGCAAAACCCTCGGCCGCATCGCGCCCGACCACCACGACCCGCGGCATCCCCAGCAGCTCGGCATCTCCAAACTTCACGCCGGGCGACACCTTGGGGCGGTCGTCGAACAAAACCTCAACACCTGCGGCATCGAGCCTTGCGGCAAGGGACTCCGCGATGGCAGCAACTTCGGGATCCTTACCCGTCGCCACCACGTGCACGTCAAAGGGCGCAATCGCAGCGGGCCAGATCAGGCCTCGGTCGTCATGGTGCAACTCGGCAAGGATCGCCATGATCCGGGTCACGCCGATGCCGTAGGAGCCCATCGTCACGGTGACCAGCTTGCCATTCTCATCAAGTACACGAAGCCCCAGCGCCTCCGCGTACTTGCGGCCCAACTGGAACACGTGCCCGATCTCCATGCCGCGCGCCGTCTCAATCGGCCCCGAGCCGTCGGGCGCCAGATCCCCGTCGCGCACATTCGCAATGTCCACACTGCCATCGCCCACAAAATCACGCCCGGCAACAAGCCCGGCAACGTGCACGCGGTCCTTGTTCGCGCCGGTCACCCACGCGGTGCCGGGGACGATACGCGGATCCAGCAGGTAGCGCAGGCCCGAACTTCCTTCGAGTCCAAGCACGGCGCCGGATCCCGAGCCGAGAACGCCAGGCCCAATGTAGCCGCGCACGATCTGCGGAATCTTCTCAAGATCGGCAGGAGTCGCGGGCTCAACCTCGCAGCCGGCGAACGCCACCTCGGCGCGCTTCATATCGACGTCGCGGTCGCCAGGGATCGCGACCACCAGAATCTCACGCTCGCCCGCATGCTCACCGGCCACCGGGGTCACCGCGAGCACAATGTTCTTCAGCGTGTCTGCGGCGGCCCAGGATCGGCCGTCCTCGCGAGGCATGGCCGCATTCAGGTGGGCAACCAGCGTGTCAATGGTCGGCGTGTCCGCGGGAGCAAGATCGATAGCGGCGGGCAGCCCCTCGATGGGCTGTGCGGCGGGCGTCGGTGTCTCGTAGGCCTCAACATTCGCGGCGTACCCACCCGCCGAACGCACGAAGGTGTCTTCGCCAATCGAGATGGGCAGCAGGAACTCCTCGCTGCGGGATCCCCCCATTGCCCCGGCATCGGCAGACACGATCACGTATTCGAGCCCGAGCCGCGCGAAGATCCGCTCATAGGCGTCGCGCTGCTTCTGGTAGCTCGCGTCGAGCCCCGCGTCGGTGGTGTCGAAGCTGTAGGCGTCCTTCATGGTGAACTCGCGGCCGCGGAGGAGGCCTGCGCGCGGGCGGGCCTCGTCTCGGTACTTATCCTGGATCTGGAACAGCGTCAGCGGCAAATCTTTGTAGGACGTCACGATGTCTTTCACCATCAGTGTGAAGACTTCCTCGTGCGTCGGCGCGAGCAGGTAATCGGCGCCGTGGCGATCCTGCAGTCGAAACAGCGCGTCGCCATATTCTTCCCAACGCCCGGTCGCCTCGTAGGGCTCGCGCGGCAGTAGCCCGGGGAAGTGCACCTCGTGTGCGCCTGCCGCATGCATCTCGTCACGAATAATCTGCTCGAGTTTGCCCTTCACCCGCAGCCCCAGCGGCATCCAGCCGAAGACGCCGGGAGCCTGGCGGCGAATATACCCGGCGCGCACGAGGAGCCGGTGGCTGGCGACCTCGGCGTCGGAGGGATCCTCGCGAAGGGTTTTCAGGAAGTAGCTGCTGAGACGGGTAATCACCCCACCATCGTAGCCCTTCCCTCGACTCGGCCCGACCCGCCCCAGGCCCACCCCCGCAGCCAAGCCCCCGACCCACCCGCAGCCAGGCCCCGCAGCCCCACCCCGTAACCCCACCCGCTGCCAAGCCCCGCGTGTGCTCAGATTGTTGTTATCCAAGCCCATAAGAACAACTTGCGCACACGGAGGTGCTAGGAAGGCAGGCACACCAGACCCACCAGACCCGGCAGAGCGCGATGGCCGCATAGGCTTGATCCATGCTCGCCACCCGTCGCCATCTACGCTGGATCGCCCCGCTTGCGGTGCTCGGGATCGCCGCTGTGCTGCGATTCTGGGCACTCGGGCGGCCCGATTCACTCGTGTTCGACGAGCTCTATTACGTGCGCGACGCGATCAGCCAGCTCGCGCACGGCTTCCCGACGGTGTGGCCAGACGACGACCCAGCTTTCCGCGATCCCGCAGCATTCACCGCTGAGGCCTCGTACGCGGTTCACCCACCACTCGGCAAATGGCTGATCGGACTCGGAGTGCTGCTATTCGGCCCCGACAACGGCTGGGGGTGGCGCAGCGCGGTCGCTCTCGCTGGGGTGGCGACGGTCGGAATCACGATGCGACTGGGGTGGCTCATGTCTCGAAGCATGCTCGTCGCCTGCACGGCCGGGCTGCTCCTCGCGATCGACGGCGTACACATTGTGCTCACTCGAGTCGCGCTGCTCGACGGGTTTCTGGCGCTCGCGGTGACGCTCGGCGCGCTGTGTGTGTGGAGGGATCAGGAGGGGCTACGAAGCATTTCCCCGGCACGTCAGCCGGTACTGGCACGTCAGCCGGTTGGAAACGGCGATTCTGAACCGGCTGAGCTGCCAGCACCGGCTGAGCTGCCAGTACCGGCTGACGCGTTGGCAATCACCTGGAACCGCCCCTGGCTGCTCGCGGCGGGCGTCACCTTTGGGGCGGCGGCGTCGATCAAGTGGTCGGGGCTCTACCCGCTCGCGTTCTTCCTCATCTTCATCGCGGTTCGGGATCTGATCCTGCGGCGCAGAGAGCTTCGCTGGCCGGGAGCCCTGCGGCAATCCCTCGCCCAGGCGCTCATCACGGCCGTAATCACGCTGCCCACTGCGCTCGCCACGTATCTCGCAAGTTGGGCGGGCTGGATCGCAAGCCCGGATGCCTGGGGCCGAGAGTCCGACGTGCCGTGGATCGCGAGCCTCTGGGAATACCACGCCGACATGTTGGCCTGGCACAGCACGCTCTCCGCTGCGCACCCGTACCAGGCGCACCCGATCACCTGGCCACTCGGGCTGCGTCCGACCGCAATGTATGAGGAAGGCGAGGGCGTCATCTCCGGGATCTCACCCCTGCCAAACTTGCTCGTGACCTGGGGCGGAGTAGCCGCGCTCTGTATGCTGGCTTGGCTGGTGCTGCATGAAATGGTCGCGGATCGCAGGCTCAGGATCGCTGCCCCCGAGTTTGTTGCAAGCGGACCCGTCGAAAGCCATCCCTTGATGTTCGCGAGCGCCTTCGTGCTTACCGGGTACCTCGCGGGTTGGCTGCCCTGGCTCCTCACGGTGTCACGCTCGGCGGTGTTCCAGTTCTACGCGGTGGTACTCACGCCGTTCTCGGCCCTCGCTCTTGCGCTCGTGATCGGCATGCTGTGGGGGATCCCAAGCGGATCGCAGGGGACCTTGCGGCCGGGTTTCCACCTCAGCCGGGATCCCGAAGCACTCCTCAGTAGGCGGCTCACCGTCGCCATATTCATGGTGTTCGCTGTCGTGATTGCGGTGCTCTTCTTCCCGGTGTGGTCGGGAATGCCGGTCGCCGAGTGGTTCTGGCGCGCTCACATGTGGCTGCCGGGTTGGAGCTGAGGAACGAAGCTACAGCAGCCGACGGCTGAGCGCCCAGGCCGTGAGCTCGTGGCGGTTGGAGAGCTGCAGCTTGCGGAGCACATTTGAGACGTGGGTCTCCACCGTCTTCACGGAGAGGAAAAGTTCGGCGGCGACCTCCTTATAGGCGTAGCCGCGGGCGATCATGCGCATCACCTCTTGTTCCCGGGCGGAAAGCCGGTCGAGCTCGTCATCGGCCGCGGCGGTCTCACCGGTGCCCGCACCAAATGCGTCAAGCACAAATCCTGCGAGCCTGGAGGAGAACACGGCGTCGCCTCCGTGGACCCGCAGCACGGCCGCGGTCACTTCAGCCCCGGACGAGGTCTTCGTGAGGTAACCCCTGGCCCCCGCGCGGATCACACTCACCACATCGTCGGCGGCATCCGACACGCTCAGCGCAAGAAACTGGGTGCGCGTCATGTCGGGCCGCGCGGCCGTCTCGCGCAGCACCTCCGCACCTCCCCCGCCCGCGCCGCCGGGCAGGTGTACGTCAAGAAGTACCACGTCGGGCTGCAGCGTTGGGATAGCGGCGATCGCTTCATCGACCGTCGCCGCCTCGCCGACAACCTCGAGTTCTGGCCCCAACTCAGCGCGGAGCCCGGTGCGGAATATCTGGTGGTCGTCGACGATCACCACCCGGATCGGCGACGCGCCAGCGCCAGCAGCAGCGCCAGCGCCACCCTTCATGTCTGATTGACTCGTTTCGTTCATGCGGGTTCCTTCGTATCGAGGTGTGCCGCGCCGGCCTCAGCAGCGCCAGGCACATCGTGCCTCGGCAGGGACAGTCGCACGGCCGTCCCGCTCCCCCCGGGGCCGGGCACGATCTTTGCGGATCCCCCGGCACGCTCCATCCGACCGAGGATCGATTCGCGCACGCCCATCCGCCCTTCAGGTAGTCCGTCGAGGGCGAACCCTGGACCGCGATCGGTGATGTCGATCATGACGCGATCCGGTGTCACCTCGAGATACACCGTGACGGTGCCGCCGGCATGCCGCGACGCATTCAGCATGGCTTCGCGCGCGGCTGCAACAATCGCCGCGGGCGCGATCACTCCCGCGCCCACGCCGACCACAACGATCTCGAATCGAACGGCGTGCTCTTCTTCGAGCGCGGCGGCGTGCGCACGCAGCTCGGCGTCGACGGCCTGCACATCCTCAGCGGAAGCACCGTCCGCTGCGCGAAACAGCCACTCCCGCAACTCGCGCTCTTGGCGGCGCGCGATCCGCGCAACCTCGCTGCCCGGGTCTGATCGCTGCTGGATCAGCGCAAGCGTCTGCAGCACCGAATCGTGCAGATGGGCGGCGATCTCAGCACGCTCAGACTCGCGTGCCCGCGCGGCCCGTTCGGCAATCAGCTCACGGTTGAGCCGCAACAGCCACGGCGCGATCGCAAGCGCCACCCCGGCAAGCACCGCGAACGCCGCAGCGATGACGGTCCACACGCTCGGCTCCTGCGCCGTGACAAAGAACATCAGCACCCCGACCGCGACAAGCGCAAGCGCGCCCATGACGCGAGGTACCGGGTTGCGGTCCGGGCGATCCCGATCCGCGATTTGCCACCAGGTCAGCCCGACACCCACCAGCACGGCCATGCCGGGAAGAATGAGTTCAAGGTTGACCCGCACGCCCAGCTGAGAAAGCACGAGGCCGACCCCGGCGATCAGGAGGCAGGTACCAAGCAGTAGCTCCGGGATCGGCCAGCGCGCTCGCGGACGGACAGCGTCGGCGGATCCCGGCCCGGAATCAGCGTGATCGTGGCGAAGCACACCGGGCGCCGGTGGCACGGGGGGCACAGGCGGCACCGGTTGAGAAGAAGATGGCTGCTGAGTGGGCTGCGCGGGACCCGCTTGCGAGCTGGGGGCAGGCTTTGTCAGCACCCGTCGCAGCGGCACGATCCCCTCGGTCTCCCCCTCCGCGGGCGCCGTCGCCCACAGCCACCCGTACAACAGCACCCCCGCACCGCCGAACACGGTGAGCACCAGCATCGCGATCCGCACCGCCCCAACGGCCACCCCAGGTGCGCCGCGAGCCCGCCGCACACGCCCGCAAGAATGCGGTCGTCGCGGGAGCGAGTGAGCGGGTTGATAGCCATGCCTCTATCCAAGCACCTACCCCGGACATCCAGGGGCCCGGACCTCAAGACTCAGGGTCGAATCAGGGTGAACCCCGATGGCAGCACGCGCCAGGCCCGGCCAGACTTGAAGCATGAACACAACACCAGACTCAGCTCCGCAGCCCCCGCTTCCCGCGGGCGGCTTCTTCGCTTGGATTCGCGGTCTCGGCATCACCCGCAGTAGTGACCGCTGGTTCGCCGGCGTCGCGGGAGGGATCGCTGCGAAGGCAAAGATTGACCCCCTCATCGTGCGCGGCGTCTTCGTGGTGCTCGCGCTTCTCGGCGGCCCGGGGATCCTGCTCTACCTCGTCGGCTGGCTGCTGCTCCCCGACGTCAACGGCCGGATTCGCATGGAGGATCTGATCCGGGGCGAGTAGAGGGGTGGACAATCGTTGCACTCGTCGTGGTGGCACTCTCGGCCATTCCGATGCTGTTCAACTTGTTCACCCCGAGCGTGTTCGGATGGAGCACGGCGCCGTGGGGTATCTTCGGGTTCCCGGCTTGGCTCTCGACAACGATCGCCTGGCTGGTCTGGATCGCGATCATTGTGGTCGCTTGGATCTGGCTGTACCGGGTGGCGAGGAACCGCAATCGCACCGGGCGGGCTGAGGCTTGGCAGGGTGCGGCGGACACGGCCTCGGCAGGGAGCACGTCAGACGCCTGGGGCGAAGACTCCGGCAATAAGGCCAACGCCTGGGGGGAAGACTTCGGCAAGAAAGCAGACGCTTGGGGAGAAAGCTTCGGCAAGAAAGCAGACGCCTGGGGCGAGAACTTCGGCCATCGCGCCGAACACTGGGGCACGCAGTATGAACAGCATCACGAAGCCCGTAAGCTCGGCGCCGCACACGTGCTCATCACTTTCGCACTCGCGCTGCTCGCGGCTGGCGGAGCCGCAATCTGGGCACATAGCGCGGGCAGTCCCGTTCCGGGCCTGGCAGGCACAGCCATTGCGTCCCTCGTGGCCGCCCTCGCCGTGTTTGCACTCTCGCTGATCGTAGCCGGGATCCGGGGGCGGAACACCGGCTGGATCGGCTTCCTCTCCGCGTGCGGGGTGGTGACGCTGCTGTTCACCTCGGTGCTGCCGTGGGGCACCCAGTTCCAGCTGTTTGGCACATTAAGCTCCGGCGGCCAGAACGCGCCCGGCGCGGTTCTCCTTGCGGGCAACACCAGCCTTGATCTGAACTCGCTTGATTCCGAAGACATCAACGATCAAGAGAACTTCACGATCTGGCAGTTCGCAGGAAACTCCACCGTGACGCTTCCAGAGACCCACCCCGTTGTCGTTGACGTGCGCGTGCTGGGCGGCAACATTCGGGAGAGCGGGGCAACCACTTCTCGCGCAGCCGGGCCACTGCTCGCCAAGACTTTCAGCAACACGGCCGAGAACAACGACTCTGCAACTCGGGTCACCATCTACCTCGTTTTCGGCAACGCGCGAGTGGTGGTTCCCGACGAAAAATCTTCGGGAACCGCCGACACGAAAAAGCCATCAGCGAATCAAGCCACCACCGAGCAACTAGAACAGCTCACCGCTGAACTCGAAAAAGTCGAGTGGCAGCTCGAGGAGCCGGGGCTCAGCAAGGCGGAGCAGCGCTCACTTGAGGCGGAGCGCACGCAACTCAAACAAGACATCAAAGATCTAGAGCTGGAGATGGCACGATGACTACCGACGCACAGACCCCCGGCCAGGATCCAGTGCAGGATCAAGGCGCCTCGGCACTCACAGAACCGCTGGCGCAGGATCCCGCACAGAACCCCGAGCAGGATCCAGTGCAGGATCAAGGCGCCTCGGCACTCACAGAACCGCTGGCGCAGGATCCCGCACAGAACCCCGAGCAGGATCCCACACAGCCCGCCGCAACAGCAGCAACAACAGCAACGCAGCAGGTCCGCAAGACCCCGTACCGGCCCCGCCCCCGCACCGGCCCGATCGTGTGGGGCGCGCTGATCCTCGCCTTCTGCGGGTATGTGGTGCAGCGCACGCTCGCCCGCGGTGACATCGATGCAACCGTGTGGATCACCGCGATGACCATCGGGCTCGGCGTGCTACTGCTCGCGGTCGGCGGCGCGGTGCTGATCCGGAACCGGCGCCACTAGCAGCTGAGTACCCTCCCGGAGCCTGGATCCAGCTCTCCACCGGGTGTCACTCATGGCATGCCCCCTGCCTCAATGCCGTTCGGTTGGACGCTTCCGCCAGCAGCCGCGCCGCATGCGGTTGTTGGCGAGTGTCCCCCTTGTTGACGAGCGTCCCCTTTCCCTACCTCGGAGCAAGCGCAGGCAGGGGAGACGCTCGTCAGTATCGGGGACGTTCGTGGATCGGCCCGGTTGCGGGCGACACACCGAGGCCGCCAGCACTATAGCAGCGGACCTAAACCACTACGCGCGGCATCTCGCGGGTCTGCGTCGAGATCCAGTGCAGAGGCACCTGGATCGCGACCCGGGTGCCTCCGCGCTCGTCGGGGCCCCACGAGATGCTGCCGCCGAGCTCGCCCTCGATCAGGGTGCGCACGATCTGGGTGCCGAGACCGTCACCGACGGTGCCGCCGGGGAGCCCCGTGCCGTTGTCGATCACCTCCACCGCGAGCCGCTCGTCAGTGCGGTCGGCGTGAATGATGACCTCTCCCTCGCGGCCCGCGAGGCCGTGCTCGACCGCGTTCGTCACGATCTCAGTGAGCGCGAGCGCAAGCGGGGTCGCGTACTCGGAGGGCAGCTCGCCGAACTTGCCGTCCTTGCGCGGGTGCACCGTGGTGTTGTGCAGGCTCGCAACCTCGGCGGCGAGGCCCAGCACACGGTCAAAGACAACATCAAAGTCGACGATCTGCGAGAGCCCGGTCGACAGGGTGTCATGCACCACAGCGATCGCTGCGACGCGACGCATCGCCTGGCCGAGCACCTCTTTCGCCTCGTCGCTGCGCGCCCTTCGCGCCTGCACTCGCAGCAGCGATGCCACGGTCTGCAGGTTGTTCTTCACGCGGTGGTGGATCTCACGGATCGTCGCGTCTTTCGTGATGAGTTCCTGTGCCTGCGCGCGCATCTCCGTCACGTCACGAGTGAGGACCACGCCACCGAGTCGCACGCCATCGCGAATGACCGGGATCGAGCGCAGCGTCACCGCACGCCCGCGCGCCTCAATCTCCACGCGCTTCGCGATCTTCGCCTGCGCGATCAGCGGCAGCGACTCGTTCGTGTCGAACTGCCCTTTCACCACGTCAGCAATCACCTCTGCGAAGTTTTCGCCCTCGATCTCGTCGCGGTAACCGAGCGTGTTGAACGTCGTCTGGGTGTTGGGGCTCGCGAAGGTGGCGATACCGTCGAGATTGACACGCACCAGGCCGTCGGATGCACGCGGGGATCCCTGCTCACCGCCGCGCGCGTTTCCCGGGGCCGGGAAGAGTCCGTTTTGGATCATGCCGAAGAGATCGTCAGCGACCTCGCGGAAGGCGGCTGCGATCCGCGATGCCTGCTGCGTATCGGCCACGCTCGTGTGCACGGTAATCACCGCGAACGGACCGAGCCTGTTGCCATCAGCATCGCAGCGGTTGACCGAGTGTGCGGCGAGCCGCATCGGGTTTTCCTCGTACCAGGCGGGAGAGGTGGAGACGACGGGAAGTCCGGTCTCCATCGCCTCGTCAACAAGGCCGCGCCAATCAGAACGAAGGAAATCGCCAATCACATCGCGGTAAAAGAGTGTCACGGATCCGGCCGGGCGACTGTGCGCGACCGCGAGGTAGCCGCCGTCGGTCGTCGGCACCCACAGCACGACGTCACTCAGGGAGAGATCGGCAAGCAACTGCCAGTCAAGTGTGAGTACTTCGAGCCACTCGATCTCCTCTTCTGTGAGGGACGAGTATTTGGTCGCGAGATTACGCAGAGTTGCCACGGACCAAGCCTATGACACCGGCGAGAGTCAGTGCTATTTCTCGGACTTGAGCGAGTCGGGTGCGTAAATTGCACGCGCGAGACCGTCGATCACATCGGGGATCCGCGTGCCGCCCGCGAAGATCAGGGTGTCGTCAACATCAATGATGCGCCGATGCTCCCCCGCTTTCGTGAGCGCAATACTCGGCTGCGCCGCGATCAGGCCGTCAACGCCTCCCGCGCTCTTCAACCCCTTGGTCATGACGAGAATGACGTCGGGATCCATCGCGATCAGTGCTTCTTCTGTCATGGGTTTCTCACCCCGCCAGCCAACCTCGCCGGCGACGTCAACCGCGCCGAGCGAGCTAATCAGGCTGTCGGCGCCGCTGCCCTCTCCGAAGAGATAGTAGATGCCGGCGGTGCCACGCACGTACAGAAACGCGACGCGAGGCAGCCTCGCGGGATCCGCTGGCAACAGCCCCTGCACCTCGGCCTCTTTGGCGGCAATCGCTTCTTGCAGGTCCGAAATGACTGCCGGGGCTGCGTCGCTCACCCCCAGGGCGTCGGCTACCTGCTGCACGGTCCGATAGCTCGATTCGGGATCGACGGCGCGATCGACGGTGACCACCGGGATCCCGGCGTCGCGCAGCTGCAGCACCACGTCGACCGGCCCGATGCTGCCGTCCGTGATGATGACGCTCGGGTTGAGCGCGAGCACGGCTTCCGCGTCGATCGAGTGACCGTCCCGGGTGATGATGGGGAGGTCTTCGGTGCCGGGAACGTTGGTCGACACGTCGCGCCCAACGAAGTTGTCGCTCAGCCCGAGGGCGTACACCATCTCGGCGAGGGTTCCGCTGAGGGAAAGCGCGAGCACACGGGAGTTGTCGTTCACCGTGATCTCGGTGTCGCCCGACTTGTCTCGCGATACGACCGTTGCGGGGAGCTTGGCCTCCGGGGCTTTCGCGGGCGGCGGGATGCTCGGTCCCCCGATCTGCGCGGTGGTCGGTCCCTCGTACGCAGTGGGATCCTCAAGCGGCGTCAATTCGCTGAGCGGGGGCAGCTCGATGGCCTTCTCCGCTTCCGAGGGGATGAATACGCGGATCCCGTTTGGCATCCGGTCAACCCGAGAAGCGCCACCGTTGCCAACACTGCCGCGGCGCGCGTTCGTGACCAGAGCATATTCACCTTCTCGTTCATCAGACGATCTACAGGACTAGCCTAATCCAATGCAGGTAGGATAATTGCTGGACGAACGCTTGCCTCTGTGGGGCGACCCATCTCCGTCCGTCTCGCGGCATAGAAAGCAGTCGTCTTACGCGCATGAAACCATCCCCCTCGGCCACCAGCTCACGCCGCACGGCCACGAAGACAGTACTCTTTGTGGCGCTCGCGGTTGCGTTGCTGGCGTCCCTTCTTGTGTCCGCGGGGACGGGGCAGCTCGGGATCCCGCCGCAGGAGGTGCTGGGGTCGCTGCTGCACCGGATCGGGCTCGACTGGCTGCCGCTGCCCTCGCACCCGGCAGGCGATCAGACGCTGTGGGCGATTCGTTTTCCGCGTGTTGCAATGGCCGCGCTGGTGGGGCGGGCCTTGCGGTTGCGGGTCTCATCATGCAGGCCATTTTCGGCAACCCGCTCGCTGAACCTGGCGTGATCGGTATTTCCTCCGGCGCCGCGGTCGGGGCTGGGCTCGCCATCGTCTTCGGTCTCACCGTGTTTGGCGAGTGGACGACGGCGGTCTTCGCGTTTATCGCGGGCCTCGCCGCGACCCTTGTGGTGTACGGCATGAGCCGGGCCGAGGGAAAAACCGAGGTCGTGACGCTGGTGCTCACCGGTATCGCCGTGAACGCGATCGCCGGAGCCGCCATCGCGCTCCTCACCTTCCTCGGCGATACTCAGTCGCGCGAGCAGATCGTGTTCTGGCAGCTCGGCAGCCTCGCGGGCAGCCGCTGGTCACAGGTGATGATTGTCGCTCCCGTGATCGCGATCGGCCTCTGTGTTGCATACTTCGCAGCGCGCAGGCTCGACTTGCTCGCGCTCGGGGAGCGCAACGCAAGGCATCTGGGCGTAAACGTCGAATTGCTCAGGATCGGCATGATCTTTATCGTGGCGCTCCTCACGGGCGCTGCGGTCGCGTTTGCCGGCATCATCGCGTTCGTCGGTCTTGTGATCCCGCACCTGATGCGGATGATTCTGGGTCCGGCGCATCTTCCCCTCGTCACGGCTTCTGCGCTCGGCGGGGCGCTGCTGCTGACCCTCGCGGATCTTGGCGCGCGCACGATCGTGCCGATGGCTGACATGCCGATTGGCATGCTCACCGCTCTTGTGGGTGGGCCGTTCTTCTTCTGGCTGCTGCGTCGCACCCGCAAGCGTTCCGGGGGGTGGGGATGATGGCGGCCCGTCACATCGCACTTCCGAGCCTGCCCACGCCCGGCGATACAGTCTGCGCGGCCGACACGGTCACGCTGTCACGGAGCGGGCGCAGGATCCTCGATTCTGTTTCGCTCGAGCTGAAGGCCGGCGAGGTCCTGGCGCTCCTCGGCCCCAACGGAGCTGGGAAATCTACCCTTCTGAGTCTCCTCTCCGGCGATGTCGCCCCCGACTCCGGTGTTGTCACCTTTGGCGACCGCAAGATTTCGGAATGGTCGCTCTTGGATCTTTCTCGGCGCCGCAGCGTGCTGTTGCAAGACAATCAGCTGCTCTTCCCATTTACGGTGCACCAGGTTGTTGAGATGGGGCGAGCACCGTGGCGGCGCACCGCAGCGGAAGATGCTGACAACGAGGCGATCTCCGAAGCCATCGAGACCGCCGACATTGCGCACCTCGGCAATCGGCGGGTGCCCTCGCTCTCGGGCGGCGAACGCGCACGGGTGGCGTTTGCGCGTGTCATGGCGGGGCGCACCGGCGTGCTGATGCTTGACGAGCCGACGGCGGCCTTGGATCTTGGGCACCAGGAGTCGGTGCTGACGCTCGCGCGGGATCGTGCCAGGGCCGGAGACGCCGTACTGATCGTGCTGCACGACTTGAACCTGGCGTCGGCGTATGCGGATCGCATTGCACTGCTGCGGGAGGGTGCAATTTTGGCATGTGACACGCCTGAGAACGTACTCACGGCCGAGATCGTCAGCGATGTCTACCGCACGCCCGTCGAGATCGTGCCGCACCCGGTGACGGGCGCCGGCATCGTGCTCCCCCTCCGCAAGTAACTCGCGACCGCAGGCACCACCGCCGGTGGGGCGCAGCGCCTCACTTCGGGATCGTGAACGTCCGCGTCTCCCGTTCCTCCCCGGAGCTGAGCTCGACCCGCAGCGCACCCGAGCGCGAAATCACGGTGACCTGCGAGCTAGTGATGTCAAAGGGTGCCACGATCTGATCTCCATCGAGCCAGGCCTGCATCCGGCACTCCTGCCCGCCGGTGGAGCTGGTGGTGAGGGTGGCCCGCCCGGCACGGGCGGAGTTGAGCGTGAATTCGACCCGGCAGGCCCCGCCCGCGGCGTTGCCAGTGTCGCGGATCTCGATCACCTCGGACTCAGATCCGTCTCCCTGCGCGGCCTGCACCGCAAACGGTGTGGCGATCGCGAGAACGATGAGCGCGACGATCCCCGCAGCGACGAATGGTGAGCTGGTGAGGAGCGCAACGAGGGCGGCGGAGCGGGTCGCGGTGCCGAGGCCGGGTAGGGCGACGCTGCCGGCAACTCCCGCGATTGCGAGCGACAGCGACTTCTTGTCGAAGCGTTTGGCGAGAAACTCGAGTTCGCCGGCATTCTCTTTGCAGCGCTGGCAGTGCGCCATGTGGCGCCGCAGCTTGCGGAGTTTGGTGGGCGGGATGTCATCGAGGGCGAGGTTTGCGAGTTCACTGGCGTAGCTTTGGCATTCCGGGTCACCGCCACTGCTTCGTTCTTTCGCGATCTCTGTGAGGTATCCCTTGCGGAGTCCGTCTTTGGCGCGATGATAGGTGACGGCGACGGTGTTGAGGCTGAGCCCCATGAGTTCCGCGATTTCGGCGTTGCTGCGATCTTCGACGGCCTTGTAGAAGAGCACGGAACGCGAGCGCTCGGGCAAGCTTTTGTAGGCCGCTACGACTTCACCGTCGGTGTCGAGATCGATTTCTTCGTATTGCTTCTGGTTGTGGCTGGTGTTTTCGGCGAGGATCGGGTCAAACTGTTCGAAGTCTGAAATGGTGACGTTCTTGGCGCGGGATCGATACCAGTCGAGGGCAATGCTGCGGATCGCGGCGCGGAGGTAGTAGCGGAAGCTGTCGGTGGGGCCTTTGCCGCGCCGCATGAGGTCGAACACGCGGGTGAAGGCTTCTGCAACGAAGTCTTCAGCGGTGTCGTGGTCGGGCGCCGCTGCGCGCGCCGCGACGAGAGCATCTTCGCGGTAGGTCGTGTAGAGCCGTTCGTCTGATCCGCTGACGTTGTTTCGGAAGTCAGCGATGAGCTGGGCGTCGTTGTGTCCGAGCACGCCAGTTTTGACGCGCTTTTCCCCCATGTTATTTCCTGTCGAGGTTGTCATGCCAAGATCCTCTTACTTGCTTCAGCTTAACCCGCATTGCTCCGCCGGTTGAGTGCCACGCTCCGCCGGCCCGCCGGTTGAGCTGGGCTTGGTTTCGACTCGCTTCGCTCGCTCAACCGGCGAACCCAGCAACGCACAGAACCCCGCGGTGGCCGTTGGGGGAACAACGAACACCGCGGGGTGGCTTATCTGTGCGAGGCTATCTACGCCTCTTCAACTTCGCGGCGCTTGCGGCGCAGGATCAGGATCCCGGCTCCAAGCCCGAGCAGCACGGCCGCGATGGCGGCGCTCAGCCCGATCGTGCCACCGGTGACAGAGAGGCCACCAATGTTGAGGCCGCTCTTTCCGCCGTCGACAACCGCGTTCCCGTCACCGTCACCGGTGTCGGTCGGGGGTGCCGGCAGCACGGTGATCGTGGTGTTCACGACCACGGACTGACCGAGATCATCCACCACGGTCGTCGCGAACGACACGGTACCCACGAACCCGGGCTCTGGCGTGTAGACCAGCATCCCGTTCTCGCCCAGGCTCACGACGCCGCTTGTCGGCTGCGTGAAGCTCGCATCAGTGAGGGGCTGCAGCGCGGTTCCCTTCACGGCACCGAGAATGTCGACCGACACACTCTGCGTACCGTACTCGACGGTCTGCTCGATATCACCCTTGGCAACCGGTGCGGCCTGGACCGTTACCGTATACGTGACCGTGGTCTCCTGATCAAGATCATCAATATACGTGACATCGAAGGTATACGTGCCCGGATCAGCAGTACCCGCTTCGAACACCACCTCACCCGTGGCCTGATCAACCGTCACCGTGCCACCCGCAGGCGATATCGCGGATGCCGTCGCTGACTTCAGGTTCGCCACATCATCAATGATCGGGGTAAACGTGGCCGTACCACCCTCACCAATCGTCATCGACGACTTCACATCAATCATGAGCTCGCCCTGCACCGTCACCGAATACGCGGCAGTTGCGAACTGGCCCACCGCATCCGTATACGTCACGGTGAACGAGTAGGTGCCAGCAGACGCAGACCCTGCGAACTCAATGTCACCATTCGCATCAATCGACGCCATGTCCGCGTTCGTGCCACCCATCACACCCGCAGACGCAAGCCCGGCAGGAGTGACATTCTTCGGGAAGGTGTGTGTCACACCCAGCCCCACGGTCGCAGAGTTCCCGGTCGCGGTCGGTTTCGCCAACACGATCGCCGTGTATTCCTGCGTCGTCACCTGCCCGACGTTATCCGTATACGACACCGTGAAGGTGTAGGTGCCAGGTGTTGCTTCCGTCCCGCCAGCAGCGTTGAACGTCACCACGCCCGTGGTCTGATTCACCGTCACCTCCCCCTTTCCGGGGGCGGTGGTCACCGTGGCGGACTTCAAGCCACTATCGGTCGTCAGGGTCGGCGTATACGTCGCGGTCGCTTTCTCACCGATCGTCTGTGACGCATCCTCAGCCGCAATAGTCACCGTGATCGGCTTGTACACCGTCACCTCAACCGTCGCGGTCTTCTTCACACCGAGCACGTTCGTCCACGAATACGTGAAGGAATCCACAAACGATGCCTGGTCCGCATACTCGGCAGGCCAGGTAGCAGGGGCGGTGTACTGGATCTTTGACAGACCCGACGTAGCAAGCTGTACCTGAGCGGTACCGTGTGTGGGCTGCGACTCCACCGCAATGGTGTTCGCTGCCGTAGTCCCGGCCATCGCGATACTGCCCGCGGTCACCGGATACGCGAGTGTGTCACCCGCGGCCACATCAATCAACACCGGGGTTGAGGCCGTCATGCCTGCTGCGGCGGTCTTATCGACCAGGATCGGGTCAGCAACCTCTTCCTGATACAACACATCCGTCGCAGGACTCTGATATGTCTGCCCGGGCTCGGTCACGATGGAACCGGCGAGCTTCTTCCAACCCGTCGGGGTCTTGAGCCGCACCTGGTAGGTGTCTGCCCCCACGAGCGGGAACTGGTACGTGCCATCAGCGGCGATATCGGTCGTCGTGACCACCGTGCCGTCAGGAGCCACGAGTTCAAGACCGGCCGTGGTTGCAGGCCAGGTGCTGTCACCGGCAGACACTGAACCGTCGAAGTTCAGGTCACGGTACACCTTGCCGCTGATGTTCACTGCGGACGACTTGAGCGGGCTCGACGCACCAGCAACGATCTTCGTCGGCGAACCAGACTCGGGGATCAACCACGTCGACACATTGTTCGTCACGTTGCCGTCAAGCGCGAGCGACGGAGCCGACACCTTCACCGTTGCCGTACCCGACTGGCCGATCGGAACGCCACCCTGCACCGTGAACCTGAGTGCGGTCACCGTCTTCAGATCCGCGGGAGCGGTCGCAGACCAAGAAATCCCGGTCGCACCGTTCTCGTTGCCCGACACCAGCGCACCCTTCACCGAAGTCGAAGGATCAGTCGTGTACTCGATCTTCACGTTATTCGTGGCCGGGGCAGCCATCGACGCCGCAACGGACGTCAACGACAGCTTCGAACCGTTAAACCCGGTGGATCCGCGACCGTCACCATCAAAGGGCAGCATGTCTACAAACTGGACCTCGGAATAGTTCTGTGTCGACGCGTTCGCGAAGGAAATCGTGTACGTCATCTCCTCACCCGGACCGACGAAGCCTGGGGGCGCGGTCGACGCGAGCTTCTGCGACTTAAACACCGCCGCACCATTCACCACGAGCGGCGGGAGGTAGGTCTTGTCCTGAGCCAACGCCGTCGGATTTGAGGTAATACCTGCATAGTTCAGGATCGAACCGTCAGACGGGGAATCGATCACGACCGTCGCAGGCGCAGTCAGCGGGGTCGGCGTATCAAGCGACACCTTCACCGGAACCTGGATCGCATTCAAGAACGTCGCATGACCCTCGTACGGTGCAGGGCCAGCGTCTCCGCCTGCGGCGTTCAGGTCACCGAGGGTGTACACGATCGTGGCGGGGGTGCCCGTGGCACAGTTCGCACCCGGAACACCGGGGTGAGCTGCGCATTTGAAGGCAGCACGTCGGCGACGGGCTCGAGGCACGCGTTCGGCATCGTCACGGTCACCTTCGTGCCCGCAGCCACCGTATTCGCGTTCCCGACCGGGCCGATCACGACGGGCGTGATCTTCAAGTTCACAATGTCACCACGCTGCGCGTTCCCCGCAGCATACGTCTCACCCTCAACCTTCTGCCACGCAACATCGGCACGCACAAGAGCATCAGAGGCTTGGATATTGCCGCCAGCGCCTGACAAACCTGTTCCGCTGTAGTTTGACTTCACAGTCGGAGTTCCGGTCGAGCCGTACTGCCAGAACCAGGGGAGGCGCGTTCCTGTGGGAAGGCCCGCTGAAGAAAGGGTGCGCTGCAGTGGTGTGACGAGTCCGATCGTGGTGTTTGGGGCAAGCGGTTTCAGATACTTCACCCTCACACTGGTTACCGATGCGATTCCACCAGCAAGTTCAGACGGGTCGGTGACCCATGTAATCGAGGGGTCGGAGAAGGATTCCCTCGCCCGACGGTCTGCATCATCCGCGAACACGTAGTTCGTGTATTCGAGTGTGTAATCAGCCTGGTCGACTTCGGTGCCCGTCCCTGGATTATAAAAGGCAGCACCGCCGGAAGTGTTGGCAATTCGCAGATGCGGTGCCCCCGTCAACTGAAGCAGAGCAGGATCCCAGGTCATGGACCCAGACGCGTTGGAAGCAGATGACTCGGCACTGCCCCCATTGGTGATACCAGCCGCAGCAAGAAAGGCCTGCCCCGGAACAGCAGCCTTATTCAACCTGCCTTGAGGTTCAACCATTCCGTAGTAATCGCCAAACATGAAAGTAGAAAGACTTGCCCACGCAGCATTACTGGTGGCCCCCAGCGCTTCTCCTGCAGACCGCGTAACCGCCCATCGGTTGCAGTTCAACTGGCTGCCTACGGCGGGGCTTTGGCACGCTGCTCCGGGCTCTTGACCGGGCGCGTACTCTGTTCCGAAGTTTGACTGACCCGACAAGGAATTGGGGTCAAAATCTTTCACATGCATCGGGAGTTGCACCGTTTCGCCCGGGTTAATGTTTCCGGCGACATAAGGAACAAACACGTTGATGCTATATCTGTTGTTTCCGGCCATGGTGGCCGGCATTCCCGAAAGCGTAGTCGCGTTAAGTAGGCTCGTGTTCGCGCCCGTAACCGTGTAAGTGATCGAGGTTCCTGCACCTCCCGGCTGAGATGCGGTAATGGTTCCGCCTCCGGCCCCAACCGACTGACTGTAGGGAACTGCCCCTGTGGGCACGTCAACAGTGAACGTGAACGGTGTCTGCAGTGCCTCATACCCGAAGAAACTCGGGTTAGCCGGATCCTTCGTCACACCCAAATGGACGCCCTGTGGCAGTTTCACACCAAGCACACCATTGAAATCCACGCCCATTGTGGGCGTATCCCCGTACACCGCGATCTCGGTCTTCGGTGTTGCCGAGACCTTCACCGGAGCCGAGGTTTCGCTCAGTCCGTCAACGTCGACCTTGAGGGCGATGTCGGTGCCGTTGGCGACCGCGCCGACACGCGCCGACACGTTGAGGGAGGCGGTGCCGCCACCCATCACACGATCACACTTCAACACGTTACCTGCAGCGTTGATGCTGCCGCCCGTCGGGCCGTTACAACTCGTGCCCGCGGCAGACGACGCATCAAACACCATACCCGCGGGCAGCGTCATCGTGTAGACCGCGGTGCCGGCAGCTTCCGCACCGACAACGCTCCACTTGACCGTGTCTTGCGCGCGCACGATCCCGTTGTTCGCGCCAGAGTCGTGACCCGGCGCATCGTCGGCATCAAACGGTTCTGTGCCATCGCTGGTCACGGTCACGCTCAACCCGGTGACCGAAGTACCGGCCATGGCTGGTGCGGCGACCGCGAGCAGCGATCCGCCACCCACCAGCGTTGCGGTAGCTGCAAGAGCCACCCCCCTTTTCACGACACGAGCAAACGACGAGCGCTGCTCGGTCCGTCCTGCTCTGTGGCGCGCTAATAGCTCTTGTATTCGCATCTCTGCCCTCGTGTATCTGTTGATGTCAAGTTTCTTGACATCAAGTGGCGTTCTGATTCGGCCTCTGATCTGCACTTTCCGTTTCTACGGAGTTTCTACAGCCAGAAGGCACCACAACCAAGACGAATTTCCTGTACGAAATTTACACAATCCGAAAAGTTTTTTTGAAAACTTCATAAATCTCCCCCCAGAGAGCCAATGCGTTGGTCATCGCTAAGCCTACGCGTTACCGCAAGCCCTTTCTTCACGCCTCGTGGATGGGACGCGTAACCGATCCAGCCTCCCCCGACGTCAACGCCATACGGACACGTTCACCCAAACTTCAGTACAACGTGGCGAGTTTTGCGTGCCCTCACGTCAGCTCTTGCGCAACTCCAAACCCCCGCCTTGCGTAATCCGCCGCCCAGCCTCACGCGGGTTTCGACTCGCTCCGCGCCGGCGCAGTGCCCCGCGGGTTTCGACTCATCGCTGCGCTCATCGCTCAACCGGCGAGACCGCCACCCCTCCGCCGATTGAGTGCAACTGCAGGCGCAGTCGAAATCAAGATCCCCTGCTTTCTTTCAGCACGGTGCCTCCTGCGCTCACTGGGCCCGGCATTGGGGTGGCACCCCAATAACTGTGAGACGCAAGCTGGGCAGAGCGGTCTGGCCCTGCAGTAGCGGGCAGCGGCGCGGCCCACCGCCGATTGAGTGAACGCAGTGAGTCGAAATCACCCAGGCCCCGGGATTTCGATACTTCGACAAGCTCAGTACGGCGCTCGCTGCACTCACCCGACGAGGCCGCCACCCCAACCGTCATCCTGCGCTCCGAAGGAGTCGCAGGATCCTCGCGTCAACACACCCCCTCTTGTGGATAACCCACGCTCTCCACAGATGCACACCCCGCGGTCCGCGGCAAACACGATCCCCCACAACATTCCGTCTCGTTCTTTGTTCAAGAATCTTCCTCAGATCGGCCCGTTTCTGCGGTTTTCCGGCCATGAATGTCGGAGGTCCCGTGTTGAATGAAACCATGTTCACCACCACATCCACCCCGCCAGGCGCAGCGCCCCATACCGGCGCTGCTGCCGGTGCTGCTGCCGGTGCTGCCGGTGCTGCCGCGCTGGTGGACGCGGTCACCACGATCGACCCCTACGACGCACTCTCCGCCACCACCGACCTCCTCGTCTCTCTCCGCTCCAGCATCCACGCCCTCCACGCCCTCGAAGCGACCGTGCTCGCGGCCGGACACCAGATCGCGAACCGGATCGCAGACGCAGACGGCGGGCAGGATCACGGCGAGTTCGCACACCGCGCCGTCGCCGCGGAACTCGGCCTCGCCGTCCACGAATCAGACCGCGCCATGACCATCAAGATCAACCACGCCGTCACCCTCGTCACGGACTACCCAAACACACACGATGCGCTCCTTACCGGGCGCATCTCTCACCCCCACGCCCGGACCATCATCGACTGCGGCACCAACATCACCAACCCCACCCAACGCAGCAGCTATGAAACCATCGCGTTAGACATCGCGGAACGAGAAACCATCGGCAGGCTCCGCCCCCTACTGCGTGAACTCGCGGAACAATACACCGAGAAACCCATCGATGAACGACACCGGGACGCGAACGAGCTCCGCTGCGTGTATGTCCAAGAACTCGACGACGGCATGTCGCAACTCACCGCGATCCTTTCCACCCCCATCGCGGTCGGTATCAAGGACCGTCTCAACCAGATGGCGAAACGCGTGAAACTCACCGAGTACGCGAACCGGCGCGACACCCAACAACACGCCGCGCAGCAACACGCCGCGCAGCAAAGCAACGCACACCCCCACACCAACACCGGAACTGATCCTGATGCTGGGGCTGGGGCTGGTACTGGTACTGGTACTGACGCTGAAGCTGAAGCTGAAGCTGAATTGCTGCCGGTGCGGGGGCTAGACCATATCCGTGCAGACCTCTTCACCGACATGCTGCTGTGCGCAGACCCCAGCGAGATCGCCGCGAGCGGCGAGACCGGACTCGGCGCGATCCGGGCACGAGTCCAGGTCATCACCCCACGCTCACGCCTCACCCCACGCTCACGCCTCACCCCAAACCACTCCGGCACGGGGAACACTCCGGACGCGCACACCACGCAGGACCCCCGTCCCGCTCCCGCATCCCTCGCAGGGCACGGCCCGATCGATACCGACACCGCAAGGTTCCTCGCCAGCACCGCCCCCACCTGGGACGACGTCACCATCGACCCCGACACAGGGCGGGTGATCAAAGTCGACACGTACCGGCCCTCAGCAGAACTCCGAAGATTCTTGAGAGCCAGAGACCAGCACTGTCGCTACCCCGGCTGCCGCACCCCACTCGACCTGTGTGACATCGACCACACGATTGATGCTGCACTCGGCGGGGAAACCTCAAACACCAATACGGCTCATCTCTGTCGCAGACACCACACCTTTAAGCACGGCAGCAGATGGACCGTGACGCAAGATCCCGACGGCACCCTGAACTGGGCGAGCCCAACCGGCCGCGACTACCGTGAACCCCCACCCAGCACCGTCAGATTCCAACACTACGGGACGCAAGAAACAGGGAACGCAGACCACAGCCACCCCTTCTAAACAGTCGATACGCTGTGCCGACAGCGCTCATGTCGTGATGATACATGTCGAGATACACCTGGCTGACGGAGTCCAAGTCTTCGGGCACTACGCCAGTCTTGGCCTCAGCCTGGGATATCTCTTCAACAACTTCGAGCACCCCTGTGAGACCGTCGGTGACCGCCGCGAAGAGCTCCGACACCTCCGGGTTGGTGATCCGGCCAGGTCCCGCCGCAATTGCGTCGTCCCCCGCTTGCTTCAGTATGCGCTGCTTGTCGCCCCGCAGGCCTCTTCTCGTCTGGTTGCCCCATCACACCATTCTGACGCACCCTGGGAGAGATACGAGGACAAGGTCCCTCGTTTTCTACATGGATCGTCCCTCCGATGCTTGCGCCGGGTGGGCTTTTCTTTACTCATCACCATTCGAGAGCCCCGAGAAGGTTGGCCTATAGGTCAAAACCCCCGGCGCTCTGCGTGATTGGGCGTCACGCATCCGCCATCACTCAGTCGGTGGACGTTGGAGTCTCCACGACCGGCTCCGTCGCCGGGCGCTTACGGCCCGCAAACAGCATTCCAGCGGTCACACCGATGACCAGGATCGCGACGCCACCGATAATAATCGGCAACCACGGCACCTGCTGCGGATCGGCAGCCACGAGCTCGCCTTGAGGCTCGGTGTCGACCGGCATCGGCGCATCCGGGACGACCTCGCCAAGCTCACATCCGGTGACGGTCGCCGTCAGGGAGATCGGATCCATTTCTGCGCCAGAGGCATAGTCGCCATAGCCGCCATTGAATGCGGCCGCGCCCTCAGCCGTGAGCCGCACCGTCGCATCAGTGAGGGTCAGCTTGTCATCCTGAGCCTGCAGGCTCGGCCCCATCTCGATCTTTGCGGCGCGCAATTGTGTGCTGACGGGAGCGCCCTCAAGCGCGGTGTCCGTCGCCCCAAAGTCGAGAAGCAGATAGGCCGTCTCGGTATCCACAAACTCGATCGTCGGGTTTGCGAGGTCCATACGCAGCGCACCGCCATGACCGGTGAAATGAACGCCCCCCACAAAGCTCAGGGTGCTCGCGGCAAGATCCGGCGAAATCTCTCCGGAATCTTTCACCCACTTGAAGTGGGGGGTCTCGTAGGCTGCACCATTGTCGACCGTCCACTCACCGTTAGCGATGCTGCCACTAATGTACGAGCGAAAGCTCTCCTTCACACCCCAGCTCAGATCTGCGCTCGTGACCTGGCACACCGATCCTGAACCTTCAGCAACCAGCGGCGACGCCTCTGCAGCGGGTGCCGACTGGAAGACTGGCGCGCCGAGCGAGCCAAGCACCCCCAAGCCGATCGCGCAGGCAAGACCCAGGCTTCGGCCACGCACGGCGCGGGATCCTGCACGCTTCGGCGATTCCGGTGCGGAAGGTGCATGCATCTCGTTCGTCTCCTGAAAAATGGCGGGCATTCGGGTCAGGATCAAGACATTCCGAACATCTGAAGATCCTTCATACCGCTGCGACGTTGCGCGACGAGCACGCCCACCATCGCCGCAGCGATCACGAGCAGCACACCCGCGCCCACCCACCATACCCAAACAGGGGCACCGGTTTCTGAGATGCCCGCTGTCTGCGCCGCGGCGACGTCGAGCTTCGGTGCAGACGCGGCGGAATCCCGCTTCTGCTTGTCAGCCTCGGCCTTCTTCGGATCGAGCACCGTGAAAGTGGCGCCCGCATCGATGCTGCCCTGCAGGGTGATCGTGTGCTCGCCGAGCTCCACGTCTTCCGGCAGGGTGCCGATCCAGCGCACCACACCCGCAGCATTGGCACCAGCAGCGTCATCAAGCACGCGAGGCTCGGAGTACATCACCACGAGCACATCGCGTTCGTTCGCTTTGAAACCAGCGGCCTCAAACTCGATCTCACCGCCGGGCACAATGTCTTCTGCCGGGGTGATGACCCGAATGCCTGTTGTGGTGGGAGCGGTGGCCGCGGCCGTGCGCTTGGTGCTGGGCGCACTCACCGTGGTGGATCCGTAGCGCACTCCACTTACCGCGCCAACGGTGAAGCTGACGGGATCAGCGGCGAATTCTCCGCCACCGCCGCCGCCTGCACCGCTGACCATGCCGGAAACCGGCACCCCGCTCCAGGTCACTTCACCATTCGAGCCGACGGACTTCGATCCCGCGGCAAGGTTCAGGCCGAATGTCCGGCCTCCGGCTGTCAGAGTTCCGCTCGAAGCATCGTTCACCGTGATGACCGGGTTCGCGAAGCTCTCGACCATCGCCCCCTTGTGTCCGGTGAAGGTCACGACGCCCGAATACTGTACCGAGCCGGTCTGCGTGCTCGCGTTCCAGGATCCGCCCGCCGCCTGCGGGAAGACGTAGCCGCCGCGGCCGCCGCCCACACCGTTGGTAGAAATGGATCCCTTCGCGGGCCGGTTCGGGTTGGTGGTGTATTCGGCAAACCCGGACGACACACCCCAGGTCAGCGACCCGGCCAACTGCGCACCCGTGCCCGGCGTGATCGGGGCAGGCGGGGCCGGCGGGACTGGCGGTTTCGGAGGTGCCGGCGGCACGACTGGAGGCTTCACGTCAGCTGCGGCGCCGATCGTGAATGTCGCGGCGTCCATGTTGTCATTCACAGATAGATACTCCTGGAAGAACGTTTCTGCACCCACCTGAGTGAGCTTTACAGGCGCACCCGAGAACTGCACCGCGCCACCCTGCAATTGGCTTCTTTGTGCCTTTGAGAGGTCAATAGTGGCGATTGCGAGCCGTTCTCCTCCCTGGTCTGCATGAAGCACCGCAGTTCGCGAGTCCTTGACTTCGATGAGCGGGTTCGCGAGGTTCAAGTTCAGCGCTCCACCGTGCCCCTTGAAGTTGATGTTGCCCGCGAACTGTACCGTACCGGTTTGAGTTTTCGAGTCCCAGGTACCGCCCTTGATCTGCGGGAAGCGGAAGAGGTCAGTTCCCGTTGCAGGACTCGTTACGGTAATGGAACCGTTCGCGATCGACCCTCGCACGTAGTCACGGAAATCTTTGCGCACTCCCCATTCGAAGCTACCGTCAAGCGTTTCCACCTTTGGAGGGAACACCGCGTCCCAAATCTCCTCGGTTACCGAGAAGGGCAGCGTCAACACGTTGTGATCCACGCCCGGACCGGTACTGCCCTGCCAAACAAGCACCTCGTACTGTTTGGTGCGATCTAGCTGACTAGCAGAGGCCCTAACCTCCTGAACGAAGACGCCGTTCGAGGGCACAGAAGCAACAGTCTGGGCTCCAATGACGGAAGCGTTCGTCGCCGTGGCTGAGGTACCAGCGGGAATCAGGCCGATATGCAGTCGGCCGTTATACCGAGCAGGATCAAACCCACGCAAGCTCGCCGCGACACTCAGCACTCCCTCTTCAGCACGGGAGACTGCAGCTGAGCCAGCAGGTACAAAGTCCACGCCGAAAATCTTGTCCCACTGTTCAGCAGTGATGTCTACATCAGCACGGGCCACGATCCGGTCGGGAGAAGCAATACCGTGGGCACGCCAGACCAGCACCTCATACTCAAGATTCCGATTCAGTTTCGCAGCGGTGCCGTTCAGGACCACAGTCGCTTTGCCCTCCGTGATCGAGGATCGATTCACGAATTGAGCAACAACCCCCATATTTACCCCGTCGAGGTCTGCTTCGGTGCCGCGCTCGATGAGGGCGATATACACGCCAGAGTCGGACGGCTCCAGAGTAATTCCAGAAGCCACTGCGGTCACGGAGATTCCGTCTGAACCTACATGTGAGATCCCTGGCTGGACTTTTGCGCCCGCGGGCGGGAACACCTTCGCCCACTGATCAGTCGTCACGTCAAACGGGATCACCTTCACAATATTTGCCTCGACCGGATTCGAACGGCGAGGCCACACCACAACCTCATACTCCTTCGAAGCATCAAGACTCGCCGCCGGAATCGGCACACTCGCACCAAACTCACCCGACTCAGGAATCGTCTTCACTGACTGTGTCTCACCCAAGAAATCATTCTGGGTAGCCCCCACCGACGTACCCCGCAACACAACCCCAACATGCACACCATTCGGGTACGCCGCCGGATCCACACCCTTGATCTCAGCCGACACCGTCAACCCTGTCTCGGAAGCCTCAGTCACGACAGCAGAACCCGTCACCCCGACAGGGAACACCTTCGCCCACTGATCAGTCGTCACGTCAAACGGGATCACCTTCACAATATTTGCCTCGACCGGATTCGAACGGCGAGGCCACACCACAACCTCATACTCCTTCGAAGCATCAAGACTCGCCGCCGGAATCGGCACACTCGCACCAAACTCACCCGACTCAGGAATCGTCTTCACTGACTGTGTCTCACCCAAGAAATCATTCTGGGTAGCCCCCACCGACGTACCCCGCAACACAACCCCAACATGCACACCATTCGGGTACGCCGCCGGATCCACACCCTTGATCTCAGCCGACACCGTCAACCCTGTCTCGGAAGCCTCAGTCACGACAGCAGAACCCGTCACCCCGACAGGGAACACCTTCGCCCACTGATCAGTCGTCACGTCAAACGGGATCACCTTCACAATATTTGCCTCGACCGGATTCGAACGGCGAGGCCACACCACAACCTCATACTCCTTCGAAGCATCAAGACTCGCCGCCGGAATCGGCACACTCGCACCAAACTCACCCGACTCAGGAATCGTCTTCACTGACTGTGTCTCACCCAAGAAATCATTCTGGGTAGCCCCCACCGACGTACCCCGCAACACAACCCCAACATGCACACCATTCGGGTACGCCGCCGGATCCACACCCTTGATCTCAGCCGACACCGTCAACCCTGTCTCGGAAGCCTCAGTCACGACAGCAGAACCCGTCACCCCGACAGGGAACACCTTCGCCCACTGATCAGTCGTCACGTCAAACGGGATCACCTTCACAATATTTGCCTCGACCGGATTCGAACGGCGAGGCCACACCACAACCTCATACTCCTTCGAAGCATCAAGACTCGCCGCCGGAATCGGCACACTCGCACCAAACTCACCCGACTCAGGAATCGTCTTCACTGACTGTGTCTCACCCAAGAAATCATTCTGGGTAGCCCCCACCGACGTACCCCGCAACACAACCCCAACATGCACACCATTCGGGTACGCCGCCGGATCCACACCCTTGATCTCAGCCGACACCGTCAACCCTGTCTCGGAAGCCTCAGTCACGACAGCAGAACCCGTCACCCCCTGCTCAACTTCGGGAACAGTGACCTCCGTTGGCACAGAGGTCGACGGAGTAAAGGCTGTTTGGTCTTCAGGGGTGAACATCGCCGTGATCGAATGAGAACCCGGTGAGAGTGTCGAGACAGTCAAAGACGCAACTCCATCGACAACCGGTACACTTCCAAGCTGCTCAGTCGCAGTCGCGAAGGCCACGTTGCCCGCAGCCACAGGCGTAACCTGCGCGTTCAAGGTGAAGCTCGCGCCTCCGTCAGTTGTTGACACGCTCAGCGTTGTTGACGTTTCGATTGCGACCGGCTGAGGGAACACACTGTTCCATTGCTCGGCCGAGATCGGTACTGGCACCTGCGACACGATGACACTCGGCTCGGGGTTTCCATGGGCGTACCAGACCAGAGCCTCATAACTCTGGTTGGGATCGAGTAGCGCAGCGGGGATCGTGTAACTCAGGCTCCCCGAACCACCCGACAATGCGACTGCCGGGAGGAAAGATCCGTCTCCAATCGTCGCTAGGGTGCCTGCCGGAACAAGCGCAGCGTAGACCCCAGCTTTGCCAGCCGGAATCGCTACGCCCGAAAGATCGACCTTCACAGTGATCCCGCTGGTCGATGCTTCCACCACCGACGCAGAAACCACGGCAGCCTGCGCCTGCTCAATCGCGGGATCCGCGGGCAGCTCTTCCGCATACGCAGCGCCGCCACCGAGAATTGCACCCCCGCGACAAGTGCTGAGACAAGTAGTGCAGAAATGGTCCCGCGAATGCTTCGAGGTGCAGACATGCGTGGCGTGCTCCTTGTGGTCAGTGTGGACCCCAAGAGCGTTCAATATGTCGGCACCACGGGGCACATCTGTCAGAGATTTGTAGCGCCTCACCGAGGCGCACCCTAATAGTCTGATGAATATCGTCTGATGATGCAAGTTAACATTTCAAACACGCCGAACAAAGTGGCCCTACCGCCGCTGCGGGGGCTTCGACGGGCACCGCAGATCACTCGCTACGCTGCGACCGTTTCGGCAGCGCTGCAATTACGACCGCAACAAGTGCGATGGCGGATCCCGCAACCAGCCCGGGGGTGAGGCCGTCCGCGAGCGGGATCCCAGCCTCGAACGCCACCGCCGCAACCAACTGCCCCGCAACGTTGGACATGCTCAGCAGCAGCACCCCGGCCGCACGCACAAGCATCGCCGCGATCGCGATAAAGATGGTGCCCGTGACGCCGCCAATGTAATACCAAGGCACAGATGGCCACTCACTCGGCCATCCCGAAACCCCGACCGAGATTGCAGCCGCGACGACCAGGATCGTCGTGCCCACGACAAAGTTCACGAAGGTCGACGTGATGGCACTCTGCGCCGCCGCGCGCACGATCCCGTTCACCATAGACTGCGCAGCAACGAACACGCCGATAGCCACGGGGAAAACGACCAGCCAGACGACGTGGAGATTCCCGAGATTCGACCACACCGCCACGATCACCGCAACAACGGCGAGCGCCGTGCCGAGCAGGCGAAACAGCGTCGGATCCATCCGGCCGCCCGGCCCGAGCCCGATCCGATCGAGCACAAGCCCGCCAAGCACCTGACCCGCCACGATCCCGACGGTAAACAGCGCGAGGCCGGTGAGCGGCGCGACAAGCCCCTGCGCGAGCACAAAGAACGCCCCCGCGGCTCCCCCAAACAGTGTCCACACGGGGAGGCGCCGAGACCCAAGCTCGGTGCGCAATCGACCAAGTCCCCGCCTCGCCCCCGGAGACGCGAACATCATGAGGCACATGATCACGAGGCCTGAGCCGAACGACACTGCCGCCGTAACGTAGCCATTGCCGAGCTGCTGGCTCAGGCCACCGTTGACGCGCGACTGCACGGCGACCAAGACTCCTGCGAGTCCCGATCCCACAAGAGCTGCCCACACTGGAACCCTCGATGCTGTCTGCGCCACTCCCCCACACTACGCCACGCGAGGTTCGCACTTCGCGCCGTTGGCAGTGGACAGCTCAAATTCGCACCCCAAGCAAGCCCTAACGCACTATAACAATGTTAGGGCTATGGCATGTTACCCGCAGACGCAGACCGTGCGCTTGAACTTCCAGCCGACGAGGCTGTCTCACGCTTGCTCGAACTGCCAGAAAACCAATGGTTTGAGCGCAAATCAGGGGCCATCAAAGCGACTGACTTTGCTGTGCCACTCATCGCGATGGCTAACTCTGAAGGCGGGATGGTTGTTGTTGGCCTTTCAGAAGGCAAAGTTTCCCCGGTCTCCGATGCCGCCGCCAACAATCTCCGCCAGGCAGTTTCTGCAATAGACATGCTCATGCCGCAGCGTAGAAAACTGACCGAGTCGGGTCGTTTCGAAGCGGTGCAAATGATCCCGAAGGAGGCCTGGTTGGAAGGTCTCGTAAACGCGGTCGTTCACCGCTCATACAGCATTGGTGGCGACCACATTCGAGTGGAGATTTTCCCAAACCGGGTTGAGATTACGAGCCCCGGCAGATTCCCTGGGGCGATGAGACTACTCGACACAATGCGGATGGCGCAGCGACCCCTCGGAACTGGCCAGATTCTTGAACTCGCTGGGTTGGCTAGACCGACGGTTATTCGGCACCTACAGCGACTCCGCGACGCCGGCCTGATTACCTGGCAAGGCGACTCCCCTAGCGATCCTCGGGCAACATGGCACCTGAATTGAAGCTACCCTAACAGCCCTAATAGCCCTAACAATTTTTCGTTAGCTCGACAGTACCCGGGTACTCAACGTGGTTCCCTGTTGCCGAGATTGCCTTCCACCGCCCAAACGGCGGTTCCTGACAGCAACCTCGACGGTGAAAGGCAAGCTCGCTGAAAACCCGCGACGTTTTGGGCAGTAACCCCAGCAACCCCAGTAACCCCAGTAACCCTCGGTTCGCCGGACGACAGGTGGCGACATGCGAAAAGCCCCGCTTTCGCGGGGCCTTTCATGGAGCCGCCTGTCGGACTCGAACCGACCACCTGCGCTTTACAAGGGCGCTGCTCTACCAGATGAGCTAAGGCGGCAAACGGGCGGCCGGGGCCGCCCTGCAGACTAGTTTAGTCTGACTTCTTGGTGTCTTCCGAATCCTTCTTGGTGTCGCTCGAGTCGTCCTTCTTGGCGTCGCTCGAGTTGTCTTTCTTGGAGTCGCTCGAAGAACCGTTCTTCTGCTCGAGTTCGCCCTTCACCTTCAGCAGGTAGGACTCGAGGCTGCCGTCGCGAGTCTGGTTCCACTGCTGTCCGTTGACGATCACGAGGGGCGTGCTCACGAGACGCTGCGGGCCATCCTCCTTTTGCAGGCTGACACCATCGACATCGAGCAGTTGCGCACCCTTGGCCAGGCCTAGCACGCCGGCCTCGCTCACGCTGGTGTAGTTCGACGTGATGAAGTTCGCGAAGCGAACATCTTTCACGCACTGGCGAAGCTCAGTCGTGAGCTTGGCGCCAGCGGATTCAGCCTGCTTAAGGAGCTCATCGTCAGTCAGACCGGTGGTTCCTTCTTTCGGCTGCACCTCGGCGCTCAGTAGCTTCATGTTCAGAGCGAACGCCACATCGGGCTGTTCATCAACGACACAGGCGAAGAGGTTCGCCGCCCGGGTTGAGTATTTGGTGCCCTGAGACGCGTTATCAAGGAAGTTCATCGGATAGATACCGAGCGTAATGTCGCCGCTGCCGACATAGTTTTCGAGCATCGTCCCGTTCGCCTGCTCGAACGCTCCACACCCGGGGCACATGTAGTCAACGAAGACCGTCACGTCGAGCGGCAGCTCATCGCGGTTGACCTTGGGCGCAGTCCGCTCCGTTCCTGGCTGCAGCGGATCGCTCTCCACGATCTTCAAGTC
The DNA here is from genome assembly GCF_011382965.1 of Leucobacter insecticola. Lineage (NCBI taxonomy): Bacteria > Bacillati > Actinomycetota > Actinomycetes > Micrococcales > Microbacteriaceae > Leucobacter > Leucobacter insecticola. The sequence continues at coordinate 1,056,607 of NZ_CP049934.1, read as the reverse complement.
TTTGCCGAAGATCGCGGCGCCGGATGCCATATTTGCGGGGCCGGGGCCGGCCGGCTTCATCGACTGCGCGAGCACAAGGCACACGACCGCAAGCACAGCGACCACACCCAGTGCGACGCCTCCCTGCAGAAGGAGACGATTGCGCTTTTCGCGCTTCTTCTCCAGTTCGCGAGCCAGTCGGGCCTGTTCTCTGCCCTGGGCGCGGCGCTCGTTCTTTGTCAAACGACCGTTTGTCTCATTTGCCATGCGTCTGTCTCCGGTATTGGTCCGCGGGTGCGGATCTTGAATGGATCTCGCTCGTAACGAGGAAACTACTTCTTCTTGGCTCTGCGATCGGCCCGGTTGGTCGGAGCCGCATCGGCTTCAACCTCCTGACCAAATGCACCGCGCTGAGTCGGTTTCTTCGCTTTGGCCGCTCGGGCGTTGGGGGCCTCGGCGCCGCTTGTTGACGGCGAACCGTCCTCATTGGGCGCGCTGTAGCTCAGCTTGGACTGATCAGTCTTCTGCTCCTGCTCAAGCCCCCACCCTCAAGATGGAGGTGATCCTGCGGCCCCTCCGCGGGACGGACCTTCACCTCGAGGTTGTAGAGCAGACCCATGGATTCTTCCTTGATCTGCCCCATCATGCCCTCGAACATGCTAAAGCCTTCGCGCTGATACTCGACAAGCGGATCGCGCTGCGCCATCGCACGCAGCCCGATACCCTCCTTGAGGTACTCCATCTCGTACAGGTGATCACGCCAGCGACGGTCGATCGTGGTCAGTACCACACGCCGTTCAAGCTCACGCATCGCTTCGGAGCCGAGCATGTCCTCTCGGTTCTTGTAGGCGACCTCTGCGTCTGAGAGAATCTCGCGGCGCAGGAACGCTTTATCAACCTTCGACGTTCCAGCTTCTGCGAGCAACTCGTCAACGGTGATCCCGACGGGATAAATCTGGCGCAGATCGTTCCACAGCGCGTCAAAGTCCCAGTTGCTATCGCTGCCGTGGGAGTCCAGGATCGCGTCAATCGTCTGTTCACGGAACGCATCGATCCGCGACTCGATCTCTTCTCCGTCAAGGATCTGTTGCCGGTCACCGTAGATTGCTTTACGTTGGCGATCCAACACATCATCGTATTTCAGCACGTTCTTGCGGATCTCAGCGTTGCGGGCCTCGACCTGGCTCTGGGCACTCTGGATCGCGCGACTCACCACCTTCGACTCGATTGCGAGGTCGTCGGGGAAACCGTCACGGTTCATCAGTGCAGCGGCCGCGCCGGAGTTGAACATTCGCATCAGGTCGTCAGCGAGCGACAGGTAGAAGCGGCTCTCACCCGGGTCGCCCTGACGGCCGGAACGTCCACGCAGCTGGTTGTCAATACGACGCGACTCATGACGCTCAGTGCCAAGCACGTACAGCCCGCCAACCGCGATCACCTTCTCGGCTTCCTCGGCAACCTTCGCTTTGACCGCAGCAAACACGTCATCCCAGGCTGCCTCATAGGCTTCAGGATCTTCTTCGGTCGAGAGACCGCGCGCGGCCATCTCTTGCACCGCAAGGAACTCGGCGTTGCCACCGAGCATGATGTCGGTACCACGGCCGGCCATGTTGGTCGCGACGGTCACGGCACCGAAGCGACCCGCCTGCGCGATGATCGCGGCTTCACGGGCGTGGTTCTTTGCGTTGAGTACTTCGTGGCGCACGCCAGCCTTCGCGAGCAGACGCGAAAGGTATTCGCTCTTCTCCACGCTGGTGGTACCGACGAGCACGGGCTGCCCGGTCTCGTGACGCTCGACAATATCCGCCGTGACCTGCCGGAACTTTGCTTCTTCGTTCTTGTAGACAAGATCGGGTTGGTCCTTGCGGATCATCGGCTTGTTGGTCGGGATCGGCACCACGCCAAGCTTGTAGGTCGACATGAATTCGCCGGCCTCGGTCTCAGCGGTACCGGTCATGCCCGAGAGCTTCTCGTAGAGGCGGAAGTAGTTCTGCAGGGTGACGGTGGCGAGCATCTGATTCTCGGCCTTGACCGCGACACCCTCCTTGGCCTCAATTGCCTGGTGCATGCCCTCGTTGTAGCGGCGGCCGGCAAGAATACGCCCGGTGTGCTCGTCAACGATCAGCACCTCACCGTTCAACACGACGTAGTCTTTGTCACGAGTGAACAGGGCACGCGCCTTGATCGAGTTGTTCAGGAACGAGATGAGGGGCGTGTTCACCGACTCGTACAGGTTCGTGATACCGAGGTAATCCTCAACCTTTTCGATGCCGGGCTCAAGCACACCGATGGTGCGCTTCTTCTCGTCAACCTCGTAGTCGACGCCGGGCTCAAGCTTCTTTGCGAGACGCGCAAACTCGGTGAACCAGCGGTTTGCCTCGCCCGAGGACGGGCCGGAAATAATGAGGGGGGTACGGGCCTCATCGATCAGGATCGAGTCGACCTCGTCAATGATTGCGAAGAAGTGGTCGCGCTGCACCCGCTCAGCCGTTGATCCCGCCATATTGTCGCGCAGGTAGTCAAAGCCAAACTCGTTGTTGGTGCCGTAGGTAATGTCGGCGTTGTACTGCTCGCGACGGAGCGCCGGATCCTGACCCGCAACAATGCAACCGGTCGTCATGCCGAGCGCACGAAACACGCGGCCCATGATCTCGCTCTGGTAGCTCGCGAGGTAGTCGTTCACCGTGACAATGTGCACACCTTTGCCAGCGAGAGCGTTCAGGTACGCGGGGAGCGTCGCGACGAGGGTCTTGCCCTCACCGGTCTTCATCTCGGAGATGTTGCCCATGTGGAGGTTCGCGCCACCCATGACCTGCACGTCGAAGGGACGCAGGCCGATCGTGCGCTTCGCTGCCTCGCGCACAGCCGCGAAGGCCTCCGGCAGCAAATCGTCAAGGGTTTCGCCCTTTGCAAGTCGCTCCCGAAACTCGGTGGTTTCGGCTTTGAGCTCTTCGTCGCTCAAGTCCGCAAAGGATCCCTCAAGATCCGCGACAAGCTTGGCTTGACGCTCAAGCTTCTTAAGAATGCGACCTTCGCCTACGCGAAGGAGCTTTTCGAGAACTGTCGCCACTTTAGTTTCTCCTGTACGGTTTGCCACGCTCAGAGCCGCGTGGGCGGCACAAACGTCGTTGCCAAATTGTGACAACACTTCAGCTTACCAAGGTGCGGCCATTCTTCGCCTGGGGAGATGCCAGGATAGACGAACAGGCACGACGACAGGCAAGGAGAGCAAATGATCGAGCGCGGGAGCGGTGCGCTCGTCATCCTTCCCACGTACCTGGAGCGCGACACGCTTGCCCGGGTTGTTTGGGGGGTGCGGGATCACCTCCCCGAGGCGGATCTCCTCATCATCGACGACAACAGCCCCGATGGCACAGGCGCGCTCGCCGAGGAGTTGGCGGCACGAGACGGCCACATCAAAGTGGCTCACCGAGCTGGCAAACTCGGCCTCGGAACCGCATACGTGCACGGCTTCACATACGCCCTCGATCGCGACTACCAGTTTGTGGTCGAGATGGATTCTGACGGCTCTCACCTCGCAAGTGAACTCCCCGGCTGCTCGCTGCAGCGCGGAACGGGGCGGGTCTGGTTCTCGGTGCGCGGTGGGTACCCGGAGGGCGTATCGAAAATTGGCCGTGGTATCGACAGTGGATATCACGGACAGGAACCGCCGTCGCGAGGATCGCGCTCCACTCGAAGCTGCATGACCTCACGAGCGGGTATCGCGTCTTCCGGCGCGAGTGGTTGACGCGCCTTGATCTTGCCGCCCTCACGTCGCAGGGCTATGGGTTTCAGGTTGAGGTGGCTTGGGAACTCGAACGCCTCGGCTGCCCGATCGTTGAGGTTCCCATCACCTTTGTCGAACGCACTGGTGGTCGCTCGAAGATGTCTGTGGGGATCGCTGTCGAAGCGCTGAACAATGTGCTGCGCTGGGGCTGGGAGCTGCGCTTCGGGAAGCGGCGGGCAAAGTAAAACCGCCGGTTGAGCGAGCGCTCAACCGGCGGAGGGGTTACTCCGTGTTACTCGCCCGTGAGCGAGATCACACCGTAGTTCCAGCCCTTGCGACGATAGACCACTGACGGTCGCCCGGTCTCCGACTCGACAAAGAGGAAGAAGTCGTGGCCGACGAGCTCCATCTGGTCGACGGCTTCCTCAGTGGAAAGCTTCTCGGCGGGAAATTCCTTCGTGCGGATGACGACGGGGCTGTACTGTTCTTCTCCGGCCTCTTGCCCCTCGATCTGGATACCGCCGGTTGCGACAGACTCGACCACTTCGAGCGGAGCAGGCTTTACTGCGACCATATCGAAGTCGTGCGCTGCGGCATCTGCGAGAGAAGTGCGACCGCGGCCGCGGTGCTCCTGCTTCTTGTCCTTCATTCGGCGAATCCGTTCAAGGACCCGGCCGTAGGCCATGTCAAAGGCGGTGTATTTGTCTCCGCCAGTTGACTCCGCACGAATGACTGGTCCCGGTCCGACCAGAGTAATCTCTACCCGATCGCCGAACTGCGGGCTTCGATCGCTCTGTCTGGAGACGCTGATCTCGAAAAACTGCGCCTTCGGCAGCAGCCCCTCAACCTTTTCAGCTTTGGTCTCGACATAGTCCTTGAAACGATCGGTGATGCCGACATTCTTGCCGCGGATGTTCACGTCCATGGTGACCTCCCAGGTGACTCAGGCGGTGTGGGCCAGTGTGGCGCACCCTAACGCCTTTCACGAAGCCTACTCCTATCCAGGAGCCGGTTTCCACCTGCTTGTTTTCATCGCGTGTCACGTCGCAACGCCACGCACAACACCGCTATCGCGACCACCTCCGCACCGGCTGCCTGAAGAACTTCACGGGCAGCTCTCAGGCTCGCACCGGTGGTCATGACGTCGTCAACCAGCACCACCTCTCGTCCACGCAGAACCCGCGCTGCGGACCGACGCACTGCGATTCTCGAAGCGTTTCTTTCGCGGTCTGCGGGAGAGAGACCCACCTGCCCTGTCCGCCCTCGGAGCGTACGTAGTGCGGACAAGTGTTGCACCTTTTCAGTCCGTAGTGAGAGCCGCACGAGCATATTCACGTGCCGAAACCCGCGGGCTCGAGTTTGTGCTGGGCGCGACGGGATCGTCACGAGGAGCGGCACCCGCTTGCCGCAGTGTCCGAGCGCAAGCAAGAGCGGATCCCGCAGCCGCTCAGCCAGCGGCCGGGCGAACCGCACACGGCCGCCGTGTTTGAACGCGACGAGCAGTGCGCGTGCTGGCCCCTCGTACACGCCCGCTGTATAACTCGGTACGCCAAGCACCGCGGCTTCCATCACCCCCGGTCGTCGGAGTTCCTTTCGGCACCGGGTGCAGCAGTCCCGATCCGGCGCGCCACAGTTCACGCACTCGGTCGGCCACAGGATCGCGAGAAGATCAAGCAAGAGTTCACGGAGCGTTGCGGAGATGCTTGAGTGAGGGGGTGCGCGATTGTTCATGGCACCAGGATGCCCGCTCTCCTGGCCCGCTGGCGCGCCTCCAGCAAATCTGTGGAAAACTTCGTTCTGGACCGTTCGGGAACGCGTCTGTGAGCGGGGCTCACCCCCGCTTCGTCAGCAGTTCCACCTCGGTGTCGGTCCGTTGCCATCCGGAGCCCTGCGCCGCAAAGATGTCGTCGCCCTCTCCCAGCACCCGAAGCAAGCTCCGAGATCCCCCTCCGCTCACTTTGATGCCCCCGGGAACCGTTCCTTGATCGGCAGCGAAGACTCCTGGCGCCCCGATCGTCACCTTGCTCGCGGCCCCCAGCTTCGTCAGCGCCACAAACCTCAACTGATCGACCCAATCGAAGTCAACCGGGGCACCCGTCGTCCACATCTGCGGAGTCGCCTCGTCGGAGGTGCGAAGCGGAATTCCAGATTCGTCTCGCACGACTCCAGCGACCAGCACGGCGCTGCCCTCTCCGCTTGGCACGAGAGCGGCGATCTGTGTGCCATCGGGCGAGAGACGCACCGCCACCGGACTTCTCCCCTTGAGCCACTGCGCCGCAACCCTGAGTTCACTCCCGTCCGGAGTGCTCACGTGTATCTGGTCGGCGGCCCCGGCTTCAGCGCTCCAAATGTTTCCAAAGTAGTCAAAACTCGGTTCGAGAAGCCCCGCTCGCGCGTCGACCAGAACGCTCTCACTGGGAGTCACTCGGCTGACGCCGGCGCTATTTCGTACCGCGGCGGCCGAGGAATCGGGGGACAGAACCACGGCGTCGGGATCCAGCGCAAGCACCTGCGCGCTCAGCCCCTCCAGCTCGCGGAACTCGCCCCCGACCATCACTCCGAGAGACCTCTCGGCCACCACTGCGGGAGTTGCCGTGTCAACCGGCGGGCGGAGCTCACCAGGAGAACTCGTCGACGATTCTCTGATGCTTGCCCCGTTCACCAGCAACTCAAATCGCTTCACCCCTGCACCGAGTTGAGGCTTGCGCGCAGCTGCTGCACGACCTCTTCCAGCGCTTCGGGACCGGCCTCCAGCACCTCGCCCGTGACGTCAATCTTGGCACGCCCATCCACCACCGTCACGGTGCCACCGACAAGAGCGGAACCCGCGGGGAAGCCCGTTCGCACCGATTCCTGCAATCCCTGCCCCGGCCCTTCCAGCAGGCCACTGACGATCTCTGTTGCAAGCGCTGTGCGGGAGAGATACCAGCGACTCTCCGGCACCAACAGGCCGCCAGGGCCAATGAAATTCAGCTCGTGCGAGGACCAGATGGCGAGAAAGTCGCTGCGATCGAGAATGATCCCGCTCGGCGCAGACGAGATTCGCCACTCATCTCCTTCACGCTCAAATTCGAAGCGCATGTCCGTTGCCGGGCCGGGCTCGGCGGGAACGAGGATCCCCTCTCCGTCGACGTTTGCCGCCGCCGCGAGAGACAACACCCCCGCCGATTTCCCCTCCTCGCGATAGGACCTGTTGCCATCGTCGATCAATACCCCGTAGTACGGATCCCACTGGTTTGCGTATCCCACGGAGAGAAATTCACGCGCCACCGAATAATCGTCACTGCTCGAGGTTGCCGCCTGCACAAACCCGCGAACGATGCCCTCTTGACTCGACCCCTGCAGCGGACCGGAGGGGTTGAATTGAACAAGCTGCTCAACCTGTTTCAGGTCGGTGAGCCCGAGCTCAACAGGGCCCGAACTCGGGATCGCGTTGCACCCTGCAAGCAGAAGCGTGGCACAGGCGATTGCGCCGGCCTGGAGTATCCGCCGGGAGCGGAATCGTATCTTCATCGTCGTTTCTCCCTCCGCGTGCGTCGCCCCGGGCGTCGCAGCCAGCCGCCCGTTGCCTGCGGATCCCCGTCTTCGGCAGCCACGTCATCAGGGATGAGCGGGAGCGGCGACATAAATGTGCTGATGCTATCGGCGCGGGGAACGGTGAGCCGAAAATTGGATCCGACGCCAGGGCGTGACCACACATCGAGGGTGGCACCGTGCACCGCGGCGTCCTCCCGCGCAATGGCGAGACCGAGGCCGGTGCCACCAAGGGTGCGTTTGCGCGACGGATCTGCCCGCCAGAAACGGTCGAACACGTGCTCCACTGCGTCGGCGTCCATCCCAATTCCCCAGTCCCGCACCGAGATCGCGACCGCTGAGGCATTCGAGTCGATCGACACCAAAATTGCGCGTCCCTCACCGTGCTCGATGGCGTTGCCGACCAGGTTAGAAATGACCCGGCGAATACGGCGCGCGTCCACGTCGACGGGTGCATAACCGCCAAGCGCCCGCACCTCGATCAGGCCGGGCGACAGCGGCTGTAGGCCATCAACCACCTCGTGCGCGAGCGCGACCAGGTTGGTCGCTTCCGTCTCAAGCGTTACGTACCCCGCGTCGTAGCGCGAGATCTCAAGCAGATCCCCAAGCAGCACCTCAAAGCGATCAAGCTGCGCGCCAAGAACCTCCACCGCCCGCTGTTGACCCGGCGCCATCCCCTCCTGCTGTCCCTGCAGCACCTCACTCGCTAGTCGAATCGTGGTGAGCGGAGTTCTGAGCTCGTGGGAAACGTCTGACACAAAGCGCTGCTGCATCTCCGAGAGGTCGTCGAGTTCGCGGATGCGCGACTGGAGCGTATCGGCCATATCGTTGAAACCCTCAGAGAGCACGTCAAAATACTCATCGTTCAACGCAGGCATTCGCGCATCGGTCTCGCCGGCGGCAAGCTTTCGGCTCGCATCTGCGGCGGCGCGAATCGGCCGAAAGACGACCCGTGTCATGATCCAGACCAGTATCCCGATAAATGCCATCATCGCTGCGGCGGTGATCAGCAGGGTGCGCTGCACAAAACTCAGCGTGTCTTGCGTGTCGCTCAGCCGGTACCCAATAAACAAGTCGTACGTGCCGGCTCCCGCCGGGAAATTCAGGGTCGAGGCCACCACGATCCCCGGTACCGCATTCCCGTCTTCGCCAACAAAGGTGACGGCCTGCCAGTACTGCGGATTATCATCCGTTGCCACCTCGCGTGCGAGTTCAGGTGAGACCGCATCAACCAGCATCCTGTTGGTGAACGACGGCGGCGGGGCTTCCGGGAAGAAGATCTGCCCGGATTGCCTGCGCAAATACACCATCTGACTCGAAGAGGTATCCTGCACTGTTCGCCGCACGGAGGCCGCGAGCGTGGAGAGGCTGCCGCGGTCAGAAGCATCGGAGGCGTCAAGATCGTGCTGCGCGGCAAGGGTGGCGCGCGCGGAGTCTTGCAAAGCAAGGTCCCGCCGCGACGAGTACAGGTCATCGCTGATACTCGACAAGATGTAGACGCCTGACACCAGTACGACGAATCCAGTCACGAGTCCCGTGATCGTCATCGTGCGAACCATCAACGAGCGCCGCCATAGCGCTCGGTAGGGCCCAAGCACCGGCTGGGTCAGACGCAACCACCGAAGATGCAGTCGGCGCCAGCGTGCTGCGAAACGCGAACGCCTCCGAGAACCAGACACGGTTCTACTCAGCGGCAGTACCGGCGCGATACCCCACGCCGCGGACCGTCGTCACAATTGTGGGGTGATCCGGATCCAACTCAATCTTTGCGCGCAGTCGCTGCACATGCACATTCACCAACCGGGTGTCTGCCTTGTATTGATAGCCCCACACCTTTTCAAGCAACACCTCACGAGTGAAGACCTGCTGCGGTTTGCGGGCGAGGATCACCAGGAGGTCAAACTCCAGAGGTGTCAGCGGGATCGAAGTGGATCCTCGCCGCACCTCGTGCGCGGCAACGTCGATAGTGAGATCACCAATTCGGAGTATCTCCGCTGACTCCTGCTGGGGCTCACGCAACCTCGCCCGGATCCTAGCGATCAACTCTGCCGGGTTGAACGGCTTGACCACATAGTCGTCGGCACCGACTTCGAGCCCACGCACAACATCGCGGCTATCGGTGCGGGCCGTGAGCATGATGATCGGAACTCCAGACTCGGCGCGGATCCGCTCGCAGACCTCGATCCCGTCGAGGCTGGGCAGCATGACGTCTAGCAGCACCAGGTCCGGCCTCACCTCTCGGAATTTCTCCACGGCATCGGCCCCGTCTGCCGAGTGCTCCGTTTCGAATCCCTCCGCTTGCAACACCATGCCAAGCATTTCCGCCAGAGCCCTGTCGTCGTCAACCACCAAGATCCGTGCGCTCATGAATCCCATTATGTCGGGAACTGATGTGAAAGTGTTCTCCCCGCTCCGTCCCAAGGTTTGCAATAATGAGCAAACGCTAAATATTCTCAAAGATCCCCTGAAAGAGAGTCAACGATGACCGGCATAGCTCGCAGTGCATTCGCCGAGGGACTGGCCACATTCCTCTTCGTGTTCGCCATTGTCGCTGCAATCAACAACGCAGGCGACTTCACTCCGCTCGTCATTGGCTTTATGTTGATGGTGCTCATCTTCGCAACCGGCCATATCTCTGGCGCCCACCTCAACCCGGCGGTCTCGCTCGGCGCGTTCCTGCGCGGGGCACTCAGCGGGGCAGGCCTCTTGGCGTACATCGTTGCCCAGGTCATTGGTGGCGTTCTCGGAGCGCTGCTGAGTACCGTGCTCTGGGCCCGCGCCGCGGCTCCCGTCGAGATCGAGGTCGGCCCGGCCTTCCTCGTGGAGACGCTCTTCACCTTTGTCCTCGTCTACGTCGTCTTGAATGTCGCTACCTCGAAGGATCACCCAAACAATTCCTTCTACGGGCTCGCCATCGGTTCAACGGTGTTTGTGGGCGCAGCCACGGTGGGCAGCATTTCTGGTGGCGGGTTCAACCCCGCGGTCGCCATCGACCTCGCCATCAGTGGTCAGTTCGCATGGGGAAGTATCTGGCTGTACATCCTCGCGCCGCTTGTTGGCGCACTGCTCGCAGCCCTCGCATTCCGCATGCTCAACACGCACGATCTGGAGAAGGCTGCGGAGTAGGGCTCCGTCGCCGCCCCGACGGAGGGGTGCGTCAGTAGTGGTCGAAGCGGCCTGGGAGCAACTCCCACGGTTCGCGTCCGAGGTATTCACACACGGCGCGATACACGCAGTGTTCTACAAAGTATCGGCGATGCTCATCATCGTTGACGTGGAGCCCACGGGCCCGCTGGATCGGCATACGAAACAGCATGATCGTCTGTGAAGCCCGATCAATGGAGTACAGCAGCGGCAGCTGACTCTCGCCAGTGCCGCTCGGCGCGGTCTGAAAACCAATTTGCACACCGTCGAGTTCTTCAGGAAACAGCACCTGCAGCATCTCCACCACGCCGCGCGCATCACTCTCGAACCTCGCAAAGCGGCTTCTGGGATCGGGCAACCCCGGTCCGGTCATTGAGGATCGCATGGTGCGTCGCCCGTGCCTGCGACTCGCACTCGACTGCGCCTCTCGACTCACCATAGCTTCCAGTGTAGAGGCGTCACGCTACCGCGTATAGACGATGAGCTCACCCTCACGGGCGTCACCCGTCTGCACGGGGTAGCTGGCAATATCGCCGCCGCTGACGTAACGCACACCGGCACTCACCGGCGCCGAGCTCGTCAGCACCGCGCTGCCACCGTCGGCTACGACGGCAGCCCCCGCCGGCACCGTAACCGTGCGGGGCTTGCCCTTGTCTCCGGCAAGCTCCACTTTCGCTTCGGTGTCTCCGATGTTCGCAATGACCAGGCTGCCACCGGCTACCACGGGAACGGCAACCGGGGAATCAGCCGCGAGAATGGGGCGGGCGTAAACCAGGTGTAGTCCCGTTCCTTCCCAGCTTGCGCAGATCCGAGCACCCCGGCGATGACGGGCACATCCGCTTCGATCACGACGGCGTTGGCGCCCTCGGGCCAGTGTTCAACGTAGAGCTCACCGATCCCACTCGATGCGAGCTGAATTTCACCGAGGACGGTCGCATTGCCCTTCGCATCGATCGCTCGAGCCGTGGCGGTACCGGCTTCACCCCCCGGGGCGAGCACCCGCACCTCAACCCCGAAAAGATCCGCCTCTCCCACATCGCCAGCGCCCTGCTCATGCTCGCTCACGTTGGCTACTCCGGGCACCACCAGCGTCTTCGACGGTGCGGCCTGAGCGGTAACGGTATCAACAGCGTATGGAGTGATGCCCTCCAGGTGTCCCACCCCGAGGGTGGCAGAAACGGGAGCTCCGGTACTCACAATACGCACAGCGAGGCGTTCGCGCTCGGGAGCGTAGCCGTTCAAAGAGATCGTCTGCTCAGTGCCAGGAGACACCAGCACTGCTGCGGTCTGCACAGCATCAACCTCGCCGCTCTCATCAAACACCGTGATCTGCACTGTCGCGGGCACTTCCCCGGGGTTAGCGAGGCTCAGAGTCGTGGATACGCCAATCGTTGAAGACCCCCCGAGCAGCCACTGCTCATTCAGCGGCTCGGTGCAGGCGCTGGCGGCAACACCGCGAAGCGTCTCAGTTTGCACGGCCTGAATCTGGGCTGCCGCGAAGACCTCGTTGACCGGGGCCTTGAGCACGGTCGGCAGACCCTCTCCGCCCTCGGAACGAGCAAGCTCGGAAGTCTCACTCGCTGCCCCAGCAACCGTCACTGCGGGTGCGCTCGTCGGAATCGCTACGCCCGGGCGGCTTGGATCCGCGCCAAGTTCGGAGAAGGATCCCGCACACACGAGGGTACGATCCGTGTTGTGGGTGGTGTCGACCGCGAGTGCCAGTGGCTCCCGGTTGACAGCGGGAAGGGTGACACTGCCGAGCAGCACGATGGCGGTCGCAGAAACGCCAACCACCAGAAGGCCGACGATCGCGCGAACACTTCCGCGCAAAATTCGCGATTGCTCGCTCATCGTTCACCTCCGTCCGTAGGAACCTGATCCTGATCAATAGCTGGCTCGCTCGCGGCAGGATCCTGCGCGGGCTGATCCTGCGCGGGATCCTCGCGCGATGGCGAAGAAGCAACCTCGCCCGCCGCTGTGTTTTGAGCCTCGCGTCGCTTCCGCCGCGAGGGGCGCTTACGCCGTTCCGGCCGCCAGGTCACCTCTCCCGTCGGCAGCGCGAGCAAAAGCATGGCGAGCACAACGGCGAGCTGCACGACCCAAATGGTCTGACCGCTCAGCGAGGTACCGTCAAGGCTCGCGGTCGAGTCTCCGCTCGCTTCGACATCAGCCTCGGGGCTCACCACACGCCACAGCAGCCCCTGTTCGGTGGCACCGGCGCTTGCGAGTGAACTGTGCTGATCGAAGACCCTCTGCAGTTCGGCCCGTTCGCCATCGTCGCCGCCATCGCGAAGCAACACGTGCCCGACCCGTTGCTCGTCCAGCATCTCGTCCACCTCGGGACCCCCGACGCTTGCGAGGCCTGCCACAAGGTTTGCAAGGTCTCGGTCTGCGGCGGTTTCAGTGGGAGGGGCTTCCGCGGTGCGAATTTGATCGAGCCGCAACCCTGTTCCAGTAATGAGCTCAGCACGAACGCTGTGGGAGTCTTCGGCGGTAAGCACCAGAGTGCGCACACCGGGATCACTTTCCCCCGCGGCCTGCACGAGTGCGGGCATCTGAGAGGTTCCGCTACTGAAGGGGTGTCGTTCACCACGAGCTTGCCCGCGACCGGGAACACCGCGACGAGGGCTGCAACGAGAGCAACTGAGACAACGGGAGCCGCCGCACGGCGCAGCGTGCCCGCTCCGACCGCGGCGAGGCTAAGGAGCGCGAGCCAGTAGACCGCAAGACCTGAGCCCGTCCAGAGGGCGACGCTTTCGCTGCCCACCGCGGTCAGGTGCAGCTGCGCGGATGCGAGCGTCGTGAGCATGCCAAGTCCGCCAAGGAGCGCGCTCAGCACAGTGACCATCACGCGGCCAGTGAAAAGACCCAGCAGCGCGAGCAAGGCGAGCGGGAGCATCAGCACACCAACGAGCAGGGTGGCCGGCGGGCCTCCCAGACCCACGGCATCAAGAATCGAGGCCCAGCCTTCGAGACCAAACGTTGGGAATCCGAGCAGCATGTGCCAGGGTGTAGCCGGGTCGAAGGGCAGACTGATTCCCGGATCGATCAGCAGATCGAGCGGTTGGCCGTTGACGAAGCTGGTGACGATCTTGGGCGCAAAGAGCACGAGTGGCACAACCGCGGTGGCGAGCACGCGCCCGATGCTGCGGAGGCTGGTGAACAGCCCCACGACGAGGAGCACAAGCGCTGCCGGAATGAGCACTGGCGCCGCAGCGAGCGCAACCGCAGCCAGCAGCGAAGCAGTACCGGCCCAGCTCCAGGACTCGCGGGCCCGGGTGGCTGCGATCAGCAGCCAGGGCAGCACCATCGTCAGCACGAGCGTTGGAAGGTGCCCACCTTGTAGCGAGCCGAGCAGCACCGGACTCATGGCAAAGCCGAGGCCCGCAAGTGCCCGGCCAGCCTTTGATTCGGTGAGCTGAGCTGCCCATAGCCAGCCGCCAAGAGCTGTGACCGGGATCGATCCGATCATCAGCACCACGACGATGAACGAGGGTTCCAGAAGGTCAGCGAGCCGAGTAGCGCAAGCACCCACGTAAAGGGATCCGCAGGTACCCCGTCAATCACGCGAGTGTTGTTCCACAGTTCACCGATTGAGCTGAGCGGCGCAAGCTCTCCTCCGGCGAGGCTTGAGTACGCAAATGACCACCAGGTCAGCGCAACTGCGAGCACGGCGGCGGCGGTGAGTACGGCGAGTCCACCGGTGGAAATGAAGTGCAGCTCGCGGCGCTGTCGCCCAGCGGAGGCAAGGATCGCTTCCCGGTCGATCATGCGCGCCGTTCGCACACTCTTGGGGTCCACTCGGAGCTGCCTGATGGCGGGCCATCCCACCGTTGACTGCTGCTTGATCCGCCGCCGCGAAGCAAGGATCGCCTGCGGCCTGAAGAACACCGCGAATGCCGACGCCACTTCCCCGAGAATATGACCTGGCTGCTCACGAATCAGCGCCCAGAAAACCCGGAAGAGCGCGAAGAGGGGAAGCCCCAGCCACTCAAAAAAAGCAACCGCTGCGGGCGCGTAGGCGATCCTGCGATGCAGGTGCGCGGTGCGGGCTTGTCGGTGCGCCTGGCGCATGACCGAGCGCTTCCGATCGATACGCGGGCCACCAACGCCGCTCTGAGCAAACCGCACGCGCGAGTCGGGCGCGACCTCAACGCGGTGGCCGGCGAGTCTTGCGCGCACGCAGAAGTCAAGCCCGTCATCGTAGACGGTGAGCGCAGGATCAAACCCACCGAGCTGTTCCCAGATGTCTCGTCGAACGAGCATGCCGACCGGCCCCACGCCCAGCACGTCTTGCATGTGGTCGTACTGTTGCTGGTCGAGTTCCTGTCGTCGCTGGGTCCAGCGAGCCCCGTAGCGGGTCAGACTCTGGCCGAGCTCGATAATGCGGTCTGGGCGGTCCCAGTCAACAAGCTTCGGGCCCGCAACCACCACGGAAGGCGCACGCTGCACCCGATTCAAGATGTGTTCGAGTGCTTCGGGCTCTGGGCAGGAGTCTTCGGTGAGTAACCAGATCCACTCGGAAGAGAGATCACCGGTGACGACGCTCGTCTGCACCCCCTGCCGCACGGCTTGCCCGAAGGAGACGCGGGAACTGATGCCCACCACCCCATCGGCGCCGCTCGACCGCAGTTGCTCGGCAACCTTGTCTGATCCACCGTTGTTCACGGCAATAACGGCCGCGGGGGCACGGGTCTGAGACGCGATTCCCGCGATGGTCTGGTCAAGCCACTCGCCGCCGCGATTCGCGACGAGGATGGCGGTCACTCTGGTGCGCATGTCGGCCTCAGTCTATGCAGCAAATGTTGGCGCACCCTGTAGGCCATGCCGGGAAACCGCAGGGGAATCGCTACATCGCCTCTCGACGGAGGCGCCGGCGCTCGCGCTCGGAGAGGCCTCCCCAAATACCAAAACGTTCGTCGTTCTCGAGTGCATACTCAAG
This sequence comes from Leucobacter insecticola, assembly GCF_011382965.1. NCBI lineage: Bacteria > Bacillati > Actinomycetota > Actinomycetes > Micrococcales > Microbacteriaceae > Leucobacter > Leucobacter insecticola. The sequence goes on along the minus strand of NZ_CP049934.1, from coordinate 1,041,281 downwards.
GCACTCTGAACGAACCTCGCAGCCATCACAGATCCGCTTCGCATCGCGAGTGGATCCGCCCTTCTCCGGAAAAAATGCCTCGGGATCCGTCTGCGCACACAGCGCGTCCGTCTGCCAGGAGAGCGCTTCGTCCTCAGGCTTACGCACTCCGGGAACACCGAGGAAGACGGGATCAACGAACCAATTACCAGGAACGGGAGTGTGTGAGGAATCGCGCACCGATCACTCCTAACTTTTCCCAAGCTGTGCACCATCTGCACGGCGATAGTGACAATTACACCGTTGTGATTCGCTCAAGTCAAGCCAGAGAGTGTAAACCCTCAAGCGTCGCTTGAGGGTCATTGACGCGCTGGTGTGTCTGAAATGTATTTTTAGACCCCGTATTCGCAGTCATATAAACAAAATAGCGGTCTCTAAAGATTTTCTCCACGGATGTGATGGTTATTCGAGAGGGCTTCGCCGACCGTCGCAATGAACGCCTCGCCCTCACCGGTGAGACTGATCGGCTCACCGGCTGAGACGTAAAGCGACTGCCCGCGCCGAACACTCGCGACCTCGGCGAGGTCCGCCTGACGCTCGACCCTCACCCGCCCTTCGGTCACCACCAGCACAAGGGGATGATCCGCCGCCACAGACACCGCGGGCGCACGGTCGCGAGACTTCCGCTCATTTTCCTCTTCGCACAGCCGCGCCCGCATGAGCTGGAAATCAGGTACCGGCGGTCGCCAGACAACAAGCCCGGGCGCTAGCGGCTCGTGCGGAAAGCGCGGCTCGGAAAGCTCACAGGTGTCGACGATGCGACAGAGTTCAGGCACATCGACATATTTCTCGGTGAGACCCGCGCGCAACACATTGTCGGAAGAGGCCATCACCTCGACCGCGATCCCGCCGACGTAGGCGTGCAACTGCCGCGCTTGGAGGAAGATCGCGTCCCCCGGGGCAAGCCGCACGAAATGCAAAAGAAGCGAAACGAGGATGCCAGGATCCCCCGGATGGGTCTCGGATAGGGTCCGCAACACACTCAGCCGGTCAGGATCCAGTTCACCGTGTGACTCCAGCTCCGGGTCTTCAGCCGCACTCGTAGCGACTGCGGCGAGCGCATCAAGCGCTTCCGCGACCACCGGATCCCCGCTGAACACCCAGTCCAGGAAGTCACGGCGCGCCGCAGCCGCCTCGCCACGAGAGAGCCGTTCAGCGACGCTCGCGAGCGCGACCGCATGCTTGCCCCGGGTAACCGAGGCGAATGCTTGGAGATCCCTCCGCGCCGCACTCAGAGAACGAAACCCGCTCAGAGCCGACACCTCACTGAGAGCAACAAGCAACTCGGGCTTGTGGTGTGGATCACCGTAGTTTCGTTCGCGAGCGTCTGGCGACACGCCCGCGGCCTCTTCAGCAGCAAATCCCGCAGCCGCCTGCGCACTATCAGGGTGCACCTGCAGAGAAAGGGGCGCGCCGATCGCAAGCACCTTCAGCAGAAATGGCACCCGCGCACCGTCAAAGCCATAGCGTTCAGGATCACTCTCGATGAGATCGATCAGGGTCTGCATGCTCGACGATGCCTGCGTCACCGCAGCCGGGTGACCGGGGTGGGCACCCAGCCAGAGCTCGGCTTGCGGCTGGCCTGTAGCGGGGGTTCCCAGCAGATCAGACAGCGCATCAGCCTGACCCCACGCGTACGCACGCGGAGTATTCTCGATGAAGATCAGCACGCAGCTCCTCGAAAGATTTGGCCAGTGTATCCAGACGCACACACGCCATGCTCTACCATACCGACTATGGCGGAAAGCAAGACGAGACTGGGTGTGAGCGCCTACGCGATCGGCGTGTTCGTTTTCGCGCTCGGAAGCAACGGCGTGAGAAACCTGGTCGGGTGGCCTGCGTTTTTGATCCTCGCCGCAGCATTGACGGCAACGGGCGTGGTGATGTTTATCAGGCTCAAGCCCGAACGCTTTCGCTGGTACCGCTTGCCCGCCCCGATCTACTGGTTCCTCGTGATCGCGGCACTGTCGATCATCTGGTCGCAGTATCGCTTTGAGAGCGTGCTCGGCGTGCTCGCTCAACTCGCCACCACGATCCTCGCCGTAGTGCTCGCCTTCATTCTGAGCTGGCACGAGGTGCTGCGCACCCTCGGCTCTGCACTGCGCTACCTGATCGGGCTGTCGCTCTTGTTTGAGCTGTGGGTTGCGATCTTCGTTCGTGCTCCGCTGCTGCCTTGGTTTCTGGAAGCGCCCGAAGGGGAAAGACTCCCAAACTTCTGTTCTGGAGCCGCGACCTCCTCTTCAGCGGCGGACCCATCCAGGGCGTCGTCGCGAGCTCCGTACTGCTCGGCTTTCTCGCGCTGCTCGGCGTTATCGTCTTTGCTATCCAACTCCGAGCGGGCCTCGTGCGCCCCGTGGGCGGCTGGTTCTGGCTGCTGCTGTCGATCGCCACGCTGCTGCTCACGAGAGGCGCTACCGTCTGGGTCGCCCTCGCGGCGGTCATCGTGGGGCTTGGGATCGCGCTCTGGGCTCGCCGCCTCGGGCCGGAACGGCGCGTGCCGCTCTATGTCACTACGGTCGCGATCATCACTGCGGTCATCGCGCTCACGGTTTTCGCCCGCGATTTCGTCTTCGGATTGCTCGGCAAGAGCGGCGACATGACCGGGCGCCTCGAGACCTGGCATAAGGTGATCGATCTCGCCGAGCAGCGGCCATGGTTCGGCTGGGGCTGGGTGAGCTACTGGGCACCGTGGGTCGAGCCCTTCAAGAGCCTTGACCAAAAGGCCGGGTTGCCGGTGATGAGCGCCCACAACGCGTGGCTCGACGTCTGGCTGCAGCTCGGCATCGTCGGGGTGCTCGCGTTTGCCCCGCTCGTGGTACTCACGATGTGGCGTGTGTGGTTCCGTGCGGTGGATCCGCCCCGCCGCGGCTACGGCCCGGCACTGCCCTACGCCACCAGCGCGCTGTGGCCGTACCTCGTCATGATCGCGTTGATCGTGCAGTCACTCACTGAGAGCAGGTTGCTGATCGAGGGCAATTGGGTGCTGCTCATCTTGATCGCGGTGAAATCACGCTTCGATTTTCAGCTGCCCTCTCTCGACGCCGAGCCAACCAAAATTCCTTGGCGACGTGTACCGATTCCGCACGAGACTCGCCCCGTCCAGATTCGCAAGCCATGATCCTGACAACGGAACGACTTCTGAAGTTGCGGGCTGATGCTCACCTCGAACGCCAGACGATCATGGAACACCGCGTACGCGACGGCGAGGATCCCGCAATCGCCTACGCGGAGACGCCCGAGGTCGACGATTTCGTCGTGCTTGCGATCCGCGACGAGATGCTCGAGGATCGCGGCCAGCTGGCCGAGTTTGCGCTCGCCAGGCTCGCAGCGCTCGCGGGCGGCCCCGAGGCTGCCGAGCACCAGCGCGCCACCGATCGGGTCGAGTTTGAACTGATGCGCGACATTGCAGCGGCCGTTCCGGAACTCACGGTGGCCGTGTGGCGGGTGAGCGACCGGCTCGATGTCGGCTAGTCCTTCTTGCGCCTCGTGCTTGACGATTCTTGAGACAGGGCTTCGATCTGGCTCTCCAACTCCTTCAACTGCATGGCCTGATCCCCGAGGCCCTGCTGGAGGTTCGAGGTGATGGCGTCGAGCCTCGCAAGGATCCCACGCTGCGTCTGCGCCGTCGGCGACAGCCTGAGCGTTACGCGGCGCATGACCGCGCGGACGGTCATCCCCAGCTTGAGGACTATCCTCTGCAACGCCGGCACCTTTCGCAGTTTGTACAGGTAGCCGGGAAGCACCTTTCGCGCAATGTCATCGTAGACCCGCGGGTCAAGCCGTGAAAGCTCCTTCTGGTTCTTCACAAGGAAGAGCCTGAGCCCACGCCAGATAGACTCGTGATCGCTGCGCTTCGAAAATCGCATCGCAAGATCGATGTGACGCCCCAGCAATTCAAGGTAGTAGCGTCCGTACTTCTTGCCGAGATCCAGCTGTTCCAAGAATTCAAAGAGCTTGAACGCGATGTCGATGTGATCCTTCGCAGAATTGGATCCCGCGAAGGTTCCCGTCATGATTGCGCCATGACGCCGGAGGTACGTGTGAATCGGCTTGTTCGGATCAAGGAAATGGCTGCGCGAAATAACCCAGGCATACGCATTGAAGAAGTATGCATCTTCATACTTCAGTCCGTCCGGGAACCAGATATTGTTGTCTTTCACAACGGCGGAATCGTAGAGTTTGTTCCAGACGTGTACATCGACCCAACGCAGGAGCTCCGGCGTTACCTTCTCATCGCCGTTGAACTTCGCACGGACATAGTGTTCATCAGCGATCTGTTCAACGGCCGACCGTAAGCCGTCCTCGAACTCGACACGGCTGCTACCAACCACAAGTTCAACGTCCCGCTCCGTCATGGCGGTGTAGAGTCGCTCAATTGCGTCGGGGTCGAAAGTATCATCGCTGTCCAGGAACGCCATGTAATCGGCCTGAGAGCGGTGGATGCCGACGTTGCGCGCGGCGGAGAGCCCACGATTCTCCTGAGTGAAAAAACGGATGCGCGGATCGGTCTTCGCATACTCCTCAACGATCGCCGCTGAGCCGTCAGTGGAGCCGTCATCAATCGCGATGACTTCAATCTCCGTGAGCGTCTGAGCAAGGATCGACTCGAGGCTTGCTCGCACGAATCGCTCAACGTTGTATACCGGGAAGATCACGGAGACCTTCGCACGCGAGCTTGCCTCTTTACGGGCGATCATCATCTCGGGGTTATGGATGAGCTCAGAGATTTCGCGCACTCGGCTCGCATCGCAGTACTCAAAGTTAAACACGCCCGACTCGTAGTCAGCACGGTATTCTTTCGAGGCCTGGCGAATGAAGTCGGCCGCAAGCGTGGGGTTCAACCTCTCAATATTCCAGTCGTAGCCACCCCACTTGCACATTCGCATCAGCTTCAAAAGCTCAGTGGGTTCCGAGATGCGCTCACGAAGATAGCGCTCGATCTCCAAGTACTCTTCCGAAACGCAGAAAGTCTTCCCGGGATCATTGACTGAAGATCCCTCACTGTCGCGACGGTAGTGCAGATATGCCTCACGGGTATAGAACACTCGCGAGGCCGCAGCCCACACCTTAAACGTAAACGCCGTGTCTTGGTATGACGCCCCCGGTGTCGGGAGGAAACGAATATCGTTCGAGTTGAGGAAGTCACGTCGGTACAGCGCGGACCAGATCGAAGGCTGCTGGAAGAAAATGTGAACGTTGTTGCGAGGGTAAATCACCCGCCCGGCCTCATCATCGCGAATGAGGTGGGACTTCAGCCCGTTCAACCCTTTCTTCTTCGGGTTGGTGTAGTAGTTGAAGAACTCACTCTTTACGACCTCGACGTCGTTCGCGACTGCCATCTCGTAGAGTTTTTCGAGCATGTCGAGCTCTGCCCGGTCATCGGACTCGATGATCGCGATGAAATCACCGGTGGCACGGTCAAGACCCTGGTTCATTGAGTCGCCATACCCCGAGTTCGCCTTGTCGATGACAACGACGCGTGAATCTCTGCGCGCGTACTCTTCGATGATCTTGAGAGAGCCATCGGTCGAACCATCGTTCAGGCAGATGATTTCAAGATCGCGAAACGTCTGGTTGACAACGCTATCGAGGCACTCACGAAGATACTTCTCAACGTTGAAGATCGGAACGAGGACGGAGATTTTTGGCATGTTGGCTTTCGTCAGAGGGGCGGCAGAAGACACGCGAACTAGAGCAGTTCCTGAAGCTTGTTGTTATACATCGACAGGGCAGAACCGATCGCCATGTGCATGTCGAGGTACTGGTAGGTTCCGAGCCGGCCGCCGAAGAGCACCTGCGACTCGGCCTCCGCGAGTTCGCGGTACTGCAGCAGACGCTCCCGGTCTTCGGGAGTATTCACTGGATAATAAGGCTCGTCGTCACGGCTCGCAAAACGCGAGAATTCGCGCATGATCACCGTCTTGTCGCTCGGATACTCGCGCTCGGGATGGAAGTGGCGGAACTCGTGGATGCGAGTGTACGGAACGTCGGATCCCGCGTAGTTCATCACGCTGGTGCCCTGGAAGTCGCCGGTCTGCAGGACCTCCTGCTCGAAATCAAGCGTGCGCCAACCGAGCTCGCCCTTCGCGTAATCGAAGTAGCGATCAACCGGGCCCGTGTACACGACGGGGATCTTGCCAACGACCTCACGCTTGTTGAGCGGCTGCGATTCATCAAAGAAATCCGTGTTCAGCCGAACCTCAATGTTGGGGTGATCCGCCATCTTCTCAAGCCATGCGGTGTAGCCGTCAACGGGCAAACCCTCGTAGGTGTCGTTGAAGTAGTGATTGTCATAGTTGTAGCGAACCGGCAGACGGCTGATGACCTCGGCGGGCAGTTCCGTCGTGGGGGTCTGCCACTGCTTTTCGGTGTAGTCCTTGATGAACGCCTCATAGAGGGGGCGCCCGATCAGGGAGATGCCCTTTTCTTCAAGGTTCTTCGCGCTCTTGGTGTCAAACTCGGTTGCCTGCTCTGCGATCACCCGGCGTGCTTCGTCGGGCCCATAGGCCGCGCGGAAGAACTGGTTGATGGTGCCGAGGTTGATCGGCAGGGGATAGACCTCACCTTTGAAGTTCGAGTACACCTTGTGCTCGTAGTTCGTAAAGCTTGTGAACCGGTTGACATATTCCCACACGGTCTCGTTCGAGGTATGGAAGAGGTGCGCGCCATACCGGTGCACCTCGATGCCGGTCTCCGGCTCGGCCTCCGAGTACGCGTTGCCCCCGATATGCGAGCGGCGGTCAATCACCACGACCCGTTTTCCGTCGTTTGCGGCACGTTCCGCGATCGTGAGTCCAAAGAAGCCTGAGCCTACAACCAAAAGATCCATGACTGATAGCTTACGGGGCAATTGCGGCGTGCAATCTCAGTTTGGCTACGTGCTCTCTCTTTCTGCCGCCTGCTTCCACCCTCGCCAGATTCAGGCGCGGGCTAATGATTCATCTTCGTGTCGAAAGCTGGGACCCTTGCCGACAGGCCATTTCGATAGAATCACCCGTATGGAGAATCGGCGAGCAGCGATGCAGGACCGTCTGTGAACCGTCATGCTCTGCCCGGCTGGATGAATAGGCTCATCGACGGAATCGCGGACTCCCCCACCAGCCTCCTCGGACGTCTCGCCGCTCGCCGTCTCGGGAGACCCGCACCGCGGGGCACGGTCGGAGTCACCTCCTTTGCCGAAGCCGGAACCAGGGTGCTCATTGCCCCGGTGAACTATTCGGGGCAGGGAAGAGCCTGGGCGGCAGCCCTTGAATCCGCGCACGAAAACCTCTCAGCACGCAACATGGCGGTTGACGTGCCGGGCGGGTTCTCGTTCCATTCCGATCTTGTCGTCCCCGTGGGCACTTATCACAATGACCCCGATTGGCAGCGGCGGCAGCTGGCTGCAGCGAGCCGCGCCACGCACGTGCTGATTGAAGCCGAGGAACCCCCGTTCGGCAGACTCTTCGGTAGGTCGCTGCGAGCGCAAGCCACCGCGCTCAGCGAGAAGGGCGTTGATCTCGCCTACCTCGCACACGGTGTCGACGTGCGACTCCCCTCGCGGCACCGAGACATCAACGAGTGGTCATATTTCCACGACCCCAGCGTGTACGCAGCACGCACCGAGATGCTCGCGCGGCGCAACATCGAGTTCCTTCACAACTGCGGGCACCCGGTATTCATCTCTACCCCGGATCTGCTCGTCGATCTGCCCTCAGCGATCTGGTGTCCGGTGGCCGTCGACCTTGCTCGCTGGGAAGGAGAACGCCCCTCCCGCGAGCCGGGCGCTCCCCTTCGTGTCGTGCATGCTCCCTCGATCGCCGCGGTAAAGGGAACCGACCTCATCGTTCCCACGATGGAGCGATTACACCACGAGGGCGTCATTCGTTTTGAGTTGATCCAGGGGGTCCCCTCCGAGCAGATGCCCGCCGTGCTCCGCAACGCTGATGTCGTGCTCGACCAGTTTCGGCTTGGTGCCTACGGAGTCGTGGCATGCGAGGCAATGGCTGCCGGGTGCGTCGTGGTGGGCCATATCTCGCAACAGGTACGCCAGACAGTGCTTACCGAGACAGGACACAGATTGCCCATTATTGAGGCGACACCGGCTACGCTTGAGCAGGAGATTCGGACGCTGGCGCAAGATCCACGCCTGATTGATCGCCAAACGGCCGGTGCTCAGTTCGTGCGCGAGGTCCACGATGGTCGCCTGGCGGCACGTGCTCTCCTTGACCACTGGATCAACCCCGATCATCCGGCTACCGCCCCACCCAACCCGAGGAGGACGACAGTGCATCCCATCGCTGAGCGTCTATGGACTTCTGCTCCTAAGCGGCTGCAGGATGCGATCGCCACCGCCGTCGATCGCGCGGCGGGTGTCTTCCCTCCCCGGCCCCGCACCCAGATACGGCAAGGACGCACCGTGTGCTCATCGGCCCCGTCAACTACGCGGGCCAGGGCGATCAATGGGCCCGAGCCCTTGAACGGTCGGGTTCCGTATCGGCACAAAACTACGTGCACTCAGACAACAATCCCCTCGGCTATCCGAGTACTTTCACTCTCAGTTGGCGCACGGCTGAGCACTCACGTGAGTGGCAGCAGGGACTGGTGCGAGCTCTTGCAGACAACTACACACACGTGCTCATCGAGGCGTGCATGCCGATTCTCGGCGGAATGTACCGCGGAGACATCCCGCGCCAGGTTGCGCTCCTGCAAGATCGCGGGCTCAAGGTGGGCATCATCGCGCACGGCAACGAAGTGCGTCTCCCCTCGGCTCACCTTGCACGGGAACCCTGGTCGCAATTTCGCGACGGCGTATGGGAGTCCGTCGACGTCATCGAGCCGGTGGCGGCCGCAAATCTGCGCCTCATTGAGCGTCTCGGCCTTCCGACATTCGTCTCGACAGCCGGGCTACTGGAAGACATCCCTCAGGCGAACTTTCTTGGCGTTATCGTGGATACCGAGCACTGGAGCAACGAAACACCCCTCCTCACCCGCGAACGCCCACGGGTCGTGCACGCCCCAACGAACCCCAAACTCAAGGGGACCACTGAGCTCGCCCCGATCGCGCGCAAGCTGCACGACGAGGGGCTCATCGAATATGTGGAGATCGAAGGTATCGCGCACGATGAAATGCCGGCCGTGGTCGCCGGTGCCGATATTGTGCTAGATCAGTTCCGCGTCGGTGACTACGGTGTCGCCGCCTGCGAGACGATGGCCGCCGGCCGGGTAGTGCTCGCGCACGTCAGCGAGCAGGTGCGCTCCGAAGTAGAACGCCACGCCGGGTTCCCCCTCCCCATCCCCGAGACCACACTCGATACGATCGAGGGCGTGCTCCGCGATATCGTGACCCGTCGCGACCACTACCGCGCAGTAGCATCACGGGGCCCCGAGTTCGTGCGCGCCCTGCACAACGGCGAGTTTTCGCGCTCAGTTCTCATGCGTCACTTCTTGGAGGCCTGAGCGTGAGAGCCACGATTATTTCTCGGATTTATAGGCCCGAGCCTGCCGCCGCCTCCTTCTATCTCGGCGCGGTAGCAGATTCGCTTATTGGGGCCGGCCACGCGGTCGATGTCGTCACCGTGATGCCAAAGCCTGGCACCGCGCTCACTCCGAAGGGCGAACGCATCCGCACTTTTCCGGTGTTACGGGATCGTGGCGGCTACGTCCGCGGTTATTTCCAGTATCTGAGTTTCGATGTGCCCCTGCTATTCCGGGCCCTGTTCATGCGCAGGCCCGACGCTGTGTTTGTTGAGCCACCCCCACCACCGGCGCGATCGTCCGACTGGTGTGTGGGATTCGCCGCATTCCCTACATATATGACGCGGCCGATATCTGGTCTGATGCGGCCTCATTCTCAACTGATTCGGGCCTCGTGATCCGCGTGGTGAGGTGGCTCGAGCGCTTCGCGATGCGCGGCGCCGCGCATCTCGTCACGATCTCGGATGGGGTGGTCAGCCGCGTTCAGGATCTGGGCGTGGACACCCCCATCACCGTGACCGGTTTCGGCGCCGATACGGAGGAGTTCTTCTACTCAGACGAGGCCATCTCCCCGGTATTTTTGTACGCGGGAACCTACTCCGGTCTGCACGGGGTCGATATCCTCATCGACGCCTTTGCCGCGTTTCTCGCCGAGCATCCGGGGTACACTCTCCGCTTCGTGGGCAACGGAACGGAGCGGGCCTCCCTCGAAGCTCGAGCCGCAGCCAGGGGATCACTGACTCGGTTGAGTTTCTAGATCCGGTGCCGGCTGCTGAGCTTCGCGCCCAACTCGCGGGGGCAACAGCCAGCCTCGCGACGCTGCTGCCGGGCGGCGGCTACGACTACGCGTTTACCTCAAAGGTATACTCGTCACTCGCGGTGGGGTGTCCCGTGATCTTTTCCGGCCCAGGGCCCACACGATCCTTCGTCGAGACCGCCAACGCGCAAGTGGCCGCGGGCTTCGCAGTCGGCTACGACGCGCCAGAGATCGCCGCCGCGATGAGCAACCTCGTCGCGCAAGCGCCATCGGCTGAGGATCGCCGCGCGGTTGCCGAATGGACAGAGGCCGAGCATTCTCTCAGAGCCGTCGCGAACCGGGTTACCCGGGTTATGGGGTCAGTGGCGAAAACCCGGAGAGCCAAGCGATGAACGATCCCATCGGACGGGTGGTCGATTGGCTGATCAGGCACCGCTCCTCGATGCCGCGCTGGGTCAACCGGCTGTTTGAGTCCGCCGCCCACAATCCCGACGGCTTCGTGGGCCAGCTCTCGGCGAAGCTGCTCGGCGGCGGACAAAAGGTGGATGCAACATCGGTACCCGCCACCCCAGTCCGCGTCTACATCGCCGCCGCCAACTATGCCGCGCAGGGCTACCGCTGGGCGCGCGCGCTCGAAGAGACCGACCCGGTTATCGGCGCGCGAAACGTCGAGATGGTGCTGCCCGGTGGCTTTGGGTTCCCGGCTGATACGCGCGTACCCATCGCCGTTGTCAACGCATCAGCGGAGTGGGCGGCGTCAGAGTGGCAGGCCGCGCGCCAGTTCACCCACGTACTGATTGAAGCGCAGCGCCCGGTTTTTGGTAAGCACTTCAACCGTGATATTCGCAAGGAGATCCTTGGGCTCGAGGACGCTGGGGTCTCGGTGGCTTATCTCAGCCACGGCACAGACGTGCGGGATCCATCGCACCACGCGAAACTCACCCCGTGGTCACCGTACCCGGAGGATCCGCGAACGGCTGATCTGCTCCGTGAGTCAAGCGCGAGCATTCAGCTTCTCACCGAGATGCGGCGTCCCACCTTCGTGTCAACCCCCGATCTGATCGCCGACGTTCCCTGGGCCGAGTGGTGCCCGGTGGTGATCGATCCGGCCGTCTTTGCGACCGGTGCCCCGGCATTCGCCGGTGGCCCTGTGCGGATCATTCACTCGGCGAGCATCCCAGTGCAAAAGGGGAGCCACTATATTGCCCCCGCGCTCGCGCCGCTCATCGAATCGGGCGCTGCAGAGTATCGCGCGCTCGAGGGCGTCGCCTGGAGCAGTATGCCTGGCGCGTACGCCGCAGCCGACATCGTGCTTGATCAGTTCCGTCTGGGATCCTACGGAGTTGCCGCCTGCGAGGCGATGGCCGCCGGCCGCGTCGTCGTCGGGCACGTGCTCCCGATGGTGCGCGAGCGCGTGGAACAGGACTTTGGTGTGTCACTTCCCATTGTCGAGGCAACCGCGGACACGCTCCGCGAGGTCATTGCAGACCTCGCTGCTGATCCAGAACGGGGGCGTCGCACCGCAGCCGCGGGTCCCGCGTTTGTTGCGCGAGTGCATTCCGGCCGCGCCAGCGCTGAGGCGCTGCTGAACCACTGGATTCGGAAATAGCCACGAGCTGGCCGCCGCATCGCAGCCCGGGGAGCGGCACTTCTCACGTAGAATCGTTGAGATGACGCCCGCAGATATCGATGTGATTATTCCGGTGCACTCTCCCACCCGGCCGGTGCGCCGCGCCGTCGAATCGGTGCTCGCGCATAATTCGGCTCGGGCACGCGTGCTGGTCGTCGCGCACAATACGGATCCAGCGGGCATCTCGCTCTCCCTCGGCGAGTATGCCGGTCACGAAGCCGTCGAAACGTTGCATCTCGATGACGGGGTGCCCTCGCCTGCAGGACCGCGCAATCACGGGCTCGATCGCGCCACCGCAGCATACGTATGTTTGCTCGATTCAGACGACTGGCTTCAGCCGGGGGCTCTCGACTCATGGCTCAGTGTCGCCACCTCCAGCGGCTCCGACGTCGTCTTGGCCCGTATTGAGCGCCAGGGGTCCGACATTCCTGATCCGCTGCCCCCCACCCGACCAGACCGCACGCTGAAGCTCCACGCGGTGAAAGATCGTCTGGCATACCGCTCTGAACCCGTTGGGCTTATCTCCCGCTCTCGATTCCCGGCACTCAGGTATACGCCTGGGCTGCACTCGGGCGAGGACCTCGATGTCTCTGCCCGGCTTGCCTTCAGCCGAGCAGCGATCGCCTACGATCGCCACGGCCCCGCCTACACCTTTGGGAGTGACGCGGCAGACCGTGTGACCGCGACGCTGCGGACGTTGCAGGAGGACTTCGCATTTCTCGACACGATCATCGCAAGCGACTGGTATCGCAGGTTGAGTCGCAGGGAACGCCGAGTCTTTGGCGCGAAAGTCTTCCGTCTGCACTTCTTTGATGCGGTACTTGCACGCCTCACCGCAGACGGCGGGCTCGATGCCCACCGTGCCGCGTTCGCTGACCTTGTATCTCAGATCCGCGCGGCGGCTCCCGGAGCTCTCTCGGTGCTTTCCCGCCGTGACCGCGCAGCAATAGACGCGGTGCTTAGCCCCGAGGGCGATGCGGAAGAGGTGCTTCAGCTCCTCAAGGCGCGCTGGCTGGGAGGCATCGATTCGATCCTCACCAGAAACCCGCTCCTCACACTGCACCGCCAAGGCCCAAGGCGTACTATGCGCGACATGGTTGCATAGACCGCAGCGGCACGCCCACCCTCGTCCCTCAGAAAGAGACCTCAACGCATGTTCAACCCCAGCGTCGACGTGACGATCGCAGTCCACTCTGCTTCACGCCCGATCAAGCGTGCCGTCGCCTCGGTGCTCGAGCACACCATAGCCCCGGTCCGGGTCAACGTAGTCGCACACAATATCGACCCGGAGATTATTCGCGTGAATCTCGGCAGCTACGCGGATCACCCGCAGCTTCGACTTCTTGAGCTCTGGGACGACATCCCCTCACCCGCGGGCCCGATGAACTATGGGTTCGCGAACTCTGAGGCACCGTTTATCTCGGTGATGGGATCAGACGACGAACTCGCGCCCGGCGCAATTGACTCGTGGCTCGCACTGCAATCAAAGACTTCAGCGTCGACCGTGCTAGCGCGCATTCAGTTGCCGAATGGTCGTACCGACCCGTACCCACCGGTCAGGCGAGGATCCCGCACCCGCCGGCTCGACGCACGCAAAGATCGCCTTGCCTACCGCAGCGCCCCGCTCGGGCTCATCGATCGCCGGCGATTCGGCGAACTCAGACTTACCGAGGGGGTGGGCTCGGGCGAGGATCTCGTGTATTCGCTGACCCTGTGGTACCAGGGTTCCCAGCTCGCGTATGACCTCGCGGGCCCCGCGTACATCATCAACGACGACGCCGAAGACCGCGTCACCTCTGGGCCTCGCCCGATCGCCGAGGATTTCGCATTTCTTGACGAGCTTGAGGCACAGCCGTGGTTTCAGACTGCCGGAGCAAGTTCTCGTATCGCCATCATCACGAAGCTCATCAGGATCCACTTCTTTGATGCGGTCCTGTCGCGTTCTACGACCGCCGCACTCCTGCACGCAAACCGGCAAGAACTGTGTGACCTCTCTGATCGGCTTCTCTCACTCGCCCCTGGCGCGTTGCCGCTTCTCTCACTCGCGGATCGCAGGGTCCTCGACGAACTTCTCTCTGCACAGACAACCCCCGAACTCATCACGGCCGCGCTGACGGCCCGGCTCCGCTACCTTTCCGCACAGACACTCCTGCCGAAGAACCCGCTTCGAGCACTTCACAGCCAGGCGCCCTTTCGCACGCTGTTTGCCGGCTACGGCATCTCACGTCGCCGATAAGAGCGACGAGATCACTCGAGTTCGCCCGCGAGGCCCGCGAGAGCCACCTGTTCGGCAAACGCGGGATGCTGGCGGGCAAGCTGCGCGAAGGTGCCGTGCGCGGCGATCACGCCGTCATCGAGGTAACAGACCTGGTCGTAATCCTTGATCGTCGATAGCCGGTGGGCCACCGAAATGAGGGTGACTTCGCCCTGCAGGCTCCGAATCGATTTGGTTACTTCGTCTTCGGTCTTGGTGTCAAGGGAACTTGTTGCCTCATCGAGCACCAGCACCAGCGGGTCAGTGTAAAGCGCCCTCGCAATGCCGAGACGCTGCTGCTGTCCGCCCGACAACGACACCCCACGCTCCCCAATACGTTCGTCGATGCCTCCGGCGCGCTCCGCAACCAAGGCGCCCAGCTGGGCGCGCTCGAGGGCATTCATGACGCGATCTCGATCGATATCGTCACCCCAGGTGAGCGCAACATTCTGTGCGATCGTACCGTCAAAGAGTGCAACCCGTTGCGGCACATACCCGACACGGCCGCGCCACTGCTGCAGGACCGAGCTGAGGGGTTCGCCATCGAGCGTGATCGTTCCATTGGAGGGCTGGCTCAGCCCGAGGATGATATCAATCAACGTGGATTTGCCAGCGCCAGAGGGGCCAACAATACCGACCGAGCTGCCCAACGGAATATCGAGCGACATACCGCGAATCACGTCGGCCGTAGCGTTGGGATACCGAAACTTGACCTGATCCAGGCTGAGCCGGCGTGGTGACTCCGCGAGCACTGCGGTATCCATCGGCGGCGCGGAAGACTTCATCGCGCTCTCTGTGGCGGTCAGGTCGCCAATCACGTCGCGAGCCGCAGGAATCGATGCCGAGCCCTGCACGAGCCCGCCCTGCATCCCGGTGAGTGCCGGGATCAACCGAAACCCGGTGGCAGTAAAAAGCGCGATCGACGCTAACGCTGCTTGCATGCCCCCCTGCGCGAAAGAAGCGACACCGATCAAGATGACGCCGCCGATAAGCGCGGTCTCGTAGGCAAACCCTGGCAAAATGCCGAGGAACGAGCCGTTGGCTCGCGCGCGGACGGCACGTGCACGATTCGTCGAAACCAAGTTTGCGACCTCGCCCAGGCGGTTTCGCAAGCTCAGCTCTTTCAGCGCGTCAAGCATCTCAGTCATGAGGTTCGCCACCCTGTAGCTGAACATCAGGTTCACTTCACCGGCTTCAAGCGCCCGCCTGGTCACAACTCGATGCACCAGCAAGGCAACGAGCGAAAGATACACCAGCGCGATGAGCGACACCAGCGGGTTCGAAAGCACCAGCACGGCGAGCACCAACACGAAGGTAAAAAAGGCGCTGGGCACACGCGCGATCGGCAAGATGAAGCCCGCCATCGTGTTGGCGATCCCCGCATCTGCAATACGCGTGATTTCAGCGACGGTTCGCTTCGAGCGTTCTTCCCAGCTCGAATTGATGTACGCGGCGAACAGACGATCGCCAATCTCTTGCTCGAACTTCGCAAACCGCCGAGTTGCGAACCAGTGCAACACCACAGAGAGCAACGACTTGAGAATGATGGATAGCAGGGCGACGAGCGCCATGAGCGGCGCAAACGCCATATCGATTTCGCCGATGATGGGGACCCTCAGGGTGCCGCCGGTCATCGCAGGACCGATGATGACGGCGAGCAACGCCATCGCGATGGCGTCAAGAGCCGTAATCGAACTCGTAGCGATAATGTAACCGAAGAAATAGCGCCTGGCCCCCGCGGGCAGCAGGGGCAGGAGCGCTCGGAGTGTCTCCCAGATTGCCTTCATCGTCGCCGCGGGCGGTTACGCGCCGGCCCTGAGTGTCGCTGCCACGGCAGCGACGATCCGTTCGATGTCGCCTTCCCCGAGGGAGGGGTGCACCGGCAGCGAAAGAACTTCACGCGCCGCCCGCTCAGTTTCGGGCAAATCAAGACCGGGCGCAAACTTTGCGAGAGGGAGCAGTCGATGGTTAGGGATCGGGTAGTAGACGCCCGAGCCAATGTTGTGCTCCTCGCGCAGGGCGACGTGGATCCGATCTCGCTCGCCGGCGTCGAGCCGCACCGTGTACTGGTGGTACACGTGCACTGCCTCATCCGCGACCAGCGGGATCTGCACGCCCGCGAGCTCGCCGAGACCAGCGTTCAGAGCCGCAGCATTGCGCTGGCGCTGGGCGGTCCAGGCATCCACTTTGGTCAACTGCACGCGGCCGATGGCGGCGTGGATGTCAGTCATTCGGGTATTAAACCCGATAACCTCGTTCTCGTACTGCTTCTCCATGCCCTGGTTACGCAGAAGTCGCATGTTGCGGGCGATCTCAGCGGTGGCGCACGACACCATGCCGCCCTCACCAGAGGTCATGTTTTTCGTCGGATAGAGGCTGAACATCGCGAAGTCGCCGAAGGTTCCAGCCCGGCGACCCTTCCAGCTCGCTCCGTGGGCCTGCGCCGCATCCTCATAGATCGCCAGACCGTGTTCGTTTGCAATCGCTTCGATCTGGTCGACAAGGAACGGGTGACCGTACAGGTGCACGGGCATGATCCCCTTCGTGCGCGGCGTAATTGCCGCCCGCACGGCCTCGGGATCGAGGGTGAAATAGTTGGGCTCGATGTCCACGAATACCGGAGTCGCGCCTGTCAGAGCGACCGAGTTACCTGTCGCGGCAAAGGTGAACGAGGGCACAATCACCTCGTCACCGGGACCGACGCCAGCTGCGAGCAGGCCGAGGTGCTGACCACTCGTGCCGGAGTTCACAGCGACGGACTCGCGACCGCCAACAAAATGTTCAGCAAACTCCCGCTCGAATGCGGCCACCTCGGGGCCCTGCGCGATCATCCCGGATCGAAGCACCCGGTCGACAGCCTCCCGCTCCTCGTCACCAATGATCGGCTTTGCGGCAGGAATGAAGTCAGACATCGAGTTTGGTCCTTACTCTCCGGGCTACGGAGGATTCGTCGGTTTACACCTCACACAATCCTACTCCGGTACCGCTGTATGGCAGTGCGTTATGTGAGCTAGGGAACTACATCGACCGAGCCGCGATCCTCACCGGCATCTCCCCGCAGAGCAGCATCCGACACCCCTGCAACTCGCGCAGAATCCGACCAGCCAGGAGTCGTCGTGTACCCAGGCTTCGACACAAACACCTTCAACCGAATATCCTGCAACGCATCCTCAGGCTTCACCACATACGTCTGCTGCGTCTCGCCCGGAATCGGCAACCCGTTCCGCTGCCACATATACGCAATGTCAACCGGGGCAGGACCCCAAACCCCAGCATCCGCCGTCAACGTCGAACCAACAGTCAACGAACCAAGAATCTTGGGCGATCCAGCCTGCAACGGCAACGTCACCACCCGACCAGCGGAAACCCCACTCTGAGTCGCGTAGCCTGCCTTCTTACCGGTAACAGTAACCGTGATTGTCCTGCCCAGATCAGCGGGCTTCACCACATAGCTTGACCCGACCGCCCAGAGATTGCCACCCCGTCAACTCGCCACTGATACGACATCGTGACCGGGGCCGGACCCCACGCGCCAGGCTGCGCATTCAACGTCTTTCCCGGTTCAGCGGGTCCAGTCACAGAAGGCGTCTGAGGAATCAACACCCCTGCAACTCGCGCAGAATCCGACCAGCCAGGAGTCGTCGTGTACCCAGGCTTCGACACAAACACCTTCAACCGAATATCCTGCAACGCATCCTCAGGCTTCACCACATACGTCTGCTGCGTCTCGCCCGGAATCGGCAACCCGTTCCGCTGCCACATATACGCAATGTCAACCGGGGCAGGACCCCAAACCCCAGCATCCGCCGTCAACGTCGAACCAACAGTCAACGAACCAAGAATCTTGGGCGATCCAGCCTGCAACGGCAACGTCACCACCCGACCAGCGGAAACCCCACTCTGAGTCGCGTAGCCTGCCTTCTTACCGGTAACAGTAACCGTGATTGTCCTGCCCAGATCAGCGGGCTTCACCACATAGCTTGACCCGACCGCCCCAGAGATTGCCACCCCGTCAACTCGCCACTGATACGACATCGTGACCGGGGCCGGACCCCACGCGCCAGGCTGCGCATTCAACGTCTTTCCCGGTTCAGCGGGTCCAGTCACAGAAGGCGTCTGAGGAATCAACACCCCTGCAACTCGCGCAGAATCCGACCAGCCAGGAGTCGTCGTGTACCCAGGCTTCGACACAAACACCTTCAACCGAATATCCTGCAACGCATCCTCAGGCTTCACCACATACGTCTGCTGCGTCTCGCCCGGAATCGGCAACCCGTTCCGCTGCCACATATACGCAATGTCAACCGGGGCAGGACCCCAAACCCCAGCATCCGCCGTCAACGTCGAACCAACAGTCAACGAACCAAGAATCTTGGGCGATCCAGCCTGCAACGGCAACGTCACCACCCGACCAGCGGAAACCCCACTCTGAGTCGCGTAGCCTGCCTTCTTACCGGTAACAGTAACCGTGATTGTCCTGCCCAGATCAGCGGGCTTCACCACATAGCTTGACCCGACCGCCCCAGAGATTGCCACCCCGTCAACTCGCCACTGATACGACATCGTGACCGGGGCCGGACCCCACGCGCCAGGCTGCGCATTCAACGTCTTTCCCGGTTCAGCGGGTCCAGTCACAGAAGGCGTCTGAGGAATCAACACCCCTGCAACTCGCGCAGAATCCGACCAGCCAGGAGTCGTCGTGTACCCAGGCTTCGACACAAACACCTTCAACCGAATATCCTGCAACGCATCCTCAGGCTTCACCACATACGTCTGCTGCGTCTCGCCCGGAATCGGCAACCCGTTCCGCTGCCACATATACGCAATGTCAACCGGGCAGGACCCCAAACCCCAGCATCCGCCGTCAACGTCGAACCAACAGTCAACGAACCAAGAATCTTGGGCGATCCAGCCTGCAACGGCAACGTCACCACCCGACCAGCACTTGTGCTCGTCGCTGCAACGTACCCCGTCTTCTTGGCGGTAGCAACCACTGTAATCGTTTTCCCCAGATCAACAGGCTTCACCACATACGTCGCACCCGTCGCGCCAGAAACTGGCACATTATCCACTCGCCACTGATACGTCATCGTGACCGGGGCCGGACCCCACATCCCAGGAGTCGCCGTCAGCGTCTTGCCCGGCTCAGCAATCCCAGCGATAACAGGCACCCTCGGTGCGAAAACTCCGGCTACCTGAACGGAAACCGACCAGCCAGGAGCCGTCGTGTACCCAGGCTTCGACACAAAGACCTTCAAACGAATGCTCTGCGCTCCGTCCTCCGGCCGCAACACGTAGGTCTTCTGGGTCGCCCAGGAATTGGTAGCCCATTTCGCTGCCACATATACCTAATCGTCACAGGTGCGGGCCCCCATGCCCCAGCATTCGCCGTCAATGTCGAACCAACAACGAACGAGCCCGAGATTGTCGGTGTCCCCGGAGTCAATGGCTTTGGACGGCTGCGGTAGTTCGCGATGATCGGTGCCATCTGATTGAAGCTTCTCGCGATGTCGCTTCGTCCGGCAACCCCGAGGAGTATGCCGGGAAACCAAGAAACGACACGTTGGGGTTGCTGAACTGCGGGATCCTGGGGCAAGGGGCACCTGAGCACGCGTACGACATAATGTCGCGGGCAACGCCTGGAACGGCATGCCCAGCACTGTAACTGAACGGGTGGGCCGGCCCAGAAAGCGCCTCGTGATTGTGACTGGCACCAAGGTTGTGACCGATTTCGTGAAGCATCGTCAGATTCGCAAAGCACTGCTTTGCTGACACGCTATAGCCATACTTCGACGCCCCCTGCGGAGACGGCAAATAGGCGATCCCACAGGAGCCAGACGTTGCGTTTGGCACGACAAGCGCAACCAGATCCGCGCCAAGACTCTCGCGCCTATCGCGCAGCGCTGCCATCTGGCCATCGCCACTAACCATAGAGGTCAGATCCGCCCGCATATCGACGGACTGGTTGAGGTCGACGCCCCTCGTTTCCAATAGAACCAAGCGAGCATTCACCTGCGAACGCTGCAATGCCTGATTCGTCTGAGAAACCTGGGAGGCGACTTCAGCAACAATGTTCGGCCCTGTTCCGTGGGTGTATCCCACCAGCAGGTCGATATTGTATAGACCGTCAGTGGCGGTTGTGGCGGTCGCACCCGCCAGGGCGGCCCCTGCAACGTCCAGCTGAGAATCCGCGGCGGCATCAGCCTCGACGTTTTCGTCTCCATCGAAAACGTCTTCCACGGGGATTGCGTCTTCACCGTCTTCGGGGAGCTCAAGCGAGTCGACGTCGATCTCGTCCACACGATACACACCGTTACTCGCTGGTTCGATGGTGCTGGGAGCAGACGTGGATCCTTCCAGCTGCCCACGAAGTGTGTAACTATCTCCAGCTTCATCGGGCACAAACGCGAAGGAAGCGCTGCGTTGAACGCCATTGTCGAAGCGTGTCCCCAGCACCTCCACCATTGGAGCAGAGGAACCTTCGAGAGGCTGAGTCACAGCGACCTCGTCAACCCTGATCGTCACCGGCGTATCGCCGAAGGTCTGCACGGTGAGCGACTTTTCTGCCTCCACGACCTTGCGCTCTCCGGGAGTCGCTGCGTACAGGGCTTTGGTTCCCAGTAACGTTGCGAGCGCGGATGCTGCATCAAACTCCACGTAGCGCTGTTTCACAGACCCAGCGGGCGCAGAGGCATCAAGCTCGCGCTTCATCTCTGACGACACTCTGGCATCCTCTGCGAACCATGTCGTCTCCGTTTGCGCCTCTGCCGTTTCAAGCGTCTGCTCGCGCGCCCCCACCTCGGCGATCGCGGCGGACCCGTCCTCATGGACACCACCTCCGGCCTCGGAGCTATTCGATCGCTCAAGCGGTTCAGCGAGAGTGGACGCTGGATTCACGTTCACACTTCCCTCGGCTGAATCAAAAATGATGGTGGCCGGGATCCACACCACCAAGGCAGCACAAGACACAAGTACGAATGAAGTCAGCGCGACTTTCTTGTGCATTGTTTCCTCTCTTCATCGCGAGGCAAAAAGGGATTTCCTTTGGAACCCGCGAGTCTTTCGCTCAGGCTATAGCCGAGAAAAGTCGCAGCAAAAGGACTATTTCAACATGCTCAGGAAACGCTCAACTTTGAGGCCCTGATTGCCATACAGCCGGGTTACATCACATACACATGTGGTCCAAACGCATGGTCCACGGGCTGGTCCGCGGATACAAGAACATCCCCTCACGTTCTTGTGTGGGGTGACACAAGAACGTGAGGGAAGCAGGCTGCTGGCCGGGCACCAGGGCACACAAAGCTGCAAGCGAAGGCCCCAGCTCATCGATTCCACCTCAGGGAATCGCTGAATCGCTAGCCGCCGATAACGATGCGGGGAACACCAATCCAATTCTCCGGCGGCGTCACATTTCGACCGTCCGCAAACAGTTTGATACCTGGAAAATCTGCGGGGCTAAGTTCACAGTACTCAGCGTGATCAGCCTGCAGGATCACAACGTCTGCGGGATCTCCCAAGGCATGAGCTGAGAACCCAAACCCCGCAAGTTCCGCGTCGCTGAACAGCGGGTCATGCACACTAACCCGGGCCCCACGCGCAACAAGTGCTGCAACCGTCGGAAAGACTCCTGAGACCGCAGTCTCCTTCACGCCGCCCCTGTAGGAAGCCCCGAGTACAACCACGCTCTGTCCCTGCAGATCACCGATGGTCTGCTCAACCCGCTCCACCAGATACTCAGGCATTGTTGTGTTGTAGGCGCGCGCTGTGCGCACGATATCCGCGTCTGGGTCTGTCGACAGGTACAAGCGCGGGTACACGGGAATGCAGTGCCCACCGACCGCGATACCGGGGCGGTGGATATGACTGAACGGTTGGGAGTTGCAGGCTTCGATCACTCGATACACATCGATGCCGACGGTGTCCGAGTAGCGCGCAAACTGGTTTGCGAGTCCAATATTGACGTCACGGTACGTCGTTTCCGCGAGCTTAGCCATCTCCGCGGCCTCGGCAGACCCCATGTCCCACACCCCGTTCGGGCGGGGTAGATCGTCACGTGGGTCAAACGTCAATACGGCCTCGTAAAACTCGGTTGCCCGCCTAATGCCCTCAGCGCTAAGACCGCCAACAAGCTTGGGATACTTTTTCAGGTCAGCATAGACACGGCCAGTGAGTACCCGCTCAGGCGAGAACACAAGGTGAAAATCTCTACCCTCACGAAGGCCCGAAATATCTTCGATGAGCGGCTTCCAGCGATTCCGAGTCGTACCCACGGGAAGTGTTGTCTCGTATGACACGAGCGTGCCGGGGGAGAGGTGCTCCGCGAGCGATCGAGTTGCAGAATCCATCCATGCGAAATCCGGCTCACCGCTCTGCTCATCAACGAGGAGCGGAACCACGAGCACGACCGCATCCGCGTTCGGGATTGCATCGGCATAATTCGTAGTCGCACGGAGCATGCCAGCAGGTACCTGCTCGGCAAGCTTCTCCGCTAGGCCATCCTCACCTGGAAAAGGCTCCTCAGCGCGATTGATGCAATCAACCAGCGCCTGATTCACGTCAACGCCGATCACCTCATGCCCATTGAAGCGTACTGGGTGGCGAGGGGCAGGCCGATCTTTCCGGTTGCTACGACTACGATCTTCACGGGTAGAGTCTACTAGGGTACGTTGATTGAGTTCGTGCGCTAACGCAAGCCCCGATTTTATTTACACCAGGAGTCAAGGCCCGGATGAGCACCATCACAACTCGGCCAAACGACGATTCGACGGTACTCCCCAGGTTCGGCACCGAGTTTCGAACTGATCTTCAGGGCCTCCGGGCAGTCGCCGTGCTTCTCGTCCTGACGTATCACGCCGGGGTCCCATTTCTCTCGGGTGGCTACGTCGGCGTTGACGTCTTTTTCGTTCTCTCCGGGTACCTCATTACGGGAATCATGGCGCGCGAGCTACTCAGCACAGGGCACCTATCCATGCAAACCTTCTATGCCCGGCGCATCCTCCGAATTGTGCCAGCCGCGACCGTGGTGCTTATCGCTACTGCCATCGCCACGGTGGTATGGCTTCCCATCACACAATGGCGGAGCACTGCTGCAGAGATCGTTGGATCCGCCTTCTATGTCTCCAACTGGCAATTTGCCGCATCGACGGATTATCTCAATACTGACTCTGCACCGAGCCCACTGCAGCATTTCTGGTCACTCGCCATCGAAGAGCAATACTACCTGATTTGGCCGGCACTACTCGTGCTCGCGCTCACCGTAGCGAAGAGGTGGCTGAGGTCACAGGGAAAGGGCTTCTCGCCGCTTACTATTGCAACGATCGTCATGGCGACAGTCACCCTCATTTCGTTTTGCTGGTCGCTTGTCGCGGTTTCCAACTCACCTGAGGCGGCTTACTTCCTCACCCCCGTCAGGATATGGGAACTGGGCGTAGGGAGCCTGCTTGCACTCGCTGTTCCTAATCTTCGCGGAATTTCAACAGTTCTCAAACAGCTACTGTTTTGGGGCGGGCTCCTCGCAATTATTAGCGCGGGGTTCTATACGATCGCTTTGTAGGCTTCCCAGGAGCAACCGCCCTGCTCCCGACGTTGGGAGCCGCAGCGGTGATCGTAGGCGGGCTTCCGGGATCAGCCCCGTCGCCACGAAATTTGGTGCTGGGAAACCCCTTCATGGTGCGGGTCGGCAACCTCTCTTACTCGCTGTATCTGTGGCACTGGCCGATCCTCGTCGTTGCGGCACAAGTAGCGGGCAAGCTTTCCGTGGCGCTTGGAGTGCTGCTCGTAACCGCATCGTTTATCCCCGCTTACCTGAGCACTCGATTCGTCGAGAAACCGATCCAGACCTGCTGGAAGCTGCGAGGCTCGGCCCCGCGAGCCTTCATGATCGGAGCGATGTGCATGATTGCATCGCTGCTCGCGGCGGTGATGATTTTTGTCAGTCTCGGCTCATCGGGCACGAGCGCCGCAGCGAGCGATCCCGATGCTTCCGGAGCAGCCACAATTCCCGCAGGTGGCCAGGTTCCGCGTCTCGATCACCTTTCCCCCGAGGTTCAGTCGGCGCTGGCTGATGCAGGCGGCGACAACCCCGAAATCTACGCTGACGGCTGCCACCTGGAAGTTGCAGAAACGGAGCCGCGCGAATGCAGCTACGGGGATACTGGAGGCGAGACCCTGCTGCTCACCGGTGATTCGCACGCGGCCCAGTGGTTTCCCGCGCTTGAGCGGCTCGCCACAAGTCGGGGGTACAGGCTCGTGTCAATGACCAAATCGAGTTGCCCCTTTGCAGACGTCACGGTGGAGCTTTCAAACAAGGATCGGCCCTACTCCGAGTGTGCGGAGTGGAACGCTAAGGTGCGTTCTTTTATCGAAGACGAACGCCCCCTCGCAGTTTTCACGAGCACGCTGGGATCCTACGATGTGGCCGAGAGCTCCGACGCAGCGTCACTGCAGGATGGACTGCGCCGAAGCTGGGAGTGGGCCGCTGGCACGGGCGCAGTTGTGATCCCGCTCGTCGACACCCCGTACATGAACAGCCGTGTCCCAGATTGCCTGGCGACGAACGTTCGCGATCCTGAAATATGTAGCACCACGCAGCAGGAAGCCTACAAGCATCCGGGCCTGGAGGCCGCCGCCGCCACCGGGCTCGAACACGTTAAGGTGCTCGACCTTAACGACAAAATTTGCCCCGGTGAGGTCTGCGAACCGGTTATCGGCGGCGTGGTCGTCTACCGCGACCAGCACCACCTGAGCGCAAGCTATTCACAAACGCTCGCAGGGATCCTGGGCGAGCGCAGTTCCGTGTTTCTGAACAACGCCCAGTAGCCAGCTAGGACCTAGGAACTACAGCTACGCGACCAGGCTGAGCAAGTATTCGCTGAAGTCGCTGTAGTTCTTTGCACTCGACCACTCACGGTTCCAGTGATCCAGGCTCGCCTGCACAAATCCTTCGTAGCTTTTCTCGTTCGCATTCCAGAGCTGTTCAATTCTGTCGGCTATCTCCGCGGCCGTCGGGTCCGGGGGCAGCAGTCCATCAAACATCCCCGCTTCCGAATCAATGAGCTCGGCGTTTCCCCCAACATCGCTCGCGATGATCGGGAGCCCCTGCGCAAGTGCCTCCATAATCGAAACCGGCACACCCTCAGATTCAGAGACATTCACAAACACCGTAGCTGCGTGGTTTGCATGCCAGCCGCGGACTTCATCGTTCGTGAGGTGCCCGGCGAACTCGAAGGATCCCGGCGCAAGCACGCGCTCGGCATAACTCTGCACTTCTGTGACATGCTCCGTGTCGCCCAGCCCCAGATGGGTCCAACGCACCGGCATTCCTCTGCGCTGCAGCTCTCCAAGCCCATCGATCAGCAGCGGGATCCGCTTCACCGGCACGAGATAGGAGCACGTCACCACGTGGTGCTCTTCCTTGCTCGGATTTCCCGCGTTCTCTGCTGCCTCAACGCCGAGGTGTCTGACGTCAATCTTTGAGGCGTACTCGGGGTACTTCCGCCGCAGGTAGTCGCGACCGTCGACCGAAGCAGTGAGCACGCGAGCCATTCCGGAGAAAAGAAGTTCCCTCTGCGGTAGGTACTTTGTCGCTTTACGCTCGGAGTATATGTCGTAGCGATGGGCACGACTCAGCACCACAACGTGCGAAAGCTTAAGCATGGTTCTCACCATGAGTGCAGTTCGCGCAGGAGTTTGCATCCAATAGCTGTAGAACACAGCCCGCTTCGAAGGAACAAGAGCCTGCGCGAGCGTCGGAGCGATGCTTTCGGCAGTCATACAAGCCAGAAGATCGAGCTTGAGGTCTTCTAAACAGTGAAGCAACCTTGGAAATCTCCGACACGAACGTCCGACAGACCCCGCGGCCACCAACGGATGCCTAAAGGCGAAACTCAGCACCTTTCGCGTATTCGTCTTGGTACTGTCAAGAGAACTCGGCGCCACGAGCCGAACCCCCGGCGGCAATTCCCGCTGCATCGAAGCACTTCGGTATGGCAACGAAGGCACAACGATGACCTCATCAAATCTTTCAGAGAGTATCTTGATCTCGGCCTCAATAAACTCTTCTCCCGGCATGAACGGAAAGAGATTCGTAAAGAAGACAAGCACGGTGCCCGAGGAGGAACCCTCTGGGGAAACGTGTGGATTAGAAGGCATCCGTGTGAGCCCTTTCATCAAGACGGTCAGATCGCGCCGCTGTTACAGATCCCGGCTGGACCACAGCTCAGAGTACTACGACCTACCTAACAGCCCAACTGACAACCCTCAATCCAGCTAGAAAAGCCAGACAGGCTGCCTGGTTCGCAATCCACGCTTAAGACTAGCGCCGCGGGCTTGTAGGCTAATCAAGACCTGAACTTCAGGCTTCAAGGATTAGGAGAGTGCACGAGTGAGAGCTATTTGGATGACGCTCAAAGGCCTCTTTGGAGTCCTGCCGAAAGGCGCTGTGGGCTTCTATGTCGGGTACTCGATCGTCACCGGACTTCTCGCGATCCTCGACACCGTAGCGCTCGCACTCGTCATGCTCGTAGCCACTTCTCTCGTCTCGGACGAGCCGCTCAAGCTTCCGCTCCTCGGCGAGGTGCCGGTTGCCGCAACCACATGGGTCGTGGTTGCGATCTGCGGTCTCTTCATCGCGAAGAGCGGTTTTGCCTTGTTGCTTCATTGGCGGGCGACGCGGAGATTCGCGAAGTACGAACTCCATCTCGGTAATCAGCTTTTCGAGCGCTACGCCCACTCGAGCTGGGAACGGCGCTCCCGTCTGAGCACCGCAGATGTGACCCGCATTGTCGATGGCTCGGTTTCCGCCGCCAACCGAGGATTTATCCTGCCGCTTTCACAGGTGCCCGGAAACGGATTCACTTTCATCGCAGTCTTGCTCGTCCTAGTTGTGGCGCAGCCGCTTACTGCCTTGATAGCGTTTGTCTATCTCACCGCGATCTCAGGGGGAATGCAGTTGCTGGTGTCTCGGAGGGCGCGCCTTGAGGGACTTCGTGGCCGTAACTATTCGTATCGCGTTGCGACGATTATGACCGAAATGGTCGACGCGTTGAAGGAAGTTACCCTTCGAGGCAAACTCAACGAAGCCGGCCAGGTGATCGCAAGAAACCGTGCTGTTGTGACGAGAGCTCGCGCCAACATGTCATTTCTTGGCATTCTGCCCAAGTATGTGTTTGAGGCGACCCTCATCGGTGGCTTCCTCCTCATTGGTGGCGCCGCCTATTGGCGCGGCGGCTTCCCTGAGTCCGCCATTGCTATCTCAATGTTCGCCGCCGCGGGCTTTCGGATGATTCCGGCTATGAATCAGGTTCAGGCCAGCATCACCGCCGCTTCCGCAAACGAAGCGTTTGCCCAGGATGTCATCCGAGAACTCACGCCATCGCCTGAGGATGTTCTCGAAGGTAGCTTGTCCACAGATAGCGAGCGTCTTCCCCAGTCTCTGGCGAAGCTCGAACTACGCGACGTCAGCTTTCACTATTCAGGAAACGATCAGCTCGTCCTCGACCGACTTTCACTGACAATCCCGTTCGGTTCCAGCTTGGCGATCGTTGGCCCCTCGGGCGCGGGCAAATCGACCCTCATAGATATTTTGCTGGGTCTCAGCGTCCCGACCAGCGGCTCCATCATGCTCGACGGTCATCCGCTAGAGCTTGTCATGCAGCAGTGGCGAAGCAGAGTCGGCTACGTCCCCCAGAGAGTAGCCCTGTTCAACGGGACGATCGCGCAAAACGTCGCCCTCACTTGGGAGGATGGCTATGATCCGGGCCACGTAACCCGCGCTCTAGAAAGGGCGCAGGTTACCGAATTACTCGATCGACCCGAGGGCATTGATGCGCTCCTCGGTGAACGGGGCACCTTAGTTTCAGGAGGCCAGCAGCAGCGCCTCGGGATTGCCAGAGCACTGTACGCTGACCCCTACGTTATGGTTATGGACGAAGCAACGAGTTCACTCGACACAGAAACCGAAAATCGTGTCGTCGAATCGATGCAGAGCCTCCAGGGGAGCGTCACCTTCATCACGGTGGCCCACCGACTCGCGACCATTCGCGACTACGATCAGGTCTGCTACCTCGACCGGGGAAAGATCCTTGGGAGCGGGACATTTGATGAGGTGGTTGCGGCCGTGCCAGATTTCAAACGGCAGGCAGAACTCGCCGGACTAATATAGGAGACGCTGAACTCATCACTTCCGCTTCAGTGTTTTTAGAATCCGAAAGGTATCTCTTGCGCATCCTCCTGATCTGCCCGTTCTTCCCACCGGAGAATAAGATTTCGGCTGTTCGGGTCGCAAAGTTTGCCGAGAACTGGGCCGAGGCAGGACACGAGGTGAGAGTACTCACCCGGGAAACTCCCGCGACTGGCCTCGCGGAGCCCCACCACTCGAACATCTCCATCCATCGCGCTCAGGACCCGTTCGCCCGGCTCGCCCCCACGGCTCCAGCGCGCCTCGCCAAGAGGCGTAGGCTGTTCGCAATCGCTAGAGCTCTCTACTCGCGCGCGCTTAGTCTTGTGTGGCCAGACCTCTTCAGATCTTGGGGAAAGGCAGCGCAGAGTTTGGCCATGGACGACACGTGGCGACCGGACGTCGTCGTAGCAAGCGGCGGTCCCTTCACAGCGCTACGGGTCGGATCAAAACTTGCAAAGAATTTCGATGTCCCCTTTGTGATTGACTACCGGGATCTCCTCGCAACGAGCACGTACTACCAGTTCGGGGCGCTACGCCATCGGCTCGATATGGCCGTCGAGAACCGAATCGCAAGGCAAGCGAGCCTTCTCGCCACTGTCAGCGATCCGCTCGCCGAAGAACTTAAGATCAGCTACGACCGGCCAACTGTGGTCGTGTTGAACGGGTATGACCCCAATGATTTCAAGAATCTGAGATATGAGCCAAAACCTGGCCCTCTCCGAATTGTCCACTGTGGCTGGGTGAGGCCAGACCGACGTGATCCAGGCCCTTTCCTGCGCGGAGTTCACCAGTTGTTGCAAGAGTCTCCGGAACTTGAAATTGAGGTCGATTTTTATGGGCCGCCGCCGGGTACAGTGCTCCGGCTCATCTCGGAACTGAACCTCGAACGCGTCGTGTCCTACCGGGGCCAGGTCAACCATGCAACATCCCTAGCGCTGCAGGCAGAGGCCGATGCGCTGCTGCTGCTGCTGTGGAACGATCCTGGCGAGCGAGGCGTCTTTTCGGGCAAAGTATTCGAGTACGTGGGCGCAGATCGCCCGATTATTATGACCGGGTACGAATCAAGCGTTGCTGCTGAGCTCATCTCCCAGAATGATCTGGGGATCGTAACCAACGACTCTCAACGAATTGCGTCCTATTTGCGTGAACTGGCAAATGAGAAGCTCACCACAGGAAAGGTAGCGGGGCCGGGCTTTCCCGAAGCAAACGAGTACACCCGCGACGTCCAAAGCCAACACTTCCTTAATGCGATCGAGAGTGCGATATCTCCAGAAAGGCACTCGTCAGCTGGCTAACCACGTGCCATACGCAGCCCAGGATCAATGCTGTCCGGCAAAAGCTCTGAAATGTGAAAAGGAATTTCAGTGCGGATTGTCAGGGAAGATATGTGCCGATCCACATTACACCTCTCCGCAAGATACTTCGGTCACCCACGTCACAATGTATACCCGGGGTTTGATTCGACGCTACGGGATCAGGTCGCACCCTGACTTCCCACCGATCAGTCCAACAATTCACCAACAACACCTTTGGTGATACTCGCGGCCTTAACGATCTAGTCCCGAGCCGCCCGTAACGCTGTCGTGAAACAGAGCCACCGTGTATCGAGATCGGGTACGCTCAAGGGCCCCGTCATTTCATGCCCGGGACCAACGAGTTGTCTCGAGGCGCTTCTTTCGGGGGCAATGAGCGTGGTGATGATCCGCCCCGTGCATCGCTTCGGCGAGTACCGACTGTGCGGGCCTCGGCAGAGTGGCTGCGGGTCCCGCAGCCAAACGGCCCCAAATGCGCAACCGGCCATGCGCGGCAAACGCGACTCCCACAAGAAAGAAATAGGCTATTATCCGCAAGAAGAGTTTGCGGATGCGATGTCGCCTCCCAACAGCAGCTTCTAGTTCAGCATCACCTATTTCAGGCGTGACGATTTGGGTGCGTTCGCCAAGATTCCGGGCCTCAACACATCGAGCTTAGGGGGCCATCTCTGTGCTCCCGCCCTGCGATTCGGATGAAGTGTTCTCCTGCGCACCGGGAGCACTCTCTTGATCCTTGTTCGTCCCGACACTAGCCGATTCTTGCTCGACGGGAGCTGTTGGCTGCTCCACTTGGAACGGCTCCTGACCATTTGAACGAGGCGCCGTAACGTCTGCCACAAACCAAGCGCCGTGTGCGAGAGTGTAGTAGGCGATGCCCTTCGCGAACTTCATCGTGCAGTCTCCATTGGAGGTGCACACCGCTGCCGATACAGGCCAGCCCCAAGATCCATCGACATACCCGGCGTCACGGTAAGCCTGTAGCATTGCCCCGTTGTTCATCAACACGACGCTGCCGTTTTGCCGGTTTACGAAGATCGCACCACCGACGAAATCCTGACGCCAGCCACTAGGCGTAGACACCATCGCAGATGTCGGGAAACCAAACCTGCCAGAAGGCCCACCGTTGTTCTGGTAGAACGAAAGAATACTCCCGTTCATCGCCTGAGCCCCAGTAGCAGCACTCCAATAGATCTCACCATTCGCGAATTTCTGGCGAACCCCACCAGCAACCGCAACCTCAGGACCCGTCGGATACCCGAGCGCTGAAGATGGGGAACCCCAGGTTGCAAGCAGCCGCGATGAGACAAGTTGAATGCCACTCGCAGGGGAATACGCAATCGTGCCCTTGGTTGTCAACAGAGTACAACCGTCATGCACCAGACGACAGGCCACGAGATCCGTCGGCCACCCCCAAGCATCAACAAACCCACCCGCTCGATAGCCACTCAGAAACGCACCATTACCCAACGGAACGATCTTACCGTTTTGCCGGTTTACGAAGATCGCACCACCGACGAAATCCTGACGCCAGCCACTAGGCGTAGACACCATCGCAGATGTCGGGAAACCAAACCTGCCAGAAGGCCCACCGTTGTTCTGGTAGAACGAAAGAATACTCCCGTTCATCGCCTGAGCCCCAGTAGCAGCACTCCAATAGATCTCACCATTCGCGAATTTCTGGCGAACCCCACCAGCAACCGCAACCTCAGGACCCGTCGGATACCCGAGCGCTGAAGATGGGGAACCCCAGGTTGCAAGCAGCCGCGATGAGACAAGTTGAATGCCACTCGCAGGGGAATACGCAATCGTGCCCTTGGTTGTCAACAGAGTACAACCGTCATGCACCAGACGACAGGCCACGAGATCCGTCGGCCACCCCCAAGCATCAACAAACCCACCCGCTCGATAGCCACTCAGAAACGCACCATTACCCAACGGAACGATCTTACCGTTTTGCCGGTTTACGAAGATCGCACCACCGACGAAATCCTGACGCCAGCCACTAGGCGTAGACACCATCGCAGATGTCGGGAAACCAAACCTGCCAGAAGGCCCACCGTTGTTCTGGTAGAACGAAAGAATACTCCCGTTCATCGCCTGAGCCCCAGTAGCAGCACTCCAATAGATCTCACCATTCGCGAATTTCTGGCGAACCCCACCAGCAACCGCAACCTCAGGACCAACCGGATACGCGAGCGGACCCCATGGTCCAAGTTTCATTATGGTATCGAGGCTCCTATAGAGGGTGCCGATCGCACCGTTGACGGCGGTGACCCCGAGCCAAGAGTTGTAATACATCGTGCCGCGTTCAAAGTCCTGCGTCACGATGGTGTTTCCATGCGCAATCGAGCTCGCGATCGGCTTGCCGTATATTCCGCTTGCCCCTCCGTTCGCGTTCCAGTGCGCGGTGAACTTAGGATCAACCGTCACGCCGCCGCGCACACTCCCAAACCATGAGGTGTAGAAGTTGAAGAAGTTTCGGTTGCCGTAGCTGGAGCAGCTGTCACCGGTTCCCCAGCCAGCGTTCAACGCGGCCTGGTTTGGTCGGTAGGGAGTGTAAATGTACAGCGCGGCCGTCGCCCAGTTCGAGATGTACACCTGAGACGTTCCACAACCGACATTCGGGTGCCACTGGATCGCATTTGTCTGGAACGGCCGATAGCGGTAACTGGCGGGGTGTGCCTTATACACCTGCAGCTGCCAAGCCGCACGATACACCTGCATGGGGAAGCCTTGCTGGCTTGGATCACAATTCGCCGAGTTATTCGGCCCCGAATCCGGGCATGCGTAACCCATTGCAAATTCGTACTGCCTGATGAACGGCCAGCTATCAGTGACCAGGCTCTGCTCCTTCTCAAGCATCACCAGAAGCACCTTTGGGCTAATGCCGCAGGCACGACTCACCTTCGCAATGACGGTCGCGGCCGACTCATTCGTACCTCCCGCATAGGCCTTGCAGTAGGCGTTAGCGGCACGGGTCGCGGTGGTGAACTGCGCGTCTTTCAGACAAACGCTAGAAACCATGTTGTTACCAACCCAAGTCCACTGGCCCCGGCCAGGATCATTGATGGTACAACGCGGCACCTGCTGGTTCAAGAAGCTTTGTATCTGCCCTGCATCCCAGGCATAACCGTCATAAAAGACGGCATCATCAATAATGTTGCCAGGATCGAAGCCGGTGACGGGAGCCGCGTTGGCCGGAGTCGCCGCCGAGGGAGACCACGGTGACAGTATCGAGAAAAAAAGCGCGACGACCGCAACCCCAGTAACTAGGGTGCCGCGCACACGTGATCGCGCAGTGGTCGTATTCACACACATCTCCCTCAAAGTTCAAGCTGCCCTTGAATGTTACCCCCTTCACCACAACGTCGGGCTCGACAGGCCGATATCTAGCCAGGCTACGCGACCTCCTAGACTAGACGGGTGAAGATCATGAGTGTCGTGGGCGCGCGCCCCCAGTTCGTCAAACTAGCCCCGATCGCGCACGCAGCCGCTGCAGCCGGGCACGAGCACATCATTGTGCACACGGGTCAGCACTACGACCCGCTACTCTCAGATGTCTTTTTCCGAGATCTCGGTATCCCAACTCCTGACGCTCACCTCGACGTCGGTTCCGGCTCACACGGGGCACAGACCGGTGCGATGCTCAGCAAGATGGACGACATACTTCATCAGTTCAAACCTGACTGCGTGCTCGTCTACGGCGACACAAACTCCACGCTTGCCGCTGCGGTCAGCGCGGTAAAACTGCACTATCCAGTCGCCCACCTCGAGGCCGGTCTCCGCTCCTTCAACCGCGCGATGCCCGAGGAACACAATCGCGTGCTCACTGACCACGCTGCCGATTTATGTCTCGCGCCAACTGAGACGGCGATGCGGCATCTCGACGCCGAAGGTCTCGCGGCCAGTTCGGTGCTTGTAGGCGACGTGATGACCGACGTCCTATTCCAGACTCGTGACTCAGTGCTCGCGGGCAGCACCCCGCACCCCTTTGCGGGCGAATTTGAGGCAGGTGCCTATTACCTCGCGACCATCCACCGCGCCGAGAGTACCAACGATCCGGCTCGTCTCGCAGAGATTGCTGTGGCTCTCCGCAATGCGGACAAACCCGTGGTGCTGCTGGCCCACCCCCGCCTACGCGTAAAAGCTGAGGAGCATGGCATCAAGCTCGATGGGGGATCACTCACGACCCGGGATCCGCTCGCGTACCCCGAACTCGTCAAGGCCGTGCTCGCAAGCGCTGGAGTCGTGACCGACTCAGGCGGGCTACAGAAGGAGGCCTTCCTGCTGCGTGTGCCCTGCACCACCATTCGTACTGAGACCGAATGGGTTGAAACCATTGAGCTCGAGTGGAATGTGCTCGCAAACACTTCTGACGAGATCTCTGCGGCGCTCACGCGAGCTCGCCCAGCTGACACCAACGCTGCCCCATACGGCGATGGCCACGCCGCCGAACGGGCGGTAGCCGTCATCGCGCGAACGTTTTCTGACGCCTAGATGTTTAATTCCCGGTCGTTGGTGACGCTACGCGGTCAATGACCGCAGGAAAGGATCGTATTCCATCCAAGGGTGGTTTCTCTTTGCGTGCGGGCCCTATCAAAGCGATCCTTCCCCGCGCGAGCTCGGACTCGATACCCTTTCCGCAGTGGCCTTTGTTGGCCATGATATTCCGCCCGGACAAGTTGGGTGCTGGGGTCGATTCAAGGATGCGATGAAGTGCTTCACCCTCGTCAGCTTTCGCACCAGTGAGTGCAAACCTGAGGGGAGTCCTTCGAGAGTGGCGAGCAGGTGGAGGCGAAGCCCTAAAAGTGGCGGAAATGCGATAGACAATACCCATACTCCGCGAGCCCGGTCAGGTCTGAACGTTTCGCTGTTTCTCGTGATATGCCAATCGGCCGGTATGTGCAGGGCGTGGGTTGCGTTTCAGGTACTCGTGGATCGTGACGTGAAGTGCCGTCACGAGGGTGTCCAGGTCGTTGTCCATTCCGGTTCTTTCGGGGATCGAGTTTGAGGTTTCAACCTCGATCTTGGACACCCTCGCCCGAGTTTCGTGGGAGCGACGCCCCGGAAATCAATCGTCTACGAGACTGCAGCACCAACCGAGCGTCGGGCCACGCCTGCAAGGGAGACATTTTCTTCCGCCCAACCCGCAATCTGATCTGAAGCGTCGGCGCGCCCGACGACCTCACGCAGCGCCGCGGCAACCGCGACCGGGTCATAGTCGCAGGCGGCGCCCAGGAGTGGATGCGCTGCGATGGTCTGTTGCGCCGGTCCGGGACCCGCATACACTGTGGGTGTCCCGGTGGCCCACGAGGCGAAGAGCTTAGTCGGGAACGCGAAGTTG
This sequence comes from Leucobacter insecticola, assembly GCF_011382965.1. NCBI lineage: Bacteria > Bacillati > Actinomycetota > Actinomycetes > Micrococcales > Microbacteriaceae > Leucobacter > Leucobacter insecticola. Next base: position 1,006,309 of record NZ_CP049934.1, on the reverse strand, counting down.
TATTCGGCACCGGGGTGAATGCTCACGACGCTGGCGACGGCGCCCCGCAACCAGCCAGCCGCTTCGTCGGGCGGCACTGTGTCGATAAAGTCGACGGGGGCGTCGAGCTCATTTGCAAGTTCCTGAAGCTTCTCCCAGGCACTACCACGGCCGAGAAACACCAAACGCAGATCCGGTTGCTCAGGGTGCAGCAGCGCAATCGCACGCACGAAAACATCCGCACCCTGCCATTCTGAAGCCGTGCCTGTATAGATAACGAAGCGTCCGTCGCCCCGAGTCTCACCGTTCGATTTGAACACCGCCGTGTCGATCCCGTTGCCCGTGGTGTGCACGGTTGCTTGAGGAGCGATCTCCCGGATCCGCTCGGTGACTCCTGCGTTCACCGAAAGCACACCGCGCGCACCTGTGCAGGCGAAACGCTCCATGGCGCGCACAACGGCCACGACGGCTCGCGGAGCGCCGATCGAAGCCGTCGCGTCAGACCACACATCCGCCGCGTAGTAGACGTAGGGGGTGCGGCGTAGGAAACATGCGATGCGCACGAAGAAGCCGGAGGTGGGTGGCGGATCGGTCACGATCAGACGGCGTCGGGGGCCGAAAAGGATACGGAAGAAGAGCGGCACGTCGAAGCTCAGATACTGCAGGTACCCGCGATTGTAACCAGCCCGATCTCGTAGCACCGGCAGCCGTTTCACGGAGTAGGAAGCCGCAGCATCGTTTCTCGCCGCAATAGCTCGCAGAGCCCCCGCGGCGGCTCCACCGTTAACACCTCGACTCGGTATCCGGCGTCCGTGAATGCCGCTGCTAGTGCGGCAAGTCGAAACGAGGCACCGCTCGGTTCGGGATCAAAAATGCGGGTGGCTATCGCAACGCACACGGCGCTCCTTACAGTATTCTCGCGGACCCCAGCAGTCTACTCGTCAGAAGCTGACTCTCTGGCAAGCTCGCACCATCGCGGGTTCCCGCCCGAGGCCTCAGCCCCGAGGGCCAGTTGCATCTGCCAGAATGGACAGCATGAATTCCCCCTCAGCCCATGCAGAGAGCATGCTCAACAACGATGCCTGGGTGGTCATTCCGCTTTTCAACGAGGCGCAAGTGATCGGCGAGGTAGTCCAGGGGCTCCGCGGTTTATTCGCGCAGGTCGTCTGCATCGATGACGGGTCAAACGACGAATCGGGAACAATCGCACGGGCCGCGGGGGCGCGTATCGTTCGACACCCCATCAACCTGGGGCAGGGAGCGGCGCTTCAGACAGGCTTCGAATACGCACTCGAACGCGGCGCTCACTACGTCGTGACTTTTGATGCCGACGGCCAACACCGTGTTGAAGATGCACTTGAGATGCTGAACCGTGCGCGCAATGAAGGTCTCGCGATCGTCTACGGTTCTCGCTTCCTCGACAACCGCACCCGGCCGGGACTGCTCAAGAAAATCGTTCTCAAAACCGCAGTCTGGGTGACAAATCTCACCACCCGCACCCGGCTCACCGATGCTCACAACGGCCTCAGGGTTATTCGCAACGACGCACTCAACCTCATCAAGCTGCGCCAGGATCGCATGGCGCACGGCACCGAAATCGTGGTGCAACTCGGGCGTACAGGCCTCCCCTATGCGGAGCATCCCGTCGAGGTCATTTACAGTGATTATTCGAAAGCGAAGGGGCAATCACTGCTGAATTCGGTAAACATTCTCATCGACCTCATCATCCGCTAGGAAACACCATGTCAATTTTCCAGCTCCTCCTCATCGCAGCCGTGATAATTGCGGCATCGATCGCGGTGAGGTATCTGCCCGGTGAACGCTCGCTGGCACTCAAACGCATCTTCGCGATCAGTTTCGTACTCATCGCGGTGCTCGCGATTCTCTTCCCAGGTGTGCTCACGTATATCGCGGGCTTCTTCGGTATCGGACGTGGAACCGACCTGCTGCTCTACGTTTTCATCGTCATGACTCTGCTATTCGCCGTCGCAACCGTGCGCGCGAAAGCCCGGAGCGATGCCCGCGTCACTGATCTTGCTCGCGCTGTCGCGCTGATGGAAGCACGTATCCGCGAGGACAAGCGTTGAACTTGCTCACCTCTTGGCTACCCATCCTTCCTGCAGTCCTGGTAGCGATCGCACTCGTAACTGTCCCCGGCTTGCCGACGGCCTGGGCGTTGCGCCTCCGCGGCCTTCCACTCGTTGCAGGATCGATCGCGGCCTCGCTCGCAATCATTGCGATCACCTCGCTCGCCGCGCCATTCGTGGGCCTGAGCTGGGGAATACTGCCGGTGCTCGGAACGGCCGTTACACTCTCTCTTGCAGCGCTCCTGCTACGGCGTTGGCTGCCGCGCGATAGCAGAGAGCGGGCACCGGATCGGGCATGGCTCGTCTGGGCGCTGCCGGTGCTGGTCGCGGGATCCATCATCACGATCGAGACGGTGCGCGCAATCGCCTCACCAGAGAATGTCTCTCAGACGTACGACGCGGTCTTTCATCTCAACGCCACGGCATACATTCTCGATACGGGAGATGCCTCTCCCCTCCACATGAATTTGGCTGCTCCTCAGCTCACAACCTCGATCTATCCAACGCTGTGGCACGCGATCGTCGCACTCGTTTCAACGCTCAGCGGCGCATCGATTCCCGTCGCAACGAACGCGGTTACTCTTGCAACAGCAGCGTGGATATGGCCCGTCGCGGTACTCTTCTTCGCGACTCCGTTCCTCGCCGGACGACGTTCGAGCATGCTGTTCGCCGCGATCTTCGCTGCGACCTCCTCTGCCTTCCCCTATCTCCTCCTATCGTGGGGGGTGCTCTATCCCAACGTGCTCGCGACTGCGCTGGTACCCGTCGCGCTCGGTTTCACTCATCTCGCGCTTCGCCCGCAGCTACAGTCCGTCCCTGCACCTCGCGCCAGTCTCTGGGTTGCTGGCGTCGGCGCGCTTGGAGCCACGGGTTTTGCCCACCCCAATGGCGTCTACGCCTTCGCTTTGATTCTAATTCCGCTTCTTATCTCCTATGCCACACGCATCAACCGAAGTGTGACTCAGCCGCTCGCTCGGGCCACGCGTTGGGCTGCAGTCCTCACAGCCCTCGCAGTAGTCGTAATGATGTGGACGCTCGTTACAAACAGTGACACCGAGAAAGACTATGGGAGTTCCTTTCTCTCCGGGCTTGTTGGGGCACTCTCGAATGCGCCCCTTATTCCCGCGAAGGCCTGGTTCGTCACACTGTTTGTACTGGCTGGGGCGGTGTTATTGACAGTATGGAAGTGCCACCGGTGGCTCATGCTCGCGTATTGCCTCACAGTAGTGATGTACGCCGTTGCCATTGGCCTCACCGGGCCGCTTAGGGACGCGCTCACTCTGGCCTGGTATAACGATGCTGCCCGCATCGCAGCTCTTCTTCCAATTACGGCGGTTCCACTTGCCACGGTCGCAGCGACCGCGTTGAGCGATGCAGTACGCGACGGGCTCCCCCGATTTGCGAAGTCTTTTCCAACTTGGGTGCGGCGAAACTGGTTGCCACCGCTCGCGGTCATCGCAGTGGCAGTAATCCTGTTGACGGGCGCGCGAGGCGCGAACATCGGAGCCCAAATTGGCTGGATGACCGGGCTCTTCTCCACCTCGCCCGCCAATAACGAGGATCCCGATATGCTCTCTGCCGATGAGCTCGCGCTGCTCGAGCGACTCAGCGATGAGGTACCAGAGAATGCGCGCATCGCAGGAGATCCTTGGAACGGCTCAGCCTACGCCTACGCCATCTCGGGCCGCAAGGTGGTCTTTCCACACATGACGGCACAGTACGACGCTGACGCGGCTGCAATCGCTGGCGGGCTCCGCACGATGGGGCCGCAGGCCTGTGACTACCTCGGCCGCCTCGGCGTTGACTACGTGCTCGACTTCGGCGACCCCAACTTCAACACGTATCCGCCTGAGAAATCGACTCATTTCTCTGGCCTGCGTCACGTCTCCGAGAACCCGGTACTGCGCGAGGTAGACCGCCAGGGCGATGCCGCCCTGTTCCGCGTGGAGTGTGACCAGTGACAAAACCACGCACCCTCGTCATCCTCCCGGCCTGGAACGAGGAGAAAGCCCTTCCAGATTTGCTCGCCGAACTGGTACGCGAGTGTCCTGATGTTGACGTCTTGGTGATCGATGACGCCTCCACAGACAACACGAATAGCGCCGCCAGGACCGTACCTGGGGTACGCGTGCTTTCGCTCCCGATCAACATCGGCGTGGGCGGCGCCACACGCGCGGGGCTGCTCTACGGGGAGCGAGGCGGCTACGAGGCAGTGGTTCAGTGCGACGCGGACGGGCAGCATCCACCCGCTGACATTCCCCGGCTCGTTGCACAGCTTAAAACAGCGGATATGGTCATCGGTGCTCGCTTTGCGGGAGCCGATGGCTATCAAGTGCGAGGGCCAAGGCGGTGGGCGATGCGGCTACTCTCTAGAGTGTTTTCACGTATGCACCGCGTCCGGCTCACTGACACCACTAGTGGTTTCCGCGCCTTCGGGCCACAGGCTATCAGCCTGTTCAGCCAGGTAATGCCGCCAGAGTACCTCGGAGACACTGTCGACGCACTCGTCATCGCAAAACGGCACCGCCTGCGGGTTGAACAGGTCCCCGTAGCGATGCGCGAGAGACAGGCAGGCACCGCCAGCCACGGGTCAGTGCTGGCCGGGGTATTCCTCGCAAGGGCACTGTTTATCCTGTTGCTCTCACTCCCTAGGCTCGTAATCCGCAGGAGAAAGGCCCAGTCATGATCCAGATCATCGTTGCGATCATTGTTCTTGCCGCCATCGCGCTGGTGCTGTTTTTGGTCTTTTCACGCAGGCTGCTCGTAAAGTATGCAGCTTTGTGGATCGGTGTGGCCGTGGTCATGCTGATCTTATTCAGTGTTCCGAGCCTTGTCGACGGGATAGCGAAGTCCTTCGGATTCCAGGTAACCTCGAACTTCCTCTTCTTTGCGGCCATCGCGCTTCTTCTCGCGATTGCTTTGTACCTGAGCGTGGCGGTAACCGACGCAGCTCGGCGTGAGCAGCGCCTCGCCGAGGAACTTGCGCTCCTAGCGGAGCGGGTAGACCAACTCGAGCAAGGCAAATAGGCGAGGCTGTGCTTCAACGAAGGGAAGGCTCTGCGGGACGCAGGACGACTAGGAATTAGTCGTCGCGCTGGTAATCCTCTGAGCCGAGGTAAGCGATCGCCTCTTCGATCGGCCCGTCGAATCGCTTCCGGCCACGCTTGATCACCACACCACGGTCACACAGTTCACGAACGAGTTCCATATCGTGGCTGACCACTACCATGGTCTTGTTCTCACGAATCATCTCCTGGAATTTCAGCCGGCACTTCTCACGGAACGGCGCATCGCCAACCGAAAGAATCTCGTCAACCAACAGGATGTCGAGCTCGACGTGAATTGCAACAGAGAACGCGAGACGCATGAACATGCCGGAGGAGTAGTACTTCACCTCCTGGTCGAGGAACTCACGGATCTCCGCAAAATCGACGATTTTTTCGAAGATAGCATCAATCTCGTGCTCCTTCATGCCCAGGATCGCGGCATTCAGATACACGTTCTCACGCCCGGTGAGCTCGGGGTGGAACCCGGCACCGACCTCGATCAGTCCGGCTACACGCCCACGCATACGAACGACGCCCTCGTCTGGGGGCATCACGCCAGACATGATCTTCAGCATCGTCGACTTGCCGGATCCGTTGTATCCGAGCAGCGCGATCGATTCGCCTTCCATTACCTCGAAACTCAGGTCGTTGAGCGCGGTGAACTCGGTCCGCAGCTGCTTACGCTTCGTCCAGGCGATGAACGTTTCCTTCAGCGAATGCGTGTGCTTCAGCGAGAAGTGCTTGGTGATGTGTTCAGCGACAATCGCCGGCTCGTGCGTGCCCATATTTGTGTGCCCTTGTCGTTCCATCAAAGATCCTGCGCAAATCGTGGCTCGATCTTGCGGAACACCCACTGACCGATGAGCAGCATGACGAGGGTGATCACCACAGAGATCCCACGGAAGCCCAGAAATTCGGAGGCAGATCATGCCCCCGGACGTCACCGGCGACCAAAACGCCAGGTGAAACAACTCGACCGCGGCAGTCAACGGATTGACCTGGTAAATCCACATCACCCAAGACGGCACGTGGACCGCAACCATTTCCCACGAATACAGCACTGGGGAAGCCCAGGTGGCCACGAGCAAGATCAGGTCGACGAAGTTCTGCGCATCACGGAACGCGACGTTGAGAGATCCAAAAAAGAGCCCAAGACCGGTCGAGGCGAGAGCAATGATGAGCATCGCCAACAGTGCGGCCCCGAGATAGAGAGGCATCGGAAGCCACCCGGTGAGCACCGCGACCACTACAAGAATGCCGGCCTGCGGGAGGAAATGAATGAAGGACACAAACACTGCGGCTACGGGAAACAGCTCGCGCGGCATATAGATCTTGCGTACGAGATGCGCGTTGTCAACGAGAGATCGAGTCGCGTTGCCAAAGCCTTCACTGAAGAAATTGACCACGATAATGCCAGAGAACAGATACAGCGCGAAATTCTCTACGCCGCGATTCATGTTCAGAAAGACGCCAAGCACGAGATAAAAGATAAGGAACTGGGCGGCGGGCCGCACATACGACCACACCCACCCCAGCACCGAGTTGCGGTATCGCGTTGAAGTCTCTTTGCGCACCAGAAGCCGCAGCAGGTATCGCCAACGGAACACTTCGAGCAGGCCACGTCCCTGCCCCGGAACGTCAAATCCGGCTGAGCTCGCGCCGGCACCCTGTACGGTGCTTGCTGCCACAGTTCCTCCCTGGGTATTGGCCGAATCCTCCTACTGGCGAGCGATCCGGTAACCGCCCGAGTCTACCAAATATGCCGCCCCCGGAAACTGAGCGCCGAACCGCAGCCGACATATTCCACCCGCACGGAGCTGAGGCCTGTAGGCCCAGGTTTCGCGGAACCCGCCCGGTAAGATATTGCTGGAGTACGACGACAGCGCCACGAAACCGGTGGCTAGGGCGCGCCGCCGCCTCGGTACCGGAAACCACGAAGGAGCAGCAATGACGATCAAGGTCGGCCTGATTGGGCTGGGCATGATGGGCCGGCACCACGCAAGAGTTGCGCGCGAAGTGGAGGGTGTCGAGCTTGTGGCCGTTGCTGACGCGATGGGTGACCCCCACGGCGTTGCAGGATCGCTGCCGCGATACGATTCGGTTCAAGAGCTCATCGCTCACGGAATCGACGCGGCTGTCGTGGCTGTCCCGACACAGTTCCACGAAGAGGTCGGACTGGCGCTCGCTGAGGGTGGAGTACACGCCCTCATCGAAAAGCCCGTCGCGCACACGCTCGAAGCTGGTCAGCGCCTCGTCGAAGCGTTCGAATCTCGCGGTCTCGTCGGCGCAGTCGGGCACATCGAACGGTTCAACCCGGCGCTGATGAGCCTGCGCAAGCGACTCGAAAACGGCGACCTCGGCGAAGTATACCAGATCCACACCCGCCGCCAGGGCCCCTTCCCTGCGCGAATCGCCGATGTTGGCGTGATGAAGGATCTCGGCAGCCACGACGTTGACCTTACTGCGTGGCTCGCTCGTTCCGACTTTCAGTCGATCGGCGCGCAGACCGCATTCCGAAGCGGCCGCAAATTTGAAGACATGGTAACCATTTCGGCCAAGCTCGAAAACGGGATCGTCACGAATCACCTCGTGAACTGGCTAACGCCCTTCAAAGAACGCCTCACCCTCGTGACAGGCGAACGCGGAGCGTTCATCGCCGACACCCTCACCGCTGACCTCACCTTCTTCGAAAACGGCACCTTTGACAGCGAATGGGATGCGGTAACCACTTTCCGTGGAGTGAGTGAGGGAACCGTGACGCGATTCGCCCTTGAAAAGCGGGAGCCACTGCGTAGCGAGCACGAAGCATTCCGCGATCGCATTCTAGGCCAGCCCTCAGAAGCGGTCACCCTTCGCGAGGGTTTGCAGGTGCTCAAGGTGTGTGAAGCCGCGATTGAGGCCGCGCAGACCGGCACGACGATTGAGGTTGCGAGCCTGCGAGGCAAAGCCAGTGAGTAATCAGGGAACACCGTCCCAGCTGGTGAGCCCACTCGCAGTTGTTGGCCCCGGCGTCACTCTTGGCAATGGCGTCGCAATTGGCCCCGGGGCCGTCGTTCTCGGCCCCGCGGTGGTTGAGGATGGCGTCTGGATTGGCCCTGGCGCGCAGATCGGCGCACCGCCAGAGATGTCGAACCTCCGCCAGAATACTGCCTGGACTGGTGACCTCGAGCACGCAGGCGTACGCATCGGAGCGGGAGCTGTGATCCGCGAGAACGTGGTCATTCATCAGGGAAGCTACCGCGAAACCACGGTCGGTGCCAGATCCTGGATCCTCGCTCGCGCCTACATCGCGCACGACGTACTCATAGGCGAAGATGCCACCGTGTCTGCCGGGGTCAGTATCGGCGGCCACTGCATCATTGGCGATCGCGTAAACATCGGCATGAACGCCGCCGTGCACCAGCGGAGGATTATCGGCCCTGGTGCCATGATCGGCATGGGAACGCCCCTGTCGCGCGATGTTCCGCCTTACGGCAAGGCCTTTGGCTCACCGGCCAGACTCCGCGGACTGAACGTCATCGGCATGGAGCGATTCGCCATTTCCAGCGCCGAAATCGAGTTGTTACTGCAACGATACACTGCGGGAGACCTGCTGCTCGAAGAGTCGCTCAGTCTCCACGATGACTCACCTCTGACGGCAGACCTCGCCTGGTGGCATGCCAAGCCCGGTCGCAGGCCTCTGCATGCCGGTTTCGGGGAGAGATAAGCCTTGCTGTCCTGGGTGGGGCCATCCCGTTGATGGTCGTCAGCGTCCTCCTGCTATACATACCGGGCCTCGCCACTGGCTATTTCCTTGGCTTGCGTAGGATCTGGTGGTGGGCGTTCGCGCCTCTCTTCTCCGTCGGATCCTACGCACTGCTCGCCGTCGTGGTCCCCTGGCTCGGCCTGCCGTGGAGCCTCGGCACGGCTGGGGCCGGCGTGATCGCGGTGAGCGCTTTCATCGTGTTAGCTGGAAGGGTTCTGCTGCGCAGCCGGTTCGCAGCCCCAGAGGAGCGTCCTTATCACTGGGCGTGGGGCGCTGGTCCTCTAGTTTTTGCAGGCACAGGCTTGCTGTTTATTGGCTGCGTTGGAATCGGTGACCCAAATGCCATTTCGCAGTCGTGGGATTCTGTGTACCACCATGGCTCTCTGCGTTTTGTGCTCGACACCAACAACGCTTCCCCTTTCCACCTTCCTGCCTATACGAGCCCAGAGAAACCTGGATTTTACTACCCTGGCGGATGGCACGCGATCGTTTCCCTCGTTGCGATGGCAGGGGGAGGAAACATTCCCCTCGCGATGAACGCGTTCAACATGGTCGTCGTTGCGCTGGTGTGGCCCGCGGGCATCATGCTGTTCACTCGCCAGCTCGTGCGGACCACACCTGTGACCCTCGTGGGGGCGGGCGTGCTCGCGGCAGCGTTTCCCGCTTTTCCCCTCAATACGCTCGCCTACGGGATCATCTATCCGTTCTTCCTAGGCATGGCCCTCCTACCTGCAGCGCTCGCAGCCGTGCTGCAGGTGCTCGGTCTATCTCGAACTCAGAGCTTCGGTCCGCTCCGTTTGCGCGTTGCTCTCGCATTGTTCGCCACCGGAACGGTTGCTCTCTCGCATCCCTCAGCGTTCACCGGGCTGCTTGTGTTCAGCACGGTCGCGGCGAGCGTCGCGCTCAGCTCCAGCTGGCGCAGTGCGACCGTCCGTCGACGTGTTGTCAACGTCCTGTTGTTCCTCGTCTTTCTATTCGCCGCATACAAGATCTTTGTTCGCATGCGCACATCCTGGTGGTGGCCCGCGCAAACTTCACTCGGAGACGCGGCCTTCCAAGCCTTCACCTCCTCGATTCTCGGCTCAGGCTTGCCGTTGGTCATGACGGTGCTGGTGGCGATTGGGATATTGACTGCGATTGTGAGGAGGGAGCGCTTCGGCATCGCGGCGGCTCTCATCTGGTGCTGCGCAGTCGCGCTCTACATCATCGCCGCAGGGGCGTCTACTCCCGCTCTCCGCTTGATCGTAAATCCCTGGTTCGCTGACGTCCCCCGTCTAGCCGCTTTGCTCGTGGTGGCAGTGATCCCGCTCTCCGTGCTCGGGCTCAATAGCCTTAGTGTCGCGCTGAGCCAGTCGCGCGTTGGTAAAACTGGTGCCGGCCTGACTGTGGGGGTCGCTCTCATTTCTATACTTCTCACGACCGGATACCCGAGGTTTGTGCCCCTTCTCAGGCTCGTGCACGACGGCCAATCAGCAAGCTATATCGATTCGATACCGCCGGATGACCGTAGACTCCTGGGAGGACGCAATGAGGAGGGCAAAGTACCCATCAACAACGTGCTCTCCGATGACGAACGCACGCTCATCTCCCGGCTTCATGAACACGTGCCGAAGGGAGCAGTCATCGCGGGTAACCCCTGGACGGGCACACCCTACGCATACTCACTCGCCGGATACTCGGTGCTACTCACCTACCAAAAGTCATTCATCAACGAGAACGCGAAACAAATCCTGGACACCTTTGCGCTCACGCCAGACAGTCCTGAAACGTGCAGCGCACTAGAACAAACCGGCGTCAGGTACATTCTTGATTTCGGGACGCGAGAGGTGGAAAGCGGGGATCACCGCTACCCAGGCATCGAAAACCTTGACGACAACCCTGCCGTTCAGCTCATCGATCAACAGGGTGAAGCAAAACTCTTCAAGATCATCTCTTGTGGTCTCTCATAGGCGGCCGGGACGGAATCCTGTCAGGCCTTGCAGCAGACTACGATGCTAGATTATTGGAGATCATGCACTCCCCACTTTTCGTAGTCCTTCCTGAGTCAGCTGCAACTCTCGCAGCAGCCTCTGAGCTCAGCACACTCCAGATTGCGCAGCTCACCGCCGCCGCGAACTATCACGCACTCAGAAACCCCGGCGCGCTCCTCGAACTGCGCGTCACAAGTGGCAGCATCAACCAGATGCCAGCGCTCACAGACATCACCACGATCGACGGTTCCGCTGGAATCGACGCGCACGAGCACTTCGCCGTGTCGGTGCGAAGCCTGGCAGTCGGGTCGATCCAGGCGACCCCGCCCGAGCGTCCGGTGAAGCGATCCATCAGGGTCAGTCACCCCGCGGCGACCCCCGCGACCACCGAGCCGCCCGCCCCAGCCTCGCTCCCCCGCAGGGTATACCGCGAACTCGAACAGCGCAGCCCCGTGGCCCTCGATGCCGTCAGGGAAACTCTCATGCAGCGGCGAGAACGCGCGATCAGCGCTCCGCTCGAGCGCTGGCCAGGCTGCGAGGCCGCCCGCTCCGCTGAGCCGGTGATCACGGCGTGGAGTCACACCCCTGCGGCCCCAGAACCCACGGCACCGCGTGCCGTGCTCTTCGGCCTGCACTGGCTGCAAACCGGCGGTGCAGAGCGATGGGCCCTCGAATCAGTCAGCCTCGCGAAAGCAGCGGGGTTCCTTCCCGTGATTGTCACGGACCAGAACTCGGTTCATCCGTGGCTCACCGCACCGGAGCTTGCGGACTGCGTCATCATCACGATGAGCTTCCCCGAGCACCTGCACACCCTCGATATCGGGCTGACCCACGCGCTCCTCGAGAACTATAATTTCAGCGGCGTCATGATCCACCACTGCCAGTGGCTCTACCTGAGCCTGCCCTGGATCGCCAAGCACCGACCCGATCTGCCCGTGGTTGATTCGCTGCACATCGTGGAGTACTTGGGCGGCGGGTATCCGGGACTCTCAGTGCAGTACGACCGTTTCATCGATCGGCACCACGCGATCTCCCCCGAACTTGTGCGCTGGATGACCGATGTTCAAGGTGTGGACGCCACCAAAATCGACATGGCACCGCTCGCGCAGCTCACCACGGATGTATCGACGGAGTTTGCAGCGCGGGATCCGCAGCGGCCATTCAGCATTGCCTTTATCGGCCGCTTGTCGCGACAGAAGCGGCCCGACGTCTTCCTGCTCCTCGTCCACCGCCTCCACAAGCTCGGGATCCCGTTCCACGCGATCATGCACGGTGACGGTGAAATGCGGGACACGGTCGATGGGCTCATCGACCATTTTGGGCTGCAGAGCGTCCTTGAACGGCGATACGAAGACACTCCCGTCAGTGACACCCTCGATGCTGCCGATCTCCTCGTCATCACCTCAATCAACGAGGGGCTCACACTGACCACTTTCGAGGCCGTCGCCACGGGGGTCCCCGTACTATCGGCGGATGTCGGTTCTCAACGCACGATCGTGCAAGACATGATGCTCGTGCCTCGCCCCGCTCGCCCCTTTATTCGACAGGCCACCTCCGCCATCACCGCGCTCGCGGCGAACGAAAAGCTTCGAGAGCGGCACTGGGCTGCCCAGCGCGAGCGCATCGATCAATTCAACACACTCACCGGCGCGAGCCAGTGGATGAAGGAGCTGCTTACACAATGGCAAGCGTAGCCGCGGTCATCGTCACGTTTAATCGTCTGGAAAAACTCAAGACGGTCATCGCCTCTATCGAGGCACAGACACACGCGCCCTCCAGCCTCGTTATCGTCGACAACGCCTCGACTGACGGGACCGGTGATTACCTCAGAGCGCTGAAGTCCCCTCTGCGGCTTGACATCGTCAGCCTGTCGACAAACACGGGCGGTGCCGGCGGCTTCTCGGCGGGCATGCGCCGCGGCTACGAGCTCGGCGCTGACTTTGTCTGGATCATGGACGATGATGGCTATCCCGAGCCAGAGGCGCTCGAACGACTCATCCACGGTTTCGATGAGGCCGTCGACGAACTGGGTGAGGAGATGCCGTTCGCATGTTCCGTTGTGAAATACATCGACGGTTCGATCTGCGAGATGAATAACCCCGTTCCCACATGGGACTGGGGTCGCCTGCTCGCGCGCGGCCAAAACTCGGTGATGGTGACGCGCTGCTCGTTCGTTTCGGTACTGATCCCACGCTGGGCGATCGAGCGCCACGGTCTCCCCTACAAGGAATACTTCATCTGGTTCGACGACGCCGAATACACGCTCCGACTATCGCGAGAGTGCCCGGGAGTACAGGTGCTTGATAGCGTCACCGTGCACGACATGGGCGAGAACGCAGGCGTCAACTTCGGGATGATCGACGCGAAGAACGCCTGGAAGTTCGCCTACGGCGTGCGCAACGAGGCCTCGTACCGTCGCCAACACCAGTCGCTCCCCCACTTTCTGATGTTCGCGGCGCAGGTCATCGTCGGCATGCGCCGGGGCGGTGTACAGAGCAAGCACCGTCGCCAGATGTACCGCAAACTCTGGGAAGGCTTCAAGTTCAACCCGCAAGTGGACCGCGTGGTCTAGTGTCCCGTTCAACAAAACGGCTCGACATTCAGGGCCTCCGCGCCCTCGCCGTCACGCTGGTAGTCGTCTTCCATTTGTTCCCCAACCGCTTGCCCGGCGGTTACATCGGCGTCGACATTTTCTTTGCCATCAGCGGTTTCCTCATCACCGCCCACCTCCTCAGGGAGGTAGAGACAACCGGCCGCATCCACATCACCGAGTTCTGGGCGAAACGCGTTCGTCGCCTTCTCCCGGCGTCCCTGCTCGTGCTCCTCGTGACCGCAATCCTCACGATGACGGTGATGCCGGGCAACACCCGAACCCAAAACTACGGCGACATCGGCTACGCCGCCGGCTACATCTTGAACTGGCGCCTCGCAGCGAACTCTGTCGACTACCTCAACGCCGACGCCGCGCCATCGATGGTTCAGCACTACTGGTCACTCTCAATCGAAGAGCAGTTCTATCTCGTCTGGCCTGTCCTCATCGCGCTCACCATCCTCATCGCGGCCCTGGCAAAGCGACCCCCTCGACGTTTCATCCTCACCGCACTCATCATCGTGCTGGCCGCATCCCTTGCGTTCTCCATCTTCGAGACCGCCAGGTCCCAGCCCTCTGCCTACTTCATCACCACCACCCGGGCCTGGGAGTTTGCTTTCGGCGGACTCGTCGCAATGCTCCCGGCGGCTCGATTCTCGGCCGCCCTCCGCGGGATATTCAGCTACATGTCGCTCGCCGCAATCGCGGCTACTGCCTTCCTGTTTAACGCTTCCACCGCGTTTCCTGGCGCGCTGGCCGTCATCCCGATCGCAGCAACCGCGATCCTGCTCTGGTGCGGCGATACGAGCAGACCGCAGCCCTGGAAGTTCGCCCCTCAGCGGCTCACCCACAACCGCGTCGTTCAGTTTCTCGGAGATACCTCATACTCGGTGTACCTGTGGCACTGGCCCCTCATCATCGCAGTGACCGCCACCCTACCCCAGCTGAACTGGGGAATCCGACGGGCTCTCGTTGTGGTCCCCACAACCATTGTGTTGGCCTGGATCACACTGAAGCTTGTCGAAGACCCGATCCGCCGCGCTCCCGGCCCGCTGAAACGCCAGAGTGTGACCTTTGGCCTCATGGGATTCGCCGTCGCAGGGATCATCGCACTCGTCTCTATCAACACCATCAGCATTCAACAGGACGTTGAACAACGACAGACCGAACTCGATGCGCTCCTCAACGGTAACGGCAACGCCGACCCGGGGACATCTGCATCGGCGCTTACGCGATCCTCAACAACTGCGAAAACCCGCACGAGTCGGTCCCGGAACTCATCGACCCCACTTTTGCCCAAGAGGACGTTCCATGGAACTGGTTCGGCACGGTCATCGCGAAGGCGCACTGCACAGCGACCACGGTGGGAACCTTTGACGAGCAATCCTGCAGCTTCGAAGCAGATCAAGGTAGCCATGATTCGACCGCCGGCACGGGCCGCAACGTTATGCTGTTCGGCGACTCGCACGCCGAACAGCTGATTCCGCCGATGCAGCAGCTTGCCGCCCGCGAGGGCTGGAACCTGCGCGTCGAGACACGGTCGGGTTGCGGAGTGTTTGGCGTTTCACGCGACGCCCTCCAGCAAGACGCGGACCGCTGCGTCGAATGGAGCGAGCAGGAAGTCCGTGCAATTGAGTCCGATCCGACGATTTCCACCGTGGTGATCGTCATTCGCAGCGATCTCGTTGTGGGCGAGCCGGATCCTGCACCGATTCTCTCGCGTCTGCGGGATGCCGGGAAACAGGTCATCGTATTCCGGGACCTCCCAACAGTCGAACTGTTTGACGCACAGGGCAAGCGCATGACCGGACCAGCCTGTCTCGCCGCGCAGGAGAGCCGAGATGACGCCTGTTCCTGGGAGGCAGCGCAGGATCTCGACTGGCTCACCGCCGCTGCGCATCAGCTCGATATCGACGTCGTCGACCTGCAGGATCTGCTCTGCCCTGATGGGACTTGCCACATGATTACCGGTGATCTCGTTGTCTACACCGACGACAACCACTTCACCGGTACGTTTGCGAAATCGCTCACTGGCTGGCTGCAGCGCGAACTGGTGCCGCTCGTGAAGTAGAGATCGACACGTAGATTTCTCCCTTAACTCGCCTTTTCGGCTTCATTCGCACTGAGATTCGCCGCTCTCGCTCTGCAAAACGGGTCATAACGCCGGCTGCGCGAATGACTGAGGTACGCTTGTCCCCCGATGTCTGTTTCTCTCAAGCCCGAAACTGAAGCGCGTTTCCCCTGGCAAAACGTCGCGACAGCAGGCTC
This sequence comes from Leucobacter insecticola, assembly GCF_011382965.1. NCBI lineage: Bacteria > Bacillati > Actinomycetota > Actinomycetes > Micrococcales > Microbacteriaceae > Leucobacter > Leucobacter insecticola. The sequence continues at coordinate 990,623 of NZ_CP049934.1, read as the reverse complement.
CGCTCACGCTTCGGATGCATCCCCCTACCGCAACGATATTGACGGTCTCCGCGCCGTCGCGGTGCTCCTCGTTGTTAGCTATCACGTCTGGTTGGATCGGGTCTCAGGGGGCGTCGACGCCTTCCTCATGATCTCCGCGTATTTCCTCGCGGCGACCTTCATCCGCCGCCTGGAATCTGGTGCCCCACTGCGCATCGTTGGCCAGTGGATCCATACGTTCAAGCGACTCCTCCCGACCGCAGCAGTCGTGCTCGTTGCCGTCATCTTTGCGGGCTGGGCGTTCCTTCCCGTCTCCCGGCTCGTACCGCTGTGGTCGCACACCTGGGCGGCGCTCTTCTACTCCGAAAACTGGCTGCTTGCTTTCGAGTCGGTTGACTACTACGCCAACCACGCCTTCGCAAGCCCCGTGCAGCATTTCTGGTCACTTTCGGTGCAGGGGCAGGTCTTTCTCCTGTGGCCCCTGCTCTTCGGGGTCATCGCGATCCTGCAGCGGCTCCTGAAGATCGCCCGCGTTCGCCTGCTCGCGCTCGGCGTGTTCTCGGTGGTCTTTGCCCTGTCCCTCGCGTTTTCTATCGTGACCACGGCAAGTCATCAGGAGTTCGCCTACTTCGACACGCGAGCCAGGCTGTGGGAATTCGCCGCAGGATCAATCCTCGCGATCGTCATCCCGTGGATTCGACTCCCGCGTCCACTTCTCGGGGTCCTCGGCTGGCTCGGGCTCGCCGCGCTTCTCAGCTGCGGCATGATACTCGATGTCAGCGGGGGATTCCCCGGCTATCTGGCCCTCTGGCCGGTGCTCAGTGTCGCCGCGATCATTGTGAGCGGGAACACCAACGACACAGGGTTCGGTCCGGCCAAGCTGTTGCAAGCACCCCCGCTGCTGTTTCTCGGCAAGTCAGCCTATGCGCTCTATCTGGTGCACTGGCCCCTTCTCGTGATTACTCTGGTGCAACGCGACGGCAAATCACTCAACGCGTTCGAGGGACTCATGCTGATCCTCGTCTCGATCGTTCTGGCAGTGGGACTCACCTGGGCCGTTGACGAGAGGATCCGGAATCTCACCTGGGCAAACAAGAACTCACCGCGCGGGCTACTCGTCATCGGGTTGTCGATTCTGCTCGTCGCGGTACCAACGAGCCTCGCCCAGCATTTTGCGGCCGTCGCAACCCAGAACATCGTGGACGCGGTCGAGCAAGCGACACCCGAGGAACGGCTCGTGAACAATCCTGGCGCGCTCTCACTGCTCGATGGCTGGAACGAGGCGAGCAATCCCGATGCTCCCCTCCTCCCGCTCGCCACTCAGCTCGAGGCAGAATGGGGCACACTTGCTGAGCTCTGCGCCGACCCTGAGCTGCCGCTGCAGAGCGATGAGATGCGCGAATCATGCAACCAAAACAGCGTGAGCGAATACTCAAAGACAGTGCTGGTCACGGGTGACTCCCACTCGGAACAGTGGCTTGCACCGCTCGACGCGATTGCTGAGGAACAGGGTTGGCGGCTCATCGCCGTGGTGAAGGGCGGCTGCGCGTTTGGTCTTGTCGACCCGGAGTATTCGTCGAATTACGATCGCGCGCAAGAGTGCCTATCGTGGAACGAGGATCTCCTCACCTTCGCCGAGGAACTTCAGCCCGACCTCGTGGTGACCGTCGGCACAGCGGCGGGGCCCACTGATCCGATCGAAGATTACGGCCAGGCTGAGACGGTCGTTCCGGGCATCGAGAACACGCTCGACGCGCTCGCCGATCTGGGTATTCCGACCGTTCTCCTGCGAGACAACCCTCGATTCACCTTCAACATGTTCATGTGCACCGAGGAACACCGCGACACGACGATCTGCGACGTCGAGCGCGATCGGGCGCTGGCGGACCAGAATCCCGCAGAGGAGCTTGTTGGCTCGGGCGTAGCGACGATCGACATGAACGATTTCATCTGCCCCCAGAATCTCTGTCCGGCAGTGATCGGGAATGTTGTCGTGTACCTCGACGACAATCACCTCACGAGCACCTATACGGCGACGATGCGCGCGATCCTGCAACCCCGCCTGCTCGAAGCGATCGATAGCATGCAGGGCTTCGTCGCAGCTGGCCCGCAGCTTGATCTGCGAGGTGAAGACATCGTCTGGTAGCCGTTCCAGCTAAGCCCGGTCCCCGGGCAGCCCTCTCCCGATGAGGCCACGGAAGAGTACCCGCTTCACTCCCGCAGGGAGCAAGCGGTAGGCCCCCTTCATAGCCACGTTGCGAAGGTACTGGCTCCGCGTCACAAACCCCATTCGCAGCAGTTCCCGCTGCAGACGCCATTCGGTTCGGGCCTCGGACCAGCCACCACGCCGCGCGAACGCACCCGCGCCAACACGATAGCCGAGCAGCGGATCGGCGATGTTCTCGACTCTCGCGCCGTCAGCGATGAGCCGGATCCCCAGCCAGTAGTCTTCCATTCTGCCGAACGGTTGGTACCGTCCGACACGGTCGAGCGCCGCCACACGATACATCATCGTGGGATGGTTGAAGGGGTTGTGGGTGCGCGCGTGAGCACGGATCCTCGCGAAGCCAACAGGTGGTACTCGTGTCGCACTCTGGATGCCCGGATCACGCTCAAACTCGAACATACCGGAGCCCACCAAGTCGTAACCCTGGTCGATCAAGGCCCACTGGCGCGCAAACCGATCAGGCGTGGAGACGTCGTCCGCGTCCATGCGGGCGACCACCGGAAAGGTTACCGCTTCAAGCCCGGCGTTGAGTGCCTCGCAGAGGCCGCGATTCTCGGGTAGTTCCACCATTCGACACGGGATGGGGCTTTCCTTGACAATCCGTCTGAGCTCGGCGGCGAGCGCCTCTGGCACCTCACCATCCTGCACGATCACAGCTTCGGCTGGTCGCAGAGTCTGCTGCTGGACGGAACTCTCGTATGCAAGTCGCAAGAATCCGGGATCGTCACCCGCGTACACCGGGAGCAGGAGAGAGAACTCCCCCACCGTCATCGGACGTTCCCCTTTGCGAGGCGATCAATCTCGAACATGACATCGACTGGCACTCCAGTACCTCGGAGTACCTCACGTGTCGGCTGCGGTGAGCTTCGCCAGCCGTCTCCCCATCCCCGACGAAGGCAATCCCACAGTTGCGCTCGGTCCTCCGAGGCACGGAACGTGCGGAACCAGCGGCGCGCGGTCGCCGCAGAATACAGCAGTTTCTCCCACGGGTAGAGCGCCCGGCTCGTGCGAAACACCCACAGCTTGTTGCGCACCTCAAAGAAGAATCGTGCGCCCGGATCCTGGTCACTGGATCCTCGTTTGGCTGTTTTATGCGTCACTACGGAGTCTGGAGCATAGAGCCCTCTGGCACCTCGCAGGAGTCTCGCGGAGTACTCAAAATCGTCGTTCCACAGGAAGTAGTCGGCAACCGGCAAACCGAGCTCACGCACGCGCGGCGCGCGCAGGAAGGCCGAGACAAACGAGATCGACCTGATCTCCATCGCGCCCGCCTGAGCCGCGCGCCGACGTTCCTTCGCGCTCGCGCGGATCTTCGCCTTCGGTGTGTTCATCGGGTGATCCTCGCCATCGGTCCAGACGACTCGGGACCCCATTACCGCCAGGTCGTCCGGTCCCGTTCGCCGGTATCGCGAGTGCGTCGCGAGCGCGCCCGCAAGCGCTTCGGGTCCGGGCACTGTGTCATCATCCATCACCCACACCCAGTCGATGCCATCTTCAGCAATCGCGGCGGCGATCCCGACCGCGAATCCGCCGGCACCGCCGGTATTTTCGGTGAGCCTGATGAGCCGGGCCCTTTCTCCCCACTCATCGAGCAGCGATTCTGCCGCTTCTCCCGAGCCGTCGGTGGAGGCATTGTCCACAACAACAAGCCTGTCAACAGGGCGAGTCTGCCTCGCGAGTGCCGCGAGCGACTCCTGCAACAGATCCCGACGGTTGTAGGCCACCAGCACGGCGGTTACGCGCATGCGAACACTCTCCCTCACAACAAACACAATTCCACCCAGTCTACGTTGCCGCCACCTGGGCCACCCCCACCGCCGCCTTCCCGCGAACGGCCCCGTAAAACTGTGCTATGGCTGTGAACTGCGTCTTTTCTGACGTAGACTACAGCTATGGCCCTGCTTCGGAAAACATCCAAAATTGTTCGCAATACAACGGGCACCGTCGGGATCGCGCTTGTCCTCGCCAGCTTCGCGGGTGCCTCCGCAGCGTTCGCAGACGAGTCGCTTGGATTTGAACTCGAGGTGATCCCGGCTGCCGTGGCACCCGGGGAGGCCGTGAGCTTCACAAGCTCCGACGCATCGCCAGGGCAGAGCGTCGATGTGCATTTCGAGTATCTGACCTGGTTCCAGCCAGGATCCAATATCGACTACGGACCCGACTTTTGGGGCAGTGTCGTGCTGGATCCGAGTGACCCTAATGCCGGAACAATCACCATTCCCAAGGCCGTCGCCCCCGGTGAGTACTTGATCTATTACTCGTGCATCAACGGAGACGCGATCTACTGCCAGGGCGAGATTCCCTTCACCGTGCTCGGTGATGTACCCACTGAAGAACCAGAGGGGGTCGAAATCCGCTTCGCCGCGGACTCGCTCCAAGGCAAACCCGGCGACCCGATTCGCGTCACGGGCGATTGCTTCTACAACGGCGTTGGCGCGGATGCCGCCGAAGCAAGCTTGTCCTACACTTCCATGGACGACCTCACAGTGTCACGGTATTTCGGGAAGTTCCCGCTCGAGAGCAACGGCATTCTCAACCAGGAGTTGCAGGTGCCGAACGACGCTAAGCCCCCGACGGATGAGGTGTTCAGCAACAGACTGTCCCTCGAATGCGACCTCGGTGATGTCGTGGTCGGCGAGTCACGCTTTGCGTTCACTGTGCAGGGAGACGACAACACGTCTCCAATTTCCCCGCCACCCGCAATGCCACAGACACCGGCTACGCCCCAGGATCTCGCCAGTGCACCGCAGGAGCTGGCGGCAACGGGTGCCAACGAAGCCTCCCTCTTTCTCGGCGCGATTGGCTTACTCACTCTCGGCGCGGGTCTCATCATGGGTGCCCGCTCGCGTCTGCGCAGCTAGCTCGGGTCTGCCATTCCAGACGCTGCGAAAGAAATCGACCGATCGGCTTCGTATTACGTCGAGATATTCATCGGGTTTAAGTTCGAGAATCGTCCCTGAGGAGACTTCCTCGGGGCGACAAGCGCCGACACTCCCACCCCGGCGCGATGGTCGGCAAGTTCAATACCCAAGAGTTCCAAGATCGTCGGGTACACGCTGAGCTGATCGATCTCGGGGCGGGCCATCCTCTCTCCGTCAGGGGTCCAAATCCTATTGAAGATCGTGCGACCCTCTCGCCCGTGGAGCTCATCCCAGAAGCTCCCGCCCTGCGCAACCATTTTGAGGTGGTCACCCATGATCACCACCGCAGTGTCTTCGAGGTAGCCTTCGTCACGCATAAAATCGATGAACCCAGCGACCTGCTGCATCGAACAAAACGTTATTGAGGTCATTGCGGTATCGGTATCCCAGCTGCAGTACTCAAATACCCGTGGCCCCTCGTGGGTGTCGAGGGTCAATATGGTGAGGTTGAACGGGGCGTCAGCCTCGTGGAGTTCGGTCACCGTATCCTTAGCGCGCTCGAAGAGACGTCGGTCAGATAGTCCCCAGTCATCCCGGATCTCCGTCTCACCTAGCCCGCGCCAGACGCCGAGGTCGTCCACCTCGTCATAGCCGTGCCCTGAAAAAAAGGCACCCTTTCCCGCAAACCGTGCGTCCGCACCTCCCAGGAACACATTCCTGTATCCCTCGTCCGCGAGCACGTCGCCGAGACAGGTCGCTCCCGGCATGTAGCTTTCGAGCTCACTTCCCTCGGCGCCCAGGGTGTTCAACTCATCGTTGTCCGCCCGATCGGTGACAGAGCGGAGCGGGATTCCGCACTGCGTGCTGACAATCCCGGCCATCGTCCACCCGCCCCCCTCGTACTGGTGCAGACGCGGGATCGATTCCCACCCCTGCGTCACAGACTGCACGGGCTCGAGCATGTTCTTCTCAAACAGGCGATCATCGGCAAACGTATCTTCGGTCGATTCCAGATAGATCAGTACCAAGTTCCGGCTCGTTTCGTCATCGACACCCGACACAACCACGGGTTTGGTGTAATAGTCAGCGATGCTCGTCCCGAGAGAGGCCTCACGAAGTGCCGCCTGTACGTAGTCCCTCAGCCCGATTGCATTCGCAAAGATCGAGACTCCGCTGACAGGTACGAGAAGGGCGAGCACCGCCGCGATACCGCGAACAAGCCGGGGACGGCAAAGACCGTCCCGCCTCGACACCGCCCTCCGCATTATCTCCACCAGCAGGATCATGAGCGTGGTGAGGAAGAGGGGGACGCAAAGAATCGTGGTCACCGCCCCCCACATCAGCTCGGTACCCCCGGCCCCCTCGCCCCCGCCGCCTGACAGGTTGAGGAGCAACTGGTCGACTGATATCTTGCCGAAAGTCCGCTCCACCCAAAAGCCTGCGCCGCCCAACACCGCACCGGCAGCCACGAGGATCCACAGCACCAGCGAGACCAAACGCCAACGTCGACGGCGAGCCTCTGCCGCGGCAATGTCCTCAACTATCTCAGCAACAACCGCGATCGTTTCGGTCGCCTGGGCAACCGCCTCGGTGGCCGCCGCAACTTCAGACACCGCAACAACGATCGGTTGAGACTTTCGCGACGGCCGGATTCGCGCGAGATACTGACGGGGGTTCTTCTGGCTCAGCGTGTTCTCCACCTGACCCTTAGTTCGTTTCAGGTGGCGAAGCTTCGGCCACTCCAGCCGCGACAAGCTGCTGAATCGCCGAAAAATCGGGGTACTCGGGGTCAACCTCCGGCGGCGCCAGTTCAACATTAACCGGAGTAAAGGCACGAGCTTTACTCGCGAGGTCAACGAAGCGGCCAAGCATCGACTCCGGGATATCAGTCTCCACAAGTTGGGTCCCGGCCGACGCGATGTCCTGGAAACGGAGCAAGACATTTTCGGGGTTCATCTGCGCGAGGATCGCAGCTTGAATCTCACGCTGTCTCCGCATCCGCGCGTAGTCGCCGTCTGCAGAGCCGTACCTTGAACGGGCGTACCACTGCGCGGTGTAGCCATCCATGCCCTGCTCGCCCGGCATGATCCAGCCTTCGACGTTATTACCGTCTTGATCGCCGCCGATCGGCAGCTCCTCGGTGACATTCACCGTGATACCGCCGAGCGCGTCAATCAGATTCGAAAACGCGTCCATGTTGACGAGAACGTGAAACTGCGGGTCAAGTCCAGTCGCGCCCTGTACCGCATCCTTAATCGCTTCGATACCGGGAGACGTTCCCTTGGCAGCAGCGTCCGGATACAGCCCCTCGTAGAACTGTGCGAATTCTTCGGGGAGCCCCTCAACCTCAACGATTTCGTCGGCCTGTTCAACTTCCGCAAACAGTGCGTTCAGATATCCATTGGTGAGACATCCCCCGCCTTCCCCGAAGGCGTTGGGTCCCACGCAGAAGCCATTCGGGTGCACCGGATGCATCGGCGATGACTCAGGGAACGGCATGTTGATGAGCTCACGGGGGATGCCGATAATCACTGATTGCCCAGTCTGTGCATCGACACTCACGAGCGAAATACTGTCAGGGCGCATTCCTTCGCGATCCTGCCCGGCATCGGTTCCAAGCAGCAGAATGTTGTAGCGGCCGTCGATGGGTTCAACTGCCGGGGCTGAGGCGAAAAGGTTACTCAGCACGCCTCGCCCCGCCGCAACCGCGCTACCCGCCCAGGCGGCGCCGACCGCCGGCACGACTGTCAGGACCACAGAAAGCACCGCAACTGGCAGCTTCCAGTTGCGGTGCACCCGCACAATACGCGTGAGACGAAGCGTGTTGAACCCGAGCACGATCCACAGCACCGCATACCCGAACAGCACCCACTGCAACACCAGCAGCACGAAGCCATTCGTCAAAATCGTCAGCGTCTGAACCCGCATCAGCAGGAACCCAAGCAACGCGATGAGCGCGCCCGCGATCAACAACACGGTTGAGATCAGCCCAAAACGCCCTAGTCTGCGGTTCCCGGAGAGCAGCTGCGCGCTCCCCGGAAGCACAAAGCCCATCAGAATCAGCCACCGAGCGCGCTTTGTCATGAGTGGCTCAGAACTCTCATCGGGGTTTCGCAGAGGCCGCTCGAGGTCGAGGCTCATACGGAGTATCCCGCAGGATTCGTTGACTGCCACACCCACGAATCTCGGCATGCATCGGCCAGGGTCCGCGTTGTCCGCCAATCGAGTTCGCGGTTGGCCTTCTCAGGGTTTGCCACCATCTCAGCGACGTCACCGGCCCGGGGCGGCACCACCACATACGGAATCTGCCGCTGCGACGCCGCCTCAAATTCGCGCACGACCTCAAGCACGCTCGAACCTGTCCCGGACCCCAGGTTGTAGCTCACCACGCCAGCAGCGCTACGCTCAAGTGCCGCAACATGGCCCTCCGCAAGATCCATCACGTGAATATAGTCACGAACTCCAGTACCGTCGGCAGTGTCGTAGGAATCACCAAACACGCTTAGGCTCTCCCGTACCCCAACGGCAACCTGGGAGATAAACGGCATCAGGTTATTCGGGATCCCGGTCGGATCCTCGCCGATCCTGCCAGAAGGATGCGCGCCGACAGGATTAAAGTAGCGCAACAGCACCGCTTCGAGTTCCGGCCAACTCGCCTGAACATCGCGAATAATCTGCTCGTTCATGAACTTCGTCCAGCCGTAGGGATTGGTGATCCCGAGGCCAACCGGGTGCCGCTCATCGATCGGCACATACTCGGGATCGCCGTACACGGTGGCGGAGGAGCTAAACACCAACTTGTTCACGCCGCGTTCCCGCATCAGATCAAGCAGCGCGAGGGTAGAATCGATGTTCACTCGGTAGTACCGACTCGGCTGAGCCACCGACTCGCCAACCGCTTTCAGCCCCGCAAAGTGAATCACCGCCTCAAATTCAGTCCCCGCGAGTGCAGCCTTGGCGGCAACGCTATCCGCAAGATCCACCTCAATGACCGGGATATCCTTCCCGCTCAACTCCTCGACCCGACGCACGGCCTCCCATGCGCTGTTCGAGAAATCATCGAGCACCACAACCTCGTGGCCACGTTCCAAGAGCACAAGGGCGGTGTGCGAGCCGATGTATCCGGCTCCACCTGTCAGCAATACACGCATAACCACTAGAGTACTTTGCTTGTCCTGTGTCATCCTGCGAGCGACGCGGGATTCACCCCCAAAGATCACATTCCTGTTGCTGGGTAGGTCGCAAAAGTGCAAGTCCAGAATTCGCGGATTGCATCCTGAAGTACAGCGCCACGAAGCTCCCTGGTGTCGCTATTAACAAGGCCACTCTCGGGAAATCGATCGCGAAAGAGAAGGCGATTTCCTCGTCAAATTGACGGCACGGGTCCTTGAACTACACCAGTCGCACGACTTGTCGTGAGAACAAACCACTTCCAGATCAATCACGCTCCCCACGCGCCTCCCCTTCACCGTCAGCCGTGCTGACATAAATTCAAGAGTAGGAGCCGAAGGCCCCTGAACGCGAAACCTGCCGAGAGTTCGTGAACGGATCAGCGTCCCTCGGTAAGCTCTCAGTCGTCTAAAGGACGGTACGTCCTTGGGAACATGTCTCATTGTCGGCACGCTGTCCCGTGATTGCCGGGGGCAGCTTGACCGGCGCGTTAGGATCAGCCGGTTCCGTCTCCGCCGGCGCATTCGGATCCTGCACGGCGTTCGGATCGGCAGCCGGATCCTCGGGAACCTCCGCAACGCCCTCCCCGACTGCGGTCACGTCGAACGCCTGCCCGCTCTTCAAGACGTCGAACAGTGTCTGTGCTGCCGCCAGATTAGGGGTGAGCCTTCCGGGCGCGTATGGGTGAGCGTTGGAAGGATACTGCACGAAATTGATGCTGTCGATATCAATGTCCCTGACTATGCTTGCAACCGCTTGCATAAACCCGGTCGTAGCCATGTTGCTCGAGAGCGTCATGTTTTCGACGCCGACTTTTGCCAGACCGTATACCTTGATCGGATCAGAAAGAGTGCTGGAGCTCTTGAGTTGGCGAACCAGCGCAGACATAAAGACCTGCTGATTGCTGATCCGGCTCGTGTCACCGCCATCACCAACACCGTGGCGGGTGCGCAGAAACTGCAGCGCTTCTAGACCAACCAGATTGTTCACGCCGGCGGGCAGATTCAGGTCGGTGTATTCGTCAACAATCGGCTCGGTCAGGCACACGTCAACCCCGCCGAGGGCATTCGACATACGAATCACACCGTCAAAAGTGATCATGGCGGCGTAGGGGATATCCATGCCGGTGAGCTCGGATACCGTCGCCACCACGCAGGGCAGGCCGCCGATACTGAGGGTGCTATTGAGCTGCTGCTCACTCATCGCACTGTAATACTCGGGTTCGCCGTTAGGGCCGGGGCAGCTCGGCACCGGCACCATGAGGTCGCGCGGAAGGCTCACGACCGTCGCACGCTGGTGATCGGCGGAGACGTGAAGCAAGAGGTTGACGTCGTTGAGTTCTCCGGTCTCGCCGTCATCGAGCGACTGGCCAGCGCGACTGTCGGTGCCGACCAGCAGCACGGTCAGTTCGCCCTCAATCTCATCCGCCCCGAAGCCAACGGCATCTGCCAGATCCCCGGCATCGCCGAGGTCGATCGTTTGCATGCCGTTATACAAACCCCACACAGAGTATGCGGCGGTCGCCACACCGCTCATCGCCACAACAATGACTGTGGTCAGAAGAACCCGAAGCGCGTTGCCCCAAGCACTCGACCTGCGCAGTCTGCCATGCCGCGGGTTAGACACAATTGTCCCTGCTCCGCTATGTGATGCCATGGATGTTCCCTACCTGATTGCGCCCACTGCCACCAGTTTTGGTGCATCTACACGAATTTAGCTGATGGCTCTGAGTAAAAACCGAAAAGGGGTATCCATTTAGCTCCCGTGACCCACTACCGATTCAGCGGTCAGCACGCCAGCGCCTACCAGCAGAACCAATGTCCAGTGACCCCGGCTGGCGACGTGGCCCCAGCACTCCCCTCGGAGACACCAATTTCGCTTTTGAATCACGCACCAAGTCCCGATAGGTGACCTGCTCGTGAGCGACCGCGCGTTGCAGTAGCCGCAAGAACAGTAGGCCGCGCTGCCGACTATGTCTTCGGTTAAACCGGAACACGAACTCATCCAAATATTCTGGAAGATGCGCTGCGGTTCCAGCTCCTTGATAGGTGCCATCGATCAGACGTTTCACGAGCGAGAACAGGCGGTGGACCGCTGGCAGTACCTCGTGTGCTGGTTTCCCTGACGCAGACACATTCACCGGGTCATGCACGTACCCGTCAAGCGCGCCAGGGTACGCAGTCCATCCATCAGAGATCACGGTGGAACCCAACGCAATGTTCGCGGTCACGAAGTTCCGCAAAGAACCAGTCGAGGCATCAGGAATGACTGCGAGACGAGCCCGCCCCACCCCGCATCCGTGTATTCGATCGCTCCCGCAACCAAGGTCTTCCCCTTCGCGCCACGACCGGGGCTTCCGGGCCTCGGACCCCCAAAGAAGGTCTCGTCGACCTCGACCACACCTGAAAGTTTCGCCGCAGGATCAGGCTTCATCACTTGTCGGAGCTTACCGAGCATCGTCCAAGCTGTCTGATAAGACGAGATCGGGAGTACCCGGTGTAGATGCGCCGCCGAGACGCCACCTTTCGGGCTCGTCATCAGCCAGATCGCCTCAAACCACACCGTGAGCGGGATCCTCGTCTTCTCGAACAGTGTGCCCGCAGTCGCTGAGATCTGCTTCTCACAGTCACGACATCGATACCGGCCGGTCTTCTCACGCCAAGAAGCCGTGGCCTGACAGTGTGGACAGACGAACCCGTCCGGCCAACGCAGCCAGGCAAGATAGTCCAGACACGATGCGTCATCAGGGAACCATGCCCGAAACTCGGCCGCGTCACCCGGGTAATCGTGCCCTGGGACAGGATGACCCTGCAACGGGACATCGGTATTATCGACCATTGACGACACCCCTTCTTGGTGTAGTCCACGCCCCGGGCTGTTAGCGCAGCGCCGGGGTCTTTCAACGTTTAGCTCAGAATACAGGCTTCACGGGAGCTAAATGGATACCCCTTAAACCGAAAAACGCTCCGGCGATTTGGTCAAGCCTTCACCCAGAGGTCACGTTTGCATCGCTGAGTTGCACCAGCGGCCTCAAGTTCAGCATTTCCGCTGGCTTAGCTCAATACAATAACCTGAGACAAAAATAATTTGTTCGATACTGTGGCCGCTTAAGGGGGGGACTGTGACGACGATCACGCTTATCGCCGAGCCTTTCCCTGACTGGGAAGCCACGGTCAACACCGCAGCTTCCCGTGATCTCGCACAGGCGCTTGCAGACACGGCGCCTCGCAGCTGCAGTGTCCGTTACTTGCTCGCGAGGGGTGCAAACTCCCCAGAACTGAGCTCTCCGCTCATCCGCACCGAGCACCTTCCTTTCCGCGCGAGTCTCCTCCCGCTGATGTGGCAGAACGGCACCACTGCCCGCCCTCTCGACGGCGAGTTCGTGCACTCTCTCACGCCCCTCGTACCCTTGCGATCACGCGGGGAAGACGACGGCTCGCAAACCTCGGTGACTATCAGCCACAGCATCGCCTGGGATTCTCCTGCGGTACTCGGATCAGCTCAGGCCAGGCTCTATCGCGCCTTCACGAAGCGGGCCGTCAAGCATGCCGACGTGATCCTCACCCCGACCCACGCGACTGCACGAGTGTTGCAGGATCACTACGGCTCAGATCTTCCGGTGCAGGTGTTTCCGCTGGCACCCCCGACCGAATATCTCCGACCGGACGACGCCCTTGCACGACGCACTGCGCTCGGCATCCCGGATCACTACGCTGTGACGACCGCGACGGCAAGCGAGCACGGCCGGCTCAGCTGGATCATCGACGCGCTGCTCGCAGACCCCAAGCTTCCAACCGTCGTGGTGCTGACCGGGGTGGATCCCGCGCTTGACGTCGGCCCGGAAGCCACGACCGCGATCCCAGCCGAACTTCAGGGCCGCATCATCGTCGCAACTCCGCGCGATCTCGGTGATGTGGGGGCTGCGCTTACCGGGGCCTCCCTCCTGCTGCAGCCCCAAGATTTCCTCGGCACCGGCTATACGCTTCTCGGTGCGCTCAGCGCCGCGGTGCCGGTGCTTCACTCCGGCCATCCCGCAGCAGAGGAGATCGTTCTCGACGCGGGAGTCATGGCTCCAGGCGCCGGTGAGTTTGCCGCAGAGTTCAGCAGGCTGTTCCGCGACCCCAACTCCCTCAGCTACCTTGCGGTGCTAGCGCGGGATCGCAGCCGCAGTTACAGCTGGCGCGGCACCGCCTGGCATCTCTGGGAAACCCACGCGAACCTGTAGGGGTCACGCAGATAGATGCGCCTCCGCCGATTGAGCGAGGCTTGCGTCCCCCTCCGCCGATTGAGCGAGCGCAGCGAGTCGAAATCAAGGCCTTCAACTCGCTGGCGCTGCCGCGCCAGCAGAATACTCAACTATTCACGCGAGCCTTGAGCGCGTCATTCTTTTGCTCGACCACTGCGGTGAGCTCAGCAGCATACCCGTCAAGCTGCGCGGCGATCCCCGCGTCGCTCGCGCCGAGGATCCGCGCGGCGAGCAGCCCCGCGTTCTTGGCTCCCCCGATTGAAACGGTCGCGACCGGGATCCCTCCCGGCATCTGCACGATGGACAGCAGCGAGTCGAGCCCATCGAGCTTGGCGAGCGGCACCGGGACGCCGATTACGGGCAGCGTTGTCATGGAGGCGACCATACCGGGGAGGTGTGCGGCCCCACCAGCGCCCGCGATGATGGTGCGAAGGCCCCGGCCCGCAGCCTCGCGCGCGTACGTCACCATCTTGTCGGGGGTGCGGTGCGCGCTGACCACCTCAACCTCGTGAGCGATACCGAAGTCGCGGAGCACCTGCACCGCGTCAGCCATGACCGAAAAATCGGAGTCGGATCCCATGATGACGCCGACGAGGGGCGCTGCGCTGTCTGCCATAGGAACTATCGTAGCTGCGTCACGCTTCTCGCGGGCTCAGTCGAAGACGCGGGCCGCGGCCTGGGCCGCCTGACGCACCTGCGCGAGATCCTGACCCGTGACCGTGACGTGGCCCACCTTGCGACCCGGGCGCGGCTGCTTGTCATAGCTGTGAAACTTTGCGCGCGGGTGTGCAGCGAGCGCCTCGGCGTATCTGACCGGCATTGGCCCCTCGGCGGGTCCGCCCAATACGTTCACCATCACCGCGGCGGGAGCCGTCATCGCGGTGTCGCCAAGTGGCAGGTCGGCCACGGCGCGAAGGTGCTGCTCGAACTGACTCGTCACCGAGCCCTCGATGGAGAAGTGGCCCGAGTTGTGCGGCCGCATTGCCAGCTCGTTCACCAGCACACGTCCATCACGAGTTTCGAACATCTCAACGGCCAGCACGCCCGTGACGCCCAGGCCGTCGGCCACGACCCTGCCGATCCTCGCGGCCTCGTCAAGCGTGACAGGGTTCGCCACCGGGGCAGGCGCAAGCACCTCGGCGCAGACTCCGTCGAGCTGGATCGTCTCAACGACTGGCCAGGTGCGCGCCTCGCCACTCGGTCGGCGCGCAACGAGCTGCGAGAGTTCCCTCGTAAAGTCAACGAGCTCCTCCACCAGCAAGCGGCCGCCGCGCGCGTCTTCGGCGAGCGCCGCGAACCAGTCGCGCGCGCCAGCAGCATCCGACACGACGCGCACGCCTTTGCCGTCGTAACCGCCGCGAGCCGTCTTCACGACAGCTCGGCCGCCGTGCTTTTCAATGAAGGCTTGCAGCTCGGCCTCATCGCTGATGGCGGCCCAGCTCGGCACGGGCACCCCCAACTCCTCAAGCTTCTCGCGCATCAGGATCTTGTCTTGCGCGAACTGCAAGGCGTCTGGCCTCGGGTGCACCGCTACTCCACGACACTCAAGCTCGCGCAGGATCTCCGAGGGGACGTGCTCGTGGTCGAAGGTGATGACATCGACAGTCTCGGCGAAGGCATAGACGGTTTCAGGATCCCGGTAGTCGCCTACCGCGTCCACCGCGCGCGCGGCGCTCATGCCCTCGGCTTCTGCGAGCACACTGAGCTGCAGACCGAGGTGAATCGCGGGAGGCACCATCATCCTCGCGAGCTGCCCCCCGCCGATGACGCCGATCCTGATTCTGCCGCTCGCTTCAACCATCCTTCTATTCTGCCTTACTGCGCCTGTTGCTGACGTTTAGGCTTGTGGCTCTTGCTCGGGTGCGGCGGCTGGTGCAGGATCGGGATCCACACTGGGCTCGACCACCAGTTCAGAGGCGACGCCCGCAAGGTCGTCCGAAGCGCCGCGGAGAGCCTCCGACGAACGCTCAAGCGCGTACGCGGCATGCTCTGACAGCGGCGCACCCGAACGTGCCGGCGTCGCCGTCTTCGATGCGCGACCGGCCGCAGCACCCGCGGCCCCGCCAGCCACCACACCGTTGAGCATACCGACGAGGTCAATACCGACGGTGTCCTTCGCCATTTCGAGGAGACCCTTGATGTTGCCCATTGCGTCGCCAGCGACCTTCGAGCTGCCGTCGGCCGAAACAACCGTCATGTTGTCGATTGCCCCGATCGCTTCGGCGTACTTGCCAGCGATCTCCGGCAGCAACTGGATCAGCTCCTGCGCGAGTACGGCTTGCGACTGCGTCTCGAGGGCACGCGCGCGAGCGTCGATCGCGACGGCCTCTGCGGTTCCCTTCGCCTCGAGCGCTGCGGCCTCGGCCTTGCCCTCTCGTTCAAGCGCCTCAGCGGCGGCAATACGGGCGGCACGGGCTGCAAGACCCTCGCGCTCGGTCGACTGCGCACGGCCTTCTGCGGCTGACACTGCGGCCTCCGCGTCGGCCTTGGCGAGCTCTTTGACGCGGTACGCTTCTGCCTCGGCAACCGCACGAACGTCAGCGTTCAGCTGCTCGGTGCGCAGCGCGACCTCCTTCTGCGCGGTGATTTGCTGCTGCTGCACGATCGCCTGCTGCTGGATTGCCTGCTCAAGCGGCTCAGCGGCAGATGCCTGAGCGGTCGCCTTGTCGGTTTCAGCCTGGATCTCGGCCTGGCGAAGCTTCAGCTCGCGGTTGCGGTCGAGCAGCACGCGCTCCGCGGCAATCTTTGCCTCCTGTGATGCCTGGTACGCGTTGGTCTCGGCGATGTCTGCCTGCTGCCGTACCTTCGCGGCCTCGGGGCGACCGATGTTGGTGATGTAGTCGGCACCGTCGCGGATCTCCTGAATCTGCAGCGTATCGACCACGAGGCCCTGCTTCGTGAGCGCCTCTTCAGCGGCCTCCAGCACACTCTGCGCGACGACGGCGCGATCCCGGATAATCTGCAACACCGTCAAGCCACCGATAATCGAACGCAGCGAGCCCGAGAGCACTTCCTGGGTCGACTGGTCAATCTCGTCGGAGTTCGAGAGGAATCGCTGGGCGGCCGCGCGGATCATCTCTTGCGAGCCGCCGACCTTCACGACCGCAACGGCCTGCGCCTGAATCGTAATGCCGTCGGTGGTCTGCGCCTCGGTCATGATCGTGAGCCTGCGCGAACGCAGCGAGATCGTGAACGACTTCTGGATGAATGGAACAACAAAGACGCCGCCGCCAGTGACAACCTTTTGTCCGGAGAGATCCCGGCTCCTCCCACCGGACGCGTCAACGACCTCCTTGCCCTTGCCGCCGGTGACGATGATCGCCTCGTCGGGCTTTGCGATGCGATAGCGTTTGATAATGACAAGCGCAATCAGCACCAGCGCTATGACGGCGCCAAAGATGCCAACAATGGCAGGGCTAGCAAGGAACATTATTTCTCCGATCAATCGGTCGCGTGGGAAGTCGTCTAGGGTGCGGGTGTCTCAGGCGTTGTTGGTTCAGGATCCGCCGCCACCGGCTCTACTCGCACGGAGGTTGAGGTCACCGTCTGCACAATGCGAATTTGGGTCCCGCGTTCGATGGGGGTAGCTGCCGTAGCTGAAAGCGATACGCGCTCACCGTGCCTGGTGATGGCAATCTCACCAAGCCCCCCAGCAGGGATCGGGAGGACCACAGCACCCGTTGATCCAACGAGGTCCTCGTTGCTCAGGGCAGTGCTTGATTCTGCACCGCGGATGAGGCGCGTCAGCCACCACGCAGCCGCTCCTCCGAGCAGGCCCGCGGCGGCTCCCATTACCGAGGCGACAGGGGTGGCCATGCCTGCGCCCACACCGGCGAATGCCGTGAACCCGAAGATAGAGGTGAACGCAGCGATCGTCGTCAGACTCAGGGGGCCGTCACCAAAGTCGAAGGCATCGAAGATGCCGTCAAGAACGAAGGAGAGCAGTAGCAACACGCCGCCGACGATCCCGATCACAAGAAAGATACCGCCCGCAAAGAGGGACCCGTCAAAGAGCCGCTCGATCCAGTTCGCTGTTTCGTACACATTGCACCTCCCTGTCGCGTTCTCCCGCTCAGTCTATCGGTGGGTGGCGCGAGTAGAAGCCCTCGGTCCGTTGGTGGGCGCAAGGTCCCGCGGATCGGATGGAGTGAGCCGCGAGAGTCCCCCTTACCGACGAAAGGCCCCCTTATCCACACGTGGGTTTGGTGGTCTCTCGCAGCTAAGGGGGCCTCTCGTCGTCGGCAGGGGTGTCAGCCGAGGGTGAGTACCGTGGCCAGCCGCGGTACCGTCTCAAGCAGCTCGCGTCCGTAGGGGGTGCGCGGTGCGGTGAAGAACTCGGTGCCACCGCGTTCCACTACGCGGCCGGCCCGCATCACCAGCACGCTGTCACACAGCTCGTGCACCACCGCGAGATCGTGTGAGACAAACACGAGCGTCAGCCCGAGTTCGCGGCGCAACTCGCGCAATAGCGCGATCACCGTGGCCTGCACCGACACATCGAGCGCGCTCGTCACCTCATCGGCGATCAACACCCGCGGCCTGACGGCGAGCGCCCGCGCGAGCGCCACCCGTTGCCGCTGACCCCCGAGAGCTGGTGTGGGTAGGAGCTGGCGAGCGCGGGATCAAGGTGCACCAGGGCGAGGAGTTCCTCGATCGCGGTGGGATTCTGGTGGTGCCTGAGGAATTCGCCGAGAGTCTGGGCCACGGTCATTCGAGGATTGAGAGAAGAAGCTGGATCCTGCGGCACCAGCTGGATCCGCGGATCGCGCGTTCCTTGCCGCCCTCTACCGTGCCGCGGGGGCGCACCATCGAGCAGCACTTCGCCCGCTGCAAGCGGCAGTTGGCCCGCGATCGCGCGGGCCACGGTGGTCTTGCCCGATCCTGATTCACCGACAATGCCGAGGGCGCCGCCTGCCGGGACCACAAAGGAAACGTCTGCGGCGGCCCGGGTGCCTGGGGCGCCGGGATAGCGGATCTCTAGGTTGCGGACAGCAAGTGTGGGTGGGGAGTCAGATGCGGGGAGGATGCTGCGACTCGCGATGCTCGCGCAGCATGACGGAATGGGGGCGCAGGCCGCACCGGGCGACACCGGCGGGAGGGTGGACACGGCCCGCAGCAACTCGCGCGTGTAAGGCTCGCGCGGCGCCGTCACGATCTGCCGGGTGTTTCCCGATTCCACCACCCGCCCCTCACGGACCACGAGCAAGCGATCGCACACCGCAGACACCACCGCCAGATCGTGGCTGACAAACAGCAGAGTCAGACCGCGTTCGCGTCGCAGCTCAGCAAGCAACTCAAGCACCTCACGCTGCACAGTCACATCGAGCGCGGTCGTCGGCTCATCACACAGCAGTATTGCGGGATCACCGGCAAGCGCCATCGCGATCACCACCCGCTGACGTTGCCCGCCCGACAACTGGTGCGGGTAGGCGCGGGCGATCCTCTCGGGATCAGACAACCGCACCTGTGCGAGCAGATCCCTCACGCGCGCCTTCGCTGATCGCGGATCCGCGCCGGGGTGTCCTGCGGCGAGCGCCTCGCGCAGTTGCGCGCCGACCCGGGTCAGTGGATCCAGTGCGGCGAGGGGATCCTGAAACACCATCCCCACGGATCCTGCAGTGCTGATCTCCCCGCAGTCACGTACACGCCCCGGGGCATAAGGCCCATGACGGCACGCAGTGTCAGGCTCTTGCCGGATCCCGATTCGCCGACGATGCCGACTGCTTCACCAGGAGCGATATCCACGTCGATGTCACTCACGAGCGCCTGTTCTCGGGACGACGACGCGATCCGCAGCCCGCGGACCCTGATACCGCCGGGCCGCAACTCACGGTTCGCCCTTGCATCGGGGCGGTGACGTTTCGCCACTGTCCGCGGCGGCTGCGACGCCTGCCCCGCCCGGGCCGAAGCTCACCAGAGACCCGCAGCACATCTCCCAGGCCGTCGCCGAGCAGCGACAGCGAGATCCCCGTCACCACCACCGCGAGCCCCGGCAGCGCACTCAACCACCACTGGGTCTGGATGAACTGCTGGGAATCGGCGATCATGGTGCCCCAGTCGGGGGTGGGTGGCTGGATCCCGAGCCCCAAATACCCGAGCGTCACCACGGCCACCATGATGAGCACGATCTCGGTCGCGAGGAGCACGAGCGCCTGGGGCAGCACGTTGGGGAGCACATGGCGAAGCAGCACCCGCGCGTGAGACAGCCCGCCGCCGCGCGCCGCTTGCACCCAGCCCGAGTCGCGCAGTGACGCGGTCATCGCGCGGAGCACCCGCGCGTAGCCCACCCACCCGACGAGGGCGAAAGCGATGATGATGCCGCCCTCCCCTGCGCCCACCGCAAAGACGATCGCGATGACGATCACGTAGAACGGGAACGCGATCACCGTGTCGGTGAGGCGAGACGCGATCCAGTCCGTCGCACCGCCAAAGTAGCCTGAGACAAGCCCGACCAGCACGCCAATCACGAACGGGGCCGCCGCAGCGGAGAGCGCGATCCGGAGGTCGGTTTGGGCGGCGAACAGCATGCGAGAGAGCACGTCGCGCCCGAGCTGGTCAGTGCCGAACCAGTGCTCGGGCGAGGGTGGCAAGAGCCCGCCGGTGAGGTTCTGCGCGCTGGGCGCATAGGGCGCGATCACGGGCGCGAGGATCGCGGCGGTAAGGATCAGCGCGAAGAGCACGCCGCCCGCGACGAGGGTGCGCGAGGCGAGAGCCCGCTTGAGGGGGGTCATTGGGGGGATCCTTGATTCCGCGGGACCGGAGCAGCAACCCGCAGCCTGGGATCCAGCAGCCCAGACAGCAGTCCCGCGAGCGTCGTCACCAGCACGACCAGCACAGCGCAGTACAGCGCAACCCCCTGCACCACCGGGAAGTCGCGGCTGCCGATCGATTGGAACAGCAGTGTGCCGAGCCCGTTGATCCCGAACACCTTCTCCACGACCAGCGTGCCGCCGATGAGGTAGGCGGTGTTCACGCTCAACAGTGTGAGGCTTGGCACGGCAGCGTTTCGCAGCACATGACCGAACAGGATCCTGCGTTCGGACACCCGCGCGGCCCGGAGCGTCGTCACAAAGTCGGCGTCGAACACCTCCACGAGCTGCGCCCGCAACGACCTGATGAGGGGAGGTGCGAGACCGAGCGCGACGGCGAGCGCGGGCAGGAAGAGGCTGCGGATCGGCTCCCCCGGCCCGGATCCCACGCCGCCCACCGGGAACCACCGCAGCTGCACCGCAAACAGAATAATGAGCAGCAGCCCGATCCAGAACAGCGGCATTCCCATGCCCGCAGCGGGCAAGATCCTGACGAGATGATCCGCCCAGCCGTCGACGCGGCGGGCCGCCGTGAGCGCGAGGGGCACGGCGATCAGGATCGCGAGCGCGACGGCAAGCGCGACGATCCCGAGGCTGACGGGCGCGCGTTGGAAGACGAGCTCACGGGTGGAGACGCCGGAGACGAGTGAATCGCCGGTGTCGAACTGCGTAACGACGCGGGCGAGAAAGTCTATGAATTGCTGCCACAGCGGCAGGTCGAGGCCGAGTTGTTGGCGCAGGGCGGCGAGGGATGCGGGGGTCGCGCGTTCGCCCAGGATCATGGCTGCGGGATCCCCGGGCACCATTCGCAGCAGAAAGAACACCGCGACCACCACACCAAACATCACGGGCAGGATCCGCGCGAGCGTACCAAGGATCGCCCTCAGCACCCGCTGCGTTCGGCCCCGCTGCCTGCGTTCCCGCTGCGCTCCGTTCATCACGCTCTCACCTTACTTCTGCCCCGTTACTTTGTTCGTAGCTCCTGATCCGCGAGGATGAGGAGTGAGGCAGCCAGCCGGGGCCGGCATGATTGTTGCCCCCTGTCGTACCAATGATCTGGGGGGTGTTGTCACCGACCTCCGGTCTGGCGGTCGGTGATCGCTGATAGGGGCAAGACCACAGCCGCGCATATCGGGGCAGGGTCGTTCGTAACGTGGATGCCGACGCCTACCGCCACCTGACTGCCGAACACATACAAGCAGGACGGAGGAACACCCCTTGAACAGCATTGAGCACTACGACGACGTCGCGGTCTTCATCGGCCTCGATGTCGGCAAGAGCGAGCATCACGCGGTCGCGCTCACCCGCGACGGGAAGAAGCTCTACGACAAGCCGCTCCCGAACACCGAAGCCAAGATCATATCGGTGCTAGATCAACTCGCTGAGCACGGCCCCGCTCTGCTGGTCGTTGACCAGCCCGCCACGATCGGGGCGCTCCCCGTCGCCGTCGCGCAAGCGCATGGTGTGCTCGTCGGGTATCTCCCCGGCCTCACGATGCGCCGCGTCGCTGACCTCCACCCCGGTGAAGCGAAGACCGACGCACGGGACGCGTTCATCATCGCGGAGACCGCCCGCACGATGCCCTCAACTCTGCGATCGATCAAAGTCGCCGATGAGCAGATCGCGGAACTCTCGATGCTGTGTGGCTTCGATGATGATCTTGCCGCGCAAATCACGCAAGTCTCCAACCGCGTTCGAGGTCTCCTCACCCAGATCCATCCCACCCTGGAACGGGTACTCGGGCCGCGTCTGGATCATCCCGCGATCCTCGATGTGCTGCAGCGTTACCCATCACCGGGTGAGTTGCGCCGAGCCGGGCAGAAGCGCGTCGCGGCCAGGCTCCTCAAGCGTGCCCCGCGCAAGGGCGGGGCATGGGCGCAGGAGATCTTCGACGCCCTCGATCAACAGACCGTGACGGTCACCGGCACGAACGCCGCGAGTATCGTGCTGCCACGGCTCGCGAAGCAACTCAGCGAACTCCGCCAGCAACGCACCGATATCGCGTCCGAGGTTGAGAAGATCGTGGAAGCGCACCCTCTTCACCCGGTCCTGACGAGTATGCCGGGAGTCGGCGTCAGGACCGCAGCCAGACTCCTCACCGAGATCGTCGGGAAACATTTCCCCACGGCCGGGCACCTCGCGTCTTACGCCGGGCTCGCGCCCGTCACCCGCCGATCCGGCACCTCGATCCGCGGCGAACACCCCTCAAAGCGCGGCAACAAGGTCCTGAAACGTGCAATGTTTCTTTCCGCGTTTGCAGCGCTCCGAGATCCCGAATCACGGGCCTACTACGACCGGAAGATCGCGCAAGGCAAACGCCATAACCAAGCACTCATCGCACTGGCGAGGCGCCGCTGCGACGTCCTCCACGCAATGATCAGAACCGGCAGCCTCTACCAGCCACGAACCCAATCAGAAACCGCCCTCGCCGCTTGACAAACAACATAGGGGCACCCCCCGGCCCGGCCCGCAAGCACCATTCAGTTGTCACGGATGTGTACCAAAACGCCGGGAAGTACATATCCGTGACAACTGAACTGGAATAGTGCGGGCGACGGGCAGCGTGACGAAAGCTACCTCGCCAACCAGGCGTCTTGGAAGCGCACGCTGCCATTCGGGAGCACGGTGAATCCCTGCACCGCTTCGGTCGTGGCTTTCAGGTTTGAGGGGAAGTACAGCGGGATGTAAGGCACCTTCTCGGCGAGGATCTGCTGGATCTCCCGATATATTGCCTCGCGCTTTTCACCGTCGGGAGTCTCGCGTCCCTCGTGCATGAGTTCGGTCACCCGCGCGTCGGTGAAGTGGGTCCAATAGGACTTGCTGAAACCCTCGGGGTCAGCCTGGAAGGTGATAAAGCCGTTGGGATCCGGCGCGTCCGACTGTCCGTTGTTGATCATCATGTCGAAGTCGTAGGCGAAGAAACGTTCACGGAACACCGCGATATCGAGCTGCTCGATCTTGACGGTGATCCCGATCTCGGCGAGTGATTCTTGGATGACCTGAGCGATCTGGGCGCGCTGAGAGTTGCCGCTCGGGATCAGCAGCGTGGTTTCGAATCCGTCTGGATACGCAGACTCCGCGAGTTCCTTCTTGGCGGCAGCGACATCGAAGTCGAGCGCGATCCCCTTCTCACCGTTGGCTGAATAGAGGATGGTGGGCGGTAGCAGCACGTTCGCCGTTTCGGCGGTACCGAAGCCCGTGGCGGCGGTGATCCCCTCGCGGTCGAGCGCGTGGGCGATGGCGCGCCGCACGTGCTCGTCGGCAAACTGTTCACGCTGGGTGTTGAAGAAGACCTGCTCGGTCGACCAGGCCTTGGTCTTGCTGAGTACCGTGTTTGCCGCACCCTCGACCTCGGCAGCGTTGGCGGCAGGAACCGTGTCGATCGCATCGATCTGTCCGGCGGCGAGCTGCTGGCGAAGCTGCGTATCATCGGCGATGAACTTGTAGACGAGGCCGTCGAGGTAGGGCTTACCTTCTTGCCAGTAGTGCTCGTTCTTCACGAAGCTGATGTCGCCATTCGGATCCCACTCGTTCACGACGAATGGCCCGGTGCCGACGGGCTTCTTGAAGAACTCCTCTTCGCTTTTGCCGCCGAAATTGGCGGGGAAGATCCCGTTCGCGAAGCCGGAGAGCTCGGATAGAAATGGCGTGTACGGACCCGACAGCGTAATGACAACACCGCGATCCCCACTCGCTTCGATTGATTCGATGGGTGCCGTGAGCGGCAGCGGTCCGCCGACCTCGAGGTGGCGCTCGAGCGAGAAGAGCACGTCTTCCGGGGTGACGGCCTCACCGTTAGAAAAGGACACGCCATCGCGCAGGGTGAAGGTGTAGACGAGGCCGTCATCGTCGACCTCGTAGTCGGCGAGCCAGGGAATGATCTCGCCGTTGTCATCGAAACTCACGAGCGGCTCGAAGATCTTGTCGATCGCAAAGGCGTTGTTGGCGGTGATCTGCTGGTTCAGGTCGAGATTGTTCACCGCTGCAGTGCGGCCGAAAGTGAGCGTGCCGCCGGCGACCGGGGATCCTCCACCCGCGCCCGGTGCCGGGCTCGCGGCCGCGGAACATGCGCTCAATAGCAGCACGGCAGCGAGGGCAGCGGCGGCGACTGCGGCGAAACTCAGCCGAGTGCGGGTCTGGTGGTGTGGCACGGGTGGTCCTCTCGGGGTACGACAGCTTCGTGGTCTATCTGAATAAGCTAACCGAGAAGTTTCCGATGAACCACTTGTGCGCCCCTCCGCTAAACCACGCCTTGCGAAGATTCCTTCCGGGCGCTTTCTCCACACCACACGCCTCAAGGGAGCGCGGCAGGATTTTCCTGTGAACATCTGTGCAAAGTTGTTTCTTTTGTGATGCAAGATCTAAGATCATTTGGTTGATAACGACACGACAAGACAGACATTCCTGACCCTGTTGTGTGCGTATTGAATACCTATCTGAAAGTTCTGAATTCATGGGCCTCCTCAAGCGTCTTTTCGCCGGCGCCGGCGCAGCGATCTTCCTCATCGCCGGCAGCATTGCCGGGACAGCCGCAGCACACGCCGCCGTTGTCCCCTCGGCCATCACTTCCGTCTCTATCGAGCAGACGATGGCCATCAAATATGATTTCCTCACGATCCACCTGGGCTGGGCAGTTCCCGACGGCGCAGAAGAGGGCGACACCTTCAGCGTCACCCTTCCCGAAGAACTCCGCGCCGTCGGATCAGATTTCACGCTCACCGACGGATCCGGAGCGGTCGTCGCAACCGCGACCATGTCCGGAAGCACCGTGACCTTCACCCTGACGGACTACGTTGCCACGCACGCCAATACCCACGGCGACGCAACCATCCGGGCCCAGTTCTTTAGCGATGCGGCAGACAACACCTCGGTCCCGCTACGCTTCGTGACGGGCGACGGCGACGCATTTGATCTGTCGATCTTTAAGTACGCGGTCACCCCGATCGACCGCTCGCAGCCAGCAAAGGCCGCCTCCTGGATGGACCTGCAGGATCAGGGCATCACCAAACCGCAGAACGCGATCTGGTGGCAGGTCGCCGCCCCCAGGGGTCCGTCAACCACGACGCGCTTCACCGACACGCTCGGGCCGGGGATGAAGATGGACTGCGCGATGGGCTTTATGTCCACCTTCGAGGTGCAGCCATCTACGGGCTACCTCATCAACCAGGTCGACATCGATCCCAGCCGCGTCACCGTTCACAGCTGCACCGACACGGGATTTGACGTTTCAATCTCAGGTGCCCAGCCCGGTGAGATTCTCTCAGTCGGGTACTTCACCTCGCTCACTGATCAGTGGCTCGCCGACTACTCCAACACGGCCACGGTGACCCAGGATTCGGGATCCCAGATCGCCTCTTCCTCGATCCAGCGCTACAGCTCGGGCGGCTCCGGCGCCGGGAACAACCTCGGCCAGCTGACGGTCACGAAGGCATACGCGGGCGACGGGATCGCGCTGGCGAAGGGGCCGTTTAAGGTGCTCGTTGACTGCCAGAACGGCGGGAGCGCGGTGAACGGCTTCCCCCGCACCCTGAGCTTTGAGAACGCGGGATCGCAGTCGCTGGTGCTGCCGTTCGGTACGGTCTGCACCGCCGATGAAACGGATATCGGCAATGCCACCGCGAGCGACATCACCCCGCCGCCGGTGTGACCATCAGCGACACCCCGGCTGAGATCACGGTCACGAATACCTTTACGGCTCCGCCAACGGTCGTAGCTCCTGGCGGCGAAGAAACCACACAGAAGGGCGGATCGACGGGGCCTTCAACGACGCCGGCAGCGCCTGCACCGGCAGCGCCAGCAGACACTTCCGCTTCGGCAACACCGAACAGCGCGAAGTCCGAGGGCGGTCTCGCCGTCACCGGCGGCGAATCCCCGATCGCCGCCGCGGTGGCTGGTTTTGGCCTGCTGCTCGCTGCCGGAGGGATCTGGTCACTGTCACGCCGAGCACCTCGCACGGCAGGGCGCGTGTAACCCACGCTTATTCCAGCAGGGGCCGTGGCGTTCGGGATGACCGAGCTCCACGGCCCCTGCCGGTACACTTGACGGGTGACCAGCAATCCCGATTCCACACCAACCCCCTCAGTCCGCGCCGCCTCAGTACTGGTGCTCTCGCGAGGGCTGTTTCACCTGATCGCGATTGCGGCGGTGACCGTGTGGGGACTACTCGCCTGGCCATTACCCTTCCCCGGGATCCTGACCGGTCTCGGATTCCTCGTGCTGTCGGTGCTCGTGTGGGCGCTCTTCCTGTCGCCGCGCCCTGTGCTGCGCACCGATCGCTTCGGGCAGGCCCTCGTTGAGCTGCTGCTGCTCGCGGCCGCTGTCGCGGCGTTGCTCGACTTCGGAGTCTTCTGGGTGTGGGCCGCACTCTTCGGCGTGGCGGCTGCGGTAGTCGGCTTCCTCGCGTCTACGCCCCGCCGCTGACACGCGTGCCGCACACACGCGCGGAATACAATGTGAGTCGCCGCGGTTCTTACATGCATGAGCATTCAATCTGAAGCGCACGACCTCGTTCTCGGCCTCGACACCTTCGGCGACACCACCCTCGACCCCAGCGGCGATCCCAAAAGCCACGCCCAGGTCATCCGCGACGTCGTCGAACAGGCAGTGCTCGCCGACCGCCTCGGCATCGACGCGATCACCCTCGGCGAGCACCACCGCGACGACTTCGCACTGAGCTCACCGGAAATCGCGCTCGCGGCGATCGCCGGCAAGACGGAGCGAATCCTGCTCGGCACCGGAGTGACCGTGCTTTCGAGCGACGACCCGGTGCGCGTGTACGAACGCTTCGCGACTCTTGATGCGGTGTCGAACGGACGCGCGGAGGTGATCCTGGGCCGAGGTTCCTTCACTGAGTCGTTTCCGCTGTTTGGCTACGACCTGCAAGACTACGACGCGCTGTTCTCAGAGAAACTCGAGCTGTTCACTCGTCTGCGCAGCGAAGGACCGGTGACCTGGTCGGGCCGACACCGCAGCCCCCTTGTCGACCAGGAGATTTTCCCGAAGACCGAACAGCCAAACGGCGTGCAGGCGTGGATCGGCGTTGGTGGCAGTCCGCAGTCGGTGTTGCGCAGCGTGCAGGTCGGCATCCCGATGATGCTCGCGATTATTGGCGGTGATCCTGGCCGATTCCTGCCCTTCGCAAATCTGTACCGGCAGACCCAGGACGAGCTGGGCCGCGAACAGATGCCCCTCGGCGTGCACTCGCCCGGGCATATCGCAGCGAGCGACGCCGAGGCTCGGGATCAGCTCTGGCCGCACTTCGAAACGAACCGCAACCGCATCGGGGCCGAACGCGGCTGGCCCGCGACAACCCGCACCGAATTTGAACGCGAGGCAGATTCGGGATCGCTGTACGTCGGCTCCCCCGAGACCGTCGCGCAGCGGATCGCGGCGACCGTGCGCACGCTGGGCGCGAACCGCTTCGACCTCAAGTATTCAAACGGCACCATGCCACACGAGCAGCTGATGTCGAGCATCGAGCTTTACGGCACTGTCGTGATCCCGCGGGTGCGCGAGCTACTGGCGGAATAAAACCTGCGGGGCGTCGGCGCACTCAAGCACCAACGCCCCGCAGCTAAACAGAAGCTCTATGCCAACTCGCGCAGTAGCGCGACCACGTTTGGCGGGGAAACGCGCTGCGTTTCCCTCTATGCCAAACGTGCTTGCAGGTTCTCGTCGATCGCGGCGAGGAACTCCTCGGTCGTGAGGTACGCCTGATCCGGGCCGACCAGCAGCGCGAGATCCTTCGTCATCTTGCCCGACTCAACGGTCTTGATCACGACATCCTCAAGAGCGAGCGCGAACTCGATCAGCGCGTCGTTGCCGTCGAGCTTGCCGCGGTGCTGCAGGCCACGGGTCCACGCGAAGATCGAGGCGATCGGGTTCGTGGAGGTGGGCTTACCCTGCTGGTGCTGGCGGTAGTGGCGGGTGACGGTGCCGTGCGCGGCCTCCGCCTCAACAACCTTGCCGTCCGGCGTCGCGAGCACAGACGTCATGAGGCCGAGCGACCCAAAGCCCTGCGCCACGGTGTCCG
Organism: Leucobacter insecticola; assembly: GCF_011382965.1. Taxonomy (NCBI): domain Bacteria; kingdom Bacillati; phylum Actinomycetota; class Actinomycetes; order Micrococcales; family Microbacteriaceae; genus Leucobacter; species Leucobacter insecticola. The sequence continues at coordinate 962,299 of NZ_CP049934.1, read as the reverse complement.
ACTGCACGTCACCGTCGTAGTTCTTGCAAGCCCAGACGTAGCCACCCTCCCACTTCATGGCCGAGGCGACCATGTCGTCGATGAGGCGGTGCTCGTAGGTGAGGCCAGCTGCCTCAAACTGCTCCTTGAACTCGGCGTCGTAGATCTCCTGGAAGATGTCCTTGAAACGGCCATCGTAGGCCTTCAGGATCGTGTTCTTCGTGGAGAGGTAGACCGGGTACTTGCGGCCGAGGCCGTAGTTGAGCGAGGCGCGAGCGAAGTCGCGGATCGACTCGTCGAGGTTGTACTGCACCTGCGCGACGCCGTCGCCGGGCGAGTGGTAGACCTCAAACTTCTGCGGCTCCGAGCCGTCATCGGGCGTGAACTCGACGGTCAGCTTTCCCTCGCCGGCGAAGCGGAAATCGGTGGCTCGGTACTGATCACCGAAGGCGTGGCGGCCGATGATGATCGGCTTGTTCCAGCCGGGCACCAGACGCGGGATGTTCGAGATGATGATCGGCTCGCGGAAGATCACGCCGCCGAGAATGTTGCGGATCGTGCCGTTCGGGCTCCGCCACATCTTCTTCAGGCCGAACTCCTCGACGCGCGCCTCATCGGGCGTGATCGTCGCGCACTTGACGCCAACGCCGTGCTTCTGGATCGCGTGCGCCGCATCGATGGTGACCTGGTCGTTGGTCTCATCGCGGTACTCGATGCCGAGATCGTAGTACTCGAGCGTGAGATCGAGATAGGGGTGGATCAGGCGGTCCTTAATGAACTGCCAGATAATGCGAGTCATCTCGTCGCCGTCGAGCTCGACGACCGTACCTTCAACCTTGATCTTCGCCAACGCGTCTCCCATTGTCTGTGATGTATTAAGCCGCGTTCCATCCTACCCGAGAATCGGACTTTATCTTGACGTCAAGATAATGCAGCGCCTCTGGCCGCGGTTCTTCCCCGGATTCAACTCCGGTGGCGGCACGCACAGCTACGCTGGAGTCAGGAGGAAGCACACCCATGACACCAGAACCCTGCGCCCGCATCGGCATCGACATCGGCGGCACCTCTACTGAGGCCTTGATGCTCAATGACCGCGGCAGCATCGAGGCCGAAGTCCAACTCGACACGGAGCCCGGCATCGAGGCCGTGCTTGACACCGTCGAACGTGCCGTCGCGATCCTCTCCGAACGGAGTGGCCGCAGCCTCAGCGATTTCGTGTCGCTCGGGATCGGGATCCCCGGCCAGGTCGATCACGAGCGCGGGATCGTGCGCCATGCCTACAACATCGGCGTCGACGAGCTCGCTCTCGCGAGTGCTGTGCAGGGACGGATCGGGATCCCAGTTTCCCTCGACAACGACGTCACCGCCGCCGCAATCGGCGCGGCACAGCTGATGCAGCTTGATGGCTCAGTCGCCTACCTTAATCTGGGCACGGGGATCGCGGCTGGCTTCGTCATCGACGGTCAGCCCATGCGCGGTGCACACGGCGTCACCGGAGAAATCGGCCACCTCGCGATCGATCCGCGGGGTCGGGCATGCCCGTGCGGTCAGCGCGGCTGTCTCGAAACGGTGGCGAGCGGATCCGCGCTGAGGTCGTTTTGGCGCGCGGATGCGAACGGCCGGCTCCTCATGTCCGAGCTTGCGGCGGGCGATCCTGGAGCGGAAGACGCCTTCGAAGCGCTCGTCACGGGCGCAGCAACGGCGGTGCGGCTGCTGGTGCTGACGCTTGACCCGCACACCGTGGTAATCGGTGGGGGCCTACGCATGCTGGGCGCCCCGCTTCTCGACGGGATCCGCGACACCCTCGATGCGTGGGCGGCGGCATCTCCGTTCCTTGCAAACCTCAACATGAGCGCCAGGATCCTCCCCCTGCCGGCCAATTCCCCCGCCGCCGCGGTGGGGGCCGCCCTCTCCTACCGCGGCTAGCCTCCCCCTCGCAGAGCTTGCGCATCGCCGAAGACACGTTAGCCTGGAAGCATGAGCACTCTCCGACTTGAAGAACTCTCCGCCGCGACCATCGTCGCCGTCAATAAGCTCGGCCTAAAGCCCGGTCAGGAACAGTTCGTCACGCCGGTCTCCTACGCGGCCGCCGCGGCGGTCACCCCAGCGCACACCGCCTGGCAGCGCGTGGTGCTCGAAAACGATCGTGTCGTCGGCTTCATTCACGGCAACTTTGACCCCGATGCTCCGCAGGAGGAATTCCGTGCGGCACTGTGGCGCATAAACGTCGATGCCGACGCGCAGGGCATGGGTGTCGGCACCTTCGCGGTGAACGCGCTGATTGAAGAGGCCCGGGCCCGCGGGGTGGATCGCCTCACGGTGCTGTGGGAGCGCGGCGAAGATGGACCGGAAGAGTTCTTCCTCCACATCGGCTTTGTTCCGATCGGCGAGACTCCGTACGGTGAAGTCATCGGAGCCATTCAGCTGTAAAGCGCGCGTCTGCGTGTATGGTGCTGACATGAGTGAGACAAGCGACTCGGTCACGGCACACGAGGGTCACGGCTATGTCGGGCACAAAGAAGACCTCCTGAAGCGTCTGCGCCGGGCGGAGGGACAGGTTCGAGGCGTGCATCGCATGGTCGAGGAGGATCAATACTGCCTCGACATTTTGACGCAGGTTTCCGCGGCGACGAAAGCGCTTGAACGCGTCGCGCTCGTCCTGCTTGACGACCACCTGAGTCACTGCGTCGCGACGGCGGCGGAAGAGGGCGGCGAGGTTGCGGCCGCGAAACTGCAGGAGGCTTCGGCAGCGATTGCGCGGCTGGTGCGATAGCGGGATCCCGGGCGACAAGCGCCCCCCCAGATTTGGAGGGTTGGCCCAGTCGAATCGCTGCTTCTCTATGTAAATCCGTAGAATAGGAAGAATGGCGCGCGCCGAAAACTGCCGCCTATTCACCCAGCGAAGGATGCCGCGTATGACCAACGATCCCACCCCGACATCGAACACCCCAGAATTTGAACTCGCAGAGCCGGGTCAGGTGGACGTCACCCCCGAAATCGATGAGATCAGTGAACTCCTCCGCGAAGACGCTCCCGACGACAACAACGGCCCCGACGCCGCGTGGCGCCAGGGATACCCGTATTCCGAGAAGATCTCACGGAAGTCCTACGAGAAGCAGAAGCGTAAGCTGCAGATCGAGCTGCTGAAGTTGCAGGCGTGGGTGAAGGAGTCGGGCGAGCGGATCGTGATCCTGTTTGAGGGCCGCGACGCCGCGGGCAAGGGTGGCGCGATCAAGCGGTTCACCGAGCACATGAATCCTCGTGGCGCGCGGGTCGTGGCGCTCGAGATTCCGACGGAGCGTGAACAGACGCAGTGGTTCTTCCAGCGTTATGTGCAGCACCTGCCTGCGGCGGGCGAACTCGTGCTGTTCGACCGTTCCTGGTACAACCGCGCTGGTGTCGAGCGCGTCATGGGCTATTGCACGCCGCAGCAGTACCTGGAGTTCACGCGTTCCGCTCCCGAGTTCGAGCGCATGCTCGTGAACTCGGGCATCCACCTCATCAAGTTCTGGTTCTCGGTCGGCAAGGCGGAGCAGCGCGAGCGCTTCGTTTCGCGATCGCAGGATCGCGTCAAGCAGTGGAAGCTCTCCCCGACCGACCTCGCAAGTTTTGACAAGTGGGATGACTACACGGCTGCGAAGGAGGCGATGTTCTTCTACACGGACACCCCTCACGCTCCCTGGACCGTCGTCAAGTCGAACGACAAGAAGCGTGCGCGCCTGGAGGCGATGCGCTGGGTGCTCTCGCGCTTCGACTACCCGGACAAGGACGAGTCGGTTGTTGGCACCCCTGATCCGAAGCTGATCGGCTCACCCTCGACGGTGTACGACGAGGGCGAGGCCCCGACCGGCACCTTCCCGGTCGTGACCCCGGGGTCGTAACGCCCCGGGTGTGGGCCCTGGCGGTTAGCTGACCGCGGTCAGGATCCCGCTGAAGACTGCTGCGGTGATGACGGTCCAGCCAACAATCGCGACTGCCTGCCAGATCAGGATCCGGGAGCGAGTAACCCCTGATGCCGCCAGCATGGTGGCGGTGACCTGCGTCGGCAGCAGCAGCGGGCCCAGCAGGCTCACGCCCGGCACGCCGTAGCGCTCGAACGCGCGCTGAAACTTTTGGCGACGCGCCGATGGTGTCTTGCGGGGAACCTCAAGATCACCGCGCGCACCCTCGCGAGCGAGCACCGCGGCGCGCGCACGCGAACCCAGCATGACGAGCACGGCGACGCAAATGAAGTTGCCGACGATCGCTGCGGCCGTGGCAACCACCGCGTTCATGCCCCCGGCCAGCCCGATAATCGCCCCTCCGTGTCCCTCGACGTAGGGCACGGCGCCGGCCGCGCCTATGATGAGCGGCTGCACCAGTTCGTGCACCTGGCCGAGCAGATCCTGGAAGGTATCGATAAGGGTCATAGTGTTGCTCCTTGTTGTTATGGTGACTGCTGTGATGGTGATTGCTGCCGTTTGGCACATCTATAGTTCATCGCCTGCGCACCCCTGGCGTAAGTGAGTGGCCGTCACCTCTTTGCGGGCATTTCGCACACGCGAGCAGTGACATTTGTCATGCGTCTAGGGTTGTAGGGGCACGGCGAAAACCAAAACGAGCACGCGAACGAGAGAGGAGCAACATGACGGCGGCCCTCGCGCATGATGAGACGCACTCCCCCACGTCAAGTCTGCGTCTGACGAAGAACATCTCGGCGACCTGGTGGTACACGGCGAGCGCGATCGTCGTGTTCGAACTCATGCTCATCATCAGCTGGACCGCTGTTCTGCTTGGCGGCAACGCGGGCACAGGCACAGGGCCGGAACTGCCGATCCTCGTCGTGTTCCTCGGGGGCCTCGTCTGGCTCGGCGCGACCTTTCCCCTTCTGACGCGCTACCGCCGCAGGGGCGACAGCGTCTCAGGCACTCGCTGGACCGGACTCATCGCACCGCTCGCGATGGCTGCGGGCTTCGGCCTCCTCGCCGGATCGGTGACCGGTTCGGGGCTGGTGGCTCTCGCCCCGCTTGCCCAGTCACTCGCGCTCCTTGATTGGCCCTCGGGGTCCGACTCAGGGTCGTTTTGGTGCTCACGGCGATCCTCACTGTGCTGGCCGTCGTCGATGCCAAGATCGGGGCCGGGCCGACATCATGGCCGGGATCCGAGCAGGTGCCGATGCAGCAGTGGCTGCTGTGGAGCGCGTTCGCGATTCTGCTCCCCACGGTCACGGCGATATCGCTGTGGTGGTGGGATGTGGTACTTGATCTTGACCGGGCTCGCGCGGCCGAGGCCAGATTGGCGGCGACTCAGGAGCGCCTCAGGGTCGCAGGCGACGTACACGATCTGCAGGGGCACCACCTGCAGGTGCTCGCACTGCAGTTGGAGCTCACGGAGCGCCTCGCCGCCACCGATATTGAGGCCGCGCTTGAACAACTGCGGGCCGCGCGCTTGAGCGTCACGGCGGCGCAGCAGGGCACTCGGGATCTCGCCCACCAGTTTCAGTCGGTGCCGCTCGGCGACGAGATCGCGAACGCGGCCGATCTGCTCAGAGCTGCGGGGGCGAAGGTCAAATTGACGGTGGTAGGCGACTGCGAGGGCGCCCCCGCGGGCGTGCTTGGCCCGGTGATCCGCGAGACCACTACCAACGTACTTCGTCACGGCGGAGGCGCGTGGGCGAGGCTGAGTCTCAACAACGCTGGGGGTGAGTGGCGGTATTCGATCAGCAACGATGCTGGGGATGCTTCACTGGCAGCAGCAGGATCAGCGGCAGGATCCGGGCTTCGCGGCATCGCGCGGCGCGTTGAAGAGGCAGGAGGCTCGGTCGAGGTGGATCGCGGCAAGCAAGATTTCACCGTGTCAGTTGTGCTCCCGGGGGACGCTCGATGAATCAACGCACGACGGATCGCAGCTCGGCGCAGGAGACCACCAAGATCCGGGTACTGCTCGCGGACGATGAGGGCATGATCCGCTCCGCCCTCGCAGCGCTCTTGACACTCGAGGGTGACATCGAGATCATTGCGAGTTGCGCGGACGGCGAGGAGGCGGTCACCGAGGCGCTGCGTCTGCAGCCGGATATCTGCCTGCTCGATCTTGATATGCCGGGCCACGATGGCGTTGAGGTCGCGGAGCGCCTGCGGCGGGAGATCACGGCCCGGTGCATCATCGTGACACGCCATGCCCGGCCCGGCGTGCTGCGGCGGGCCCTCGGGGTCGGTGTCGCGGGGTTCTTGCCGAAGTCACGTGACGCCTCGGAGGTGGCGGCCGTTATTCGGCAGGTTGCAGGAGGCGCGCGCTACGTCGATCCCGAGATCGCCGCCGATGCTCTGACCGCGGAGCGCTGCCCGCTCACCGATCGCGAACTCGATGTGTTGCGGGCCGGTCAGCGCGGGGAGACGACGGCGCAGATCGCGAGGGCGCTGTCGCTCGCGCCCGGCACGGTGCGCAATCACCTTTCGGCGGTGCTCGGCAAGCTCGGTGTGCCGGGTCGCCAGCAGGCGGTGCATCTCGCTTCGGAGCGCGGCTGGCTGTAGGCGGAGCCGGCGGACGCTATCGCTTCGGGATCGTGAACGTCTTGGTCTCGCTGCGTGTGCCGAGCGTCAACTCGACCCGCAATTGCCCCGGGCGGGTGAGGATCGTCACCTGGGTGTCGCGCACCGAGAACGGCTCAAGTACCTCGGTGTCTCCCTGCCAGGCGCGTACTTCGCAGGTGCCGCCGCCGGTGTTGGTGGTGACGAGTTTTGCGAGCACGGCTCCTGATGTGACGGTTTTGAAGTCGAGCGTGCATGTCGCTCCCCCGGCGCCGTCGGCGCCTGATCCCTCTTGTACGGTGATCCTGTCGGACTGGGATCCGGTGTCTCCCCGCCCGGCAGCGCCCGCGATCAGGATCCCGCCGATGGCGGCGAGGGCGATGACCCCCGCAGCGAGTCCGGCCCACGCCCACGGGGCGAGCGTCGGCAACCCGGCAAGTGCGGCGGCACGGGTGCCGTTGCTGAGGCCGGGCAGCACCACGCTCGCGGCGACGCCTGCGAGGGCGGGCGCGATGGTCTTCTTGTTGAAGCGTTGCGCGAGACTGTCAAGTTCCAGGTGCGTCGAGCTGCACGTCTCGCATCCCGCCATGTGCGCGTTGAGCAGGCGCTGTTTGCCTCGAGTCAATTTCCCGGTGGCGCTGAGTTTTGCGAGATCCGGGGCAAACTCCTGACATTCGGCTGAGCCTGATCCGCTGCGCGCGGACGCGATTTCGCTCAGGTATTCTTTGCGCAGCCCGTCCCTGGCGCGTTTGTAGAGTTCAACTCCGGCGGCGGCTTTCAGCCCGAGGGCTTGGGCGCTTTCGGCGCTGCTGCGCTGTTCGACGACGCGGAGAAAGATGATGTGCCGCCAGCGTTCGGGGAGCCGCTGGAAGGCGTCAACGATTTCGACGTCTTCGCCTTCTTCGAGACCGGAGTGGGCTTCGGCGTCTTGCCCCGACTGTTCGGCAAGTTGCGGCTCGTAGAGCGTGAAGTCGGCGATGCTCTCGGTGCGGTTGTGTTCGCTGTACCAGTTGAGCGCGATACTGCGGATCGTGGCCCGCAGGTAGTAGCGAAAGTTTTCGGTGGGGCCTTTGCCGCGGTCGATGAGCTCGAATATCTTCGCGAAGGCCTCTGCGACGAAGTCTTCGGCGGTGGCGTGATCGGTGACGGCGTCTTTGGCCGCGATCAGCGCATCATCGTAGTAGAGGGTGTAGAGCTTTTCCCCGGCGGTGGTGTCGCCGTAACGGTAGGCAGAAAGCAGTTCCAGGTCGCGCTCACGCCGGATCGCGGCTACTCGTTCTGGTGTTTCGCCGGGTGCTCCGGGCGCTCCAGATTCATCTGTCGTTTCCCCCATGTGTCTTCCTGTCGAGGCAGTCATACCGCCATCCTCATATCCCCTCAGTGTAACCCGCTTTGCGCCGCCGGTTGAGTGGTCCCTCCACCAGCAACGCACAGAACCCCGCGGTGGCCGTTGGGGGAACAACGAACACCGCGGGGTGGCTTATCTGTGCGAGGCTACCTACGCCTCTTCAACTTCGCGGCGCTTGCGGCGCAGGATCAGGATCCCGGCTCCAAGCCCGAGCAGCACAGCCGCGATGGCGGCGCTCAGCCCGATCGTGCCACCGGTGACAGAGAGGCCACCAATATTGAGGCCACCCTTTCCACCGTCGACAACCGCGTTCCCGTCACCGGTGTCGGTCGGGGGTGCCGGCAGCACGGTGATCGTGGTGTTCACGACCACGGACTGACCGAGATCATCCACCACGGTCGTCGCGAACGACACGGTACCCACGAACCCGGGCTCTGGCGTGTAGACCACCATGCCGTCAGCGTTGAGCGCAACTGTGCCGTGGGCGGGCTGGGTGAAGCTCGCATCGGTCAACGGCTGCAGGTTGGTGCCGGTGACCACGCCGAGCACGTCGATGGTCACGCTTTCGGTGCCCAGTTCAACGGTCTCGGTGATGTCGCCCTTCGAGATCGGTGCGGCCTGGACCGTCACCGTATACGTGACCGTGGTCTCCTGATCGAGATCATCAATATAAGTGACATCGAAGGTATACGTGCCCGGATCAGCAGTACCCGCTTCGAACACCACCTCACCCGTGGCCTGATCAACCGTCACCGCGCCACCCGCAGGCGATATCGCGGATGCCGTCGCGGACTTCAGGTTCGCCACATCATCAATGATCGGGGTAAACGTTGCCGTACCACCCTCACCAATCGTCATCGACGACTTCACATCAATCATGAGCTCGCCCTGCACCGTCACCGAATACGCGGCAGTTGCGAACTGGCCCACCGCATCCGTATACGTCACGGTGAACGAGTAGGTGCCAGCAGACGCAGAACCTGCGAACTCAATGTCACCATTCGCATCAATCGACGCCATGTCCGCGTTCGTGCCACCGATCACACCCGCAGACGCAAGCCCGGCAGGAGTGACGTTCTTCGGGAAGGTGTGTGTCACACCCAGCCCCACGGTCGCAGAGTTCCCCGTCGCGACGGGTTTCGCCAACACGATCGCCGTGTATTCCTGCGTCGTGACCTGGTTCAGGTTGTCGGTGTAGGAGACCGTGAACGTGTACGTGCCAGGCGTCGCTTCCGTCCCGCCAGCAGCGTTGAACGTCACCTCACCCGTGGTCTGATTCACCGCCACCTCCCCCTTTCCGGGGCGGTGGTCACCGTGGCGGACTTCAAGCCACTATCGGTGGTCAGGGTCGGCGTGTAGGTCGCGGTCGCTTTCTCACCGATCGTCTTCGACGCAGCCTCAGGCGTTGCAAAGGTCACCGTGATCGGCTTGTACACCGTCACCTCAACCGTCGCGGTCTTCTTCACACCGAGCACGTTCGTCCACGAATACGTGAAGGAATCCACAAACGATGCCTGGTCCGCATACTCGGCAGGCCAGGTAGCAGGGGCGGTGTACTGGATCTTTGACAGACCCGACGTAGCAAGCTGTACCTGAGCGGTACCGTGTGTGGGCTGCGACTCCACCGCAATGGTGTTCGCTGCCGTAGTCCCGGCCATCGCGATACTGCCCGCGGTCACCGGATACGCGAGTGTGTCACCCGCGGCCACATCAATCAACACCGGGGTTGAGGCCGTCATGCCTGCTGCGGCGGTCTTATCGACCAGGATCGGGTCAGCAACCTCTTCCTGATACAACACATCCGTCGCAGGACTCTGATATGTCTGCCCGGGCTCGGTCACGATGGAACCGGCGAGCTTCTTCCAACCCGTCGGGGTCTTGAGCCGCACCTGGTAGGTGTCTGCCCCCACGAGCGGGAACTGGTACGTGCCATCAGCGGCGATATCGGTCGTCGTGACCACCGTGCCGTCAGGAGCCACGAGTTCAAGACCGGCCGTGGTTGCAGGCCAGGTGCTGTCACCGGCAGACACTGAACCGTCGAAGTTCAGGTCACGGTACACCTTGCCGCTGATGTTCACTGCGGAGGACTTGAGCGGGCTCGACGAAGCCGCGGACGACTTCAGGTCGCCGCCGGTCTCAGCGATCAACCACGACGAGATGGTGTTGTTCACCTTGCCGTCAAGCGCGAGCGACGGAGCCGATACCTTCACCAGCGCCGAACCCGAAGCGCCGATCGGCATCCCGCCCTCAACTGTGAACCTGAGCGCGGTCACGGTCTTCAGGTTCGCGGGAGCGGTCGCGGTCCAGGAGACCCCGGTCGCAGCGTTCTCGTTACCGGCCGTCGCCACGGCGGTCTGCACCTGCACCGCAGGATCAGTCGTGTACTCGATCGTGACAGGCGCGACCGAGGGAGCCGCCATCGACGCCGAAACAGACTTCAGCTCGACCTTTGAACCGCCAAACCCTGTCGATCCGCGATTGTCACCATCAAACGGCAACACATCAACAAACTGTGCCGAGGTGAAGTTCTTGATCGACGCGTTCGCGAACGAGATCGTGTATGCCATCTCCTCACCCGGGCCAACATAGCCTGGGGTTGCGGTCGAAGCGATCTTCTGATTCTTAAACACCGCCGCACCCGCGGTGACCAACTGCGGCAAGTAGGTCTTGTCCTGAGCCTTCGCCGTCGCGGACGCCTGAGTGTTGCCCTCGTACGAGACCACCGACCCGTCAGACGGGGAATCGATCACGACCGTCGCCGCCACAGTCGCGGGGGAGTGTCGAGCGACACCTTCACCGTGACCTGGAGGGCGTTCAGGAACGTCGCGTGACCCTGATACGGGGCAGGGCCAGCGTCTCCACCTGCAGCGTTCAGATTACCCAGGGTGTACACAATCGTTGCGGGGGTTCCCGTGGCGCAGTTCGCACCCGGAACACCGGGGGTGAGCTGCGCGTTTGCCGGCAACACACTCGCGACGGGCTCGTAGCACGCGTTCGGCATCGTCACGGTCACCTTGGTATCCGCAGCCGCCGTCGTTGCATTGCCGACCGGGCCGATCACGATGGGCGTGATCTTCAGGTTCACCAGATCACCACGCTGCGCGTTGCCCGCAGCATAGGTTTCACCCTCCACCTTCTGCCACGCCACCTCGGCTCGCACGAGAGCGTCAGATGCCTGGACGTTGCCGCCGGAGCTAGTCGTTCCGCTGCCGCTGTAGACTGATTTCACGACGGTACTGGACGCTGATCCGTACTGCCAGAACCAAGGCATCCTGGTACCAGTTGCGAGCCCCGCCGAAGCCAGAGTGCGCTGCAGTGGTGTAACGAGCGCAATCGTGGAGTTGGGAGCAAGCGGTTTCAGGTACTTCACCCGCACACTGGTTACTGCCGCCATTCCGCCGGGAAGCTGAGCGGCGTCATTCACCCAAGACATCGCCGGGTCTGTGAACGAGTCTCGAGCCTTGCGATCTGCGTCGTCTACGAACACGAAATCCGTGTATTCGACGACGTAGTCATTTTCATCCAAAGCGGTTCCGGAACCGGGCGCATAGAGGCTGGTGGCCGCACCCGACGGCGCAAAACGAAGGGTCGGCTTACCGACGAGGTTCATGAGAGTCGGGTCCCAAGCCATCGAGCCGTAAGCCCCGTTCGCGGCATCCTCGGCCGAGCCAGCGTTAAACAACCCGTTTACGGCCATGAAGTTCTGACCAGGAACAGCTGCCTTATTCTGCAGCCCACCGGCCTCAACCTGCCCGTGGAAGTCACCAAACATAAATGAGGAACTTGAGCTCCAAGAGGCACCCAGTGTTGGCGCGAGTGACACGCCGGCCACACGAGTCGCGGGCGATTGAGTGCAGTTGAGTTGAACTCCAGCAGCGGGATTCTGACATGCAGCGCTGGGCTCTTGGCCGGGTGCGAACCCGGCACCAAAGTTTGACTGACCGGAAAGCGAGTCCGGGTCAAAGCCCGAAACTTGCTGCCGTAATTGCACGGTCGCCCCCGGTGCAATATATCCTTCGTAAGGTAGGAAAGTGTAGATTTGGTAGGCATTGCCGCCGGCCATCGTTGCAGGCATTCCCGTGAGAGTTCCGGCGTTGAGGAAGTTGGTAGTTGCGCCGGTCACTGTGTAGGTGATTGGCGTACCTGCTCCACCAGGCTGGGAGGGCGTTATCGTGCCTGCGCCAGCGACAACAGTTTGTGTATCAGGAATCACTCCAGCCGGGACATCAACGGTGAAACTGAAGGGCGATTGGAGGGCTTCATAGCCAAAGAAGGAGGGGTTGGCTGGGTCCTTTGTTGCCCCCAAATAGACTGCCAAGTTGAGGCGAACCCCACGCGCACCGTCGAGGGTGTAGCCGAGAGTAGGGATCGACCCGTATACGGAAAGCTCGGTCTTCGGTGTTGCCGAGACCTTCACCGTGGTCGAGGTTTTGCTCAGCCCGTCAACGTCGACCTTCAATGCGATATCGGTGCCGTGGGCGACCGATCCGACTCGCGCCGAGATCGTGAGCGCTGCGGGGCCACCGGCCATCACACGATCACACGTCAGCACGTTACCGGCAGCGTTGATGTTACCTGCCGTCGGTCCGGTACAGTTCGTGGCGGCCGCGGACGACGCGTCAAACACCATGCCCGCGGGCAGCGTCATCGTGTACACGGAAGATCCTGACGCTGCTTCCGAGCCGACAACGTTCCAGGTGATCCTGTCTTGCGCACGCACAATCCCGTTGTTCGGGCCGGTGTCGTGGCCCGGATCATTGTCGTTATCAAACGGCGCGCTGCCGTCACTCAGCACCGTCACGTCAACGTTCGTGACCGCGGTACCGGCAATGGCCGGTGCGGCGACCGCGAGCAGCGATCCGCCCCCACCAGTGTTGCGGTAGCTGCGAGAGCCACCCCCCGCCGAAGAGCGAGCGTAAACGGACGTCGTCGCTTCCCTGTTAAGTCGATTTTCAAACGAGCCCCCAAGCTTGGTCGCATTATCTAGTTCCTGCCTTCGTTGTACTTCAGGGATGACACGATCGTGTTCCATCCACGTGCCCTTAAGCCCGGGGCGCTTGGGGAGCATTGCTCCCGCCCACCCCTTTGGCACCAGTACCTAGACAATGCACTGTCGAAAATAAAACGCGTATTCAAAAAAATTTCCAAATTCCACAACAGTTTGATGATTCCCCTTTGAAACCACTCACCATAAACATGCACGAGCGTGCCTGTTGCGGACCATTCCCCCCGCAGCAAAATCATGCCGTATAAATAGCTTCTTCACGAATCCACCCTGCCCGACGCCCAGCCGCACGCGGGTTTCGACTCGCTCTGGGGCAGTGACCCCAGCAGCGAACGCGAGAAAACGCGATGCGTTTCTCTCCGAGCATTCGCTCCGCTCGCTCACCCGGCGGGGCGCCCCGCCATCCACGTCAATCTGCGCGCCCCACGTCAACCTGCACTGGGAAGTGCGCGTAGGCATACCGCGAGCATCGGAACCAGCCCGCGGCAGGCACGAGGTTCGGGCCATCGAGCATCGCAGACACCGCCGCCGGGGCGTGGGCGAATTCTTCGATGGCAACGTCGATGAAGAATCCCTCGCCCCAAATCAGTGGGGTAACCGGGGCCCAACGCTCGTCGACATTGCGGCGCGGCTTCGTCTCCTGTCGCAGGATGCCGACGTGGTGTGGGTAAGGGTCGGGCTTCACCCGGATGTCGAGTTGGACGAGCCCGACGGGGACGTGGCCGCTGAAGCGATCCTCATCACGACGACAGCTCCGGCGGCGGACCTGGAAGATCGAATCAATGTGACATGGCTGTGCAGCGATGGCATCTTCGAGTCCGACGATAGTTCCTTACTTGACTACTGTGAGGTCCCCGAAATCTCTGGCAACGAACGGATCGTCTTCCTCCTCTGGGACTGAGAGTTATCTGATGCCAACGCGCAGCGTCGAATAGAAACCGAATCGCATCTCCGAGATGCTCGTCCGCGCGAAGCGGTGCTGCGTCACACCCTCGCACCAGAAATGCTGGCGCGCACCTCCTGACACCCCACACAAAGGGCCTGCGTTTCTTCCGCTCCCCGCTGCCGAGTGAGTGTGCGAGATCAAGATCCTCTGCCTTCTTTCAGCACGGTGCCTCCTGCGCTCACTGGGCCCGGCATTGGGGGTGGCACCCCAATAGCTGCAGGACGCAACCTGGGCAGAGCGGTCTGGCCCGGCACCAGCGGGGCAGCGGCGCGGCCCACCGCCGATTGAGTGAACGCAGTGAGTCGAAATCACCCCGGCCCCGGGATTTCGATACTTCGACAAGCTCAGTACAGCGCTCGCTGCACTCACCCGACGAGGCCGCCACCCCAACCGTCATCCTGCGCTCCGAAGGAGTCGCAGGATCCTCGCGTCAACACACCCCCTCTTGTGGATAACCCACGCTCTCCACAGATGCACACCCCGCGGTCCGCGGCAAACACGATCCCCCACAACATTCCGTCTCGTTCTTTGTTCAAGAATCTTCCTCAGATCGGCCCGTTTCTGCGGTTTTCCGGCCATGAATGTCGGAGGTCCCGTGTTGAATGAAACCATGTTCACCACCACATCCACCCCGCCAGGCGCAGCGCCCCATACCGGCGCTGCTGCCGGTGCTGCTGCCGGTGCTGCCGGTGCTGCCGCGCTGGTGGACGCGGTCACCACGATCGACCCCTACGACGCACTCTCCGCCACCACCGACCTCCTCGTCTCCCTCCGCTCCAACATCCACGCCCTCCACGCCCTCGAAGCGACCGTGCTCGCGGCCGGACACCAGATCGCGCACCGCATCGCAGACGCAGACGGCGGGCAGGATCACGGCGAGTTCGCACACCGCGCCGTCGCAGCAGAACTCGGCCTCGCCGTCCACGAATCAGACCGCGCCATGACCATCAAGATCAACCACGCCGTCACCCTCGTCACGGACTACCCAAACACACACGATGCACTCCTTACCGGGCGCATCTCCCACCCCCACGCCCGCACCATCATCGACTGCGGCACCAACATCACCAACCCCACCCAACGCAGCAGCTATGAAACCATCGCGTTAGACATCGCGGAACGAGAAACCATCGGCAGGCTCCGCCCCTACTGCGTGAACTCGCGGAACAATACACCGAGAAACCCATCGATGAACGACACCGGGACGCGAACGAGCTCCGCTGCGTGTATGTCCAAGAACTCGACGACGGCATGTCACAACTCACCGCGATCCTTTCCACCCCCATCGCGGTCGGTATCAAGGACCGTCTCAACCAGATGGCGAAGCGGGTGAAACTCAAAGAGATCGCCGACCGGCGCGACCAGCAACAACACACCAACACCGGGGCTGATACCGACACCGACGTTGATCCAGACACTGAGGTGCTGCCGGTGCGTGGCCTGGGGCAGATCCGCGCGGACCTCTTCACCGACATGCTGCTCTGCGCAGACCCCAGCGAGACCGCCGCGAGCGGCGAGACCGGACTCGGCGCGATCAGGGCACGAGTCCAGGTCATCACCCCACGCTCACGCATCACCCCACGCTCACGCCTCACCCCACGGGCAGGCCTCACCCCAAACCACTCCGGCACGGGGAACACTCCGGACGCGCACACCACTCAGGACCCCCGTCCCGCTCCCGCATCCCTCGCCGGGCACGGCCCGATCGATACCGCCACCGCAAGGTTCCTCGCCAGCACCACCCCCACCTGGGACGACGTCACCATCGACCCCGATACCGGGCGGGTGATCAAAGTCGACACGTACCGGCCCTCAGCAAAACTCCGAAGATTCTTGAGAGCCAGAGACCAGCACTGTCGCTACCCCGGCTGCCGCACCCCACTCGACCTGTGTGACATCGACCACACGATTGATGCTGCACTCGGCGGGGAAACCTCAAACACCAATACGGCTCATCTCTGTCGCAGACACCACACCTTTAAGCACCACAGCAAATGGACCGTGACGCAAGATCCCGACGGCACCCTGAACTGGGCGAGCCCAACCAGGCGCGACTACCGTGAACCCCCACCCAGCACCGTCAGATTCCAACACTACGGAAGCCGCGAACCCGAACCAAACCCCGAAGAGGCAGACCGGGACCACCCGTTCTGAACGGTCGCCACACCCACAACACTCGATGCCCTTCACGCCGCCCGCATCCTTCCCCGTCATTCTGCGCGCAGTCGCAGAATCCTCGCTGTCTGACAGCACTCCTATGGGCGAGGCAGGCTGGGAGGGGAGGATCCTGCGATCCGCTACGCGGCCGCAGGATGACGTGGGGGCGCAGGGTGATTTGGCCATCCATTCGAGTGTCCTATGAACAAAACCACCGGATTCTCAACGTGGCGCAGCTCTGTCAATGCCTTAGGGGTGATGGTTTCTGACCATTCCTTGTAATCACTTGTTCCTGGGGAGAACGGTGTGAAACGCGACGCCTCCCACGAAAACACTGGATAGCTCACGACATTCGAGGCTTCCTCCGAGCGTTTGCTCATCGCCTCAAATACGTCATCATCGACATCGTCTGCCCAGTCTTCAAAGAGAGGCGCCGCTTTGCCTTCCGGAAAGCTCACGCTTTGGAGCGTCGCGCACGAACAAGGGGTCGACCTTTAGCCGGACTCTTGTTCGTGCGGAAGATACAGCCCAATATCGGCAAGCACTCTGCACTCAGCACTCAGTCAAGTCACATGCGTTCTTGTCGAAATAGTGCCGGTGAATCGCATTGTCAGTGCTGGGCGCGCGCTCCCAACAACCTTCGCCCGCTCTCCGGGCAAACCAAGAAAACTCCCGCTGGATAGCCTGGGGGGCGACATCCAGCGGGAGCTTTCTTGGAGACGCGAGACCGCCATTGGCGCTCGTGTCTATCGCGCAGCGTGCTAGAGGGGGAATAAGCAACGCTGCGCGAGCTTATGGGGTCACACCCCGCCGGTTGAGCGCGCACACTCCGCCGGCGGGGTGCGACCGCTACGCGTCCTGACGCCGCTTCCTGAGCGCCAGGATTGCGCCAGCGAGGAGCAACATGCTGCCAAGCACACCCACCCCGACGGCTCCCACCGCACCCGTGACCGCGAGGAGGCCCTGTGGACCCTCAACGAGCTCGGGTGCCGGTTTCACCTGCGGCACCGTCTTCTCATCCGGCACGAACACGGCCGGAACAGTGTTGCTGGTGGAGGCCGTAGCGTTCACCGCCACGCCGAGCCGGGTGGTGCCTTCGCTGAGCGCGGTCGCGAGCACATCGGTGCCGCGCATCGCATCAGTGAAGGGCACACGCAACTCAACCGTGGCCGTCTCACCCGGTGCGAGCATGCCATCCTTGCCCGGCCACGCCACCGTCAGCTCAGAAGCGAGAGAGTGTGACAGGGCCACATCCTCGAGCGTCTGGTTGCCGGTGTTGGTGGAGCTCAGGCTGTACAGGATCGCGTCGCCCGCAGGATCCAGCTCGCTCGTCATTGCGAGGTCGATGGTCGGTGCGCTCACCAGATCAACCGTGGTGGATCCGTCCTGTGTCACGGCACTGCCCTTCGGCGAGGTGCCGCTGGTGACCGCATCGACGCTGATCTTGCCCGCATCAATGTCGTCTTGCGTGACAGTGACGGTGGCAGTGCCGGTGACGGACTGACCGGGAAGCAGCACCTTCTCGTCGCCAGGCCAGCCATCAATCGTGATGTCTGACATGCCGTCGGTCGGGCTCGTGATCTCTGCTCCGGTGATCGTCTGATTGCCGGTGTTGGAGATGACGATCTCAACGGTGACTTTGTCGCCCGGGCGAGTGGTGTCGGCGTCGTTATCGAGCGCGCCGCCCACGCTCAGATCGAGGCGGGGTGTCACGGCCAGCGTGACGACGCCTTCCTCTTCGACCGTGTTGATGCGATCCGGCACCTGGGAGTAGCCCGACGCGGTGACCGGGTTGGTCGCTTCGCCCGCGTCGATGACCTCCTGGGTCAGCGGAGACGTTGCGCTCAGCTGCACGCTTGCGCCCGGCGCCAGGTGGTTCATGGCACCAGGATCCGGAGTCACCACGTATTCGTAGTCACCCGACTCCTGCAACTCACTCACCACGTCGATCATGCTGAGATCAACGTTGCCGCTGTTGGTCAGCGTCACATTCCAGGTGACCAGCTCACCGGCCGCGACCGTGTCGGGTGCATTACCTTCAACCTGCAGGCTCAGGCCTGGGATCTGGTTGCGGAAGCCGAAGTCGTGCGGTCCACCCGATCCAGCCGGCGTGCCTGCGTCAAAGGAGGTGTCCATCCATTCGCCCGTGGTCTCGGGCAGGCTGCTCTCGTCCACGCGCAGTGCGTACTCGTCCACGTAGATCCCCGCGAACGTGTACACGCCGTCCTTGCCGGTCTTCACCGTCTCAACAACTTTGCTGTTCTGCAACAGCTCGACGGAGACTCCGGCGAGTGGGGGTTCGCCAGCGTCACGCACACCGTTGCCGTTGACGTCGTCCCACACCAGGCCGGTGACCTTTGCGGGGATCGGTGTCTGGGTTGCCGCCGTCGCCTGCACCTTGGTGCCCTGGGGGTGGTGCCGCTGGTTGCCGCAGTCGCGGAAACCGTGGTGCCACGCATCGCATTGGCGACGGGCACCACCGCGGTTGCGGTTGCGACCTCTCCCGGTGCGAGCACGCCGGCCTTGCCGGGCCACTTCACGGTGACCTTCGCCGCAGGATCGTGCGACAGGGTCACCCCATCGAGCGTCTGGTTGCCCGTGTTGGTCGCCGTGATCGTGTACCCGATTTCGGCCTTTGCGGGATCCAGCTTGTCGGTCATGGCCAGCGCAATCGTCGGCGCACCGGTGAGGCTCACCGTGGTCGAATCGGTGTCCGTTACCTTGTCACCCTTGGGCGTGGTGCCCGAGGTTGCAGCATCGATCGTGATCTTGCCCGCATCGATGTCTTTCTGCGTCACGGTGACAGTCGCCGTACCGGTGACGGATTCGCCGGGGAGCAGCCCCTTCTCGTCGCCAGGCCAGCTATCAATCGTGATGTCTGACATGCCGCCGGTCGGGCTCGTGATCTCCGTGCCGGTGATCGTCTGGTTGCCGGTGTTGGTGACCTCGACGGTGACGGTGACCTTGTCGCCGGGGCGCACGGTCTGTCCACCGTTATCGAGTCCGGCCGCGACCGTGATGTCGAGGGCAGGTGAGCCCTTCAGTGTCACACTGCCGGTGGCGGTGTCAGTGTTGACGCGGGCGGGCACATCGGAGGTGCCTGCCGCGGTAACCGGGGCCTTCACCACGCCGGCATCGATCTGCGCATGCGTGAGCGGTGAGGTCGCCTGGATCTTCACCGACTCGCCTGGAGCGAGCGTGCCGGGAGCTGCAGGATCGGGCCACACAATCTCGCCGACACCCGCGAAGCCGTCAAGCGTGCTCGCGAGGTTCACGTCGGTGAGCGATGTGTTGCCGGTGTTCGTGATCGTCGCCTCCCAGTTCACGTGTTCGCCGGCAGCAACCGTGCCGGGTGCCTTGCCGGTGACGTCAACGGTCAGTGCGGGGAGCTGATTGCGGAAGCCGAAGTCCTGCTCCTCGAGCGGAGTTCCTGCGGCAACATGGATGGTGTTTCCGCTGGATGAGTAGGTGCTCATCCATTCGCCGGTCGTCGCAGGCAGGGTGTCGGTGTCAACCTCGAGCGTGTATTCGCCCGCTTCCTGGTCGGCGAACACGTATTCGCCATCAGCGTTCGTCTTCGTGGTTTCCACGATCTTGCCTCCGGAGAGGAGGTTGACGGTGACACTCGCGATCGGTGCGTCGCTTTCGCTCCGCACACCGTCGCCATCCTCGTCGTTCCAAACGAAGCCGTTGACGGTGTCATCGTGCACAACGACCTCGACCGGCTCGGCCTGCGCAAGACTCGAGGCGCCACCGTTCAGGCTGGCTGAAAGGGTGTTGCGGATCTTGTCGCCGTTGCGCATATCGGTGGTGTTGAAGAGGAGGTTCAACGAGCCGAGGCTGTCGGGCCCCGAAACGAAGTTTGCGAGCGATACGCGGACGGCGGTCGCCGAAGCGAGCTGCTCAGGCGTAGCCTGGTCGTACGCGATCCACGTCACCTTGTCTACCGGCGGGGCGGTACCAAGCAGGGTACGAATCGTCTTGTCTGTGGTGATCTCGAGCGTCGCGCCCACCGCCGGTTTGGTTTTGAGCGTCGCTGAGACGAGCTTGACATCGCCGTGAGTGTTCGTGCCGCGGTAGTCGCCGGTGTACGGCAAGACGTCAACGAAGGTCGATTTGCCCTGCGACATCGTCAGCGTGTTGTACCAGCTGATGTCGAAGCTCGCCTGGTTGCCGCGCCACACGGTCGGTGTGGTGGTGGTCTGGTCGTACTGCACCACACGGTTTTCGTTAACGGTCACGGTTGCTGCGGCCCAGCTGACGCCGGTAAACCTGAGCTGAGGAATCGGGTTCAGGCGGGCTTCGACGCGCATCTGGTGGCTTTCAGGAGCCGCAAGTGACGTCGTGAAGTTGATCTTGATCTCCTTCACTACGTGCCCGAACGTCACCTCTGGCAGGTACGTGAAGCGCAGTATCGTGCCGGAGTACACCGCTTCTGTGGAGTCAAGGCGCCAGGCGGGGTCGAGATCCGTGAGGTCGATTGATTCGGGCAGCACATTGTTGGGGAGAGACACGAGTGCCGTCGCCTGAGTGACGCTGATCCGGTTGTCAGGATCCTCGCCCTCGAAACCCACCTGGATATTGGGGGTAAACACGGCCTGCAGAGATTCACCGGCCGTGATGGCGGTGGCCGGGCTCACAGTGCCCATCACGGTGTTCTTCTTGAAGAGTTTCACGCCGTAGCTGGCGCTGCCCTTTTCCAAGCCAAGGGTTGATGACTTCGAGAGAGTGAGGCCTGAATCCGCGGTGAAGGAACCGTTCATGGTCACTTCGTAATTGTCATACTGGCCGGCATTCGCAGGAATTGCCTTCGTGATTTTGAACTGCGGCTGGGCTTCCAGCGTCGTGTTGCTTACATCACCTGGGCCCGGCTGGTAAGTGCCTCCGTTCGCGAGGTACTCAAGCCGCAAACCCGTCACATCATTGATGTCACCGGTGTATTCCGCACGGGGCACCCATGTTGGGGTGGCGACACTCGCGTCGTCGGTCGTGTAGAAGGCTTCATAGTCCGTGCCTTCCTGCAGCGCAATCTTGACGCCTTCGGCCGTGAAATTGAACCCCGCCTCCGGCTGCAATACAAGCTCATCGGTCTTCCAACGGTAGATCAAGCTCGGGCTCGTCAGTGCATCTGACGTGAACTTCCGCGTTGAATTACTGAAACTTCCCGGTGGGCGCAGGAAGACCCGAACTCGGCTTGACACCCCAGGCATCGGGGCCGTAGCGCCGACGAAGTACGTCTGCAGATCGGCGCTACTCGCTACAGAATCTTGCTGCCTTTGGAGGCGAAAAGAGGCATCGTAACCATTCTGCACCTCAGCGGTTCTGTTCCCGTTCACCAGCCAGTCGGAGCCCTCCGTCTTGGTTGAACTCATACGGATATTCCTGAGGTCAGGCGCGTAGGGCACATCTTCGAGCGGCAGGAATAAGTTCAAGGTACTGCTCGCAGACGGCGCTCCCGGAGACATTCCACTCATCGAGAAGTTGATCAGGCCCTGCGTCAGGTCGACGCTTTCCAGCTTCGCAGAAACACCGCTCGGGCTGCTCGATCCGGCGACAACCGCGAACTTCTGCAAAAGCTCATTTCCGCTGCTTCCATCGGGCTTGGTGACCTTGAGCCGCGCGGTGACGTAGGCGGGAGAATCCCACTGCAGCGGGATATCGCCGGGCTCATTGATGACCGACATGCTGGTAGTAAGGTCAAAGCGACATGCCGGAACAGCGCCCGCACCGAAATCGTAGGTGGTCTCGGTGCAGCGTCCCCCATCGGTGTCGAGTTTCACTCGCTCCCGATACACGACGGTCAGCGTCTGCCCGGACTGCACGGTCGCAACCCCATTGCCGTCTTGCACGGTGAGCTCCGGTGAATACGGCGCGTACGAGCTTCCCAGCTTCTGCAACACGGTTGCGCTCAGGCCGCTGAACTCGATCCGCTGCTGCCCTGTCACCCCAACAGCAGGGGTGAGCGTCACGGCGAGCTCTCGGGAGGAGTTAGAGATCTTGTATGTTGACGTGTAGCCGTTGGCCCCAGTTGGCTGGTTTGCTCCGGAGCTGTCGACAGAAGCGGCGTTCCACACCCAGCCTTCAGGCAGGGTCTGGGTCAGCGTCACGCTGCTCTCGCCGCTCAGGGTGACACCCCAGTTAAGCTTCGCGGAGTTGCCAGCGGCGATGAGGCCATCAGTGATCGATTTGTCGCCCGGCACGTTGCTCTTACCGTCACTCGTTACGACGATGCTCACGTCGCTCGCGCCACCCACGGGGGCGGGATCCTCCGCGCGAGCGACGCTCGGGGCGAGCGTCGCTGCGCCCGTCGCCACCAGCATGACGGCCAGGGTGCCGCCGACTATTCGATACGCGATCGATCGCGCATTTCTCATGTGCTCTCCGAGCCTCATGGATTGTCTCCTCTATGGTTAACGCACGGCGTGCAAAAGCGGCGTGCAATATCTCTCCATAGACCAAGACGAAGGAAACCCCGAAAAATAACGCAAAACGAAAAATAAATTTACGAATGATGGTGAACCCGCATGTTTCACCGAAATCGTGACGCAATTCTCACTCGAATCGAACGATCTATTCCCGCCGTCATTCTGCGCGGCCACATGATACCCTTGGGGTATTTACGGACCGACGCCACTGCCTGACACAGCCCACCCCTCTCGAGGGTGTCGCGGGTGTCAATTTCAAGCTCGAGAGAAAGCGATCCCATGTCTGAACTGAGCGGGACCACCGCTGCTGCTGCAACCCACGATCCTGAAGCGAAACGCAAGATCGCCAACCGCCTCCGTCGCGCTCACGGTCAGCTTGCCGCTGTGATCAGCGCGGTGGAATCCGACACCCACTGCCGGGACATCGTGCAGCAGCTCTCCGCAGTCTCCAAAGCACTCGACCGTGCAGGTTTCTTGGTCATCTCCACGGCCCTGCAGCAGTGCCTGGAAGATCCACAAGCAGAGGGCGCCGCAAGCCCTGAAGAGCTCGAAAAGATGTTCCTCTCGCTCGCTTAGCGGCGCGAGCCAATCAGCCTGACACCGGCTGGTCCGGCCCGGGCGGTCTACAGCCCCGAGTAGGCGTGAAGCCCCTTGAAGAAGACGTTGACAATCGTGAAGTTGAACACGACCGCGGTGTAGGCAATGATCGACAGCCACGCTGAGCGGGTGCCGCGCCAGCCGCGCGTCGCGCGCGCGTGGATGAAGCCGGCGTAGAGCACCCAGATCACAAACGTCCAGACCTCTTTCGTGTCCCAACCCCAGTAGCGACTCCACGCAGCCTCAGCCCAGATCGATCCCGCAATGAGCGTGAAGGTCCAGAACACAAAACCGATGATCGCCATGCGGTACGACAGATCTTCGAGCCGCACGGCCCCCGGCAGGCTTCCGAGAAAGCGCATGCCGCCCGGCTCCCCCGCCGCCATCTGAGCCTCGCGACGTGTCTGCAGCAACTGCAGCAGCGACAGGCCAAAGGAGAGCGTCAGAAAACCAACAGCGAGCACTGCAACCAGGATGTGAATGACAAGCCAGTGCGAATCAAGAGCTGGCGGCAGCGGCACGATCGGCACGTAGAAGTTCGTTTTAGTGACGCCAAGGAAGAGCAGTGTCATTCCGGTGACGAGCGTGCCGAGAAAGCGCAGATCAACGAAGAACTGCACGAACAAGTAGATCAATACGATCGCGCAGGTCGCCGTGAGCGCAAACTCGTACATGTTGGCCCAGGGCACACGCTCGGCACCGATCCCGCGCATGATCGTTGCCGCGAGATGGAGTGCAAACCCCACCACGGTGAGTGAGAAACCGATGCGCAGTGAACGCGACCGGCGCGGTTTGCCGGGAACAGAGTCGCCCGGGACGGCGAGGGCCTCACCGCTCCGGTTCGCGAGATCGACCGCGTAAAACACGAAGGCAATCGCGTACACGATCATCGCCGAGTACAGGGAGATCGTTGAGAATTGTTCTAGCTCACTCAGCACAATGTCTTACTGTACCCGCTCCAACTCTGAAGATCACTGGGAAGAGGCAGCATCGACGTTCGGGCCTACAGCTTCACAATGTTGTAAACGACCTGGAACTTGCCATCCTGCTGCGTGAGGAGCAAGGTGACGTTGACCTTCTCCTTGTCGTTCGTGAGCGCAATCGTCTTACCCGAACTCGTCTCGCTCTGCCCGAGCTCCCGGAATCCGGCATCGGTCAGTCGCGTCACAGCTTCTTCTTGCGTCTTCTTGTCTTCAACCGTCACCGTGAACGACCAGTTCGAATCATCAGCAGAGGCCGTATTCGATACCTCCCCCGGCACCGTCTTCACCTGCTCAGGCACGCCCTCAACAGAGACTCCTCCGCCCTGGCAGGCAGAAAGCGTGAGCGCCAAGACCAGCGCAACCCCCACAGATGATCCTGCCGCGGCAATTCTCAATTTCCCCATGATTTCCCCTCGATCGTTCGTTGATCCGCTGGCTGAGCGAAGCGTGCCTCGCTCAGCCAGCGGAACAGACATTGTTTGAGATGTTACTCCGAAGCCCTGCGCCGCCGGGCGACAACAACGAGCGCGCCGCCAACTGCGAGGATCAGGATCGCGGCTCCGCCAAGCAGCAGCATCGACTGGCCGCCGGTAATCGCAAGCCCCGGAGCCGCCGTGACCTGGAAGGTCTGACGCACATCCCCGCTGAAATCACCGCTCAGGGTTACTGAGTGCTCACCCAGCTCAATGTCAGTCGGGACCGCGAACTCGAAGCGCACGTCACCGTTCGCATCCGCAGTCTCCTCGCCAATAGTGACGGGCGTGGAGCGCAGCACCGCGGTGACCTTTTCTCCCGGCTGGAAGAAGTGGCCCGTAGCGACCTGCGTCTCACCCGGGTGCAGGCTTGCTGAACCGAGCTCCAGTGTGATGAGCCCCGAACGCAGCTCCGTCGCGATCGACTCGTTGCCGTCACGATCAGTCGCGGTGACCGTGATGGAGGATCCGGGCTTCTGCTCTGGATTGAGCTCGATCTCGAAGCGGCAGTCGTCACCCGCAACCGCGGTGCCAATAACGTTGCCCTCGGCATCGCGGACCGTCACGGTGGATCCGGGAGCGGCGCAGCCGGTCACGGTCTTGCCGTCGCTCGGATCGAGCACCGGCGCGGTCGGTGGGATCCGGTTGATGAGCTCAATCTCAGCCATCGCGTCAACCGCCTCACCGTCAAGCGCTGCAGTGATCACCGCAATGCCGGGCGTCGTCGAGCGCAGCTGCGCCGTGTAGACACCGTCACCCAGATAGGTGAGACCCGAGACCTCGCCGATGGAGCTGCTAATCGTGAGCGGCATCTCAGCGGTGATGGGGTTTCCGAGCGCATCAAACAGTGACACGGTGATGATGCCCGTATCCTTGCCGTCGGCAGAGATGCGGGGGTTACCGTGATCGTCGTGTTCGCGGAGTCGAACGCACCCTCGACGAAGACTGCATCAGCGTTGCCGTTGGCCTTCAGCGCCTCCCCGAAGTAGGAGACGGAGATCGGCTTCGCACCCGAACGGCTCGAGGTGATCGTCGCAGCATAGCTGCCAGGATCGGTCTCCTCGAAGGAAGAGATCACACCATCACCGAGAGAATCTGCAGCCGCGGCAGCAAGCTTCGCAGCCTGACCCGGAACCGGGTTGCCGAACGCGTCAGCCAGCTTCACCGTAACCGTATGCGATCCTGAACCGGCAACCTCTTCGCCCGTCGACACCGTGTATGCGGTGCCCGGATTCTTGACGTCAACGTCAGCGGCAACGAATTCGGCGATCCCGTTGCCCTGCAGCGTGACCGTCTTGCTGTTGTACTGAACCGTGATCGTCTTCTCACCAGCAACCGTCGACGTCACCGCCGCCGTATACGTACCAGGAACCGCAGACTCACTAAACACCGTGAACTCACCCGTGCCCAGCTCATCCGTGGTCGCCGCAGCAAGCTTCGAAGCCTGCCCCGGAACCGGGTTCCCAAAACCGTCAACCAGCTTCACCGTCACCGAATGCGACCCGGATCCCACAACCCGCGTACCCGTCGACACCGCATACTGCGTACCCGGCTGCGAAACATCAACAGCAGCAGCAACAAACACTGCCTCACCATTGCCTTCAAGCCGAACACTGGCGCCATTCGCCGTCACCGTCAACGCCTTCACACCCGTCACGGTCGAAGACACAGCCGCCGTATACGTACCAGGAGTAGCAGACTCAACGAAAGACGCAATCACACCGTCGCCCAGATCATCTTCGGTGTCAGCCATAAGACTCGTAGCCTGCCCAGGAACCGCGTTCCCGAACTCGTCCACCAGCTTCACCGTCACCGTGTGCGACCCGGATCCTGCAACCTCTTCACCCGTCGACACCGCATACTGCGTGCCAGCGTGTGAAACGTTCACTCCCGCCGCAATGAAGACAGCCGTGCCGTTCCCGTCAAGCCTGACAGCAGCACCGTCAAACAGGACCGTCATCACCTTGTCACCCGACACCGTCGAGGTCACCGTCGCCGTGTACGTGCCCGGCGTGCCACTCTCAACAACATCAGTGACACCGCCAGCACCCAGCGCATCCTCGGTCGAAGCCTCAAGCTTCGAAGCCTGCCCCGGAACCGGGTTCCCAAACTCATCAGCCAGCTTCACCGTCACCGTATGCGACCCGGAACCAGCAACCTGATCACCCGGAGAGACCACATAGCTCGTGCCAGCATTCGCCGTGCTCACCGCAGCAGCAACAAACACCGCCGTGTCGTTCCCGTCAAGCGTCACCAGCGCGCCATCAAACGTCACCGTGATGGCCTTATCACCAACCACCGTGGACGTCACCTCAGCCGTGTACGTGCCCGCAGTCTCCGTCTCGGTGAAGTCGCCGACCTCACCCGTTCCGAGCGCATCCTCGGTCGCAGCAGCAAGCTTCGCCTCGACACCAGGAACAGCGTTCCCGAACTCGTCAACCAGCTTCACCGTCACCGTATGCGACCCGGAACCAGCAACCTGATCACCCGTCGACACCGCATAGCTTGTGCCCGTGCCCGAAACATCAACACCAGCAGCAACAAACACTGCGTTCCGGTTGCCGTCAAGCGTCACCGCGTCACCACCGAACGCGACCTGGATCGCTTTCGTACCCGACACCGTTGACGTCACCGTCGCCGTATACGTACCCGGCGTGCCCGACTCAACGAAATCAGTGATACCACCATCACCCAGCGCGTCAACCGTCGTGGCCTTCAGCCCCGCCGACTGCCCAACAACCGGGTTATTGTCAGCATCAGTCAGCTTCACCGTCACCACGTGCGAGCCAGAACCAACCTCCTGGTTGCCCGTCGATACCGCATAGCTCGTGCCAGCGTTATCAACCGAAACACCACCAGAAATGAACTCCGCCGTGTCGTTCCCGTCAAGCGTGACCTCGTCACCACCAAAGGTGACCGTCACGACCTTGCCACCCGACACCGAAGACGTCACCGTCGCCGTATACGTGCCAGCCGTCCCGGTCTCAGCAAACCCGGTCACCCGACCAGTTCCGAGAGCATTCTCAGTCGCAGCTTCAAGCTCCGCCGACTTCCCAGAAACCGGGTTCCCGAACTCGTCAGCAAGCTTCACCGTCACCGTGTGCGAACCACCAGCAACCGACACCTCACCACCAGAAACCGCGTAACTCGTCCCCGGATTCGCAAGGCTCACACCCGACGAAACAAACTTCGCCGCGCCATTACCCGCAAGCCTCACCGCACCACCATCAAACGTGGCCGTGATCGCCTTCTCACCAGCAACCGTCGACGTCACCGTCGCCGTATACGTGCCCGGAGTCGCAGACTCCGTGAACACCGAAACCTCGCCAGTACCCAACGCGTCCGTGGTCGCCGCACCAAGCTTCGCAGCCTGACCCGACACCGGATTACCGAACTCGTCCACCAGCTTGGCAGTGACAGTGTGCGAACCGCCCGCGACAGACACCTCACCCGTCGACACCTCATAGTTGGTGCCCTCGGCTGCCAGATTCACGTCAGCGGCAACGAATTCGGCGATCCCGTTGCCCTGCAGCGTGACCGTCTTGCTGTTGTACTGAACCGTGATCGTCTTCTCACCAGCAACCGTCGACGTCACCGCCGCCGTATACGTACCAGGAACCGCAGACTCACTAAACACCGTGAACTCACCCGTGCCCAGCTCATCCGTGGTCGCCGCAGCAAGCTTCGAAGCCTGCCCCGGAACCGGGTTCCCAAAACCGTCAACCAGCTTCACCGTCACCGAATGCGACCCGGATCCCACAACCCGCGTACCCGTCGACACCGCATACTGCGTACCCGGCTGCGAAACATCAACAGCAGCAGCAACAAACACTGCCTCACCATTGCCTTCAAGCCGAACACTGGCGCCATTCGCCGTCACCGTCAACGCCTTCACACCCGTCACGGTCGAAGACACAGCCGCCGTATACGTACCAGGAGTAGCAGACTCAACGAAAGACGCAATCACACCGTCGCCCAGATCATCTTCGGTGTCAGCCATAAGACTCGTAGCCTGCCCAGGAACCGCGTTCCCGAACTCGTCCACCAGCTTCACCGTCACCGTGTGCGACCCGGATCCTGCAACCTCTTCACCCGTCGACACCGCATACTGCGTGCCAGCGTGTGAAACGTTCACTCCCGCCGCAATGAAGACAGCCGTGCCGTTCCCGTCAAGCCTGACAGCAGCACCGTCAAACAGGACCGTCATCACCTTGTCACCCGACACCGTCGAGGTCACCGTCGCCGTGTACGTGCCCGGCGTGCCACTCTCAACAACATCAGTGACACCGCCAGCACCCAGCGCATCCTCGGTCGAAGCCTCAAGCTTCGAAGCCTGCCCCGGAACCGGGTTCCCAAACTCATCAGCCAGCTTCACCGTCACCGTATGCGACCCGGAACCAGCAACCTGATCACCCGGAGAGACCACATAGCTCGTGCCAGCATTCGCCGTGCTCACCGCAGCAGCAACAAACACCGCCGTGTCGTTCCCGTCAAGCGTCACCAGCGCGCCATCA
Source organism: Leucobacter insecticola (assembly GCF_011382965.1). Classification (NCBI taxonomy): domain Bacteria; kingdom Bacillati; phylum Actinomycetota; class Actinomycetes; order Micrococcales; family Microbacteriaceae; genus Leucobacter; species Leucobacter insecticola. The sequence goes on along the minus strand of NZ_CP049934.1, from coordinate 933,366 downwards.
AACGTCACCGTGATGGCCTTATCACCAACCACCGTGGACGTCACCTCAGCCGTGTACGTGCCCGCAGTCTCCGTCTCGGTGAAGTCGCCGACCTCACCCGTTCCGAGCGCATCCTCGGTCGCAGCAGCAAGCTTCGCCTCGACACCAGGAACAGCGTTCCCGAACTCGTCAACCAGCTTCACCGTCACCGTATGCGACCCGGAACCAGCAACCTGATCACCCGTCGACACCGCATAGCTTGTGCCCGTGCCCGAAACATCAACACCAGCAGCAACAAACACTGCGTTCCGGTTGCCGTCAAGCGTCACCGCGTCACCACCGAACGCGACCTGGATCGCTTTCGTACCCGACACCGTTGACGTCACCGTCGCCGTATACGTACCCGGCGTGCCCGACTCAACGAAATCAGTGATACCACCATCACCCAGCGCGTCAACCGTCGTGGCCTTCAGCCCCGCCGACTGCCCAACAACCGGGTTATTGTCAGCATCAGTCAGCTTCACCGTCACCACGTGCGAGCCAGAACCAACCTCCTGGTTGCCCGTCGATACCGCATAGCTCGTGCCAGCGTTATCAACCGAAACACCACCAGAAATGAACTCCGCCGTGTCGTTCCCGTCAAGCGTGACCTCGTCACCACCAAAGGTGACCGTCACGACCTTGCCACCCGACACCGAAGACGTCACCGTCGCCGTATACGTGCCAGCCGTCCCGGTCTCAGCAAACCCGGTCACCCGACCAGTTCCGAGAGCATTCTCAGTCGCAGCTTCAAGCTCCGCCGACTTCCCAGAAACCGGGTTCCCGAACTCGTCAGCAAGCTTCACCGTCACCGTGTGCGAACCACCAGCAACCGACACCTCACCACCAGAAACCGCGTAACTCGTCCCCGGATTCGCAAGGCTCACACCCGACGAAACAAACTTCGCCGCGCCATTACCCGCAAGCCTCACCGCACCACCATCAAACGTGGCCGTGATCGCCTTCTCACCAGCAACCGTCGACGTCACCGTCGCCGTATACGTGCCCGGAGTCGCAGACTCCGTGAACACCGAAACCTCGCCAGTACCCAACGCGTCCGTGGTCGCCGCACCAAGCTTCGCAGCCTGACCCGACACCGGATTACCGAACGCATCGGCCACCGTTAGGGTGATCGTGTGTGATCCACCAGCGACCGAAGCGTCGCCCGTCGACACCGCGTACTTTGTCCCCGTGCTTGCGGCGCTTGGTGCGCCCGCAACAAACCGCGCCACTCCGTTACCGCTCAGGGCAACGGCTTCGCCCGGTTCCCCGCCACGCGTCACGGTGATTGCCTTCGATCCGGCAAGAGTCGAGGTCACCGCTGCTGTGTATTCGCCCGGCGTGCTCGTCGGGACAAAATCGGTGATATCCCCGCCACCAAGGTCGTCTTCGGTTGACGCACGAAGGCCCGCAGCCTGACCGAGCACCGGGTTGCCGTAGCGGTCAACAAGCTTCACTGTGACAGTGTGCGATCCCTCGCCCACGGTGATCTCGTTCTCAGACACCGAGTATTTGGTGTCTGCGTTTTCAGGATCAACAGCGCCGGCAACGAAGGCAACCGTCGCCTTGGGGGTGGCTGCCACGTTATTCAGTGTGAAGCCGATGGTGGCTGTTCCTGCCACCGTCGACGTGATCGTGGCCGTGTAGGTGCCGTCTTTGTTGTCCACAACTTCGCTGACAGTACCAAAATCACTCACGAGTTCGACCTTCGCGCCACCAATGTTGATGCGCTCGCCCGCAGCATCAAACGCGGTCACGGTGATCGTTGAAGCGCTCTCGCCGTCAGCTGTGACCGTGGCGGGAGCCGCCGCAATCTGACTCTTCGCAGCGGTGCCGGTCGCGAGTACCGTGACGGAGAGTGGCTCACCACAGGTGCCAGTGACCTGGCACGCATTGGAGTCGATTCCATCGGAAGAGGTCGCGGTCACCTGCGTCGTATGTACGCCTGGCTCCTCGGCTCGAGCGGAAATGGTGATACTCGCGGTTTCTCCCGCAGCCAGAGTCGGGATCTTCCACGCACCTGCGACGGCGTCGTATGCGCCATCGCCAGTCGCCTCTTCAAAAGCCAAGCCAGCGGGCAGCGCAAACGCGAGCTCGTTGTTGCGCGCGGTGTCGGCCCAGCATTGCGCAGCGAGAGGGTGTACTTCACGGTTTCGCCGATAGAGGCCTGGTTTGTGCTGACCGACGAGCCGGGAACGAGATCAACGAAGGCGAGATCCTGCGTGTAGCTGAGGTAAGCGGTGCGAACGGCGGTTTCCCCCGGCGCAATGTCTGTAGCCCAAGCCATGCCAAAACCGTTATCAACGTTGACCGCACATGAACCGATCGTGGCGCTGGAGACCCAGCACTTATCAGCGTTCGCAGTGCCAACAAGTGGTGACTGTACAGCGAAACGAACGCCGCCGAAGTAGCCGCCCGCGAACACTGCCCCGCCTGAACTGTCGATGAGTGACATCGCTTTGTCGCCCTTGATGCACTGCACCATCTTGCCGGGCTCGACGTTCGACGTTCCGGAGTCGCTGCCGTTGAAGTAACAGTCACCAAACTGTCCAAACTGCAGGGACCTTGTCGCAGCACCGTTATTTGTGATGCTGATGTCATTGCGCATGTACTCGGTACCTGGCACATGGCTCAGTCTTTGCGTCAGAACGAGCGTGTTCTGGGGAGACACCATCGCACCTGAGGTCTCGAGCCAGAACGGATCTGTAATGGTCCCGGTGCCTCCGAAGGTGCGCGTTCCCGTGGAGCGTGTCAGGTTGGCGCCCGTTGCGAGGTCAACGACGACGGGGTACGCCGACGGCGGGCCGCCATTCTGGTAGAAGGCGTTTCCCCCGAGCGTGCGGGAGGTGTACTGCTGGGTATAGTCGCTGTTCAAATAGATGTACGAAACCGGGTTTGGCGCATCGACACGGATGATGCCAGCTGCCACACTGTTCGCAGCCTCAGCGGGCGCCGCGGGAGCGAGACCCGAAACGCCAATCACCGCTGCCGCAGCAAGCGCGAGCAGGCGCACCACGCGCCGTTGCCTCGAATTGTTACCCACACCCGAGCCAAAGCTCTTTTTTGCACGCCAAATAACCACTAACAGTTCCCCCTCGTTGAAACACTCAAAACGGCGCGGGGAATGGCTGTTGTCCCTATCCCCCTGAGTCATCGGCTACCGAGCGCTGATCGCGCTGCAGGAAGCCGGAATTCCCTAACAATCAAGTGTGTCACGCAGTAAGTCCCAATGACCAATTACGTGCTTCATCTCAGTAAAAAAATGTCATATCTCAGTGTAAAAATCGTCGATCTACGAGTGGGGAATATGCAATTGCGTAGAAGCCGTGGCTCGTGCGCTCTACTCAGCCGCGGTGACTCTCTTCGCACGCCAGGAGCGAAATGCCCGCCACAGCTCAATCAGGATCGGGACACCCGGGATCAACACGAGCACAATAATGAACACCTCGCTGTAGTCCCGCACAAACGGGATCTGCCCCAGGAAGAAGCCGAGCAGCGTCACCCCCACACCCCACAGCAGCGCACCGATCGCGTTGTAGGTCACAAAGTGCCGGTAGCTCATCTTGCCGACGCCGGCTGCGGCCGGCACAAACGCCCGAAACACGGGCAGGAAGCGCGCGATGATGATCGCCTTCGGGCCGTGCTTTTCGAAGAACGCGTGGGTGCGTTCAACGTTTTCCGGATTGAACAGGCGGCTCTTCTTCCGCGAGAAGATCTTTGGCCCGAGCTTGCGACCGATCATGAAGCCCATCTGATCCCCGCAAACGCAAACGCAAACAGCAAGATGCAGGTGATCCAGATCGGTACGTCGATGATGCCGGTCGCGGTGAAGAGCCCCACCGTGAACAGCAGCGAATCGCCAGGCAAAAATGCGAGGACCAGCACCCCTGTCTCCAGGAACACGAAGGCGCAGGCGAGGATCAGCGCCGCCCAACCCCGGCTTTCAGTAGGGTTTCGGGATCGAGCCAGTCGATCCCGAGCAGAGCGGGGGTTGTCGCGAGCGCGGCGGAGATCAGTAGTGTCACGAGACTCATTATGCCCGCCCCCGCTGAGATGATCCCGGCGGGGGCGGGTACACACTACGCCGAAGCGCGCTCCGCCATCTCGACGACGTTCTTGAGGAGAAGCGCGCGGGTCATCGGGCCGACCCCGCCGGGATTCGGCGAGATCCAGCCCGCGACAGACGCGACCGCAGGATCCACGTCGCCCACCACGCGGCTCTTCCCGGTTTCAGGATCAACGCGCCGCGACACCCCCACGTCGAGCACAATCGCGCCGGGCTTCACATCCTCCGCGCGCACGATCCCCTCGACGCCCGCCGCCGCTACGATCACGTCGGCCCGGCGCAGCTCGGCGCCCAGATCCTTCGTGCCAGTGTGCGTCAGCGTGACAGTCGCGTTCACGGCGCGGCGTGTGAGCAGCGGCCCGATCGGACGGCCCACCGTCACGCCGCGGCCGACCACCACAACGTGCTTACCGGCCCAGGAGAGCCCGTTGCGCTCCACCAGCTCGATCACTCCACGCGGCGTGCACGGCAGCGGCGAAGTGATCTCGGTGGTGGCGTTGAGCACGAGGCGACCCAGATTCGTCGGGTGCAACCCGTCAGCATCTTTCGCGGGATCCATGCGCTCGAGAATGCGGTCGGTGTCGATGTGTTTCGGCAGCGGCAACTGCACGATGTACCCCGTGCACTCGGGATTCGCGTTCAGTTCGTCGAGAACCGTCTCGAGTTCCTCCTGCGTCACCGACTCGGGGAGTTCGCGCTTGATCGAAGCAATGCCGACCTCAGCGCAGTCGCGGTGCTTGCCCGCGACGTACCACTGGGATCCGGGATCCTCGCCCACCAGCACGGTCGCAAGCCCGGGAACGATGCCGCGAGCCTTCAACGCAGAAACCCGCTCGGCGAGTTCGTGCTTGATCGTGGCCGCGGCCTGCGTGCCGTCGAGCTTTTGCGCGGTGCCGGAAACGATATCTGGCACCTGGCTTACCACTCTTCGAGGCCCGGGTAGAGCGGGAACGCGTCTGCGAGTGTCTGCACGCGCGCCGACAGCTCCTCAACGCTCGTTGAACCCTTGCCCGCGGCATGCTGCAGCGTCAGCGCAATGATGTCCGAAACCTCGGCAAACTCGACGTCTCCGAAGCCGCGGGTCGCGAGAGCGGGGGTGCCGATCCGCAGGCCGCTCGTCACCATCGGCGGGCGCGGATCGAAGGGCACCGAGTTACGGTTGACGGTGATGTTGACCGCGTGCAGCGCGTCTTCCGCCTGCTGCCCGTCGATCGGAGAGTTGCGCAGATCCGCGAGCACAAGGTGCACGTCGGTGCCGCCGGTGAGCACATCGATCCCTGCAGCCTTCGAAGCCTCGGTGGTCAGAGCGTCCGCCAGCAGCTTCGCGCCCGCGAGGGTCCGCACCTGGCGGTCCTTGAACTCGTCGCTCGCGGCGAGCTTGAACGCGGTCGCCTTTGCAGCGATGACGTGCATCAGCGGGCCACCCTGGTGACCGGGGAAGACGTTTGAGTTGATCTTCTTGTACATCTCAAGATCGTTGGTGAGGATGAAGCCCGAACGTGGGCCACCGATCGTCTTGTGCACGGTCGAAGAGGTGACGTGCGCGTACGGCACCGGGTTCGGGTGGAGGCCTGCGGCCACGAGGCCCGCGAAGTGCGCCATATCCACCCAGAGCGTCGCGCCCACCTCATCGGCGATCGCACGGAACGCCGCGAAGTCGAGGGTGCGCGGGTAGGCCGACCAACCGGCAATGATCACCTTCGGCTTGTGTTCGAGAGCCTTCTGGCGCACCACATCCATATCGATGAGGAACGTCTCGGGATCCACGCCGTAGCCCACGATGTTGTAGAGCTTGCCCGAGAAGTTGAGCTTCATGCCGTGCGTCAGGTGGCCGCCGTGGGAGAGCTCAAGGCCCAGGATCGTGTCGCCGGGCTCAGCGATTGCCGAGAGCACCGCCGCGTTGGCGGATGCGCCGGAGTGGGGCTGCACGTTCGCATACTGAGCGCCGAAGAGGCTCTTGGCGCGATCCCGAGCGAGATCTTCTGCGACATCGACGAACTCGCAGCCACCGTAGTAGCGGCGGCCGGGGTAGCCCTCGGCGTACTTGTTGGTGAGCACCGAACCCTGGGACTCGAGTACGGCGCGAGGCACGAAGTTCTCGCTGGCGATCATCTCGAGGGTGGATCGCTGGCGGTTCAGCTCGTCGCGGAGCACGGCGGCGATCTCGGGATCGACAACCTCGAGCGGCTCGTTGAAGAAGGCGGACTGGGATGACATAGAAATTCCTCCATGAAATATGCGACCCAGGCGAGCGGCCTAAAACTTGAGTGTCGTTTCCCGATGGTGAACCATCTGCACGCCAGTCACGACGTTCATCATCTTAGTGCCCCGTGCCGCAAGTTGCGAGCGAAAAACGGACTATGCAGCTCGCCCTCCCAGTAAGCTTTGGGCAAGTGCCTGCCGCGCAAACTCACTCGTGCTCAGTTGCTCTTCGGCCGCCCGCAATTCGAGAAGCGCCCAAAGTCGAGCCGGCACACGGATACTATGCGTTTCCATTGGCTCCCGCCTCTTCCAAGGTGCGACCTCATCACGGCTCAATTTAGAGTTTGGAAACCCTAGTTCGGCTTCTCTTGCAAGCTGCGCAATAACTTCATCCGTGAGAACAGTGCCGTCAGCAGCTACATATTTATTCATCGCGCATCCCTCATTTCTCTTTCAAATCCAGCAGTCAAATAGTTTGCATGAATGATCAAAAGGTCCCCATCTCCGAGCTCGACTGCAACCAGTTCTACTGCACGGGCAGAGTTGTCAAATCCAATGATTCCCCACCGAGGCGGGTCAGACTCTGAATCGCGCCAGCGAATTCGCGCTTCTGTAGCACCGGTCTCAAATGCAGAATGAATCTGTTCTTCATTCAAGCCGTGCACGAAAGCGTGCTGATGAATAATGGTTCTCACGTCATAAGTTTACGCGAACGTATTACGTTTTGCCATACGCGTACTCTCTGCATGCAACCCGACGCGATACCCTTGTATTCCATGAACACAGTTCTCCCCGCCAGCGCCGACACCCAGTGGGTCCTTACCCTTTCCTGCATCGACGGGCCCGGAATCGTTCACGCGATCAGCGGGGCGGTCGTCGCAGCGGGCGGTAATATCGCCGAGAGCCAGCAGTTCGCGAGCGCCGACACGGGCCGCTTCTTCATGCGCCTGCAGGTCGAGGCGGTGCGGGATCCCGAATCCTTCCAGACGCGCTTCGAAGCTTCGCTCGCCCCCGTCACCGAGCACTACGGCATGTCATGGCGCCTCGACACCGTGGGGCGGCCAGTGCGCACCCTGATCCTCGGCTCCACCGCTACACACTGCCTCAACGATCTGCTCTACCGTCGTCGCGGCGGCCAGCTGCCCATCGAGGTGCCGCTGGTGCTCTCAAATCACACCACCATGCGCGATATCGCCGAGTTTTATGACGTTCCGTTTGAGCACCTCGCGATTTCGAGCCCCGCCGACAAAGCAGCGTTCGAGGCGCGGGTGCTTGCGGCGGTCGAAGAGCTCAACATCGAGCTGGTGGTGCTCGCCCGCTACATGCAGATCCTGTCGCCGGAACTGTGCGCGGCGCTTGCCGGCAAGGCGATCAACATCCACCACTCGTTCCTGCCCGGTTTCAAGGGCGCGAACCCCTACAAGCAGGCGCACCAGCGCGGCGTCAAGCTGATCGGCGCGACCGCGCACTTCGTCACGACTGATCTCGACGAGGGGCCGATCATCGAGCAGGACGTCACCCGCGTCGACCACTCCTATTCCGCGCGCGAGCTCGTGCAGCTGGGCCAGGATGAGGAGGCGCGGGTGCTGCGCCGCGCGGTGAACTGGTTTGCCGAGAACCGGATCCTCACAGACGGCGATCGGACGATCATTTTCCGCTAGTGTCCTGTGTCGCAAGTTGCTTTGCAGATCCCGGTGCTCCGGTGGATGCAACGCTAGGCGGAGGAGTGAGGCGATGCCGTTGCATCGTCGAGCGACGACAACGACGCGGTGCGCCGCCGGAGTGCCGGGATATGTGAAGCGAATTTGCGACACGGGACACTAGGCACGCCAGCTACCGCCACAGTCGATCCACCGGGAGCGAATGGAGTCGATCCTCCACTTGATAACCGACCTTGCCAAGGTGGAAGGCGATCCCGGCGACAAATGAAGACCCGAGGCGGTCCCGAAGCTTCCTGAGCCCAGAGAATTGATGGCTCTCCACCTGCTCACCTGCCTTTATCTCGATACCGATCACCGCGCCATCGCTACGTTCGAGGATCAGGTCAACCTCATCGTTGTCACGCGTACGCCAATGCCCCACAAAGACGGGCGCACTCATCCACGTCGTTTGTCGGATCACTTCTTGCACCACGAACGACTCGAGCAGATGGCCGAACTCGGTCATGGCCGAAGGATCAAGCCGACGCAACTTGGCACTGCTCAACCGAAGCAAATGTGCACCGATGCCCGAATCGACGACGTGTATTTTTGGTGCTGCCACGCTTCGAGACGAGATCGTCGTGCCCCATGCAGGCAACGAGCTCACCAGAAACAACGATTCCAGCAGTTCGAGGTAGGCGGCCGCAGTGTCACGCGACGACTCCAAGCCCTGAGCAAGCTTGCTCACGTTCAGCAAGCTCGCCGTTTGCCCCGCGATTCTATTGAGGAAATGGCGCAAGTCAGCCTTGCGATGGATCCGGCGAATTTCCCCAGCATCCCGCTCCAGCGACTGCCGCACATGACCCTGCAACCAACGACTCCGAGCATCGGTTGATCCCGCAGCGACCGCGAGGGGCATCCCACCGCGCATAATCCGATCAATATACTCAGCACGCTCCGTGAGAGCCGGAGTCGCAGAGTGCGTGATGGATGATTCAAATGCGCGCTCGATGAAACGGTTGTCGGTGCCATCAATCTCTGTCTGGGTAAAGGGCATCACTGTCAGGCGCTGTATTCGACCGGTCAACGCTTGGGTGCCCTGAGGCAGCGAGTCATAGCTGGATGATCCGGCGAGCACAAACATTCCGGGACGGGAGCTCTGGTTCAGCCGCGCCTTAATGGCGTCGAGCAGGGAGGGCACACGCTGGTACTCGTCAATCAGTACGGGCGATTCGCTGGCGACGAGCGCGGATTCGTTTTGCTCGGCAAGTCGCCGGAACTGCCCCTGATCAAGGTCGAAGATTGGATGCCCACTCGATGGCGTGAGCTCCGCGAGCAGCGTAGATTTTCCAACGCTTCGCGGCCCTTCCAAAAGCATCACAGGTGTCTCTGCGACCCGATGAGGCAAAACCGCGCTCAAACTCCGCACTATCAGGTCACTCATATCGCCCAGCATAGCTCAGAATCGGAACCAGCCGAGGTTATTTATCGAAAATAGCCGTTCTTCTTTATCGGAAACAGCCGCATAAATTTATCGGAAATAGCCGCGGCGCATCGACGCGGCAGTATCGAAACAGATAGGTTCGTTGCGGAGGCTATTGGGGTCAGATCTCGAACGAGCAGAAAGAAGCACCAATGCGAATCACTGAAGCGGCAGGATCCGAAGCACGATCACTCGCCATCGTCGGCGCGCAGTTGCGCCGAAACCTGCCAGAGAACGGCGCAGAGACAGCATCACCCGCAACCGCGCTGCTGATCACGGATGGCAGGATCCAGGCCATCGGTTCTGACGCCGAGATTCAAGCGGCCGCACCCCACGGCACGACCATCGTTGATGCGCAGGGAGCCACGGTCACCCCCGGCCTGTGGGACTCGCACGCGCACCCCGACTCGGGTGCCGTGTGGACCCGCGGCATCGATCTCGGTGGAGTCGACACCCCGGAAGAACTCAGGCGGCGTCTCGCGGCAGAGCATGCCAGGCTCGCTCCCGGCGCATGGCTTGAGGGGTGGAATCTCGAGTATGAGATGTTCGAGGAGAGCGGGATCGACCGCGGCATCTTCGAGGACGTGACGGGCGATCGGCCCGTTCTCTTGCGGTTCTACGACGCGCACACCGGCCTCGCCTCGCTCGCCGCGCTGAGCGCCGCCGGGATCACCGAACCCATCCGCTACCCCGACGGCAGCGAGACGGTGGTCGACGAGACCGGAAGGTTTACCGGCGAACTCAGCGAGATGTCGATCCTCAGCTACATCACCGACGCCATCCCGATCCTCGACCTCGAAGCGGAACTCGACCGACTCGCCGCCGTGCTCGACCGCTTCGCTGAGGTCGGCCTCACCGGCTGCGCGATCATGGACGGCTCGGCGCGCACCCGCGATTTTCTTCGCGAACTCGAATCGAGGGGCCGCCTGCAACAGCGACTCGTCGTGCACGAGTGGCACAAGGTCCACTTCACCGACGAGGACCAGGATCGGATCATCCGCGAGAAGGATGAGCGCGGGCGGCTGTGGGAAGGCGGCGCCATCAAGCTTTTCTCCGACGGCGTGGTGGACACGGGCACGGCGCTCTTGCACGCGGAAGACGCCCAGGGCGAGGGGCTGCGCGCCGCATGGCCCGACTGGGATCGCTACACAGAGGTCATCGGCAGGTACCACGAGGCGGGCATGCTGATCGCGACGCACGCTGTGGGCGATCGCGCGGTGAACGACGTGCTCGACGCCTATGCCGCGCTGCCCCCGCGGGATCCGCAGCTCCCCGCCCACTCCATCGAGCACCTCGAGGTGATGAGCGATGCCGATGTTGAAAAACTGGGGCACTCCGGCATTACCGCCTCCATGCAGCCCTACATATGCAGTGGCGGAAGCCGGACAACTGGTCCGCGCGCCTGGGCGCCGAGCGCCGATCGACGGGGTACCGCGTGCGCAGCGTGCTCGCGACAGGGGCGCGGCTGACCCTCGGCTCCGACTGGCCGGTGGCGCAGCTTGATCCGCGGATCGGCCTGGCCTGGGCGCGGGGCAGGCACACGCCGGGCGCGGATCCTTCCGCCGTTTTCGAGCCAGAGCAGCAGCTGAGTGGCGAAGAGGCCCTGTTGGCCTACACGCTGTGGCCGGCGCTCGCGCGGGGGCACGAGGATCGCGGCCACCTATCCGTCGGCTGCCTCGGTGACCTCACCGTCTTCGGCGGCGATCCGGTAACGACGCCCGTGGACGAGCTGCTGGAGCTCCCCGTGCTGCTCACCGTCGTCGACGGCGAGATCGTGTACCGCAACCCCGCGGTCTAGGCCTGCGCGCCGTACAGCGCCACAAACTCAGCTCTGAGTCCCGCGACGAGCGCGCGGATTCCAAGCTGATACGCGGCCGTCGCGGGATCGATGCCCGCGGCAGCAAGATCCGCGCTGCGCGATGCGAAGGCGCTCGCGAAAGCTGCGGTGTCGGGGCGCGACCCCGGGTCGAGCATCGCGGGATCCGCGGCCGCGTCGAGGGCGGCGCCGAGCAGGAATGATTCGATCGCAACAATCACCGTTAGCACGCGCTGCTCTGGCCACCCCGCACGCATGAGCGCCCGCACAACCGCGTCGTACATCAGACTCGTGCGAGAGTCGGGCGTCAGGGGGGTCGTTGCGAGCAAGGCAACCGTGGGGACGTGGGCCGCGAACGCCGCACGGTAGGAGTCGGCCCAGCAGATCAGGGCGTCGTCCCAGGCAAGCTCATCGAAGCATGCGACGTCGATGCGGTCGCTGATGAGCTCGCGGATCCCACCGACCAGGTCTTCCCTGCCCGCCACGTGGTTGTAGAGCGCCGAGGGTCGCACGCCGAGCTCGCGCGCGATCTCACGCATCCCGGCGCCGGACTCGCCGCGCTCGTCAAGGAGGCGCAGCGCGGTTTCGAGAATGATCTGCCGCGAGAGTAGCGGGGTGCGCGGTCGGCCCGCGCGACGTGGTTGCTGTGCTTCCATGGCTTCAGAGACTACCGCCAATCGACGAGTGTCCCCCAAACTAGCGAGCGTCCCACAAACCCGTGCGCGTCATGGCGCCGGAAAGGGGGACTCTCGTCCGTTTGGGGGACGCTCGTGCGGGCCAGGGCAGGGGCAGCGTGAGGAGAAGTTGCGCATTGGGGGCGGTTTCGTACTATCCTCGGTAGTCGAACACAAAAAGAACTATGTTCATTTAACCCGGACCCTCACAACGAAGGAGGCGCTCATGTCTGTCACCGTCTTTACCGGAGGCACGATCCTGGTCGATCCGGTACCCGGCGGCACCCCCTCGTGAGCCGCGCTCTCGCGATTCGCGGCGGCAAGGTCGTGGCACTCGATGCCGAAGCCGAGGCGCTCAGCAGCGAACCAAGCTCCACCGTCATCGATCTCGCAGGCGGGGCTCTCGTGCCCGCCCTCGGCGACGGCCACGCCCACCCGATGCTCGGCGGCGTTGAGGCGTTTGGCCCGCAGATCCGGCAGGCGAAGGATCTCGCCGGGATCCTCTCCGCCGTCGCCGAATGGCGCGAGGCCCACCCCGACGCCGACTGGATCGTCGGCGGAAGTTACGACGCCACCTTTGCCGAGCAGGGACTCTTCGACGCGCGGTGGCTCGACGAGGTCACCGGCGACACCCCCACCATTCTGCGATCCTGGGATTACCACACCGCCTGGGTCAACTCCGCAGCACTGGCCGCCGGTGGAATCACCGCGGACACCCCGGATCCGCACCTCGGCCGCATCGTGCGGCGCGCGGACGGATCCCCTCTCGGCACGCTGCAGGAGGCGGCCGCAAACGACTTCCTGGCGAACGTTGCGCCCGCGTTCACCCTCGAGCAGCGACTCGACGCACTCGAGCGCGCGACACGGTTGTACGCAGCCCAGGGCACCACCTGGGTGCAGGACGCGTGGGTGGAGGCGGACGACGTTGCCGCCTACATCGCCGCGGTCCAGCAGCAGCGCCTCCACACCCGGATCAACCTGGCCCTGCGGGCGGATCCCGCGCAGTGGCGCGATCAGCTCGCCTCCTTCGTCGCGATCAGAGACGAAGTGCGCGCGCTCGGGTCCGATCGCCTCACCGCGGAGACCATCAAGTTCTTCTTGGACGGCGTCGTGGAGAGCCACACCGCAGCCCTCACCGAACCCTACGCCGATCGCCCCGATGACCGCGGACTACACAACTGGGACGCGGCCGAGCTGAACGCGGCGGCCACTGCGTTTGACGAGGCGGGCTTCCAGCTACACCTCCACGCGATCGGCGACGCCGCGAACCACACGGCGTTGAACGCGGTCGAGGCGGCGCAGCGCACAGCAGCCCCTCGGGAACGGCACCACGTCATCGCACACGTCGCCGTGCTCGATCCGGCCGAGGTGAAGCGCTTCGCTGATCTCGGTGTGATCGCGAACTTCGAACCCTACTGGGCGCAGTGCGACGCCGTCATGCGCGACCTCACGATCCCGCACCTCGGTTCACCGCGCGACAGCTGGCAGTACCTCATCGGCTCGGTGCAGCGCAGCGGCGCCACCGTGACCTTCGGCAGCGACTGGCCGGTGACCACTCCGGACTGGCGACCGGCGCTCGCGACCGGGATCACCAGGCGCAGCGAGCCGCACGGCGACGCGTGGCTGCCCGAGGAGCAGATCGATCCACAAACGGCGTTCGCCGCTTACACGCGCGGGATCGCCCGCCAGGCTCAGGTTTCCGACCGCGGCACGCTCGCGGTCGGCATGGTCGCCGACGCAGTGTGGTTGTCAGCGAGCCCCCTCGACATTGCCCCCGAGGAGATCCCGCAACTCGCCGTGCACGGCACCTGGCTCGCGGGTGAGCGTACCTTCGATCCCGCAGCAAGCAACTAGCATTCCGACACATCTCCCATCATTCTCACACCCCATTCAAAGGAGAAATCGTGAGTAACACCACCCCCCAGCTCAAGCGCACCCTGGGCCTTACCGGCCTCACGCTCTTCGGCGTCACCTACATGACCGTGATCACGGTGTTCACGACCTACGGCATCGTCAACAAGGTCACCGACGGACACCTCCCCGCCGCCTACATCGTCGCGGTCGTCGCGATGCTCTTCACCGCCGCGAGCTACGGCGCGATGGTGCGACGGTACCCGGTGGCGGGATCCGCCTACACCTACACGCAGCAGTCCTTCGGTGGCGCCGCCGGCTTCCTCACCGGATGGGTGATGCTGCTCGACTACCTGTTTATCCCGATGATCAACTTCATGCTGATCGGGATCTACCTGAACACCCAGTTCCCGGCGATCCCGGTCTGGGCATTCACGCTCGCGGCGCTGCTCCTTGTGCTCGTGTTCAACATTCTCGGGATCACGCTGGTGAGCAAACTCAACATGGCGATCATCGGGCTGTCGGTGATCCTGGTCATCGTGTTTGTTGCGCTCTCGTTCAAGACCGCGTTTGGCGGCGACGCCTCCGTCAGCCTGATCGAACCCTTCACCTTCGGCTCCGGTGGCATCGGTGCCATCGCTTCCGGCGCGGGCATTCTCGCGCTGTCGTTCCTCGGATTTGACGCGGTATCAACCCTGTCCGAAGAAGCCAAACAGCCCCGCAAGGACATCCCCCGCGCCATTGTGCTCTCCACGCTCGTCGGAGGGCTTCTCTTCATCATCGTGTCCTGGGCCGGATCGCTGGCCTTCCGACCCGACTGGGCAACCCTTTCGCAGGCCGAAGTGGATGCGGCTGGCACCACGGTGATGGATAACTTCGGCGTCCCGTGGATGACCTCGCTCTTTGTCGCCGTCTACGTTGTGGGAGCGTTCGGCTCGGGTATGACCGGACAGGTGTCGGTATCGCGGATCCTCTACGCGATGGGCCGCGATGGCATGCTCCCGAAGCCCCTCTCTCGTCTGCACCAGCGCTTCGGCACGCCCATCGTGGCCGCCGTCACGGTGTCGGTGTTCGCACTGTCGGCGCTGTTCCTGTCTCTCGATACCGTCGCGTTTATGATCAGTTTTGGCGCGCTGGCGGCCTTCGCGATGGTCAACCTCTCGGTGATCCGAACCTACATCTTTCCGCGCGGCGGGCGGCGCGAACCGCTGCGCGCGAAGCACATCGTGCTGCACCTGATCTTCCCGCTCGTGGGCTTCGCCCTGACAATCTGGCTGTGGACCTCGCTGCAACCGACCACCTGGATCGTGGGTCTGATATGGGTACTGCTCGGGGTCGGTATCATCGCGATGGTGACGGGCGGTTTCAGGCGCCCCGTGCCGAAGATGGACTTCTCCGAGCAGGATCCCACGACCGAGCAGATCGACCAGCTCGGTGAGGACTACCCGCTCGAGGGAAGCCGCCACTGAGACGGGGGCGGCTGGGTCACGTACTCGCAACCAGCCGCGCTCGCCAGCACCGGCGTCTAACGCAGGTGCTGCACGTCACCGGCGGACACGGTGAGCTGTCCGCCGGTCGGCAGGTCGACGACGAGGGAGCCGTCGTCGGCAAGTTCACGGGCGCGGCCATCAACCAGCTGCTCGTTCGGCAGATGCACCCGGACCTCGCTTCCGAGCGTGAGCGAGTGACGCGCCACGCGAATCCTGACCGCGGCCGGATCCTTCTCGGCAAGCTCGGTGAGCCGCAGCAGCCCGGAAGCCACGTCGTGCAGCACCCGGTCGAGCAGCGCCTCACCTGCAGAGTCGGTGAGGCTCTCCGCACCGCCCAGCTCTGCGCCAGCGGCGAGCAGCGACGTCGCGCGGTCGGTCGGCAACTCCCACTCCGGGACGAGCAAGTTGATGCCCATCCCAACAACCACAGCACCGTCCGGCAGCATTTCGCACAGGATCCCGCACAGCTTCTTGCCGGGGTCCCCGATCTCGGCGTCCGCCTCGCTGCGCACATGCACATCGTTGGGCCACTTCACGCCGACTCGGCGCGCCTCGCCGGGGTATCCGCTCGCAAAGAACGGCTGCAGCGCACCCGTCACCGCGGATCCCGCAATCAACGGGAGCCAGCTCGCGGGGAGCGCAGCGCGTGCGCCGAAATCACGGATCAGGATCGAAGCGGCGACCGCGGTCCCCACAGGCGTCACCCAGTCTCGCCCGAGGCGGCCCCGCCCCGCGGTCTGTTCCGAGGTCGCGAGCAGCGTGCCGTGCGGCACCTCCGCACCCTCGGCCGCAACCAGCTCGCGCAGCTCCGCGTTTGTTGAGGGTGAACTCTCCCGCCACAGCACGCGGGGCAGTAGTTCGCGGGTCCCTGTCAATTCCATGCTCCGAGACTACCGGCCCGGCCGCAGCCCAGCCGTAAGGCCAAAACTGTAGACAATCGCACAAGGATCCCAGGATCCATTGGAGGAGAACTCCGGCGAAGGGAATGGTCACCGCGCTAGGCTGGCAGGCGTGAATGCAGACAATTCCCTCGCTACCACCGCCGGCCGGATCGCGGACCACCGCCGTAAGTACCAAGAAGCCGTAGGCGACCGCGATGCCGCCGCCGCCGCAAAACAGCACCCGCGCGGCAAGATGACCGCCCGCGAACGGATCACCGCGCTGCTCGATCCCGGCTCCTTCGTCGAGTTCGACAAGTACGTGAAGCACCGCAGCGTGGGCTTCGGTATGGAGAACAGCCACCCCTTCGGTGATTCCGTCGTTACCGGCGCGGGTACGATCCACGGCCGTCAAGTTGTCGTGTACTCGCAGGATTTCACCACCTTCGGTGGTTCGCTCGGCGAGGTTGCCGGCGAGAAGATCGTGAAGGCGATGGAGTTCGCACTGAAGACGGGTGCGCCGGTCCTCGGCATTCTCGACTCGGGCGGCGCGCGCATCCAGGAGGGGGTCGTCGCGCTGTCGAACTACGCCAAGATCTTCCGCCTGAACACGATGTGCTCGGGCGTGATCCCGCAGATTTCGCTCGTCATGGGCCCGTCCGCGGGCGGCGCGGTGTACTCCCCCGCCCTCACCGACTTCGTCATCATGGTCGACAAGACCAGCCACATGTTCGTCACCGGCCCCGAGGTGATCAAGACGGTCACCGGCGAAGAGGTCGGCTTCGAGGAGCTCGGCGGTGCGCTGACGCACAACAAGACGAGCGGAGTCTCCCACTATCTCGCGAGCGACGAACTCGACGCGCTGGATTACGCTCGCTCGCTCATCAGCTTCCTTCCCGACAACAACATGTCAGAGCTGCCGGTCTACGACAGCGACACTGCGCTCGAAATCACGGCAGCGGATCGCCGCCTGAACACGCTGATCCCGGACAGCCCGAACCAGCCCTACGACATGAAGGTCGTGATTGAGGCGATCCTCGACGGCGGCGACTTCCTTGAGGTACAGCCGCTGTTCGCCCCGAACATGCTGATCGGGTTCGGCCGGGTCGAGGGGCGCACGGTCGGGATCGTCGCGAACCAGCCGAATCAGATGGCCGGCACTCTCAACATCGACGCGAGCGAGAAGGCCGCGCGCTTCGTGCGGTTCTGCGATGCGTTCTCGATCCCGATCCTGACCCTCGTCGATGTGCCCGGCTACCTGCCCGGCACCGACCAGGAGTTCCAGGGCGTGATCCGCCGCGGCGCGAAGCTGCTCTACGCGTACGCAGAGGCGACGGTGCCGCTCGTCACGATCATCACGCGCAAGGCCTACGGTGGCGCCTACATTGTGATGGGGTCGAAGGAGATGGGCGCCGACTTCAACATCGCGTGGCCCACCGCTGAGATCGCGGTGATGGGTGGCGCGGGCGCCGTGAATATTCTGTACCGCAAGGAGCTTGCCGCGGCGGCGGCAGCGGGCGAGGATGTTGAGGCGCTGCGCGCGGAACTGACCGCGAAGTACACGGCCGACGTGACGTCTCCGTTCCTGGCGGCTGAGCGCGGCGAACTGGACAACGTGCTCGAGCCTGCCGGTACCCGACTGGCCGTCATCAAGGCGCTGCGCGGGCTCCGCGGTAAACGCACCGAGCAGCCGGCAAAGAAGCACGGAAACATTCCGCTGTGAGCGGGAAGATGCTCCCGCCCGACGCCTCTGCACGCGACGCAGCTCGCCGCGAGGGCGCTGGCGAGGCTGACACGACCCTGCGCGGAGAAGACATTCACTTTGTCACTCGCACGGTCAGCGACGAGGAACGCGCGGCCGTGATCGCGGTGCTCACTCGGGTACGAACCGAGGAAACGCAGCGAATGAAGCGTGTTGCGCGGCGGGATCGCGAACCCTGGGCGCGGTCGCAGCGTGTGCCCGAGGGCATCGACGAGCTTCCTGGCGGGTAGGCACCGCGCGAGGGGCGTGCCCCACCGCAAGGTGGAGTAGCCCTTGGCCAGGAGTGGAGTAATCCGTTGATGAGCAGTGGAGTAATCCGTTGATGAGGTGTGGATTTATCCGTTGTTCTGCACTATATTGACGTCATGGACGACTACACTCGGCGAACCACGGATCAGCTCATCACCGAATCGCTGACGTTCGCCGGTGCGGTCGCGATCGACGGAGCAAGAGCCGTCGGCAAGACGGAGAGTGCTCGTCGATTCTCGAAATCCGAGCTGCGTCTCGACAGCAGTGACCCTCTCGCGATCCTGAGTCGCGAGCAGCCAACGGTGGCTCTCGCCGGGGACACTCCCCGGCTCCTCGACGAGTGGCAGATGGTGCCGGAATTGTGGAATGAGGTGCGGCACGCTGTCGACGCGCGCAGATCCGTCGGACAGTTCATTCTCTCCGGATCTGCAGCTCCAGATCTCACTCCCCTCCGACATTCGGGGGCCGGGCGGTTTGCCCACGTTCGGATGCGAACCATGACCTTCACCGAGACAGAGCACTCCACCGGACAGGTTTCGTTGCGTGCACTGCTCCAGGGGGAAACAATAGCGCCCGTGCAGAGTGAAGTTGACTTTGAGGGCGTGGTGCGGCGTATCATCACGGGCGGCTGGCCCGGCTGGCAGACGCTCGACGAGGGCGAGGCGCAACAGCGCGCCCTCGCCTACGTGACGGATCTCGTGGAGCACGATTTCCCAACACTCGCAGGATCGGGGCGGGACCCGCGCCGGTTCCGCGCCCTTCTCCGGGGCCTCGCCGCGCTGGTGGCACAGCCGGCCAGCCTTGCCGCGATGCAGCGGCGCGTCAACGAAACGGAGCATATTTCCGCCGGAGACCAGCTCATTCGCACCCTCGTGGATATCGCCCAGCGCATGTATGTACTTGAAGATCAGGCGGCGTGGTCCCCGAAGCTGAGATCTCGGACCACCGCGATGCAGACCCCAAACGACATCTGGCAGATCCGTCGCTTGCGGCGTCACTTCTGGGCGCCGGCACCGAGAGGTTGCTGCGAGAGCGCGAAACACTCGGCCACCTCTTCGAATCACAGGTAACGCACGATTGCTTTGTCTACGCGGAGGCCGCGCGGGCGCGGGGAGTCTTTCACTATCGCGATACGAAGGGACGCGATGAGATTGACATTGTTGTGGAGGGGACAGATGGCGACTGGGTCGCCATCGAGGTGAAGCTCGGCCAGGCAGCGGTTGACGCGGCGGCGCACAACCTCCTTCGGGTCACCGCAAAATTCGAACGTCCGCCTGCCGCCTGCGTGGTCGTCGTTCCCATTGGAGTTGCGCACACACGAGGTGACGGTGTGCATGTGGTGCCGCTGACGACGCTCGGGCCGTAGGGAGAGGCCAAAGGAGAGTAACCGACAACCCAAAAGAGGCACCCCTGAGTGGGGAACTGGGGTCCGGATCCGGGACCGTTGACACCATCTGAACCCCAAGCTACAATCATTCAGTTTGGAATAAACTAAGGATTCTGTGTACCAATAACAATGGGGGATAGTGTGCCAACTGGGCGCTTTTTTTCTACAACTGGAGCAGTTGCAATGGTCGGGGCCTTGGTGCTCTCACCGATTCTGGCCACAACCCAACCCGCAAGCGCTGCCGACTTCAGCTGCGGGGATCTGCTCGTCACGACGGACAGCGTCGACCACATGACGTGCGGCACGGTCGGCGCAACTCCGGCTCTCGTGCTCGGCACCGGCAGCCACACGGTGACACAAGCCGATCCAGCGACACCCACAACGACAACGATCGTGATCCAGCCAGGCAACTGGGCCCCGGTCACCGGCACGGTTGAACTGACGCTTGACGGTGTCAACATCTCCTCACCGGGAGCAGCAAATGCCGCCATCGAAGTGGCTGAGCCGAGCGCCGACGTGACGATCCTCCTCTCAGGCAGCAACACGCTCCTGCAAGACAACGGGGTCACCTCGACACGCGCCGCGCTACAGAAGAGCAACGTCGACGGTAAGCTCACCATCGCCAATGCGCCCGGCACCACGGGCACTCTCACCGCAACCACGACGGGCGACGGGGCGGCCATCGGCGGTCAGCGCCTTACTGACGGTTCCAACATCTTCATCGAAGGCGGCACCATCACCGCCACCTCAAAGGGTGGCGCTGGCATCGGCGGCGGCAGCGGATCGGGCGGCACCACCGGCATCACGATCAGCGGCGGCGACGTTACCGCCCGAAGCACCTACGGCTCCGGTATCGGTGGCGGCTACAGCCCCATCCGCATCGAGGGCATCACCATCACCGGCAGCGACTACGCGCACCCGACCCGCGTGCGCGCCTCGGGTGCGTCACCCCAGTTCGCTGGCGACCTCGTCGGCGCATTTGCCGGCGGCGACGCCTTCTCATCGGCGGCCGCGCCGGCAGTGGGCACAGTAGCGACGTGGAGCGACGCGGTCGCAGGCGACGCCGGCCTGTGGGTCACGGCACCGCAGGCCTCGCCGATCGACCTCACAGGGTTTGGTCAAACAGGCAGCGTGATGATGCCGGTCGAACGATCCGTCATCTCTTTTGATCCCGGTCCGCACGCCTCGCTCACCGGCCCCGCACTCACTGATTTCACGAACGTCGATGAGGATTCGATCGCCAACCCGACGGTTGATCCGAAACCCGGCTACGAGTTCTTCGGCTGGCTGATCGATGACGCGAGCGATCCCGTATTCTCCTACACCATCACCAAGGGCACCTTCCACAACTACCAGTTCGTCGCAGACGTCCGCCCAATCAAATACACAATCACCTACGATCTGCACGGCGGAAACTGGCCAAGCGGTGTCACCGCGCCAACGAGCTACACGATCGAAGACACCCTCGGGCTCTCAAGCAAGCCGGTGCCGGGTAACTCCTCCGAGTATTTCTCGCACTGGGTGCTGAGCAGGGACGGGGTCGCTGGCTCGGAGGTGGTCATCAATGATCCAAGCACGATCGTGGCGGCGGGATCTATGGGCAACATCACTCTGCGGGCGGTGTACGCGCAGGAGGACAAGGATCTCACAACACCCACGACCGTGACCGGAGCGGGCAGCTCTGCAGCGACCACCTCGGGCGGGGCGGCTGCCGCCCCGGCGCTCGCGGTTACCGGCGCGAGCGCATCGCTGCCCGTCACCCTTGGCGCGATCCTGCTCCTCGCCGCTGGAGGGAGCGTCCTGCTCCGCCGCCTGCGCCGCAGCGCCTGACGAAGACGGGGCTGCTTCGGGCTGGCGAGGTCCCACAATAACTGCGAGGTCCCAGGATCTTTGCGCGCAGTTTTCATGGGACCTCGCCAGCTTTCTGGGACCTCACCCTCCGGCTAGACAGCGCGGAGCGTGACGGCGGGCGAAGCGAGGGATAGGCTGGCTGGCATGTCACGCTCAGCCGAACAGGCCCGTCAGGAGCTTCGTGCGCTCATGCAGCGCGGTGTGACGCTGGACTACACGCCCCAGGGCTTCCGCGCCGAGCAGCCCATCCGGCAGTCCTCGGTGCTGATCCTGTTTGGCGCACTCGATCGCAGCCTCGCCACCAATCCCTCCGCCGCTATCACCGTCGCGCCGGAGCTTGACGTGCTCCTGATCCGGCGCGCTGACACGCTCCGTCACCACCCCGGCGAAATCGCGTTTCCCGGCGGCGGCGTGGAGCCCGGGGATCGTGATCTCAGCATGACCGCACTGCGCGAGGCCGCGGAGGAGACGGACCTGGATCCCAGCGGCGTGGAGGTACTGGGAGCGCTCCCCGAGGTCCATATTCCCGTCAGCAACAATCTCGTCACTCCTGTCCTCGGCTGGTGGTCACTGCCGAGCCCGGTGGCGGCGGATACGAGCGAGTCGGTCGAGGTGTTTCGCACGCCGGTCGCAGAACTCCTGGATCCGGCGGCCCGCGGCACCTCGGTGCTCAGACGCGGCAGAACCACCTTCCGGGGGCCCGCCTTCCAGCTGGCCCCGCGGTTTGGCGGACGTATCGTCTGGGGCTTCACGGGGATCCTGCTCTCGAACCTGTTTACCGCGCTCGAGTGGGCACCCGAGTGGGATGTCACCCGCGAGTTTCACCTGCCCGGCTAAGGAGTTGCGGCACCTCCCCGCGAACGATTCCCGCTACTCATCTCCCTCTTCACGGTAGATCTTCCTCGGCGGCTGAGGCCGCTGATGCGCCCATTCCCCGCCGGCTCGTCCTCCAAACGGTCGGCCGTGATCGGCATACTCTTCCCGGAAGAAGGCCAAGCGCCACTCCCCGATCCCAATCCTGGCTCCGCTGCGCAGCAGCACTCCTCCTTCTGCGCCCTTTGCCGTGGTGTGCTTGGGATCGATGCCCGTGCTTGCTGGACCGTGCGTGATGAGCACATACTCGTCCTCGGGCGTGTGCCGAATCTCAGCGTGCAGCAGTCTCGCCCCGGGAAGCACCAGGTCCGATTCCTGCGCGGATCCGATCGTTGTCACCTTCTTGGTGAGATCGAAAATGCGGGGAGCAGAACCGTTCCACCGTTCAGAGTCGAGCACGTACGCGAGCCGGGGGTGGCCCGCGCCGTAGCCGAAGTTGGTGGTGGTGACCGTCCTCACGATGTTCCGCCGGAAGGTGGGGAGCATTGGGCTGAGCGTTGAGGGAGGGAGCAACGAGAGCGTCGAATCTGCGTGCCGTGAAGCCCCTCCCGCGCTGAGCAACGAGGTGAGTTTGATGCCGGGCCCAAACTCGATATGACGGCTTCGCAGCAACAGACGCTGCACCAGGGGACCCTGCAGATCGCCCATGCGAACGACCATTCCGCCGGGGCCCTCAACGGAAATCGTGGTGCCCTGAGCGGCCAGTACTTCGGCCAACGCGCGCAGGGCCGTCTGGTGCTTGGCACCGGTTTCCAGGAACGCCTCCGGGCTGTCGCAGTTTACGACGATGTCGGATCCGGCGGCCTGAATGGTGCCCGTCACGTGCTTCTCGTGGTGGCCGTCAGCCCCGGGCAGTGTTACCCCGAAGCTGACATCGACATCGAATCGGGTCGTGGTAGCCACAACACTCACCCCTCTGCATGATCATCGCTGGTCGTGATCCGCACGGTGCCGTTGAACTTCCAGACCGCACGCGGCGCGTCCGGGCCAATGTCTCGCGGCACCTCGACGGTCATATCGTCGAATGAGTAATTCACCATGGCGTGACGTCCCGTGAGGTACGACCACATTTCTTGGCCAAGATCAGCCCAGTCGCGAATGCTGCGCATTTCTGCCGATGCCTGGCCCTGTCCGACTTGCTCGTGATCCGACATGTCCGTCTCCTTTGACTGAGTGCTCCGAGGATTGCATCTGCGTTCCCCATGAAGAGCGAGCTTCAATGTGAATCACAAGATATACCCACACCGAGCCAACAGTCTAGACAGTCATCAAAGTCTCAGAATCACGAAATCTGAGGCTTGTGGGCCACCCTCGATTTCTGCAATAATTTTTCGTTCTGTGACGATCCTGCGGCAAGAGTCGGGCCCGCGGTTAGCGATCGCCAGCTTCGCCGCAGAGGGCGCGATAGGTGGTGATCGCCTGCTGGTCACTGAGGGACGAGACGTAGTCCAGGATCGCGCGGGTACGCCCCTGCCGCACCAGGCCGGTGTCACTCGTGTCGCCGCTCACCAGCTCCGGCCGATCCGCCCGCAACACGAATGCCGCCTCGGTCGCTTCATCCACCCACTCGACGAGGCGTCTGGGCGCCCGCACCGCGTCCTGCGGTTCACTCAGCCACTCGTCAAAGCCGAGCACCAGGCTCTCAACAATGTGCGCGTGGCCCCGCTGCGGAAGCGCGAGCTCCGGGCGTTCAAGCACGAAGTGCGAGTGCACGAACTTCAGCACCATCACCTCGTGCCAGGCCTGCTGGTCGAGGCGCACGTGACCACTACGAACGTGCGGATACTCCTCAACAACGATGGAGGTGCGCAGGTGTTCGATCCAGCGGCGAGTGAAACCCGACACCGCCCGCTCGCTCTCGATCCCGCCGTCGTAGGGAACAGCGAGCAGCGACTCCGCGATTTCCTGGCTGACGTGTTCGACGGCGGCGGCAAACGCATCACGATCAGCGATCCAACTGTCCTTCAGTTGCAGGCGACGCCAGAGCAGTTCGAGGGAACAGCCCGGTGCCCGCCAGCGAGTTCCCAACTCCGACAGTTCAGCATCGGCGAAGCCCGCGGCGCGATCCAGCCACGCCCGCAACTCGCCCGTCACGGCGGCCTGCTGCAGCACACCGGCGCGGGTGAAATCATCCAGATCGTGCACCGCGTACGCAATGTCGTCGGCGAGATCCATCACCGCGCACTCCACCGTCTGCGCGCCGCGCGCGATCTGCGGGAACGCGGCGAGCGCCTCCTCCATCTCCGCAGCCTCAAGCGAATAGGTGGAGAACTTTTCGGCACCGCCGGCAACATCGTGGCCCACGCCGCGCGGCCGCTCAGCCACGGGAACATCACTGAGGCTCACACCGATCCACTCCGACCGCGTCCACGGATACTTCAGCGTCGCTGCCCGCACGGCAGCGGTCAGATTCAGCCCCGGAAAGTCGCGCCCGAGCGTATCGAGCTGGGTCAGGATCCTGAAGCTCTGTGCGTTTCCCTCGAACCCCTCGGCGAGCCCCAACTGTTCGCGGGCAACACGGTCGAGCACGCGCTCGCCGAGGTGACCGAAGGGCGGATGCCCGAGATCGTGCGCGTGGGCGGCGGCTTGCACGACGATGGTGTCGCAGCCGCCGAGCCGGGTTACGATCGCTCCCGCCACATCGTCCGTGGCGCGCTCACCCCGCACAAATTCCGCGTGGCGCCTGGCGTGCCCCGCAAGCTGAGACCCGATCACGCGGGCGACAGCGCTCACCTTCAGCGAGTGGGTGAGCCGGTTGTGCATCACCGGGCCGACGCCGGATCTGGGCACCACCTGGGTGACATCGGAAAGCCTGGCGAAATAGGACGAGAAGCGGATCCGCTCAAGATCGATGCGGAAAGACTCGGGATCACGCGTCTGCCCACCCGAATCGTCCGCGACGAACCCGTCTGCCTCAGCAGCAATGGCTTCAAGGTCAAGGGACTCGCCCGCGCCCGAGGGCGCCAGGCGGTGTTGCGACCCCTCGGTCTCGGTGTATCGCCGAGACTCGCGGATCACGCGCTCGCCGCTGTGCACATCGCTCATGCCACCATTCAAGCACGCCCACTGCCAAACACCGCCGAGGGATAGAATGTCGAGAAGTCCAGGAGGCAGAGAATGAGCACCACCCCCAGCGCGAATCAGACGCGACCCGAGTCGGTCCCCGGGATCGAGCGGGCGACCGGGCGCAGCTGGGCGGATTGGGTGGAGATCTTCGAGGCACAGGGCGCGCGCGAGCTACCACACTCGAAGATCGCCATCATCGCGCGTGCCGCCGTGCCGGACACCGTCAAGAACCCTGATTGGTGGGCACAGGGAATCGCGATCGCCTACGAGCAGCACACCGGGTTGCGGGTGCCAGGGCAATCGTCGACCGGCTCGTTTCGAGTGAGCGCGAGCCGCACGCTCTTCGGGGACCGCGACGCGCTCATCACCGCGTGGGCCGCGGCGGCGGATCCCCTCACCGAGCATCTGGGGTACGCAGCCGGGGAGCCGCGGCGATCCCGCACCGAGAAGCGCACGTTTTGGCGGCGCGACATCGAGGGCGCCGGGCGGGTGGAGGTCGCAGCAAGCGTCAAGCCCGGCGACAACGCCAACGACTCCGGTACCAAGATCATTGTCGCGGTCAGCCAAGACGGGCTCCCCGACGGAGACAACATCGAGGAGTGGCGCGCGCACTGGAAATCCCTGCTCGCAACGCTCACCTGATCCTGATCCTGATCCTGAGCACAGCGCCGCGGAGTACGCTGCAAAGCATCCGGACCGGGACACACAGCGGGGAGACACCCATGGGAACATCGTTCGGCATTGTCTGGAACCCAACAAAGGTCGACAGTGGCGTGCTCCAGGATGCGCTCGACGCGGCGCTGCAAGCGACTCTCGGCGCCGAGGATCCCGCCCCCGACGCACACTGGTTCGAGACGACGCCAGACGATCCGGGGCAAGAAGCTACCGCGCGGGCGCTCGCGGCCGGGTGCTCGCTCATCATCGCGGTTGGCGGTGACGGCACCGTGCGCGCGGTCGCCGAGCAACTGGGTGAGTCCAGCAAGCCAGGTGAGCCGGCAGGATCCGGCGCGGAGCTCGGCATCGTCCCGCTCGGCACCGGCAACCTGCTTGCCCGCAACCTCCAGATCCCGCTCGGCAACCCGCAGGCCGCGTTCGAGCGCGCGCTCACCCGCGAGGCCGCGCCCCTCGATCTCGGCACGGTCGAGGTCACTCGCGCTGACGGCTCAC
Organism: Leucobacter insecticola; assembly: GCF_011382965.1. Lineage (NCBI taxonomy): Bacteria > Bacillati > Actinomycetota > Actinomycetes > Micrococcales > Microbacteriaceae > Leucobacter > Leucobacter insecticola. Next base: position 906,893 of record NZ_CP049934.1, on the reverse strand, counting down.
GGACACGCGCCGACTTTGTGGTGATGCTTGGCTTCGGGATCGACGCCCAAATGATTGTGGAGACCAACGACGAGCTGAAAGCAAAGGCCGGCTGGTTGGCCTACGTTGAGTCACTGGGACGCGCCGCCGCAAGCACCGACGTGGTCGACTTTTCACTCTTCATCGACGGCGGCGAGGCGATGCCCGAGCGCGCCCACACGCTGCTGATCGCGAACTGCGGCACACTCCCGGGGGGCTTCTCCCTGTTGCCCGACGCCGTGCCCGATGATGGCGAACTCGACCTGCTCGTGCTGCGTGCGGACGGCCTGGCCGCCTGGCTCGACACCATGCGCAACATGGTCTGGGACAACGGGGTGAAGCGGATTATCCGGCAAATGGCCTCGGATACCCCCTCCGCGGAAAGCTCGAACTCCGCCTCCCACCTCCGCGCGCGCAGCGTGCGCGTCGAGCTTCCGATGCCCCTGATGCTCGAAATTGACGGCGAAGAACTCGGCGAGGCGACAGCCTTTGAGGTCTCCGTCGACACCGTCCTGCGTGTGCGTTAGCGCGATTGCCAGCTTCCTCCCGACACTCTCGGAGGCGTTTCATTGCGGAATCTGACATGTTTGGTTCCACAGTCAGCGTTGAGGAGTGATCGTGGAGAAGTCTCAGAGGGTGCTGATCGGTGTCGGGGTCGGCATACTGATGCTCGGCGCGACGGCAGCGATTGCGGGACCGATCATCTATCGCGACTTCATTGCTGCTCCCGCGGCGGAAGCGCCGACGCTGAGCGCCAGCGAGGGGCTGATGGATTCGGGGAAGCCGCTCGACCCTGCCGCCCTTGCCGGAAGCTGGAGGATCAGCGACAACTCCGAAGCCGGCTACCGCGTCGACGAGGTCCTGAACGGCACCGACGTCACCGTCACCGGTCGCACCGACAAGGTGAGCGGCTCCTTCACGATCGACGAGACCGGGCTCACGCTGCAGCAGACGGAGCTGACGGTCGATGTTGCGTCGATTACGACTGACAGTCCCCAGCGCGACTCCTACTTCCGGGATCAGGCGCTGCGTGTGGATGAACACCCTGCCGCGACGTTCACGCTCACCCAGCCGGTGACCCTGTCCTCCGCTCCCGACTCGGGCGATGTGGTGCAGGCTGAGGCGACCGGGGATCTGACGATCGCGGGAGTCACCCGTGATGTCACGGTGGCCGTGGAGGTGCGCAGCGACGGCACGACCGCCGCGATTGCAGGATCGATCCCGATCACCTTCGCTGATTTCGGGGTGACCGCCCCAAATCTCGGTTTCGTGTCGGTGGAGCCGACGGGCTTCGTCGAGTTCCAACTCACCGCCGCGCGAGGCTGAGGCCGGGGTTCAGGCGCGAAGCAGGGCCGCGCGGGCCGCTTCAACGGCCTCGGGGGTGACAGGGTACTGGTGTTCGGGGGCCGGGAAGGATCCCGCACGCACCTCGTCAGCGTAGGCGGCAATCGCGGCGACCGTATCATCACCGATGGTCCCAAACGTTTTCACAAACTTCGCGGTCTTGCCCTCGGTGATCCCGAGCAGATCGTGCAGCACCAGCACCTGGCCATCCGCTTTGCCCGCGCCGATCCCGATGATCGGAATCGTGAGCGCCTCGCGCAGCACGTCCACAACCTCCGAAGGCACCGCCTCAATGACCAGGCAAAACGCTCCCGCGGCCTGCACAGCAAGCCCTTCACCGACGAGCCGCTCGGCACTCTCGATGGTACGCCCCTGCGCGCGCAGGCCGCCGAGAGCGGTCGCGGTCTGCGGGGTGAGACCGATATGCCCGACGACCGGGATCCCGGCGGCCACAATCGCGCGGATCCTGCTCAAGCGAGACTCGTTGGCCCCCTCAAGCTTCACCGCATCAACACCCGCCTCCCGCACGAAACGCACGGCGGTCTGCACGGCCTGCACGTCTGACTCCTCGGTGCTGCCGAAGGGGAGATCGCTCACCATAAACGCCGACTCGGTGCCGCGCCGCACCGCCTTCGACATCATCAGCATCTCCTCAACTGACACCTCCACCGTGGAGGCGTAGCCGAGAAGCACTTGCGCGCCCGAGTCGCCCACCAACACCATGTCGACACCGGCGCGTTCGACGGCGCGCGCCGCCGGATAGTCGTAGGCGGTCACCATCACGATCGGTTCCCGCTTTTCTCGCTTCTCGATCAGGCGGGGAATACTTACCCGTGACATCTGGGCTCTCCTTGACGGTATGGGGATGATCACCGCTGCGGCACAAGCAGGGTGTTATCAATCAGTCTGACAGTACCCACTCGCGCCGCAATCGCGCACAGGGCGGGACGTTCAACAAACTTCACTGATTCAAAGGTATCGGGATCCACGATCTCCACGTATTCAACGTCAAGATTCCCGCCGACAAGGACCTCCTCGGCCACCGCCCGCAGGCGAGAAACCGAGATGTCACCCGCCGCGAGCGCGGCGGTCACCGCGGTGAGGGCGCTCGGGATCCTTGACGCGCTCGCTCGCTCGGTGTCACTGAGCAGCGCGTTCCGGCTCGACAGCGCGAGGCCGTCCTCGTCACGCAGCGTCGGGCAGCTGCGGATCCGGGTCGGGATCCCGAGATCCTGCGTCATGCGCTGCACCACACGCAGCTGTTGGGCGTCCTTCTGGCCGAAGTAGGCGTTGTCGGGGAGGACTGCGAGCAACAGCTTTGACACGATCGTCGCGACCCCGTCGAAATGGGCGCTGCCCCTTCCGGCACCCTCAAGCACCTCGGTCAGCGGCCCCGATACGTGCACCGCGGTGGCGAAACCGGTCGGGTACATCTCGGCGACCGAGGGGGCAAAAACGAGATCCACCCCGGCGCTCTCGGCGAGCTCAACATCTTGCGCCTCTTGCCGCGGGTATGCCGCAAGGTCAGCGGCCTCGCCAAACTGCGTCGGGTTCACGAAGATCGACATCACCACGCAGTCGTTCTCGGCGCGGGCCGTGCGCACGAGCGAGAGGTGTCCCTCGTGCAGCGCCCCCATCGTGGGAACCATGCCCACACGGGCTGCGCCAATCGAACCGCCGGTGCGCACCGACTGCAACGCGTCTCGCAGCTCGTGGATAGTGCGAACGATCCTCACGAGGTCCCTCCGGAAAGCTTGCGGGTGTGGGTGACGAGCGCATCGAAAAGTCCAAGCTGATCCGGCAGACGCTCCGCAACGGCCTCACGCTGCCTAGCAACCGTTGCCTCGTCACCGCGCGAGATAGGCCCGGTGAGAGCATCCCGAGCGCCAAGCGCCTCAAAGTTTCGGAGGGCGGCCGCAGCGAGGGGCACAAGCGCGGCGCGCGGCACCCCGGCCGACGCGGCCAGCTGCTCGGCGACGCCCTCGAGGGTGACGAGAAAGTTTGATGCGATCGACGCGGCCGCGTGGTATGCGGTGCGATCCTCATCGGCGACCTCGAACGGCCGCATGTCGAGCAGTTCCGCGAGCGCACGCGCCGTGTTCAGCGCGGTCTCGTTTGCCCCTGCAATCGCGGCAAAGACCCCCGCAAACGAAGCGCCGGGGCCCGTCACGGTGAGCAGCGGGTGCAGCGCAAACGCCACGCGCGGCTGCACGTCAGCGAGCAAGGTGATGCCCGAAAGATGCCCAACGAGCGGCCCGGGGGCAATGGCCGACGCGGCATCTCGAATCTGGGCATCCGGTACCGCGAGCAGCACAATATCGGCGTCCGCGCCATCAGATCCGCGGCCGCCAATCGGTGCCATCTCGGCTCCGGCAGCTCGCAGCGCAGCATCAATCGCGGTGCCGAGACGACCGTGCCCAACCACCTGGATCCGAGCAGCCCGGATCCACGCCCTCTCAGCGGGTGCCACCGCCGAAAGACCCGACACTAGATTTCCAGCCCATACAGCTTGGGTTCGGGCACCATGATGATCCCGAACTCCTGTCGCACCCGCTCCACCACGAATCGCGCCAACTCCGCAACCTCGGCGGCCGATGCCCCTCCGCGATTGGTGATCGCGAGCGTGTGTTTGGAGGAGATCGCGGCACCGGATCCTGGCAGCCTGAACCCGCGCGCAACCCCCGAGTGTTCGATCAGCCAGGCGGCGGACAGCTTGACCATGGGCTCGGGTGCGGGCTGTGGCAGACGCATGGGCACTCCGGCCGCGAGTTCCTCAAACGAGGTGACAGCGGGCTGTGGTTCCTCCTCGTGGAGAGGGAAACGGGGAGCGTCGGCAGGGAGGCTCCTGGCGAACCTCGCGGACACGATCGGGTTCGTGAAGAAGGATCCCGAGCTCCACGAGTCGTGATCGTCGCTGTCAAGCACCATGCCCTTTGCCGCGCGCAGGCGCAGCACAGAGTCGCGCAGCAACCGGATCGGTACCCGGTCGCCAAGATTTACGCCGAGGGCGTTGGCGAGTTGAGCGTACGCGACCGGCGCCGTCGGATCCGTCGTCTCCGCTGCCTCCGTCAGCAGCAGGTCGATTGACAGCACCACACCCTCGAGGCCGCGCTTGAGGATCGAGTCCCGGTAGCCGAGTTCAAGCTCTGCGGCGTCCATGCGACGGACGGCCCCGGAATCGCGGTCAAGGAACTCGATGGAGTGCAACACCTGCGACAGCTCCTGGCCGTAGGCACCAATATTCTGTACCGGGGCTGCTCCTGCGAGGCCTGGGATCCCCGAGAGCGCTTCGATTCCCGCCCAGCCACGATCAACGCAGGCGGCGACGAGCGCGTCCCAGTTGTGACCGGCCTGCACCCTGAGCCGCACAAAGCCGGGTGGGGTGGCTGCTTCGCCGGCCGCTGGCGCAACGGGCGCCGCGCCGGTGTTGCGCGCGAGCAACGCGGTGCCGGGAAATCCCTCGTCAGAGACAACCGTGTTCGATCCGCCGCCGAGCAGCATCCAGGGTTCTTCATCATCCCAGAGCGCTGTGGCGTGCGCGATCAGTTCCTCGGTGCTGTGAGCCACGAGCAGCCGCTCGGCCGGGCCGCCGACGCGCATCGTGGTCAGCTCCGCAAAGAGGGTCCCGTCGCCATCGGGCTCCGGCACGATATCCGGGTAGCTCACGCGAACGCCGCCACCAACTGCGCTTTGCCCAGCACGGTCGAGCCGTCAAACACGACCTTCAGATCGATGCGAGCAGTTCGGGCCTCGGAATCGAGGGCGCCGACCGTTGCGGTGACGGTGATCGCTGCGCCCGCCTGCGCGTCAACCGGCACGGGGCGGGTGAATCGCGACTGGAAATCCTGCACCCAGCCGGCCGCTCCCAGCCACTCCGTGGCGACGGATCCTGCAACGCCCATGGTCAGCATCCCGTGGGCGAGCACGCCCGGCAACCCCACCGACTGCGCGAAGTCATCACGGTAGTGGATGGGGTTGAAATCGCCCGAGGCACCGGCATACCGCACGAGCGAGTCACGGGTGAGCAGCAGCTCACGTTCCGCAACAACCTCGCCAACTACGAGCTGATCAAAGACTGCTGCCTGACTCATGCTGCGTCCTCCCCGCGGACCACGAGCGTGGAGATCGCGGTCACCACGTGGGCGCCGCTCTCGTCAACAATCTCGCTCGACGCCGTCACCATCGAATGTCCCCTCAGCTGCTTCACCGCTGTGATCGTGAGGGTGGCCGTGAGCTCATCACCCGCGACGATCGGACGCGAATAGCTGAAGCGCTGATCCCCGTGCACCACCCTGCTGAAATCAACCCCGGCTTCATCGTCAGCGAGTAACTGTGCGAGCGTCGATTCCTGCACCGTCACGGCAAACGTCGGAGGTGCGATGACGTCGCTGAAGCCCGCCGCGCGCGCGGCTGCGGGATCGAAGTGAAGCGGGGATTCGCTCTGCACAGCGCGGGCGAACTCGCGAACCTTCTCACGGCCAACAAGATACGGGGCGGTCTCGGGGTAGACCCGGCCTTGAATGTCTGGATTAACCACATCGCACAGTCTACAGACACCGCCTTAACTGGAGAGGAGCACGGTGTTCCTCACGGACGACGCCCCGCCTACGGCGAACGCCTCCGCAGCGTCGCCGCGGCCACCACGAGCGCCACCACCGTCACAGCCGCAATAATCACGAGCGGACGGCCCAGATCCCAGCCTTCGCTGCCATCGGTGACCGCCGTCACCGCGTCAATCGCATAACTCAGCGGCAGCCAGTCAGAAATGGCGGTGAGCACGTCCGGCATCTGATCCCGAGGCATGAATAGGCCACCCAGAATGATCTGCGGGAACACCACCACCGGCATGAACTGCACCGCCTGAAACTCCGTGCGCGCGAACGCGCTCGCGAGAAGCCCCAACGCGGTGCCGAGCAGGGCGTCCACCACCGCAACAGCACCGAGTTGCCACGTGGGGCCCGCGACCTCCAGTCCGCACACCACGACCGCGAAGGTCACGGTCACGACCGCCTGCACGGTCGCCGCGATCCCGAACGCGATCCCGTACCCCACAATGAAGTCGCCCTTGCCGAGCGGCGTGGACATCAGCCGTTCGAGAGTGCCGGATCGCCGCTCACGCAGGGTGGTCACCGAGGTGATGATGAACATCAGGACAAAGGGAAAGAGGGCGAGAAGCGGCCCGCCAAACCGGTCGAAAGTGCCCTCCTGCTCGCTGAACAGCCAGGAAAACAGCCCCACCAGCAGGCTCGGGGCGAGCATCAGGAGCACGATGGATCTGGGGTCGTGGGCGAGCTGCCGCAGCACGCGCCCGGCGACGGCGAGGGTCCGATTCGGGTTCACGACGCCTCCCCGCTCTCGATCACAGCAAGAAACGCTGCCTCGGGATCACGCTGCCCGGTCTCCTCGAGCAGTTTTGTGGGCGTCGTGTCAGCGACGATCTCGCCCTCGCGCAGCAGGATCAGCCGGTCGCAGTGCAGAGCTTCATCCATCACGTGGCTGCTGACGATGAGTGTCGCTCCTTGGCTCGCGAGTCTTCGGAACAGCGCCCACAGTTCGGCCCGCAGCACCGGATCCAGCCCCACGGTCGGCTCGTCGAGCACGATCAGTTCTGGTGATCCGAGCAGCGCCGCCGCGAGCGACACCCGGTTGCGCTGGCCGCCGCTCAGGGCCTCGACCCGGCGCCCCGCCTGCTCCCGCAAGCCAACAAGGTCGATGACACGATCCTCGTCGCCGCGCGGTGCGCCCAGAGCCTTCGCGAAGAAGCTCAGATTCTGCCGCACCGACAGATCGTCGTAAACCGAGGCTGCCTGCGTTGCATAGGCGACGCGATGGCGGAGAGAGCGGGATCCTGCAGCCTCGCCGAGCACCGTCACATCCCCGGCAACCCCCGCTTGCACGCCGACAATCGCGCGCAGCAGCGTGGTTTTGCCGCAGCCGGAAGGCCCCAAGAGGCCGGTCACCTCGCCCCGCGGAATATCGAAGCCGATGCCATCGAACACTGATTTACGGCCGCGTTTCACCCTGAGATCGCGCACAAGAACCGTCGGTTGCTCCATGCTGTTCACTCTACTCCTCGGGTGCCGCGTGCTCCGCCGGGGTGCGACGGGGGGTCGTTGTGTGCGCAGTTCGTTTTTATCCCGACCCATAAGAACCATCTGCGCACACGCGTCACGCTGCATCCCGCCCTGACACCCTGCAGCTTCAGGAGATTGCGGCCACACCCGCGCGCTCGGCTAGAACCTCCAGTTGTGGCGCCCGGGCATCACTGATGTCCCGGGCACCACGCGAGCCCACCTATCGCAGCGAGATGTGCCGATCAACCGACCGCGATCCCCACCAGGCCAGCAGGATCACCGCGGCGAGGTTCACGAACACCATCCCCAGACCGATGACGACCGACTGCGGTTCCGGTGCCGCAGCCGACAGGTCCCCAAGGGCTTGGACGAAGTCGTCGAGCGTACCCTGAGCAACAAACTCACTGCCGCCAGCAGCGTCGACCCGGATCCCGAGCGGCACAAACAGCATCGCGAGGAGGTCGACGAACTGCAGCGCGAGATAGAAGAACACGATGCCGAGCACCGGCGCACCAAAGCCGAGGTGGTTGAACCGAGCCGTCGCGCCAACCGACATCGCCGCTGCACCGGCCATCACCGCGACAAGCGCCTGCACCACCACCGCACACACGAGGAACCAGATCATCGGCCCGTCAAATACAGCCAGCGCGGCTTGCGCTTGTGCCTGCACGTCCCCGCCTTGCGCAGTAATGAGCACAAGGCTCACTCCGAGGACGCCCGCCAGAGTCAGCACGACCCCGATCAACGCAACCAGCGCTCCGTAGAGCACCTTCGCGGTGAAGATCGTCCGGCCACGCACGGGCAGCGTCATGGTGAAGTACCCCTCGCGCCCGTGCATCGTGCGCCAGTAGTTCTCGACGAGTAGACCGAGCACCGTGGGGGTGATCAGCGCGATGGCGATGATCGCAACAACATAGCCGAACTCGCTCAGGATCGGCACCCGCATCAGCCCGGGAACCAAGGATACCGCGGCCGCCAAGAGCGCGATACCCACCGTCGCCAGCAACCACTTGCGGGTTGCGCGCCATTCTTGGGCAATCAGTGTGCCGATCATGCTGCATACACCTTTCGAAAGAGTGCGTCGAGACTGCTGCCGTGTTCGGTGCGGAGCGCGTCGGCATCGCCAGCGAGCATCACTTGGCCGCCGCGCAGAAACACAACCGAATCAACAATCGCTTCGACGTCTTGGATGAGATGGGTTGAGACGAGCAGCAGCGCGTCTTCTGCGAAGTTCGAGAGGATCCCTTTCAGGATCACGTCTCGCGACGCGGGATCCACGCCCGAGATGGGCTCGTCGAGCAGGTACACCCGCGCCTGGCGCGACATCGCGAGGGAGATCTGCAGCTTCTCGCGCATCCCCTTCGACATTTCCTTGAGGCTGCGATCCCACGGCAGTCCAAAGAAGTCGATCATCTGTGTTGCTTTTTCCTCGTCAAAATCGGCGAAGAACCTGGCGTACTGCGCGATCGCGTCGGCCGGGCGATGTCGATCCGGCAGGAACGAAGCGTCGGGAAGAAACGACACGAGCGCTTTTGATTCGGGGCCGGGTGCGTGACCGGCGATCCGGACGGAGCCTTCCCAGTCTGCGAGCACACCCGCGAGAATCTTGAGGAGGGTGGTTTTGCCCGATCCATTGTCGCCCATCAATCCGACGATCTGCCCGGGTTGCAGGCTCAGGTCGAGCCCGCTCAGCGCGGCTCGCCCGCGGTACTTCTTGGTGAGGCCGGAGACCTCGATCACCGGCTGCGTGTGCGCGCTCATCGGGGATCCTTTCTGTGGTGGTCTGTGGTGGTCTGTGGTGTGGTGCTCGGCGCGCCAGGTTCAGGATCGGCGCGGCCGTTCACCGCCCACTGCTCGGCGAGCAGCGTGGTCGCCTCGGGCAGGGACATGCCGACCCCCGCCGCGACCCGGGCGAACTCGCTGGCGGTTGCGGCGGCCAGCGAGGCCCGCTGCCGCGCGATCGCGTCAGCGTCGCTCGTGACAAAGCGACCGGCGGTGCGCTCGGCAAGAGTAAGGCCCAACCGGTCGACCTCACCCAGCGCCTTTTGCACCGTGTTGGGATTCACACTGAGCTCCAGTGCAAGCTCACGCACGGACGGCACCTTATTGCCCGCGACCCATTCCCCCGCCGCGATGCGACGACAGAACTCGGTGACGAGCTGCGCCCATATGGGGCGTGAATCATCGATCCGCATGGATTCTCCTCTCCCGCGTCGGATTTCTTCCGTCGCGTGTCACTGTATTACTACAGTAACACAATTGTGGGAATGTGGTGCCCATCCCGCCACACCCGCATTCAATGCGAGAATGGTCAGCATGTCTGAAACCCGCACCACCACACCCGCCAGCGGCGCCCCCTCGCACCCGGCGACGAAATCGAACTCGACGTCACCGGTATCGCACACGGCGGCGTGTGCGTCGCCCGGCACGATGGGCGCGTCGTGTTTGTCGCCGACGCGATCCCGGGCGAGCGCGTGCGGGCCCGGGTCACCGAGGCGCGGAAGAAATCATTCGCCCGGGCCGCCGTGACCGAAGTACTGGAAGCCTCGCCGGATCGACGCCCGCACGTGTGGGCAGAAGCCGCGCTCGAGCGTGACCCCGAAGAGCGCGCGGGCGGCGCCGAGTTCGGCCACATCACCCTCGAACGCCAGCGCGCACTGAAGGCCGAGGTGCTTGCCGACGCGATGAAACGCTTCGGAGGAGTTGAGCTCGCAAGCGAAGACGACCAAGATCTTGCCGGAGTGCTCGCCGATCTGGTGGAACCTGCTCCCGGCGACGACGAAACGAACGGTCTTGGGTACCGCACCCGCGTGCGCTTGCACGTCGATGCCGAATCGGGGATGGTTGGACCCTACGCCGCGCGCAGCCGACGCGTCATTCCCGTCGCATCATTGCCCCTGGCGAGCGACGGCATCAACCAGATCGCGCCTTTGGCCGACAGCTTTGAGGGCGCGGCGACCGTGGACCTCATCGATCCCGCGGCCGACGATCCACGCATGCTCATCGGACTCGCCGGGGAGAAGACCCGCACGGGCGCCGGTGACGTCATCCACGAACTCGTCGAGGATCGCGGCTTTCTGGTACGCGCGGGAGGTTTCTGGCAGGTACACCGCGAAGCTCCCGCCATCCTCTTCACCGCGGTGCGCGACGCGGTCCAGGATCTCATCGATGCCGGCCGCTTCGATCCCGCAGCCAGCAATCTGGACCTGTACGGCGGAGTGGGCTTGCTCGCGGCCGCGATGGCAGAGGCCGCAGGGCCTGCGATCCGCGTCACCTCCGTTGAGTCTGATCCGGGTGCCACCGACGATGCCGCAGAGAACCTCGCAGAACTTGTGGGCGCGCTCGCCGTGACCGCGCGAGTCGACCGTCACCTGAGCGAGCTCCTGAAAGCGGCCGGGCCTGCCCGGGATCGCATGCGCCGCGGCACCGTGGTGCTCGATCCGCCACGCTCCGGGGCCGGCGGCGACGTGACGGCGCAGTTGATCGAGCTGTCACCCGCGAACATCGTCTACGTCGCCTGCGATCCCGTCGCGCTGGCCCGGGACACGAAGACGCTGCGTGACGCAGGGTACGAGCTCACCAGTCTGCGCGCGTTCGACATCTTCCCGCACACGCACCACTTCGAGTCGCTCGCGGTATTCGAGCGCTAGGGGACCCTACTCCTTCACCTTTACCAGGCCGCGCATCTCGGGGTGGATCGAGCAGAGGTAGGCGAAGTCCCCGGCCTCATCGAATACGTGCGTGTACTCGTGCTTGACCGCGAGCTCGCTCACAAAACTGCGATCGTCGCTCACCACATCGTGTTCGGCGGGGCCCATGAACTCCCATTTCACGGCCTCGCCCGCCTTGATCTCGACCTCGGCGGGCTCGTAGTAGTTGTCGTACGCGCGTACTGTCACCACGGGGGTGGCGTCGTCGTCCGAAGGCACAAGCACTGGCCTCGGCGCTGCACACCCGGCAAGCGCAATGACGGCCGCGATCCCGAGCGCTCCAGCAACTCCTGCAAGCACGCTCCTGCGAGTGGTCCCGTGAATGTTGTTCACAATACTTCCTTTCGTTGCCTGACGGCTACGCCGATCGCCGCTGCCGCACACGCGCCCCGGTGGCGCTAGTGCCGGTGCAGCGCACGCGCCGCATCCGTAATGGCACCGGTCATTGACGGGTAGACCGCGAACGCCGACGCAACCTGGTCGACGGTCAGGCGGTGCTCAACGGCGAGCGCCACGGGAAATATCAATTCACTGGCACGGTGCGCAACGATCACGCCACCGATCACGGTTCCGGACGCTTTCCACGCGAACAACTTCACAAAGCCGTCGGTGAAGCCAATCATTTTGGCGCGCGGGTTGAGGCTGAGCGGGATCGTGTGCTCGATGGCCTGCGCGACATCGCGGGCCTCGGCGAGGCTGCGGGCGTTCCACCCGACGGTCGCGATCTCCGGGTAGGTGAACACGTTGGCGGCGACGTTGCGCAGATCGATCGGGCGTACAAAGTCGCCGAGCGCGTGCATGATCGCGGTGCGTCCCTGCATCGAGGCGACCGAAGCAAGCGGAAAGAAGTCAGTGCAGTCGCCCGCAGCGTATATCGACGGCACCGCCGTGCGGGCGACCTTGTTTACGCGAATATGGCCGCTCTCGGTGAGCTGCACGCCCGCTTCTTCCAGGCCAAGACCCGCCGTGTTCGGGATCGATCCGACCGCCATCAGGCAGTGCGACCCCTCGACGGTGCGGCCGTCTTCAAGGCTGACCAGCACACCGTTCTCGGTGCGCGCGACCGACTGCGCGCGGGCCTTCGACATCACGTTCATGCCGAGCCGTGTGAACTCACGCTCAATGACCGCCGCGGCGTCCGGGTCTTCACCCGGGAGCACCTGATCCCGACTCGAAACAAGGGTCACCTCAGCACCGAGGGTGCGATACGCGTTTGCGAACTCTGCCCCGGTGACACCAGACCCCACCACCACCAGGTGATCCGGGATCGCTGGCAAATCGTACAGTTGCTTCCAAGTCAGGATCCGCTCGCCGTCTGGCTTCGCGGAGTCGAGTTCGCGCGGGCTCGCACCCGTCGACACCACGATCGTGTCGGCTTCGATCCGGTCAAAGTCCGTGCCGCCCGTTCCCGCGGACGTCGACACGAGCACGGCACCCACGCCGTCGAGCCGCCCCTCGCCCTGCACCACGTTCACCCCGGCGGCCTCAAGGGTCTGCAGCATGTCGACCGACTGCGCGCCCGCCATCGCCAGGAGGCGCTTGTTGACCGCGGCGAGGTTGACCGCGATCTCCGGGCGGATCGGCTTGCCGTCACCGCCGGGCACGAACGCCTGCACGCCGAGCTTGCCCGAGTCACGCACCGCCTGCACAGCACCCGCAGTGCCAATCAGGCTCTTCGACGGTACGACATCGGTGAGCACCGCTGCCCCGCCAACGCCGTCGCGCTCGATGAGCGTGACATCCGCGCCGAGCTGGGCTCCAGCAAGCGCGGCCTCGTACCCACCGGGGCCACCGCCCAACACAACGATCCGGTGCTTCCGTTCATACGCTTTCACCATGGCTCCAGCTTACGCTGGTCGCGGCCACGTACTCGCCTCGGTATCCAACACACCGTAAGATCGTGCATCAAGTGCACTTGCACCGAACAGACATAGACGTTGAAAAGGACAGCATGACGAGGATTGAATCCGCTCACGGCGCACTCGCAGACGACCTCCTGGATGCTGTTTCGATTCCGGACGGCGCGGAGACCTCAATTGACCGGGCGCTGACTCCCTCAGCGCGCCCTTCCGAGGCCGCGGCGGTCCTGGAGCGGGATCCCGGCATGCCAGCAAGCACCTGGCGGCTCCGCAGCGACGCGTGGGAATACCTTCGTTTCGGCGTGAAGCGCCTCGCCCTCGGCAGCGATGACGTCACCGCGATAGCCCCCGACAGCGAGATCACCCGCTCCCTGCGGGCCCTCGAGACGATCGAGATGTACTGGGCGGGTTTCGGGCAGCGCTACGTGCGTGCGATCGGCGAGCTGCTAGCCGCCGGCGATTACATGACCGCGCTCGAACGGATCGGCCGTGTCGTCAACCGGCTGCGCGGCGACACTGTTCCCGAGGAACCGCGCGACGAGTTCCTGGACGATCAAGAGCGCACCGACATCACGAGTGACGCCGATCCTCGGCCGCGCTTCGAGGTGCTCGTTATCGACGAAACCACGGAGCTGGATCGCGACACCATGCGCGCCGAAGCGCTCAAGCTGCGCGGCCCGGCAGATGCGTTCATCTACGAGTACGTGATTGTGCCTTCTGAAGACGACGCGGTCGCCGCGGTACTCACCAACCCTAATATTCTCGCCTGCGTCGTGCGCCCGGGTTTCAGCGAGCATTCGCGCCAGCGCCTCAGCAAGGATCTCGCCGAGACGATCGCCTACGCGCGCGCCGATCAGGATGCAGGAACGGGCGCAGCCCCCTCACGCAGTTCGCTCGCCTCGGTACAGCGGGTGCTTGGCCTCGCCGACACCCTCGCCGCGATCCGCCCCGAGCTCGATCTCTACCTGATGGCCGGCGCACACATCGAGGAGCTTGCCGGGGCACTCACCCGGCGCTTCCGCCGCGTGTTCCGCCGCGAAGATCAGCTTGAACTGCACCTGACGCTGCTGCGCCGCATTTCTCACCTCTACGACACGCCTTTCTTTTCGGCGATTCAGGATCATGCCCGGCGCCCGGTCGGGGTGTTCCACGCCCTCCCCATCGCCCGCGGCGGCTCGGTGGTGTCCTCGAAGTGGATTCGCGACCTTGCCGCGTTCTACGGCTTGAACCTGCTGCTCGCAGAAACCTCGGCGACCTCCGGCGGCCTCGATTCGTTGCTCGCCCCCGTGGGCGCAATCAAGAAGGCTCAGGATCTTGCTGCCCGCGCCTACGGTGCGAAACACACCTTCTTCGTCACGAACGGCACGTCGACCGCCAACAAGATCGTGCATCAGGCGCTCGTCGCCCCCAATGATGTGGTGATGGTGGATCGCAACTGCCACAAGTCGCACCACCACGCGGTGATGCTGACCGGCGCCCGTCCCGCCTACCTTGAGGCGTACCCGCTCAACGACTTCGCCTTTTACGGGGCCGTGCCGATCGACCGGATCAAGCAGATGCTGCTCGACTACCGCGCCGCCGGCCGGCTCGACGAGGTGCGCATGATCACACTCACCAACTGCACCTTTGACGGGATCGTCTACGATCCCGAGCGGGTGATGGCTGAGTGTCTTGCGATCAAGCCGGACCTGGTGTTCCTGTGGGATGAGGCGTGGTTTGCCTTCGCCGCTTTCCACCCGGTCACCCGTCGCCGCACGGCGATGGCTGCGGCGAAGCGACTTGAGGGGCGTCTGAAGTCCTCTGCGCACGCGACGGCGTTCCGCGAGCAGCAGGAGCGGTTGTTCGCCGAAGACGGCACCCCAGCCACCGATGACGTCTGGCTGAGTGAACGACTCATCCCCTCGCCCGATGCCAGGCTGCGCGTGTATGCGACACAGTCCACACACAAGACGCTTACCGCGCTCAGGCAGGGATCGATGATCCACGTCTATGACCAGGACTGGGTGCGCGAGGCCGAGGAATCGTTCCACGAAGCGTACATGACCCACACCTCGACATCGCCGAACTACCAGATCCTCTCCTCCCTCGACATTGGGCGGCGCCAGGTGGAGTTGGAGGGGTTTGACCTCGTGCAGCGTCAGCTCGACCTCGCAACGAGCCTGGCGCAGTCGATTGCCCGCCACCCGCTGCTGCGTCGCACCTTCCGCGTGCTCACCGCCCACGACCTGATCCCCGCAGCGCATCGCGAGACGGGGCGTCCGATGCCGCTGCGCGATGGCCTCGCCACGATGTGGGAGGCGTGGGCGAAAGACGAGTTCGTGATCGACCCCTCGCGGATCACCATCGAGATCAGCCGCACCGGCGTTGACGGCGATACCTTCAAGCACGAGCACCTCATGGACCGCTACGGCATTCAGGTCAACAAGACCAGCCGCAACACGGTGCTGTTTATGACCAACATCGGCACCTCACGCAGCGCGATCGCGTACCTCATCGAGGTGCTGGTGAAGCTCGCAGAACGCTTCGAGGAGGAGCAGGCGCAGCGCGATCCCGAGCTGCCGAGCGCGGAGCGAGTCGATCCGCCCCTGCCCGACTTCAGCGCGTTCGCGCCCGGCTACGCCACCGACGAATCGCTCCCGGACGGCGATCTGCGCGCCGCGTTCTTCAGGGGCCAGCAGCGCGGGACGGTCGAACACGTGCTGCCGGAAGAACTTCGGGCCCGGGTTGAGCGCGGTGAGCAGCCGGTCTCTGCGGGGTTTGTGACACCGTACCCGCCGGGGTTCCCGGTGCTCGTGCCCGGCCAGGTCATCACGGCCGAGGTGCTCGACTTCATGGCCGTGCTCGATACGCGCGAGATCCACGGCTTCAACGCGCGCCGCGGCTACCGCGTACTGCGGGGGTAGGCGCGCCGGGGCCGGGCCGCCCGCCTTTCGCCGACGAGAGGCCAGTATTTCGACGACTGGCCAGCCTAGCAACGCACGGGAGATGCGTTCTCGTCGAAATAGTGGGTTCTCGTCGCAGGATCTAAGCTAGCGGCATGAGTGAATCGCAGGATCCGGACGCCCTCGCCGCAACCGCCGCTCGAACGCTCGCCGAGCTCACCGGCGTGGAGCGGCACGACATTGCCCTCACCCTTGGCAGTGGTTGGGGCAAGGCCGCCGACGTGATCGGCGAGACCGTGGCGGTCGTGCCCGCGGAGGAAGTGCCCGGCTTTCACGGTTCGGCAGTCCCCGGCCACTCGGGGACGCTGCGCTCGATCCGGCTCGCAAACGGCGCGCACGCCCTCATCATTGGCGCCCGCACGCATCTCTACGAGGGGCGAGGGGTGCGCGCAGTTGTGCACGGGGTACGCACTGCGGCCGCGGCGGGTGCGCGGGTCATGATTTTAACGAACGGTGCGGGCGGGATCGATCCGGCATTCGGCGCAGGCGAGGCGGTGCTCATCAGCGACCACATCAACCTCACAGCGACGTCGCCGCTGGAGGGGGCACACTTCGTGGATCTGACCGACCTCTACGCGCCACGGCTGCGCGAGATCGCCCGAAACGTTGCCCCCGAGATCGCCGAGGGTGTGTATGTGCAGCTCCCCGGGCCGCACTACGAAACCCCCGCTGAGATCCACTACCTGCGCGCCATCGGCGGTCAGATCGTCGGTATGTCTACCGGCCTCGAAGCCATCGCGGCGCGGGCAGCAGGCATGGAGGTGCTGGGGCTATCTCTGGTCACCAACCCCGCCGCGGGAATGGGCGATCCCCTCAGCCACGAAGAGGTGCTCGCAGCGGGCCGCGCGGCCGAGCCCCGGCTTGCAGAGCTCCTGAGCAGGATCGTCGCCCGGCTCTGAGCCGCGGGCCCTCCCCGCGACACTCTACGTCGCGGATTCGCCCGCCTCGCCGGTATCGACGAGCAATACTCCCGACGGAATCTCCCACATCATCGCGACCTTGTCACCGCGGTTATGGATCCGCGCGTCCTGACCCAACCGCACAGCTCCCTCGGTGCCATCCGGTAACTGCACGGTGTAGCGGCGAGATGCGCCGAGGTAGGTGACGTCGGTGACGGTGACCGGGATCGAGTTTTGTGTGGCGGTTGGCGCGTTTGCCGCAGGCTCAAGCCGCAGGTTTTCGGGGCGGATCAAGATCGCGAGATCCTCGTGTATCGACTGCCCGTCCGCAATCACACGGTGTCCCGCGACGTCGATCGCAGTCTGCCGCTCGCCCACCGCCGTGCCCTTACCGAGCAGCACCGTCGATTCACCGAGGAATCGACCAACAAACAGCGTCTGCGGTGCCTCGTACAGGTCTTCGGCGGTACCGACCTGCTCGATCCTGCCGTTGTTGAAGACCGCGATGCGGTCCGACATTGACAAGGCTTCCTCCTGATCGTGCGTCACGTACACAAAGGTCGAGCCGACTTCACGATGGATGCGCTTGATCTCGTTCTGCAGCCACTCGCGCAGTTTCTTATCGAGCGCTCCCAGGGGCTCGTCCATGAGCAACACACGGGGCTCGTAGACCAGGGCTCGTGCGAGTGCGACACGCTGCTGCTGCCCTCCGGAAAGCTCCGACGGGTAGCGGTCCCCAAAATCGCCCATCCGCACCATGCCGAGCGCGTTGGCAACCTTCTCCTTCTGCTCAGACTTGGAGAGCTTTCGCCGCTGCAGCGGATAGGCAATGTTTTCGGCGACCGTCTTGTGCGGGAACAGCGCATAGTTTTGAAACACCATGCCGATGTCTCGCTTGTGCGGCGGCAGCTTCGCGACGGGCTTGCCGTAAATGTGCAGGAGCCCCTCCGTGACCGAGGTGAAGCCCGCGATCATGTTCAGCGTGGTGGTTTTGCCGGAACCCGAGGGTCCGAGGAATGTCATGAACTCACCGGGCTCGATCACCAAATCGATCTCGTCGACCACGGTGCTGTCACCGTAGCGTTTGGTGACGGAACTCAGGCTGATACCCGCTTCGCCGATGGTGTGGATCGCGCGGGTGTTCAGGCCCTCGGCGCGCAGCTCTTGCTCGTGCTCTGCGGGCAGGGGAGTGTCGTTGTGGGTGATGGCGTTCACGCTACCGGTCGCTTTCTCTTCCGAGTGGCAAACTGCGCGACGAGCATCACGATCACCGAAGTGAACATCGTGATTACCGCCACCGCGGCCACCGTGGGGTCATTGGTCTGCGTGACGCTGTTGAAGATCTTCACGGGCAGCGTCTGCAAATTGGGGGACTGAATGAACAGGGACAGGATGACCTCGTCGAACGATGTCACGAAGGCGAACAGTGCGCCCGCGGTCACGCCAGGGGCGATCAGCGGCAGGGTGATGCTGAAGAAGGTACGCACCCGACCCCCGCCAAGGCTCGCGGACGCCTGTTCGAGCCGCGGATCCAGCCCCTGGAGCGAAGCCATCACGTTGGTGATGACGAGCGGCATGGACACGATCGTGTGCGCGAGCACAAACCCAGGCAGCGTGCCGAGCAAGTCGAGCCGCAGAAACAGGGAGTAGAGCCCCACGGCGAGCACGATCCCGGGCACGATCAGGGGTAACAGGAAGTACCCCTCGAGGAGCCCCTTGCCGCGAAACTTGACCTTGGACAGGCCCAGCGAGGCCAACACCCCGACCGTGGTGGCAACGAGCATGGTCAACACTGCGACCTGCAGGGACACGAACAGCGATTCGAGCCAGTTCGGGTCCGTGAAGAAGTTCTCGTACCACCGGGTAGAAAACCCCTTCGGCGGGAAATTGAAGGAGGGAGCCTCGTTGAAGGACATCGGGATGATCACGAGCGTCGGCACGATCAGCCACAGCACGATCAAGACGGCGAACACGCCGAGCAGTCGTTTGGAAGTCATCAGCGGTCCACCCCCGGAAAAAGACTGCCGTTCTTGTTCAATCGTGAGACGACCACCAGAATCAGGATCGTGCAGACGAGCAGGAAGATCCCGAGCGCGGTGCCCTGACCCCACATCAGGAAGACGCTGATCTGCTGCTGGATCAGTGCGGAGATCATGATCTCCTTCGACGATCCGAGAAGCGCCGGGATGATGTAGAAGCCGAGCCCCAGGATAAACACCGTCACCCCGCCGGAGAAGATGCCGGGTTTGGACAGCGGCAGGTACACCGTAAAGAACGCAGTGACCGGTTTTGCACCGAGGTTTGAGGCGGCCGGCAGTAGACGCTTATCAATCTTCGCCATTGACGAATACAGCGGCAGCACCATGAACGGCAGCAGCACCTGGCTCATGCCGAGCGCCACACCAAAAGTGGTGCGGATCAGCGGCACGGGTCCGATCCCGAACCACGCAGCCAGGATCCCGTTGATGGGGCCGGTGTCTTGCAGCAGCACCATCCACGCCAGCGTACGCACCAGGATCGACGTCCACAACGGCATCATGATGAACAGCTGCATCAGGTTGCGCGTGCGGTCCGTCACGATCGTCATGAGGTACGCGTAGGGGTACGCGAGAAGCAAACACACCACGGTGACGAGGATCGCGGTGCCAAAGGTGCGCAACACCACGTTGAGGTTCGCGGGGGTGCCAAACAGCCACTCATAGTTTTGCAGCCCGGGCTGCGGATCGGTCACTGAACGGACGAAGACGTCGCCGAGCGGCGCGAGGAAGAACAGGGAGACGATCACGAACGCCGGGATGAGCAGGAGCAGAGGCCGCCAATTCTTGGGGCCGCGGCTCCTGGCCTTGGGGTCCGCGCCGAGGGCGATCGCGCGCGTCGACACGTCGCCCTCGGTGAACGTTGGGGTGGTCATGCTACTTAGTTACCCGTCGCCCAACCGGCCCAGGCCGCGGCGAGCGCGTCGTAGTTCTCGACCCAGAAATCAACGTTTGGCGCGATGCCGGTGTCGAGATGCTCGGTGGTCATCCACTGGGTCAGTGTTGCGTCCATCTTTGGCTTCGCATCAACGTTCACCCCGCCGTAGGACGTGAGTTCGGTCATCTTCGCCTGCTGCTCAGCGCCGAGAGAGTAATTCACTGCCGCGAAGGCCGCCTGCGGGTTCTTCACACCCTTCGGGATCCCGTTCGAGTCAACCATGATCATCCACTGATCCCACATCGGAGCGACCGGAGCACCGGCCGCCGCCGCACCGTACCCGCGACCCGACCACACGAGTCCCATGACGGCCTCACCGGACTCGAGTTGCTGCTGCGCCTGCGCGCCGGTGGTCCAGCCGATGACGTTGTTGCCGAGGTCTTTGTACATGTCGAAGGCGCCTGCAATGTCTTCGGGCTTCAAGCTCTTGACGTCTTTACCCTGCGCAGTGAGGGCAAACTCGACGGTCTGGGGATCAACGTAGGTCGATTGGCTGACCGTGCGCTTGCCAGGGAAGGTCTTCGTGTCAAAGAAGTCAGCTGCGCTGGTGGGCGGATTATCACCAAACTTGTCGGTGTTGTACACCAGGACCAAGCCGTACAGGATCTGCGGAACCATGCACTTGTCGGTGATCGTGCCCGCGGGATCTTCGAGATGTCGATCTGAGCGTAGTCGTACTCCTCATACAGCGTGCCGCACCCTCGCGCGGTGTCGAACTGAGTGGTGTTCACGATGTCCCAGCTGACGTTGCCGCTATCGACCATCGCCTTCAGCTTGCCCGCATCGAAGGCGTCCTGCTTCATGCGGGCGCCCGACGCCTCAGCGAAGGGATCCCACAGCGCTTCTGTCTGACCGTCTTGGAAGACACCGCCGGAACCGGCGAAGGTCAGTGTGACTCCGTCAAACACACCCTCCTTAATCTCACCCGCCACCGGAGCGCCGAGGTCATATTCGGGGGCTTCTTCGGGCTCGGAGCTGCCGCTGCAGCCAGCCAGGGTCACCGCGAGAGCTGCGGCGGCAGCAAGCATCGTGACATGCTTCCGGGTCGTAAACGTTTTGAGTGCGGCCATTCGTGTTTCCTCACTTCATTGTGGTTTGTCCGCTGAACGGGTCCTCTGAAGGTAACAGCGGCCACCGACATAGCTGCCCGTGCCGTTACCCCTTCGTTACCACCCATCACCGTTTTTCATAGCTTCGTACGGCACACCCACCTCGGATCGTACAAACATAAGAAATCGCGGAGGAATCAGTGCGATGCCGCGCATTCACCGCGCGCGCACACCTACGATGAACAGGTCATCGCGTTCAAGGAGGAACAGGTATGAAGCTCGTCGTCATCGGGGCCGGACTCGCCGGACTCACGGCAGCCTGGGAGCTCAGCAAAGCAGGCCATGACTGCACGGTACTCGAAGCGCGCGACCGCGTCGGCGGGCGCACCTGGTCCGCCCGCCTTGGCAACGGCGAGATCACAGAGCGGGGCGGCGAATACGTCTTCCCGACAGAATTCCCGGTCCGCAAACTCGCTGCGGAGGTGGGTGTGCCCATCATGTCGCACGGCGTTCGATACGGGCGCCGCACCGTGCAGGATCGGATCATCAGCTTCGCCGAGCTCTCCGCGACCACCGCTCAGGTGAAGGCTACTCTGACGCAGATGCTCGCGGATGGCGAATCAGGAGTCTCCCTCGAACGCATCTTCGCTGCGGCTCTCGGCCCTGACTACCGCCTCGATCCGGTCTACCGACGCACCACAACTTCAGTGGCGGCGGATCCCGCGCAGGTCAACGCCGAAGCGGTTTTGCTGCACGAGTCCTCAACGACCGGCGGGTATATCGAAGATGGTGGACGCTTCGTCGGCGGCAATCAGGCGCTGTCAATCGAACTCGCCCGCAGGCTCGGGGATCGGGTGTGTCTTGAGCGTCCCGTCTCGGGCATCGACCAATCAGTGAGCGGCGTACAGATCCTGCTCCGCGACGGAACACGAATCGACGCCGACGCCGCAGTGATCACGGTGCCGCTTCCGATCCTGCGCGAGATTCGTCTTGGATTCGCGCTGCTCGACGAGCAACAGCGGGCGCTCGATCATCGTTTCATGGGTGTCGCCGCGAAGCTCGGGGTGCCGCTGACTCAGGTCGACGATGACCCCGCCCGCCAGGATCCCGAACACACCTGGTGGTCATGGCGTTCGATGTCGTTTGACGGAGAGAACCGCGTGAATGCACTCTCCCAGTTTGCCGGCGGCCCATGTGCGCTCGAAGCACTTGGCGTGCACGAGGGCCCTGACCGCTGGGTAGCCGCGGTCCGCGCGATGCGCCCCCAACTCCGTATCGACGGTGAAGTACTGTTGACGGACTGGAGCCATGACCCGTGGGCGAAGGGATCCTACTCAGCGCCCGGCTTGAACTGGCGGCCCGAGGACGCCGAGGCGTTTACGAGACCAGCCGGGCGAGTGGCGATCGCAGGCGAACACACCGGGCTCGCACAATCCCTCTCCGGGGCGGTTGCCTCCGGGTATCGGGCCGTCACCGCGTTGGATTCCGTGCTCAAACCATGAAACTATATGGACTATGACCTTCACTGTTAGGTCGCTGCTCGATCTCGCCGAGGTGGAGACCACGTCGCTGACCCCGGGTGTCGGAGAAGACCGCGAAATCACGTGGGCGCACGTGTGCGAACTTGGCAAGCCCTGGCGGTGGCTTGGCCAGGGCGCACTCCTCATGACCACCGGTATCGGGATTCCCGCCACGAGCGAAGCTCAACTCGAATACTTGCGAGACACCCATGCCGCCGGGATCTCAGCGATCGCAATCGATGAGGTTCCCGATCCCGCGGCACCGATCTTCAGCGAAGCCGCGCTCGCTTATGCTGCCAACATTGGCTTCCCCGTGCTGCAGACCGCGCACGACATTCCGTTCGTCAAGCTCGCCATGGCGGTCGCCGAGAACGTGCGCAGCGCGCGTGCTCAACGCCTTCGACAGACAGAAGAGCTCTACTCCATTGCGGGAAACCACGAGGTCACCGACAGTGTGGAGCAACTTATCGAATCCCTCGAGCCGGTGCTGAACTGCACGATCCGCTTACACTTCAGCCGAGAGGTCGGGTCGGGGCCGGACTTGCCCCCGCCGGGAACGATCCTCCAGGTTTCACCCAGGAGCTACACCACCCGCCTCCTCGCCCCGGGCGCTCCAAGTCTTCGCTTCACCACCGACGATGCCGGAGACCACTCGCTCATGCTGCACGCGGCGGGAATCATCGGCAGCGCACTCTCGGTGAAGGCCGCTGCGAGACGAAACGAATGGATGCACGGTTCCCTTCTGCTCGCGGATCTGTGCGACGATTCGCTCCCCTCCGGTCCCGCGGAACATCTGGTTGCGGCCTACGAGGTCCTTTCCCCCTACCTGTTCGCGGTGATTCAAACGGAGAACGCGCGCGCCGCTCTCGACGAGGTGCAAACCGCTTTCGCCGCGGAACGTGTTCCCGCCCTCGCCACCATCAAGGACGGCCACGTACTCCTTCTGGCCGAAACAGGCGAGCAGGTCGAAAAGTTACTGACGCTGCTGGCCACCGAATCGACGCGGATCGGGGTCAGCGCAAAGTTTTCGAAGCTGAGTGACACCACGGCAGCGCTCAAGCAGGCCCGCAGCGCCCTGATCCGCAACCGCCAATCCGGCCGTGTGCTGCGCTTCGAAGAAGACGAAACGACGTCGCTGTTTCTTCCCAGCAACATGGATCAACTGCGCGGCATCGCCAGGCAGGTACTCGGGCCGCTGCGAACCTACGACGAACAGCGCGGCACCGAACTCACGCAAACCCTGCGCGTGTTCCTCGAGGAGAATCGCAGTTGGGTGCGCGCCGCAGAACGACTCTTCGTGCACCGACAAACCCTGATCGCGAGAGTCTCACGCATCGAGAAGATCGTCGACCGAGATCTCTCTTCGATCGAAGACACCGCAGAGTGCTGGCTCGCCGTGCAGGCGGCGATCTCGTGCGGGGACCTCGAAACGACCGAGTTCGCCGCGACAGAGAGCACTAGCTGAACCTCATACTTACATACAAGAGACTTCCAAGAATTGCCTACGATTCTCGATTCCGCAGCGCCCCCGCGCACCGTACGCTCGAACACAACGGATCACAGCTTCACGAAGGAGTGACATGCAGTCAGTCGATGTTGTCGTTATCGGTGCCGGGTTCGCCGGTCTCATCGCCGCCCGCGAGCTTGGGCACGCGGGTCTCGATGTCCTCACCCTGGAGGCGCGGGATCGCGTCGGCGGTCGCACCTGGACGGATCACCGACTCGGCCACGACCTCGAGATCGGGGCGAACTGGGTGCACTGGGTTCAACCGCACATCTGGGCCGAAATGACGCGGTATCAGCGCGGGATCGTGCGCAACCCGCAGACCGAGGAAATCTATTGGCGCGGCGCCGACGGTTCGCAGCGACGCGGCACGGTCGACGAGTTCATGAGCCTCATCGACGAGGGCCAGCAGCTCCTCATCGACGACGTGCGCTCAGCGATCCCGCGCGGCACAGAACCGGCGGAGGGCGGGATCCGCGAGCTCGATCACCTCAGCGTGCAGGATCGCTTCGACACGCTACAGCTGAGCCAGGAGGCGCGCGACGCCAACGAGTCGGTGTGGGTGGGGCATTTAAACGCGCCCCTCGACCAGGTCGGCATTGCGAGCGCACTGCGCTGGGTTGCGGCGACGGGCGGGCACTGGCAGCTCATGCACGAGGCCTCTGCGACCTACCGGATCGACGGCGGCATGAGCGGACTCACCGAGCTCATGGCTGCGGACGTCCCGGGCGAGATTTGGCTGAACACGACCGTCACCTCGGTCACGCAGAACGACAACGGCGCCGTTGTCGAGACCGCCGATGGCCACAGGATCCACGCACGCCGCGTCGTCAACACACTCCCGGTGAACGCCGCGGCCGGGATCCACTTTTCCCCCGAACTCCCCGAGGTTTGGCGCAGGCAAGGCACAGAAACCGTCGCCTCCCAGGGTACAAAGGTGTGGATGAGGGCGCAGGGGCACTTCCCCCGATTCTCCGCCTACGGCCGCCAGCAGGATCCCTTCTCCGTGTTGAAAGCAGAGTTTTACTGCACAGATGAAGACGGCACGGACTACACGATCCTCGTCGGATTCGGCGCCGATCACAGCCGCATCGACCTCGACGACCTCGCGGGCATGCAGGAGGCCGTCGACCGGGTTCGGCCCGGACTCACGATCACCGAGGTCACCGCGCACGACTGGATGACGGACCCGCTCGCCCTCACGACCTGGATGACGCACCGCCCAGGCCAGCTCACCCGCGACCTCGCCGAGCTACAGCAGCCTCACGGCGCGGTGCACTTCGCGACGACCGACAATGCGGATTTGTGGGGCGGTTTCATCGACGGCGCGATCGAGAGCGGCCTCAGAGAATCACGCAGAATCATCACCAGCATTCAGCCCCACTGAGCGCGAGGGCGCGCTCAGCCGCGGTTCAAGTGTCACGGATGTGTACCATATCGCGCGGAACTACACATCCGTGACACCTGAACCGAAGAGGCTCAGCTCAGCCGCGGCCGGTAATCACATCGGCGACGTGCGCGATCGGCGCCGTTGTCTTTCGACCAGCCAGTTCGGCACGGTCGGCAATACCGTAGGCCGCGTACAGGCCCTTCGTCGCGATCCAGCGCAGCGGCTCTGGTTCCCACTTGCGCACACGGTGATTCACCCAGGGAAGCTCGGCGATCTCCGTGCGTTCCCCCAAGATCAGGTCGGTGATCGTTCGCCCAGCCAGGTTCGTGGAGGTCACGCCCGTACCCACGTAGCCACCGCCCCAGGCGATGCCGGTCGCGGGATCAAGACCCACCGTCGCAGCCCAGTCGCGCGGCACCCCCAGCACGCCCGACCAAACGTGATCAATCGCGGCACCGCGAGTGGCCGGGAAAAAGCGGTGCATGATCTCGCTCAGCGTTTCCACCGTCACCGAGGGCGTCTGCCCATCGGTGTCTGTCTTGGATCCGAACTGATACGGCACTCCGCGTCCGCCGATCGCAATGCGATCGTCTGCCGTGCGCTGCGCGTACATGTACACGTGGGCAAAATC
The DNA here is from genome assembly GCF_011382965.1 of Leucobacter insecticola. Lineage (NCBI taxonomy): Bacteria > Bacillati > Actinomycetota > Actinomycetes > Micrococcales > Microbacteriaceae > Leucobacter > Leucobacter insecticola. Next base: position 880,980 of record NZ_CP049934.1, on the reverse strand, counting down.
ACCGAGCACTTCACCCTTGTTCCAGTGCAGCTCGTCCCACACCTTTGCCGAGAGCGGCTCGGTCGCGATGAGCGACGAGTTCATGGGCAGCCACAGCCGATGCAAACCCTTGAGGTTCGCGGTAAACCCCTCAGTTGCCCGCACGACGTACTCCGCCGACACGGTGCCGTGCGTCGTGATGACCCGGTGCGGCGCAATCTCAACCACCCGGGTACGCTCGTAGATTTCAACCCCGAGGCGCGCGGCCGCATCGGCGAGACCCGCCGCAAGCTTTGCGGGCTGGATCCTGGCCGCGTGCGGATGCCAGACGGCTGCGCGAGTGTCCGCGACGTTGATCTTCGCCTTCGCCTCCTCCGCCTCAAGGAGCTCGAGATCCGTATACTTCCAGCTCTTCTCGGCGGCGGCGAATTCGCGCAGTCGGGCCTCTTGAGCCGGGGTGTAGGCGACCCCAAACTCGCCGCCCTTTTTAATGTCAGCGTCGATCCCCTCGGCCCCGCACACCCGGATAACCTCATCGACGGTCTCGTTCATGACCCGTTGGAATCGCTCGGCAGCATCGCGTCCGTGGCTCTTCACATACTGTTCGCGGCCACCCGTGACGGAATTGGTGAGCCAGCCGCCGTTCCGACCGGACGCACCGTAACCGACATGCCGCTGCTCGATGACCACCACCCGGAGATCGGGCTTGGCCCGCTTCAGATAGTAGGCGGTCCACAGTCCCGTGTAGCCGCCTCCAACAATCGCAACATCCGCGTTGAGATTACCCGGGAGTTCGGATCGGGGCGACGGTGCACCGATCTGTTCCCACCAGTGCGATATGTTGCCGTTGATCATGCTGTTTCCTGTCCCCTGCTCCATGGCAAACAAGCTCCAGCAGGTTCGACGTTGAGCACCTGATTCAGTGCACATGCCGCACTGTACAGCGGGGGCGTGGGTGGCAACAATTCCCGTGGCGCACGCACGGCCCGCTCAAAGGCTGTGCGGAAGTTTCACAGTGCTGGGTTACCTCCGCACCCGACGCCGCCCGAGCATCACCATGGCAATTCCGGCGGCACAAAGAATGAACGGAGCGAACAGGCTCGCAGAATCAGTACCGGTCTCCGGAAGCTGTTCGGCTGGGGCACTCGGCTCAGCCGGGCCAGGCTCAACGGGATTAGGCTCAACGGGGCCAGGCTCCACCGGAGGCTTCGGCACGGCTTTCCAGAGCGCATACACCACGGTCGGGTCGGTGCTCGGGCTGGTGAGTTCATATTCTGATCCGGCAGGGATGGAACCATTCACACTGGCACAAGTACCGTTGACAGGCTCGTCTTCACACCAGCCTTGGAAGGTGAAACCTTCGCGTTCAGGTTGGGGCAGCGTCAAACGGTATGCACCAAACGGCCACACCGGCGAGACACCGGTGTACGCGGGTACACCACCAAAAGAGGCGGTCGGACCCTCACCATCGGGGTAGGCGAAGCGGCTTTCGGATCCGTTCAGCTCTGTGATGTGTCCACCAAAGAGCCGCATGTCGAGCCTGCGGTAGCCCATGATCGTGTAGTCGACCGCGTTGGAGGTCAACGAATCGGCCCAAACTCTGCTCGTTTGTTCTGGCTCGCCGTACCAAAAAAGCACGCTTCGTCCGCCGGGCGCGGCGATCCAATCATCCAAGAAGATCGAATCAGGCCCCATACCAGGTGCCTCCGCGGTACGGAATTCGAGGAAGACGTGGTGGTTTCGCGCGAAGAAGGCCGCTCGACCGATTGATAGGGTCTGTAGCGTCCCGGGGAACGTCACCCGTTCGAGCACGTTTTCGTCAAAGTTGGACTGATAGAACGCCTCGTCTGCAAGCTTCAAGACCTGCAACCCTTCAGGGAAGTCGACCCGAGTCAGCGCGTTGCGTCCGCCACCATTCGCCCACTGAGAGAAGGCGCGGTACCCAATATCGAGGGTACGCAGGGTACTCGGAAAGGAAACCTCTGCGAGCTCGTTGGAGTCGCTCTTTTGCTCGCCGCCGATCTGGTAGAACGCATACTCATCGATGGTCAAGGTGACGAGCCCCTCAGGGAATGTCACCTTCTTCAGTGCATTGGCACCGTTCGACAAATTCATTCGCCCCTGCGAAAACGATCCGACGCCGATCGTCAGATCCCGAAGCGAGGTGGGGAACTGGATGTCACTGAGGGTGTGATCGAAGTCCCACGCATACTGATAGAACGCGCGATCACCAACATCAAGCCTTTCAATCCCCTCCGGGAAAATCACCGAAACCAACTCGTTCCCCAAGAGGTTTTGCGTAAACGCGTCGGCGCCAATTGACAGTTCAGTGATCGCGGGTGAACCCACAAAAGTCACTTGCCTGATGACGTTCCTGCAGTTCTCGGCGATCTCGGTGGGAATCGACACCGCCGAGAAGCCGGCGGGGATCTTCGTCAGGTCGAGGGTTACGTCAAGCAGGCCTGCTGTGTCGGTGACCCCTACGACGCCCGTCGGATCTGCCGCCGCTGAGCAGGCGAGGTCAGTACCAGCAACTACGTACTCCGTTGCGGCGAAGGGCTTGGGTTTCGGTGGAGCAGGGGGAGTGGATTCAGCGGGGGGACTTCGATCCACTCCCCGGTTGTTGCGCCTGGACCGCCGGGCATGCGCTCTTCGCCTGTCGCGTGAGCCACCTGGGGTCCGGCAAGGGATGTCGCCACGAGGAGGCCGCCGAGAATCGCGATGCGCGACGCCTTGGCGGTGTTCAGAAACCTGTTCATCGTGCTCCCTTTGATCGTTTCGGGTTGATGCCTCACGCGTCAGGCGCGAGGGGTCCTTGTGGTGTGTCTGCGATTCTCGCCGCACGGACGTACCGACGAGCGAGCAGGAGCAAAACTACTCCGAGCAGCCCCGCACCGAGGAGCGTGATCCAGAGCCACGTTTGCGAACTGGCATCCGGCAGAGACGTTGCCCCCGGATCCCGGACCGTGATCGTGTCGATGTTATAGCTCAACGGATCCCAGTCGTCGGTGGCAGAAATATACCCACTCTTATTAATTCGCACCTGCACCACACCTCCGGGACTCACTGAGAACTGCACCGGCTTCGCCATCAGCTGGAACCCCGCCGGCGCCTTGGTCTCGTAGAGCCAGTACATGCCTGGGGCGAGGTTCACGGTGAACCAACCGTGGATTGTGTCCGCTGTCTGGTAGCGCGGGTTCATCACTGGAGTAGTGACGTTTGCCACCAGCGAGTTCATATCCGGTGTGTTCGGCGTGGCCACCGAGTCTTTGTAGATCTGCCACTCGGATCCCAACATGCCAACGAGATTGCCCTTCGACGACTCACCGATCTTTCGCAGATGCACTGGGAATTCGGTCACCTGCGGCGGCACCCACCACACCCAGGGTTTGGGACTGGTGGCCTTGCTGCTGACAATCTCCGCGTTCGGATCCGACAGGATTGAAAGGTAGAGAGGACTGGAAGGTATGCCTGCGATCGCCTCTGTGGGATATCGCCAGTCGGTGCCGTTGTAGTTGGGTGTGGGCCAGGGCTCGCCCAACTTCACTTTGGTGGTCGCGACGCCGTTGACAAACGGTACCTTCGCGAGCTTTTCGCCCGACACGAGCTGCACCTGATTGCCCACCGCTGGGATCGTGAAGTCGACTAGCGCGGTACCGGTGAGTGCCTCCTCGCCAGCATCGACATATGCTCGCACCGTGATTTCGTTTCCGGCAGTTTGCGGATCAGGATCGGGCGCGATGTTCAAATGGAGGCGGTACTGGTAGCACCCGACCAGCTCTTGTCTGCCGCCCGCGCCCCAGCTTGTGTGAACCTCAACGGTACCGACGACGTGCTTCGGGATCTCGACTTTGAAGTACTGAACGCCACCCTGTGTCACGATATCGCCGGGTCCAACGGCTACCGCGACGGACTTGTCAAGCCCAGCACCCAGACTCGGGGCCCCAAAGTACACGGTTCCACTCGTCACAGGCGCTCTCTGCCCGAGCGCGATCTTGGTTGGCGTGTAGGTCATATCCCCAACGCTCGGCCCCAACTGCCCGACCTGGTTTCCACCCCAGCCATAGGTGGTCCCGTCGCCAGTGAGTGCAATTCGGGATGATTTCAGCAAAGGCGCTCCAAGCACATCGCCTCGACCGCCCGCGGCGATGAAGGTGATTCCCTTGCCGCTGAGGCCCGGAACCTTGGCTGGCACTTCCAAGTACGACGCATCCCAGTAGCTTTGCTCGGTGCCGAGGTCACCGATTGGCGATGACGTATCCGCGCGACGATTACTTCCCGCGGCATACACGTCACCATTCGCAGTTAGTAAGTAGACGACGAACTTTCCCGCGAAGACTCCCGTAATCTGACGAGGGTCGAGCGTCGCAGGCAAATCCGCCTCGCGGGGCGTGTTCTGATTACCGGTATTGACCCCTGGCCACTCATGCGGCATGAGTGCGGATCCCCAGATCCGCGAACCCCAGGCATACAGTTTTTCGGAGGTCAGGACGTACGAATTGTCTGCCGCAGCTTCGACCTGCTTAATCTGCTTCCCCGAGAATGCAGGAATCAGGTAAGGGGTCGTCTGCGGGGGGGGAAGGAATCCCCCGTTCGTGTCGCCGTTCCCCGCCTGTACGGCGGCACCCCAGCTGTACACGGCGTTACCTGTGGATACAAGCGCGTGACGAGCACCGGCGGAAATCTTGGTGATTTTTTGCCCCAAGAGTCCTGTCACCACCAGCGGAGTGGGATACCTGTTTGAATCTACGGATCCCCTGCCGAGTTCCGCAAACCCGTTCGTTCCCCAAACATACACGTTGCCGGTCTTCGACAACGCGAGAGAGAAAGCGGATCCTGCGGACACCTCTTCGAAGGCAACGCCTGCGACAGTGAGCTTAGTGGGCTTGTCGATCGCCGCCTGGCCGGTGCCGATTCCAAGCTCCGAGCTTAAGCCCCACTGGTAGATGCTGCCGTCTTCCGTCACCGCAACCGAGTGATTCCCACCGGCCGATACGCTGATGACTTTGCTACCCCCGGTGGTCACCACCGCAGAGGAGGTAGGGCCAAGAACCATAACTGGGGTGGTGACATCTGTGACGGTGCCGTTTCCGACTTGACCCCACTTGTTGAGCCCCAACGCCCAAACGTTGCCGGAGTTGTCAAGATAGAGGGTGTGCATTCCGGTAGATTCGGCGGTGTTTAGCTGCGATTGTCCGGGGGCCGGCCGGTTCCCGTAGGGGTCAAGCGATTGCGTCGTCCGCGCGCCAGCGCCCATCGAAACCTGCGTCACCTTCAGCCCACCATCCTGCACGGGCAGCAGCAAGTAGTCGGTTGTCGGAGCCGCGGGATACCCGAGCACACCTCCACTCACCTTGGTGTCATTCAGCCACTTTGGTGGCACGTCACAGGTCGGGTCGGGGTCAGGCCCGGTACCCCCGTTCCTTACGAAATCAATGTCAGTAGCGGCCACGTTGCGACTCACCGTAATCTGCACCCCGGCCCCGTTGGTCACCCTCGCCGTTGCCGTCGCAGGGTACTTCCACTTGTCGGTTCCGTTATTTGCCGTGGGAAGCGGCGTGGCAAGCTTCACCTGCGCGCTCGAAGCGGTCGAGAGTGAGAGCCCCGTGGTCGAACCGCCTGCGAGGACAAGGGGAGCCGGCGATCCAGAGAGCGCGGCAATAGAGAGGTCTGCGACCGCAGAGCCAATATACGGTTTCTCTCTCGGATCCAGTACTGAGGGCGTGACATCGACAACGTCATCAACGGCGGCAGGTTTTGGTGTCGCCAAGAGGTTGAGGGCGACGGTGTAGGTATAGCACCCGGTCAACGACCAGACGTTTTTCCCGTCGTTCCAATTCACGTATACGCCTACAGGACCCGCATTGTGAAGCGGCACATCTCCCCGCAAATACTTGGTGCCTAAGACGGTCACCACTGAGATATTCTTGGCAAGTTGCCAACCGGCCGTCGTCTGTGGTTTGGTGGTGGGGTCACCAAACGCGATCTTGCTCTGCGCCGCGTCTGCCTCTGTCATTCCGCCTGCGATAATCACCGACGTGCTCTTGGCTATGTTGCCGACGTGGTTCATGCGAAACGGCTTCGTCAGGGGATCGTTGGTGCCACCCAAACGCCCAGCCTGGACATAATTGCCCCAGGTCTGGGCCTGCGGAACATCTGTGACGACGCCTGCCGCGGACATTCCCATGGCGGCTTCTTTCGCACCGGTGAGCTTTGGGATTGCCGCCCACATCTGGTTCACGCTCCCTGGAGTGCCAGAACCGAGCAAATTCGATGTCGGGTCATTCGTACCCGCAGACCTCACGCTTCCGTCAGACATGACCGCGATCGCAGCGGTCTGATTCCCTGCGACGTCGATTACTCCAGATTGGTAGGTCGACGTCGGCACAAGGAAGTCATTCTTCGTGGAGCTAATCCCTAGCTGGTAATAGTTGTTTTTGCCCCACCCATACAGGGTGCCAGTGGAATCGATTCCCCACGTGCTCGCGTTGCCCGCCTCAACCTGCTTCCAAGTTCCCGTCCCGATCCTCTGCGGCCCGGCCGCTATCGCTGAAGAAGCCCCGTTGCCAAGACGCCCATTGAACTGATACCCCCACATCCACAGTGAGCCATCCTGCGCAACGGCACCAGCGTGCTGGAAACCTGCTGAAATCTGCTTAATCTTCGGGAGCCCGCTAACTTTTGTTGGAGTTCCAGTTGTCGAGAGCGTCGTTGCTCCAAAGCCGCCGTACCCCCACGCGTAGACGTCGCCGTCCGTCGAAAGCGCGAGCGCATACTGGTGCCCGCCACTGATTTGCACGAATTTGACATCGGCTTTGACCTTCACTGGAGTGCGCTGCCCCCAGGGATCTGAGTGGTGTTTCCCTGACCGAGTTGCCCGTTGGTGTTGTTGCTGCCCCAAGCCCACACGTCACCATCGGCACCGAGTGCCATCGAGAATCCACCCCCCGCGGCAACTTGCACGAACTTACTCGGTGCCCCACTGGGAAACGCCGCGAGGTCGGGGTAGACCTCGCTGGTACTCGCTGAGCCCGTACCCATCTGACCGAGACGATTGCCTCCCCAAGTCCAAACTCGTCCCTGGGAGTCAAGGCCCAACGCACCTTGCCCACCATCGCCGTCGATCCACTTGTCGAAGTCGAGGGTCCTGGCGTAGGGCGAGGTCACCGTGGTGTTGCCGCCTGGCAGCGGGAAATACACAAAGTGCTGATTTGCCACGCCGAGGTCACTGGGAACACCGTCGTACCCGAGCACCGTGCCCGTAGGCTGATCCCCGGTCGAGTAGCTGGTGCCCTTGCCGAAACCAAAAGTGTTGGTCACGGCAGGACAACTAGCATCGGAAGCGTATGCGGCCGGTGCAGGGGCGTCAAGGGTCTCGATCTCGATTCCGACGAAGTCAGGGCTCTCGGCGGGTGCAGTCTGCGCTGCGGTGGGTTCCCCGTCTGCGGGAACCTCGATCAGTTGTTCTTCAGCGGGCGGAGCCTCAGGAGACTCGGGTTCGGCCCCAGGTTCCTCGCCCCCGGGAGTCTCCGTCTCGGGCTCGGTACCCTCCGCAGGCGCGCCGGATCCTGGCTCTTGACCCTCGAGAGTGGTCGCGGTTTCATTTTGCTCAACCGTCACCTGCGAGAGAGAAGGGGCAGGCAGGGCGAACGCAGCAGACTGACCGGAGATCAGCACGGCCGTGGTTACGACGACAGCCACTACCGACCGCGAAACACCCCTACCGCGGAGAGATTGCATCTTTGAGTTCACCGGAAACATCACCTACGTTACCTACTTTTGCGAAGCGTGCGAAGCACACGCGGAAGTCTGATGAGGGTGCGCTGGCGACCGCCGCTTAACGAGCCTGCGGTCTGCGGCGGCGAGGCCCACCCAGGCAAGCGTTGGGGCACCACTCACGCCGGCGATCCACCACGGTGCTGAAGCAACGGCCTTGTCGACGGGGATATCCGTTGCGTCTGCCGACCCGGGTGGTGCGGGGATTCGATCACCACGCACGAGAAGCCGGTGCGAATTGACGCCGACCGGCGTGCATGTCAACAGCGTGACGTGATCTTCGCCCTGCACCTGACGCACCCCATCGCCAAAGTATTCAGTGTCGACCACCTCAATACGGCGGGTTTCGTAGTAGAAGCGTTCGCCGACCACTTCAACAGAGAAAACATCCCCCTCCTCAAGCTGGTCAAGCGCGTAGAAGAGTTTTGCGTTTGCGCGGCCGGAATGCGCCGCGACCACTGCGTGTGTCGATTCGCCGCCGACGGGCAGGGCCGAACCGAAGAGGTGCCCTGCCGACCATTCCAGTGTATCGTCACTGGTGCCGTGCTGAATCGGCAGTGTTACGTTAATGCCCGGGATCTCCACCCAAGCCATGGGCAGGCCATCACCGAAATCAAGCTGTTTCAAGTATTCGAGGTAGCTCTCACGCGAATCGACGGTCTTTCCATCGTCAGTGAGAACGTACGGGTCGCGCAATGGCCCGTTCGGTAGATGTTCGTTGTAGTCGCTGGCGGCGTCGAGATAGCTCTGGCGTTCTGCCTCGCTCATCTCGCTGACCTTCTGCGAGTATTCGCCATACAGCTGCTGCTGCGCCATGGTGGCGAACCAGTCAGAAATGCTTGGGTAAAGCAGTATCCCGGCACCGACCATGGCGAGTAGCACGATCGGAAGCCGCTGTAACCACACGCGGTTTGATTTCTTCACCTGTTCTTCTCCTGTGATCGGTGTCGGCATACTTAGATCCCCGCTTGTTCGGGGCGACTGATGGGGTGAGTTCAGGGAGCGAACTCACCCCACCTACTTGGACGCTGGTGCCTGGCTAGACCTCAATGCTCACGCGATTGCGGCGCGTGCGGCGCACAGCAAGGACCGCGGAGCCAGCGAGAACAGACAGGCCAAGCACCATGAACGCTGCGGTTCCGGGGCCGCCAACGAATGGCAATTCAAAGCCACCGATGTCTTTCACGTTCTTCACTTTGAGAGATGCCGAGACGTGAGTGTTGCCGTTCGTGTTGTCCTTCGTGATCTGGAAGGGGATGAACCCCGGCAGGACAACGTAACCGTTCGGAGAGGTCATCTCCTTCAGGTAGTAGTAGTTCCAACGTGAATCCGGCTCCGCCAGCTGCGTATTCTCGGCGAAGTCCGAGTAGCGCAGTTCGAGGTCACAGGAGGTCTTGCCGCCGTTCATCACACACGTCACACCTGTGTCCTTCATACCGGTTTTCGGGTCGCCGGTGACGGGGTTGCTCGGAACCGATGTGTACTTCACGTGAGTGTAGTACACCTTGAAGGTTGCTCCGGACAGAGGCTGATCCTTCTCATCGACCTTGTTGACGGTCACCTTGCCGTACTTGACAAGGCTCTGGGGAGTGGTCGTGGTGGTTTCCTCTGTGGTGCCGGGCTTGTTCGTAATGATGTTTGCCTGGTTGTTGAGCGCGCCAACGTAGTTAGGACCAACCGTCGTATCGATCCGCAAGAAGAGGCGCTTTCCGCGCTGATCCGGCCAGGGTCCCTGGCCATTGAGTGCCTTAAGCCCGTCGGAATTGATCGTCACCGTGAGTTTCCGAGTGACTGAATTCCAATCCATCACGTAGTCAGTGCCCTGCAACTGGTACGGCGAGTTTGTAAAGGTGGTGCCGCCAACCTTGAGCGTCACGGGTGATGGGGGTCCCGGGCTAAAGACCAGATCATTGCTGAGCGTGTCTTCAAAGCGCATGGTGGTGACGTAATTCGTTCCCGATCCGGGAACGTTGGTGCTGATCTCCCAGGTCAGGGGATCCCCTGGCTTCGGTACATCAAGATCGAGCGGCACCTTGGCGCTGTCGTCCTTCAGGTTCTTCGGATAGACGTAGACGTCGTAGACCCACTTGTCACGATTTACCGGGTCCGTCATCGGGATCGTCACCAGGAACGGAGCCGAGGCCTTGTGGCCTGCGGGCACACTTGTCTCCGCGACGTAGTAAAGCCCGATGTCGAGGCCGGTCCAGTTAATCTTGCCGTCGCTACCAGTGACCTGTGCGCCGCCAACGGGAGTCACTGTGAAGCCTGCCGTGGCCAGTTGCGCTACCGTCGGGTTGTTAGTGGTCATGCCACCCCGCACATTCTGCAACCATTCCCACCCCGCATTGGTGGTGAGGTCAGGGTTCGTGCCGGACGTCAGCCGGTAGAGCTGGAACGTAGCACCCTGAAGCGGCACGGAGCCTGTGCTCGGGGCAGTATCGTCTTTCGCACCATTCTGCGGCTTATTTGACTCCTGTCCGGCCGGGGTCGACCACTTGAGCAGGTTGATGCTGCCTTTAGCCAGGGGGTCGATCTCGGACGCCAAGGGGGCCGCGACGGCGGGGGCGCTGAAACCCGCCACCCCGACGAGACACGCGGCCGCAAACGCGAGAACCCCGCGCAGCTTCCGCCCGATTGAAGCGTGTTTCATTACTGTGTTTCCTTTCGTTCCACTCGCGCCGACCCGCGGGTTGCGGCGGTGCTCGTTTGGGTTGTGAGGTTTCATGGTTGGCTAGCACTCTTCCTGCGACAGCCCAGAAGCAGGGTGGCTGCTCCGACCAGAAGAGCCAAAACGCCACCGCCAATCAGCATCACGGGGGTACTCGAGCCGGTCGAAGACAGACCACCGAGCGTGTCGGGCGTCGTTGGCGGGGTAACTGGGGGCGTCACCGGCTTCTCCGGCTTGTCTGGGGCCACGAAGGCCGCGACGCCAGACACCTTGGGGCTGACAGCGACCATCGGCCCCTGGTCGATCGGCGCGCCGTTCACCTGATTCACCAGGGCCTGCGCGGTGACGTCGTAGAGTGCATCCGTCACCGAGGTCACCAACAGAGTGGCCTTCCCGTCAGCGTCAAACGGCACCGGGGTCACTGCGCCCGTCGCTCCCTCCGCGACCGTAGTTAGGCCGGCATCGAGCGCAAACTGCATCTGCGATTCGCCGACCAGGGCAATCTCTGCATCGGGGAGCGTCACCGTGACGATTGTAGACTCTCCAACCTCGACACTCTCAGGAGACACCGTGAGCGCGGGATCAAGCATGAAGGTGAAGTAGCCCACGAGTTCGCGCGTGGTTGGCGGCTGGGAACCGTACCAGGCAACGTATACCGGCACACGAGAGGCGAAGTGTTCGGGCGATTTGACCGTCAGCACACCACCCGAAACCGTCCCCGTAACCGCATAGCTGTCATCGTCGCCGAAATACACGATGCTGTTGAGACTCGGCTGAGCGAGTTGCACCGGCACTGGCGTCAATTCGAAGGACCCGGAGCCGTAGACCACGTCGAGACCGGGGTTGCCGAGCTGGCCAAGTTCAGACTCTCCCCAGGAGAACACGTTCGTCTTCGAAACTTCGTCAAATTCCCCGAGATAGATGCCGTGGTTGTTGCCGGCCTGCACCTGGTCTGCGACGATCGGCACGCCCGGCGCGGCGAAAATCTGGACCGGAACCGCACTTGCGGTGCCCAACACTGCCGGATCCTGCCCAAGCTGACCGCTCTGGTTGCCTCCCCAACCCCAGACGTGGTGATCCTCGTCCAGCGCAAACACGGTTGTCGTGCCGACATCCATCGACTTGACGCGGAACTGGGTGCCATCTGCGGCGAGCACCTTTTGCGGCACGCCAGTCGCTGACCACTCTGGAGTTGCCGGGTTACCCAGGGCCTGGTTAAGCTGCTGGCCCCAAGACCACACAGAGCCATCTGCTTCTACACCGTAGGCGACACCATAGCCTGCGTGGACCGCTGCGTATTTGCGCTGTTGACCACTCGCATCAAGCAACGGCCTTGGACGGGGCACCTCTAAGCCGCAGAACCCACTTGCGCAGCCATCGCCTGAACCCCAGCCGTAGGCATTGCCGTCGAAGTCAATCCCGATCGCGAAGTCAGACCCCCCTGCAATCTGCTTGAACTTCATCTGTTGACCGGTCGAGTCAATCACCGGTGCCGCGAACTGTGAGTCTTGATACAGCGGCGTCGCCGTGCCGAGCTGGCCGAACCAGTTGCGACCCCAAGCCCACGCGCTGCCATCGGCCTCAAGCCCAAAATGAAAGGCGGTACCCGAGCTGACTGTTTCGAAGACCATCTGCTCACCGCCCTCGTTGAGGACGGGCTGGGGAATGTAGGTTGAGGAGTTTCCTCCCATCGGAAAATTGGGGTTGCCTAGCTCGCCAAAGGCGTTGCGGCCATACGTCCAAGCTTTGTTGTCTCGGTCAAGCACAAGTGCAGAATTGTCGCCGAAGGACATCGTCTTCGCGACCATCTGATCGCCATTGATGTCTTTCATGGGAACAGGGTGCGGGGCGAACCTGAAGTAGCCGATGTACTCGTTGTTGCCGAGGTTGCCGTAGCCGTTCAGACCCCAGCCCCAGATCTTGTTGTCGGTGTCCATGCCGTATCCGGCATTGGGCGCGCCGTAGATCTCTTTGAACTCAAGCTTGTCAGTTCGCTCCGGCAGCTCAATCTCGGTGCCGCCGAGCACCGTGCCTGACCACTCCTCGAGATCCCCCGGCACTGCCTGTGCCTCGCTCGAAACGCCAAGCGGCAGCGTCAGCGCCGTCGCGACCAAACCGACCGTCGCCACGACGGCGAACAGTGTTCGCCTGACCCCAGTCCTCCCCCGTGTCAACATTCTTGCCCTTCTCCCTGCCGTTTCCGGCATTGCCTTCGGTGTGCTCATCACGATCAACCTGTCGTTCCTGGGGAAGGCCATAGATCGCTCTTGACGGACTCGACAGAAAACGATGTCGGGCGCGGAAACGCAAGGACCACAGCATCTCCCTCGGATACATGTCAGAAAGCTCAACGCGAGTTCACGCGCAAGCACCACGCGTCCAAGCGACTTCCACAGAGATTCAGCAGAAGAACCTTTGTGGGAAATAGCAACTTGGACGAGCTACCTTTAACATAACAATTCGACGGCGCCAGATTTTACGGTTCGACTCAAGTCGGAGCACCCGCAGCACGCCGACTTCCCAGTACATGCCTGAATTTTCACTGGGAATCAATAGACCCTAAGTAAATTTCAAATATTTTCCGAACTATCCAACTAGCTGACCGAAAGAACATATCATTTAGATACCCAAGATTTGTATGAAGAGCACAATGAGGTGCGCCCTTTCTGTGGAAGAAGTGAATTTGCTTCAGCCAAACACCTCTTGCTCACATCATTCACGTGGGCAAACACGCCCAATACGCCGACACAATGTGGCCCGTTGCACGCTGGAAACCATGATCGGATGGAATCAGCCCATCGACCCCGGCTTGGGGTCGATGACGGTCAGAAGGACGGCCCCAAGGGGGGAACACGCAGCGGCCATGGCCTCGTCGCTGGCGCACACGGGGGGCTCTCCTCACATTCCATCGGGGCCTATAGTGACCTCAAGGACCCACAGTGCGCCAACATACAACGAGGAGACCTCAAGCCTCCCTGCGCCAGGGAAACGTTTGCGCCTCGGTGAGGTCGCAAATCGGCTCATCAAACTCCGCTGAAGCCACCCTTGTTTCGCGCTTCGTCGACACACGATCCCGAACAAGGTCACGGTATGTCACTGGGGGCACTGCAATGGCTTTCTGCAGCAAAACCATAAACACAAGGCCGCGATTTTGTACGTTTCTGATGTTAAAACGAAATGAAAAATCATCGAACTTTTCTTGAATTTGCTCTATGTCAACATCGGCGTTGTATATGGTGGAAAAGTGCTGACGGACAATCGGGAACAATCGATACACCGATGAAACGAGGTGCCGCGGCTTCCGCGACGCGGGGTCAAATTCGAGGTGTTCACGGGAATGGCCTTCAAACTCCTCTGGAAACAAGGCGGATCCCACTGTCACGATCTCGCAACCGGGAACGGAGATCATCCGTACAAAGTCGGCCATCTCCGCCGCGGACCCGTGCCGCAGCACCTGCAGCCGGGCGCGCGCCTTGCCAGCCTCGGTCAGCTCAATTGCACCCGCGAGCATTAGACCCGAATCCACGCTCGCCGAATCAAAGCTTGGAACCACAGATCTGAGGGGCACAGCGCCGACCTCGATTCGGCCAGACAACGGTACGTTTGATGAGGTGGAGACGACTCGCCGCAGCTTTCCGAGCATCGTCCACGCGGTCTGATAAGAGGAGATAGGAAGTTCGCGCCGCAGTTGGCTCGCGGTGACGGCCCGCGGGTTCGTCGCCATCAGCCACACCGCCTCGAACCAGGTGACCAAGGACGTGCGGGTCTTATCAAACAGAGTACCGGCGGTCACCGAAACCCGAGCTCTACATCGCCGACAGCGATACCTATGCTCTTCACGGGATGCGTCGGCAGAGCCGCATCGAGGACACCGGAACCCATCGGGCCAGCGGAGCCAGTCAAGGTAGTCAAGACATGCAGCTTCGGTGTGAAACCAGGCCCTCAGCTCCGGTAAATTCCGAGGATATTCGCGGCCCGCGACAAGACCATCCGTGCATGGCAGCATAAAGAAGCCTTCCACATTTCCTTCCCCCTTTGAGACAGGATGAATCCCAAACGCTTCCAATATTATGAGCGTAGATCGCCCGCTGAAGCATTCAACGGCCGGTCTATTAGTTGCCCAAGCCGTGTTGTTCACTTAGGTACCCGCGTTTCCGATCCCTGAATAGTCCGACCCCTGCTTCACTCAGCAGGTGGCCTGGACTCGCGCGCAACGCACCTCCGTCACGAGGCCGCCGAGCGTCTCTGTCACACGCGGGTTACACAAAAGCAATTTCGTCGAATCGAGGCATCCTCCTCGAGCTTCGTCTCCCACACGCGGTCGCGGGAGTGCCCATCGGTGGTTCCAGCGAAATGTAGGTTCCTCCACAGCTCTCTCGTCCCGCTCTCCCAATTGGCGAGACTAGCGGTGTGGTTCAGAAATGAGCACCCGTTTCGGTGCGCCCGTTATCGGCGCTCACCGCGTTGCCCTCGTCGGTTTTGCGATCACACGTTCTCACTGGACACCCATTTCTGAGACACACCACTAGATGATTGATTCCAAGGGTTCAGTGGTCGTAGGCGGTCAGTGACCTGAGTACCGGCTGTCCCGTGGCATGATTGTGCCAGATCACAGCGGTGAGAGCGAGGAGTCGTTGCAGAACTCGCACGATGACTCCTTGCGAGGTACGTCCTCCGTGTTGTTCGAGGCCGAGTTGGCCTTTGAGCGTGTCAAACACTGACTCGATCCGTTGCCTGACGGGGTTTCAAAAACTGTGCTCCCTCACGTGGAGGCTCGTTCTTTTTCGCGGGTCGGAGCAGCGTGACGCCTTTCTGGGTGAGTGACGCTTCGAACGCCATTCCGGCGTAGCCTTTGTCCGCCATGATGGTCTGTGCCGTGCTGGTCGGTGCCGGCATGGACTCGAGGATCTGTTGCAAAGCTTCACGCTCATCTGTTTTCGCCCCTGTGAGCGCAAACCCAACAGGAAGCCCGTCGAGCGTGGCGAGCAGGTGCAGTCGGAGTCCCCAAAAGTAGCGTGAGTGCGACGCGCAGTACCCGTACTCAGCAAACCCGGCAAGGTCTGAACGTTTCGTGGTCTCCCTGGAACGTCCGCACTCCACAGGTGTGGAGTCCACGAGCCAGACGTCGTCGGACCACAAACCCGTGTCTGTGGCGAGGTAGGTGAGGACCGCTTGCATGGTGCCGCCAAGCTTTCGGAGACGTTTGTTTTAGCCCGATTGTCCAGGCATTGTCGGAAAGAGGTGTCGCAGGTGCCGCCTGGCGTAGCGCACCCATCGTCGTTCGTTGTGGTAGCCGAGCAAGGCTTGGATGACGGCGAGCGTGACAAGCTCTGCGTCGCTGATACCTGGGATGATGCCCACGCGAGGCCGCCAGGGAGTGAGATGGGGGTTCCGTTAATACAGATCAGGAAATCGCCGGTAGTGACGTAAAGTGCTGTAGCGAGGGTGTCCAGATCGGCGTCCACTGACGGCCTCCAAAGGGATCGAAAGTTTGGGTTTACAACTCCGATTCTGGGCACTCTCGATCAGGCTTGCGTGCGTTGACACACCTTGGAATCAATCATCTAGACGTCAAAAATGCCCCATCCTGTTCCAAATGGTAGCTTAAAACTGATCCGGAATTGCACCGGGCAGGGAAGAGGTTCACCACGATGGCACAGCCCGGTCACGAGACCGATCGTCTCATCACCACTGCGCTCCGCTGGAGCGAACACGACATCGATCCAGCCACCCGCGCACAGACCCAGAATCTCCTGGCGCTCGTCAGAAGCGGTAACGCCGATGCGATCGCGGAACTGCACTCGGCCTTCGGCAGCCGCCTCTGCTTCGGCACCGCGGGCTTGCGCGGCCCCATCGGCGCTGGCCCCGCCCGCATGAACCGGGCCGTCGTATCGCAGACGAGCGCGGGCTTCGCGGCCTATCTGCACGACCGTGCAGCACGCGGACAGACTGCCTCACCGCCCTCGATCGTGATCGGCTACGACGGTCGGGTCAATTCCGAGGTCTTTGCGCGCGACGCCGCAGAAATCATGGCGGGTGCCGGGATCCTTGTCACGTTACTGCCTGAACACGCCCCACCCCGTTGACGGCCTTTGCCGTGCGTCACCTGGGCGTCTCCGCGGGCGTCATGATCACCGCCAGCCACAACCCCCCGCAAGACAACGGCTACAAGGTGTACCTGGGTGATACGGATGGCGGATCGCAGATCATTCCTCCGAGCGACAGCGAAATTGCCGCACACATCGACCGCATCGCGGAGACACCCCTCGCGGAGTTGCCGCGTTCATCGCACTACACAGTGGCAGGAACTGAGCTGTGGGGCGCGTACGTCGCGGAGACTTCCGCGGCGCTGCTCTCCGGGTTTCCCGAGGATCCCGCGGCCCCCGGCAAAGCTCTCGGAGCAGATACGCCCCTCCGGGTCGTCTACACCGCGATGCACGGCGTCGGCGCGGATCTCGCGCGCCGCGTCTTCTCAGCCACTGGGCTGCCTGCGGTGGTGGCAGTGCAGGAGCAGGATCGGCCCGACGGCGCATTCCCAACGCTGTCGTTCCCGAACCCTGAAGAACCGGGGGCGCTGGACCTCGCCTACGCGGCCGCGCGCGAGATCGACGCCGACCTCGTTGTCGCCCATGATCCCGATGCGGATCGGCTCGCGATCGCACTCCCCCACCCCGATGCGCCCGAGAAGTACCGCAGGCTCAGCGGCAACGAGATCGGCCTTCTGCTCGGCTGGCGCGCAGCGGAACGGGAGCGGGTGCGCGCGCTCGCTGCTGGTCGCACACCGCAGGGATCACTGGCGTGCACGATTGTGTCGTCTCCCGCGCTCGGCGCGGTGGCGCGCGACTACGGGCTGGACTACGCCGAAACCCTCTCCGGTTTCAAGTGGGTATCGCGTGTGCCAAATCTGATCTTCGGCTTCGAGGAGGCCCTCGGCTACCTCACACACCCCGAGACGGTGCGCGATAAGGACGGCATTTCTGCCGCCGCCGACGCGATCGCAATGGCGCGTGAATGCGCCTCGGAAGACCGAACCCTCTGGGACCTGCTCGATGAGGCGAGCGAGCGCTTCGGCCATTTTGCGAGTACGCAAGTGACGCTGCGTCTCTCATCGATGTCCGCGGCCACGGCTTTGAGTGATGAGGTCAGAAGGCGTCCGCCGACCCAGTTCGCCGGCACGGCGGTTGAACGCGCACAGGATCTCCTCACTCCCGGGGCCGCCGAGGTACCCGCGAATGTGCTGCGCTATGACCTGGTGTGCGGATCCCGGATCATGATCCGCCCGAGCGGCACTGAACCGAAACTGAAGATTTACATCGACACCTTCAGCGACGAGGGTTCCGCGCCCGAACGGCGGGCGGCGGCAGAGGCGCGGCTGGGGCTGATCGAAGCCGCAGTGCGCGAGTTCGTGGATCACGCAACGACTGAACCCGGGAGCAAATAATGGAGCATTGGGACCCCGCACACGCCGTCGCAGGACTACGCAGTCCGGGCCCACCGATGACAAGTATCACCGCGGGGTGGTCGCGATCCGCACGGGATCTTCGCGGTATCCCGGCGCCGCGGTACTCAGTGTCTCTGCGGCCTGGCGCGCAGGGGCCGGGATGGTTCGATACGTGCCTCCGAACGAGGATCAGGCACCGCTGTTTGGCCTCCCGGCTCCGGCCGCAGCCGTCCTTGCGGCGCACCCCGAGACGGTTTTTGGTGACGCAGACAAACGAGGCTGCGATGCTTGGGTAATCGGTTCAGGATCAGACCCCGCCGAGCGCTCGGCAGCCGAGCGATCCCGGCTGCTTGAAATCCTTGGCGGCGAGGCGCCCGTGGTGATCGATGCCGGGGCGCTTGAACTCGCGGGGGCGCAGGTGAAGGGCGTGCGCGCGCCCGCAATCCTGACGCCGCACCTCGGAGAGTTTGCCCGGTTATGGCGAGGCTGCGGCCTCGGCGCCCCGCCCGGCCAGGATCACGCCACACAGTCCGGGCGCTCTCACGCCGCGCGTCCGTCGGCCGACCACACTGATGCGAAGGGCCAGGCCGAAGCAGCGGCGCACCTCGCGGCGCGACTCGGCGCAACGGTGCTCTTGAAGGGCTCAACGACCGTCGTGGCGACCCCAAACGGACGCTGCATTCTCTCCGGCCCCGCTACCCCGTGGCTCGCGACGGCAGGAACCGGAGACGTACTGGCGGGGATCCTCGGCTCACTCCTCGCCGCACACTCTTTTGAGGTACGCGCGGATCAGGAGCGGCTTGCGGAGCTTGGCGCAACCGCCGCCGTGTTGCACGATACCGCCGCGCGCATTGCTGCGGGGGATCCCGATGCCACAGGGGCGGGCCACCCGATCACCGCCGCCGATGTTGCCGCCGCGATCCCACAGGCCTGGATGCGCGTCACCCAGTCCTGAGGAAGAGCTACGGAGCGAGGCACCCGAGCGGCACGACGTGCACTCCAGAGGGAAGAGTGTAGGCGAACTCGGTGCCCGTCACGATCGCGAGGAATCTCGGGTCCCCCACCTTGTCGGTGTCAATGCGTTCGTCACGAAGCGTCAATAGGTGCTTCTCGGCCTCCGCCACCGCTTTCTGGCCGAGCTTGACCTCGACGGCGGCCCACTGCTGGCCCGGGTACTCCAGGATCGCATCGATCTCAAGACCGGTGTTGTCTCGATAGTGATACACCTGCCCCAGTTCGACCGACGCGAGAGAACGTAGATCCCGAACCACCATCGCCTCAAACACCTGCCCGAAGAATTCGGGATCGCCCGCAAGCCTGGTGGCATCGACCCCCAGGGCGGCGCACGCAAGCGCGGGTTCGCTGAGCATCAACTTTGGTTTCGTGCGCAAGCGGGATCGCGAGCGCAGGGCCACACTGTAGGCGGGCAGTGGTTCGAGCACGAACACGCGGGAGAGAGCATTCAGATACTCCCGCGCCGTCTCGGGCGCAAACGACCCGCCGTCTGCCGACACATCCTTCGCGAGCGTCACCACCGTCGCCTCGCTCGCGATGTTGCGCGCGATCGACTCGATGAGCCGCTGCATTCGTACGGGATCGCGGCGCCCTCCCATTGCGAGCGCAATCTCGCTCGCAAACAGATCTTGCATATACGAACGGTTGAAGACGAGCGCCTGGCGTTCGCTCGCCTGGAGCAGCGCTGGCCAGCCTCCCCGCACCGCCTCCGCCGCGAGATCCGCATAGCTGAGTTCGCTTCTGGCGCTGATACTCACGCCGTGTCTCAGTTCTCTCAGTGATACGCCGCCACTTGATCGCTGAGACTCAGCCAGCGACATGGTACGCATCCGGATACGGCCAAAACGACCCGCCCCTGAATGCCTGATCTCGTCATCGTCCGGAGTCGCGGATCCACTCAGAATAAACTGACCGCGAGCCTGTCGGTCGTCGATCTCATGCCGCATTGCGTTCCACAGAGAGGGCGCGAGCTGCCACTCGTCGACAAGCCTCGGAGTCTCGCCCGCGAGCAGCGTCTGCGGACTCAGCTCGGCGAGCTCGACCATCGCCGCGGAACGATCCAAGCGCACCGCACTCTTGGCGTGCTGTGCACCCGTCGAGGTCTTGCCGCAGCCGCGCGGCCCCTCCAGAAGGACGCCGCCAAACACGTCGAGATATTCAAGCAGGGGGGCGTCAGTCACCCGTGGAAAATATGCCATGTGGGAAGCATACCGTGTTTTGCAACGGTTTCAGCTCGTGTTTTGCAACGGTTCCAGCTAGGCTTCTGCAATTCGCGCAGCAACGAGTGGGCGTCGAGTGGGCACGGCATCCCCCACCTCGACCGCTGCGGCGAGCGCCGCGATCCCGCGGGCCATGCGCCCCTCCTCATCGCACGACACTTCAAACACCGGATCCCCCGCACGCACTCGATCCCCCGGGCGCACGAGCACCTCGACCCCCGCGGCATGCTCAACCGGATCGCCGGGGCGGGCGCGCCCCGCACCGAGTCGCCAGGCCCCGATCCCGACCGCACGAGCGTCTACGCGCTGCACGATGCCATCGGAGGTGGCCCGCACGGTCTCCGTTTCACGTGCAACGGGTAGTGGTGCGTCCGGATCCCCACCCTGCGCCATGATGAGCTCGCGCCAGGATGCGAGGGCGCGCCCGTCGCGAAGGGCGGGCGCCGGATCAACATCGCGCATGCCCGCAAGGTCGAGCATTTCGCGGGCCAGCGCGAGAGTCAGCTCCACGACATCGGCCGGTCCGCCACCCGAAAGCACCTCAACGGACTCGCGGACCTCGTTGGCGTTCCCGACCGCGCGCCCGAGTGGCGCATCCATGTCGGTGATCAGCGCGACCGTGCGAAGCCCGGAGTCCTGGCCGAGACGAACCATCGTCTCCGCGAGTTCCGTCGCCTGCAGCTGATCCGGGAGGAAAGCACCCGACCCGAATTTCACGTCAAGCACCAGTCCGCTGGCACCCTCCGCAATCTTCTTGCTCATGATGGAGGAGGCGATCAGTGGCACCGAGGCAACGGTGCCGGTCACATCGCGCAGCGCATACATGGCGCGGTCTGCCGGCGCGAGCCCGGTGCCCGCGGCGCAGATCACACCGCCGACGTCGCGCAGCACACGCCTCATCTCGTCGTTGGTGAGGGCTGCCCGCCACCCCGGGATTGACTCCAGCTTGTCGAGCGTTCCTCCCGTGTGTCCAAGGCCGCGGCCTGACAGCTGCGGCACCGCGACACCGAGCGACGCCAGCAGTGGTACAAGCGGCAGAGTGATTTTGTCGCCCACCCCGCCGGTGGAGTGTTTGTCGATTGCGGGGCGGCCGAGCCCGGAGAAATCTAGCCGCTCGCCGCTCGCGATCATCGCGGCGGTCAATGCGCGAATCTCGGCGGGTTCCATCCCCTGAATCACGATGGCCATAAGGAGGGCGCTCATCTGTTCGGGGGCAACGACGCCGCGCACATACGCATCGATGAGCCACGCCACCTCCGCATCACTGAGCGCACCCGCGAAGCGCTTGCGTGTGATCAGATCAACAACGTCATAGGGTTCCACCGGCAGCCGTGTATTCATGATCCACACTCTACGGGACGGGTGTTTCTTACCGCCGGCACACCTGTTCACGAGCGCCGCGGCTCTGCACGACAAACGCTCAGCCTTTTGCCCTACTCATCGCCGCCCGTCAATTGCTACAGTTTCACCAACACTTCGATCAGCGATGATCGAGGCGGCACATCCAGCGAAGGAGACCATCATGATTGGGCGAACACAAGAGCTTCGCACAGCAATTGATCTCGTGGTCAGCGGTGAGAGCGTGAACATCGTGAGTGTGCGGCTGAACGGGCGCACCACATTCCTCGCCGAGCTGAGCAAGCAGCTCGAAAGCCGCGGCTGGAACGTTATCTCCGTCCAAGGACTTGTCTCACTGAGTTCAAGCCCATTGACAGCTCTGCAGCTCGCGAACGTTCAAGAGGAAACACACTCCGGTGCGACGAGCGCACTCGGGCGTTTCAGTGAGGGCCTGCGGCGCCTTGCGTCGGCTCCACAGTCCGTCATCATCGTCGATGATTGGAACGACGTCGATGAAGCATCGTGGGGGATCATCGACCACACCCGCCGTACCACAGGGTGCTCCGTCGTAATGAGCCGCCTCACCGGCACCACCAGCAACTTCACGCCGACCGGCCTCGCTGGATCAGCGGCCGATGCGTCCTTTGTCGTGACTCTGCCGCCGCTTCGCTTCGACGAGCTTGTGCAACTGTTGACGGCCCGTCTCGGTGCGCCGCTTGACGTGGCCACCGCGGGCACCATCTTCCGGAAGACCAACGGCGTCATCGGGCTGGCGGTCGCGCTTGCCGACGCGGCGGTGCGCGAGGGGCACATGCGAAACGTTGACGGGGTCTGGACCGCCGTCGAAGACCTGTGGAGCGACGGCATCGCCGGACTCGTGGAGGGGTACTTGGAGCCGCTCGAGGGAGACGCGCTCGATGCGCTCGAGATGCTCTCCATGATCGGGACCGTCGACAGCAATACACTCGAAGAGCTCATCGAGTGGGACACGGTAGAGACGCTTGAAACCCGCTCCTACCTGAGCTTCTACACCACCCAGAGCAACGACCTGGTGACCGTGCAGCCGCCGTTGCTGATGGACTACTTTTTGCACCTGCCGATGCCCGCACGAAGGCGGCGCTTGCGCGCGCACCTCTCCGAAAAGCTCGGAGGGAAGGCGTTCCCCAGTCTCTCCCAAGATCTCAGCGTATTGGTGACCACGGAGCAGCAACCCGGCGCGGACGCCAACTTTGCCAGGCTCTCGACCGAACGGCTCGGAGCGCGGTGGCTTGTCGCAAAGTCCGAGTGGGAACACGCACCCAGCCAGGAGACCGGCCTCGCGTATATCCTCGCGCTGCTGTCCATCAACGATCCCGAATCTCAGGTGGCAGGTATCTTCGCGGCGACACAAACGCCGGATTCTGGCGACCAGATCGCTGTGGAGCGTGCGCTCGCCTACGCGATGTGGATCGCGATCTATCAGGGCGAACTCGAAGCCGGGCTCTCACTCATCACTGAAACGGCACAGAAGTATCCGAAGCTCGCCCGCGCGGCAACCGCGACCGCGGTTTTGCTTGAAACGAGCATGCGGGCCGTGCCAGCCGACTATCACGAGCTCTTTGAGGACACCGATGGTGCGCCCGCATGGGTTGTCGCCCGTGTTACCGAAGCGCAGATGATCGTACTGAACGCGGTCGGTCGCTTTGAAGACTCGATCGCGATGTTTAAGGAGCGCGCCCATTCCGAACAGCGCGTATCGTTCCTGCCTTCAGCCCAATACGCGCTTGCGCTGCTCGGCATTGGCGAGCACGCGGCAGCCCTCAACTGGTCGCTGCGCGCATACGATGAGGCGCGCGCGACGCTTGATCTCCCTCGGCTTGCCAGCACGGCTACGTCGCCGCACTCGCGTTGTTCAGCCAGGGTGACTATGAGCGGGCAAACGGGATCCTCGCGACCGTACTCTCGGCCGGAGCGCACGCCCCCTTTGTGCGGGTCAATCGAATCTCAATTCTGCACCTCGCTGGGGTGCTCGCGGTACTCCGCGGCAATCAAGACGTCGGCGAGACCTACGCCAGAGAAGCAATCGCATTGGGCGCGGGGCCCGGCCCCTACCCCGGGCAGTCACCGGCGTGGCTACAGAGCCATCTGCTCGCGTTTGCAGGACAACCGGAAGAGGCTGTAGCGCTCCTCCTCAACGATTCAGATGAACAGGCTCAACGTGGCTTCCACGTTGCCGCCCTGTTTGCCGGGACGCTCGCCCTTGACCTGGAGTACTCCCCAGAAGCCTCCAAGCGCCTGCGTGAACTGGATCAGTCCGTCGACGGAGAGTTCTTCACCGTGCGACTCGATTACCTTGATGCCCTCCATGCTGAAGACCCCGATGCTCTTGTGGCCGTCGCCCCGAAGCTTGCCACCGTTGGGCGCCCCGGGCTTGCTCTCTCTGCACTGGAAACCGCAACAGGACTCCTCCAAAGCGCCGGTCGCATTGAGGAGGCCGAGGCCATCAGGCATCAAAACACCGAGCTTTCAGAGAGCCTCGGGGATACCCAATTCGACACGAACCGGCTCAGGACTATCGCTGCAAAGCTGACCGACCGTGAACGCGAGATCACCTCGATGGTGCTTGAGGGTATGACGAACCAACAGATCGCGGCGAAACTTGTCGTGTCGGTGCGAACCGTAGAGAGTCACCTGCACCGGGCAATGCGTAAGGTTGGCGTGAGTAGCCGCCACGATCTCAGTGAGCAATTGGGCTCACTCATAATGCCGGGCAGTTAGCTTCGCTGCTCCCTCACCCGTCTACTGATCCAGCGAGTGTGACTACTGAGGCACGTCTGCGTATCCGCCGATCGACTACGTAGCGATCCCTCTGGGACCACGTAAAATCCCCCAGTTTGGCTACTGAGACCGCGTCTGCGTGTGTATACAGACCCACCCCTCGTTCGTCATGCTTTTTATGTCGCCCCGATCGACACGGACTCAACCGAAAAGCTGCGGCCGGATCAGATCAGGCGGACACCAGGGGTCAGCCCATCAAAGTAACAGCTCATCTGAAATATATCTTGGGAGAATCACAATGAACAAACTTGCTAAGGGCGCAATCGCAACCGGCATCGGCACCGCACTGCTTCTCGGCGGCGGCACCACCCTCGCTCTCTGGAACGACGCAGTAAACGTCGGATCCTCGCAGGAGATCAACTCCGGTGTACTCACGCTCGACGCAACTCCGGGCACCTGGTCCGCGAGCCCCGACCTGTGGGTGCCGGGTGATTCCTTCACCTACACCACCGACGTCAGCATCGTCGCTCAGGGCGACAACCTGATCTCTGAACTGAAGATCGACCCCAGCTCAGTGACCGGCGATGCCGCACTGCTCGCTGCACTCGACTACAGCATCAGCGTCTCGAATGTCGCCGGCGGCAGCCTGACGGAAATCAGCCCGGACGTGTACAGCGTTTCACCCGCCAACGCGACAAGCGGGACACCGATTACGGCGACCGTCACCGTGAAGGTCGATTTCCCCGAGAACTCGGTTTCCGACCTGGTTGCCCAGGGCGCTCAGGCACAGCTCAGCACTCTGCAGCTGCTGCTGAACCAGATCGCTGCATAACACCCGCACCTTCTCCTCGCTTCGCTCACTCTGCTCCGAGCAACACCAAACTCGCAGAGTGAGCGAAGCGGGTCCATCATCTTCACTTCACCAGAACTGAGAAACAGGAGGAACAATGAGCTCTCAACAGCAGGAAACGGCACGCAGCCGCCGTATCCCGACAAGCGTCAAGGTTGTTGCCAGTATCGGGTCTCTTCTTCTTCTCGCTCTCGCGATCATCACCGGCAGCTCTGCCGGAACCTTCGCCCTCTGGAACGACAACGCAGCGATCCCCGAGGCCTCGATCACCGTCGGCAATAAGCAGGCTGGCCTCTCCATCGCCGCGGGCACCCAGCCAGGGCCCAAGGAGCAGACCGCTATCTCCTTCCCAGCTTCAACCTGGACAAACATGCTTCCGGGGGACATTATTCGCACCCCCATCACGATCACAAACCTCGACTCCCGGTCGTACGAACTCGGCGCGGATATCGACCTCCCATTCTCCGCATATGGTGATATGCGTTTCGCGCTCGCCGAAGGGACGTGCACACCAGGCCCACTCTCCGGTATCGAACTCGGCGCAGCACCAACCGACTTTGGTGGGCCGCCCATGAGCGGCAAGACCAGCAAGACTTTCTGCTTGCAGGTTGAACTCTCTCCAACGTTGGCCGCCGCTAAACAGGGCACAGAGATCACGCCGACGTTCACCATGACGGTTTACGGATACTAAGGAGAAGCACGATGAACACTCGACAGTCACGCTTCACGCGGAGAACCGCAAAGACGGTGTCCGTCATTGCACTCGCGCTCGCCGGCATCCTCGGTGGGACCGCGGCGTACGCAAGCTTCATCCCGACAGTATCCGCAAGCGGCTCGGTCTCCGCAGGCAAACTGTCTGTGTCCGTCACCGGATTCACGAACGCTACGATGCGCAACTCCGACACCTCGGTGGCGATGCCGTTTACCGTCACCAACACAACACAGTCGGGATCCACACAGAAAGCAACCGCTTCGATCAATATCAGCGGCACCGACAGCGCCTTCCCCGCTTCATCGGTATGGCCCGTGGCAAACGCAGCGGCATGCCCCGTGAACGCAAGCGTGGGCGCAGGATCAACCTCCATCGTTTGGCCGAGCGGAGGCAACATCAGCGTTGACCTCGCACCGGGAGCGAGCCAGGTGTATTGTCTCCGCACAGACCGGACCGTCGCCGTTTCAGACATTTCCGGAACTCGCAGCAATGCAATCACGGTGACCGCTTCTCTGCGGCTCGGGAACTTCCAGGCGAGTAGCCAAGCCACAGCCTCGCTCTCGACCGTAGCCATCTACCCGTCCGCGACCCCTACAGACAGTTGGTACCGCGTCAGGGCACAAGGACAGAGCGTCTGCTTTGACGTCAACGGCGGCAGCAACGCAACGATTGGTTCCGGCATCGGCACCTACACCTGCTACGCCAGCGATGATCTTGCCTACAGCAACCAGTGGTTCTCATTCAAGCCGGTCACCGGTGGAGTGGCGATCCGTCCCAAGATGCCCGCGGGAACGAGCATGCAGTCCAACGGCTCTTCGGTATCCGTGCAGGCAACAAACACGGGCGTCGTAGCACAGCGTTGGATCACCCAGGTGGTCTCAACCAACGTCGTGCAAATCGTAGAGGCCAGCACCGGCCGATGCCTGACCGCACCGAGCACCGCCGGCGCTTTGACGCTGAGCATCTGCAACAACCTCAATACGCAAAAGTTCGGCCTCACAAAGGTCAACGTCGCGACGCCGACCTCAGGGACCGTTGAGCACGAGGTTGCTGTCGCGGAGGAAGGCACGGAGGAAGGCACGGAGGAAGGCACGGAGGAAGGCATGGAGGAAATCATGCCCGAGGAAAGCACGTCAGAAGACACCAAGTCGGAAGAAACTGCGTCAGAAGAAAGCACCGAAGCGCGCATCGTCGAGCCTAGCGAGCTCGGTGCCGAACAACGGGCTGGGGCAGATACGCCGCTGCCCACGGTTGGATCTGCGCGCCCAGAATCACCCGTGCAACCGCAGAAAACCAGCGCGATCGCGACGCTGACGAGGTCAAACGATGCCGCGTAGTGTGCCTTCTGCCTCCCGGCAGCTGCGGCGGATCCTGCCACTCGCTGTGCTCGGTGGACTGCTGCTGCAGGCTTCGCCCGCGCTAGCGGCGGATGCGCCAGAAGTGGTGCAGCTCTCCTCCGATGGCGTCTCATATTCTCGGTCCCTGAACGCCCTGTTCGGCCCGGTCTCGCTCGCACCGCTGACGAGCACGACGGACGAGTTCTGGGTGCAAAACGCTGGCGATGAGCCCGCGTACCTGACCATCAGAGTCATCGATGCTGAGGTGCCGGATCCGAGCCTTGCGGCTGCACTGACCCTCTCGGCCGGGCCGGCCAGCGCGGCGCCAGAGGCATTTCCGCTCCCTGAAACCGGGTCTTGCGTCACGCTCGCGGCGGGCACCCGCTTGGCACCCCAGGAGGATGTGCGGATCGACTCCAAACTTGCGCTCGGGGATCTCTTCGGCACGCAGGGCCAGGGCGCGAGTATCCGCTTCACTCTGCAGGTGGTGCTGTCCGACCAGCAGTTCGGGCAGGTCGGACAGCGCGATTGCACGGCGCTTCCGGGCACGGACGGCACCGGGGGGTCTGGAACCGGGGCAGGCACCGGGGGACCGGACATCGGGGCGGGTAGCAACGCGGGCAATGGCGGCGGTCGACTCGAAACAACCGGTGCCGAGCTCTCCTCAGTTTTCGGGTTCGGGGCCGTTTTCGCGCTCGCGGGAGTGCTGATCCTGGCCTATCGGCGCCGCCGACGGGACACCACAAGCGATACCCATTCCGGAGACATGCCAGTAGCATAAGTAAGGTGAGCAGGACGCAAGATCAGATCACCCCGCAGGCACCGCGCATGCGCGTTTGGCGGGGCATCTTTCGCGGGATCAGCGCGGTGGTACTGTCGATCACGGTGGTGCTCGCTTTCGCCGCCGTCGTCATCCCCACCTTCACCGGTGCACAAACTTACACGGTGTTGACGCGCTCCATGGAACCAGCCTACCCGCCCGGGACGTATCTCGTGGTGCGCCCAACACCGGTAGACGAGCTGAAACTCGGTGACATCATCACCTATCAGCTCAAGTCAGGCCAGCCAGAGGTCGTCACGCACCGCATTACCGGAGTGTCGACCAACAGTGATGGCGAGCGACGCTTCACGACTCAGGGCGATAACAACGCCGTCGCCGATCCCGAACAGGTGCGCCCCGTGCAGATTCGCGGAGCGCTGTGGTATGCGATTCCCTATCTCGGATGGCTGACCGGACTGCGCGGCGAGAGCTCCTCGTCGGTGTGGATCCCGATTGCTGCAGGGCTGGTCTTCCTCTACGCCGCCTACATGGTGGTCGCGTGGATCATCGAGCGCCGCAAGACCCGGGCCGCCGACGCCGAGCAGCCTGAGCACGACACCGCCCCTGAGGGTCCCGCGGATCCCCTGCCCGGCAGTGACGATTCGAAACTCTAACCCAGCAGCCGCAGCGCTCCCGCGCCCTCTTTGGGCAAGCCGAACTCGGGGTTCTGTCCCACCGAGATCCAGGCCGCCGTCAGCAGCAGCACCCGGCAGATGAAATTGAACCACAGCAACAGACCGATGAATACGGCGAAGATTGCGAGGAGCGCATTGCTCGATGCACCACCGAGGATCGCGCTGCCGAGGATCTTCAGGAGAAGCAACGCGGCACCGCCGAGCACACAGCCACGCAGCAATGACCACCTCGGCACCCGCACCTCAGCGAGAAAACGGTGCATCGCAATGAGCACCAGCACATCAAACACGTACATCGCACCGTAGCGCAGGATCGTGCCCAGCGTGCCGAAGAACCAACTGTCTGCATCAACTCCCAGCCAGGAGAATAGGCTGTCGGCAACGCTCGAGCTCATCACCGTGAAGGCGGCAGACACGAGGATCGCGAGAAAGAACCCCATCGCGAGTGCCAGGTCGCGAAGCTTCAGCAGCAGGGCACTGCGATACTGTTTCACCTCGAGACCGAAGATGATCCGGATCGAACGTCTGGTCCCCGTAAACCAGTTCGTTGCGACCCAGACGAGCGCGAGACCCGCAGCGATGCTCGTCCAATCGAGCACGCGCGCACCCAGCAACACGTTGATTGAGACCGCTCCCCTGGTTCCGCCCTCTTCGAGGAGTCCGGGGATGAAAGTGTTGATCTGCGTGACGATCGTGTCCAGCAGTTCGGGGCGTTCCCGCAGCCAGATTCCGAAGATCCCGAACCCGACCCACAGACCCGCAAACACCGCGAACAGTGCCTGGTAACTCATGCCACCGCTGAGGACATTGCCACCGACATCGGTGAAATGGGAGATGGCGCGCCAAGCCCGAGTCGTCTGCACCCACGCCCAGACGCCGCGTCCGCGTTCCACCGTTTCTGCGACACGCGAAGACGCCCCGGAACTCTCCCCCGAGCGGGAGGAGGGTTCACGGGGCGTCGTCATGGTGCAATGCTAGCGGCTCGAGCTTTGCGAGTTACCGCCAGCCTGCGCTAGGAGGTTTTCCCTGTGCGGATCGCGGCCTTGACCTCGGCGATGGCCTTAGTCACCTGGATCCCGCGCGGGCAGGCGTCCGAGCAGTTGAAGGTCGTGCGGCAGCGCCACACACCCTCGGTGTCGTTCAGGATGTCGAGACGCACCTGCGCGTTGTCGTCGCGCGAGTCGAAGATGAAGCGGTGCGCGTTGACGATGGCGGCCGGACCGAAGTACTGGCCGTCGGTCCAGAACACGGGGCAAGACGAGGTGCACGCGGCGCAGAGGATGCACTTTGTGGTGTCGTCGAAGCGCTCGCGCGAGGCGATATCTTGGATGCGCTCCTTGCCGGGCTCGGGGGCCGAGTTCGCCACCAGGAACGGCTGCACCTCACGATATGAAGCGAAAAACGGCTCCATATCGACGATGAGATCCTTCTCGAGTGGCAGGCCCTTGATCGCCTCAACGTAAATCGGCTTCGTGATGTCAAGATCCTTGATCAGAGTCTTGCACGCGAGCCGGTTACGGCCGTTGATGCGCATGGCGTCGGATCCGCAGATACCGTGGGCGCAGGAGCGGCGGAACGCAAGCGTGCCATCGACATCCCACTTGATGCGGTGCAGCGCGTCGAGGATGCGGTCCGTCGGGTACATCTCGACGTCGAAGTCTTCCCAGTACGCTTCTCGCTCCGATTCGGGGTTGTAGCGACGAATCAGAAGGGTGACGGTGAAGGGCTTGGGCGCGTCGGGCGCGGCCGTGGTGGCAGCCTCAGCAGTTGCGGCACTCATGCCTAGTACTTCCTCTCCATCGGCGGGTAGTTCAGTTCGCCCTTGTCGTTCTTCGTGAAGACGACCGGCTTCCAGTCAAGGCGAATGTGGTCGTCGGGATCTGCGGAGTGCGGATCGCCCGAGAGGTACGCCATCGTGTGCTGCATGTAGTTCTCGTCATCACGATTGGGGTAGTCGTCGCGCATGTGGCCGCCACGGCTCTCCTTGCGGTTGCGCGCCGCGTAGGCGAGCACCTCGGCGAGGTCGAGCAGGAAGCCGAGCTCGATCGCCTCGAGCAGATCGGTGTTGTACCGCATGCCACGATCCTGCACACCGACGTTCTTGTAGCGCTCGCGCAGGTTGTGGATCACGCCCAGCACCTCGGTCAGCGACTCTTCGGTGCGGAACACCTGAGCGCCGCGATCCATCGCTTCCTGCAGTTCCTTGCGAATGTCAGCGACACGCTCGGTGCCGGTGCCGGTGCGGAAGCGCTCAACGAGCTCACGCACCTCCTTTGCGGGATCGGCGGGGAGCTTCACAAAGTCAGCCGAGTTGGCGTAGTCGGCTGCGCCGTTGCCCGAGCGCTTGCCGAACACGTTGATGTCGAGCAGCGAGTTGGTGCCGAGACGGTTTGACCCGTGCACCGACACACACGCGCACTCGCCCGCGGCGTAGAGGCCGGGAACAACGGTGTCGTTGTCGCTGAGCACCTCACCCTTCACGTTGGTCGGGATCCCGCCCATCGCGTAGTGCGCCGTCGGGAAGACCGGCACGGGCTCGGTCACCGGATCCACACCGAGGTAGGTGCGCGCAAACTCGGTGATGTCGGGCAGCTTCGTCTCGAGCACCTCGGCGCCCAGGTGGGTGCAGTCGAGGTAGACGTAGTCCTTGTGCGGACCGGCGCCGCGGCCGTCGAGCACTTCCTGGACCATGCAGCGGGCGACAATGTCACGCGGCGCGAGATCCTTAATCGTCGGCGCGTAACGCTCCATGAACCGCTCACCGCTCGCGTTCCGCAGGATCGCGCCTTCACCGCGCGCGCCCTCCGTCAGCAGAATGCCGAGCCCCGCGAGACCCGTCGGGTGGAACTGGTAAAACTCCATGTCCTCGAGCGGCAGCCCCTTGCGCCAGATGATGCCGACGCCGTCACCGGTAAGGGTGTGCGCGTTCGAGGTGGTCTTGAAGATCTTGCCAAAGCCGCCGGTCGCAAACACGATCGACTTTGCTTGGAAGACGTGCAACGCACCGGTCGACAGCTCGTAAGCGACGACACCGGAGGGGCGCTTCTTGCCGCCCTCTTCGGTCATCACGAGGTCGAGCACATAGTACTCGTTAAAGAAGTTCACACCGAGCTTGACGCAGTTCTGGAACAGCGTCTGCAGGATCATGTGACCGGTGCGGTCTGCAGCGTAGCAGGCGCGGCGCACCGGTGCCTTACCGTGGTCGCGCGTGTGACCGCCGAAGCGACGCTGATCGATCTTGCCCTCCGTCGTGCGGTTGAAGGGTAGACCCATGTTTTCGAGGTCAATGACCGCGTCGATGGCCTCCTTCGCGAGGATTTCTGCCGCATCCTGGTCAACCAGGTAATCGCCGCCCTTGACGGTGTCGAAGGTGTGCCATTCCCAGTTATCATCCTCAACGTTGGCGAGCGCAGCAGCCATGCCACCCTGAGCGGCACCGGTGTGGGAACGCGTCGGATACAGCTTGGTGATCACGGCAGTCTTCGCCTTGGGGCCGGCCTCAATTGCGGCGCGCATGCCGGCGCCACCGGCGCCAACGATGACAACGTCAAACTGGTGGTAAGTGACGCCGTCCTTGACGGTCACTTCCTCGCCCTCGTGGGTGTTGGTGGTCACGTGAGTCCTATCTTCAGTGCAAACTGGGTGCTGGATCGAGGCTTAGCGCGTCGCGCAGAAGGAGGCGACGAGCGAGGGATCTGCGCCAGCGGGGCATGGGTCGAGCGTGTAGATCACTAGGGTGCCGAGGAGGATCAGCAGAGAAGCAGAAAGGAAGAGTGCCACCTTGAACGCCTTTGCCACACCCGGTCGTGAAACGTAATCGTTCACGATGGTGCGCATACCGTTTGCGCCGTGAATCAGCGCGAGCCACAGGAGCAGTGTGTCCCAGATCTGCCAGAACGGGTTCGAGAGCTTACCTGCCACAAAACCGAAGTCGATTGCGTGGACGCCGTCACCGATCATCAGGTTGGAGAAGAGATGCCCAAACACCAGCACGACCAACAGCACGCCGGAGACGCGCATGTAGATCCAGCCCCACTTCTCCCAGTTGGTGTTCTTTTTTGCCGGCGCCTTCGAGCGCGGGGAATCAATCGTCATTGTCATGTCTCTCTCGCCCCTCGCCTAGTGACCGAACACGTTCATCAGGTGGCGCGGCAGGAAGCCGGCCATGGTGACCACCCACAAAGCGATGACGATCCAGAACATTGCACGCTGGTGCTGCGCGCCTTTACTCCAGTAATCGACGAGGATGATGCGGATGCCGTTGAACGCGTGGAAGACGATGGCACCAACCAGCGCAGCTTCGCCCAGCCCCATGATCGGCGTCTTGTAGGTGCTCATCACCGCGTTGTATGCCTCTGGGCTCACGCGGACGAGCGCGGTGTCGAGAACGTGCACGAGAAGGAAGAAGAAGATGGCAACACCCGTGATGCGGTGCAGCACCCACGACCACATTCCCTCATTGCCGCGATAGAGAGTGCCGCCAGGGCGACTCTTCTTCTTCGCCGCCGGTGCGACCTCTGCCGTTTGGGCTGACACGAGCATCCTCCTTGGTCCTGCTTCGCCGGGTGGAGCCCGACAGCTGACATCGCGGCTCCCAGCAAAAGTGTGGGCGCACGCACCCAAACACACCTCTAGCCGAGAAACCGCTACTTTTCCTATTATGGCACCATTCGGGGCGTGCCCGTCACTCAAGTACCCGGTGCCAGCAATTCTCGATCCGCACTCGTTAGGCTTGAGGCTATGTCTGAGGCTCTATCTGCCCACGCCGCTCTCGACCGGTTCACCTGCGTCATACCTGCGGGCGGTGTTGGATCCCGGCTGTGGCCCCTCTCCCGCGCGAACGCACCAAAGTTTCTGCTCGACCTCACCGGCTCCGGTGACTCGCTCCTGCACGCAACCTGGTCGAGGCTCGCGCCCATTGCGCCGCCCGAGCGGGTAATGGTGGTCACGGGCAATGCTCACCGTGAGTCCGTCGCGGCTCAGCTTCCCGAACTGCTGCCCGAGAATCTCGTGACGGAGAGCGAACCGAAGGATTCTTCGGCGGCGATCGGCCTCGCCGCGGCGATCCTGGAGCTGCGGGATCCTGACGCGATCCTCGGATCTTTCGCAGCCGATCACGTGATCCGCGGCCAAGTCCTGTTCCAGCGCGCCGTTGCAACCGCGGTGCAGGCCGCCGACCAGGGGTTCATCGCGACCATCGGGATCCACCCCTCACACCCCGCCACCGGCTTTGGTTACATTGCGTGCGGTGGCGCCCGCGGCGACCTCGCGCCGTTTGACGTCTACGAGGTCACCGAGTTTGTCGAGAAGCCAAGCGCCGAGAAGGCCGGCGAGTACCTCACCCACGGTGGCTACCTGTGGAACGCGGGCATGTTCATCGCGCGGGCGAGCGTGCTGCTCGACCAGATGGCTATCGCCGAACCCGAGATGGTGCGTGCGCTGCGCGAGATCGCGGCCGCCTGGGGCACTGAACGGGCCGCCGAGATACGTGAGCGACTGTGGCCGACGCTGCCGAAGATCGCGATCGACTACACCGTCGCCGAGCCTGCCGCACAGGCCGGCAAAATGGTGTGCGTCGCGGCACACTTCGACTGGGACGATGTCGGGGATTTCGCGAGCGTCGCGAACCTCTTGACCCGCGGGCGGGGCAGCGATCTCGCGGTGCTCGGCGACGGCGCGCAGGTGCTCTCCGATGCGTCGAGCGGGATCGTGGTGTCTGAGAGTGGGCGGCTCGTGGCGCTCGTCGGCGTCGAGGACGTGGTGGTGGTCGATACCGAGGATGTGCTGCTCGTGACATCGAAGAGCCGCGCGCAGGATGTGAAAAACCTCGTCAACCGCATGAAGGTCTCCGGCGGCGGGCACCTGCTGTAGCGCTCAGGCGGGTGGGGCCGCCTGAATCCGGTGCATCACAACGCCCTCGAACCTGGAGAAGCCGTGGTCATTGGTCACAACAGGCAGATCCAGTGAGAGGGCCTGGGCCGCGATCAGCGTATCTTTCTCACGCATTGCTGAGTTCGGTCGCGCGGTCAGCGCACCGTAGGCCTGCGACGCATTCAGGTCGAAGGGGAGCCAGAAACCGTTGAGGCTATCGAGCAGCTCAATCAATTTCTGTCGGTTGCTGCGCGCGGCCGAGCCAGGCTCGCGGGTCTGGAGTCCATAGACAAGCTCAGAGCGCACAATTGTGGAGCTCACATACTTGTCGATGTCGCCACTCACAGCAACAAGCGCGGCGCTGTCGATCAGGATGTTGGTGTCGAGGAGACCCCTAGCCATTCGCGGCCTCGACTGTCTGTTCGCGGAGCTGAGCGATTTCTTGTTTCGCGTTGTCGACCTCTTCGTCGGTCATCATGCTGGCGATCAGTTTGATGCCAAACTTAATGCCGTCGAGATCTGGCTGCTGGGCATCCGCCGCGACCGGCGTCACGACGGAAAGCGGCTTCCCGTTCTTGGTGACGGTGATTTCCTCCGCCATGAACTTGGAGGGATTTACCTTGAACTCACTGAGGGGAATCGTCTTCACGATCGGTCCTCCTTTGCGTTGATTTAGCCCAAATGGAGTCATATTTCAAATATAGCTCCATTTGACATAGATAGAGAGCTATTTTTTATCACACCGATCACGCGGACGCTCAAGGCGACCGGCTACGTAGCTCAGACTTCTCAATCGCACACCCTTTCACAACTAAAGAGGCGGCTCGATCTGAGAAAATCAGACATGCACTCTTCTTCGGTGAACCCGAGCGGCGCGATCGCCCTGACGCTCGTCGCGGCGACGCTGAGGGTGAGGGCGCGGCTGCGATCCGGCCGCTCACCGAGGCTGAGGTTCGCGAGCGGATCGCCCGCGGCGAGGTCAACGTCTCCGAAACGCGCACGAGCCGCAGCTTCGGCGCGATCCTGTACACCAACGTGTTCACTCGCGTGAACCTCATCTACGCGACGCTGCTGGTGCTCGTGCTGAGCACGGGATACTTTCTCGACGGCATGTTTGGCCTACTCATCATCGTCAACAGCGCGGTAGGTATGGTGCAGGAGATCCGAGCGAAACGGACACTCGACCGCCTGGCGCTCCTCAACCACGCGCCGATTCGGGTGGAGCGCGCGGACGGCGTGCACGAGGTTCGCTCCGAAGATGTTGTGCTCGACGACATCGTGGTGATCGCGGCCGGGGACCAGATCCCCGTCGACGGCACACTGATTGACGCGACCGCACTCGAGATCGACGAGTCGCTGCTCACCGGCGAGGCCGATCCGGTGCTCCCCGAGCCCGGAAACGCGGTGCTCTCGGGGAGCTTCGTGGTCGCGGGATCCGGGCGGATCCTCGCAACCGCGGTGGGCCCGGATTCGTATGCTGAGCGGCTCGCAGCGGAAGCAAGCACGTTCAAGAAGCCCTCCTCCCAGCTGCGGGCGGGCATCGACAAGATCCTGAAATACATCACCTGGATTCTGGTGCCGGTGGGGCTCGCCACCATCTGGAATCAGCTCGCCGGCGGGCAAGAGTGGCGCGATGCCCTGCGCGGACTCGTCGCGGCCCTCGTGCCGATGGTGCCGGAGGGACTCGTGCTCATGACGAGCGTCGCGATGGCAGTGGGGGTGATCCGGCTCGGCCGCCGCAACTGTCTGGTGCAGGATCTGCCCGCGATCGAGCAGCTCGCGCGGGTGGACGTGTTCTGCACCGACAAAACCGGCACGCTCACCGAGGATGGCATGCGGGTCAGTCGGATCGAAGTGGCCGACAGCACTGACCGCTCGCCGGATGATCCGGATGTCTTTGCCGTGCTCGCCACGATTGGCCACGCCGAGGGCAAGCTCACCGGCAGCATGGCTGCCGTGCTCGAACACGTCCGTTCGCAGCAGCCGCTCGCCACCACCCGGCTCATCGCGTTCTCTTCGGCCCGCAAGTGGGCCGCCGTGCAGCTGGAGGCGCCGCGGGCGGGCGGGATCAGTTGGGTGTTCGGCGCACCCGATGTGATCCTCCCCGCTGATTGCGAGCTCCACGCCCGCGCAGAATCGCTGTCGACGGAGGGGCACCGCGTGCTCGCACTCGCAAGCTCCGCGCAGCCCGTTGCCGAGAGCGGACTCCCCGAGGCGCTCGTGCCCGTGGCGCTCGTGGTGCTGGACCAGCGACTGCGCGCGGACGTGCCCGATGCGATCCGCTACTTCCGCGATCAGCAAGTGGAGCTGAAGGTCATCTCGGGTGACAACGCGGCGGCGGTCGGGGCGATCTCCGAGCAGGCTGGGATTCCAGACGGCAGGGTCGCCGTGGACGCGCGGAGCCTCGATCCTGAAGCACCAGAATTTGCGCGCGAGATCGCGGCACACACGGCGTTTGGCCGGGTGACCCCGACGCAGAAGCGGGCGATGGTGCACGCGCTGCAGGGCGACGACCGCATCGTCGGCATGACGGGCGACGGCGTGAACGACGTGTTCGCGCTGAAGGACGCTGACGTGGGGGTGGCGATGGGATCCGGATCGCCCGCCGCGCGTGCCGTCTCGCGTATCGTGTTGCTCGACAATTCCTTCGCGACGCTGCCGCATGTGGTGGCGGAGGGGCGGCGGGTGATCGGCAATATCGAGCGGGTCGCGACGCTGTTTTTGACGAAGACGTTCTACTCCGCACTGCTGGCGTTCCTGGTGGTGGTGACGGCGATCCCGTACCCGTTCTTGCCGCGGCACGTCACACTCATCGGGGTGTTCACGATCGGGATCCCCGCGTTCTTTCTCGCGCTCGCCCCCAACACCGCGCGGGCGCAAGACGGGTTCGTGCGGCGCGTGCTCGGTCAGGCGGTGCCCGGCGGGCTGGGGGCAGCCTTTGCCGCCTACGGCGCGTATCTGGCCGCGAGATCGGTGTTTGGCGTGGAGGAGGCGACGCGGGTCATGAACTCGTCGACCGCGCTCTTGGCGTTGATCGCTGTCGCGTTCTTTGTGCTGATTGCGGTGGCGCGGCCCTTTGCCTGGTGGAAGGTCGCCCTCGTCGCGGCGATGATGGGTTGCGTGCTGGCTGTGCTCGTCACCCCGCTCGGTCGCACCGTGTTCGACATCGACCTGCGTGACTGGCGGGCGGTGGCTCTCGCTCTCGGATTCGGGGCGGGCGGGATCCTGCTGCGGACGCTCGCAGGGTTACTTCTGCGCGGGCGCTGGCGGCGGCGGCTCAGTGACGTAAGACGACCGGCGACCTAAGCTGCGCTCGCCCATTCTGCGATCGCGGCTCGGATGGCTTCCGAACGGGTACGCTGCTCACGATCTGCTCTGGCGACAAGTGCCGCCAGTTCAGACTCGCTCAGACGCACGGTGACCGCGCGCGACGGCTCATTGGTGCGTGCGGGCCGTCCTGGCGCACGAAACTTCGCCCCCGGAAACCCCTCTTCGGCGTTCTTGACGAGGCGAGCGATCACTTCTTCAGTAATCTCGACACCATTGATCACACCGTAGGATCCATTCACCGGCTTCGCGATATTGCCGCTCATTTCCGCCTCCTCTGCATCTTGGCCACTACTGACCGGCGGGCAGGCATCGCGTGGATGACGAGATACCGGGCTCCGCCTTCAAAGCTCAATGCCGCCAATTCCCAGGGCCGCCCTTCCCCATCAAACCCAAGCCGCATGTAGCGTGGAGTTTCGCCATCTTCGATCGCTGTCTCCTCTGTACCCTCGTTCCACATGCGAATGACCTCATCAGCGCTCAATCCCCGCTTAAGCGCTGACTCATGTGCCTGCACTTGCTCCAAAGACCACCGCCAAACATTGGTTTCGTGTACAAATTACCATAGTTTCGTACACGAAACCAGGGGTCAACCCGCCCAAAATCAGTTCGTCACTGCCGGTGAATGGCGGGCGCAGGGCGCGGCGAAGCGTTCCGCTTCATCGGGCGCACGAGATGACTGAGGCCCAACCCAGCAAGCATCATGGATCCTAAACACAGCAGCACGTTGAGGCCAACAGCGGCGATGAGCGTGGGCTGGTTGGGATCAACCGGGATCTCTTCCGGCATCGGCCAATAGAAGGCGACCGGTATACCGATAAGTCCCACAACCGCGAAGGCGATCGCGAAGATCCAGCCTCGAGTCACCCACCAGTGTCGCAGTACGCGCACGAGTCGCAGGGGGAGGCCAACAACGAAGGCGAACACCATCGCGATACCCGCAAGGATCGAGCTGACGAAGGGGATGCCGATCATGGAAAGAGGCTCGTAGTCTCCTTAGGCAAAAAAGTTGCCAGAAAAGAAGGTCACGGAGGTGACGATCCCGAGCACGGCACCGCCGAGAAAGAATTGAAGGGGCAGCGCAAGCCACGTGACCCTGATCGTCGGGTCGGTTGCACCACTCTCCGCTGGGATCACGGAGTCCTCCTTCGTTGCTGTGAACAGTCACCACACTTCTGCGCGCAGTGCCGAGTTCAAGATTACCCAATAAACCGTTTGCAGGCTTTTCACCGTGCGCTTTGCAGCAATCCGGTCGCCTGAGGCGTGCAGACTGCCACTACAGCGGGGCAGCTACTGCAACGCTACGCAACACCGAGAGGCCCCGCGTGACTCCGGAGCGCATACTCGGTAACAACTTCGTTTTTTGCGCTTCTACCCGATATGGCTCGCCAAAAGGCTTCGGGTCCATCCGAATTCCAGGGCAGCCTCCGCGTATGCGAATCTCATGTCGGGATCCTTGAGCTTGGTGAGAAGCACAATATTGTGCCCCCACGGCAATTGTGCAACGGTTCGCTGCACAAAGATGTCTTCGGTCCAGGCCTCTGCGAAGGCCCGCATGTACTTGAGGTTGCGCAACGAGAACCCCGTTGCCTCAGGAAATGCTGCACGCAAGTCATGTCCGAGCCTTTCAACCACTTTTGCGCCCCCACCCCAGGCTGGCCTGTTTCTCGATGATGTCGCCACCGATCTGCCAATACACGCGCAGCATCTCCGTATTGACAGCGAGCGCAGCCCGCTGTTGCGCCGAGGATACCCGCGCTTTCACCTCGGCGAGCCACTTTCCGTAGCCCTCGGGCGGCGCTTCAGCGCGATCGTACTACTCATGTCGTACCCCCTCAGACGCGCGCGCCAGCGTTCGCTCTCTCGATGACTTCGTCGTTTACCCCGGCGGCTGCCACCGCTGCACGCGCGTACTCACGGCACCCATCACTCCGCCTGGCATCAGCGTCAGAGCGAGGTCACGCAGCGAGACAAACACCGGGTTTGCGGCCTGCGCGGTCTTGCCGACGGCTCGCGATCGCCGCAGAATCGCTGCCGTTCGTGGGCAGCGAAGTGCCGAGTATCGAGCGAGCCGCTCAGTCAGTTCGGCCGATCCTGCACCCCGCAACAGCGCCACCAGAGTCGCCGCGTCTTCGATGCCCTGGCCTGCACCCTGACCAAGATTGGGTGTCATCGCATGGGCGGCGTCGCCCAGCAGCACCGCGCGCAAGGGCGAAGCGAGGTCAGGCGGCCGACGTTTCTCGCTCAAGGATGCGCTCGTAGACGCGACGTGTGAGCTCTGCGCTGTAGCTGCGCGCATTGACTCTGGCGCTGCCGGTGCGCATGGCGTGGATCGCGAGCCGTCTTGCACCCATCAGTTCTTGTGCTTCGAGCTGCTCCACAACACCAGCTCCCAGCGGCATGCCGATGCAGTCAACTGGAACCGAGTAGCTGCTTGGTATGCGGCCCCAGTAGTACGGCATTCCCCCGATCTCTGCGACAAACTGAATCTCCTCTTGCAGCCCAACATCATCAGGCACATCTTCTTCAGCAACAAACGTCTCGATCTCAGCATTCAAGTACCACATCAATTCGTTGCTCGCCTCAAGCGATCCGAGCTCTGCCTCGAATCTGCGCCTCGGAAAGTAGGCGAGTTCGAGCCAACCAACGTTCAGGGTTGCGAATCGCCCGCCGACGGTTTCGGGGTAGTCAGAGATGCTCCAGAACCGCGCTTCGGTCTCGACCGCGTTGGGAATGATGTGCTGCACCACCTGCGCCAGCTCGTCGATCACGGCCTCACCGACCGTGCGCCCGTCAGGCAGCAACTCTTGACCACACTTCTTCGTCAATAATCTCGGCTCGGGACCCTGAGACCGTTTTGCCGCCGCGACGAACGGCGTCAGGTCATAACTTGGCTGGCCGGTCGCCCAGTGACGTTGCGCCTCGGGCGCGACGAATGGGTCGAGAGTGCACGGCTCCCAATGTTCAAAGTTAAAGAGTTTGTTGCGAAGCTGGTGGGTGGCCTTGTGGTGTTGGATCGTGGCCTTTTCGATCTCATCGAGGTCACCTACAGGCACCTCGAGAAACTCGAACGCAGTCACGTCTTTCCAAGGCGCGTGGTGTTTGGAACCGTGCCGATGTGTGGTGTATCGGGTCACCACGTCTACGGCTTGGCCGACGTAGCGTTCACCGTTTTCGAAGTGCAGCACGTAAATGCCGCGTCGGCAACCAGTGAGAAGCGCAGCGATGGTTGAGGGGTCTTCGAGGGTCCAGTAGCGAAACTGCGAAGCATTCATTGCGCTAGATGCCCTGAAGGGATAACGCAGAACCCATCAACATTTTCAGCACATGGCACTCCCCTGGATGCCAGGAGAGTGGCCCGCTTTTCTTGATACTGGCCGTCCTTCGTGACAACGGTGACGGTCTCGGTAGCGGGGAATACGATACTGCCGTCCTTCTGAATCCATTCAGCCTTCATGACGGACGCCCCCAACTCCGGTAATCCTGCCATCTTCCGAAGGGTACGTCCGACCCTGATTGCCGCGCCCGGGGCACGGCCAAGCGCAACAGCGACTTTGCCGTATGTTGTAACCATGCCTTCGGGAAGGGCCTCTAGGACAACCCTCAAGTTCGTTTCGTTAACGTTTAGCCTAACCTTAGGCAACCACTTCTTTACCAAGACTACGGGCAGATCCAATCTCCGGGCCGCCGCCGAAATCTCAGCCTCTGTTGCTGACTCCAGTTCTCGAACCAGCGCCTGCTTCAAGAGTTCTAAAGCTCGCTCCGGTTCAGGGATTTCCGCTCCAAACATGATGCTCCTTAGTGTCGACAATTCTGCGAGTACTCGCCCCACATAAAGCGTAATCGAACAAGTTCAGTTGGTCAATTAATGAATTAATTAAAGCATTATCTAATTCGTTAATTTTTATTAAATGCCCTCCTATCAGTCAGTTTCAATCTTTGTCCGACGTGCTTGCTACGCTCAAACACATTCCTACCGTTAGCCCTCATCGTAAAGAGAACCCAAAGCAAAGGCGCCGCATGAAATCACTTCCAAAACCAACCGATCCGATGGTGCGTGCCGCGTGGGCGAAGTCCCAGCGCGACGGCAGCAAACCGTTTCCGCTTTACGCCCACCTTGAAGACACCGCAGCGGTTGCCGACCATCTTTTCGAGCGCTGGCTCTCGAAGTCGCAGCGTGCCCTCCTCGCGCGCTCATTCGGTGACGAGGCGACAGCCCACCGCGTCGCGATCTGGCTCGCCGCAAGCCACGACGTAGGTAAGGCCACCTGGGCCTTCGCCATCAAGGTGCCAGAGGGCCGCCGCCAAATGGAAGACGTGGGCTTCCTTTTCCCCGAGCCGACCCCGCCGTACAGCGATCAACGCCTGTATCCCCACGGCCTCGCGGGTCAACTCGCGGTCGAGCGACACTTCGACACGAAGACCGCGCGACCAAAGGCCCGCGCTGGCCTGCTCCTCGCCGAGATTATCGGCGGCCACCACGGCAGCTTTCCCGCGGTCACCGACAACCCCTCGAGCATCTATCGCGAGGGTGCTGGCGAGCCCGCCCACTGGGCTCACGTTCGCAACGAACTGCTGCATCGCGCCGACCAGATCGCCGAGATCACCGACGACGACTGGGCCCAGATTTTGCAGGCACGCATTCCCGAGTCGGTGCAGGCGATACTCAACGGCTTCTTGATCGTGTGCGACTGGATCGCCTCAAACGAGTGGATGTTCCCCTACGACGCGTCGGAACCAGCCAACGTCAGAGCCGAGCGCGGCCTGAGTAAACTCAATCTCGGCAACAGCTGGCTGCCCACCGCCGCGAGCGAGCTCGACGCCTATTTCGGCAGTAGGTTCGGGATCAGCGACCCTCGCCCCAGCCAGCACGATGCCCACGAGCTTGCAGCTTCGCTCGACGAGCCTTCGCTGCTGCTGATTGAGGCGCCGACTGGAGAGGGGAAGACCGAGACGGCGTTCGCGTGCGCCGAGACACTAGCCGCGAAGTTTGGACTCAATGGGGTCGCGGTGCTACTACCGACGCGGGCGACCGCGAGTGCCATGTTCGGTCGCACACTCGACTGGCTTAACTCACGGGCCGACGCCGCAACGCCCCAATCTGTAACGCTCGCGCACTCGAAGGCCGAATTCGATGACCGTTTCCAGCGCCTCTCGAGCGCCAGCAAGACCGCGCATATCTACGACGACGAGCAAGGCACTTCGCACTCGGTCGTCGCAAACCAGTGGTTTCGCGGCAGAAAGCAGCGTGTGCTCGCCGACTTCGTGGTCGCCACAATCGACCAGATGCTGTTCATGGCGTTGAAGGCGAAGCACATGACATTGCGTCACCTCGGTTTCGGCGGCAAGGTCGTCATCATCGACGAGGTACACGCGGCCGACACCTTCATGCGCACCTACCTGCTGCGAGCGCTGCAGTGGCTGGGCGCGTATCAGGTACCGGTCATCGCGCTGTCTGCGACGCTGCCCGAGGCACAGCGACTTGAGTTGCTGTCGGCGTATCGTGAGGGCGCGCGGCAAACGATCGACCGCGCGGTTCTGAAGGTAGATCCAAAGCCCGACGCCGAACTCACAACACTCGCGCAAGCCACCGGCTACCCGCTCATCACTGCCGTTGGCGCACATAATCATGCGCAACGAGTCTCTCAGCCATCTGGACGGCGCATCGCATTCACGCTCGACGAGGCATCTGACGAGTCGATGCTTGACCAGGTGAGCGCGGCCGTGGCTGACGGCGGCTGCATCGCGGTGGTGATGAATACGGTGAACCGGGCACAGCGCGTATTTGCGGATCTGGCGGCGCGGCACCCGGGCATGGTCGAGCTGTACCACTCGCGCTTCACGGTGGAGTCGCGAGCGCGGCGCGAGCAACGGCTGGTGGAACGGCTGGGTCGTAGCGCGGCGGATCGACCAAACGGCCTGATCGTGGTCGCGACGCAAGTGGTGGAGTCGTCACTCGACGTCGATTTTGACCTGATGTTTACCGATATCGCACCCATGGATTCGCTGGTGCAACGTATCGGCAGGGTGCACCGGCACGACCGCGGCGCCAACCGGCCAGAGTCGATGCGTGAACCTCGCGTGGTGCTGACGGGTGGCGAGCGGCTGCTGTCGGGAGAAGCACCGCCGACGTTTGATCGCGGTGTGCAGCGGGTGTACGGCGAGGCGCTACTACTACGCACAGTGGCCGCGTTGCGTGAGCACCTTGGACAGGACACGGGGGCGAGCGGCGCGTCTACGACGCTGGCAGTGCCCGACGACGTGCCGCTACTGATCAAGAACACCTACCGGCCCGCGCCCACCATGCCTGCTGATTGGCTGGAACGCCATGAAGAGGCCGAGCGAATAATGCGCCTAGAGCAGCATGACCAGCAAGAGCGTTCGAGACAGTTTGTCGTGCGGCACCCAGGGCTTGGCAAGATCACCGACTGGAACGCACTGGCGCAGAGCGAGGCGAGCGAAGAGCATCTGGGAGCGGCGCAGGTGCGCGACGCTGAGCTGTCGCTCGAGGTGGTGTTGGTGCAGCGAGTGGGTGGCGGCGTGAAGTCGCTGCCGAGTCTCGGTGCCGAGTTTGGTGGGCAAGAAGTCGCGTTGACGGGCGGGATCGACGACGATCTCGCCAGGGCCGTCGCGACCTGCGCGGTGTCACTACCGGCGTGGATGACCCAGGGCTCGCAGCTCGACATGGTGATTAATTCTCTCGAAAGCAGCGGCATCGAGTCGTGGCAGATGTCGCCATGGCTCAGGGGCGTACTACCCCTGATTTTGGACGAGAATTTTTGCTGTACGTTAGGAATCAACAGGGTTCAATACAGCGACGAATTGGGCCTGACTGTCGAAAGAGAGGACGCACGGTGAGTGAAACAACCGAGAATCTTGAAGCGCTTGTGCCTTTCAATCTGGTTGACGAACCATGGGTTCCAACCGTCGGCCTCGACGGTGTCGAACGAGACGTATCGCTTCGAGAGGTGTTCCGATCCGCGCACGAGCTTCGTGACGTCGCCGCAGAACTGCCAACCATGCGGTTCGCGATCTTACG
Organism: Leucobacter insecticola; assembly: GCF_011382965.1. Classification (NCBI taxonomy): domain Bacteria; kingdom Bacillati; phylum Actinomycetota; class Actinomycetes; order Micrococcales; family Microbacteriaceae; genus Leucobacter; species Leucobacter insecticola. The sequence goes on along the minus strand of NZ_CP049934.1, from coordinate 836,196 downwards.
CGTCATATTCGCGATCATGTATCGGGTGCTCGATCGGATGGACGTTGAGGACCCCGAAGCGGAGTGGGCCGAGCTGTGGAACGCTGACACGCTGCCCTCGGCGGAGTTCGACGCGTATCTGACAAAGTGGCACGACCGTTTCAACCTATTTGATGCGGCGCACCCGTTCATGCAGACGCCCGGGCTGCGCACCGCGAAGGACGAGTGGAAACCGATCGAGCTGATTGTGGCCGACACTGATCCTGAACGCGCGCTGTTCACCATGCGGAGCGAACTCAACTCGCTGTCGTTTGCCGAGGCTGCGCGGTGGCTGATTCACACCAATGCATACGATTTTTCTGGCATCAAGTCTGGTGCTGTGGGCGATTCACGTGTCAAGGGCGGCAAGGGCTACCCGTCGGGCATCGGTTTCGCGGGTTGGCTGGGTGGCATCACGCTGCGCGGCAATACGCTGCGCGAGACGCTGCTGCTCAACCTCATTCGCGGTCGCGCGGCTGAACAGTCCCGTGACGTGCCGATTTGGGAACAACCCCCGCTCGGCCCGAGTGAACGAAGTGTCGCTGAGATCGGCACCGTCGGGCCGCTCGCGCTTTTGACCTGGCCACAGCGCCGCATGCGCCTGCGCGCAGAACAGGGCCGAGTCACGGGAGTGCTCGTCACGAACGGTGACCCGATCGACTACACCGTGCAATCGGGCACCGAACTCTACACGGCTTGGCGGTTCAGTGAACCACAAAGCCAGAAGGCGAAGGTGGCGCGCTATATGCCACAGCAGCTTGAGACGGGTCGTGCACTCTGGCAGGGTCTGACCACGCTGCTGCCAACGCCAGAGAGTGCCGCACCGCGAGAGCAGGTGCAGAAAAAGTGGAACGTCAAATCCCTCGCGCAGCCGGCAGCGGTGGTGACCTGGCTAGGGTCGCTCACTAAGCGGGGGTTCATCGAGCCTGGCCGAGTCATCGAAATTATGTCGGTGAGCATGGAGTATGGCGCACAACAGTCGAGCTACAGCGCGATCGCCGCAGACCAGCTCGCAATCACATCAGCCCTCACTGACCTGTCTGAGCAGGGCCTCATAGCGGTGGCACACGACGCCGTGCGCAAGGCACAAGCCGCGATCCGCGCCCTGACCGACCTCGTTCGTGACCTCAACCGCGCAGTGGGCGGCGAGACCCCCGACGTTGGCCTCACCCCAAGTGAAGACGCCTATGCGTCCCTTGACATCAGGTTTCGCAGCTGGCTCCTACAGCTGAAACCAGGCTGCGACGCACAATCTCTGCTGCAGGACTGGGTTGAGAACGTGCGCGGTGACATGCGCGCTCGAGCAGCGCAACTCGTTGAAGCAGCGCCGCCCGCCGCCTGGGCAGGTCGCAAAGCCAGCGCTGGCGTGACCGGCGATCGCGTGTACTCCGTAGCCACCGCGATGCGCTCGTTTGAGTTCAATCTCATTCGTGCGCTTGGGCGCCCCGCCCACGCAGGCAGCACTTCAAACGGCGATGCAACAGACACACAATCAACAGTCCTTTCAACAGCCGAGGAGGCGGATCAGAAGTGACAGACACAACAACACCGCCGGTCGAGGGCAACCTCGACCGATCAAATGACAGGCAGGCGATCTGGAAAACGATCAATTCGTTCACCCAACGTCGGGTAATGACACTTCAGGGCGGGTACCGCAATGACTCGTCAGCAGCGAAGGCAGAGCTCGCTCGTCTGCGCTCTGCCGACCCGAGTAGCGATGAACGTGTTATCGATGCGTGGGCCACCTCGTTCACTGACGCCCCAGAAGAGCTGATCGGCAGAGGTGACAAACCCTCAGATGCCGAGTATGCGATCGCGACAGCACTGCACCTGTACGCGGTTCACCAGCAGTCACAGAGCGATGCAATGCACAAGAACGGCGAGGGTCTCGGCCGAGCCGTTCGAAGGCTCGCCCGAGTCGACGATCTCGAGAGTCGCGAAAAGCCCGTCATGCGCCGCTTCCAGTCTCTGACTTCAGCAACTGATCGCGCTGAGATCGTCAGGCACCTGCGCAGCCTCGTGCAACAGTTTCGCAGCGAGGGCGTCCCCCTCGACTACGCGAAACTCGCGACAGATCTCTACTTTCTTGCACAGCCCAACTCACGCACAAGCGTGCGCCTTGCCTGGGCTCGAGACGTAACGAGGCCAATTAAGCAAGAAACGACATCGCCAGAAACGAGCGGCGATCCCGCACCCAAAACACCAGCCTCCAACTAGACCAGATAGCCCACTCGAAGGAGTAACCCCATGACCACATCAGCACCCAAAACATTCATCGACATTCACGTTCTACAGACCGTTCCCCCGTCTTGCATCAACCGAGACGACACCGGTTCGCCCAAATCAGCGATCTACGGCGGCGTCGCCCGCGCCCGCGTCTCGAGCCAGGCTTGGAAGCGCGCGACACGCACCGAATTCAACAATCACCTCGACGTCACCGAACTCGGCGAGCGTACTGTGCGTGTAGTTGAACGAATCGCGAAACGCATCACCGAGCTTGATGCTTCAATCGAGGCCAACCAGGCAACCGAACTCGCCACCGATGTGCTCAAAGAGACCGGCATCAAGGTCAAGATCGAGAAGAAGAAAGACGAAGAAACTGAGGATCGACACACGGGCTACCTCATATTCCTTTCACGCGCGCAGATCAACGCACTCGCCGAGATCGGGGTTGCCGTTGCTGGTGGCGAGAAACTCGACAAGAAGGCTGCAAAGAAAGCCTTCGCAGACGAAAACTCAATTGACGTCGCGCTTTTCGGTCGCATGATCGCCGACGCTCCCGATCTCAACGTCGACGCCGCCTGCCAGGTCAGCCACGCTATTTCCGTTCACGCCGCGTCACCCGAGTTCGATTACTTCACCGCGGTCGATGACAACAGCCCGGAAGACAACGCAGGCGCAGGCATGATCGGCACCGTCGGCTTCGTGTCTTCAACGCTCTACCGCTACGCAACCATCGACGCGCAGCGCCTCACCGAGAACCTGGGTTCGTCAGAAGCCGCAATCCGCGCCATCGAAGCGTTCATGCGTGCGTTCGTCACCAGCATGCCAACCGGCAAGCAGAACACCTTCGCGAACCGCACCCGCCCCGGCGTTGTCCTCGTCGAGGTGCGTGAAGACCAGCCAGTGAACCTTGCCGGTGCCTTCGAAAAACCCGTCACAGCCGACGGCGGCGTACTGCAACTCGCAGCCGCGAAGCTCGCAGAGCTCGCCGTCTCAGAAGACGCGGCGTTTGGTACGGCACCCGTCGCCAGCGGGGTACTCGTGACTGATCCCGAGACACGAGACAGCCTTGCCAAGCTCACAGGCCGCGCACCCGAGATGCCACTGGATGAGCTTGTCACCCTCGTTAGCACCGCCGTCGCACCACGGCTGGAGCACTAGGCATGAGCAGCCTACTTCTCGACCTGTCTGGGCCTCTGCAATCTTGGGGCAACGACAGCCGATTTGTGCGGCGCGAAACCAAGACGATGCCAAGCAAGAGCGGTATCGTCGGGCTGCTCGCTGCAGCCCTCGGACGGCGCCGCACCGACCCTGTCGAAGATCTCGTCGCCCTGCGGTTCGGGGTGCGCCAAGACCAACAGGGCAAGCTGGTGCGTGACTTTCAGACCGAAATCGACTACCACTCCGGACCAAATCCGCAGTCAAAGGCGCTCACCTACCGCTACTACCTCGCAGACGCCCGTTACCTCGCGGTCGTTGAAGCCGAACGGTCACTTCTTGAGGGGCTCGCCGAGGCGATCCAATCGCCGGTCTTTCCGCTGTATCTCGGCCGCCGCGCCTGCCCACCAACCGGGCGCATCGTGCGCGGCATTGAAGAGGCACCGCTCGAAGACGTGCTGCAGTCATCTCCGTGGCTCGCAGCCGAGTGGTATCGGCAGAAGCAGCCGCGCCAAGTGCAACTGATGTGGTCGCGCGACGCCGACCCCGGCGAGCCTGCGCATGAAACACTGCGTGACCTGCCACGCAGTTTCGACCCGCGGCACCGCGACTACGGCCTGCGCGGGGTCGTGCACGGATGGACCCAGGTGGCTAACCCTGACGGGCGCAGCCAATTTGGCGCCGATGATTCGAGCCATGACGTCGAAGATCCGCGCACCAAACCAACCACCCCCGACCACGACCCGATGGCGGCCCTTGGAGGTGAAGCCTAAGTGTTTCTGACACGCATGTTTCTCAACCCGCGACGACGGCAAGCAATGCGGTTTCAGCAGGATCCGCAAGCGATGCACGCTGCGGTCGAATCGTCATTTCCGCCAGACCCCGGCGGCACAAACCCACGAACGCTGTGGCGGCTTGAGTCAGAAGGCAGCACCCTCAGGCTGTTTCTGCTGAGCGAACGGGTACCGTCTCTTGAGCACCTGCAAGAGCAGGCTGGATGGATGAACGAAGTGACCTGGGAGTCACGCCCCTACGACTCGTTGCTTGCGCGCTTGCAACTCGGGCAGCAATACGGGTTTCGCGTGACCGCGAACCCGGTGCACACCGTGACTGGTAAGAACGGCCAGAAGCGCAAGCTCGCGCACGTGACCGTCGCGCAACAGGCGAAGTGGTTGGCGGATCGCGCCGACCTGCTTGGCGTGCGGTTTTTGCGCGGTGACGGCGAGGCTTTGGAAGGCGAAGCTACGGAAGCGATTCTCGTGAGTAACCGTGAGACATTGCGCTTTCACCGCGGTGAGCAACGGGTGACACTTGCCCGCGCACAGTTCGATGGGCTACTCGAAGTGTCTGACGTGTCAAAGTTGCAAACGGCACTCGTGGCTGGCATTGGTCGCGGCAAAGCCTACGGGTGCGGGCTACTCACGCTCGCACCACACAGTCCGGGCTAGGCGCTATTGTGTCGATCCCTGGTGTCAAACCGTCAACGCCATCGGAGCTTGGGCGCGTCGATGATCGCATCACGTTCGTCTATCTTGAACACGCGGTCATCGCGCGCGACGCCAACGCGCTCACAGCTACCAGTGACGACGGCATTATCCACATACCAAGCGCTGGTTTGCTAGTACTGATGCTCGGTCCAGGCACAAAGGTCACACATCAAGCGATGACCGTGCTTGCCGACAGCGGTGCCGCGATCGTGTGGGTGGGTGAACAAGGAGTGCGCTACTACGCCGGCGGACGACCATTGGCGCGCTCCACCCGCCTGCTCGAGAAGCAAGCCAAGATCGTCTCAAACTCCAAACAACGCATTGCAGTGGCACGCGAAATGTATCTGATGCGTTTCACCGATGAAGACGTGGCGGGTCTCAGTATGCAGCAACTTCGCGGACGTGAGGGAGCGCGGGTGCGCAACGTATATCGAGAGCAGTCTCGGGTGACCGGGGTGCCTTGGAACAGGCGCGAGTATGAAGTCGACGACTTCGACGCGAGCGACCTCATCAACCAGGCGCTGTCCGCCGCAAATTCGTGCCTCTACGGGGTCGTTCACGCTGCCGTCGTTGCGCTGGGGTGCTCTGCAGGTCTCGGCATCGTACACACCGGCCACGACCGCAGTTTCGTCTACGACATCGCCGACCTCTACAAAGCAGAAACATCAATACCTGTTGCGTTCGAGTGCGTCGCTATTGCTCGAGGAGCTGAGACTGAAGTGTCTGGATCCGAACTGAGTAGCATGGTGCGTCGTCGAATGCGGGACGCATTCGTGCAGCTGCGTATCGTTGAACGGATCGTCACCGATATCAAGCGATTGTTCGCTGAAGGTGACAACAGTTCGGACAACAACGAGGGAAGTAATGATACCTACGACGAAGTACGTCTGTGGGATGCCCGTGGAAGCCTACCGAGCGGGCAAAACTATGAAGACGATGAGCGCGGCTTCTAATGGTAATCATTGTCTTGACCGCTTGCCCGCAGGGGCTGCGCGGACATCTCACCCGTTGGTTGTTCGAAATCAGCGCAGGCGTCTTCGTCGGTCGGCTAAACCCCAAACTACGCGAGCACGTCTGGGGACTCGTCGAAGAAGCAGAGAGTGGTAAGGCGCTCATGGTGTACCCCGATCGCAAGGCTGAACAAGGCTTCAGCTTTGAGGTCATTGGACACGATTGGACCCCCGTCGACCGCGACAGTGTAACCCTGATGATGCGACCCGCAGCGCCCGGCCGCACCTCACTCAAGAAGGGATGGTCGACAGCCTCTCGACTACGAAGGGCAAGACGATGAAAATGCACGGCTACAGCGCCAGAAGCGGCAGAGACCAAGCGACCTGCAACGTCGTCCGATCGCGCCTCGTGATCGGGCGCTACAGCCTTATCCAGGAGAGGTACACAACAGAGTCGACACAAGCTACGCAAGTCAGTCTAAACTGCGGCGCTACCGACTAGAATCGCTGATCAGGAAGTGTGCTCCCCGCGCGAGCGGGGATGATCCCACGCGCCGTCGTATCTCGATCCAGCCGCCGCAGTGCTCCCCGCGCGAGCGGGGATGATCCCTAATGCCGCCGATGTATGCGGTGTACGACTTCGTGCTCCCCGCGCGAGCGGGGATGATCCCGAAACTCTAACTCCACCTCTCGTGGCAACTCAGTGCTCCCCGCGCGAGCGGGGATGATCCCGATTCATGCTCTGAATGCTGCCGGTAACTCGGGTGCTCCCCGCGCGAGCGGGGATGATCCCACGACACCCACCGCAGCATCATCGTTACCGCGGTGCTCCCCGCGCGAGCGGGGATGATCCCTGATCCGCCGCCGACGCAGAACGCAGCAACGCGTGCTCCCCGCGCGAGCGGGGATGATCCCCAGGGACACAGTGCCCCGTACTTCTCTTCGTAGTGCTCCCCGCGCGAGCGGGGATGATCCCCACAGCCAGAAAGAGCGGGTTAGAAGTTAGAAGTGCTCCCCGCGCGAGCGGGGATGATCCCCGCCTGCTCAGCCCAATCCCGCATCGCCGTAAGTGCTCCCCGCGCGAGCGGGGATGATCCCGAAGGAACCAGACCAATGACCATCACCGGAAAGTGCTCCCCGCGCGAGCGGGGATGATCCCGAATACCATCCATGAATTGCGTCGGCTATCTCGTGCTCCCCGCGCGAGCGGGGATGATCCCTCGACGCCGATAAACCCGTCTCCCCGGTCGTTGTGCTCCCCGCGCGAGCGGGGATGATCCGTCTCGCGAAATGACCGGGCTTGGTCAGTACGAGTGCTCCCCGCGCGAGCGGGGATGATCCCGTGTGCATCAGGAACTGATCGTCGCAGTTAAGGTGCTCCCCGCGCGAGCGGGGATGATCCCCACGGTCCGGGCTTGATGCCTTTTGTGCGCTTGTGCTCCCCGCGCGAGCGGGGATGATCCCTGTACGCGCGCCTGCGCTACGACATAGTGACGGTGCTCCCCGCGCGAGCGGGGATGATCCCTACCGGCGAGTTCGCGCAGCACGTACTGGAACGTGCTCCCCGCGCGAGCGGGGATGATCCCGCCAGTACCTCGTGCGCTGACCTCGCCACCGTGTGCTCCCCGCGCGAGCGGGGATGATCCCGGGCCACGGCCTGCCCTGCGTAGGCGTGCAAGGTGCTCCCCGCGCGAGCGGGGATGATCCCATGGCACGCGCATGGGTCGAAGACAGATGGGTGTGCTCCCCGCGCGAGCGGGGATGATCCCAACACGGGTAGGCGGACGATCAACACTCTCAGGTGCTCCCCGCGCGAGCGGGGATGATCCGTACTTGAGTGGATCTGTCGCGACTGTCACCGCGTGCTCCCCGCGCGAGCGGGGATGATCCCGCCTCAGCAGCAGGCACAAACAACTTGCCCTTGTGCTCCCCGCGCGAGCGGGGATGATCCCTGACGCTCGACATCGAGAGCTTTGCTCAGGATGTGCTCCCCGCGCGAGCGGGGATGATCCCAGGGGAACTTTTGCGCGTGTTGTCGCGCAGACGTGCTCCCCGCGCGAGCGGGGATGATCCCGGTGCACGCTTCCCACGAGACACCGTGAGATTGTGCTCCCCGCGCGAGCGGGGATGATCCCATGGATCGTGTAATCTCCATGCTTGCGTTGCGGTGCTCCCCGCGCGAGCGGGGATGATCCCTCGAGACACGTTTCCGCAGCAACACCGGGACTGTGCTCCCCGCGCGAGCGGGGATGATCCCTTTGCAGGCGATTCGAGAATCAGTTTCGCGCCGTGCTCCCCGCGCGAGCGGGGATGATCCCGCGATCCCCGTAGGTGTCGTCCTCATCATGCGGTGCTCCCCGCGCGAGCGGGGATGATCCGCCTCGACATCGCGCTCCACGACTACAAGCGGCGTGCTCCCCGCGCGAGCGGGGATGATCCCTAGACGCAAGAAGGATGCAACTTTCGACCACAGTGCTCCCCGCGCGAGCGGGGATGATCCCCGCTGTAGACCACGGCCCGCGTGGTGCCGCGGGTGCTCCCCGCGCGAGCGGGGATGATCCCGGCCCCCTAAACACGAATGCCCCCTAAAGTGGGTGCTCCCCGCGCGAGCGGGGATGATCCTGATGTAAGTGAGTGCGGCACCGCCAACAACAGGTGCTCCCCGCGCGAGCGGGGATGATCCGGATCCTTTGCGTACTGTCGAATTGCCGTTCTGGTGCTCCCCGCGCGAGCGGGGATGATCCCGATGCGGCGTTGCATCGCGATTTCTTCGCGCCGTGCTCCCCGCGCGAGCGGGGATGATCCCACACGACGTATACGGACGATGGTGGCCTGAAACGTGCTCCCCGCGCGAGCGGGGATGATCCCAATTTACAGAAGAACGCAGGAGCCTGACCCAAGTGCTCCCCGCGCGAGCGGGGATGATCCCTCCTTGAGCCTGTCGAGCCGGAGCGCCAGGGAGTGCTCCCCGCGCGAGCGGGGATGATCCTTCCATGCACTCACGGCATGACCTCCCATGCTGGTGCTCCCCGCGCGAGCGGGGATGATCCCAATTATCGAACCTTGGCTAGGTGCGACCGCGAGTGCTCCCCGCGCGAGCGGGGATGATCCCCAGGCAACCTTGATAAGGCAGGTGAACCTTGGGTGCTCCCCGCGCGAGCGGGGATGATCCCTCCGGGTGCTGTGCGTCACGGATATAGGCAACGTGCTCCCCGCGCGAGCGGGGATGATCCGTACCAAGGAGCCTGACCCAAAGCTTGAGGGCAGTGCTCCCCGCGCGAGCGGGGATGATCCCGCGACGAGGCACAGGCCCAGATCGCGGCGTTCGTGCTCCCCGCGCGAGCGGGGATGATCCCACCAAGCATGTTGGCAACTTCACGCGGCGAGAGTGCTCCCCGCGCGAGCGGGGATGATCCCTATACGGGTAGCCGCCTTGACGGTGTGATGCGGTGCTCCCCGCGCGAGCGGGGATGATCCCCCGTTCGCCCTCATACGCGGCAGCACCGTGTTGTGCTCCCCGCGCGAGCGGGGATGATCCCGGGAGTTCCTTCCCCGCGTTTTCGAGTGTCCAGTGCTCCCCGCGCGAGCGGGGATGATCCCGGACACCTCTGACTTGCCGGGCCGCTCGAAGAGTGCTCCCCGCGCGAGCGGGGATGATCCCGACGGCTACGGTGCAGAGGTGCTTGATCCACTGTGCTCCCCGCGCGAGCGGGGATGATCCCGTCGGATCCAGTGGATACGTGTTGATGCGTCAGTGCTCCCCGCGCGAGCGGGGATGATCCCCAGCGCCCCCGCAAAATGGAGTTGACGGTGCCGTGCTCCCCGCGCGAGCGGGGATGATCCCCAGGGACACAGTGCCCCGTACTTCTCTTCGTAGTGCTCCCCGCGCGAGCGGGGATGATCCCAACTGGTGGGCTGACATGTTCACCCGTTCTGTGTGCTCCCCGCGCGAGCGGGGATGATCCCATGTCTTACGACCGCGTACCCATGGTCTGCGGGTGCTCCCCGCGCGAGCGGGGATGATCCCTGTGGTCAGCCAGTAGTGCTGGGCCTACACTTGTGCTCCCCGCGCGAGCGGGGATGATCCCCTGTTGAGTTCACGAGCTGCACGTTCAAACTGGTGCTCCCCGCGCGAGCGGGGATGATCCCGAGATCCACACCACCGCTCAGCGATGGGCGCAGTGCTCCCCGCGCGAGCGGGGATGATCCCTCGAGCCGGTTTATCTCGATCAGCGGAGTATCGTGCTCCCCGCGCGAGCGGGGATGATCCCTTATGGACGCGGCTGAGCATGTCTATCGGGCCGTGCTCCCCGCGCGAGCGGGGATGATCCCGCGTCCTCTACAGGATCGTCTTCGTTATCTTCGTGCTCCCCGCGCGAGCGGGGATGATCCCAGGTCCCGCTTGCTCTTGCAGTCGTTGAGATCGTGCTCCCCGCGCGAGCGGGGATGATCCCGCGACAGTGCGCTACTCGCACGCATCGCAGTCGTGCTCCCCGCGCGAGCGGGGATGATCCCGGGTGGGGGACCGGCGCGGAGCAGATTAACGAGTGCTCCCCGCGCGAGCGGGGATGATCCCCGGGGAATGGCGCTACCGGCCACACTCAGCGCGTGCTCCCCGCGCGAGCGGGGATGATCCCTCACGCAGCTCGCCTTCGGTGTTTTCCTTCTCGTGCTCCCCGCGCGAGCGGGGATGATCCCGATAGCCGCTTCGTCGCCGTGCTCGGCGCGGTGTGCTCCCCGCGCGAGCGGGGATGATCCCCGGTTCGACAACGACCGGGGAGACGGGTTTATGTGCTCCCCGCGCGAGCGGGGATGATCCCGGGCGGCAGATATGGGCGACTGGAGCGAGGAGGTGCTCCCCGCGCGAGCGGGGATGATCCCGGCTGGCTTATCGGGCATCCATGAAAGCAAAGGTGCTCCCCGCGCGAGCGGGGATGATCCCATCATCCACATCTACCTCGTGGTATACCGCCCGTGCTCCCCGCGCGAGCGGGATGATCCCACCAATGCGGTGCCTGGACTTGGCGCTCTCCCGTGCTCCCCGCGCGAGCGGGGATGATCCCTCGTATACGCGGGCGCGATCCGCACCCGCAATGTGCTCCCCGCGCGAGCGGGGATGATCCCGAGGGCGCGCCAACCCGGCAGGCGGCACGCCCGTGCTCCCCGCGCGAGCGGGGATGATCCCACCCACCACGTCAACCTCAGGATTCGTCACCGGTGCTCCCCGCGCGAGCGGGGATGATCCCAACACCTTCGGCGCATCAGCCACAACCTTCGCGTGCTCCCCGCGCGAGCGGGGATGATCGTGGATTCGCTGGTGCCTGCGGCTCAGCGTCCGCGTGCTCCCCGCGCGAGCGGGGATGATCCCCACTGAGAGCCGAACCCGCTGCCGGGCGACGAGTGCTCCCCGCGCGAGCGGGGATGATCCCCCGCCGCCACCCGATAGCCTCCCTGTCGCCCTGTGCTCCCCGCGCGAGCGGGGATGATCCCAAACTCGCGCCAATCCTCATCCGGGATCGGAAGTGCTCCCCGCGCGAGCGGGGATGATCCCGCAACATCACCGGCACGCGGTGACGCGCTGGCGTGCTCCCCGCGCGAGCGGGGATGATCCCGTTCACAAACTGCCTCGTCCCACGATGAGACTGTGCTCCCCGCGCGAGCGGGGATGATCCCTCACGGTGTCGGGTGTGCCTGGTACTGGGTCGGTGCTCCCCGCGCGAGCGGGGATGATCCCGGGCATCAATCGAATCTTCTGCAATCTGCTCAGTGCTCCCCGCGCGAGCGGGGATGATCCGGACTATGGCGGGAAGATTCTCGCGTCCGAGTGGTGCTCCCCGCGCGAGCGGGGATGATCCCCGATAACGCAAAGGCCGCCGTCTCTTTCGAGGTGCTCCCCGCGCGAGCGGGGATGATCCCTGGCACACCCCTGGAGGACTAAACACATGAAAGTGCTCCCCGCGCGAGCGGGGATGATCCCTGACGCCGCTACTACACCGGCATCATGCTCCAGTGCTCCCCGCGCGAGCGGGGATGATCCCCCGAGCTGAGCACGGTTCGTATCGAGCGCCCGGTGCTCCCCGCGCGAGCGGGGATGATCCTTGGTAGAGCACTGTAATCTCTGAACCTCTTGACGTGCTCCCCGCGCGAGCGGGGATGATCCCCAAAGCCCCACCGCCAGCTAGCCCGACAAGAGGTGCTCCCCGCGCGAGCGGGGATGATCCCTGGGTGACACTCACCCGCGCCGCCGAACAAGCGTGCTCCCCGCGCGAGCGGGGATGATCCCACCCAATCGTCACTCTCGGTGTAGCGTGCGAGGTGCTCCCCGCGCGAGCGGGGATGATCCCCCAGTCAGTACAGGCAGCACCGAAGCGCCGACGTGCTCCCCGCGCGAGCGGGGATGATCCCTGCACCTCATCCATCACACACGCCTCCCAACAGTGCTCCCCGCGCGAGCGGGGATGATCCACCGTGTCCCTGCTTACCGTGCTCCGGCAGACGGTGCTCCCCGCGCGAGCGGGGATGATCCCGAAGCCAGACCTCCAACACCAATGAGTGCTCCGTGCTCCCCGCGCGAGCGGGGATGATCCGTTGGCTGAGTAGCTGGACGGGGAAGGACCATCGTGCTCCCCGCACGAGCGGGGATGATCCCGGTAAAGTTCTCGATCCCGAGACGTACGCTGTGTGCTCCCCGCGCGAGCGGGGATGATCCCAATACCGGCGACAACATACGCCACGCTTTCGGGTGCTCCCCGCGCGAGCGGGGATGATCCCGGCTCAGAGTACCGGCCATTCGTCCCTAACGCGTGCTCTCCGCGCGAGCGGGGATGATCCCTCACGCCAAACCTCATCAACCGTGCGATGGTCGTGCTCCCCGCGCGAGCGGGGATGATCCCAAATCAAGCGCCGCCTTGTTGACCGTGAGATTGTGCTCCCCGCGCGAGCGGGGATGATCCCAAGCGGACGATCCAGACAAAACACAAGATCCAGTGCTCCCCGCGCGAGCGGGGATGATCCCACGAGGTCGAACAACAGGGAACCGCGCTCGCGGTGTTCCCCGCGCGAGCGGGGATGATCCCTGTCGAGATCGCCACAGATGTGAGTGCGACCCGTGCTCCCCGCGCAAGCGGGGATGATCCCCGGGACGGAACCTTCGTCGTCACGACCGGAGCGTGCTCCCCGCGCGAGCGGGGATGATCCTGGCTGAGAAACTCCTTCGCGGGAGCAAGCCCCCTCCACACCCCACCCAGCCCAACGCGGTAGATTATTGGTGTGACACGCGAACCCCTGGTGCCGAAACTCAAGGCGGTCACCAGATCCCTCACCGAGGCCCCCGATCTGGTGGCGCTGGCCGATCCGGAGCACCCGCTGCTGTGGATCCGTGGGGATCGCGGCTGCGTCGGGATCGGGGAGACGCTGCGACTCACCTTCAAGGGCCCGGATCGATTCACTGACGCAGCGAAAAAATGGCGGGCGATCGCCAAGAACGCGCGTATCGACGACACCGTGCAGATGCCAGGATCCGGACTGATGGCGCTCGGCACCTTCGCCTTCGCCGATCACAGTGGACACGAGAGCGTGCTGATCGTCCCGCGCATCCTCGTCGCCCGTCATCGCGAGGCCTACTGGCTCACGACGATCACCGACATCACCGAAACCACCGACATCACGGAGACCCCCGAAGCGGCCACAGCAGGCAACAGTCCGGAAACTACGGCGAACCCCGCGATCCTCACCCCCGAAGCGCCAAGACCCTGGCAAGGCATCACCTTCACAGAATCCACACAAAGCCCCATCGATGCCTACCTCGCGGGCGTCCGCAAAGCCACCGAAACGATCAACAAAGGCGAGGCCGAAAAAATTGTGCTCGCCCGCCAAATCGAAAGCACGATCGCAAAAGACGCAGACCTCCGCACCCCCCTCTCGCGCCTCGCGGATCGCTACCTCGACTGCTGGACCTTCGCCGTCGACGGCCTCATCGGCGCGAGCCCCGAAACGCTCATCAGGGCAACTGACGGCGCCGTCTCCGCGCGCGTGCTCGCCGGCACTCGCGGCCGCCACCCCGAATCTGAGCAGCGCGACGCACAGGCCCGCGATGAACTCCTCACCAGTTCCAAGGAGCAGCACGAGCACGCCTTCGCGGTGCAGAGTGTGGTCACCGCCCTCTCCCCCTACGTGAACGAGCTGCACACGAGCGAAGAACCGTTCCCGCTGCAGCTCCCCAATGTCTGGCACCTCGCCACCGACCTCGGGGCGACGCTCAAGGAACACAGCTCCGCGCTCGAACTCGTCGGCGCGATCCACCCCAGCGCCGCGATCGCGGGCACCCCCACCGCCGCAGCGGTCGCCGCGATCAAAGAGATTGAGCCCTTCGACCGTGGCCGCTATTCTGGGGCGGTCGGCTGGATCGACGCCGACGGCGACGGCGAGTGGGTCATTGCGCTGCGGTGCGCTCAGCTAGATCCTGCAGACCATAGAAACAGCAGTCGCAGGATCATCGCGAGCGCGGGTGGCGGGATCGTCGCGGGATCGGATCCCGAACACGAACTTCGCGAAACCGTCTCCAAGTTTCGCCCTATCACCGAGGCGTTTGGCGAGTAAAACGCTCTCGGATCATAAGGGCGGGTCGGGATCGCGCGGCCCGACGAGCCCGTCCCTACCCGTAAAGTTCGCGGTAGCGATCCCGAGCCGCGGGATGCAGCGGCACCGTACCGGTGTCGATCAGGCTCACCGGGGTCAGAAACTGCGCCCCCACCGATCCCTTCGGCACGAGCCCACGCGCATCAAACACGAGCGCATCAACGATGAGCTTGACGACATCATCAGCTAGCTTAGAACTCGCGAGCAGCAGGTTGGGTATCCCGAGCGTCGGCGTTGGCACCGCCGAGCCGTAAACCTTCGCCGGAATGGTCGATTCGAGGTAGACGAGCGGATACTCCGCTTCAAGCAGCCCGGCCACGTCCGACAAGTCGAGCAGGCGCAGCGGCACCTCCGCGCTGAACTCCTCAATCTTGGGAGTCGAGACCCCTCCTGACCAAAACATCGCGTCAATGCGCCCCGCTCGCAGCTCTCGCAAGCCGTCTCCCAGACCGTACTCGACGCGGCGAGGCCCCCTTCAGCCTCACTGAGTCCGGAGAGGTCGAGCACTCGACGCGTCGTAAACGAACTCCCCGAGCCACTTGCCCCCGTTGAAACGACCTTGCCGCGTAGCTCCGAAATTTCACTCAGCGGCCCATCAGCCAGCACGGCGCACTGCAAATAGTTTTGGTAGACCCGCCCAATCGCCACGTTCGTGCCGGTCGCACTGCCCCCATCAGCAAGACGCCCTTTCTCGTGCTCCCTCACAGTGTCAGCCAGCGCAATCGCGAGGTCCACCTCCCCTGTCTGCAGCATCAGCAGATTCTCGGCGCTTCCATTGGTGACGAGCGGCTCAAGCTTTGCCTCAACATCGGCAGCAAACCAGCCCCGCTGCTCAGCGCACGTTGATCAACCGCGGCGCTCAGCAACTCACCAAACTGGAGATAGATGCCTCCCGCTTCACCGCACGCCATCTTCAGGTGCTGCGGATCCGAGGCAGCGCAGCCCGCAAGCATCGGGATCGCCCCCGCGGCTACCCCACCGGCGATCCCGCGAAACAACCCCCTGCGGGTGACAAGCCCCAAGCCCGCGCTCACGCGAACTTCCCTCATAGCGCCCCCATCTCGATTCGCGTGCGCAAGCCGCCCTCTGGCGCGCGATCCACTCTGACCGTCGACTCATTCCCACACGCAAGCTGGCTAAGGATTGCGTGCCCAAGCCCCGTGCCCGGCTGATCCCGGTGTTGCACCGCTCGCCAGAACCGCGCGCCGATCTGTTCAAGGTCGCCATCGCTGAGACCCGGTCCAGAATCCGAAACCTGCAGGATCACCCGATCCTGCTCCCGGCACAGTGCGACGCGCACGACCGAACCCGATCCCGCGTACTTTCCTGCATTGTCAAGCAGGATCTCGACCATCTCTTCCAAGTCACTCAGGTTGCACGCGGCTCTCACCGGCTCTGTCTCACCGGCCAGCTCGAGGCGAACACCCGCCGCGGCGAGTGCGCTGCGGTGCGGTTCAACCAGTGTCGCAGCAGAAACGAAACTCTCCTCGGGCGGGGTGGCGCCGGATCCGCGGCCCGCCCCGTCGAGAAATCCGCTGCCCCCGCCGAGACCGGCCCGGGGCTCCGCAAGCTCGGGCACTTCACTCTGCCTCCGGCTCGCACGATGCTCCGCGTGAGCAAACTTCAGCATGCGCTCAAGCGTGCCCTCGAGCCGGTCAAGATCGTGCGTGACCGCAGCAATATCCTCAGCGGCCTCTCCACTCGCTTCTCCCGGCAGACCTTTGCTTCCCTCGCCAGCACCGTGAGTGGCAAGCGCATCAATGCGAAGACGGATCGCCGCCAACGGGTTACGCAGTTGATGTGAGGCATCGGCGATAAGGCCGCGTTGTTGATCAAGGGCAGCCTCAACGTTTTGCGCCATCCGTTCGAACGAGGTGGCAAGCCTGCGCAGCTCAGGAGGACCGGTTACACCGGCCGACTCGACTCTTCGCTGCTCCGCAAGTGCGTTCGCTGCGGTATCGAGCACTCGCACGGGGCGAAGCACCCAACGTGTCCACACCGCGCCAAGCACCAACAAACCGGCAATCAACAGCGACCCAACGCTGCCGAGTTGCACCCAGCCCCAAGCAACATCTTGGCGGGCCTGTTCCTGCGAGATTCCAATCGCCACAACACCGGCCGAGACATTCCCGTCAGTCTTCAGCGGGCGCGCCGCGACAACCCAAGCATCGCTCCACGGGTAGACCGTCGGCAGTTCAAGCTGCGGGATCCCGCGCAGCGCATCACTCACAACTCTGTCTGTCGCGTCTCCCTCAGGGATCTGCCCGATTGATGTCACCTTTGCGCCGGTACCATCGGCAACCATTACGGGCTCCCGGTAAGTGTCGTAGAAACGCTCAAGGTAGCGATCCAGTACCGCCAGGTTGGTGCCGGATCCTGAGCCTACGTTTGACACCGCAGCAAAAGAGCGCTGCACGATCTGGTCAAAGGCTTCGACACGCTGCCGCTCCAGCTGTTGGGTGCGCTGCTGCGCAATTGTAAGCGCGGCTGGAACCACCAGCGCCCCAATTGCGACGAGCCCAAAGACGAGTAGCGGAACCAGTAGCCGCAGCTTCACGCTTAGCGCTCCGGGGCAGGCTGCACGGCTTCCGCCTGCTCCAGGCGAAAACCAAAGCCGCGGATCGTCACAATGCTCAGCATCGGTAGCTTGTTGCGGATCTGCGCGAGGTGCACGTCGAAGGTGCGCGATTCAGCTGGATAATCGTCACCCCACACCCGCGCAACTAGGTGCTCTCGACTTACCGCGGATCCCGCCTTGCGTGCGAGCTCAGCAACGAGCGCAAATTCGGTGGGGGTCAGTCTCACCTCTTCACCTTGAACGCTCACGCGCTGTGCTTCAGGGTCGATGCGAAGATCCCCGATCACCAACTGCTTTGAGACCTCGCGCGCGTAGCGACGAGTCACCGCAGAGATACGGGCGAGCAACTCGTGCAGGCGCAGCGGTTTCACTAGATAGTCATCGGCTCCGAGACGCAGCGCTTGCACGGTCGAGCGTTCATCGTCTCGCGCAGTCACCACGATGACCGGCAAGTCACTGTGCTCGCGCAAAATGCGGAGCACCTCGATGCCGTCCATGTCTTCAAGTCCAAGATCAAGCATCAACAGCTCGAAGTCTCGATACCGCTCAAGAACTTCGGCGCCGCGCGCCACACGCGTGCAACTATACCCGGCTCTTGTGAGCGCGCCGGAGAGTGCGGCCGCGACCGACGGGTCGTCTTCGGCGACTAAGACACGCATGTAATCATGTTAGCCCTACCGGTCAATGCGATCTCGGCGAAGGTAAAGAGAATGTTAAGGGCTCGGGCACACTTTCATTCCGCGAAGAATACTGGGAAGCCAGCACACATAATTTCCCAGATTAAGGACGAGCACACCCATGTCAACGACGACACTCACCTCACCCACTCTGCGGCGATCTATTTCAAACACACTGAAAGGATCGGCCGGCAACCTGGTCGAATGGTACGACGTCTACGTCTACTCGGTGTTTGCGACTTACTTCGAATCCCAATTTTTCGCTGCCGACGAAAAGAACTCGACAATCTACGTGTGGGCCATCTTCGCGGTAACGTTCCTGATGCGCCCGGTGGGATCCTGGTTCTTTGGCAGATTTGCGGATCGCCACGGTCGACGCCGCGCCCTCGCCACCTCGGTCTCGGTAATGGCAGCGTGTTCAGCGATCATTGCCATCGCCCCTACAGCTGAGACGATTGGCGGCGGCGCGGTGGTCATCCTCGTGTTCGCACGTCTCGTGCAGGGTTTCGCGACCGGCGGTGAATACGGCACCAGCGCCACCTACATGTCTGAAACCGCGATCTCCGGACGGCGCGGCTTCCTCTCCTCGTTCCAGTACGTCACGCTGGTCGGCGGTCACGTACTTGCTCAGCTCACCCTCATGGTCATGCTCTTCACGCTCACGCCCGAGCAGATGACCTCGTGGGGATGGCGGGTCGCGTTCGGGATCGGCGGCGTCGGCGCGGTCGTCGTGTTCTGGGTGCGCCGTACAATGGATGAGACGCTGACCAGCTCTGATCTGGCGGCCGTGCGCTCGGGCCAGGCCAAGCAGGCCGGATCGATGCGAGAACTCCTGGTGCACCAGTGGCGTCCACTGCTGCTCTGTTTCCTGGTGACCGCCGGTGGCACCGTCGCCTTCTACACCTACTCGGTTACGGGGCCCAACATCGTGAAGCAGGCCTTCTCCAACGGCGACGTCATCGCGGGCACATTCATTAACCTAATTGCGCTCACGATCCTGATGCTGCTTCAGCCACTCGGCGGATGGCTCTCGGACATCGTGGGCCGCAAATCACTGCTGGTGTTCTTCGGGATCGGCGGGCTCCTCTACACCTGGTTCCTGCTGACCATGCTGCCTCAGCAGCAAGACCCGATGTTTGCGTTCCTGATTCTGGTCGGTGGCTTTATCATTCTGACCGGCTACACTTCGATCAACGCAGTTGTGAAGGCGGAACTCTTCCCCACCCACATTCGTGCGCTGGGCGTTGGGCTTGGCTACGCCCTTGCCAACTCAGTCTTTGGAGGCACTGCACCCATGCTGCACGCGGCGGCTGGCGAAAGCGGCCACCTCAACACCTTCGTCTTCTATGTCATGGCGATCATTGCGGTTTCGCTCTTCGTGTACATCTTCTTCTTGAAAAACAAGGGTGCCAACTGGCTCGATAACGAAGAAGAAATGAACGCCAAGGTCTCGGGCGCTCAGCCCGCGTCGCTCGATGCGCAGCATGTCGGGGCTGTGGGTGCGGCAACGGCTGCGGGTGCCAAGGATCCGGCTCCCACTCCGACCCACTAGGCCTTTGTAGTTCGACCTCCTACCGTCCGATCCCCGCGACCGGCCGTGCGACCGGCCTCGCTTTGAAAATATATGTCACAAAGTCCGCTTAAGAGGGGCAGGTTAAGCGGACTTTGTGTCACATATTTTGGGGAGGGTTGGCTCGGGATCGGGCAAGCAGATCGGGGTCGGGATCCGGATCCGGCAGGCCGATCGGGCATGGCAAGCTAACGCCCGAGCGGCACCTCAACGAGCGTCGGCCCTTCGACGGGCACCGTCAACAACTGTTCGAGCTCGCCACGGGTCGACACCAGGCGGTACTCCCAGCCGTAGGCTTCGGCCAGGCCCGCAAGCGACGCCCGCTGCGGCGTAAACAGCACGCGGTCGAAGGCCTCTCGTGACGCGGACGAAGCCACCTCAAGTCCGTCAAAGATAGTTCCGCCGCCGTCGTTGCCCACGAACAACTGGATCCTGGGCCGCACCTCTCCCTCGGGCAGCAGCAGTGATCCAGCATCATGCAGCAGCGCGAGATCACCCAGAATCACCCGGGTCGTGCCGACCGACAGCGCGGGATCCCCCGCGGCCTGACTCGCCGACGCCACGCCGAACGCCGTCGCCACGGTCCCGTCGATCCCGGCAAGCCCCCGGTTCGAACGGACCTCAAGCCGCCGCGCGGGAGCAAGCCCGTCAAGCACCCGCACCAGCCGCGACGCCGCGAGCACCAGCCGGTCGTGTGGCCAGCTCGCCCGCCATACACTCTCCGTCAGCAGCTCCCGCGAAATCTCCTCGCGCATCGCCGCGAGCTCGGCCCGCGCATACTCGTTGCGTTCCTTGTAACCGGTGGCCCGCGCAGCCGCAAGGTCGGGCTCGTGGATCGTGGTGCGTTCGCGCTGCAGTTCGCGATCGGCGACCACCCACGCCCCCAGCCAACGGCGCAGCTGGCGGGAATCATGCTCGGGATCGACGCGTGCCGCCCGCACCACGCGGGCGTCGCGGCTCGGGTCGAAGTGCTCGGCTTCGGTGTAGGGATCGACCACCACCACGTCGACGTCGTCGCGCCGCAGCAGCGCGGGCACCTGGCGGGTGAGCGTCGGGTGCCCAAACACGATCGCCTGCTCCACGAGCCCACCCAGCTGGGGGTCATCGAGCAGGGTCGCGTAGGCGGTGATCGCCTCACGACCGAATCTCGCACCGCTCACGACCTCGGCGAGCAGCGGGATCCCGGCGGCGTGCGCAAACGCTTCCGCCTCGGGGCCAGCGCCCTCGCCCGCAATCACCACGGCCAGCGTGTCGCCGCGCAGAGTAAACACCTCGTCATCGGCCCACTCGCCAAGATCGGCGGGCGCGCTCTGCGCGGTAGCCCGGCTCGGGGTCTGAGCCTCGGCGGCACTCGGATCCTGCAACGCGGCAGCCTCGCCCGCGGCCGCCTCGCCCGCGGCCGCCACGAACCCGGCGGCGATCATGTCATCAAAACCAGCGGTGCCCGAGAGCGGATCCCGAAACGCCAGATTCAGCTGCACCGGACCGGCCGGAGCCGCCCCGGGAAACCCGCCGGCTGCCGCGAGCGCCGCAATGGCGAGCCGCGCGGGATCCCGATCCGGAGACCGCAGAAGATCCCCGTCCGCGCCCATCTCGGGAGCGGGCACATCAAGCGACAAACGGGCAAACTTCCCGAGGAGCCCGGCCTGATCCGTCGTCTGATTCATGCGGATCCCGCGCAGCTCGGCGGGGCGATCGGCGGTGAGCAGGATCATCGGCACCCGGCCCGCGTGCGCTTCCATCACGGCGGGCATCAGATTCGCGACCGCGGTGCCGCTCGTCACGATGATCGGCGCGGGGATCCCGGTTTCACGTGCAACACCGAGCGCGAAGAACCCGGCAGAGCGCTCGTCCAGGCGCACGTGCAGCGAGATCGCCTCGGCCTGTTCGGCGGCTGCGGCGGCGAGCGCGAGCGCCTGCGAACGGGATCCTGGGCACACCACCATGTCGCGCACCCCGCGACGAATCAGTTCGGCCAGCAATTCGACGGCGAAGATTGACGCCGGGGCGGGGCCCGTCTCACTCACTTCTGAGCCGCACCCGTATCGCTGTCCGGCTTCGCTTCCGAGCCAGGCTGGGTTTCTGCGGCAGGCGCATCAGGATCGGTCTGCGGCGCGGGATCCTGCGAGGGTTTGTCGACCTCTTCACCCGGGTATACCTCATCGTCAAGCTCACGCAGCCTGGCTTCAAGATCCTTCAGGTGCACCTCAACCTCGGAAGTAGACATCCGGTTACCCGAAAAGCGCGGATCGTCATCGGGAGCGGTCGGACGCTTCGCCGGGGTCGCACCCTTACCAATCATGAACCACAGGACGCCACCAATCACCGGCAGCAAGACGATCAGCACCACCCACACCGGCTTGCTCACTCCGCGCGCGCGTGCGCCATCTGTCATCGCCGCATCCACCAGCGCAAACAGCGTAAATGCAACAGCGATGACGATCCCGATAATCAAGAACCGCACCATGCTTCATATGCTACCCGTTGCACCTGGACCAGAGGTGCCTACCTTACGCCTCTACTCAGGGGAGCTCCCCGCGAGGCGGGTAGACTCGATCAGGTGAAAAACCCTCGCACTGCCTGGCTTGTGTACACCGCTCTGAGACTGCTGTTTTTTGCCGTTCCGTTCGCGGTCTTGATGCTACTCGGGATCTGGCCCTGGCTCTCTGCCATCTTTGCGGGGCTCATCGGCGTCTCGCTCTCGATCATCTTCCTGTCGAAGCCTCGCGCCGTCGCGTCAGAGAGTATCTATGATTGGCGCAACCGCGAGCGCACCGCTGACGACATCGTTGAGGACGAGGCGATCGAGGCGGAAGTTGAGGCTGAAGCTGAGATGAAAGCAGAGGCAGCCGCAGAAGCAACGGATGCAGCAGCAACCGAGGCGGAGCCCGCCGTTCTCGCTCAGGATCCTGCCGATGGCACACCCCAAGAAGAGTCAGACACATGGAAACCCGCGTAGATCATCTCGTCATTGGCGGCGGGATCATTGGCCTCTCCGCCGCCTGGAATCTCGCACGCCGCGGCCAGCAAGTGCTGCTGCTCGAGCGGTTTGAGCCGGGCCACTCGCGGGGAGCCTCCCACGGCGCGACCCGCAACATGAACAACGCGTACACCGAGGACTACTACCTCGACCTCTACGATGAGGCGCTGCAGCTGTGGCGAGAACTCGAACGCGAGTCGGGCGAGCAGCTGCTGACCCTGTGCGGGCTGGTGAGCCAGGGGGATCCCGGGGTGATCTCGGAGGCACACGCCGCACTGACCGCGCGCGGTGCCGCGGCCGAATTGCTGTGCGCCGAGGAGGCCGCGTCGCGCTGGCCCGGCATGAAGTTTGAAGGAACCGTGCTGCTCAATCGTGACGCCGGGCGCATCCACTCCGCCACGGCACTCGAGGTTTTCGCGGCGCTCGCGCGGGCGCACGGTGCCGATATTCGTTTCGGACAACGGGTCACCGACTTGCGAGTCACCGAGCACGGTACGGAAGTCACTGCGGTTGATGATTCGGGATCACCCACCGTGTTCAATGCCGCGAGCGTGATCGTCGCGGCTGGTGCCTGGTCGGAGCAGTTGCTGCGCGGCCTCGTTGAGCTGCCGCCGCTGCAGGTCACCGAGGAACATCCCGCGCACTTTCAGATCCGCCCGCAAATGATTGAGCCGGGTGGCGAAGCGTGGTGGCCATCCTTCAACCGTTTTGTCCCGGGCAAGGAAGACCCCCAAGACGGTGCTGTCTACGGCATGCTCACCCCGGGCGAGGGCGTCAAGGTCGGATTCCACAAGGTCGGCGACGAAGTGAATCCCGATGCCAGGCGATTTCGCGGGAGCGACCTCTCCCGCGAGGCGCTGCGCAGCTATGTGGCCGAGTGGTTTCCGGGTTTGGATCCCGATACCGCGGCCGAGATCAGCTGCACCTACACATCCACCGCGGATGGCCGCTTTGTGCTCGATCGGATCGGCGCGGTCACCGTTGCCGCAGGTTTTTCGGGTCACGGCTTCAAGTTTGCTCCGGCAACCGGGCGGATCCTCGCCGACGCCGCGATGGGGATCTCGTTCCCGCCGGACCCCTTCAGGCTCGCCGCGCACTGAGGCTCGGGATCCTCGCCGCGCCCGCACTGGCACCCGCGAGGTGAGGGCCCACCTTTCCGGCGAGCGCCCACGATCCTCGCACACTGACGAGGTGGGCACTCGCGGGGGAGGTGGGCACTCGAATCTCCCCCGCCGGGTAAGCGAGTGCGCACGCATAGGCCCAGCTCGTGCTATAGTCCATCCGTACTAGTACGAACGGACCATGCAATGAATTCCCCCAACCCCAAGCTCACACCGCTCGGGATCATGCTGCTCGCGCTGCTCTACGAGGGCGATATGCATCCGTACGAGATGCTGCGACTCCTCGAATACCGCCACCGCGACCGGCTCGTGTCAGTCACCAAAGGATCCGTGTACCACACCGTTTCGCGCCTCGAGGAGCAACAGCTCATCGCCGAGGCCTGCGTAGACCGCGAGGGCAATCGCCCCGAACGCACGAGCTACACGCTGCGGGAGGCTGGCAGAGATGCCGTGCCCGCCTGGGTACGGCAGGAGCTCCCCCGCATCGACTGCCCGGCATCATTCAACGTCGCCCTCGCCGAGGCACACAACCTCACACTCGCCGAAACAGTCGAACTGCTCACCCAGCGCAAAGACGCGCTCGCAAACGCCCTCCGGATCCAGGTTTCTGAGCTCGCCGACGCCCACGACGAAGGCACCCCCGAGCAGTACCTGCTCAATTTTGAGCGCGAGGCGAAGCTCCTCCACGCTGACCTCGACTGGATCATCGAAACGCTCGCACACATTTCAACACCCGGATTCCCCTGGGGTCAGGGCATTACGCCCTCCCCCGCAAAGTACAACCTGCACCGAAAGGCAGCACAGCAGTGAACTCCTCCGCAACATCTCGCGGTCCCTGGCCCGCTCTCTGGGCCATGGTCATCGGGTTCTTCATGATCCTGGTCGACACCACCATCGTGTCGGTCGCGAACCCGGCGATTAAGGCCGCGCTGGATCCCGGCACCCCCAACCTCGACAACGTCGTGTGGGTGACGAGCGCCTATCTGCTCGCCTACGCCGTACCGCTGCTCATCACGGGCCGCCTCGGCGACCGGTTTGGGCCGCGCAGCATGTACCTCGCGGGCCTGGCACTCTTCACGCTCGCGTCGCTGGGCTGCGGACTCTCGACCTCGCTGACGATGCTGATCGTCATGCGCGCGGTGCAGGGCCTCGGCGCGGCACTCATGACGCCGCAGACCATGGCGGTCATCACGCGCACTTTCCCGGCGAACCAGCGCGGTGCCGCAATGGGCTTGTGGGGCGCGACCTCGGGTGTCGCGATGCTGGTGGGCCCGCTCGCGGGCGGCCTCCTCGTTGACGGCTTCGGCTGGGAGTGGATCTTCTTCGTCAACCTGCCCGTCGGCGTGATCGGTTTTGTGCTGGCATGGATCTTCGTTCCGAAGCTCGAAACGCACATGCACCGCTTCGACATCGTCGGTGTGGTGCTCAGCGCCGTCACTCTGTTCCTCATCGTCTTTGGTCTGCAAGAGGGCGAGGCCTACAACTGGGGCGTCATCTGGGGTCCGATCACCGTGTGGTCGCTGATCGCCGCCGGTGTGCTGGTGATGGGGCTGTTCATCCTGCAGCAGGCGAAGACGCGCAGCGAGCCTCTGGTGCCACTGTCCCTGTTCAAAGACCGCAACTTCTCCGTCGCGAACCTCGGCATCACGACGGTCGGCTTCACCGTAACGAGCATGACTCTGCCACTGATGTTCTTCTACCAGCTCGCGCGCGGGCTGACCCCCACGGAGGCGGCGATGCTCCTGATCCCGATGGCCGTCGCCGCCGGCGTGCTGTCGCCGTTCGCGGGCAAACTCCTTGACCGTATCGACCCGCGGCTGATGCTCGTTCCGGGACTGTCATTCGTGATCATCTCGCTGCTGTGGTACATGTCGCTAATGAACACCGACACCCCCATCTGGGCGTTCCTGCTGCCGTCGGCGCTCATGGGTGTCGGCAACGCGGGCATGTGGGGGCCGCTCGCGACCACCGCGACACGCAACCTGGATCCGCGCCAGGCGGGCGCAGGATCCGGAATCTACAACACGACTCGCACGATCGGTTCCGTGCTCGGTTCGGCAGCGATCGCCGCGTTCATGCAGTCGCGGCTTGAGGCGAACCTTCCCGAGGCTGCCATGGCCAGTGGCGGCGGGTTTGAGGGCGGCACACTGCCTGAGATGATCGCCGCGCCCTTCGCGACGGCAATGTTGCAGACGATGCTGCTGCCTGCGCTCGCGCTGACACTCGGGGTCATTGCGGTGCTCTTCATGCGGCGCCCCGCGCACCTCGCGACGCGCAGCTAGACCCTTCGCATCGCCTCCCATTCAGGTGTCACGGATGTGTACCAAGATCCAGTTTTGTACACATCCGTGACACCTGAACCGCGGGTTATGGGGGCTGGCGCGGGCCTAACCCGCGAGCGTCCCCTGCCACTCGGCGTGCAGCACGGCGAAGCGGCCCCCGCGGTCCAGGAGTTCCGCGGGGGAACCGTCCTCGATCACCCGGCCGTGCTCCATCACGAGCACCCGCTCCGCGATCGCGACCGTCGACAACCGATGCGCAATGATGATCGCGGTGCGGTCGGCAAGTAAGCGCTGCAACGCCTCCTGCACCAGGCGCTCGCTCGGCAGGTCGAGTGACGCCGTCGCCTCGTCGAGGATCAGCACCGCCGGATCCGCGAGGAATGCCCGCGCAAACGAAATCAACTGCCGCTGACCCGCCGAGATCCGCCCGCCGCGCTTGTTCACGTCGGTGTCGAACCCGTCGGGCAGCGCGTCGATGAACTCCTCGGCACCCACCGTTCGAGCCGCCGTGCGAATCTCCTCCGCGGTCGCGGACGGTTTGCCCAGCGCAATATTCTCCGCAACGGTGCCGCTAAACAGGTACGCCTCCTGCGTCACCATGACGATCGCGCGGCGCAGATCCTTCGCCGCAACGTCCCGCAGATCGATGCCGTCGAGTCGCACCGCCCCCGAAGTCGGGTCGTAGAACCTTGCGACCAGCTTCGCGAGCGTCGACTTGCCCGCGCCGGTCGTGCCGACAAGTGCCACCGTCTGCCCGGCGGGCAGCACCAGAGAGCACTCCTCAAGCACCGTGCGGCCGCCGCCGTAACCAAACGTCACGCGGTCGAAGGTGATCTCGCCGCGCGCGTGCGGCAGGGCGACGGGCTGCGCGGGATCCGGAACCGTCGGCTCTTCCTCAAGCACACCCGACACCTTTTCGAGCGCCGCAGCCGCCGACTGATAGGAGTTCAGGAACATCGCGACCTCCTCAATCGGCCCGAAGAAGTTGCGGACGTACAGCACCGCCGCGAGCAGCACCCCGATCGCCAGCGTCCCCTCGCTCACCCGCAGGGCACCCCACAGCAGCACGGCCGCGATCGTGATGTTGGCGAGCAGGATTAACCCTGGATCGAGCACACCGTACAGGCGCACCACCCGCAGATTCGTGCGGCGGTACTCGTCCGCGACCTCCGCGAACGCCCGCGCATTGCGACGCTCGGTGCGGAAGGCCTGCACGGCACGGATCCCGGTCATCATCTCCACAAACTGCACGATCAGGCGGGCGCTCGCGACGCGGGTACCTCGGAATCCCTTCTGCGACTCGATCACAAACCAGCGCATCAGGATCGCCAGCGGGATCCCATGCACACCAGCAGCACGCCGCTCCGCCAATCGAGGAGGCACAGAGCGATCACCGTGAAGGTGCCGATCAGCACGGCATCGATGAGCTCGTTCAGACTGCCGGAAAGCAACTCCTGGATCGATTCGAGATCGCTCGTCTGCCGCGAGATGACCCTGCCCGAGGTGTAGCCCTCGTGAAATCCGAGGCTCAGACGCTGCGTGTGCCGGAAGATTCGTCGCCGCAACTCCAGCATCACGGCCTGGGTGAGGCGCGCAATCAGCACCACGTACAGGCCGACGAGCCCCGCAGCGATGGCCCCGGAAAGCAGGAATGCGGCGGTGATGCCGGCGGCGGGCAGCCAGTCGCCCTGGGTGATGGCGCGGGGCAGTGCGTCGTCGATCCCGGCCGCGATGAGCATGGGGCCGACCACCCGCAGCGCGGTCGACGCCAGTACGACCCCCGCGGTGAGCAGCATCACCCACCGCAGCGGCTTCAGGATCGAACCCAGCAGGCGAATGGAGCGGCGCCGGATCGCCCGACTCTCCGCCCTCGTATAGTTGTCGCGGTCCTCACCCGCGGTGCCGCGCACGTTCTCCGCGCTCATGGTTGTTCCTCCGTTGCTGAGCCGTTCGGGCTCGAAATACTGACGATCAAGTGGCGGTAGTGCGCGCTCCTGCGTAGCAACTCTGTGTGGGTGCCGACGGCCTCGATGCGACCGTCGCGCATCACCGCGACACGGTCTGCCAGCGCGACAGTTGAGGGGCGGTGCGCGATGATCAGCGCGGTCGTGTTCGCGAGGACCCGCCGCAGCGCGGCCTCCACGAGCGCTTCGGTGTCGACATCAAGCGCAGACAGCGGGTCATCGAGCACCAGGATCGCCGGCTTTGCCGCGACAACTCGCGCGAGCGCGAGCCGCTGCCGCTGGCCGCCGGAGAGACTCAACCCTTCCTCGCCCACCGCGGTGTCGAGCCCGTCGGGCAGCTCCGTCGCGAAGCCCGCCTGCGCGACATCGAGCGCCTCACGCAGCACGGCCTCGGCCTCCGGGCTGCCCGGCGCAAGATCGGCCCGGCCCAGCAGCACGTTCTCGCGCACCGACGACGAGAACAGCACGGGCTCTTCGAACGCGACACCGATGAGGCTGCGCAGTTCTTCGAGTCGCAGATCCCGCACGTCCACACCGTCGATCTCGACGCTGCCGCCGGTGACGTCGTAGAGCCGCGATGGCAGCGTCGTGAGTGTCGTTTTGCCACAGCCCGTGGCCCCCACGAGGGCCATCGTCTCCCCGGGCCTGAGCGTCAGGTCGAGGCCGTTGATGATGTCGGTGTCGCCCTCACGCGCGTCGGGGTAATGGAAATGAACGCCGCGGAACGCGAGCTCACCCCGGGGCGCCGTGATCGTCTTCGGCTCGGCGGGATCCTGAATCACCACCTGCGAGTCGAACACCTCAAACACGCGATCGGTCGCAGTGCGGGTGTCGATCAAGAAGGAGAACAGGAACCCGAGCGACCCCATGGGCCAGCGCAGCGCCGTCGCCATTGCGAAGAAAGCGAACAGCTCACCCACGGTGAGTTGCCCCCGGCTCACCAGCCAGATGCCGGTCATCAGGTTCAAGCCGAGCGCGAGCACCGGCACCAGGTCATACCAGAACCACAGCAGGCCCACCTCTCGGCCCTTCTGCAACTCCGTATCGCGCAGCGTTTCGGCCTGCCGCACAAACTTGCTCATCGCGTGCCCGCCGCGCCCGAACGCCTTCAGCACTCGGATCCCGTGCACACTCTCCTCCACGGAGGTTGCGAGGTCACCGGCCTGATCCTGGCTGCTGCGAGAGAGGCTGCCGTAGCGTTGTTCGAAGCGAAACCCGGCGCCCCAGATCGGGATTGAGCACACCACAAACACCACGCCGAGCAACCAGTGCCAGCGAAACAGCAGCGCCGTGCCGACGACGATCGTGACGAGGTTGATGAGCAGCAGGATCGAACCGAAGGCGAGCCAGCGCCGGATCAGGCTGATGTCCTGCATCATGCGACTCAGCAGCTGACCCGACTGCCAGCGATCGTGAAACGCAACCTGCAGGTTCAAGAGCCGCTCGGTAAAGCCGCGGCGCAGCGCGTATTCGACCTCCGTCGCCGGCGCGAGCACGAGCATCCTCCGCGTGAACACGAGCGCGGCCTCCGCAGCTCCCAGCCCGAGCACCCCAAGGGTGGCCCAGACGATCAGAGAGCGGTCGCCGGAACGCAGCGGACCGTCAATCACCCACTGCAGAACGAGCGGGATCGCGAGGCTCGCGAGCGCTGCGCCGAGGCCGACAACCGCACCGGCGATCAGGCGCGGCAGCGCCGGTTTCGCGAAGGGTAGCAGGCGCGCGAGCGCCTTCAGCGTGGGTTGGCGCGGCGGCGACTCGTTCGCGGCCGACGCGCGGGGTGGACGTTGTGGGGTGGCCTGATTCGGCGCGGAGTGAATGGTCATGTTCCCTGGGGGTGTGCGCTGAGCGGTGTCTTGGACACGCTGCTCAGGGTGAGTGGGGTGCGAGAGGCGATCCGGCACGGCGGTGCTTCTCAGTGGGCTCGGGTGAGCGCGGGGCGACGGGGCATGGGGCGGGAGACGGAACTCTCGCCCGTGTTCTGCTAGTGGTCGCCGAGCGGCTGGATGCCCGGAAGAGTGAACGCGATGGGCTTGATGGGATACGCCATGGTCTTCTCCTTCCGGGTTGAGCGGTAACCGGATCAGCCTATCGAGGAGCCGACGCAACGCGCAAGAGCACGACGTGCAGCACTGCCGGAGAGCCCCGCACCCCTTTCCGCTAAACGCACCCCTCAGTTACGGTGCGAAAGGGGTGCGTTCGGCACCCGGGGGTGCGTTTAGCGGAAAGGGGTGCACTGGGCTCAATGGGGTGCCGCGGCGCTGTGACCCCAGTGGGACTAGCAAGCCCGCAAACGGCAGAATCTCGGCCGTCACAGGAGAGGCCGTACATCAGGCGGGCGCTAGAAGGCGAAGGCGCTGCCGAGCAGCACGCCGTATGCGAGGGCCGCGAAGCTCGTCAGCTGCAGCACCAGGATGAGCTCTCGGGGTGTCTTAGCCGTCAGTACAATGAGGATCGCGGGCGCGACCAGGAGCAGCACAAACCACACCAGGATCATCCCCGACTGCAGTGGACCGTAAATGAGCGGCAGCGCAAACGGCAACAATACGCAGGCAATATAGAGGGCCCGGGAGGCTCGTTCCCCCATCCGCACCGCGAGGGTTCGTTTGCCCGCGAGTGTGTCGGTCGGAATGTCGCGGAGGTTGTTCACCACGAGCACCGCTACCGCGAAGAGCCCCACGCCCGCGCCGGCGATCCACGTCTCCTGATTCTCGATATCGGTCTGTAGCCACACGGTGCCGGCGGTCGCGACGATTCCGAAGAAGATGAACACCATCACCTCGCCGAGACCCGCGTACCCGTATGGCCGCTTACCGCCGGTGTAGAACCAGGCTGCGAGGATCGCGACCACACCCAACGCAAGGAACCACCAGCGCCCACTGAGCACCACGGCGCCAAGCCCGGCAACCGCGGCGAGGCCGAAGAACACCAGCGCGAGCGCCAGCACCCGTTTCGGGTTCACAAGCCCCGAGCCGGTGAGCCTGGCTGGGCCAACCCGAAACTCGTCGGTGCCGCGGATCCCGTCAGAATAGTCGTTCGCGTAATTCACGCCGACCTGCAGGAACACCGCAACAGCGAGCGCGAGGAGGGTCAACGGCCACGAAAACGCCTGCAGCATGTGGGCGATCCCGGCCCCGGCCGCGACAGGGGCGACCGCGAGCGGCAGCGTCCGCAGGCGGGCACCGCCCACCCAATTGCGCCAGGTGATGCGAGGAGGCGCGCCCGCGTCGATCTGACGTTTGGCCGCGGCGCGGCGAGCGGGGTTTCCTGAGCGACGCAGATCCTTTGGCTGGTGATTCACGCGTGGTCCTCTCGGTGAACGGTATGGGCATCTGTGCGCCGAGATCCAGTCTCGGCGTCGCGAATCTCACGGAAGCTCTGGCGAAGTTGCTGCACCCACGCCTCCACGGCGATCAGATCGGGCTTTCCGCCCAGTAGGCGGGGAATCTCGGCCATCTCGTTCGCCCATTCGGGCACCGCCGCCGGGCCGAGGCGATCCCGGATCGCGGCCTGCACGTCATCGAACGGCACCGCATCCGCCACCGTCTCAATGACCAGCGTGGGGCGCTGACCCCACTCGGGATGCGGCGTCGCGAGTGCGATCGCGGACTCCCAGCCGCGCTGCTCCCGCGCGACCTCCTCGATACGGTCAAGCGACACGTTCACGCCACCCGACACGAGCACCCGGTCGAGGCGTCCGGTGACCGTGAGCATACCCCCGAGCAGCTCGCCGGCATCGCCCGTCCGATACCAGCGCGTCATCTCACCGTCCCGCCCACACTCCTCAATAAACCGGTCGGCGATGGCCTCCGGGGCATCGACGTAGCCGAGCGCCAGCGTCGATCCTGCAAGCTGCACCTCGCCGCCGCGAATCCGCACCCGTGTATCGCCAATCTCGACCCCGTCGTAGACACACCCGCCGGAGGTTTCGGTCATCCCGTAGCTACGGCGCAGCGCGACGCCGAGGTCGTGGGCGCGTCTGCGCAGCTCGAGCGACACCGCTTGGCCGCCCACGAGGACGGCGTCGAAGCGACGGAGTGTGTCGGCGGCGTCCGGATCCTGCTCGGCAAGATCAAGCAGCCGCGAAAACTGCACCGGCACCAGCGACACATACCGCCGTTCGGCGCTCATGCGCTCCGCGGTATGCACCAGTGAGGCCGGATCAAAGTGGCCGTCAAGGAACACCGGGTCGATGCCGGAGACAACACTGCGCACCAGCATCTGTGCGCCGGAGATGAGGTGGCTGGGGAGCGTCACCAACCACCCGCCAGGACCGCCAAGGGCTTCGTGAGTGAACCGCGCACTCGCCAGCAAAGAACTCGCGGAGAGCGCCACAGCCTTCGGCACCCCCGTCGATCCAGAGGTTCGAATCACCAGGGCGGTTTCCGCGGGAAGCGGAGCGTCTAGGAGGGCTTCGACGTCACTCGGTTCGGTGCCCGGTGGCAGGGGAAGCACTGGAGCGCCGTCTCCGAGCGCGTCGGCGAGCGCGGCCAACAGCCAGGCGCGATCCTCCGAGGGAATTGCGCGGAGCGCGTGTTGCGAAGTCACCTGTCCAGATTACTCGGTGTTGCTTTGGGCGCGACACCCGAGAGCGCCGCGGCGGAGAGGTGGGCGCGGATCAGCGCGCCACCTCTCCGCATCACTTACGCGCGCTTGCGTCGAGAAAGCAGAATCCCCGATGCCAACGCGACCAGGAGGACGCCCAGGCTCAGCGCGAACTGCATTTCTCCACCGGTGGTAGCCAAGCCGTTTCCAGCGGTATCCGCAGGGTTCTGCGGATTCACGGTGCCACCCGAATTACCGGGCTTAGCGCCACCGGACTCACCGCCGCCGGGTCCTTGCGTCCCCGATCCGCCATCTTCAGGAGCCTGCCACTTGACGGTCGCTTCGCTCTCTTCTGAGGTGACAGTGTCGCTCCCAGCCGATGCCCCAACCGTCGCAACGTTGGTGACCTCGCCGGTCTTGTAGAGCGCACTATCAATGGGGGAGGTCGCCGTTCCCGTGACCGAAGCGCCAGGAATCAGCGTCGGATCGGCAGCATCATCCCATGCCCAGACAACGTCTGAGAGCCCATCGAGTTCATCATTCAGCACCAGATCTGACAGCGCGACGTTGCCGGTGTTTGTTACCTCGAAGGTCCACTTCACCGTTCCGTTCTCTGCCTCCGTGCCTTCGAGCGCGCCGCTCTTCTTGAGCGCCACACTTGGCGCGGCAACAAACGGCCACGTGACCTCCGCATCGGCCTCGTTGGAGTCGACCGCGGAGCCGTTGTAGCTGCCGGTCACCGTCGCGGTGTTCTCCACCCCGCCGTTCGCGAACACGTCCCAGGTGATGGGCGACGTCGCAGAGATGTCGACCGACTCGCCCGGTGCGAGCTCCTCGGCATTTGCCACGGTCGCTTCGTCCCAGTGCCACTCAACGTCTGCGAGACCAGCAAGCTCGTCGTTCAGCTCAAGATCGCTCACCGTCACGTTTCCAGTGTTGCTCAGCGTGAAGGTCCAGTCGATCAGACCACCGGTTGCCGCCGTACCGCCGTGCACCGAGCCGGCCTTTGTGAGGCTCAGCGCGGGCGCGGCAACGAACGGCCAGGTCACCGTGGCCTCAGCTTCGTTCGAGTCAACGGGATCGCCGGAGCTGTCCGTTCCGCTCGCCTGCGCCGTGTTGGTCACCGTGCCCGTCGGGTACAGCGCCGCGGAAATGGGGGAGGTTGCGCGGATCGACACCGACTCGTTCGGAGCCAATTCACCCTCGGTAGCGACGCCGGATCCGGCCCAGTCCCACTCAATATTGGTGAGACCCTCAAGCTCGTCGCTCAGGGTGAGGTCCTTGACCACAACGTTGCCCCAGTTGGTCAGCGTGAACGACCAGTCAATGTCGCTTCCCACTGCAGCTGTTCCGTCAAGCGAGCCCGTCTTCACAAGCTCCAACTCCGACACAGCATCGACCTGGCCCGCAGCACCCACACGCGGGGTCTCAAGAGGTGCCAGATAGTTGGTCCCACCGCCGGGGGCAACGTAGCCGTTACGCATCGCCGCCGTATTCCAGGCGCGCAGTGGCTCACCGATCTCGAGGGCTCCAGCCTTAAATCCAAGATCAATGTTGAGGACTGTCGTGATCTTGGCCGGAGCCGTGTTCTTCAAACGAATCGCGGTGACGGTACTGAGGTCAGGCGCGGTGGTGCTCCAGTCGTCAACACAACCGGGGTTCGTGGGCAGAACCTCCGGGCGGCAGGGATTGTCCGCGGTTGAATAGCTGAGCTCCCAGCCGGTCGCGGGAACGCCCGTGATCTCCTGCAGTTCAAGATCCATCTGCGAGCCACGAGGCTTGCCGAACGCGGTCACATCATCCGTCGCACGCGGGAACACATCGTAGAGCGCGACGTCGGACAGGTCGCGGCTGCCGTAGTTTGCCCACGTCAGACGGAAGTCGACCTTGCCGTCCGCGCCGATTTCGGCGAGAGCATTCTGCCCCTGCTGCCACACGCCCCCTGATTCCGAGGTGATGACCTGCTTGGTCAGAGCGGCACCGGGGTCATCCGACTTGACGAGGATCAGGCCGGAGACCTTGCACAGCGTGGTCGGCACTCCCGGCGTCGAGCCGATGATCCCGGTCGTATCCACGATCATCTGGTTCTGCTTGGTGGGCGCGGTGTTGTTGAGGTTCACATCGGTGCCGTCATGCATGAGGCACTGATCGAAGGTCGTGTCCTTAAACCCGACGTAGATGTCATAGGGGTACAGCCCTGGCGCGACACCGGCGTCGATACTGATGTAACGCTGCATATCGGTACCCCAGTTGCCCTTTCCTGGCAGAGTGAGGTAGCGCGTCTGGCCCTCAAACTCATCCGCCACGGGCATCTGGATCGGGCTCGCATAGGTGAATCCCTTGGGCAGAATGAGGGCCGCGGCCCCCGAATCCGTCATCTGCTCTTGAGTCGAGAAGAAGTCCGCGGACCACGGCAGGCCCGGCGAGGTTCGACCGCCAGCAGAACCCACCTGGAGTGTCTGCCACGTGTCATCAACTTTCGGAGATTGCCACGGGATGCTCGCACCGATGCGCTCGCGGATATTCAGGTCGCCGCTCCCCGGCACCAAGTCAATGGATCCGCCCCCGCCCGCAACAGCGGCGCCGAAGCCAGCGGTGTTGTCCAAGATGTCCCCATCGCCCAGCCCAGCCTTGGGCTTGCCCAAGAAGTCGATGGCGATCTGACCGGTTCCCACGGCCATGGAGCCGGTGACATCAACCCGAGCGACAGTCTTTCCGGCAGGAACAGTGTAGGTGCTGCCCGTCGCATTCGCCGTAAAGTTCGCTGAGGATCCATCCGCAAAGGTGATCTTCAAATTGACGGGATAGCTGACTGGCGCGGCAAGGCTCGTGACCTTGATGCGCTCCGTAATGAATGCGGGATCGCTGCAGACCGCGCTGCTGTCATAGCTGTTCGAGACGTATGGTGAGCCGCTGCCATTCATGCACGGCAGCGGATCGACCATCTGATAATCGAACGCGACAGCCTGTGCCTTGACGGTGAGGCGATAGCCCGAGTCAGAGGTTGTGTTGATCAACCCGGATCCAGCGGGCACGTCAGATCCCATGTTCGGGATCGCGAGCTTCTTGAAAATGCCGGCCGGATCCGGCGCCGTCTTCGCTACGGCGCTCACGGTATTCGTTTTTTTGGTGAACGTCGGAACGCCAAAGAGCGGCGTAAAGACGGCGGAGGCTGTGTTGTCCAGCGTAGCATTTGCCGCAACGTCGCTCTTCACTCGCACCGTGACCTGCAGGTTGCTGAGCAAGGAGGAAGACTGGGGCAGCGTCCAGCTGACGGAACCCGCGTTCTCGACGCAGCCTGCGGTACATGACACAAACTCGACATTTGCGGGGAGCGGATCGGTAACCGTGACCGACGCCGCCGGGTCGAGCCCGATAATGCCAACGCTCGCGGTACTGCGACCCGCGGCAATCTTGTAGGTAATGAGCTGGCCGGGATACACGATCGGAGTATCAGTCGTTCCATCGGCGTAGGTTTTGGTCAGCACCGCGCTGGCTGTGGCAAGTGCTTTGTAGGTCACCGAAGGACCGGTGACCGGCTCCGCTCCCGTTGCAGACGCGGTCGGCGTGAGCGTCCACGTCGAGTTATTCGGAGTTGTGTAGTTCGGAGGCGTCACGGTGAGCGTGACGTAGCTGTATTCGCCCGCAGGAATGGTCCCGAGGTTGATGACAAGGTTGTTGCCACTGATCGAGATGGTCGCCGGCGACGAAGCCGTCGCGCTGCTCAGTTTCTGAGTGGCACTCTTGACCCAGTTCGCGAACGCCGTCGCGCCCGCCGGTGTCACAAGATCGGTGGGGAACGGGATCGTGAGCGTCACATCAGTACAGGGAACATCGGTGACGGTCGAACACGACACCGAGCCGGAGTAGGTGAAAATCTGCCCCGAGTATCGGGTCGCCGCGGACTCTGGGTTCCACTCAACCAGCAGCACTGGCGCATCATCCGCGACCGGATCCGGCGCCGCGAACGCGGCGTTCCCGGGGAGCAAAAGCCCCACGAGGACGAGAAGTACAGTGAAGATGGAGCGCAGATATTTCCAACGCGAAGTTGACACAGACTTGTTAGTGCGCAAGTGCATGGATTCCTCATGGAGTGTCTTGGTCGTATGGGGATATATGAATATCCCACCACTCAGCAAACACTCGCAGCACAGACGCGAATGCTGCCGTAGCCAACCTAAAGTTTTTCAGAACAGAGCTATTTTAGCCGACAGGCGAAGCTTCAGCAAGCCTTCACTAAAGCACAGGAACGGCAAAGGCTTTAGTGGCTCCGCGCGGGCGTCGCCTGCCTAGAAGTGATACGGGAAAGGGCTCCAGTCGGGATCCCGCTTCTCCAAGAACGAATCCCGACCCTCAACAGCCTCGTCGGTACCGTATGCGAGCCGGGTCGCTTCACCCGCGAAGAGCTGCTGGCCGACGATGCCGTCATCGACCGCATTCATCGCGTACTTCAGCATCCGGATCGCCGTTGGCGACTTGCCGAGGATCGTGCGCGCCCACGCGATCCCGGTGCGTTCCAGCTCTGCGTGCGGCACGACCTCGTTCACGGCGCCGATCTCGCGGGCGCGGTCAGCGGAGTACTCCCTGGCCAGGAAAAAGATCTCGCGCGCGAATTTCTGACCCACCTGACGGGCAAAATAGGCGCTGCCGTAACCCGCATCAAAGGATCCGACATCCGCGTCAGTCTGCTTAAACTTTGCGTGCTCGCGCGAGGCGATGGTGAGGTCGCACACCACGTTCAGCGAGTGCCCGCCGCCCGCCGCCCAGCCGGGCACGAGCGCGATAACGACCTTCGGCATGAACCGGATCAGCCGCTGCACCTCAAGAATGTGGAGCCGTCCGGCCCGGGCGCGCTCCTCGGTACCCACCTCCGCCTCGGACTCGGCATACTTGTAGCCGTCGCGGCCCCGGATCCGCTGGTCCCCGCCGGAGCAGAACGCCCACCCGCCATCCTTCGGGCTCGGCCCATTCCCGGTCAGCAGCACCACCCCGATCCGCGGGTTCGTGCGCGCGCGATCAAGCGCGTCGTAAAGTTCATCAACCGTGTGCGGACGAAACGCATTGCGCACCTCGGGCCGGTTGAACGCGACCCGCGCGATCTTGCCGTCGCGGCTGAGATGCGCGGTGATGTCGGTGTAGCCAGCGGCCCCGGGGCCACTTCCCACTCGGAGGGATCGAAGAGTTCAGAGACCGTCTGGGGCTGTGCGTCCTGCTGCGTCATGATCCCAGCCTAAGGGTGCGACCGAGAAAGCCATTCACAGCTATGGCACCGATCACGCGTAGAACACCTCAGAGTCTGTGATATCAGGTGTTCTTGGCCGAATCGGTGCCCTACGGGCGAGGGACGGGCCCGAACATCTAGGCTGGATCCATGCTCACGCTCCCACACCAGCTCCCCTCGCTCGACGAGGTGCTGGCGGCGGCGCGGGTGGTCGCGATTCCAACCCGCACCAGGTTTCGCGGGGTGAGCGTGCGCGAGGCTGTCATCTTCGATGCCCCGAGGGGCCCAGCGAATTCTCCCCGTTCACCGAATACGGTGACGCCGAGGCCGTGCAGTGGCTTGCGGCCGCGCTCGATTTTGGGTGGCGGCAGCAGCCCGCTCCGCTGCGCAACGCGATTGAGGTCAACGCAACAATCCCCGCGGTGCCTGCCGCCGCGGTTCCCGAACTGTTGGCGCGGTTTCCCGGCTGCCGCACCGCGAAGGTGAAAGTCGCCGAGCGCGGTCAGTCGCTCGCAGACGACGTCGCTCGAGTGCGAGCCGTGCGCGAGGCCATGGGCGACGCGGGGCTCGTGCGCATCGACGCGAACGCTGGCTGGTCGGTCGAAGAGACAGTGGAAGCGCTCGAAGCGCTCGCACCGTATGACCTCGACTACGCCGAACAGCCGTGCGCGACGGTGGCGGAGCTCGGTGAGGTGCGAACACGAATCGCCGGCACCGCATACGCTACCCGGATCGCCGCTGACGAGAGTGTACGCAAGGCAGAGGATCCACTCGCCGTCGCCCGCGCGGGAGCCGCAGATCTCCTGATCGTGAAAGCGCAACCGTTGGGCGGGATCCAACGCGCGCTCGACATCGTGGCCCTGGCGGGCCTTCCCGTCATTGTCTCCAGCGCGCTCGACACCTCCGTTGGGATCGCAATGGGGCTCACGCTGGCGGCGGCCCTGCCCGAGGATCAACTCGCTGGAGCTTGCGGGCTCGGCACGGTCGCGCTGCTCGACGGCGACGTCACCGACGATCCGCTACTCCCCGTGGACGGCGCAATTGCGCTGCGTCGCCCGAACCTCGACACCGCACGGCTCACCCAGTTTGCGGCCTCCCCTGAGCGTACCAGGTGGTGGCGTGAGCGCATCACCCGGTGCTATCAGTTGCTCTCATCCTGAGCTGACGCAAGTCGAAACGACAGCGTCGCAGAGAACTCCTCAGTACTCTGCAACAGGGCGGGCACATAGGCCTCCAGTGCCGCCCGCCCAATCCTCTTCTCGCTGATGCGCACCACTGAGATCGCTCCCTTGGGTCGAGAACCGAGCATGATCGGCGCGGAGATCACCTCGGAGTGCAGGTTGTACTCCCCCGCAGAATATGCCCAGCCCCGTGTCAGCGTCTCGTCGTATTCGGCGAAGATCTGCTCCAAATCGACCGGTGTATGCGGCGTGAATCGCACGAGCGGGAGCGCGTTGAGCAGAGTGTGTTGCTCACGGCGCGGCAGAAAAGCGAAGTAAGCGCGCGGTGTGGCCCCGCGTACGCGGGGTACATCGTGTCAACCCAGGGGTGATGTTGTGTCGGGCCGGTATCGCCGTCAACGGCCGAAACACAGCGCAGATGAGACCCGTCCGGCACGGCAAACTCCGTACTCATTCCGGTGTGCGCGGCAAGTGGCGCAAGGAAGG
Source organism: Leucobacter insecticola (assembly GCF_011382965.1). NCBI lineage: Bacteria > Bacillati > Actinomycetota > Actinomycetes > Micrococcales > Microbacteriaceae > Leucobacter > Leucobacter insecticola. The sequence continues at coordinate 797,121 of NZ_CP049934.1, read as the reverse complement.
TGTTCGCGAGGCTTGCAAGCCCGCCCGAACGCTCGTACAGCCCAGAGATGCGCCACACCGCCGGCCCGAGCGAATACCGTCGCGTAGCTTGATCAACGTTGAGATATCCGCGGGCCGCGAGCGCCGCGAGCAGCCGGTGCGCCGTGGAGGTGGTGAGTTCAAACGCTTCGGCGAGTTCTCCCACTGACCACGAACGATGCTGTTCGCTAAAGCTCGACAGCACCTGCAGCGCCCTGTCTACGGTCTGCAGCGGGGCTTCGCCGCGTGGATTCCGGATCACGACACACCCTTCGTCACTATTTGGGATGCTATTGCATCATCTGGCCAATACTCGTCACCCTAACAGAGGGAAGAAACCGGACACCACACTCGACGAGGAGACCCAACGTGACCGAACTCACACAGACCGAGAGCGAAGCCGAAGCGCCCAAACGCCATCCACGAAGTTTCGAGCCGGGCATGTTTGTACTCCTCCTTCTCCTCAGCGGCCTCGGAGTGGTCATTGGTATCCACGTCATCACCACCCTGGGCGTATCACCCAGCACCTCGGTCATCGGAGCACTCATCGCGATGATCATCGGGCGTATCGGGTTCTTTGGTCTCTCCAGAATGCGCAACATTCACCGCCAAAACCTCGCACAGTCGGCGATCTCCGCCGGCACTTTCGGCGCGGCAAACTCGATCCTGACACCGATCGCGATTCCTTTTGCCCTCGGCCGCCCCGACATGATCTGGCCAATGTTTATCGGCGCCTCTGTCGGACTGATCCTCGACGCCTGGATGCTCTACCGCGTGTTCGGATCAGAGTTCATCCCCGCCACCGCGACCTGGCCCTCTGGCCGCGCCTCCGCCGAAACCATTAAGGCCGGCGACGTCGGGGGCAAACAGGCACTGCTCCTCGGCTTCGGCGCCGTCGTGGGCATCGGCGGTTCCATCGCCGGCCTCTCGATGTCTGCTGCGGGTGTCGCCCTCATCGGCAATATCTGGGCCCTGCTCATGTTCGGGATCGGGCTCCTGCTGAACCAGTACTTCCCTATCCTGTTCGACGTCTCACTGCTTGGCCTGTACATTCCACACGGCGTGATGATCGGAGCCGGAACGGTTGCGCTGGTGCAGGCCGGACGCCTCATCTTCAGGAAGCGGACCACGTCCGTGCTCGACACGGTCATCACCGAGGTCGATCCGGATCCTTCACTGATCCCCACGGTGAACCAGAAGGCACTCCGCAGGGCATTCGGCACGGGTTATCTCCTGTTTGTTGGCGGTGCGATGGTGCTTGGACTCGCGGCCGGATTGTGGACCGAGATGTCGATGCTCGGGATCATCGGCTGGGTATTGCTCGCCGGAGTGGCCGCCATCGTTCACGAAATCATCGTCGGGCTCGCCGCTATGCACTCCGGATGGTTCCCCGCCTTCGCAGTGGCCCTCATCTTCTTGGTCATCGGGATGTTTCTGGGCCTCCCCGATGTGCCACTCATGCTCCTTGTCGGGTACTGCGCGGTGACAGGCCCCGCATTCTCGGACATGGGGGACGATCTGAAGGCCGGATGGGTGCTCAGGCGCCGGGCGTGGCCGTATACGGTATTCGAGTTGCAGGGGCGTCGGGAGCAGTTGAAGGCAGCGTTCATTGGGTTCGCGACCGCTATCGGCGTCGTCGCCATCGCGTGGCAACCGCTGTTCGCCAACAATCAGTTCCCACCCATTGCCCGCGTCTACGCCGACACCATACTGGCCGGAATTAGCGACCCTACGATCCTGCGCAACATGTTCCTCGCCGCAATTCCGGGCGCAATCATTCAGATCATCGGCGGTTCGAAACGGCAAATGGGCGTGCTCCTTGCTACCGGCCTGCTGATCTCCGCCCCAATGCGGGCTGGATGGTCCTCGCCGCGCTGATCCTGCGGTTCGTGTGGCGACGATTCGGAGGAGCTGATGCCGAACGCAATATGTCGGTATTTGGAGCCGGGATCATCGCAGGAGACTCGCTGTTCTCCGTCGGCCAGATCCTGGTACCGCGATAACGCCCGCGGCATCCCCGCACAGACCAACTCGGCACCTTCGGGAATCAACTCGGCACCTTCGGGAATCAAGGAGAAACATGACACTGACACGAACACTCGAATTGTTGGATTTGCTCGACAACCCCCGTGCGAGCGGCGAACGAGTCGCAGCGTACCTACGTTCGCTCGGCTCAGCCGAGGTTGCCATCACCCCGGTCAGCGGAGAAGCCGGGGCCACCGATTTCATTCGAGTGATCATCCCTGGCACCTCAGGCCACAGAGCGGGAGAATCCACACCAACGCTCGGAATCATCGGACGCCTCGGCGGCATCGGTGCTCGCCCAGCGCAGATCGGCCTCGTTTCAGACGGAGACGGTGCCGTGGCGGCCCTCGCGACCGCTGCAAAGCTCATCCGGATGGCGACGGTGGGCGATACGCTGCCGGGTGATGTCATCGTGACGACCCAGATCGACCCGGACGCACCAGTGATTCCTCACAATCCGGTGCCGTTTATGGGGTCCGCGACCCACGACGCAGTCAACAACACACACGAAGTACTGCCCGAGATGGATGCGATCCTGACCATCGATACGACCAAAGGGAACCGCGTGTGCAATCACAACGGCATCGCGATCACTCCCACGATCAAATCAGGATGGATCCTGCGGGTGGCGGAGGATCTACTGTCGATCGCGGAACGTGTCACGGGCAGCGCTCCAATGGTCATGCCCATCACCATGCAAGACATCACCCCTACGGCAATGACATTTACCACGTGAACTCAATCGTGCAGCCGGCGGTTGCCACACCGTCCCCAGTCGTTGGCCTCGCCATCACCGCGGAGAGCGCCGTCGCCGGCTCAGCAACCGGAGCCAGCAGCGTTGTCGTGATCGATCAAGCGGTGCGATTTGCGGTCGAACTCGCCAAGGACTTCACGCGGGGGAACGCGCACCTTGTGGACGAGGCAGAGTTCTCGCGTCTCATCAAGATCTACGGTTCGATGCACCGGCTGCAGCGGGCATCCGCGGCATAGCGCCCACACCAGCCCCCACCCCACCCAAACAGTGTCGCCGTGTTGCCGGTTCAGGATCACCGAACCGGCAACACGGCGACACACACTTCAGGATGACGCCCAGGGCGGATGCTACCCCTTGAGGCCGGGAAAATCCTCCTCGCGCCACTCGCTCGGGATCCGATCCCCCGCCTCGAACGCAGCCTCTTCGCGCCGACGCAACTCGACCCGGCGGATCTTGCCGGAGCTCGTCTTCGGCAGCTCGAAGAACTCCACCCGCCGCACCCGCATGTAGGGCGGCAGCGCCTCGCGGGCGTGAGCGAGGATCGCCCGAGCCGTGTCGGCATCGGGCGCGGCCCCTGCGGCGAGCGCCACGTAGGCCTTGGTGACGTTGAGCCGGGTTTCGTCTGGGGCTCCCACCACCGCTGCTTCTGCGACGAGTTCGCTCTCGATCAGCGCGCTCTCGACCTCAAACGGCGACACCTTGAAGTCACTGGATTTGAAGATGTCATCCGTGCGGCCAACAAACGTCAGCACGCCGTTGTCGCCGCGCTGTGCGACGTCGCCGGTATGAAAGTAGCCATCGTGAATCGCGCGCGCGGTCGCTGCCTCGTCACCGTAGTACCCGGGCATGAGGTTGATGGGGTGGGTGCGACCCGATTCGGGATCGACCATGCGCAGGCAGATCTCGCCCTCGTCGGTTTCTTTGCCGGTCAGGGGATCCACCAATACGGCGTCGACGCCGGGCAGCGGCAGGCCCATCGCGCCGGGCACAATCGGGTCGCCGGGCATGTTCGCGATCAGCGCCGTCGTTTCGGTCTGGCCGTAGCCGTCGCGAATCTCGAGCCCCCACCACTCACGGATGCGCGCGATCACCTCCGGGTTGAGGGGCTCGCCCGCGGAGACAATCTCACGCAGCGCGTGCGGCTTCGTGGCGAGGCGCTGCTGAATGAGCATGCGCCACACGGTCGGCGGAGCGCAGAAGGTATTGACTCCGGCGCGATCCAGCTCGGTGACCAAAAACTCCGCATCGAATCGCGTGTAGTTCGCCACGAAGATCGTGGCCCCGACGTGCCACGGAGCATAGAAACTCGACCAGGCGTGTTTACCCCAGCCGGGCGCGCTGATCACCAGGTGCGTGTCGCCTGGGCGCACGCCCAGCCACGACATCGTGGTGAGGTGTCCGAGGGGGTAGCTCGTGTGCGAGTGCACGACGATCTTGGGCAGGTTGGTGGTGCCGGAGGTGAAGTAGATGAGCGCGGGATCCTCACTCACCGTGTCCTTTACGATCGCTGCGAGTGAGGCGGCGCTCGATTCCTCGTAACGGGTCCAGTCGTAGAGCGCGGCCCGCTGGTCGGCGGTGGCCTCGTTCAGGCCCACGCCGATCCCGCGCCACGCGCCCGGCACGGCCGCAAACTTCATCGCGTCTTCGGCGGTGGCGAACACCCACCGCACGGTGCCGCGGGCGACGCGATCCTCGAGCTCGTGGGCGCCGAGCACCACCGAGGTCGGCAGAATGACGACGCCGATCTTCATCGCGGCGAGCATGATCTCCCACAGCTCGACCCGATTGCCGAGCATCAGCATGGCGACATCACCACGGCGCGCGCCAATGCTTAGGAGCCAATTCGCGACCTGGTCCGAGCGCTGCTTCATCTGCGCGAAGCTGCGCTTGAGTTCGGTGCCGTCTTGCTCCACGATCCACAGGGCACAGGTGTCGTTGCCTTCCGCGATCACGTCGAACACGTCGTGCGCCCAGTTGAAGCGCGACCCGACCTCGGGCCAGCGGAACTCCGCACGGGCGCGGTCGGGATCGCCGGCGACTGCGAGCAGAGAGTCTCGGGCAGCAAAGAAGGCGTCGGTGGCTTCAGAGGTCTCGGTGGAAGTCATGCGTCCATTCTGTCGTGTGCGAGCGACATTCGTGCGTCGTGCCGTGATTTCTGTCTGTTTCTGGCCCGCAAGCCGGGCTCGTGAGCCCGGCCGTCACGCTTCAGCGCCGCGGCATGACTCTGGTACGCACTCTTCGTGCTCACCTCCACGCTCCGCGATGCCTCGAGCGCTGGGGCGATCCTGCGTCAGCATTCGAACCCACCAATTGAGTGATGGCGAGATCTCGAATCAGCTGTGAAAGACCGTGTGCAGCCGCGGATCATTCACCGTGTCTCGCCCACCGAGACCCTCGATTTCGAAGAGAATTGCGGTGCCAGCAATCTCGTAATCAAGCTTGCGCAGGAGTGTGTGGGCTGCGGCCAGGGTACCTCCGGTGGCGAGCACATCGTCGACGACAAGCACCCGGCTGCCGCGCGGCATGTCTGCGTGAACGTCAACCTCGGCAACGCCATACTCAAGCTCGTAGCCCACTGCGGCTGCTGGGCGCGGGAGTTTACCGGCCTTGCGGATCGGCACCAGCCCCTTACCACTCGCGTAAGACGCGGCGCTCGCGAGCAGGAACCCGCGCGCTTCAAGCCCCGCAATGTAGTCGTAGGTCCCAGCGAAAGGGGCAATGAGTGCGTCAATGGTGGCACGCAGCGCTGGTCCATCGGCGAGCAGCGGGGTGATGTCGCGGAACAGGATCCCCTCGACGGGGTAGTCGGGAATCTCAAGGATCAACGACTCAGCCCGCCTCAGCGCGTCGCTGGGTTCAGGGAAGTGCGGAAGGTCAAGCTGATTGTTCGTTGCGTTCGTTGCCACGGGATCCAGGGTACCTGACTCCGCGGCCTGGCTTGCTGTGGTCCGACTTGGGGGTACACAGCAATCTTGGCGCTAGATTTTCATTTTGGAGCCGGGTCGTGTAAAGTCTTTCAGGTTGGGTAACCAACATGCGCCCGTAGCTCAGCTGGATAGAGCGTCTGACTACGGATCAGAAGGCCAGGGGTTCGAATCCCTTCGGGCGCACACAGAGAAACACCCGGCAGGAATTCATTTCCCGCCGGGTGTTTTGTTTTCGCCCGCGGTGAGCACCCACCCAAACCCACTTGCGCCTATTGGGGCTTGCTGTGGACGTCGTTGATGTGGCGTCGCAGGGTCTCGGTGAAGCGGGCGGGATCCTGATCCTCAAGCGCCTCGACCAGCTGTTCGTGCTCGTCGATGATCTCCCGACAGCGATCCAGCAGCCGCTCACCGAGCAGGAACAGGGAGTAGCGTTGCCGATCCTCAAGCCGCTCACTCAACTCAACAAGCACGGAGTTGCCGCTCGCCGCAACAAAGGCGTGATGGAAGCCAGTCGTGAGCTCAATGAATCGCCTCCGGTCCTCCGATTCGAGCGCACGGCGTTGATCCCGAATCTGCTCACGCAGCCGCCGCGTCAGATCTTGCAGCCCCTCGACCCCCACCCGCTGCACCGCGGCGGATTCAAGCACGAAGCGGGCGTCAATGAGATCGGCAACGGCATCGTCGGCGAGCCCGTTAACGAGAGCGCCGCGCTTGGGGTAGATCGTGATCCACTGTTCCTCTTGCAGGCGCACGAGCGCGGCCCGCACCGGGGTCCGGCTGACACCGATTTCGGCGGCAACGGTGGCCTCACCGAGCATCTCCCCCTTCGCGACACGGCCTTCAAGGATCGCGTCGCGGAGATACAGGTACGCCCGCTCTGCTGCCGAACCGCCCTGAAACTCCACGCGCACCCACTCTCGACCAACCCAGAAGTCAGAACCCACCACCCAGGCGACATCTAGGATTCTACTTGTATCCTAGACGCATGTCTGAGACCAAGAGCGTGGCCACCGTGCCCGCCACGAAGTACCGCCGCCTACTCACGTTTACTTACGCTCTGCTTGGGGTGTGTGCCATCCTCGGCGTCTCTCTCATAGCCCAGTCCACACGAGAGCCCACGGCGCCGACCGCAGCAGAATCAGACACGGCAGAATCAGAATCGGAGAACTCACAACGCTCCTTCCTGGCCGCACTCGTCCGCAACACCCCCAACGACCCCATGGCACTCGGCCGCCCCGACGCCCCCGTGACACTCATCGAGTGGACCGACATGCGCTGCCCCTTCTGCGCCGTCTATTCCCGCGACACCATGCCCCAGATCGTCAAGGAGTACGTTGACGCGGGGAAACTGCGCATCGAGATTAACGACGTCGCCTTCTTCGAGGAGCAGTCAGTCGACGCCGCCGTTGCCGCCCGCGCCGCAGGCAACCAGGGAAAGTACTTCGAGTACATTGAGACGCTGTATGCCGCCGCCCCTGAATCCGGTCATCCGGACATGCCCAAGGACAAGCTGATGGGCTTCGCGCAGGCCGCTGGGGTTCCAGACCTGGCCCGTTTCGAGACTGATCTCGCGGACCCACAGTTGCGGTCTGCGGTGCTGACGAGCACGGCAGACGCGCAACAGATCGGCGTGAAGAGCGTGCCGTACTTTGTCGCGGGCGACATCACCATGGCCGGCGCACAACCCCTCGAAAACTTCCGCGAATTCATCGAGGCCGCCCTCGCCAAGGCAGAACCCGCCGACAAGAAGTGAGGGCACCGTGAGTATCGGGCTTCTCGGAGCCTTTCTAGGCGGGATCCTGACCCTGCTGAGCCCGTGCTCGGTGATGCTGCTCCCCGCGTTCTTCTCCTACGCCTTCACGACCCCGCGGCAGGTGCTCTCGCGCACAGGGGTGTTCTACCTCGGCCTCATCACCACACTCGTGCCGCTCGGGATCTTGGCCGGCTCCATCGGCACCTTCCTCAACCAGAACCGGACGCTCTTCCTCACGATCGCGGCCAGCATCGTCATCGCGCTCGGCGTCGTGATGGCGCTGAATCTGCCCTTCCTCAGGCTTCGCGGCGCATCGGGCCTGTCAAACACCTCCGCTGTATCGGTCTACGCACTCGGCATGGTCTACGGTCTCGCCGGGGTGTGCGCGGGCCCGATGCTCGGCGCAGTGCTCACGATTGCCGCAATGAGTAGCAGCGCTCTCTACGGGGGCATCGTGCTGCTCGTCTTCGCAGCGGGCATGGCGCTGCCGCTGCTCCTCATCGCCCTGCTGTGGTCGAGACTCCCGGTGGTTCGCAGGCTGGTGCGCCCGCGCGAGGTCCGCATCGGCCGCTGGCGCAACACCTGGACCGGACTGGTGGGCGGGATCCTGACCATCGGCATCGGTGTTTTTCTGCTCCTCACACAGGGCACCGCGTCTCTCGGCGGGATCCTCGGGGCGACAGATCAAGCTCGGCTTGAGGGGTGGGTGCTCACCGCCACAAAGGGGGTTCCGGATGTTGTGCTCGCGATCGGGGCTGTTGTTGTGGCGGGGATCGCGTGGGTGCTCGTGCGACGCTCGAAGAAGCGAGCGGATAACAAGGTATGAAAATCGGCATCTTCGCATAGGCTGAGCGCAAATGGTGATTCACAATTCTGCCCGGCGCAGATCCGTTCCCGTCACGGGATTCCTCCTCGCGCTCGGCTCCGCGGGCTGTTTCGCGCTCTCCGGAATCTTTGCGAGCGCACTGCTTTCCTCCGGGTGGAGCCCTGGCGCGGCAGTCACGGCGCGCATCACCTTTGCGGCGCTCGTGCTCGCAATTCCGACCGCGATCATGTTGCGCGGCAAATGGGACCGGGTGCGACGCGCCTGGGGTCCGCTACTGCTCTTCGGTCTGCTCGCGATCGTCGCCTGCCAGCTCGCGTTTTTCATGGCCGTGCAGTACATTCCACCGAGCCTCGCCCTGCTGATCGAGTTTCTCGGCCCGGTGATGCTGGTGTTTTGGTACTGGGCGCGCACGCGGGTGCGGCCATCGGGCGTCACGCTACTTGGGGCCGGGATCGCGGTACTCGGCCTTGCCGCCGTCGCGGGCGTTGCAACCGGCGCCACTCTCCACCCGCTCGGCGTGCTGCTCGCGCTCGTTGCCGCGGTCGGCAACGCATCGTATTTCGCGGCCGGAGCGAGCAGCGATCACGGCATTCCTCCGCTGCCCTTCGTGGGCCTGGGGCTTGGGATCGGAGCCGGCGCTCTGATCATTGTGAGTGCGACGGGATTCCTCCCCTTTGCGGCAAATCTGGATCCCACCACGCTCTTCGATACGCAGGTGTCGCCGGTGCTGGTCGTCGCCGGCATGGTGCTCATCTCCACGGTGATCTCCTACGTGCTCGGCGTCGCGGCGGCGAGACATCTCGGCGCAACCATGGCGAGCTTCACCGGATACTCCGAACCGATTTTCGGGATCCTGTGGACGATCCTGCTGCTCGCGATTGCGCCGTCGGTGATGCAGTGGGTCGGCGCGGCACTCGTGATTATCGGGGTGGTGACGGTGAAGCTCGGCGAGCTGATCTCGGCCAGGCGCCTGAATTCTCCTGCCAAGGACCCCTAAACATTTAGCACACTCGTGCTAATATAAACTTCCAGCACACTCGTGCCACAGAGGGTACAGACCCCTGGGGAGGAACCAAGCGCGTGATTATTGCGATCATCATCGGCTGCGAAATCGGATTCTGGGTTTTCATCGCGCTCGGCCTCACCGCACGCTATCTCCTGCGGCGACGCAAGCTCGGAGCAGTGCTGCTCGCTATGACCCCGCTCGTCGACCTCATTCTGCTCGTGGCAGCCGGCTGGGATCTCGCGCACGGCGGCATCGCCACCTTCGCCCACTCTCTCGCCGCCATCTACCTCGGTTTCTCGATCGCCTACGGCCACCGCATGATCGCCTGGGCAGACCTGCACTTCGCCCACCGTTTCGCGCACGGCCCCGCCCCGGTCAAACTCACCGGCGTCGCCTACACGCAAGCCTGCTGGGCCGACGTGATCCGCACGCTCTTCGCCGTCGGCATCTCCGCCGGTGTGCTCACGTTGCTAATCTGGATCGCCGCCGACGACTCGAGCACCGGGGCCCTCACCGGCACCTTCCGCGTCCTCGGCACGATCCTGGTGCTTGAGCTGATCTGGGCTGTGAGCTACACCTTATGGCCGAAGAAGGATCCCGCTGACGCGAAGGTGCCTGAACCCAAAATGTAAAGATGTGCGCTGGACTGAACCCTGGCATTCGGCCTACGCCCTCGTCGGGATGATGGTGCTGGGCGTCGCCCCGCGCCTGATCCCGCTCACCGTCGAGCAGCGCGGCAATGACAGCGCAACGCTTGTTGGGGACTCGTGGTCGCGCTGTGCGCTGGAATCCCGCGCTATCGCCGATCGGCGTGGCACACTACAACTACGGATGCGTCACGGGCAGACTCCCCAGCGCCGCCCACCACCAGCACCTCGTGAAGGGAAGCGAAGATGACAAACAGCGAATTTACCCCGGTGTTTGACCGCAATACCCGGCACACCGCCGCCGATCGCAACCGCTTGGGCGCCGAGCCCCTCCTCCCAGAAACCGCCTATCAGCTGGTCCACGATGCAGCGCTGCTCGACGGCAACGCCAGGCTGAATCTCGCAACGTTTGTCAGCACGTGGATGGACAATGACGCCGACCGCCTCTACGCCGAGACCTTCGACAAGAACATGATCGACAAAGACGAGTACCCCTCGACGGCAGCGGTCGAGGAACACTGCTGGAAGATCCTTGCGAACCTGTGGAGCGCACCCAATATCGACGCCGCGATCGGCACCTCAACCACCGGATCCAGCGAGGCGTGCATGCTGGGAGGTCTCGCCTTCAAGCGCCTCTGGCAGCACCGGCGCCGCGCCGAGGGCAAGGACACCTCGAAGCCGAACCTCGTGATGTCGAGCGCCGTGCAAGTGTGCTGGGAGAAGTTCTGCAACTACTGGGACGTTGAGATGCGGCTCGTGCCGATCAGCGAGGACCACAAGGTGCTCGACGGCCACGACCTCGAGAACTACGTCGACGAAAACACCATCGGTGTCGTCGCGATCATGGGCGTCACTTACACGGGCATGTACGAGCCGGTGCGCGAGATCGCGGCGAAGCTCGACGAGATCCAGCAGAAGACCGGGCTCGATATCCCGATCCACGTCGACGGGGCATCGGGAGCTATGATCGCCCCGTTCCTGCAGCCGGATCTTGAGTGGGATTTCCGCCTCGAGCGCGTGCACTCAATCTCGACCTCCGGCCACAAATACGGTGGCGTCTACCCCGGCGTCGGCTGGGTAGTGTGGCGGGAGGAGAAGTGGCTCCCGGAGGATCTCGTCTTTCGGGTGAGCTACCTGGGCGGGGACATGCCGACCTTTGCGCTGAACTTTTCGCGGCCAGGCTCCCAGGTGCTGCTGCAGTACTACATGTTCCTGCGCCTGGGTTTCGCTGGCTACACCGAAATGCAGCAGGGTGCACAAGATGTTGCCGTGTTCCTGGCGCAGCAGATCAGCAAGCTGGGGCCGTTCCAACTGTGGAACGACGGCACCGATATTCCGGTGTTCGCGTGGTCGATGATCCCGAACTACACCGACAAGTGGGATCTGTATCACCTCGCGGATCGGCTGCGCACGCGGGGTTGGATCGTGCCCGCCTACCCAATGCCGGCGGACCTACAGGACCTGACGGTGCAGCGCATCGTGGTGCGCCGGGATCTGTCGCTCGACATGGCCGAGAAGTTTTTCGCGGACTTCAAAGCCGAGGTAGCCTACCTTAAGGCCCTCGACGCCCCCATGCCGACGGCCCCCGACCACCCCGGTTTCCACCACTAATCTCGTCCGGCAACACTTGTTGAGCTGCGGTCAACTGTCTAGCTTATCTAGTTATATTCCGCTATTCTCAGCGATATGCGCCACCCCGTATCCGAGATTCAGCTCACGTCGACCCCGCAATCGGTCGACATCGAACAGGTGCAGAACGTCACCGAGCTCTTGATGCGGCGCCTCCGCGATGCACCTGAGCACATCGCGTTCGAGCTGCGGTCCCCCGGATCCCCTCTCGACGCCCCGTGGACCGGGATCAGCACGCGCGAGTTTGCCGAACAGGTCTCAAACCTCGCGAAGGGTCTCATCGCTTCAGGGGTGCAGGCCGGAGACACCGTCATCATCATGGCGCCCACCCAGTACCTGTGGGCGGTTGTCGATCACGCTGCGCTCTTCGCGGGAGCAGTCGTCGTGCCGGTGTACGACACGGCCTCGGACGCGCAGCTTGGCGCAATCATCGCCGACGCCGAGCCGAGCGTCGCCTTCACGGGCACGGCTGAACTGCGCGACCGCATCGTTGAAGCGGCGGAAGGATACGGCGCACCACTCACCACAGAGGCGGTGTGGATCCTTGATCCCGAGACTCGCTCGCTTGATGCGCTGACGGAACTTGGTGCGGGAGTGACAGACGCAGAATTGGAGTCGCGCCGCCTCGCCGCGGAACTTGGTGACGTCGCCACAATCGTCTACACCTCGGGAACGACGGGAGATCCCAAGGGCGCGCTCATCACCCACCGCAACCTTGTCGGCCAGGTGCTCAACACGGCTGCCGCCTACTCTGAAGTTGTTCAGGAATCAGGCAATACGGTCCTGTTCCTTCCACTCACCCACGTGCTCGGGAGGGCCCTGCAGCTGATCTGCATCGCGAATGGCATGCGAGTTGCTCACCTTTCGGATCCGAAGGAAGTAGTGCAGGCACTCGCGATCCTGAAGCCGACGTTCTTGGTCGTCGTGCCACGGGTACTGGAGAAGATCGAGGCGGCCGCCGAAGCTTCCGCACGCGAGAAACACGTGCTGCCACTGTGGCGCGCAGCTCACCGCACCGCCGTAGCGTGGGGGCAATATCTTGAGGATCGGGATCAGGATCCCTCTTTGACCGCGCCGCTCGGACTGCGAATGAAGCATGCCCTCTTCGAGCGGGTCTTCTTTGGGCGCCTGCGCTCAGTGATGGGATCCCGCATCAACTACCTCCTCTCGGGTGCGGCGACACTTCGCCCTGAGCTCCCGAGGTTCTTTCGCGGCATTGGTGTGCCCGTGATCGAGGGCTACGGCCTCACCGAAACCACGGCGCCGCTCACCGGTGGCCGCCCTGGGCAACTCGTTGCAGGTTCCGTCGGCACACCGATCCCGGGCAACGCCGTGCGAATCGCCGAGAACGGGGAGGTGCTCGCGCACGGCGTCGGGGTATTCGCGGGATACCGCAACAGCGCACACGACGCCGACGCCTTCGTTGACGGCTATTTCCGCACGGGTGACCTGGGCTATCTGAACTCAGCCGGCGCGCTCACCCTCACCGGTCGCCTGAAACACGTGATCGTCACCTCAACCGGGCGCACCATCTCTCCCGAGCGCTGGGAATCTGCGGTGGAGATCCATCCCCTCGTTGCGCACGCCGCGCTCGTGGGCACGGATCGGCCTTACCTCACCGCGCTCGTGGTGGTGGATGTGGAAGCTACGCGCGAGTGGTTCCGTGAACGCGGGGATGCCCTCCCCCACGCGCTCGACACCAAGGGCGTTCGCCCCTGCGTAGATGGCCGACTCACCTCGGAAATATCCGGGGCAATCGAAACGGCAAACGCTGCTGCCTCTCCCTCGGAGCGCGTGCAAGCCTGGCGAGCCGTCGTGATCGGCGAGGATCGCGCACCCGAATTTATCACCCCCACGATGAAGCTCAAGCGTCAGGCGTTGCTCCAAGAAGCCGCCCCCATCATCTCCGAGCTATATTCCTGAGCTTCGCGCACTTATCCCTCCCGGAACCCACTTTCAACCCGAGGAATCCTCATGCCACAGCCCCCCTCTCGCTCAATCATCCTGATCGCCGCCACCATCATTCTGAGCACCCTGCTCGCACTTGCGGGCAGCGTCGATGGGTGGCGCGTCGGCGAGATCCCGGGCTTCGCGCTCGCGATCATCATCGCGTTCGCCGTGCAGTGGCTCGTCTATATCCCCTCCGCGATCGCCCAATCGGATCGTGTGTTCGACGCCACTGGCGCCGCCACCTACATCTCAGTCACGCTGCTGATGCTGGCGCTATCACCACGACTCGATCCGCGAAGCATCATTCTGACGGCACTCATCGTGGTGTGGGCGGCACGCCTGGGCACCTTCCTGTTCCTACGCAATCGACGATCCGGCACCGACGATCGATTCGATGAGATCAAGACCTCGAAGCTTCGTTTCCTGTCGATCTGGACCGTGCAGGGTCTTTGGGTGAGCCTCACCGCGGCGGCAGCCTGGATCACCATCACCTCGGAGCACTCTGCCCCGCTAGGCTGGACAACCTGGCTCGGGATCGCAATCTGGATCCTCGGCTTCGTCACTGAGGTGACAGCAGACCTGCAGAAGAGTCGCTTCAAGGCCGACCCCGCAAATGCGGATCGCTTTATCACGAGTGGGTTGTGGTCGATCGTGCGGCACCCTAACTATCTGGGCGAGATCCTCCTCTGGATCGGGGTGCTCATCATCGCGGTGCCTGTCCTGCAGGGCTGGCAGTGGGTCGCGCTGCTCTCACCAGTCTTTGTGATCCTGCTGCTGACCCGCGTCAGCGGCATTCCGACACTCGAGCACAAGGCCGCGAAGAAGTGGGGCGACGACCCCGATTACCAGGCGTATCGGGCACGAACGCCGGCGCTGATCCCGGGCCTCAGACGGAAATGAAGCAACAAATCGAACAAAAACATTACATGGCATAGGATGTGTTATCTGGGATGAAAGAGACAGCCCTCACTGCTTTCCGTGATACACACTTTGAGGGATCCACCTCAGAAAGTCTCATTTTTGCACGGAATTTGAGCGATTCTCCACTGCAAGATCGTCAATTTCCACCTAAACCATCGACTTCCTCACCCACACCAGCGCTTACGATGCGAGAGTAGTGATTGCGAAGGGCGGTTAGTCAGTTTCCTGACGTCCAACCCGGAGTGTCGGTCTCCCCAAATTTCTCGACACCCGGCGTTCGCCCCCGCAGGAGGCGGCGCCTTTCCCCGGGTCAATGCCTCCAATGGCGTGGCGGTTCCGGCATGACGTGCTAAACGCGTCGGAACCGCCACCCAATTACTCCTCTCACTTCAGGTGATCCTTGGGAGCTTCCGCCTACGGGCGATCAGACACCCCTGGCAAAGCAAAACCCCCGAACTTCCGCAGAGATTCGGGGTTTTGTGTTGTTCTAGTGGCGGAGACGGGGGATTTGAACCCCCGGTCGAGTTAACCCCGACCCTTCATTAGCAGTGAAGTCCATTCGGCCGCTCTGGCACGTCTCCAAGAGAGAACAACGTGATACATCCTAGCTTGATCATACGGCGCGCGGAAATCGAAGTTTCTTTCACAGCGTTCGCATGCGCTCCCGGCCCGCCCAACGCCGCAGATCATCGCGATTATCGAGCGAGAGTTTGCCAAACGCGTTGGAGAGATGAGTTTCGACGGTACGCACTGAAATGTGCAGCCGCTCCGCGATGAACTTGCTGCTGTGCCCGAGTGCCGCGAGCAGCACAACCTCGCGCTCCCGTGAGGTCAGTCCGGGAGCGGGAGGAAGCGGCAACCAAACGCCCAGTTCAGCGAGCAGTCGAACTTCGGGATCTTCGCTCTCTTTGGGACCCTCACCCACGGCCACGCCCACTGCGATCCGATCGATGTGCGAGAAGAGCGCCAATCCGAGCGGTGGGTCAACAGCATCAGCGAGCTGCCGCGCGCGGGCGACCAACTCTGGCGGCGCCGCACGGGTCTCGAACGCGATCGCGTGAACCGCCTGCAGCTCGATCAACGCGAGCCCTTCAGAGCCCGCCCACTCCGCGAGCCGTTCGGCCTCAGAAAGCACATCGCCTTCACGGAGCCACTGCCGAGCCCGCAGCGTCAACAGCCTCCGATGTCCGGCAAGCGCCTGCCCGATCCCACGCTTCGGCAGCTCCGCCGCACGAATCGCCAAGACTGCAGCATCTCGCTCTCCGAGCACCGCAAGCGCGAGCGCGAGGGCGGCCTGGATCAGCGGCGCAATTCCGTAGCTGTCATGGCGGCTCAAACGATCCAGCAGCCGCTCGGCGCTCTGGGCAGCATCGCGCCACCGCCCTTCCTGCACCGCCAGGAGCACAGCCCCCGCCTCCACCAGGCCCGAGTAGTAGGTCTCGGCGTGCGTTGTCGCGGACGCCCCCTGCTCCAGTTCGCTCAACACCTGCCGGGCGGCTTCGGCACTGCCACCCACCCAGTAGCCAAGCAGCCAGCAGAATCCCTGAAAATCGACGTTTTCCGGTCTCGCGCGGGATCCGAGCTGGCTCAGCTTGCGCGCATTCTCTGCGCTCGCAATCGCCGCAGAGATCTCTCCCCGTTGCTCCAGGATCAGCGAAACGACGGCACGGGCGGGCGAACGGAGCCATTCGGTCTTGAGGTCCCCTGACGGTACCGGATCGGGACCCTTTTCTGCGGCTTCCCGCAGCCGCCCGGTATAGGCCAGAACAACCACCAGGGAACTGCGCACCTGCTCAGCCAGGGCCTCGTCCTCAGGAAGCCCTTCGGCCAGGGCCGCATGCGCCGCGAGAATCTCCTCAACCGGATCGTCGTCCCATACACGCTGCCGAATGATCGCGAGCTGCAGCCCGACCCGGAGCATGTCACTCAGTCCAGCTGCGCGTGCCGGTTCATCGAGCAGTCCGCGCATGAGATCGAGCGATGCACGCAGGCTTCCGATATCTCCGATGGTGCGGGCGATGCGATTACCGAGGAGCACTGCGGTACCGGCCTGTTGAGGTTCGGCATCGGCGTGACCGGCAATCGCCATCGCCAGGCTGAGCACCAATCGGGGATCGCCGCCACGCACCACAAGCTCGAACGCAGCCCAGAGCCATGAGGCAGGCAGCTTTCGCCCGCCCTCGATCCCAAACACGACGAGCCTCAGTAGCAAGTCTGGCGTGTGCCGCGGATCATCTGTCCCGCGCGCATCATCAAGCACCTGAAAGATCTGATCGTTGAGCTGCAGACGCCGCAGCGGAGATATCCGCGCACGCAGGGACGCACCCAGCAGCGAATGTCCCGTCATCAGCGAGACACCGACGCCAGGCCGCGGAATCGACTTCACCAGGTTTCGTTCGAACAGGGTCGACAGGCAGGCCGCGTCAAGACTGCGCAGCAGGGCCGGCTCAAGAATCGGCTCTGCTTGCGCAATCAGCTCGAGTGCCTCCCACTCCTCTTCGGTACACGAGCCAGCAAGCACCGTCGCAAACTCACCGGGCACGGCGTCGTCACCGCTTGCCACCCAGGCTGTTCCGCGGCTCCGGCGCAGCGCTCCGGCCTGGTCACTCGCAAGTGCCTGCGCTGCGAGGGCGTAGCTATTGCCGCCCGACACCGCATACCATCGTCGAAGCGTCTCCTGCTCGATCTGCTCGACCCCGAGTAGGGCGCACAGATACGTCGCGGCCTCCTCGATGTCGATGGGCCCAATCGAAATGCTGTGCGCCCGGGCGCCCCCGCCGATACGACCCGCGGCACCGCTCAGGGTCGTCGCGGTCGCAATGATCCTCAGCCGTCGCTGCTGCACGAGGGCATCAAGAATCTGGATGTCACGTGCGGGGTAGGCATCGATGTTCGGCGCAACAAGCACAAGCGCGCGGCCGCCTGCAGCTTGTTCGAGGGAGTCGCGAAGAATCGCGGCGAGAGCCGCCGGGTCCTGGAGCAGATCCTCATGCGCAGGATCATCATCCATTGCCTCCATAAACACGGTGGGGGCTGCGGCCGCAAACACCGACACGACCCCGCTTGCGGGGCGCGGGGGCTGCGGCAGAATGATGACTTCGGTCGGGATCCCGATGCGTTCTGCGAGCGCACCGGCGGCCTGTTCCGCGAGGAAGGCCTTGCCGTTGCCGAGTTCGCCGAGCAAAACGGTGATTGACGCCTCCGGCTCGGCCGCTGAAATCACGCGTTCGAGACGCGCGGTGTCGCTGCCAATCGCCTGCAGGGAAGCCCGCAGGCTCACCCAAGGCAGAGGCCCCGCTTCACTGTGTCCTGGCCGCATACCATCTCCGATTCGCTGCTTCAGATTATTCGCGGAGCAGCAATATTTAGCAAGTCGGCGCTCTTGGCGGCACACGTCGCGCACAAATGGAGCACAAATGGAGTTCATGTGTCTCATCAAACTTGTTGCGGGACCAGTTAAGGAGTATGCTCCACGATGGCCATAGTCTTGGCAAGTATTCAAAGAAATTATCAGAAAAATCTGCAACATTTGTTGCTTTTCCTGTGGGGGAATGTTGGTTAGATATTCAAAGGGCGCTGCCCAAATTCGGAACGCACACGTTTTCGCGTCTTCGCGTCTGCGCGTGCTCGCCGCAGCAGGTGTCGCAGCTGCGCTGCTCGCTCCAGCGGCATTGCCATCTCCGGTAGACGCCGCGTTTGCGGCGGAGAACAACACCGCGCAGCTCACGAGCATCCCGGTCGGAGGAGCAGAGGTTGGCGATGGTTCCGACCTCTTTGCTGCTGCGCCGATCCCGGCGGAGAGCGCGCCGCAGGGCGTAGCGACTTTCGCTGCGCTCCCAGACGACAACGAACTGGTGGATATGCCCGACGCGAACCTTCGCGCAGCAGTACTCCGGGAAGTCGGCGGCAGCGTGATTAATCGCGGTGCCCTACGCAAACTTCAGTCTCTCACCGCAAACGACCGGGGGATCACCGATCTCACCGGCCTCGAGTACGCAAGCAAGCTTGCCATTGTGGATCTGTCCAAGAACCCGATCACGTCAATCGAACCGCTGCGCGGTCTCGCGACGGTGCGTCAGCTGAACATCAGCACCACCCTCATCACCGACATCGATGCAGTGTCGACGATGCCGATCTTGGAGTACCTGCGCATCAACTGGACCGACGTTTCGGATCTCGAGCCCGTGCGCGGTCTGACGAGGATGTTCCAGCTGGAACTCGCGGGAACCCAGGTGTCGAGTATCGCACCGGTCAGCGGATTCAATGAGCTCCTGAACATTTACTTCCAGGAGACCACCGTCAGCGACCTTAGCCCGCTCGCGGGGCTGCCGAAGCTCACGACAATCTCTGCGCCAGACACCGAGGTTTCGGACCTGAGCGTGATCGCCGGCCTTCCGCGGCTCAGGACCCTCAACGTCAATGGTGCTCGAGTCTCCGACCTCACGATGATCGCTACCTGGCCGAATATTGCCGTGGTCGGCTTCATGAACCAGCGAGTGACGGGCACCCCTGTCTTCGCCTCAGCGACGGAGTCGACTTACCGGACGACAGAAGCCACGACTGCATCCTTCAAGATGCCTGAGGGGATCGTGCTGCAGGCCACCGGATCGGCCACGACCACCCCCGAAGGCCTGACCGTCTGGGAAGACATCCCCGCAGATGCTACCGAGCTGACGGCCAACGTTTCGGGAAACTTCTACGGAACCGTCTACTCTGCATCACTGAGCTACCCGCTCAGCCGCGCAGACTTCACCAACGCTGATCCGGTGCTGGCCGTGGGCGTCACCCCGCAGTTCCAGTTCACCGTCACTGATGGGTTCCTGGATGGCCCCTTCACCATCGTCGATGGCGAGGTTCCCGGCCTGACGCTCGACGAGACCGGCAAGTTCGTTGGCGCGCCGACGACCGAGGGCACCTTCCCGCTTTCCGTGCGCCGCACCGACGTCTACGGCAACATGATTGACCACGTGTACAACGTCGTCGTCGGGAAAGCGCCGGCCGTCGTGCCACCTGTCGCTCCCGAGGAGAAGCCCGAGGTGAAGCCGGAGGTGAAGCCGGTCGTCCCCGCGACGCCACGGCCCGATACCGCACCGAACACCGGCGGGCTGGCGGTGACCGGTGGCAACCCGGCCTCCACCACCTTCCTGGCGGGCATCTTCGCGAGCCTCCTGCTCGGCGGTTCGCTGATGCTGGTTGCTCGCCGCGCCCGCGCCGCGCGCAGCAGCGAGTAGTCTCTGGCGTCCCAAGCACACAAACTACGTTCAGGTGTCACGGATGTGTACTTCAGCACCGCGAACTACACATCCGTGACACCTGAGCCCGCTGCCGAGGAGTTGACCGGCCGGGGCGGGATACCCGATGAGTGACCCTTAAGCTGGATGGCATGCGTATTGCCACCTGGAATGTGAACTCGATCCGCACCCGCTATGGCCGCGTCGTTGACTGGCTCGTCCGCAACGACGTTGATGTCCTCGCGATGCAGGAGATCAAGTGCAAGCCCGAACAGTTCCCCGTCGAGGCCTTCGAGCAGGCCGGGTATCAGCTCGAGATTCACGGGCTGAATCAGTGGAACGGCGTCGCGTTCGCAAGCAAACACGAGATGACTGAGGTCTCTCGCGGCTTTGACGCGATGCCGGGCTTTGGCAAACCGATCAAGGGGCAGGAAGCCGTGCAGGGTGAGGGCCCCAACGGGTTGCCGCTCGAGGCGCGCGCCCTCGGCGTGACCGTCGGGGATCTCCGCCTGTGGAGCCTCTACGTTCCCAACGGCCGCGGGCTTGAGGATCCGCACTTCTCCTATAAGCTCGCCTGGCTCGAAGCGCTTCGCACGAACACCGAGGCGTGGCTGGCGGAGGATCCCGAGCTGCCGCTCGCGCTCATGGGCGACTGGAACATTGCCCCCTTCGACGCCGACATGGGCGACCCCAGCTTCACGCCGGGTGTCTCTACGCATGTCTCCGCGGAAGAACGCGCGATGTTTGCGTCCTTCGCGCCGTCTGTCTCCGATGTCGTTCGTCCGATCGTGCCGGAGGGCTACACCTTTTGGGATTACAAGGCCGGCCGCTTCCCGAAGAACGAGGGCATGCGCATCGACTTCATTATGGGCTCCGAAGCCTTCGCCGATGCGGTAACGGGCGCGAGCATCGACCGCGACGAACGCAAGGGTGATGCTCCCAGCGACCACGTGCCCGTCGTCTGTGACGTCGATCCATCACTTTTCGGGGGCACCTTTGAAGACGAGTACGACCGCCCGATGGTGTTCTAGGGAGAAGTAGACTGGTCGGCATGGCTGAGACTCTTCGCGTTGCGTCTGTAAACGTTAATGGCATTCGTGCAGCCTTCCGCAAGGGCATGGGTGAGTGGTTGGCAACGAGCGGCGTGGATGTGCTCGCGCTCCAAGAAGTGCGTGCCGACAATTCGCACATCGAAGAACTGCTCGGCGGCGACTGGCACATCCTGCACGATCCCTGCCAGATCAAGGGCCGCGCCGGTGTCGCAATTGCGAGCCGCATGCCGTCAACGGCGCATCGCATCGGCCTCGGCGCCCCTGATACGCAGGAGTCGATCCAGTCCTCCGGCCGCTGGCTCGAAGCTGACTTCATGCTCGGCAGCACCCCGATCACGGTGATCAGCAATTACACACACTCCGGCGAGGTTGATACGCCGAAGCAGGAAGCCAAATGGGCGTTCCTCGACGCCATGGGCGAGCGCATGAACGAGCTGATGGATGAGCGCGAGTTTGTCGCGATCGTGGGCGACTTCAATGTCGGCCACCGCGAGCTTGACATCAAAAATTGGCGCGGCAACGTGAAGCGCAGCGGCTTCCTGCCGCGTGAACGCTCCTACTTTGATCGTTTCTTCGGGCCCCGCGGCGAGATCGTCACAGGCGTCGATGGCACCGAGGGCGCGGGTTACGGCTGGATCGACGTGGGCCGCCGTTTCGCGGGAGAGGTCGACGGGCCCTACACCTGGTGGTCCAATCGCGGCCAGGCCTTCGACAACGACACCGGCTGGCGGATCGACTATCAGGTCGTCACCCCGGCTCTCGCCGAAAGGGTCGAAGACTATCGGGTGGATCGCTACCCCTCCTACGACACTCGCTGGTCCGATCACGCCCCCGTGATCGTCGACTATCGCGCATAATGCCCGCGCTCACTACCGCCGGTTGAGTGCGTACAATGCTCAGAGAAGAAAGCATCGCTTTCTTCCGTATTGTGCGCTGGCGCCACTGCGCCAGGCGAGTCGAAACCCCTTACTTTCCGCACTCCAACACAGAAAACGCCTACCCCCATGAGCACACCAGCCAAGCCCGTCATCTTCTCCGGCATGCAGCCGTCGAGCGATTCGCTGCACCTCGGCAACTACATTGGCGCACTCTCACAGTGGACCAAGATGCAAGAAGATTTCGACGCCTTCTTCTGCGTCGTCAACCTGCACGCCATCACGGTGCCGCAGGATCCGAAGGAGCTCGCTGAGCGCACCCGCACGACCGCAGCACAATACATCGCCGCAGGCATCGACCCTGCAAAATCGACACTGTTCGTGCAGTCGCAGGTGCCGGCTCACGCCGAACTCGCCTGGGTGCTCAACACGCTCACTGGCTTCGGTGAAGCGAGCCGCATGACCCAGTTCAAGGACAAGTCGCAGCGCAGCGGGGCAGATTCGGCTTCGGTGGGGCTCTTCACCTACCCGATTCTGATGGCCGCCGACATCCTGCTGTATCAGGCGCACGCGGTGCCCGTGGGTGAGGATCAGCGCCAACACGTTGAGCTGACCCGGGATCTCGCCACCCGTTTCAACTCGCGCTTCGGCGACACCTTTGTCGTGCCGGAAGCGCAGATTCAGAAGGGCACCGCAAAGATCTACGATCTGCAGGATCCCACCTCAAAGATGTCGAAGTCGGCAGAAAGCGAGGCCGGGCTCATCAAGGTGCTTGACCCCGCGAACGTCACGAAGAAGAAGATCATGCGTGCGGTCACCGACGACGACGCTTCGATTCGGTTCGACCGGGAGGCCAAGCCTGGCGTCTCGAATCTGCTCACGATTTACTCGGTATTGACCGGTCAATCCATGCAGTCGCTCGAGGACGAGTTCGCGGGCCGCGGCTACGGCGACCTGAAGAAGTCGCTCGCCGAGGTTGTTGAGGAAACGTTCGCGCCCGTGCGCACCCGCACCGAAGAACTCCTCTCGGACCGCGCCGAACTCGACCGATTGCTCACCACTGCGGCGGATCGTGCGAACGAAGTTGCGGCTCGCACCCTCGATCGCGTCTACACGGCCATCGGCCTGATCCGCTAGCGAAGCCGGACATCCGAGCCCCCAGCAAGCTGTCAGCGAACACGCCCCACCGGGCCGCCACAGGGTCTACAGTAGGAAGCGTGTTCCGGGGTCGGTGAGAATCCGAACCGGCGGTCAAAGTCCGCGACCCTCGCTCCCGCGAGGCTGAACCGGTGGAATTCCGGTACCGACGGTGATGGTGTGCGGTTACGTACACCTAGTCCGGATGAGAGGAACGCAGGGTCACGGCTTTCGTAAACCCTGCACACCCGGTCCGCGCACAGACAGTGAGACCGGATGGTAGAGCGAGAGATCTTGACGGACGCCATGCGTCGCGCGCTCGTGATCGCGAGGCGCGGTCCGGCGGGCGACATCAACCCGCAGGTCGGGTGTGTAGTGCTCGATCCAGAGGGTCGCATTGTCTCCGAGGGCTGGCACCGCGGAGCCGGCACACCACACGCCGAGGTCGACGCTCTCAGCAGGGTTCCTGAGGAGTGGCGCCGCCGCTCCCGCGAACTCACGGCCGTCGTCACCCTCGAACCCTGCAACCACACCGGCCGCACCGGGCCGTGCGCGGTGGCGCTGAGCGAGTTCGGGATCGGCACTGTTGTGTATGCGCTGAGCGATCCGGGTGACGCCTCCTCTGGAGGGGCGGCAACGCTGCGGGCAGCTGGGGTTGAGGTCATCGCTGGAGTACTTCCCGGCGAGGCTCGGGCCGTGATCGGCCCCTGGCTGGCGCGGGTGCCTGCAGCCCCCACTCCGCCGATTCAAGACGCCGCCAGCACTCCCACTCCGCCGATTGAGCGACGAGCGCAGCGAGAAGTCGAAATCACTCCCCCGACCTCCCCCGCCCGCACGTCACGGTGAAGTGGGCGCAGACGCTTGACGGGCGGGCGGCCGCCGCAGATGGCTCAAGCCAGTGGATCACGGGCGTCGATGCCCGCGGCGATGTACACCGCCGCCGTGCGGAGGCCGACGCGATCCTGGTCGGCACCGGTACCCTGCTTGCCGACGATCCGGCGCTCACCGCGCGCGCGGAGACCGGCGGGCTGCTGGTTCCCGCGGCTGAACAACCGGTGCCGATCGTGCTCGGGCGCCGCGAGATCCCAGCGAAAGCGAAACTGCGCGAGCATCCCGCCCTTGCCGCACGCGGGCTCGCGGCCCCGCTGCAGTTCTCCGGCGACGATATCCCCGGCATGCTCGCGGAGCTCCACGACATGGGTATCACCCGGCTCTTCGTTGAGGGAGGCCCGTCTGTTGCAAGCGCGTTCCTCGCCACCGGTCTCGTCGACGATTTGCTGGTGTACATCGCGCCCGCGCTCCTCGGCGGGCAGCATCTCGCGCTCGGCGACATCGGGGTAGACAGCATGGCCGGGATCCGGCGCGTGCGCGTTCAGCATATGGCCATGCTGGGCGCCGACCTGCTGCTGCGCGGATCGCTCGTCTCGTACGCCACCCCTTCACCCACCAACCCGGCAGTTCAGGCATAGGAAGGATCCCATGTTCACAGGACTCATCGAAGAGATCGGCGAAATTGTCGCCGTCGAAACGCTCGAAGACTCACTCCGCCTCACGGTTGCTGGGCCCCTCGTGACGAGCGACGCCAGCCACGGCGCCTCGGTCTGCGTGTCAGGCGTGTGCCTCACCGTGATCGAGCAGGGCCACACCAACGACGGCCGCGGCACCTTCACTGCAGATGTGATGGCACAGTCAATCAGGATGTCGACGCTCGGGGAGCTCACTCCCGGCGATGCGGTGAACCTCGAGCGCGCGGTGCGGGTAGACACCCGGCTTGGTGGCCACATCGTGCAGGGGCACGTCGACGGCACCGCGACGCTGCTGTCGGTCACCCCGGGGGATGCGTGGCAGGTGCTGCGCTTCAGCCTCGACGCCGCCCTTGCACCGCTGCTCGTCGATAAGGGATCGGTCACCCTCTCCGGAGTCTCGCTCACCGTCTCGGCGATCGCCGCCGAGCAGGAGAGCGAGCAGTGGTTCGAGGTGTCCCTCATTCCCGAGACCCTCTCGGCGACGATCCTGGGTGAGCTCCGGCCCGGGGATCGCGTCAACGTCGAGACCGACATTCTCGCCCGCCACGTCGCGCGCATGCTCCGCCTCGGCGTCGTCGAAACCAACGCTTTCAATACTCAAGCAGCACCTCTCCCCAGCATCGAAGGATCACACTCATGACGACTAGCAGCACGGGCATCTCCAACATCGAAGAGGCCATCGCAGCGATCAAGGCCGGTCGGCCTGTGATCGTCGCCGACAACGAGAACCGCGAAAACGAGGGGGATGTGATTCTCTCCGCGGAACTCGCCACGGCCGAATGGATCGCCTGGACCGTGCGCTGGTCTTCAGGGCTGCTGTGCGCCCCCATGTCGAACGAGGTCGCAGATCAGCTTGAGCTGCCCATGATGGTCAGCAACAACGAGGACGTACGCGGAACGGCATACACCGTCACTGTCGACGCAAGCCACGGGGTCACCACCGGCATCAGCGCGAGTGACCGCACCGCCACCGTGCGGGCCCTCGCCAACCGGGATGCTGTGCCCACGGATGTTCGACGCCCCGGCCACGTG
The DNA here is from genome assembly GCF_011382965.1 of Leucobacter insecticola. Classification (NCBI taxonomy): domain Bacteria; kingdom Bacillati; phylum Actinomycetota; class Actinomycetes; order Micrococcales; family Microbacteriaceae; genus Leucobacter; species Leucobacter insecticola. Next base: position 771,812 of record NZ_CP049934.1, on the reverse strand, counting down.
CTCCCGCTTCGCGCCGTCGATGGTGGGGTGCGTGCCCGTGACGGGCACACCGAGGCCGGAGTCGAGCTGATGCGTCTCGCGGGTTTGCGCCCCGTCGCCGTCATCGCCGAGATCGTGGAGGAAGACGGCGAGATGATGCGACTGCCCGAGCTGATCCAGCTCGGAAACCGCGAAAACATCCCCGTGATCACGATCGAACAGCTGATCGCATATCTCAACGAAATCGATCCCGAGGGAGCGCCGCAAGAGAGCCAGCACCGCCGAGTGAGCCTGCGGGCTGACACCGCGTTGCCGACGCGACACGGTGACTTCCGCGCCCTGGCGTACCGGGATCTCCGAGCCGGCATCGACCATGTCGCGCTCGTCGCTCCCGGGCCTGACGGTGAGCTGCCCGGCGACAACGCGCTCGTGCGCGTCCACTCCGAGTGCATCACCGGCGAGGCCTTCGGCTCGCTCAAATGCGAGTGCGGACCACAGCTGGACGCTGCCCTCGCCCAGGTCTACGAGCACGGTGGCGTTGTCGTATACCTGCGAGGGCATGAAGGGCGCGGGATCGGCCTGGCGAACAAGTTGCGCGCCTACCAGTTGCAGGAGCAGGGTGTCGACACTCTCGACGCGAACCTGCAGCTCGGGCTTCCTGCCGACGCCCGCGACTACACGGCAGCAGCCGAGATCCTGAGCGACCTGGGTATCAACCGGGTGCGACTCCTCACCAATAACCCAGACAAAATTGCGCAGCTCGAGGAGCACGGGGTAACGATCACCGAGCGGGTCCCCTTGCTTGTCGGCGTGAACGACGTCAACGTCGGTTACCTGAACGCGAAGCGTGACCGAATGGGCCACACGCTGCCGATCGATATTTCGTAGTCCAGACTCAGCGGGCGAGCTTGCGCGTCGGGGGCCTTGATTTCGACTCGCAAGCTCGCTCAATCGGCGGGTGTCGCACTCGTTTCAATCGGCGGGTATCGCACTCGTCTCACACCAAGGAGGACCCATGAGCGGAGCAGGAGCCCCGGATCTGACCGTCGACGCGAGCGGACTGCGTGTCGCCATCATCGCTGGGAGTTGGCACGAGGAAATCATGTCTCCCCTCATCGCCGGGGCGCAGGCAACCGCGAATGCAGCGGGAGCGGATCACACACTGTTCCGGGTAGCCGGAGCCTTTGAGTTGCCCGCCGCCGCGCAGGCGGCACTGAAGAGCGGCTTTGACGCCGCTGTGTGCCTCGGCGTGATCATTCGTGGCGGCACCCCCCACTTCGACTATGTCTGCAATGCCGTTACCGACGGCCTTACCCGGGTGCAGCTCGACACCGGTAAGCCAGTTGGCTTTGGCGTGCTCACCACGGACACCGAGCAGCAGGCACTTGACCGTTCTGGGAGACCGGGCGCACCAGAGTCGAAGGGGCAAGAAGCCACCGAGGCCGCGCTGCACCTTGCGGTTCAGCTGCGCCGGATCCGCGACGAGGGATCAACCACGCATCGAGCTCCGGGCGCCGCGCGGCCCTAGGCCGACCCCGTATCCTGCCGAGACCATATGGTTTCGCTAAGCGGGCACGGGCGGCAAGCAAACTGCCAGGGCGGGGGCCTACAGTAGGACCGTGGCAGTGCAAAACGCGGACGTCGACGGCTCAGGGGCAAACGATCCCTCCTCCCCCAATTCGGGATCCCGCAAGCGATCCAAGTCGAAGTCGCGGCGCGGTACTGGCTCCGCGAACGGCACACCCCAGGGACCACGGGCGTCCATAGGCGAGCTTGTCCCCTACCTCTTCGCGCAGCGCGCCCTGCTCACTCTCGCGTTGGCGCTCGGACTCGTGTCGGCAGTCGCCTCGCTCGTGCAACCGGTCCTGCTCGGGCAGATCATCACGAGAGTGGAAGCCGGCCAGGCCCTCGGCTGGCTACTCGGGGTGCTCGTTAGCATTGTGTTGGTTGACGCCGTGCTCAGTGGGCTGCAGCATTACGTGCTGCAACGCATGGGTGAGGGCGTCGTGCTGCACAGCCGGAAACGACTCATCGCCAAGATCCTGCACCTACCCATCTCACAGTTTGACCGGCGCCGCACCGGGGATCTCGTGTCGCGGGTGGGCAGTGACACAACACTGCTGCGCGCAGTACTCACGCAGGGGTTTGTCGAGGCGATCAGCGGGTTGCTCGTGTTTGTGGGCGCGCTGATCGGCATGCTCGTAATCGATCCGGTGCTGTTCGGGATCACCTTTGGCGTGATCCTGCTCGCCCTCGTTGTTGTTGTGTTCGTCTCAAGCAGGATCCGCCCGGCTGTTGCCCGTTCGCAAGAGAAGGTGGGCGACCTCGCCGCGCAGGTCGACCGTTCGATCTCGTCAATTCGCACAATCCGCGCCGCGGGGGCCGCCGAACGTGAACAGCGCGCCACCGAGGGCGACGCAACTGAGGCCTATCTGCTCGGTGTGAAGGTAGCCAAGATCTCGGCGTTCATTGTGCCGGTTTCCTTTCTCGCGGTGCAGATCTCGTTCCTCGTGGTACTCGGGCTTGGCGGTTACCGTGTAGCAACCGGCTCAATCACCATTGCGCAGCTGGTCACCTTTATCATCTTCCTGTTCCTCATGATCATGCCGCTCGGCCAAGCCTTTGGCGCGATCAGCGCGGTGAACCAAGCACTCGGTGCACTCGGGCGAATTCAGGAAATATCCAATCTGCCCTCGGAAACCGACAATGATGCACAGCTCTCACCACTCGGCCGCATCATGCCGCTCGGTGAGGTACAGCGAGAGGACGCCCCCGCGATCAGCTTCACGGACGTGCGTTTCACCTATCGTTCAGCAGCGCCCGACCGCGCGGATGCTCGCGAACTGGTGCGCCGCGGTACGCGACGTGACACGGAGGCCGCGCCGCCCAAGATCATAGAAACCCCGGTGCTGCACGGCGTTAGCTTCGAGGTGCCGCGCGGATCTCGGGTCGCCCTCGTCGGACCCTCGGGCGCTGGCAAGTCGACAATTCTCGGCTTGATCGAGCGTTTCTATGATCCCGAATCAGGTTTTGTTTCGCTGCACGGCGCAGACATTCGCACGATCGAGCGGGGCGAATTGCGCGCCCAGCTCGGCTACGTCGAGCAGGATGCGCCTGTGCTGGCCGGGAGCCTGCGTGACAATCTTCGCCTCGGAGCGCCCGAAGCGACGGATGCCGCCTGCGAGAGAGTGCTCCGCGCTGTGAATCTCGGCGGTCTGCTTGATCGGACTGCTGAGAGCACGCCGCTCACCTCTGCCCTCGACCTGCAAGTCGGCGAAAACGGCGTGATGCTCTCGGGCGGGGAGAAGCAGAGGCTCGCTATTGCGCGGGCGCTGCTCACCGCGCCGCCGATCCTGTTACTTGACGAGTCGACCGCGAGCCTTGACGGGCTCAACGAGCGGCTCATGCGCGAGGCCCTCGACTCCGTCTCAACCGGCCGGACGCTGGTGGTCATCGCGCACCGACTCTCAACGGTCGTCGACTCCGACAAGATTGTCGTACTCGACGAGGGCCGAGTGATCGGTGAGGGGACTCACGCGGAGCTCATCGAAAGCACACCACTGTATCGGGAGCTCGCGCAGCACCAGTTGCTCGTGCCTGAGACAAAGGCGTAGGACACTAGTGTCCCGTGTCGCAAATTCGCTTCACATATCCCGGCACTCCGGCGGCGCATCGCGTCGTTGTCGTCACTCGACGATGCAACGGCATCGCCTCACTCCTCCGCCTCGCGATGCATCCACCGGAGCACCGGTATCTGCAAAGCAACTTGCGACACGGGACACTAGTGTGACGGGCGCTGTAGCATCCAATCGACAGAGGGTTCGATAATCGGTTTGAAGGCCCGAGTCACCCAGGTCATCGACAGCAGCATGGTCAACACGACCGCCCCCAAAATCATCACCGGTACGCCGACCGAAATCGGCCCAATCGTGAGCGAGTTGATCGCGGCAATGCTGCCCGTCTCACGCAGCACCCAGACAACCGGGCCGTGCAACAGGTAGACAAAGAGGGTGCGGGATCCCCACACCGTTATGACGCTAGCCCGACGCGGCACCACCAGAAGGAGCGCGAGCGTCATGGCCCCGGCGAGCAGCAATAGTGACGCAGCCACAACGATCCCGCCGCCTGAAATCGCAAACCACTCGCTCGGCTTCCAGTCTCCAAGCGGAGCATTCGCAAACAACCAGCCATAGCTGTCGCGCCAGGTGAGCCACTTGTCGATGCGCCACTCACTGCGCAGCTGGGGCACAAGCAAGAAGGCGATCCCGATCGCTCCGAGCAAAGCCCACCCCGTCGCGCGAGCCGCCCGGGCAGGGCTCATGAACCAGGCGCCGTCGAGCACACCGCGATCCCGAATCAGCCACCCCGCGACAAAGAAGGGGAAAAAACAGAGGGTGCGCGAGGCAGAGAACTGGCTGCCGATCTCCGGGCTGAGCCCGGCGATGAGCGCGATAGCGATCGAGAACATGAGCGGGTGGCGAAGTCTCGCGATGTACGGCAACAGAATGCGCATCGTTACGAGGGTGACGATGAACCAGAGCGTCCACGCGGGCGACACGAGGAAGTTCTTGCCGAGAGGCCTGCCCTCCACCCAGAAATTCAGGATCGCCCAGATCCCCTCCCAGACCAACCACAGCACGATCAGTTGCACGACACCGCGGAAAGCCTTCGCATTGACCTCGGTTCGAGAGAACATGCCGGAGAGCAGGATCATTGCAGGCATATGAAAGAGATAGATGTAGGCGTAGAGACCGAATGCAAAGTCTGAATCGGTGCGCACCGTCGAAATAGTGTGACCGATGACCACAAGCGCGATCAGGACAAAACGGGCATTGTCCCAGACCGCGATCCGGGGCTTCGATGCTGCGGACCCGGATGCCTTTTGGGATACAGACACTGCCGCTTCTGCGGCTACCTCGGCAGTTTTCGGGTCGATCATGGGATCCGCGATTGGGACTGCTCTCGGATTGTCGCTCACCCTTCTAGCTTATGGGCTTGTGGAGTCCCCACCCCGCGCTACGCTCCGTGGGCTGCCGCCGTGGGCGGCACCGGCCCGCACGACCGTAGGTCGGCGGTTCAAATCCAACCGCACCCCAGAGATCTAGAAGGCCTCCATTCTCATGGAGCCGCCTGTCGGATTTGAACCGACGACCTGTTCTTTACGAGGGAACTGCTCTACCCCTGAGCTAAGGCGGCCTGGCGCGAAATTGCTCTCGCACACGAGGTAACACTCTAGCATGCAGGAGCCCCCGGCCACACATCGAGGCGAGCACCGCAAATGTGTGAATATCGCCATTTGGTTGACATTCACACTTTTGCCGCATAGCCTTCGTGTCATGGAGCAGATCACGGCCGATTCACCACCACAGAGCAGCCCAACGCTCGTCGCTCTCGCAACGCTCCTCGAAGCCGGAGCCGACGCACCGAACGAAGATATCGCGATGATCCAGCACGCAGACCAGCTCACGCGTCGTTCACGAGAGCTGCTCCATGAACTGGTGGTGGCAGCGCGTGAGCACGGCACTTCATGGCAATCCATCGGAGACGCCCTGGGCATCAGCCGACAAGCAGCGTTCAAGAGATTCAGCACGCAACACGAAGGAGAACTCATGTCATCACACACCATCGATCTGATCGAGCGAACCCACCAGGTGTTCAAGGATCTTGGCGCCGAAAACTACGAGGCGGTTCGGGCACACATGACGTACACTTGCGCTCGCGCGCTGACCAAGCGCAAAATCAGGGGCGTGTGGAGCCAAGTCACGGCCGACTCTGGCCAGCTCACCGGCTGCGTCGACTCAACCGCGCAGACCCCGGACGGCGCGAACGCGCTGAGTAAATTTGCGAACCGTCGGCTGATCGCGGGAACGGTCGTGCAGACGACGCTGCAGCACGAGGCAGGTGAATGGCTCGGTCGGGTGGCCTACAACAACTCGGGCAAGATCACCGGACTTCTGATCGCCGCGCCCGGGTCAGAGAACCTTGCGTTCTAAATCATCCCGGACTCGCCTCCCCACTCAAGAACAGCGCGGATCCCCCTCAGGAACCGCACCCGTCAGCAGGTACGCGTCAACGATTGTGTTGATGCAGCTGTTCTTGCCGTACGCCGTATGCCCTTCACCCTCGTAGGTGACCAGGGTGCCACTTTCAAGCTGGTTTGCGAGTGATTCGGCCCAGCGATAGGGCGTTGCGGGATCCCCCGTTGTGCCGACTACAAGAATCGGATCCGCTCCCGCTCCAGTGACACCGCTCCGCTCCGCAACTCCCGGGAACGGCCAGCTTGCGCACGAGACGTCGCCGTAGCCCTGGAACCGCCCGATCGTAGGCGCTATCTCCTCAAGCTCTTTCGCTTCTGCACGCATGCGCTCGGGATCCAGGGCGTTCGGATAGTCGAGACAGTTGATCGCGGAGAATGCCTCGGTCGAATTGCTCAGGTATTTGCCGTCTTCACGGTCATAGTAGAAGTCGGCGAGCGACAACGCCACGTCGGCATTCCCCTTGTTTACCGTCCTGAAAAGCTCGTCAAGGTACGACCAGTTGCTCTCCGAATAGAGCGGCGTGATGATCGCGGTGAGCATGGTCCCCGAGGTGAGCATGCGGCCGTCTGAACCCTTCAGCGGCGTCGCATCTACCCTGTCGAGCATCTGCCCAATCTTCGCCATCGCCTCGTCGACGGTGCCGCTGAAGGGGCACAGATTCCGTCCGAGGCAGTCGGTGACGTAGGCACGAAGAGCAAGCTCGAAACCGCGGGTCTGTTCTCGCATCACATCGCTGAGATCCGCGGCGGGATCCATCGCACCATCGAGCACCAAACGTCCGACGCGCTCGGGGTACGCATCGGCATAGAGCGCGCCGATGAAGGTGCCGTAGGAGTAACCCAGGTAATTGAGCTTCGGATCCCCCACGATCGCGCGCAGCATGTCGAGATCCTGCACGGTCGAGGCCGTATCAACGTGCCCGAGAAGCGCTCCGGTGCGCTCTTCGCAGGCCTCGCCGAACTTGGCGGTCTCTTCGAGTGCGGCGTCGATCCACTCGTCGCTGCCCTGGGTGAGATCGTCGGTTTCTTCGCTGCCGAACAGGTACTCGTCCATTTCTCGCGCATCGACGCAGGCCACGGGCGTCGACTGCCCGACTCCGCGCGGATCCCAGCCAATCACGTCATAGGCGCGCTGCACCTCAGGCTGCACGGCACCGTCGATGTTGCTTTTGACGTAATCGAGGCCAGAGGCGCCCGGGCCACCGGGGTTCACGAAGAGCGAACCAATTGGATCGCCACCGGTCGCGGGCTGCTTCACGAGGGCTAGTGTGATTCGTTCTCCCGCCGGATCATTCCAATCCAACGGCGCATACACATCAGCGCATTGCATGCCTTCGGCACAATCCCGCCACAGGGGTACCTGCTCGCCGAAGCTCTCGATTTCATCGCTCGGCGGTGTCGGTAGCGGACCTACCTCCGACTTTGACTGACCCGTCAGGAAGAACAGTGGCACGGTGACACCCACCACGAGCACGATCGCAGCCACCACGGCAATCAAGACGGGCCAGCGGAGCAAACGCCGCTGCACGGAACCGCCCTGCGTGCCTGCGGGCTCGGCCGGAACCTCCCGCTCGACTGCGGTGAACTGCTCGCCCTGTTGTTCGGTCATACGTACTGCTCCGCTCCTGCAATCTTGCTCATTACGACGCTGGCAAACAGCGCTTCAAGGACTAGTCCGGGGGTGACACTGCGGGCGAGCCGCTCGCGCGCAGTCTCAATCGCGGTGACCATTGCGAGCGCCTGCTCTGCACTCCAGCGCTCAGCAAGTTCCTCGATGCGTCCCGCCTGCTCAAGGTTGACGAGCTCAGGGTCCGCGCCCAACGCCCGCAACAGCACGTCACGATACAGCGAGAGCAGGTCGGTCAGGATCCGGTCGATCCCGTCACGCAGGCTACGGGTCGCGCGGCGCTTCTGATCCTCTTCGAGCGCCTTCATCTGCGATCGCATCTGCGCGGGGATCGCAGCCCCCGGCGCAAGGCCCAAACTGCGAACCGCGTCCTCGCGCTCGCGGGTGTCAAGCAGTTCGGTGATTGCGGCTGCATCTGCCTCTGCGACTTTTAGGAGCGAGGCCGCGGCGCGCATCGCGTCGCCGAGGGTCTCAATACCAAGTGCGATCTCGATCGTACGATCGCGACGCTGCATCGAGTCAGGATCCGTCGCGAGTCGTCGCGCCATGCCGATATGGCTCTGCGCGAGCCGCGCAGCGCGCTCCGCGGCGACCTCATCAATGCCGTCACGTTCATGCAGGAGCTTCGCGATATCAGCGGTGCTCGGGGTGACGAGCCTGAGCGACCGGGCACGCGAGCGGATCGTGGGGAGCAGATCCGCTTCGCTCGGGGCGCACAGGATCCAGATAGTGCGCTCTGGAGGTTCTTCGAGCGCCTTTAGGAGCACATTTGAGGTGCGCTCGGGCATGCGATCGGCGTCTTCGATGACGATCACGCGGTAGCGACCAGCGGCCGGTGAGTAGTGCGCCGTAGTGACGATCTCTCGGGCCGCCTTGATATCAATCAGGAGCTTCTGGGTTGTCAACACACCAAGGTCTGGGTGCGTGCGCGCCCGCACCTGCGCGAACACCGCCTCGCGTTCACTCTCATCGCGGGCGATCAGCGCGGCAGCGAAACGGAAGGCCAGATTTGAACGGCCGGATCCCGGTGGCCCGGTGATCAGCCAGGCGTGTGACCCGGGCGCCGCGGCCTCCTGCTGCAGAATGCGCACAGCATCGGTCTGCCCGACGATCTCTGCCCAGAATTCCATTCCTCAAGCGTATCGCGGGCCGCTGACACTGTGGTTCGCCTGAAGGGGCCCTAGACCCGCAGATCCAGGTAGCGTGACTCGCCGGGCACCACCACGGCGGCACCCGCGCTGAGCTCGGCCGCGAGCGCCTCGAGCGCGTGGCAGTCTTCCTCCGCGAGTAAGTACTGCTGCGTCACGCGCTCGGTATAGCTCGCCTCACCGACCCCGTAGCCGCGGCGGCGCGCCTCCGCCTCGATCTGCGCGGCGACATCGTAGGCCGCGCTCACCTGGACCTCCCGCCGCAGCACACGCTCGACACGCGAGGCCTTGAGGACCGCCTCCGCCACCGCAGCCCGATAGGCACGGGTGAGGCCACCAGCCCCAAGCAGCACCCCGCCGAAGTAGCGCGTCACCACGGCCACCACATCACTGAGCCCCGCCGAGACCAGCGCGTCGAGCATCGGCGCGCCCGCGGTGCCGCTCGGTTCGCCATCATCGTTGGAGCGCTGCACCCGCGCATCGGGGCCGATCACAAAGGCCGAGCAGTGGTGCCGGGCTCTCGGGTGCGCGCTCCTGGCCGCCGCGATCACCTCGCGGGCGGCGGCTTCGTCGCTGACCCGCTCAAGCCGGGTAAGAAACCGGGAACGAGAGATTTCGATTTCCGAGTCGACAGCGCCGGCGATGGTGACGTAGTCGACGGGCATGTCTCTATTATCGACCCCGGCGGGGTTACAGTTGGGGTGCGCCAGGAAATTCACGCCGCACCAAAGCAGCCGCACCCAACAGCAGAGAAGGCGGGGACCAGTGGAACAGCTCAACGGCAGGCACCCCCAAGGATCCCTGATCCAGCACATCGCCCGTATGATTCTCGGAGCGGGCTTGGTATTCGCAGGGACCGCGCACGTGAGCTTCGCGCGGGCCGAATTTCAGGCACAGGTTCCAAGCTGGGTGCCACTCGACGTGGATGTTGTGGTGGTGGCCTCCGGGATCGTGGAGATTGTGCTGGGCGCAACCCTCGTGGTGCTCCCCAGGTTTCGTGTGCCGCTCGGCTGGATCGCCGCGGCGTTCTTTCTCGCCGTGTTCCCCGGCAACATCTCACAGTTCATGACCGGAACCGACGCGTTCGGGCTGACGAGCGACACCGCACGCGGGGTTCGCCTCGTCTTCCAGCCGCTGCTCATGCTGTGGGCGCTGTGGAGTTGCGGATCGCTGGGCGCCCTGCGAGCCCGGCGTGAACAGACCGTGCACGCCTCCTCGGAGGCGCCGTGATGCGGATCCCGAGCCCGGGGCAGTAGTGTGTCAGGCGTGGGTGTACGAATTGACAGTTGGGTGTGGGCGGTGCGCCTCGCGAAGACGCGCAGTCAAGCGACAGCCCTGTGCCGCGGGGGCCACGTGCGCATCAATTCCGCGACCGCCAAGGCCGCGCAGCAGGTGAAGATCGGGGACGAAGTGCGCGTGCGGCTGCACGGCTTCGACAAGATTTACCGCGTCACCGGTCTCGCGACGAGACGGGGCAGCGCGACCGAGGCCGCGCAGTATTTTGAAGACCTCACCCCGCCGCCGCTCCCCCGCGTCGAGCGCCCGGCAGACATCGTTCGGGATCGCGGCGCAGGCAGGCCCACGAAGCGGGAACGGCGCGACATCGATCGGCTCCGCGGGCGGGACGCCGATCCGCCGGCGTAACGGTCGTGCACGAGCTCGACGGTGAACCGCAGCCACGAACGCGGCCCGCGGGGTCGACAGCAAGGTCCGGGTACACTCGCAGGGTGACCGCCAGCAGCATTTCGACCTCCACGGTGCGCAGGATCCCCGCCGCACAGTGGCAACCACTCGCGGCAGCACACGAGCAACGCGCCGACGCGCTCTCCCTCGCACACCGCGAGCGAAGCCAGCGCGGTGAGAAGCATCCGGTCGAAGACTTCCTGTGGACCTACTACTCCGTGAAACCGCGGGAGCTGCGACGTTGGCACCCCGGTGCCGGGGTGTTTCTTGAAGACGCGGATCGCGGATCCTGGCGGCACTACACCAGCACCGCTGCGGCATCTATCGCGCCGGGATCCGAGGCTTCAGGCTCTGTTGTTGACCTCACCGAGTTCTTCGCCACGCGCGGCGCCACCGTCGACTATGTGGAGCAACTCCTCACTGCGACCCTCGAACGCACCCCACGCTACGGCTGCTTCGGCCTGCACGAGTGGGCGATGGTCTACCGCATGACCCCCGAGCAGATCCGCCACGCCGCGCTGCCGCTGCGCATTGGCCACGAGGCGACCGACCTGGTGGTGGAGGAACATCCGATCGCGTGTACCCACTTCGACGCGTTCCGGTTCTTCACCCCCGAGGCGGCGCCGCTGAACACGGTGCAGCCGACGCGCGAGACGCAGCCGGAGCTGGAGCAGGCGGGCTGCCTGCACGCCGGCATGGACGTCTACAAGTGGGCGGCAAAGCTCGGCCCGATCATCCCGGGCGAACTGCTGCTCGACGCTTTCGAGCTCGCGCGCGATATTCGTGTGGTCGACATGCAGGCCTCGCCCTACGATGTGTCTTCGCTCGGGCTTGCCGCGATCCCGATCGAAACACCCGAGGGCAAGCGCGAGTACACCCAGCTGCAGCGCGGTTTCACCGAACGCGGCAACGCCCTACGAACGCGGGTGCTCACCGCGATCCGCGTGGCCCGTTCTTGGCAGGAGCTCGTATCCGCCGATTGAACGAGCCGTAGGCAAGTCGAAATCAAGGTGAACGTCTCCCTTGGTTTCGACTCACTCCGTTCGCTCAACCGGCGGTTGGAGCCGGCAATGCGCCGTTAGTCGCGGGCCCGGTCGGCGATGTGGTTGTGGTGCTGGATCACCTCGGCGACGCGATCAGTCAGAGCTCCTCAATGAATTGGGGACGGGCTTTCATTGCGTGAATGATAATTTCGTAGCCATCATCAAAGATGAGCATGACCAGTTCCAGGAGTCGTCCGGCAGGATCACTCCCGACCATGAGCCAGCGGCGTGGATCGTCTTCATCATCGAGCGGCCGCGAGTTGAAAATGTGAGTTGCTGCGTACCGCACAGCTTCGTCGTCAAGTCGGTCACGTCGGTAGTGCTTTCGAGCAGATGGGTGTAGCTCAGGCGACATTCGTCCACTCGCGTACCGCTGCCCGGATGGCCTCTGAACGCGTCGTGATCCCTCAGCCCGCGCACGCGCTGTCAGCGCGGCAATAGTGGCCTCATCAAAGCGGACGGGCACCACTACACCGGGGCCTTCACCAACCGGGGGCCGTCCCCGACGGGGCTTTGGCAATTTCGAAAGGTCGTAACCCGCCTCGGCCTCATCGGCCCACGCCTGAATCTGCTCATCGGTGACGAGCTTCCCGCGTAGGAGATGTTCACTCATGGCATTATCGTATACGGAAATATCCGCGACTGCTAGTGTCCTGTGTCGCAAGTTGCCTTGCAGATCCCGGTGCTCCGGTGGATGCAGCGCGAGGCGGAGGAGTGAGGCGATGCCGTTGCATCGTCGAGTGACGACAACGACGCGATGCGCCGCGGGAGTGCCGGGATATGTGAAGCGAATTTGCGACACAGGACACTAGTGCTAGTCGCGGGCCCGGTCGGCGATGTGGTTGTGGTGCTGGATCACCTCGGCGACCACAAAGTTAAACCACTTTTCGGCGAACTCGGGATCGAGGTGCGCGTCTTCCGCGAGGCTCTTCAGCCTGGCAGTCTGACGCGCCTCGCGATCCGGATCCGACGCAGGCATCGCGTTCTCGGCCTTCAGCTCCCCGACCTCTTGGGTGCAGCGGAACCGCTCGGCAAGCATGTGGACAAGCGCGGCATCAATGTTGTCGATGCTCGAGCGCAGGCGCTCAAGCCGCTGCTGCGGATCCTGCGCGGCAGTCACTGCGCGGCCTTATCCGAGCAGATCATGGCGAACCACGACCTGTTCCCGCTCGGGGCCAACACCGATGGCAGAGATCCGCGATCCGCTCATCGCTTCGAGCGCAAGAATGTAATCTTGCGCGTTCTGCGGCAGATCCTCGAAGTTGCGCGCGCCCGAGATGTCCTCGGACCAGCCCGGGAACTCCTCGTAAATCGGCTTCGCGTGGTGGTAGTCGCTCTGGTTGACGGGCATCTCGTCGTGACGCACACCGTTGACGTCGTAGGCGACACAGACCGGAATCGTGTCGAGGCCGGAGAGCACGTCAAGTTTGGTCAGCACGAAGTCGGTGACACCGTTGATGCGCGCCGAGTACCGCGCCATCGGGGCGTCATACCAACCGCAGCGGCGTGGCCGCCCGGTGGTGGTGCCGAACTCGAAGCCTTGCGTGCGAAGGTAGTCACCTGATTCGTCGAAAAGCTCCGTCGGGAAGGGGCCAGCGCCGACGCGCGTCGTGTACGCCTTGATGACGGAAATGACGCGATCGAGCTGTGCAGGAGGCAGCCCGAACCCGTGCTGGCACCGCCAGCGGTCGCGTTCGAGGAGGTGACGAAGGGGTACGTTCCGTGGTCAATATCGAGCATGGTCGCCTGTCCGGCTTCGAAGAGGATCGTTTTGTCGGTCTGCATGGCCTCGTGCAGCAATAGACCCGTGTCGCACACCATCGGCTCGAGCATCTCGCGGTAGGAGAGCAGATCATCGACGATCTCGTCAGCGGAAATCGCGCGGCGGTTGTAGATCTTGACGAGCACCTGGTTCTTGAAGTCGAGCGCGGCCTCGACCTTCTGGCGCAGAATCCCCTCGTCGAAGATGTCTTGGATCCGGATCCCGACGCGGTTGATCTTGTCGGCGTAGGCCGGGCCAATGCCACGACCCGTCGTGCCGATCTGGCGCTTGCCGAGGAAGCGCTCGGTGACCTTGTCGAGGGTGCGGTGGTAGGCGGTGATGACGTGCGCGTTCGCGCTGACCTTGAGCCGGGAGACGTCGACACCGCGGCCGCTGAGCGCGTCAAGCTCTCCCTTCAGGACTTCAAGGTCGATCACTACGCCGTTCGAGATGACGGGCGTGACACCCGGGGTCAGGATCCCGGAGGGCAGCAGGTGAAGCGCGTACTTCTCTTCGCCGACCACTACGGTGTGACCAGCATTATTTCCGCCGTTGAATTTGACGACGTAGTCGACGCGACTTCCGAGCAGATCGGTCGCTCGACCCTTACCCTCATCGCCCCACTGGGCACCGGTGATGAGCACTGCGGGCATTTCAGCCCCTTCCTTTGACGGTGGCAGTTACCGCCCTAGTCTAGCGAGCACCGCCGACACGGATCGCGCAGGCCCCAGCGATGCCGGTCGAGAAAGCATTGATTCGACGAGAAAGCACTCCACCGGCGCACGGGGAGGGGCTTCTCGTCGCAATAGTGCTTTCTCGTCGCTACTTTGGGGAACTGCTAGCGAGATCCTGCCTCGATCTGCTCAATCTGCTCAATCGCTGCGGGATCCGCGCCGTTCAAGAACTCCGTCAGCCGCTCGACCTCGCTCGTCTCCCCGATCTTGCCCGCGGCCCTGCGCAACGCAAACAGCGCCCGCAGCACACCGCGATTCGGCTCGTGCGACCAGGGCACAGGTCCTGCCCGCGCCAACCCGACTTCCGTAGCCGATCCAGCCCGCGGTGATATCCCACGCGCGCAAACGCGTATGCCTCGATCTCGCGGCCGGCGGCGTCGGCCTCGTCAGCAAGCACTGCCCAGGCGAGCGGTGACTCGGGGTGATCCCGAACCACCTGAGTCGCAGGCACGAAAGCGGCGAGCGCCGCCTCTACCTCGGGATCCGCAGCAAGCAGTGTGGGTTCGGGTCCAAGAAGATTCTCACCAATCATGGAGACAGTCTATGCACAGCTGCGCGGAGCACCGTTAGCGGTAGTTCACGAACTGCAGCGCGACGTCGATGTCGGCAGTCTTGAGCAGCGCCATCGTCGCCTGCAGGTCGTCGCGGCTCTTTGAGCTGACGCGCAGCTCGTCGCCCTGGATCTGGCTCTTGACGCCCTTCGGGCCCTCGTCGCGGATCATCTTGTTGAGCTTCTTCGCGGTGGCCTGGTCGATGCCCTCTTTGAGCTTCGACTCGATACGGTATTCCTTACCGCTCGGGTAGGGCTCGCCGGTGTCGAGCACTTTGATCGACATGCCGCGCTTGATGATCTTGGACTGCAGCACGTCAAGCACCGCGTTCGCGCGCTCTTCAGTGTTCGCCTTGATCATGATGGTCTCGCCGCTCAGCGACACATCGGCGCCCACGCCCTTGAAGTCGTAGCGCTGCTCGACCTCTTTGCGCGCCTGGTTCACGGCGTTCTCGACCTCCATCGAGTCGACCTTGCTCACTACGTCAAATGAAGAATCAGCCATGCCTCCACCCTACCCGGCTCCCACCGGACGCGGGGCGTGCGGCCGCGATCCCGAGCCAACTACGCGTCTTTTGTAATATGTGACATAAGCTACACGAATACTTGCTATGCTCGTCACCGGCCTGGAGTTCCGAGCCGCGCCCCCATCCGGGCACCCGTATTCCCTTATCCGAAAGGACCACCGTGTCGACCACCCCCGCGACGGAGCCCAAGCGCCGCCTCCCCAAATGGATGACCTCGTTTGGTTGGCAGATCCTCGCTGCCCTCATCCTCGGCCTCGCACTCGGCGCGCTCGCCCTCTCCATTGGCACCGACACAGAGGACAACCCGAATGGCCTCACCGCCACACTGTCCACGATCGGCAGCAGCTACGTCTCACTGCTGCGCGCCGCGGTCGTACCGCTGATCTTCACCGCGATCGTATCGAGCATCGTCGGGTTGCGGAAGGTCACCAACGCGGCCAGGCTCGCGGGCCAAACGCTCTTGTGGTTCGGGATCACCGCCCTCATCGCCGTGACGATCGGGATCCTGCTCGGCGTCACCCTGCGGCCGGGCGCATCAGCGGCCGGGGACTCTGCCTTGCAGCCCGGGGATCCCTACGCCGTGGGTACCTGGTGGAACTTCCTGATCGGCCTCGTGCCTTCGAACTTCCTCGGGCTGAGCGTGAATGCATCCTTCAATGCTGACACCGGATCAGTCTCGGCAACCCCGGGGTTCAACGTACTCCAGGTCATCGTCGTGTCGGTTGCGATCGGGATCGCCGCGCTGAAGATCGGCGAGAAGGCGGAACCGTTTATTCGCTTGACCGAGTCGGCGCTCGCCATCATCCAGAAGGTGCTGTGGTGGATCATCCGCATCGCCCCCATCGGCACCCTCGGCCTCATCGGCAACGCCGTCGCCGAATACGGCTGGAACAAGATGGGGTCGCTCACCTGGTTCGTCGCGGTGCTCTACATCGGCCTCGCGATTGTAATGTTCGTGGTGTACCCGGTGTTGGTGCGCGCGCATGGGCTGTCAGTTCGCCAGTATTTTTCCGGGGTGTGGCCTGCGGTGCAGCTCGGTTTCGTCAGCCGTTCCTCGATCGGCACCCTGCCCCTCACCGAGCGTGTCACCGAACGCAATCTCGGCGTGCCCCGCGCCTACGCCTCGTTTGCGGTGCCGCTCGGCGCGACGACCAAGATGGACGGTTGCGCCGCCGTCTACCCTGCGGTGGCCGCGATCTTCATCGCGCAGTTCTTCGGAATCGAGCTGACGCTTGTGCAGTATCTGTTGATTGTGCTGGTGTCTGTGGTGGGATCGGCGGCTACCGCCGGCACGACCGGTGCGACCGTGATGCTGACGCTGACCCTGTCGACGCTCGGGCTACCGCTCGAGGGCGTGGGCCTGCTGCTCGCGGTCGATCCCATTATCGACATGGGCCGCACCGCACTCAATGTCGCAGGCCAGGCCCTGGTGCCAACGATCGTGGCGAGGCGTGAGGGGATCCTCGACCTCGACCGTTACAACGCACCCCGTCAAGGGCTCGCCTTCGACAACAGCGATGCCGAGCCGGGTGCGCCCGGGTCCCCCACCAAGCTCGTTAGCCAGTAGGGGCTCAACCACCCAGTTCGCCGAGGTTGCATCTCACCATCGAAGTTGCAGTTCCTAACTGCACTCTCGGCAGTGAGATGCAACCTCGGCGCTTTTCGGGGTGCGGGTGTCTGGTGGCGGGTGGGATCACGGCGTACTCTGTTGTGCACACAACAGAGATAGCGGGGAGTGCACCATGAAATACATGCTGATCATGCGGGCGACCGACGAGGCGATTGCCGCTTCACGGGAGATCCCGTTCGAAGAAATGATCGCCACCATGGGGCGCTACAACGAAGAGATGGTGAACGCCGGGGTGATGGCCGGCGGTGACGGGCTCACCGAGCCCGAGGAAGGCTTCGTGGTGGACTTCGCGGCGGATCCGCCGGCCATCGTTGAGGGGGCTTACGGGCCGACCGAGTCGCTGTTCAACGGGTTCTGGATCCTCGAAGTTACCTCGCGTGAAGAGGCAATGGAGTGGGCGAGGAAGTGCCCACTTGGCCCGGGATCCAAGCTCGAGGTGCGTCGCATTCACGGCGTCGAAGACTTCCCACAAGACAACGAGTGGGTGCAGAAGGAAAAGGAGTGGATCGCGGCGGCTGAGGAGAAGTAGCCGCCTGGTCTGAGCAATTCAGCCGGTACTCACCGCTCAGCCGGTCAGAATACGCGGATTCTGACCGGCTGACGTGTGAGTACCGGCTGACGTGTTGGCGGCGGCTGACGTGCGCCCAGCGGACCTAACGTACCGAGGCGCGGCGCATCGCGAACCAGGTCGCGACGAGGGCGATCGCGATCACCACGACCGCGGCGAGCGCGAGGGCCGTACCGGTGATCCCGGCAACGATCTCGCCAAGATTTGGGGCGAGGATCAGCAGGGTCACAGCGAGCAACAGCGCGACGCCCGTCGCCACCGCAGTCGGCCCTTCGGTCCAAACCGCACCCAGATTGCCGCAAAGAACCCACCGACAGTGAGGCAGAACATGACCCCGAGGAACGCGGTCGCTCCAAGCACCAGCGGATTCCCCGAGCCCAGTGTGTAGACATCGAGCACGTAGACCGACATGAACCAGTGGCCGGTCGCGAGTTCGATCCCGAGCAGAATCACGAGCAAGATCGCGATGTACGCGGCCTGCAGCGCGTTTGCAACGATGGTGCCCAGCACAAAGCTGCGCCTGGTGACACCCACCGCGAGCGCAAAGGGGTAGGTGCTGGCGACGGTCTGCACGCCGTAGTAGATGAGGAACCCCGGCAGCGACCAGACGACGCCACTGTTCCAACGCGCGCCGTCAATGTAATCGAAGGAGCCGGGCGCACTTCCGGCGCGCTGGAAAGCGAGCGCGATCACGATCGACACCAGCATCACCATGCCAAGAATCTGCGGCGGGATCCCCGCGAAGTGGCCAATTTTGTTCAGATGCAGGCGGGTCACCTTGAGTGTGCGGTTCATGCTGCGCTCCGTTCGGTCTGCGGCGCGCGCAACGCCGTGGTTGCTGTCGATTCAGATTCGGGATCGCCCACCCCGTAGGCGGCGACAAGTTCTTGCAGGGACACCGCCGTGATGTCGAGACCGGCGGCCTCGGCGGCGGCGCGATCCTGAGCTTGCACCGGCTCGCCGATCACCGCGGTCGCAAGCCCACCAACGCTGCGACGGGACAACACGCTGCGGTCGGCCACAAACGCGTCGAGCGCCGCGGCCTTGCCCGCTACCTGGAACGCGCCGCCACGGAGGGTGTCGACCTCGTCGTGGCGCACCACCCGCCCCTGTTCGAGAATGATGACCCGCTCAAGCAGGCGATCCATCTCATCGATGAGGTGCGTTGACAGGATGATGGTGCGCGGGTGCTCGGCGTAGTCGCGGAGCAGTTCGTCGTAGAAAATCGCGCGTGCGGTGGCGTCGAGGCCGAGGTACGGCTCGTCGAAGAAAGTGATCGGTGAGCGCGAGGCGAGGCCGAGCACGATGCCGAGCGCCGAGAGTTGCCCGCGCGAGAACTTCTTCACAACCGGTTTGCTCGGGATCCGGAACGCCTCGATGAGCCGATCCGCCACCGCCTGATCCCAGTTCGGGTAGAAAATGCGCGCGGCGCGGATCGCGTGCTTCAGCTTGTAGTCGTCGGGGTAGCGCTGGTTGTCGCGGATGAAGCACATCTGCTCGATGATCTCGGCGCGCTCAAAGGGCGCCTGGCCGTCGACGTGCACCGTGCCGGAGCTTGGCTGATCCTGCGCCGTGACGAGCGACATGAACGTGGTCTTTCCGGCACCGTTGCGGCCGAGCAGACCCGTGATGGTGTTGGTGTGGATCTGCAGCGAGACGTCGTCAAGCGCCGTCGCGCCCTTAAACCGGCGGGTCAGCCCGCGGGTTTCGATGGCGATCTGGGTCATTGTTCGGATTCCTTTTCGATGAGTCTGATGATGTCTTGGGCGGTCAGCCCGAGGACTCGCGCTTCGGCGAGCAGCGGCTTCACGTAGCTTTCGGTGAGCCCCTGCTGCCGTTCGGCGGCGATGCGCTTGGTCGCGCCCTCCGCAACGAACATGCCGATGCCGCGTTTTTTGTAGAGGATGCCTTCGTCGACGAGAAGGTTCAGAGCTTTGCCGGCCGTCGCCGGGTTAATGCGCATGTGCGCTGCAAGCTCATTGGTAGAGGGGACCTGTTCTTCCTCCGCAAACTTTCCCCGCAAGATATCGCTTGCGAGCTGGTCTGCGAGCTGCAGGAAGATCGGGCGTGTGTCGTCGAACACTCCCCACCTCACTTTCGGATGTGTGCTGCACGAAGTTCACTGGTTAGTTACTTCACTAATGAACCTACACACCTCGCCTGGGTTGCGTCAAGCGGAGCCGGCGACACCAAGCCATCCACATCCTGGCGAATGCCCATTTTGGGTTTGGAATTTGCTGTTTGTTTCACTACTATTAATCTTTGGCTTCAGATGTCGCTTTTCCATGACTCTTGGTGTCACTTCTGCGGGGCATGAGCCCGCGGCGTGGGGGACAAAACCTTCGCCCGAGGACTCGTTCTGATTCTCCGCAATCATGAATTAGGAATTCCTGAGGGAGAAAACAACGTGAGCACACGTCTTGCGCGCCGAACGTGGCGTCGAAGCAGCCTCGGAGCTGTCACAGCAGGGGCAATCCTTACTTCCCTGCTCGTGGCTGGCCCAGCCCAGGCCGCGAGCTCCATGAGCATCACTTCAGGGCCGACTGCTGGCGGAACCGAAGTCAGTTTCACGATGGATCGCATCCAAGAAGAAGTCCTCTCCGCGAGCGGCGAGGCAGGGTTCTCTGCGCTGCTCGCTGACGGCACCGTGGTCAGCTGGGGCAACAACGAACTAGGGCAGGCAGGTGCCGGTTATCTCTCCACCACTCCCCTGACCGAACCGGTTGCCGCGATCTTCCCCGAGGGTGTGAAGATCACCAAGCTGGCCCAAACCGGCCTCGCTGCGGTGGCACTCGATAGCGATGGGCATCTCTGGAGCTGGGGATCAAACTACGGCGGCTATCTCGGCAACGGCGGTTCGACGGGCCTCAAGCAGTCCCTCCCTGGACCCCTCGATGTCCCGCAGGACCTGGTATTCAAAGAGATCGGTGCCGGTGGCCAGTCCTTCTTCGCGATTACCGAGGATGGCGACCTCTACGGTTGGGGTAACCCCAAGATCGGAAGCGCGACCCAGGTCGTAAGCCCGGTCAAGATCACCCTCCCCGCGGGCGAGAAGGCCGTTTCGGTGCAGGCCGGGGGAAGCTTTGTGGTGACCTCGACAGCCAGCGGCAGACTGTTCGGCTGGGGCACAAGTGGAGATGGTCAGTTGGGTGTCAGTACCCCGACGGTGAGTTTCCCGATTGAGGTCGTGATGTCACCGGCCGCACCCGCGGGCGCAACGTGGACCGGTGAATACACGGTTGCGACCTACAACCTGTACGCAAAGGCGAGCGATGGCAACTGGTATGCGCGCGGCTACAACGCCGGCCAAACGAACGGATCGATTCTTGGCGGCCCCTGCTCCGCATTCGCCTGCTCCGTTGACGGTGTTCGGGTTGAGGCACCGGCCGGTGTCGAGTTTGTCCGCGTTGGTGCGGGTGGCGCGCTCGATTCCGAGGGCAACGTGTGGACGTGGGGCCCCGGCAACAACGGTCGCCGCGGCGACGGCCAAACGTCCGGATACAACGTCATGCCAGCCAAGATCAACGGCGTCTCAGACGTGAAGGATCTATGGATCTTCCCCGGCTCCATGATCGCGAAGACCGCAGACAACGGCCTGGTCGGCTGGGGATATCTCGACCGGCAGGGGTTCCCCTCCACGAGCGTGCCAAGCCCCCTAGCGGGCTTTGCGCTCGGAACAATTTCCAGCGTGACCTTCGACGGTGTTACCGCGACGCTCGCCGGCGCAACCACCAGCACCGTAACGGCAACCGCCCCGGCACACTCCGCAGGCGTGGTTGACGTCGTCGTCACCTGGTCAGACGGCGCAACTCAGACTTTCGTTGATGGATACACCTACGGCACCGCGCCAGTGATCACCACTCATCCCGCAGACGTAGAGATCGATGCTGGCTCGGCCGCGTCCTTCACCGCAGCTGCCTCGGGTGATGAGGCGCCTACTGTGCAATGGCAGAGGAAGACTTCGACAGGCAGCTGGACCGACGTTTCGGGAGCTACCTCAACGACGCTTAATGTTGCTTCGGCGGATGCCTTCACTGGCGACTCCTACCGAGCTGTCTTTAGCAACGGCCTGGGTTCTGTGGACACAAACGCAGCAACCCTCACCGTACGCTCGAGTTTGATTGCGAACGACGACACCTTCACCGTGCCTGCCTCAAGCAGCAGCACCCTCGATGTCCTCAGCAACGACGAGGGCACCGGGCTGACGCTTGCAAGCCTGACCTCACCGACGGGGGGCGGAACTGCCACGATTGTCGGCAACGAGGTGTCGTTTACCCCGGCGGCTGGCACGAACTCGGACTCGTTCACTTACACGGTGACCGACTCGGCCAACAACACGGCGACCGCCGAGGTGACGATTACGGTCCAGGCTGCGCCGAAAGGCACGGATCTCGCGATCACTACAACCCGAGACACCCCCGTGACCGCAAACCTGTCATCAAAGGTGTCTGGTGTTGGCGTCACCTATGCTGCTCCGGCTCGCGCAGCTCACGGGACCGTTGCACTGACAACTGCGGGAGTGCTCACGTACACCCCGGACGCCGGGTACGTCGGCTTGGACTCGGTGCAGGTCACGCTCACCGACGATCTGAATCAGACCGCCACCCTGACGGTGTCCGTCTCGGTGAACGACGCCGCGCCAGACCCTGATGACAAGAAGCCAGGCCCCAATCCGGGCAAGCCTGGCCCGACGCCCGACCCGAACGGTCCAAGGGATGGTGGAGCGGTGCAGCCGGGTGATGGGCTTGCCGCGACGGGTGCTTCGATCATCGGCGTGTCGACTCTTGCCGCGCTGCTCTTGGCTGCTGGCGTGTTCCTGCTCGTGCGCAAGCGGCGCTCAGACACGAACGACGAGACCTCAGGCCAGTAGCCGACCTGTCGCATAAGGAGGGGGAGTCGAAATCCGAGATCTCGACTCCCCCTCCTCTTCACAACACAAAACGGCTACCCGTCAGACTTCACCAGCGCGGTAACCCAGGATCCCGAGCTCCATCGCGCGGGTAACAGCGCGGGTGCGATCGCGCACCTCCAACTTTTCGAAGACGTGAAGCAGATGTGTCTTGACGGTGGATTCGCCAATGAAGAGGCGAACGGCGATGTCAGGATTACTGAGCCCCTGCGCGACAAGGGCCAGAATCTCGTGCTCGCGCGGCGTCAGTTCCGGTTTCGCCCGAACATCGGCGCGCGGCGAAACGGCGCGCGCGACAAGCTGCGCCGCGATCGAGGGTGCAAGCACGGTCTGCCCGGCGGCCACCGCCCGCACACCGGCGGCCACCGCCCGCACACCGGCGGCGAGCTCATCTGCGGGCGCGGCCTTCAGCAGGTATCCACTCGCACCGGCCTCAATCGCTGCAAGAATCTGGTCGTCGTCTTCATAGGTCGTGAATACCAGCACGCGGGGCGATGTACCCGGCCCATCGGGCGTGCCCGGAGCGGCAGTGGGACGGGTGATCCTTTCGGTCGCCTCGACTCCGCCGATGCCGGGCATGCGCAGGTCCATCAGCACCACATCTGGAGGAGCAGCGCCGAGCGCGTCTAAGACCACGAGGGCTTCCTCCCCGGATGCTGCCTCAGCGACCACCTCAACATCGGGTTCCGTTTCGAGCAGGCCGACAATGCCTGACCGGACGATGGGGTGATCGTCAACGACCATGACGCGAATCATAACTGCCCCTCCTGCTTGTGGATCGGCCCTCCAACACTGTGGGTCTTGGCGCGTGCAAGCGGCAGACGCACTTCAAGCAGGGCCCCACCAGAAGCTCCGGATCCGAAGCTCACGGTGCCGCCCACCGCACGCACGCGGTCGCTGAGGCCACTGAGGCCAAAGCCGCTGGAGCCAGACCTGCCCAGATCACCCGGCCCGACCCCGTTATCCAGGATCCGCAGCACCGCGACGCTATCGCCCGCATCTTCAGCCAGTGAGACCCACACCTCCGAGGCCCGGGCGTGTTTGCGGACGTTTGCGAGCCCTTCCTGGGTTGCCCGGAGCAGCACCACCTGCCGCTCCCGGTCGAGGGAGAAGGAGCCAACAGCAAGGTCAACATCAAGCCCGGTGTCGGCGCGAAGCCTCTCGACAACCCGCGCCAGGGTGACCTCAAGCCCACCATCCCCGAGCGGTTGCGTGTGTGCAATGAGTGCCCGCGCTTCGGTCAGCGAATCTAGTGCGGCGGCGTGCACCCGCGCGAGCCGATCTTGTACCATCTCTGGCTTACCGGCAGCAAGCGCACGCTCGGCCTGCTCGCTCAACATCACGAGCCCGGTCAAGGACTGCATGAGAGTGTCGTGTAGTTCCCGTGACAGGCGTTCGCGCTCGGCGGCGGCACCCGACTCTGCTGACAACACCGCTACTTCGTGTTGCGTCGCTTGCAGTTGCTGGACGAGTTGCCGCTGCGCCTCGCCGCGATCGTAGATGCGCGTGATCCAGGTGCCCATCGCCACCGCGAACCCGAAGGAACCGGCCCCCACGAGGGCCGCTACGAGCCACGGCTCGGGAATGCCGAGCCGCACATACGAGACTCCCGAGCCGAGCCCCACCAACAGCGCGAGACATCCCGAGCCGAGCACCGAATCGCGGTAGCGCTGGAGCACCGACCACAGCATCGGATACGAAAGAAACTGCAGTGTCGCAAAGCTCGGATTCACCGCTGTCGCGACGCCCTGCAACAGCACCCAGGCCACCACAAACAAGACATCACGCCGCATCGGCGGCGACTCATTGAAGCCGGACTGCCCCAGCACTGCCCGACGCAGCACCCCGCGGCCCAGCAGCATGTAGAGCAGCGCAAACAAACCGATCATCGTGATCGCGAGCGCGACGAGACTCATACCCCAGAGTGTGCCGTCACGACCCCACTCCACCGCGCCGAGACCACCCGGCACGAGCATAGCGGCGAGTCCACCACCGACCGCAAGATCCCACCACCGCGTCGGCCAGCGGCGTGCCGCAGTGGGGCGTGCGGGCTCCTCAACCCGGGTACCCAAGGCAGCATCTGGTGTGGAGCTTGTCATGGCTCAAGCCTTTCAGGCACCACCGACAGAGCGCGAGCTACGACTTCCGCTGCCACCGAAACGTCAGGAGGCTCAGCACGAGCCCGACCGCCAACCACACACCAAGGTTGAGCGCGACGAGCCCCAGATCCCAGGCACCCGAGGCTTCAAGCGCGGCGAAGTGATCCGGCAAGAACACGGAGCGCATGCCCTGCGCCAGCCACTTCAGTGGGAAGACCCCAGCAACATTCTGTAACCACTCCGGCAGCATCGAGAACTGCAGATAGACCCCCGAAATAAACTGCAGCAGCAACACAATCGGAATCACCACCGCCGTCGCTGTCTTCCCCGAGCGCGGCAGCGCCGAAAGCGCGATCCCGAGCAGTGTCATGGTCAACAAGCCGAGCAGGTACACCCACGCGAACCTCGACCACAGCGCCGGGTCACTCGGCAGTGCCACCCGCAACACGACCACCGCAAAGGCCAGCAGCAGCACGAGCTGCGCCGCCGAGGTCACCAACACCAGCCCGGCTTTGCCCAGGAAGTAGCTCACCGGCGACAGCGAGGTACCGCCGAGCCTGCGCAACCACCCGGAGCTTTTCTCGTGCGCGATGTCAATGGCGAGCGTCTGCATGCCCGTCAGCAGCGCCCCCGCCGCCACCATGCCGGGCAGGTAGTACGCGGCCATGTTCACGCCGCCACTGCCGTCGGGCAACTCGCCGATATCGCCGTTCCCACCAAACGCGACACCAAAGATGCCGAGCATGAGCACGGGAAACAGGAATCCAAAAAACACAGTGTCAGGAGTGCGCACGTAGCTGCGCAGTTCGATACCGATCGCCGCGATGCCAGAGCGCAGCGCACCGGGTGCACGTCTCTCGGGTGCAGTCGATCGTGCCGGTGGGGTCGAGGCGATTGCGGTCATGCGTCTGCTCCTGCGGTCTCAGGGTGGGTGTTGGATGCGGGCACCTGGCGGGCCGCAGCTGCGCCGGGCTGCGACGCGGGTTCGGGATCCGCGGCGTGCTCAGCGAGCAGCCCCAGATAGATATCTTCAAGCTGCGGCCGCCGCACCTCCACCTCGCGCGGTTCCGCGCCTCCCGCGGCCTCCACTAACTCAGTGCACAGCCGCGCCGGCTCAAGGGTGCGCTGCTGTTGCGGCTGCCCCGCGGCATCGGTCCAGGTCACTACCGGGGTGCGCGCTTCGACCCCGCCCAGCTCGGCCGGCGGTGCCTCAGCGACGATGCGCCCGCCCGCGAGGACTCCGACGCGGTCGGCCAGCTGCGCCGCCTCATCCAGGTAGTGGGTGGTCAGCAGGATCGCGGTGCCAGCGGCGGTGAGCCCGCGCAGCATGTCCCAGAACTGACGCCGCGCCGCGGGATCAAAGCCGGTCGTCGGCTCATCGAGAAAGAGCATTTCGGGCTGCCCGAGGATCCCGAGCGCCACATCAAGCCGCCGCTGTTGACCGCCCGACAGCTTGTTGGCGCGCACGCCCGCCTGCGCGGTCAGGCCCACAAGCTCAAGCACCTCGCCAACGCCGCGCGGGTTCGGGTAGATCGTGCTGAAGTAATTGAGGAGTTCGCGGGGGGTGTTCGGGCCGAATTCGGCGGTCGCCTGCGCGACGATGCCGATGCGCGCTTTCCAGCTGCGGGGTGCGGTGAGCGGATCCTGGCCCAGCACCCGGATCTCACCCGCGTCTGGCCGCCGCAAGCCCTCGAGTATCTCGATCGCGGTGCTCTTGCCCGCGCCGTTGGGCCCGAGCAGGGCGTAGGTTTCCCCCGCCGCGATGTCGAGGTCGATGCCGCGCAGGATCTCGCGGTCGCCGTAGTGTTTGCTGAGGCCGCGCACGCGCACCACGGCGCTGCCCGAAGAGGATTGCTGTGTCATGCGTCCAGCCTCGCAGCAGCCTTGGCAAAGCGGCAGCGGGTGGTCGATGGATTTTGACATCCACCGACCGGTGGATGGGGTGCGAGCACGGGGCCAACACCGAGCTACCCGACTACACCGCGCTACACCGAGTTTGAGAGCACCAACAGGGTCAGGTACAGAGCCCCAAACAGTCCCACGAACACGCCGCCGAAGCCCAGGCTGAGCCGCACTCGTCGCCCGCTCGCACCCACCAATGGCCGCTCGCCCGGATCCTCCATCGCCAGCCGTGCCGTGTCGCGGTGCGCGTCCTCACGGTCGTCCCGCCACCGCGACCACTGCATAATCCGATCGTCCAGCGCGTGCAATGCAAGCGCGATCCGCGCCCATTTTGCCGGATCTCGGGAGACCAGGTCGTCGCGGCTGCGGAGCACGATGGTGTCGTCTACCAACTCAACGTCGAAGTCACCGGCGTCGTCAATGAGCCACGCCATCACGTCGGGTGTGAACAGGTACAGCGCATCTGTCTCATAGCCGCGGGGGCAAAACAGGCTGAAGTGCCGATCAAAATCACCCTCGAGCGAGAGCCGCTGCGACGGTGCCGGCCTCGTGTAGGCGGAGAAAGTCGGAGCGCTGTTGCGGCGTGAGCGCAGCACGAGATTCGGCAGCGTGACGGGGAGCTTTACTCGGCAGACGCCACCGAAATAGCTGTTGGACTCGCGCTCCCCGCCACCCGATGCCTCCCGGTTCGCAAACACGACGGAGTCGTCGGCACCACCGCGCAGTATGCGGGTCAGCACGCCAAGACCGGCCGCGAGTGTTCGCGGACCCGGGTCGTAGATCAGACCATTCGCCTGGGCAAAACGCAGGTATCGAATGTGGTCCTCCGCCTTGGTGATTCGTGTGCTCGCTCGCAAACCCCACCAGATGAGAATTCCCCAACCGAGGAGCATGAGCGTCAAGAAGGAGGCCATACCAAGCAACTGCGACACCATGTTGTCGGCACCGCCGCGAATCTCCTGACTTACTCCGGTGGCGAGCGCAAGAAAGCCGATCGGCATCAGCCACGCCACCACGTTCACGGCGATCACCCGCGCTCGCATTGCCTGGTTACGGACATCAGGGTGATCCCGGCGAAACTCGCGCCGCTGCCGCCGCGATACCGGCGTCCAGAGTGCTCGAACGTCAAAGTTCATTGCCCCAGCCCCGACAACGTCAACCCCGTCCCAGTCGCTCTGGACCAGCCGCAGCGGCGGACCGGTGAGCCGCTCACGTTTTTGGACGATCCAGATCCCTATCGCGGTCGCTGCGGGGATCACGAGCGGCGCCAACAGAGTCGGCAGCTCCCACAACAGACCACAAAACAGGCACGTCAGGATCGGTGGCAGCCACATGATGTAGATGCCGCGTCTCGACTGTTTGCGAGGCCGACGCGCGTAAAGTATTGCCCCGAGCACCACGCCAAACACCGCGAACGCGACCACCGCGCTCATGGTCTCAGGCCACACGGAGGCGATCGCGACGAGGGCGAGGACCCAGTTCGGGGTGCGCATCAGGTTATCTTTGGCGAAGCGCGAGTTCAGGAATTTCAAAGTTTCGGGCGAGGGGCCGGGGCCCGCAGGGGCTCCCCTCTCCGCCGAGGCCGGGGTGCGCTCGGGCGCTCCTTGCCCAGCACGCGTTTCTGCCGGCCCGACATGCCCTCTACGGCTCGCAATTTCCCGCCAAATTCCCAGAACGCCCAGAGCGACACACAGGAGCGCAGCGACCGCGCCAAGCACGAGCCCCACAGGACCGCCACCGTTCTGCTGCAACCTCAGGGAAAGGAGCAGAACTGCGAACCCGGCAACAACGACAAGCCCGGGCGCCAACACACTGCGAAGCGGAGCCCCCGGCTTAGCGGGGACGTCACGTGCGGGCATATTCTTCGGCATAAATTCAATTGTATGGATCGCGGCCTGCCACCCGACTTGACCACGAACACCGATTCGACTGACAGCACCTCAGCCGGGCGAAAGTAGGTGTTCTAGGTCGAATCGGTGTTCGTAGTGCGGGCGTTGTTCACCATTAACCGCATTGCAGTCCGAGGGACGCGGATCAGAGCTACGCGGCCTACTCGTCGCCGATGGAATCGAGGACGGCACGGACAAGCTCCCGATCTGGGGTGTACCGGCTGGTCCGCACGGTGAGTGTCGGATAGTTCGGGTCGACGGGTGCATCAAGCGAAATAACGGCGATCTGCAACTCTGCCTCATACGTCCTATTTGTGGCCTCAAGGGAGGAAATCGCAAACCGCTCGCCCCACACAACACTACTTGACCATGAAGGAGACACCCCCGTCCTATGCTTAGGGTGTGAATCAACAGCAACACTCCCACGCGTTCGGCTCGGACAACTGGGCAGGCGTACACCCAGAAATCCTCAACGCGCTCGTCGCGGCCAACGTCGGCCACACCCCCGCGTACGGCGGCGATCCGTGGACCGCAAGCTTTCAGGAACTCGCCCAGCAGCTTTTCGGTGCGGAGGCCGAGGCGTTCCCGGTATTCAACGGCACGGGCGCCAATGTTCTTGCGCTGCAGGCCGCACTGCCGCGCTGGGGTGCGGTGATCTGCGCCCGCACCGCACACATCAACACCGACGAGACGGGCGCCCCCGAGAAGACCGGCGGCCTGAAGCTGCTCAGCGTCGATACCCCCGACGGCAAGCTCACCCCCGAACTGGTGGCCCGTGAGGCGTGGGGCTTCGGCAACGAGCACCGCGCGCAACCGCTCGCGGTGTCGATCTCGCAGGTCACCGAACTGGGGACCTGCTACACCCCCGACGAGATTCGCGCACTCGCCGAGCAGGCTCACGCGCACAACATGCTGCTGCACATTGACGGCTCACGCCTCGGCAATGCGGCGGCGTACCTGGGCTGCTCACTCGCAGAGATCAGCAGCGATGCGGGCGCCGACCTGCTGAGCCTCGGCGGCACCAAAAACGGCCTCATGGGCGCCGAGGCCGTCATCGTGTTGCGGCCCGGATCCACCACGGGTATGCCCTTCTTGCGCAAGATCAACCTGCAGCTGGCGTCCAAAATGCGCTTCGTGTCCGCGCAGCTGCTGGCCCTCTACGAGGGTGATTTGTGGCTGCGCTCCGCCGGTCACGCGAACGCGATGGCGGCCAGGCTCGGAGCGGGCCTTGAGGAACTCGCGGCAAGCGGCCGCGTGCCCGGGATCAGGATCGCCCACCCGGTTCAATCAAACGGCGTGTTTGCTGTGCTGCCGCCCGAAGTCGCGGCCCGGGCCCGCGCCAGCTTCGCCTTCGCCGACTGGCCCCAGGGGGACAACATGCGCCGCCTGATGTGCGCCTTCGACACGACCGTCGAAGACGTCGACGCCCTGGTCACCGCAATCGCCGGGTAGGGCGCAGCAAACACCTCGGAGTCGTCAATTCGTAGAGTCTTCAGTCGTCGATTTGTAGGCGCTTACACCCCGAGCCCGCCAAACACGAGCCGGGCTGCGATTCCGAGCATCACCGCGGCCACCACCCAGTCAAGGATCTGCCACGATCGCGGCGTCGCGAAGAAGCGCGTCAGTGCACGCGCGCCATAGCCAAGCACAAAGAACCACACGATGCTCGCGAGCGCACCGCCTGCGACAAACCACCACCGCGCCGGATCCCCCTGCGCATTGCCAATGGATCCCATCAGCACCATCGTGTCGAGGTAGACGTGCGGATTCAGGTAGGTGATCGCGAGGCACGCAAGGATCGTGCGCCGCAGTGATCCGCCACCGCCCTCCCCCGCGACCAGCACCTCGGGTCGTAGCGCACGTCGCGCCGCCGACCACGCGTACCACAGCAGGAACGCAACCCCACCCCAGCGCACGATCTCAAGCAGGATCGGCGCCTGCTGCACCACAAACCCGATCCCGGCAACCCCGAGGAGCTCAAGCACCGCGTCGGTAAGCGCGCAGATCAACACCACCGGCAGCACATGCTCACGACGGATCCCCTGCCGCAGCACAAACGCGTTCTGCGCGCCGATCGCGACGATCAGCGACAGCCCGCTTCCCGCGCCGATGAGGAGAGAGAGGATCACCCTCCCAAGGTTAGCGTCGACCCACCTCCAACAACCTAAACTGTTTACATACCGCGCACCCCCTCCGGC
The DNA here is from genome assembly GCF_011382965.1 of Leucobacter insecticola. Lineage (NCBI taxonomy): Bacteria > Bacillati > Actinomycetota > Actinomycetes > Micrococcales > Microbacteriaceae > Leucobacter > Leucobacter insecticola. The sequence continues at coordinate 741,527 of NZ_CP049934.1, read as the reverse complement.
GATGTCGCCGCGCTTCATGCTGCCGGATACGCACCGAAGGAGAACCCATGCTTTGCTCACAGCTGCGCCTGCGCGCCGCGGGGTCGCGCTAGTGTTTGGCGTGTTGCAGGGCTTCGCGCTGATTTTGGGGATCATCGGCGCCGGGTACCTGACCGCACGTTTTCGGATCGTCGAGGGCGATCAGCGGCGCGTTCTCAACAGTGTCGCGTTCTACGTCGCAACGCCCGCGCTGCTCTTCTCAGTGCTGAGCGTGAGCGATCCGAGCGTCTTACTCTCCCCGGTGATCCTGGTGACAAGTACCTCTGCCGTCATCGTTGCGAGCGTCTATGTCATCGCATCGAGGCTGTGGTTTCGCAGGGATCTCGCGAGCACCACGCTCGGGGCGACGACCGCAGGTTACGTCAACTCCAACAACCTCGGCCTCCCCGTCGCTATCTACATTCTGGGCGACGCCGCCTATGTCGCGCCGCTCCTGCTCGTGCAGCTCGTGGTGTTCACGCCGGTGATTCTCGCGGTCCTGGAGGCGACACGGCACCCCGGTGACACCGGCAAGGGAAGCCTCGTGCGCGGTGCGCTGCTCGCATTCGGTCGCGCAGCGTCAAATCCCATCATCATTGCCTCGCTTGCGGGGTTCCTCGTCGCACTTATTGGTTTGCCCATCCCCGAAATCGTGAGCGCTCCGATCGACATGCTCGGAGGCGCGGCAATCCCCATGGTGCTGCTCAGCTTCGGGATCTCGCTGCGGGGGCAGCGCGCGCTGGCTCCGGGATCCGGGCGAGCGGCAACCTTCACGGCTTCCGGCATCAAGGTCCTGCTCATGCCGGCGGTCGCGTGGTCTATCGCGAGCCTCCTGGGGCTCGGCACGCACGAGGTGTTTGTAGCCACCATCATTGCCGCGCTGCCCACCGCGCAGAACGTCTACAACTACGCGGCGACCTACCGACGGGCCGAGACGATGGTCCGCGATACGGTGTTTCTGACAACGTTCGCCTCGCTCCCGGTGATTGCGCTGATCGCCCTGCTGCTGGGGGAATAGGCTACGGCACAATTCGGTTGCATCCTCTCGGACACTGTATGTTCCATACCTTTCCCATGCAATACCCAAGGAGACAACCCCGTGAATTCGCGCATCGCGCAAACCAGCGTCCCCGTTCTTGACACCCTCGCTGAACGGTGGAGCCCGAGAGCCTTCGACCCGGATCATTCTCTCCCCGAAGGCGCGCTTCGTGGGATTTTTGAGGCTGCACGCTGGGCACCAAGCGCGAGCAACACGCAGCCCTGGCGCTTCATCCTCGCGCGCCGCGGCAGTGACAGCTTTGCAAAAATCCGAGAGGCGCTGGTCGGCACGAATGCCTCCTGGGCGGGAAATGCGGCCGCGCTCATCGTAAACGTCGCCGAGACTGAAGACGCCGAGGGGAATGCGCGCCCCTGGGCCGAGTACGACCTTGGCCAGGCCGTCGCGCACCTCAGCGTGCAGGCTCAAAGCGAGGGTCTCCACCTGCACCAGATGGGCGGCTTCGACCGTCAAGCCATTCGCGCCGCGTTCGCACTCGAGGCCCGGTTCGTGCCCGTTTCAGTCACCGCAATTGGGGCACTCGGTGGCCTCGATCACCTGCCCGAGGCGCTTCGTGACCGCGAACAAGCCCCGCGTGAACGCATGCCCCTCGAAAACCTAATCCTCGTCAGGGACTAACGCCCCAAAGCGACGCTTGAGGTCGCCCCGGCACAGACCGGGGCGACCAATCGCAAGTCACTATTGGTTGGTGTCCACCGTCACGACGGTCGCTTCGTCCCCGTCAAGCCTCAGCGCACGCACCAGCTCGGCGGCGTGCACCGTAGAAAGGACCACCCGCGCAAAGGCATCAAACTCGCCGACCCAGCCGCGCTCCGGCGCGCCAGAAACGTCGAGGTCGATAACGACTGCGCCACGCCCGCTGCGGGCCAGCACGAAGTCACGGCCGCTGAGATTCCGCCAGGTCCCCTCGGCAAGCTTGCCGGGGATATGGCTTCCGGATGCGCGAACCCCTCGGATCCACACCCACGGATCATCGGTGATGACCGCTGACGCGATGGCAGAGCGGTCGAGAACGATGTCTCGACGACGCATCGCCGCAAACTTTTCTGCAGCGGTCAGGCGTACAACCACCCGATCCGCATGCACCTCTACTCTGGCCACGACTAGTCCAGCATGTCGCTCTGGTCGATCACCGATTCGACGGTTTCAAGAAGCGCCTGCTTCACCGCCGAATCTGCGTTATCGCGAAGTCCCGCTGCGGTGGCTACGGACAGCGTGTTCGGGCCGATACAGGCAACGATCGTGCTCTCGGGCAGATCCGGGAACTGAGCCGCGACCTCCTCAGCGATCTTCGCAGAGGCGACCAACAGCGCGTTGATCCGGCCGGACTCAATATCTTCACGGATGTGCACCGACACCGGCACGCCCACAGTCCGGAACGCAAGTACCTGCGTGACATCATGGCCGCGACCAATCAGTCCCTCGGTGAGCACCGGGATCGCGACGTCTGAACGCAGTGTCAATACCTTCAACACGCCAGGCTCGTCGATCTCTGGCCACTCCTCGAGCAGAGCGTGGGTACTGTTCTCTTCGCTCGGGGTTCGGGTGACGGGATATCCGGCCTCGCGAAACGCAACCGCCGTCGCTTCTCCGACGAGAGCGACCTGCGTGTCGGGGTGAACCACAGCGTTGTGGTGACTGAGCACGTCTGCGACGGTCGAGCTAGTCGCGGTCATCCAGTCAAAATGGCCGGATTCGAGATCCTTCAGGGCCTGAACAAGCTTGTCCTCTTCGCTCGTGTGCGAAAAATCGACGAGAGGCGCGATGACAGGGTGGGCACCCTGCTCACGCAGCGCCTGCGCGACAAGGTCGCCCCAGGTTCCGCCACGAGGCACAAGCACACGCAAGCCACTGAGCAGTTTCGACTCAGTCGTCATATTCCCCACTCACTCGAAAACACAAAAAGGACATCCCTTTCAGCAACCATTGCATCAGTCACAAACGCGGAGGTGACAGTACACCAGGTGCACCTATTCTTACTCCGTAAGGGCTTGGAAGCAAAATGACGGGCACCCATACACCAAACGAAACCGAAATGTGATGTGACTTAGGGCACTTTCGGGATCAGCTCACCCGCTTCGCCACTGTCGTCGCCACACCCCAGACGACCGCGCCCACCACGACGGCCACGCCCGCAACACCGATCATAAAGCCGAGCGGGTTGCGTCGTTTCTGTTCGGTGATCCGGCGCTTCGCATCGTCCACCGCGTCATCGACGCGCTGCGCGTAGTTGAGCCGGTCCTTCAGTTGGGAGAGCGTGCCGTAGAGCTCAGCCCGTGCAGCCGCGGCCTCAGCGACTCCCCGCTGTTTCTCTTCTGAACTCATCGCCAGTTCCCTTCCTGTCCAGCCTGCGGCATACGCGGGCTCGGAGGTTTCGTGGCATCAGGCCTCGGGACCGAGGGTTCCGCGTTCACGCGCACCTCGCTGATTGCGGAGAGATCCTGTCCCACCCGCTCGAGCGTCTCCTCGGGCACCGGGTTGCCCCGCTTGATCAGCGCTACTCCGGCGAAGATCGCGGCAGCCGCGAGCAACAATAGAGCCACCGCCACAGTAAGAGCCGCAAGCCACCACGGCCACACGAGTGCGAGCGCGGCAATCGCAGCAATCACCAAGGCTTCAAGCATGAAGAAAACAAAGAATAGCGCGATGATAATCGCGCCCGCGCCGATGCCGGCTTTCTTTGCCTTCGAGAGGATCTCGCGCTTCGCGTTCTCGTACTCGATCTTTACGAGAGTGACGATCTGCTGCGGCAGCTGGGTGAGCAGCTCGAAGGTGCCAGCCTGATCCTTTTTTCGACTCATGATGTGCCCCCGAAGGCTCAGTGCTCCCGCCCGCCTCGGGCGCGGGCTTCTCCGTCGCCGGGCGGGAGAAAGCTACGAAGGCTTCTTTCCCAGCGCGCAGCAGCGAATCCTTGAGGCTGTCGACCCTGCTTTGTGTAGCACCGCGAACCGCGCCAACGCCACGCTGAACCGGCTCAGTCTGCCACACCTGTTGAGCTCCGCGCTTGATCTGCTCGTAACGTTCACGACCAGCCCGCGTTCCCAGCACGTAGCCGACTGCCGCGCCCAGCACGAATGCAATCTTGCCCTTCATCTTGCCTCCCGCCAATGGCGTTCTCGTAAGTCTGCAACCACCCTACTCCGGTCAGCTGACACTTACATACCCTTACGGCTATATACACAATTGTGGACGTTCACTGGATAGACGTGTTGGAGACGTCAATCAGCGATACCGGTGAGTTTCCGCCGCCGCGCGACTGCGACCCGGCGCGCATCATCGACAGCCTCCGCGAGGTGTCCGCCGTGCAGACCAATGCCGAGCGGAAGCAACGAAGGCTCAGCCTCGCGAGCCGATTCGAGAGTGCCCACCGCAAGATCCCGCTGCTCGAGCGTGAGGTGTGGTGCGGGTCTCATCTCGATACAGGGCGGTGCTTCCCCTCCGTGGAGAGCATCGATTCCGGCGGCCTGCAACACCTGGTCCGTCGCAGCCGCGACTTTAGTGTGAGAGGAACCGTCGTCACGCTGGTGTTCCGCGAGCAGGGTTCGGGGCCTGAGAGTCTCGCGCAGTAGGATCCTGCACCCTCACGTTCAAGCCGCAGTGACCAGACCTCCCCGTTCGCGAGCTGAACCGTCTGCAGTGCGTCGTGTTCGAGGTCAGTGATCCCGGGATCAGAAACTTGGACGCGCACATACGCTCGCCAGGCCTCAGGCGCGAGAAACCGCAGCGCGGTATCGATCGTCTCTGGTTGAGGGAGTGACTGATCCACAACAAGCACACGCGCCTGGATCTCGGTGCCAGGGTGCGCATGCTCCTCCACCCGCCAACCCTCCTCCACGGGGGCAGCCCGCAGAAGCGAGCCGCGCACGATCTCGGCTCCATACAGTCTGAGCCTGTCAATAATGGCCGTCTCGAGGGCCTGCCACCCAGCCGCTGGCCTCACCGTGGTTTCACGTGCAACCTCGCGCTCCGAGATCGCGAGGGCAGCGCCGGAAAGTGAGCCCGCGCGCGTCATAGCCTCGTTGAGTCCTGGAGCAACGACCGCGACCTCGGCCTCGTCTGCAGAAGCACCAAAGCGCTCCCGCACGCACGGCTCAACCAGCTGTTCGAGGACGGCCCTTCCAAGCCGCGAGCGCACGAGTGGGCCAAGATTGTGGGCCTTACCGATAGTGAGAACCGGTTTGATCCGGTCGAGCGAGGCCCGCATGCCGCCGCCTGTGCCGAGCAGCGCAAGCGACTGCGCGCTCATCGGCACCGCAGGGATCCCAGCGACAGCCGGTTCCGGCTGCAGCGTCCAGTTTCCCCGAAAGTCGCGCAGCTGCACCGGGCGCAGGGGTGCGTACACGGGATCCAGATCCGTGTTTGGATCGTCTCCTGGCGCAATTGGCGCCGCGACATGATGGAAGAACGCAACAAGAGAACCATCAGGATCCGGGACGCCGCGCTCATCGAGCCCCGCGATCCCCCGCTCCTCATAATTGATGAGGACACGGACCTGCAGGCCCACCTCTGCGCACTCGAGCGCGGCGGCAAGTGCGGGCAGACTCGCCCCAGAGATATAGACGTCAGTCACGCGGCTGCTCCTGTTGCTCCACCTGTGGCACCTGCTGCGGCGAGGGCAAGAACTCGTGGACGGGCAGAGATCCCGGCGCAATCGGCACCAGCTTCAGATCAATGCGTGCGCGCCCATAACCGTGCTTCTTGAAGGATCGCACGACGAGCCATGCAAAAAGGCCGAGCCCCACCGCTTCTCCGACCACAGAACCGACCCCGCCCGCGCTCTCCGTCTGCGCGGTGGATCCGCCAAGTCCCGCGGTCATGAACCCAAATGCGACCAAGTTGTTGATGACGTGGATGGCGATCGCCGCTTCAAGGCCCCCGGTGCGCCACGTCAGCCACGCGGCGACCGCCCCCATCAAGCCGACTGCCGCCAAGCCCCAGAAATCATAGATGTGGGCCATCGCGAAGCCGACAGATGGGATGAGGATCGCGAACCACGGGTTCTTCAGCCACGATCCGAGCACCTGCATAAACAGTCCGCGAAACACCACCTCTTCTGCTGTCGCCTGAAGTGGCACCAGCAGCAACACGAACAAAAATGAAAGCAGCGCAGCGCTGGGGTCAAAATTTGAGTCGCCAGCATATTCGGCGACTGACCCGACAGCGGCGGAGGGGAAGTAGAATTCGAGCGCAGCCTCAAATGCGACGCCGACGATGTTCATCACCACGACTCCGAGGATGGCAAACAGCGTCGTCCGGCCGAGCAGCCCCCACCTGATTCTGAGCGCAACGGACCACACGCGGCTCGTTGGGCGCACTCCCATGATCATCATTGCGAGCAACACTGAAGGGATCATGATGATCACCGAGAGTAGCGCGAGCACTACCGAGATGGGTCGCTGCGTCTCGATGATTTCCGTAGTTCCGAGGCGCAAGTCATCCAGGTAGCTGGGATCCACAGCCAGAATAATTGGGATAAACGCAATGCTGAGCGCGATGGTCATGATGAGGAAGAACGCCCCCGCGAGACCAAGAATGACAAGTGGTTTCCACCACTTGTATCCCTGCACACCCCGAAGAAGTCGGTGGTACTCGAGAGGCTCCGTCTCGACTGTCTGCGTTGCCTGCGGCGCGGACGCCCACGCCCATGTCGCTGGCGCTGGCGGAAGGTCTGGGCTGCTCGTCATGCGTTCTATCCTGTCACCCTGGGCTTCATGGCGGCTCAGAATCGCGAGCAGCTCAGCCGGTACCTGCACGTCAGCCGGTCAAAAACTGCTGTTTCTGACCGGCTGAACTGTGAGCACCGGCTGAGCTGTCGCAAGCAAGCCCTCGCCCTTATGAGCCGCGCAGGCGCTCCGCGAGGTACGCGTGCAACTCGGCACGGGGCACCCGCTCCTGCTGCATCGTGTCGCGCTCGCGCACCGTCACCGCATTGTCGTCGAGCGAGTCGAAGTCGACCGTGACACAGAACGGCGTACCGATCTCGTCCTGGCGCCGGTAGCGGCGACCGATTGCCCCCGAGTCATCAAAGTCAACGTTCCAGTCGTCGCGCAGATCCTGAGCAATCTCACGCGCCAGCGGAGACAGCGCTTCGTTGCGGGAGAGAGGCAGCACGGCGGCCTTGATCGGGGCGAGGCGGGGATCCAGCGCGAGCATCGTGCGAGTATCGGTGCCTCCCTTCGCGTTCGGCACCTCCTCCTCACGGTACGCATCGACAAGGAACGCCATTACCGAGCGGGTGAGGCCCGCGGCCGGCTCGATGACGTATGGCATCCAGCGCTCGTTCTTTGTCTGGTCAAAGTACGACAGATCCTTGCCCGATTTCTCGGAGTGCGTCTTCAAGTCAAAGTCAGTGCGGTTCGCGATGCCCTCGAGCTCGCCCCACTCGCTGCCAGTGAAGCCAAAGCGGTACTCGATATCGGCGGTGCGCTTCGAGTAGTGCGACAGTTTCTCCTGCGGATGATCGTAGAAGCGCAGATTGTCGGCGTCGATGCCGAGGTCGGTGTACCAGCGCATGCGCTCGTTCATCCAGTACTCTTGCCATTCCTCATCGGTGCCGGGCTCGACGAAGAACTCCATCTCCATCTGCTCGAACTCGCGGGTACGGAAGATGAAGTTGCCGGGAGTGATCTCGTTGCGGAAGCTCTTGCCGATCTGGCCGATCCCGAACGGCGGCTTCATACGCGCCGACTGCAGCACGTTCGCGAAGTTCACGAAGATGCCCTGCGCAGTCTCCGGGCGGAGGTAGTGGAGGCCCGCCTCGTCATCAACCGGGCCGAGGAAGGTCTTGAGCAGGCCAGAAAAGGCGCGGGGTTCAGTCCACTCGCCGCGCGTGCCACAGTTGGAGCAGACGATCTCGGCGAGACCGTCCTTCGGGGCGCGACCTTTCTTCTCTTCGAAGGCCTCGATGAGGTGGTCCTCGCGGTAGCGCTTGTGGCACTGCGTGCACTCGACCAGCGGATCGCTGAAGACTTCGACGTGGCCGGAGGCCTCCCACACCTGCTTGGGGAGGATGACGCTGGAGTCGATGCCCACGACGTCGTCTCGCTTCTGCACCATGGACTTCCACCATTGGCGCTTGATGTTCTCCTTCAGCGCCGTGCCGAGCGGGCCGTAATCCCAGGCTGAACGGGATCCGCCGTAAATTTCACCCGCTTGAAAGACGAAGCCGCGGTGGCGGGCGAGGGCGATGACCTTATCAAGGCGGGACTGTTCAGCCATGTTCGTTTCACTCCAAGGTGCAAGCGGGGATCTTGGGAACGCGCCCGGATCCGGACACGCTGTGCCATCCTATCGCGGCCGCGGCCGGACCTGGGCCTGCTGGCGAAGACCTAATTCCACTCCCCCAGAACAAGATTCTCTGGGGCTTCCCCCGCACGCAGATGCGCGATCTGGCGGCGGATCAACGCGACCATGCGCGGCAACATCGCGCTTGAATCTCCGCCGACATGGTGCGTAATGAGGGCGCCAGGACAGTCCCATAACGGATGTCCCACGGGCAGCGGTTCAGGATCGGTAACGTCGAGCGCCGCGCGCAAGCGTCCCGCGCTTAGTTCAGCGACGAGCGCATCGGTGTCGACCACTGGGCCACGCGCGACGTTGACGAGCAGAGCTCCGTCGGGCATGGCTGCGAGCGCGGCCTTGTCAACAAGTCTCTGCGTTTCAGTGGTGAGTGGCACCGCGAGAATCACGACCTCAGCCTCCGCAAGACACGCGTGCAAATCCGTGAATCCATGGACGGTGACGGTGTCTCCCGCAAGGTTGGTATCTTCGCGAGCGGATCGCGCCAGCCGCGTGATCTCTACTTCGAAACCAGCGAGCCTCGCTTCGATGGCCTTCGACACTCCTCCGTATCCGACAAGCAGCACACGGCGATCGGCGAGGCTTGGAAAGGATCGTTGATCCCACCTGTGCTTGGCGTTGTCACGAACGAACTCGGGGATCCCGCGCTGCGCCGCGAGGGTCAGCGCAATTGCCAACTCGGCCGTGGAGGTCTCGTGCACGGTCGCGGCGTTGGCGAGCGGCAGTCCCTCCGGCAGGTAGTCCTTCACGCCGTTGTAGCCGATCGACTGCCACTGCACGAGGCGGGCGTCTACCCCTTCGAGCCGTGCAAGCCACCTGGCGCCCTCCAGATAGGGCGGCACCACGATGTCAATGCGCTCGCACGGCGCCTCCTCCTCCAGATCCCAAGTCACAAACCGCACACCCGGTTCATCACCGAGAGCTTCCCTCAAACCGGAGTCGCTCGGCACAGATACGATCAGCTCAGTCATGCCCTTGAGTGTATCGAGGGCGGAGAGCGCATCACCCCGTTATCTGGGCGAATTCCCCGCCGCCCGAGCCGCAATGCCCGCGATAATGAGCTCAAGACCCTGCCGAAACACCTGCTGGTTTCGCGCCTTCCCGGTCGGGTGAGTGGCAAGGAGCTCCGTGAGTCTTTCGTCGGTCTGCGCTGGATCGAGCACCACGTCTGGCGACAACGCGTCAATCGCGGCACCGAAGGTAAAGGCGTCGATCACTTCAATCGTCGTCAGGATCTCATCCTCTGGAAGGCCCGATATCTCGAGCGCACCAACCAATGCCGAGTAAAAGCGCAGGACATCTTGCTCATCGATCACCACTGTAATCATGTGCTGGAGCACTCGGGGATGATGCGCATACATGCTCCAGGTTTGTTCGACCTCGCTGCGAATGGTCTCGCGCCAATCGGCGTGCGTTGTTGTCGCGCCGATATATTCACTCACCAAAACTTGACGCATGGCGCGAATAACGCCTTCCCGTCCGTCGACATGGTGATAAAGAGATGACACACTCACCCCGAGTCGTTTGGCGAGGGGAACAACCCGAAGCTCGTGACCTGACTCAACAAGCTCGATCGCTGCACGACCGATGATTTCTGTGTTGAGAAGCGCTATTCGTGGCCTGGCCATATCGCCCCCTTTGACTTGGCTACTGAACACATGCGGGACTGACTTATTGAATGGACAGTGCCACCCTCAACAGCTCCTTGACAGATCCTCTCATACGAGGCACTATGGTCTCGATAATCGAAATGATTTCGGTTATCTCAGCAGTCACTCGTCAGCGTGGTCGAAGAAGCTAAGAGAGAACCTTATGAGCCCCAGCACCCCAGCAGCTCCCACTCACACCGAACTGCGGCACCCGCTCACGGTACGCAATGGCAGCGCAACGTTTATCATCGCGCTCGCCAGCTTGATGATGGCCAATCTGGCGCCGTTCATCATGACGGCCCTCGGGGGTCTCGGCTTCGACATCATCGAAAGTGGAAATATTCTGACGTGGGCACTGCTCGCTTCCGCGGCAACTGGTCTCGGATCGGCCAGGCTCGCCTCCGGAAATCGCAGACGCCTCCTCGCAATCGTCGGTCTCGCAATCGCCACCGTGGCATTCGGGCTGTCTTCAGTCCTCACTTCGCCGGCCGCGGCGGTCAGCGGCCTCATCATTGGTGGCGCCGGAATCGGCGCCGCAATTTCCACCTCCGGCGCGGCACTAGCCGCGCTTCGCAATCCGAATAGAGTGTCGGCAGCAAGTGGGCTCGTCAATAGGATCCTGGTCACCATAATTCTCGCGGTCATCCCAGTCCTCGGCATCACCCAAGGAAGTGTCTTCGGCACCCTCGCCCTCATTTCCCTCGCGGGTCTCACTCTCGCCAGCTGGCTCCCCAACACTCCCGAGCACGCAGCACCGGTCGAGGTAACAACGAGTCTGAAGATCGCAGAGCCTCGGCGAATCACCATAGCGGGCATTGCGTTGCTCATCGTTTTTCCCCTTTGGGGGGCAAGCGAAGACGCCATCTGGACCATGGCCCCCGTTCTCGGAGACGCCGTTGGCATTAGCGAGCAATCGCTCGGCTTCACGCTGAGCCTGGCAGCAGCTGGAGGAATCCTGGGCATGCTCCTGGTGACGGTCTTCGGCAACCGACTGGGCCGCGCTATCCCGCTCACCATCGCACTCGTCGGCGGCGGTGTCTTGAAGATCTGCATTGGCTTCAACACAGACTCCATACTTCTCGCAGCCTTGATCATCTGCATCAACACCATCTATGCATCGGCCTTCGCCCTCTACCTCGGAACCGCCGCCGGCCTTGATGCGCGTGGCCGCTGGTCCGGCCCGCTGATTGGTGCCTACCTGGTCGGCTCGAGCTTCGCTCCCCTTATCGGGAGTGCGCTCATCGATGCACTCGGGATCACAACATTCACGTTGATCACCGGACTCACCAGCTTTGCGGTCATCGTTCCCACAGTATTCGTCGCTCGAGCATCAATCGCTGCGGAGCGTGCCCTTGCCAAGTCAGCGCCAGCTACTGCATAGTTCAGACATTTCACAACACACCCACCGAAAGCAGGCCTCACATGACTGCGCCGACCACGATCTACCGCAACGCCCAGGTCTTCACGGGCAACGCAGCACTCCCACTACGCGAGAGCTTCGCAGTGAGCGAGGGAAAGGTCCTCGCCGCTGGAGATATTGGCTCGGTTCGACTCGCCTCGGGAACGTCTGCCAGAGAGGTTGACCTGAACGGCGCATTCGTGAGCCCCGGCGTTGTTGAGGGCCATACACACATGCTGATGCTGGGGGAGGCTCTCGACAAAGTCCAGCTGCGGGACTGCACCACCGTCGCGGAGGTGCAGGCGCGACTCACCGCCGCTCGCGCGGCCCACCCCGAAGCACCGCTAGTGCTCGGTTCTGGTTGGCTCTTTGATATCTTCAACGACGACGAGCGCCCGACCGCTGCGCTCCTCGACGCCGCGGTGCCTGACGTGCCCGTTCTTCTCGACGCCAACGACCTGCACTCGGCATGGGTGAACTCAGCGGCACTTGTAGCGATGGGAATCACGGACGAGACCCCGGACCCCATCGGCGGCGAGATCGTCCGCGATGAACACGGCAAAGCCACCGGGTTCCTTCTCGAAACTGCCGCGATACGGCATGCCTGGGCTTTCCTCGAGTCTGCTGCAAGCGATGCTGACCGCGACCGATTTCTCGAGAACGCCTTTTCGGCTTATCTGAAAACCGGCGTCACAACCGCCACAGAGATGTCTTTCGGCCCAGCAGATCTCGCCACTTATCGCCGCCGCCTTGACCGCGACGGCCGACTCCCCTTCCCGGTTAACGCACACTGGCTTCTCACTGCATCCGGCGACTCCGCCACCGATCTCGAGGCAATCGCAGAAGTTGCACGCATTCGCGACGACATCGCAGCACAGTATGGAGACACCTGGTTGCGGATCACTGGCGTAAAGTTCATTCTCGACGGCGTGATCGACGCCTGCACGGCGGCAATGCGCGAACCCTTCGCCAACGGTTCCAGGCCCGACCCGATCTGGCGACGCGAGTTTGCCCTGCCCGCCGCCGTAGCAGCTGACGCGGCCGGTCTTCAGCTTGCTCTGCATGCAATTGGTGACGAGGCGAGCACGATCGCACTGGACATGATTCAGGAGTGCGTGCGAGTCAACGGCCCGCGTGCTGATCGCCGTCCCCGTGTCGAACACCTCGAATCAGTGGCTGACGACACGATTGCGCGCATGGCGGCGCTCGGTGTGACTGCCTCGATGCAGCCCGTGCACTGCGATCCTGCGATCCTCGACAACTGGCAGGCAGTCCTCGGTGACAAGCGCGCCGACACCGGCTTCCCGTGGCACAAATTTCAGGATGCAGGCGTGCCACTTGCGCTCGGAACCGACGCACCCACGGCACCGCACGAGGCCCCGAACAACCTCTTCATCGCAATAACCACCGAGTCAGCCCTCGACCGTCTTCGCGGCCCTTATCACGCCGAACGGGCCTTGACTCCCGCTGAGGGCCTCGAGGCATTCACGCTTGGGCCCGCATACGCAACCCACCGAGACCATGAACTCGGCCGCATCGCTGCTGGTTATCGGGCCAATGTCGTTGTGTGGACAGCCAACCCATTCAGCGGCCCCTCCGATGGGTTACTCGGCTCCTCAGCAGCGCTCACACTCGTCGACGGAGAAGTAGCGTTCTCGGCTGCGGAGTAACGCACACAGGCCGAACACGGCACAATGGAGCCATGACTACCAAACCGCGGGGATCCAACATCGAACCCACCGAGTTCAGCTACATCGACGCGCACGGCGTCGAAATCCAGTGCTATCGCTGGGATGCTGAGGAACCCGTGGGCCTCGTGCAGATTTCGCACGGCATCGGGGAGCACTCGAGACGCTATGACGACTTTGCGCGGGCGCTCGTCGGCACAGGTTTCACCGTCTACGCCGACGACCACCGCGGGCACGGTGAGACCGGCCGCGCACAGTGGGAGGGCGACCTCTCGAGGCTCGGCCGCCTCGGGCCCGGCGGCTTGCGGGCCACCGAGGAGGCGATCCTGCAACTCACTAGTTTGATGCGGAATCGCCACCCCGGCCTCCCCCTCATCATGTACAGCCACTCCTGGGGCTCACTCATGGCGCAGCGGATCCTCAACGAACACCCGCGGGCATGGGACGCGCTGATTCTCTCCGGCACCGCGCTCCGCACCTTCAAGCACATGGAGAGCGGGGATCTGAACGCGCGCTGGAAGCACGAGCGGGCTCACGGATTCGAGTGGCTGAGCCGCGATCCTGCAACCGCTCGGGCATTCATCGAGGATCCACTCTGCTTCGCAGCCGACATCCTCAAACTATTTGGGGTTGCCGACGGGCTGCGGCTCTTCGGCAAACCTGTCTCAGGTCTCGCACCCGAGGTACCGATTTTACTGATCTCAGGAGCCGACGACCCGCTGAGCCGGAACGACGGTGTGCGTGAGCTCGCCGAACTCTACCGCAAGCGCGGCGTGCGCGACGTCACCGTGAAGCTCTACCCCGAGGCGCGGCACGAAACCCTGAACGAGACCAACCGCGACGAGGTGCAGGCCGACCTCATCACGTGGATGCTGGAGCGGGTCGGCGGGTAGCGCGCTCTGCCCTCGCGCCACAGCAACCCGTACCCACAGCACCCAAGTTCGGCGTACCCTGGGAACATGAGCATGCACGGAGAGTACAAAGTCCCGGGCGGCAAACTGGTCGTCGTAGATTTCGAGGTTGTTAACGGCCTGATCGAGGGCTTTCGGCTCTCGGGTGATTTCTTTCTTGAGCCCGACGATGCGCTCGAGTGCATCAACTCTGCCATCGAGGGTCGGAACCCGAACGGCACGATTGAGGAGTTCGCGGACGCGATCCAACAGGCGCTTCCGAGCGAGGTGCACCTGCTCGGTTTCACCCCTGACTCGGTCGGGGTCGCGATCCGGCGCGCTATCACCGGCGCCGCGCACTGGCGCGACTACGACTGGCAGATCCTGCACGAACCCCCCATCTCGCCCGCACTAAACGCGGCTCTCGATGAGGTGCTGACCATCGCGGTCGGTGAGGGGCTTCGCGGGCCGACACTTCGAATCTGGGAGTGGAACGCCCCCGCAGTGATCATCGGTAGTTTCCAGTCGGTGAAGAATGAGGTCGACGAGGAACAGGCCGCGGCCCACGGCGCCCAGATTGTGCGGCGCATCTCAGGCGGCGGGGCGATGTTCATGGAGCCAGCCGCGAGCATCACCTACGCCCTCTACGTGCCGGGAGAACTCGTGCGCGGTATGAGCTTCGCGGACTCTTACGCCTACCTCGACGAGTGGGTGCTCGAGGCACTGAAAGCGCTCGGCATCGACGCCGTCTACAAGCCCCTCAACGACATCACCAGCCCGCTCGGCAAGATCGGTGGCGCCGCGCAAAAGCGACTCGGATCCGGCGCCGTGCTGCACCACGTCACCATGGCCTATGACATGGACGCCGAAGCGATGACTCAGGTGCTTCGCATCGGCCGGGAAAAGCTCTCAGACAAGGGCACCGCGAGCGCACAAAAGCGCGTTGATCCTCTCCGCAGCCAGACCGGGCTGCCTCGCGAAGAGATCATTGAAAAGATGATCGAAGTGTTCCAGCAGCGCCACGGCGGGGTGATGGGCGAGGTGACCGAGGGCGAGTGGGATGCGGCCGAGCGGCTCGTGTCGCAGAAGTTCTCGACTGAGGAGTGGATCCGGCGCGTGCCGTAGGGGCGTCCTCGGGGACAGGATCAGGATCCCATCCCCTCCCTTGCGCTCCGCAGAACATGCACATACACACCCCTTGTGCATGCGTAAGAACACACGTAGCCTGGAATCATGGCAACTCTCGACAAGCGGGTCCAGGTACTCTTTGATCCCGAACGATATGCCGCGCTGGAATCTGAGGCACGGGCACGTGGCATAAGCGCGGGCGCCCTCATTCGCGCCGCCGTTGATGAGCACCTTGAAACGAAGAGCCATCTCGCCAACACTGCTTGGGAAGAGCTTTGGCACCGCGTCGATTCTGACCCCAACTCCTACCCGCCGCTCGACTGGGAAGAAGCACAAGCTGCCTACGAACGAGAGATGGATCCCTTCTACCGCCTCGCCAAGAGTAACGGAGAAAACAGCGAATGAGCGTTGAAGCCATGGCAGATGCCGTACTTGTCGACGCCGCGACCGCTCTCTACGCCCTAAACCCACGTGACCCTCGGAGCCTCAGTTGCAGAAAGATGCTCGTGAAGATTTCTTCTGGAAAGGGAAGAGGCTACGCGAGCACCGAAATGATTCAAGAAGTGGTGTTTCACCGGATGCGGATCACCCAGGACCGGACTCGATCGGTCCAAGATGGCCGCGATCTGATTTCTCGCCTCACAGTTCTCAAGTTCGACGACGAGGTGCTCGAAACCTCTCTCAAGCTCATCGAACAGCTGCCACGAGTACGCGGGCGCGACGCGGTCCACGCTGCGACTGCACTTGTCTACGGGATCCCTCGCATCCTGTCGCCCGACAGCGACTTTGACGAGATTCCCGGTATCACTCGGATTGATCCGACCGTGGGGTAAGGATCCCCCTCCGCCTACAGGGTCAGGATCACCTTGCCGGTGGTCCGCCGACCCTCAAGGGCACGGTGCGCATCGGCTGCTTCCTCAAGCGGAAACTGCGCGCCGATACGAATATCGAGCGTGCCGGCCGCGATCGCGTCAAAGAGGTCCCCGTAGCGCCAGGCTCGTTCTTCGGGCGTGCGCAGAAAATGGCCAAGCGACGGCCTGGTGACAGAGAGGGAGCCGCCGGAGTTCAGCCGTTGCAGGTCAAACGGCGCCACGGGCCCGCTCGCGCCCCCAAAGAGCACCATCTCGCCCCGGATCCGGAGCGCACGCAACGAATCGTCGAAGGTGTCTTTGCCGACGCCGTCGTAGACCACCGCCACCCCTCGCCGCCGGTGAGTTCGCGGACCCTTTCCACAAAGGAGCCATAGCTCAGCACCTCGGCGGCTCCGGCGGCCAGGCTCAATTCCTTCTTCTCCGGCGTCGACACGGTGGTGAGCACGCGCACCCCGCGCGCGGTGAGGATCTGGGTCAGCAGCAGCCCCACCCCGCCGGCCCCGCGTGCACGAGCACGGTCTCTCCGGGCTGCGGCTGCGCGGCGGACGTTGCGAGGTAGTGTGCGGTGAGTCCCTGAAGCGGCAACGCGGCGGCGGTGTCGGCCGTGATCCCCGCGGGTACCTGCACTGCGGCATCCGCGGACACAACAAATTGCTCGGCGTAGCTGGCTTTGCCCTCGGCGGTGGCGACGAGGCGCCCGATCATCTCCGTCGGCACGCCGTCACCCACCGCGGCGACCGTGCCTGAGGCCTCAGCCCCCGGGGTGAAGGGGAAGTCGACGGGATAGATCCCGGAGCGCTGATACGTCTCGATGAAATTCACACCGACCGCCGCAGTCTGCACCAGCAGCTTGCCCGGGCCTGGATCCGGAGCTTCCGCCTCCCCGACTGCCAGAACCTGGGGCCCGCCCGCCTCGTTCGCAATGATTGCTCGCATGCATCGAGCGTACGAGACTCCTTCGGACTACGCACCCGCGCATCCTTGCACTTCGCCAAAATGTGGAGTCATTCGTCCACACTTTGTCGGCTTGCGTGTACAAATATTCACATATCAACGATTATGCGTGACACACGTTCGTAGCGAAGGCAAGATTGTCGGCATATCGTAAACCTCACCGGCACCTGTGATTCAAGGAGGAATCGTGTCACCTTCAGGCACCCGTCTGCTGCCACGCGACGTCCCCGTGCAACTACTCGACGAACACGGCTCGCTGACAAAGGACGCCGACTACCCGACACCCTCGATGGAACGGATGCAGCAGGCCTACGCCAGCCTCATCAATGGGCGCAGGATCAATGATCAGTGCAACGCGCTTGTGCGTCAGGGCCGTCTCGCGGTCTACCCTTCTTCAAACGGCCAGGAGGCCTGCCAGGTCGCCGCGGCTCTTGCGCTTTCTGACGGCGATTGGCTCTTCCCGACCTATCGCGATTCTGTGTCGGTCATCACCCGCGGCGTTGCCCCTGAGGACGCCATGGTGCTGCTGCGCGGCGACTGGCACTCCGGCTATGACCCGCACGAATTCGGTGTTGCACCGCAAGCCACCCCGCTCGCTACCCAGTTACTCCATGCCGTCGGATTCGCGCAGGCGGCGGCCTACCGCAACGAACCGACCGTGGTGCTCGCGATGTGCGGCGACGGCGCGACGAGCGAGGGTGACTTCCACGAAGCCATGAACTTCGCGGCCGTATTCAAACTGCCCGTCGTGTTCTTCGTGCAAAACAACGAGTTTGCGATCTCGGTGCCACTTGCTCGCCAGACGGCGGCACCCTCGCTCGCGCACAAGGCCATCGGTTACGGCATGCCAGGGCAGCGGGTCGATGGAAACGATGTTGCGGCGCTGCTCTCGGTGCTCGAAGAGGCGGTGGATCGGGGCCGTCGCGGCGAAGGCCCGACGCTTGTTGAGGCACACACCTACCGGATGCTCGCGCACACGAACGCAGACGACGACACCAGATACCGGGAGCGGGAAGAGGTGCAAGCCTGGGCTGATCGGGATCCGCTCACCCGCGTGCGCAGCTATCTTCGCGCCGAGGGTCTGCTCGATGACAAAGCCGAAGAAGCCATGGCTGAAACGGCCGAGGGAATCGCGGCGGAGCTTCGGGCCGCAATGAATGCTGACCCTGTGCTCAACCCGGAAGAGCTTTTCGCACACGTCTATGCTGAGCGCCCTGCGACTCTCGATGCGCAGTGGGCTCTGCTTCAGGATGAAATCGAACGGACGGAGGCCAGAGCATGAGTACCGTGACGATGAACCGAAGGGGAGCGGGCACCCAAGCAGCCCCAAGTGTCGCGGCTGCTGCCGGATCCGGTAGTCCAACCACACCCGCGGCAAGCCCCGCCTCGGACCCAACCGCCGACGCAGCACTCCAGCCCAAAGTCACTCATGTGGTCGAGACCATGACAATGGCTGCTGCGCTGAATCGGGCTCTCTCAGATGCCCTCACCGCCGACGACCGCGTACTCATCTTCGGCGAGGATGTCGGTGCTCTGGGCGGTGTTTTCCGCATCACTGATGGCCTCAATGCCCGCTTCGGGGAGAAGCGCTGCTTCGACACCCCGCTCGCGGAGTCCGGGATCGTCGGCACCGCCGTCGGCATGGCGATGAACGGACTGATCCCCGTTGTGGAGATGCAATTCGACGCTTTCGCCTTGCCCGCCTTCGAGCAGGTGGTGAGCCACGTCGCGAAGCTCGGCAACCGCACGCGCGGGGCTGTGCGCATGCCGATGGTGATCCGGATCCCCTTCGGCGGCGGGATCGGAGGCGTCGAGCACCACTGCGACTCTTCGGAGACGTATTACGCGCACACGCCGGGCCTCACCGTGGTGACACCCTCAACGCCGCAGGATGCTTACTCGCTGCTGCGCGCGGCGATCGAATCGCCGGATCCCGTGGTCTTCATGGAACCGAAGAAGCTCTACTGGTCAAAGGGAGTCGTCGACACCTCGATCACGGCGGATCTGAGGCGAGCGAGCGTGATCCGCGAGGGCAGCGATGTCACTCTGATCAGCTACGGCCCCTCGGTGTCTGTCGCACTCGAGGCTGCGGAGGCGCTTGCGGACGAGGGGCGCAGTGTGCAGGTTGTGGACGTGCGCACGCTCACGCCCTTTGACGATCAAACCGTCATGGATGCTGTGCGCAGCACCGGCCGGGCGGTCGTGATCGCGGAGGCTCCGGGGTTTGTGAGCGTCGCTTCGGAGATCCAGGCGCGCGTGTCTGAGCAGTGCTTTGAGTACCTTGAGGCTCCCGTGCGGCGGGTTACCGGCTTCGATACGCCGTTCGCTTCCCCGAAGTTTGAGCACTGGTATCTGCCCGACGTGGACCGGGTGCTTGACGCCATCGATTCACTGCACTGGGAGGATTAGCCACCATGTCGACACGGGTATTTCACCTTCCGGATCTCGGCGAAGGGCTCACCGAGGCGGCGCTCGTGCGCTGGATGGTCGCTGTCGGCGACACCATCGGCGTTGACCAGGCAGTCGCCGAAGTTGAGACCGCGAAAAGCATCGTCGAGCTCCCCTCCCCCTACGCTGGCACGGTGCTCGCGCTGCACGGCGAGGAGGGAGAGTCGATCCTCACGGGTGCGCCGGTAATCGAGGTCGGATCTGACGCCGCCGATACTGATGGTGGCGCTGGCGATGCTCCTGAGGTGGCGGCGCCTAGCCACACGAACGATGAACACGAGGCTTACCGCAAAGAAGAACAAGCGGGGTCAGGCAATGTGCTGATTGGATACGGCACCGGGGCGGGGCCCGCCAAGGGGCGGAGGCGTCGTCGCGGTGAGGATTCTGCGACTCCTTCGGAGCGCAGAATGACGGTGGGGGTGGAGCGAAGCCTGACGGCGGCGGGATCCACCAGCGAACAGGCAAGAGGCCCGGTCGCGGTACGCTCCCCCATTGTGCGGCGCCTCGCGCGTGAGCTCGGGATCGACCCGCGCTCGGTCGAACCCACGGGTGCCGACGGTGTCATCACACGAAGCGATGTGCTGCGCGCTGCCGAAGCGTCAACTCCGAATGCCGGTTCACAGCAGCCATCGGCCGCGATCCCGCGCCCCCCACTCAACGTGCTGCGCGCCGAACGATTCTCACCACTGCGGAAGGCGGTCAGCGCGAAGCTCAGTCGGAGCCGCGCAGAGATCCCCGAGGCAACCGTGTGGGTTGATGTCGACCTCACGGAGCTCTGGGCGCTCCGCCCGCAGATGGCGCAGCCAGGCGAAAAGTCGCCATCGCTCACGGCACTCTTCGCGAGGTACGCACTGCTCGCGCTGCAGGAGTATCCTCTGCTCGCGTCCCGGCTCAGCGAGAACGGCGATGAGATGGTGCTGTTCGACGGCACGAGCCTCGGCATCGCCGTCGACACGCCCCGCGGCCTGATGGTGCCGGTGATCCACCGCGCCGAAGACTTGTCGGTTGCCGAGCTTGACGAGGAACTGCGCGAGCTCAGCAGCACCGCCCGCGAGGGCCGCACGCCCCCCGAGCAGCTGCGCGATTCGACGTTCACACTGAACAACTACGGTGGTTTCGGGGTCGACGGATCCGCCGCGATCATCAACCACCCCGAGGTGGCCATGCTCGGGATCGGCCGCGTGCTTGAGCGCCCCTGGGTTGTTGACGGGGAAATTGTTCCTCGCCGCATTGCACAGCTTTCGCTCGTGTTCGACCATCGGGTCTGCGACGGTGGCTACGCCGCCGGGTTCCTCCGCACGGTGGTGGATCTGCTCGAGCACCCACTGCGGGCCTACCCGCGGGTGTAGGGCCAGGATACCGCCCCACGCTACAACACGAACGGCACTTACCTTGGCGCGTGGGCGCAACTTCCAACTTCAGTTGGAGCGTGGAGCGCAACTCCAACTCAAACAGGGTCTTTGTTGGAGCGTCAACCTACGCTGCCGGAGTGATCCAGGTAGGCCACCGGAGACTCCACCACCTTGAAGATGGCCGGAGCAACCCAGTGCTCGCGCCCACCCTTGCCACTTGTGCCTATGCTTTCCAGCCAGCCTCGCTCCTCCGCATTCTTGATGAGCCCCCTCGCGCCCTGATTGGTGAGCTCAAGATGAACCTGCGCATGCTTGACCGAGATAAACGGATTACTCAAGAGCAGTTCAACCAAGCGTGGAAGATTGGATCGCCCCTGCAACGCGTCTCGCATGTATTCCTCACGTATCCGAACGAGGCGTTTTGATCTGTCGATCGCGTCTCTGGACTGCTCCCGCACGGCACGCATAAAGAAGAGGAGCCACTCATTCAGCTCACCCCTTTCTCGGACCGCCTGTAGCCGCTCGTAGTATTCCTCACGATGCGTCTCGAAGTAGCTCGAAAGATAGAGCAGTGGATAGTCCAGACGAGATCGCTCCATCAACATCAGATTGATCAGCAGGCGCCCGATCCTGCCATTGCCATCAAGAAAAGGGTGGATCGTCTCAAACTGGTAGTGCATGATTGCCGCCTGCACCAGAGCGGGCAAATGGTGGCCATCCTCATTCACAAACCTCTCCCAGTCAGCCAGAAGATCCCCAAGATGCTTGGGAAGCGGCGGCACAAACGTCGCTGTTTCCGGCGTCGCCCCTGCTCGACCCACCCACACCGGTGACCTTCTCAGCTCACCCGGAGATTTCTCTTCACCGCGAACCCCGGCCATGAGCGTCTCATGAACCTGCAGGATGAGCCGTTGTGTAATTGGAAGATCCCGCGCAAGCTTGAACGCCTGATGGGTGGCCTCGAGATAGCGCTGCACCTCTGCAGTGTCATCATTTTGTGCCGCATCATCTATTTCAGATTGAAACACATCCGAAAGAGACGCCTGGGTGCCCTCGATCCGAGAGCTTGCAAGCGCTTCCCTCCGCAGGTATGGCCCAATCAGGAGACTGGGATCCTTCACCACCATCACGAGGCCCTGCAGGTGCCCGAGAGCCGCATCGGCTTCGGAGAGCCCGGCAATCACAGCCGCATTGAGTTCAGGCTCTCGCGGAATGGGCTTGGGGAGATAGTAGACGAACGCCCACTTGTTTCCGGGCTCGATCGTCGCCCTGCCGAACGGGGTGTCTGGGAAAGCGTCGATGTCCACACCCCCACGCTACAAGACAACAGGCACTTTAGTTGGAGCGTGGGCGGCAACTCCAACTCAAACAGGGCTTTTGTTGGAGCGTGGGAGCGATCGGGTGCCCGCACGGGCTCGTGTCCGTGCGGGCACCTGAGGCTCTACTGCGGAATCACATCGTTTGAGCGGGTGTTCAGCGGAACACCCTTTGTCTCTTTGACCAGCGACACCGCGATCAAGGAAATGATCGTCACTCCGAGAATGTACACACCGATTGTCCACGACTGACCGGTTGATTTGAACACCAGGTCTGCGATCATCGGCGCAAACGCGCCGCCAAAGATCGCGCCAATGGCGTAGCCGATCGAGACGCCGGAGTAACGGATGTCAGCGGGGAACATCTCGGAATACAGCGCCGCCTGCGGCCCATACGAGAGGCCAAGGCCGATCGTCATCACAAACAGCGCGATGAAGTACAGCGTGATATCACCGGTGTCGATCAAGAACCACATCGGGATCGCCCAGATCCCAAGCAACACGTACCCGATCTGGAAGGTCCGCACCCGCCCAATGCGATCCGAAATGATGCCGCCATACAGCGTGAAGGCGAGCCATCCGAAGGAGGCGAGTGTCGTCGCGAGCAACACCGGCGGGCGTTCGAGCCCCAGACCGCCGTCGGCCTCGGGTCGTGTCGCATAGGCGGAGAAGAAGGCGATGAGCAGATAGCCCGCTGCGTTGTTCGCGATGAAGATGAGCGCGGCAAGGATGACCTCTTTTGCGTTCTTCATGAACAGGATCTTCAACGGCGCCGACGACTCACCCTTGCGTTCCTGAAGTTCCTTGAAAATGGGGGATTCCTCGACCGCACGCCGAATGAAGTAGCCAACAAGGATCAACACGATCGAGAACAGGAAGGGAATGCGCCAGCCCCAGGCAAGGAAATCGGCTTCGCTGAGCACCGTTGTGATGACCCACATCGTCGCGGTCGCGAGGATCATGCCCAGCGGCACGCCAATCTGCGGGTATGCCCCGAAGAAGCCGCGCTTGTTTGCTGGAGCGTGCTCCACTGACATGAGCGCAGCCCCGCCCCATTCACCTCCCGCGGAGAATCCCTGCATGACCCGCAGCAGCACCAGAAGCACGGGCGCCGCGATGCCAATCTGCGCGTAGGTCGGCAGCACGCCAATGAGTGCTGTCGCGAGCCCCATCAGAATCAGCGTCAGCACGAGCATGCGTTTACGCCCGAGCCGATCACCGAGGTGTCCCGCGACAATCGCGCCGAGCGGCCGGAACAGGAACGAGATGCCGAGCGATGCCCAGGCAACGATCTGTCCGACCGTCTCCCCGGCGGGCGCAAAGTAAAGCGCCGCGAACACCGCTCCTGCCGCCTGCGCATAGATGAAGAAGTCGTACCACTCGATCGTGGTGCCAACTACGGTGCCAGCAAGGACCTTTCTTTGCTCAGCGCGGCGATCTATGGTCGTTAAAACTTCAGCTGTCATGTGAACTCCGTTGTTCGATTCGTTTCCCCATTAGTTGCCGAACGATCGGCAAGTATTGAAGTGTACACGATTCACCCCCGACCCACCACACGCCGACTTGACTCATCTAAAAGGTCCGGGAACGACCACGTGTGCGGGCCTGTCAAGAGGTTTGTGTAAGCTGCGGGATTTAGTTTTCTGGGTTGATGTTGTTTGAGGTGGTCCGGGTTGTCGCAGCAAGCTCGTCCCAAGAGCTGTAGCGCCCCCCGATGTAGCCGAGCTGGTCCGTGATCTCTCGTTTCGCTTCCCGACTCAGTTTGGGCAGAAACTCGGCCAAGGTCCAGAGAACATCATCGGCAAGAATCAGCCAGGCTTCTTGCGCGGTGAGGCCTTCTTCAATATCGAGTGTGGCGGTCATGATAGGTGTCCTTTCGGGTGCAGTTTTAGAGGTAGGGCTCGATACGGTCGGGGTACGCGAGCGCGAGCTGCGCGAGCGCTGTCTTCCAGTTCGTAGTCACTGCGCCCTCGATCAGGCGAGGCTTCGCGTTGCGTTCTTTGGCAGGCTTTCCCCGTTCTTTCTGGCGTTCCCGGGCACGCTTGTCTTCGATGTTGCAGATCGCGAGCCACAATAGCTTCACCGCCGCAGCATCGTTGGGGAAATGACCACGGTTCTTCGTCACCTTCCGCAGCTGATAGTTCAACGATTCGATCGCGTTGGTGGTGTAGATCACCCGCCGAAGTTCCGGCGGGAACGCGAGGAACGGAATGAAACGATCCCACGCGTCTTGAAACGATTTCACCGCCGATGGATATTTCTTCCCCAACGTCGAGTTCGAGAACTCTTCGAGCGCTTCAAGCGCGGCATCCTCGTTGACGGCCTGGTAGATCGGTTTCAGGGCCGAGGCGACAGCTTTCCGGTCTTGGTAGTTCACGAACCGCATTGCGGCACGGATCAGGTGCACCACGCAGGTCTGTACCGTCGCTTCAGGCCAGGTCGCCTGGATCGCTTCGGGGAACCCGGTCAAACCGTCACACGCGACGATCAACACGTCACGCACGCCACGGTTCGCGAGCTCTGCACACACGGCTGCCCAAAACTTTGCCCCCTCGGTTGCTTGTACCCAAATCCCGAGGACGTGCTTGATGCCGTCCATATCGACGCCGACCGCGATATGTGCGGCCTTGTTTCGGACGTGCCCACCATCACGGATCTTCACGATGATCGCGTCGAGATAGATCACCGGGTACAACGGCTCCAAGGGGCGCGTCTGCCAGGCAAGGACCTCGTCTTGGATCTGGTCCGTGATCTTCGAGATCGTCTCGTGTGACAGGTCAGTGCCCAGCGTTGAGTACAGGTGATGCTGGATCTCACGGATCGTCATCCCGCCCGCATAGAGCGAGATGATCATGCCGTCTAATCCGTCGAGGCGGCGCTGGCCTTTCGGGACGAGCATCGGCGTGAATGACCCGTCACGGTCCCTGGGGATCGCAAGCTCAATATCACCGACCTCGGTCGATACGGTTTTCGCTGACGTCCCATTCCGGGAATTCGGGTAAATGTTTGCTTCGGGATCTCCTTTCTCATACCCGAGATGGTCACTCAGCTCCGTTTCCAGGCCGCGTTCGAGGGCGGCCTTCACGATCCCGCCGAGTAGCCCGTTGTCGCCGGTCAACGGGGCACCCGCGTCCATCTGCGCGAAGATGTCATCCAACGCGCCAGAGGCCCTCAGCTGGTCAGCGATCTCTTTCTGTGTACGACGCCTTTCGGCGCGTTCCTCGTCTTGATACGACATGGTCTCCATAGTGTTGCGTTCCTTCCGGGGATCCCCGGCTTACACAAACTATTTGACACCCTCACGTGTGCCTCACAAAGAAATGTCCGCATGGTTTCCTGGCAAGATGGGCAAGGAGCTATCGATGGCCACGCGCCGTGAGATCACCAAGAAATACGCACGCGAATACACGAAAGCCACTCGTGCCGAGAAAAGTCGCATGCTCGACGGGCTGGTGTCCGCGACGGGTTGGACTCGTGACCATGCACGTCGCGCGATCCGAACCGCCGCAGCCCGCAAAGGCGCAGCCTCGCAGCAACCGCGCATCCCTCGCCCCAGGAAGTATTCCTACGATGCGCTCGTCGTTCTCCAAGAGGTCTGGCGGCTCTCCGGGCAGCCCTCGGGAAGTACCTCGCTGCGATCATGGACGACACCCTCGACCGGCTCGTCAGGTTCCGAGAACTGGGCAAGGTCGCCAGTCGCGTCACCCCGGAAGTCCTCGACGAGTTGTGCGCGATGAGCCCGGCAACGATCGACCGCTACCTGAAACCCCACAAAGACGCCCACTACCCGGTCGCGCTCGGGACAACGAAACCCTCCCATATCCTTCGTTCCTCGATCGCGGTCAGAACCTCAATGGACGCTCTGCCCGACGGGGGCGGGTTCTACGAACTCGATACCGTCGCTCACTGCGGGCACACTACCAAAGGCGAGTACCTGTACACGCTCACGATGACCGACCCCAGACACGGGTGGACCATGCTTCGGGCAATCAAGAACAAAGCCCACGTGCATGTGCATGCTGCGCTTGAATGGATGCGGAAAAACGCCCCTCTCGCGGTCACTGGGATGGACTTCGATAACGGGTCTGAGTTCATGAACTGGGCGGTGATCGCGTGGGCCGATACGCACAATATTCAGGTCACCAGAGGTCGACCGTACACGCACAACGACAACGCGCATGTCGAGCAGCGCAACGGCGACTGGGTCCGCAAACATGCCTACCGGTACCGCTACGAAACCGATCACGAGCTGCAACTCCTAAACGAACTCTGGCGGCTCGTCGAGCAACGCAAAAACCACTTATTGCCGTGCGTGAAAGTGATCGGCACAAAAGCATCTCGCTCGGGCCGGAAACGGGCCATCTACGACAAGCCCGAACCGCCGTACTCACGGCTCATGCGTTCCGGGCTTCTCGATGAGAGAACCCGCGCGAAACTCGCCGCGGTGCATGAGACGCTCAACCCCGCGCGCATCACTCGCCGGATCAATCAGATCCAGCAACAACTTATCGAGCTCGCGGCGGCCCGCACCCAGGGCACCCGGCCCGCCGCGTGACGGTCACCAATCCGGACATTTCTCGTGAGGCACACGATCAATCAATCCGGACATCTTGACATGAGGCAAGACGCACGCCCTACGCCTCACGTCTCACGCCTCACGCAACGGTCGCCGCGACGAGAGCTGCTGCCGCACAAGTGCTCCCGCACGAATTACATGCGTAGGTATACACCATTCCCTGCAGAAATCAACCATAATTTTGGGAATGTCAGCAAACGCACATAGAATTTGGAGGTATGAGCTACAAGCGTCGCACTTCTGGCCTTTTTCTTGCTGTTTTGCTCGCACTCAGCGGAGCGTTCACCGCGACAGCTGCGGTCGCCACTCCCGACTTCGATGACAACACCGTAGCGTCGACCGGTATTGAGCAGCAGCAGCCCCCGAACGCTCCACTCCCGGCGCCTGCCAGCGATCCGTTTGTTGCACCCACGATCACCGGCACCCCACCCGGCGGATCCCTCACCAACTTCTACGGCTTCCAATTCACTCGCAAGGGCACCCCCGCCCCGACGGTCACCCTCGAAAGCGGCACCCTCCCCGACGGCCTCACCCTCAGGTCCGACGGCTACCTCAACGGCATCCCGACCACGGTAGGCACCTACGAATTCACCCTGAAGGCCTCCAACGGATACGGCGCCGACGCGACCCTCACCACCACCATCACCATCACAGACCTCCGCGTCGCACCCACAATCACCGGCACCCCACCCGACGGATCCGTCACCAACCCCTACAACTTCCGGTTCGACACGACCGGCACCCCCGCCCCGACGGTCACCCTCGACAACGGAACACTCCCCGACGGCCTCACCCTCTCCGGGAACGGACGAATCGAAGGCATCCCGACCACGGTAGGCACCTACGAATTCACCCTGAAGGCCTCCAACGGATACGGCGCCGACGCGACCCTCACCACCACCATCACCATCACAGACCTCCGCGTCGCACCCACAATCACCGGCACCCCACCCGACGGATCCGTCACCAACCCCTACAACTTCCGGTTCGACACGACCGGCACCCCGCCCCGACGGTCACCCTCGACAACGGAACACTCCCCGACGGCCTCACCCTCTCCGGGAACGGACGAATCGAAGGCATCCCGACCACGGTAGGCACCTACGAATTCACCCTGAAGGCCTCCAACGGATACGGCACAGACGCCACCCTCACCACCACCATCACCATCACAGACCTCCGCGTCGCACCCACGCTCACCGGCACCCCGACTGCCGCAACTGTGGGTTACGCCTACGACTTCAACTTCACCGTAACGGGTACACCCGCGCCGGCAGTGACGCTCGACAGCGGCACCCTGCCCGCAGGCTTGACGCTCTCGGCCGCAGGTAAGCTCTCGGGTGTACCCACGGATTACGGCAGCTACACCTTCACGGTCAAAGCCGCGAACGGTGTAAGCCCCGACGCGACCCTCACGATCACACTCGTGGTGAACCCGGCAGGTACAGTCTTCGCACCGTCAATCACGGGCACCCCGGATACTGCAACGGTTGGCACGACGTACTCGTATGCGTTCGCTGTGACCGGTACTCCGGCGCCGACGGTAACGGTTGCGAGTGGAACCTTGCCTGCTGGCCTCGTGATTTCTGCGAGCGGAGTGATTACTGGCACCCCGATCCTGCAGGGCAGCTACGACTTCACCCTCAACGCCACCAACGGCATCAGCCCCGACGCAACACTCGCCGTGACGCTGGTTGTGAACCCAGCCCCGGTTGCTCCGTCGATCAGCGGGACACCTTCTGCTGGAACCGTCGGCACCGCCTATGACTTCGACTTCACCGTCACGGGCACACCCGCACCGACGGTGACGCTCGACAGCGGCACCCTCCCGCCAGGCTTGGCGCTCTCGACCGCAGGTAAGCTCTCGGGTATGCCAACCTTTCACGGCAGCTACACCTTCACAGTCAAGGCCGCGAACGGTGTAAGCCCCGACGCGACCCTCACGGTCACACTCGTGGTGAACCTGCTAGGTACGGGTACCGCACCGTCAATCACGGGCACCCCGGATGCTGCAACGGTCGGCACGGCGTACTCGTATGCGTTCGCTGTGACCGGTACTCCGGCGCCGACAGTGACGGTTGCGAGTGGAACCTTGCCTGCTGGCCTCGTGATTTCTGCGAGCGGAGTGATTACTGGCACCCCGATCCTGCAGGGCAGCTACGACTTCACCCTCAACGCCACCAACGG
Source organism: Leucobacter insecticola (assembly GCF_011382965.1). NCBI lineage: Bacteria > Bacillati > Actinomycetota > Actinomycetes > Micrococcales > Microbacteriaceae > Leucobacter > Leucobacter insecticola. Next base: position 712,694 of record NZ_CP049934.1, on the reverse strand, counting down.
CATCAGCCCCGACGCAACACTCGCCGTGACGCTGGTTGTGAACCCAGCCCCGGTTGCTCCGTCGATCAGCGGGACACCGACTGCCGGGACCGTCGGGACTGCGTACAGCTTTGACTTCACCGTCACCGGCACACCGGCACCGACAGTGATTCTTGAGAGCGGTACCATGCCGCCAGGGCTGACGATCAATGCTGCGGGCACCATCTCGGGTACCCCGACCACCGCGGGCAGCTACCCCTTCACAGTGAAAGCTGCGAACGGCATCAACCCTGACGCGACCCGCACCGTCACACTGGTCATCAACACGGCCGGCCCGGTAAATGTTGCACCATCAATCTCCGGTACCCCGGATGCTGCAACGGTCGGCACGGCCTACTCGTACGGCTTCGTCGTCGCCGGAACTCCGGCCCCGACAGTGACGGTTGAGAGTGGAAACCTGCCTGCAGGGCTGACGATCTCTAACGCTGGTGTCATCTCGGGCACCCCGCTCCTGCAGGGCAGCTACGACTTCACCCTCAAGGCCACCAACGGCGTCAGCCCCGACGCGACCCTCGCCGTGACGCTGGTCGTCAACGCGGCAGGTGTTAACCCGAATGCCCCGCAGATCACGGTCAGCTTGCCTTCCCTCTCCATCGGTGAAACACAGACCGTCACGGGCAGCAAGTTCCCGGCCGGCGCTGTCGTGACGCTCGAACTGCACTCCACCCCGATACTGCTTGGCACCGCCACCGCAGACGCGAACGGTGACTTCAGTTTCAGCTTCGCGATCCCCGCCGGAACCGAAGCGGGCACCCACAAGGTAGTCGCGACGAGCGGAAACCTGAGCGCGGAAGCACCGTTCACCGTCACAGCCAGGAACAGCGGCGGAGACACAAACCCGGGCGGAAACAACTCCGGCAACAACGGCTCAGGAACGGCAGGATCCGGATCCAACGAACTCGTCGCCACGGGCAGCAATGAGCTCGGCACCCTCACATCGTGGACAATCGCAATGCTCCTCGCATCTGCGATCCTGCTCACCGCATCGCGGAGAGCTCGCCGCGCCAACAACATCTAGGCACCCGGAAAGGGTGGCGTCGCAACTCCTGCGGCGCCACCCTTTTTCATGTCAGCCACACCGCTGCCTTGCACTCGCACCCGTCATAGCCCTATCCTGATATGAATTACCGAACGATCAGTCACTAATTCGAGTGGCCCGTGCAGACATGGAGGTCTGACGCACATGCCAGAGGCATTTCTTGTAGATGGCGTGCGCACGCCGGTGGGTCGCTACGGCGGAGCACTTTCCGGCGTCCGCCCTGATGATCTTGCGGCAATCGTGCTGCGTACGCTTGTCGAGCGCACCGGGATCCCGGTGGAAGCGCTCGACGAGGTGATCTTCGGAGCCGCGAACCAGGCGGGCGAAGACAACCGCAACGTCGCCCGCATGGCGACCCTCCTCGCGGGGCTACCCGATTCACTGCCCGGCTACACCGTGAACCGGCTCTGCGCCTCGGGCATGACCGCCGTCGCGAGCGCCTCGCAAGCGATTCGCGCGGGCGACGCTGACGTGATGATCGCCGGCGGCGTCGAATCCATGACCCGCGCCCCGTGGGTGCAAGAGAAGCCAGCCAAAGCCTGGGCGAAACCGGGCGCACAGTTCGACACCTCCATCGGTTGGCGCTTCACGAATCCCGAGTTCTTGAAACGCGACAAGGCAACGTTCTCCATGCCGGAGACCGCCGAGGAGGTCGCTCGCATCGACGGCATCTCCCGTGAAGACGCCGACGCGTTCGCGGCCGAAAGCCACCGCCGCGCAATCAACGCGATCGCCGCGGGCCACTTCGCCGACGAGATTGTGCCGGTTGAGGTGCCCGCTGGCCGCGGTGCGACGGCACTCGTCGACACCGATGAGGGCCCCCGCCCGGCACCACCGCCGAGGTGCTTGCCGGTCTCCGCCCCGTCGTCGCAGGCGGCACCGTGGTCACCGCTGGCAATGCGTCGTCACTCAATGACGGGGCGAGCGCGCTGCTCGTTGCGAGCGCCGCGGCCGTCGAGAAATACAACCTCACGCCGCGCGCACGCATCGTGACGAGCGTGTCTGCGGCGCTCGCACCGGAGATCATGGGCCTCGGCCCGTGCCCGCCACCGAGAAGGCGCTCGACCGGGCCGGGCTTTCCATCGCGGATCTCGGCTCCGTCGAGATCAATGAGGCCTTCGCCACGCAGTCGCTCGCTTCGATCCGACGCCTCGGCCTCGATCCCGCAATTGTCAACGCCGACGGCGGAGCGATCGCGCTCGGCCATCCGCTCGGGTCATCGGGATCCCGGCTGCTCGTCACCCTGCTCGGCCGCATGGAACGCGAGGGGTCCCGCTACGGGCTGGCGACCATGTGCGTCGGCGTCGGTCAGGGCGCGGCGACGATCATCGAACGGATCAACGCATGAGCGCCGGGCTAGACCGGGCACCCCTGCGGGTCGAGGATCGTGGCGGCTACATCCTCGCCACACTCGATCGCCCCGAAAAACGCAACGCGATCGATCAGGATCTCATCGACGCGCTTCACGACCTGTGCGGGCGACTCGAAGCTGCTCCTCAAACGCTCGTGCTGCGTGGCGAGGGCGGCACCTTCGCCGCGGGAGCCGATATCGCACAGTTGCGGGATCGGCGCGCCGCCGACGCCCGCGCCGGGATCAACACTCGCGCGTTCATGCGCATCGCGGCGCTCCCGATGCCGGTGATCGCCGTGGTCGACGGCTACGCCCTCGGCGGCGGTGCCGAACTCGCCTACGCCGCAGATATTCGTGTTGGCACACAGTCCCTGAAGATCGGCAACCCCGAAACCGGCCTCGGGATCATCGCAGCAGCCGGGGCCACCTGGCGACTGCGGGAGCTCGTCGGCGAGCCGCTCGCGGCCGAGATCCTGCTCGCGGGCCGGATCCTGGACGCCCCGGAAGCTCAGGCCGCGGGGCTCATCACCCACCTCCACGACGACGGCGACGCCGCCCTCGCTGCCGCCGAGAAGATCGCGGGCCGGATCGCGAAGCTTGATCCCGCAGCAACACAGGCCACCAAGCGTGTACTCCGCGCACCGCGCGACGCCCACCCCCAGATCGATCTCGCGGAGCAGGCGATCCTGTTCGAAAGCCCGGAGAAGATCCGGCGCATGACCGAGTTCCTTGAGCGAAAGCAGGCGAAATGACGACCGCTCCGCACACCGCGCCGATCCCAATTCCTTCCGTCGAAGACGCCGTGCCCTCGCGGGTGGGCGTGCTCGGCGGCGGACGCATGGGCGGCGGGATCGCCCACGCCTTCTTGCTCGCCGGCGCATATGTGGTCGTTGTGGAGCGTGACACCACCTCCGCTGATGCGGCCCGCGAGCGCATTGAAGCGTCGATCGATGCGTCAATCGCGCGCGGTTTCGAGGGTGATGCGGCGATCCTGAAGCAGAATCTGACGGTTGCCACGAGCGTCACCGCGTTTGGCGCGTGCCGGCTCGTGATCGAGGCCGTGCCCGAGTCACTCGATCTCAAACTTGAAGCCCTCGACACGATCGAGCAGCAGTTGCCGGGCGACGCCGTGATCGCGTCCAACACCTCCTCGATCCCGCTCTCGCAGCTCGCGGAAGCACTCGATCGGCCTGAACGCTTCATCGGCCTGCACTTCTTCAACCCGGTGCCGGCTTCCTCGCTCATCGAGGTTGTGGTCTGTGACAGCACAGATCCCGCGCTTCCCGAGCTCGCAGCAAGCTGGGTCCGTGCGCTCGGCAAGACGCCGGTGACGGTCGCTGACGCTCCCGGTTTTGCGTCGAGCCGCCTCGGTGTCGCGCTGGCGCTCGAGGCCATCCGGATGGTCGAGCAGGGCGTAGCTACGCCTGCCGACATCGACCTCGCGATGGAACTGGGCTACCGTCACCCCACCGGCCCGCTGCGCACCACCGACATCGTTGGGCTCGACGTGCGACTCGGGATCGCCGAACAGCTCGAACGGGATCTCGGCTCCAACTTCACCCCACCGCAGCTGCTGCGCGACATGGTTGCCGCTGGCAAGCTCGGCCGCAAGAGCGGGCAGGGGTTCTACGACTGGACAGCAAAGGACACATCCGCATGACCCGCACACTTCAGAGCTATGTTCACGACGCCTGGTGGAGCCCGGCTCCGGACGCACCGGCGGCCGAGGTTCGCGATGCCGTCACCGGCGAGGCCGTCGCACTCGTCTCGAGCGCGGGCCTTGATCTTGCGGCCGCGATGGAGCACGCACGCACGGTCGGTCAACGCAGCCTCGGCGCGCTCACCTTCCACCAGCGGGCGGTGATCCTGAAGCAGCTTGCGCTCGCGCTGACCGAGCGCAAGAGCGAGCTCTACGCGCTGTCCACGCACACGGGTGCCACGAAGGGCGACTCCTGGGTCGACATTGACGGCGGCATCGGAGTGCTCTTTACGTACTCGGGCAAGGGCCGCCGCGAACTGCCGAACGCGCGGGTGCAGCTCGACGGTCCCGTTGAACCGCTCTCGAAGGACGGCACATTTCTCGGCCGCCATATCCGCACCACGCTCCCGGGTGTCACGGTGCAGATCAACGCCTTCAACTTTCCGGTGTGGGGATCGCTCGAAAAGTTCGCGCCCGCGTTCCTCGCCGGTATGCCGACGATCGTGAAGCCCGCGACGCCTGGCGCATATCTCGCTGAGCAGATGGTGCGCATCATGGTCGAGTCGGGGCTGCTGCCCGCAGGCTCCCTGCAGCTGGTTTCGGGATCGGTGCGCGACGTGTTTGAGCACGCGCGGCTCGGCGACGTCGTCGCGTTCACCGGCTCGGCCTCGACGGCCGAGGCGCTTAGGCGGCACGAGGCGGTGCAGACAGGCGGGGTGATCTTCAGCGCGGAGACCGACTCCATCAACGCATCCGTGCTCGGACCCGATGCCGTCGCTGGCACCCCCGAGTTTGACGCCTATGTGCGGCAGTTGGTCAACGAGATGACCACCAAGGCTGGCCAGAAGTGCACCGCGATCCGGCGTGCAATCGTGCCCGCGGCGCTTGCCGATGCGGTTGCGGACGCGGTGCGGGATCGCCTGGCCGCGAAGGTCGTCGTAGGTGACCCGCGCGACAAGGGTGTCACCATGGGTGCGCTCGCCTCGGTCGAGCAGCGCGACGAGGTGCTACGCCAGGTGCAGAAGCTTGTTGACGGCGGCGGGCGGATCCTGCTCGGCGAAGGCCAACAGCCGGGCGAAAACACCGCGTTCCTCGATCCAATCCTGCTGCGCTTTGATGACCCGAATGCCGCGCGCGTGCACGACACTGAGGCCTTTGGACCGGTGTCGTCGATCATCAGCTACGAGTCGCCTGAGCAAGCGGCCGAGCTGGTGGTGCGCGGCGGTGGATCCCTCGTGACGAGCGTCGCCTCCGCCGATCCCGAGTTTGTTGCGGCGGTGACGCTGCGCGCCGCATCCGCCAATGGCCGTATGCTCGTGCTCGACCGCACTGATGCCCGCAGCTCGACCGGCCACGGCTCCCCCTGCCGAACCTCGTGCACGGCGGGCCCGGTCGCGCGGGCGGCGGCGAAGAGCTCGGCGGTGTGCGCAGCGTGTTCCACTACATGCAGCGCACCGCGATCCAGGGCAGTCCCGAAATGCTGACCGCGATCACCGGAGTGTGGCACGCGGGGGCGGCGACGCGCTCAGAAGTGCACCCCTTCCGCAAGTCGCTGCAGGATCTGCGCATCGGTGATCAGATCATCTCTGAGGAGCGCGAGGTGACACTTGATGACATCACGCACTTCGCGGAGTTCACGGGCGATACGTTCTACGCGCACATGGATGAGGAAGCTGCGGCCGCAAACCCGTTCTTCCCTGGACGGGTCGCGCACGGCTACCTGCTGCTGTCGTTTGCGGCGGGGCTGTTCGTGTCGCCCGAGCCCGGTCCAGTGCTTGCGAACTATGGGCTCGAGAGTCTGCGGTTCATTACGCCCGTGTCGCCTGGAGATCGCGTGCGGGTCGCGCTCACCGCGAAGCAGATTGTGCCACGTGAAACGGACGACTACGGCGAGGTGCACTGGGACGCGGTGCTGACGAATGACCGTGACGAGACCGTCGCGACCTATGACGTGCTGACGCTGGTGTCGAAGACGCCGGCCGGGTAGATCGACCGGGTGACTTCTCGATTTGTGCAGGAGTGATATTGGAATTTGTGCAGGAGTGATATTGGTGGGGCATGGGCGGCTCCTGGCAACGAATTGTGGACGATGCCGTTCGGGTAGATCTGCGCACATTTGGTGTGCTGGTGCTCGAGGGTCCACGAGCGTCAGGCAAGACCGAGACGGGTTTACAGTACGCAAATAGCTCCGTACGCCTTGACTCAGATCCTGCGCTCGTAGCCCTCGCCGAAACAACTCCAACCCTCGTGCTCGAAGGTGGTACTCCGCGCCTCGTGGATGAATGGCAGCTCGCGCCACTCCTGTGGAACGCGGCCCGGCACACAATCGACGAGCGCGGTACGCCCGGGCAGTTCATATTTGCAGGATCAGCCACTCCCTCCGACGACCACACCCGGCACAGCGGAGCTGGCCGCTTTGGCCGGCTCCTCGTTCACCCGATGAGCCTTTCCGAAAGCCGGGAAAGCACCGGCCACGTCAGACTCAGCGCGCTCATGCAGGGGGAAACGCCAGCGGGTCTTGGCGGCTTGGATGTGCCCGGGTATTCGCACGCTATCGCGCGGGGCGGTTGGCCCGCACTCGTGACAAATCCGAAGCGCGATCCAGTTCGATACCTTCAGAGCTATCTGGATGATGTTGCTCGGGTGGATCTTCGCGGTTTGGGGCTACGTTTCGATCCAGCCCGCGTATCTGCGCTTCTTCGAGCTATCGCCAGAAATGTTGCCGGCGAACGCACCGCGACCAAGCTGGCAGTGGAGGCCGACATTTCAGCGCAATCCTCCCGACAGTACATTGACGCACTCACGCGTGTATTTGTCGTTGAAGAGCTCCCAGCGTGGTCCACCCACCTGCGCTCAAACGTGAGAATGCGAGTCCAACCCAAGTGGCACTTTGTTGATCCCTCGCTCACGGTTGCCGCGCTTGATGGCGATGAACAACGCCTGCTCCAAGACCTCAACCTCTTTGGGTTTCTGTTTGAATCATTGTGCATTCGGGATCTGCGCGTGTACTCGCAAGCCCTAGGCGGGCGGGTCTACCACTATCGAGATAGCTCCGGCCTCGAAGTTGATGCGATCGTTGAGCTACGAGATGGCACCTGGAGCGCGTTCGAGGTAAAGATGGGCGGCAGCCAGGCAATCGAGCAGGCCGCCAGCAACCTCAAGAAACTCAAGTCAAAGGTCGCCTCGAACAGACAACGGGAGCTTGGGTCTTTGACGGTACTGACCGCGGGCAACACGAGTTATGCACGTGAAGATGGAGTAAATGTGGTGTCCCTCGGACACCTCACCGAGTGACTCCCGGACCCAGCAACGAGCCCCGGTGCTTGCGGACTATGGGATCGCAACCCTGCAGTTCATCATGCCGTAGCGGCCGGGTGCGCCGCTACGGTGGACCGTCACTCGTTTCGGCGGGGCACGGTGAGCTGCCCGGTGCGTTGCCTGATCTCGGTAGCAACGTGGATCGCGTCACCCTCGGGCGCGTCAGAGTGTGAATCGGGGCGCGCGGCAAACAGGTACAGCAACCCAGCAACAACCACGAGCCCAAGCCCAAGGTGTACCACGTAGTCCTCAAGGAAGTCGCCGCTGCTACCGGGGGTCGCCAGGATCACAAACGCGAAAATACCGTAGGCGAGCGCGGCGGTGTTCACCACGGTGCCCCAGCGTCCGAGCGAGAACGGCCCTGCTGGTCGCCATCCCTTGAGGCGCTGTCTGAGCGCAGCAAGCACCACCATCTGGAATGCCACGTAGATCCCGAGAATCGCAAACGAGGTGATCGGCACCAGCAGGTTTTCGTTCACAAAAATCAACACGCAGAACAGCGCTGGTACGGTGCAGGCGACAATCAGCGCGTTGTTGGGCACCTTACTCGTAGCTGACACCTTCGACAGCCAGCGATGTCCCGGCAGCATGCCATCGCGCGCGAAGGAGAAGATGAGGCGACTCGCGGCAGCCTGCAGGCTCAGTACGCACGAGATGAACGCGAGCAGTGCCACAACCAAGAAGATCTTCGCGCCCACCGCTCCAAGCGTGGATTCCAAAATCGCGGGAATCGGATCCTCAACCTCGCCCCGCACAATCTCTTGCAGGTTTGGGGCGGCCAAGACGTATCCGGCGAATGAGAACAGGGCCGATACCCCGCCGACCACAATTGTCAGCTGCATCGCACGCGGGATCCGCTTCGCCGGGTTCTCGACTTCCTCCGCAACGTCACCGCACGCCTCAAAGCCATAAAACAGAAAGAGTCCCGTGATCGCGGCGGCAAAGAACGCTCCGGCATAGCTCCCGTCGCCCGCGACGCCCATCGAATCGAAGAACACTCCAATATCGTTCTTGCGCTGGAAAATGAGCAGATACAGTCCCACCCCGATAACGCCGATGAGCTCGGCGAACAGGCCGATCCGTGCAATCCGTCCCAGCCAGGCTGTGCCGGTGAAGTTGATCGCGAGCGCAAGCAGGAGAAATCCGAGCGCGATCATGAGCGTGATCGCCGGGGTCAGGGTGATCCCGAATAGACTCGCAACGAACCCGGTGCCAAACTCCGCGACCGCCGTTATTGTGACCATCATCGCCCAGATGTATACCCACGCCGCCATCCACGCGTAGCGGCGGCCCCACAACCGCCGCGCCCAGGGGTACACGCCGCCGTGGATCGGGTACTGCGACACCACCTCCCCAAACACGAGCGCAACCAGCATCTGCCCGCACGCAACGATGAGGATCCACCAAATTGACGGCGGGCCTCCCGTGGAGAGAGCAACGGCAAATAGCGAGTAGACACCCACAAGCGGTGAGAGGTACGTGAAGCCGAGTGCGAAATTGCCCCACAAGCTCATGGAGCGGCTGAAGGAGTCTTCATAGCCGAGTACCGCGAGATGGTCGGTGTCATTCAGGTGCTCTGGAATGCCTTCTTGCATATGAGCGTTGCGCTTTCCTGCTGGATCTTGCTCCCCCATCAGTACTTCCCCTCATATCGTCATTGATACTCACCGCGACGACGCTGCCGCCGGTTACGTTGCTAGCTTAGCGAAAGCCGCGCATGATCACCTCGGTTGCTGTCGTTTGCAGCAGGCTTGTCAACGTGGCTCGAGATTGTACGTTGGGAAGGTCGCGGATTGTCCGTTGAGGAGGTCGCGCATTGTGTCTACGGAGAGAAACCGGCGCGACTCGGCCATTTGCGCAACATGACTGGGTGCATGCGCTGCATGCCGCCGCGTGCACATCCCGAATGGGTCGGTTGCGCAGGGTATTTCCGCACGACACTGTGCCGAAGCGACCCGTGCGAAGGGCAGCGTTATCTGGGGCTGCCGGGATACAGCGGCATGGACCAGGCCCGACCGCGCTCGGACTTGGCCTTCCCCTAACGAAAATCGCGGACCTCGTTCACCCGGAGGCCGGTGCGGACGTAGCCAAGCACGGCATCCGCGAGCTCCTCGGGCGTATCGGGACCGTCCGGGCGGTACCACTCCACGAGCGAGTTGACGAGACCAAAGGTGAAGCGTGCGGCAAGTCCGGGATCAAGATCGTCCCGTAGCGCGCCATCCGCACGAGCCTGCACAAACATCTCTCGCAATCGGGCAGTCAACGCCCGCCTGCGCTCAAGCGCGCGTAACTCGACATCAGAGTTGCCGTGCAGACGCAGCAGCAGGGTCAGATACGACTGCTGCGCGCACGCCACCAGCACCGCGTTGCGCACGATCGAACGGATCTGCAGCACCGCGTCATCAGACTGGGCCTCGGCCTCGTCAAACACCCGCTCAAGCTCGCCAAGCACCCGCTGCAGCGCGATCTCCAGCATCTCTGATTTTGACGCAAAGTGGTGATACACCGCCGACTTCGACAGGCCCAGCCGATCCGCGATCATCCCGAGGGACGACGCGTCGTAACCGTGATCAGTGAACACCTGCACGATCACCTCGAGCATGCTGTTCTGATCGTGCCCGGGGCGCCCACGACGGGGGGTCGCGGGGGTCGCGGGGGTCGCGGCTGAGCTGTCCAACAGGTTGACCTCCTAGCGTTTGACCGCCGGTTGAGCAAGCAATGCAAGCGCCGTGCTGAGCGAGGCGCCAGCCGAGTCGAAGTATCGAAACCCCTTTGATTTCGACTCGGCTAACGCCTCGCTCAATCGGCGGGGCACCCAATCGGCGGGGTGCGCAATCCGCACTCCTTACCGAAGATCGTATAGGCGCTTCAGCTTTCCTTCAGAACGTGGAAGCGTGCCCTGGGCGGCGAGCTCGGTGCCGAGCGTCGTTCCCGCGCGATCCTTGATCCGCTTCTGCAGCAGTTTCAGGCTGTTGTTCGCCTCGTGCTCGGCGACCCCTTCGCGCGGTTCCACCTTGACGGTCAGGTGATCCATCGTGCCGCGTTTTGTGAGCTCAAGAATGAAGTGGGTCGAGAGTTCTGGGATCTCGCACACGATTTCTTCGATCTGGGTCGGAAACAGATTCACCCCGCGCAGAATGATCATGTCGTCGTTGCGCCCGGTGATCTTCGCGATCCGGCGGTGCGCGGGGCGTGCGGTGCCCGGCAACAGTGTCGTCAGATCCCGCGTCCGATAGCGGATCATCGGGAAGGCCTCTTTGGTGAGGGTCGTAAACACGAGCTCCCCCGGCACGCCGTCTTCAACCTGCCGCAGGTCTTCGTCAATGATCTCGGGGAGGAAATGGTCCTCCCAAATGTGCGGGCCATCCTGCGTCTCGACGCACTCGTTGCCCACGCCCGGACCCATCATCTCGGAGAGGCCGTAAATGTCGACAGCCTTGAGGTTCAGCCGATCCTCGATCTCGTGCCGCATCGCCTCGGTCCACGGCTCCGCGCCACAGATCGCGACCTTGAGGCTCGAGGCCCGCGGATCCAAACCCGCCTTCTCGAATGCGTCGGCGATGGTCAGCAGGTAACTCGGGGTGCACATGATGGCGTCGGGCTCAAAATCGTGGATCAGCTGCACCTGCTTTTCTGTCTGCCCACCCGACATCGGGATCACCGTGCAGCCAAGCTTCTCGATGCCGGCATGAGCGCCAAGTCCGCCGGTGAAGAGGCCGTAACCGTAGGCGTTGTGCACTCGCCAGCCCGGTCGGACGCCCGAAGCGTAGAGCGAGCGGGCGATGAGGTCGGCCCAGTTCTCCAGATCCTGATCCGTATACCCGACCACCGTGAGTCGGCCCGTCGTACCCGAGGACGCGTGGATACGACGCACCTGCTCCATCGGCACGGCAAACAGCCCGAAAGGATAGTTGTCACGCAGGTCGGCCTTCGTGGTGAAGGGAAGTTTCTCGATGTCAGCGAGGTCTTGAATGTCATCCGGGTGGACGCCCGCGGCGTCAAACTTTGCCCGGTAGAACGGCACATTGTCGTAGGCGTGCCGCACCGTCCACTGCAGCCGCCTGAGCTGGAGCGCTTCGAGTTCTTCGCGGGTGAGACGTTCTTCGACGTGAAGACCTGGCTCGACGGTGAGCTGTGCGGTTGCAGACATGGTGTTCCTTCTTGCGGTGTGTGAGGTGAATACAGATTGAACGAGGGCGGTCAGGCGTCCACGGGCAGCGGCCGGTTCGTGGCGAAGGAGCGGCCTCGGAACTCGGCGATGACCTGATCGTGCTGGTCGGTCACCGTGATGTCGTAGAGACCGTTGCGCCCCGACAGCCACCGCCGCTCGGCGACTGCTGTGAGGACATCGCCCGCACGACTGGCGCGTGTAAACGTGATGTCGACGCCGGACGCGACAACCGCGTTTTCGCCCTCGTTACAGGCGTAGGCAAACGCGGTGTCAGCGAGCGTAAACACCATCCCGCCGTGCGTGATTCCAAATCCGTTGACCATGTCATCGCGAACGGGCATCGTGAGTACCGCGCGACCGCGCTCCAGCGCGTCGATCCGGATCCCAAACGCGGTCTTTGCGGTGTCCATGCGCATCATGGCCGTCGCTGACCAACTCGGATCCAGCTCAATGCGGTCTTCGATTCCCGCCTCAGCGGTCTGGGTGATCTGGCTCGTCGGTGAACTCATGTGCGCTCCGTTGCGTGTTAATTGATGGGCAGCCGCGGTCTTTGCGGATGTTCCGGAAGTGTGCGTATACTAACTGAATGATCGGTAAGTAAATGCTTTTCCGAGACTCTACCACTAGTTTCCCGGCTCCGCGAGGGCCACCGCACGTAACTGACGCAAGGAGGCATCAGATGCCGACGACGACTGAGCAGGTATTGACCGAAGAGGAACAACAGGCCCACTTCGACGCACTCATCGAGGCGGATCAGAGGATCGAACCCCGCGACTGGATGCCGGAAAAGTACCGCAAGACCCTCATTCGCCAAATCTCGCAGCACGCACACTCCGAGATCATTGGCATGCAGCCGGAGGCGAACTGGATCACCCGCGCGCCCAGCCTCAAGCGCAAGGCGATCCTCATCGCCAAGGTGCAGGACGAGGCGGGCCACGGCCTCTACCTCTATTCGGCGGCGCAGACTCTCGGGATCAGCCGCGAGGAGATGACCGACGCCCTCATTGAGGGCCGCGCGCGCTACTCGTCGATCTTCAACTACCACACCCCCAGCTGGGCCGATATGGGCGCGATCGGGTGGCTCGTCGACGGCGCCGCGATCTGCAATCAGGTGCCGCTGTGCCGCGCATCCTACGGCCCCTACGGCCGCGCGATGGTGCGTATCTGCAAAGAGGAATCGTTCCATCAGCGCCAGGGATTCGAGATCCTGTATGAACTCTCACACGGCACCCCCGAGCAGAAGCAGATGGCGCAAGAATCAGTGAATCGCTGGTACTGGCCGTCGCTCATGATGTTCGGCCCGAGCGACGATGCTTCACCCAACTCGGCGCAGTCGATGGCCTGGAAGATCAAGCGCTTCTCAAACGACGAGTTGCGGCAGCGCTTCGTTGGCATGTGCGTTCCGCAGTTTGAGGCTCTCGGACTTGAGTGCCCCGACAAGGATCTGCGCTACGACGAGGAGACGGGCAAGTGGATCCTCGGCGAAATCGACTGGGACGAATTCAACGCGATCCTCGATGGCCGCGGCCCCGCGAACACCGACCGCATCCGCAACCGCCGCGACGCACACGAAGAGGGTGCGTGGGTGCGCGAGGCCGCAGTCGAGTATGCCCGTAAACAGCGTGAGCGGCAGCGCTTCGCGGCGTAGCCCATCCGACAATAGACTTTTCCGCCGATTGAGCGAGCGGAGCGAGTCGAAATCGCGAAACCTTTGGTTTCGACTCGGCTGGCGCCTCACTCAACCGGCGGTTCAACACTTGACAGAAGAAGGAGACAAGGATGTCCACACCCGGAGAAATGGGTACCGAGGATTGGCCCCTGTGGGAGGTATTCATCCGCGCGAACCGGGGTCTCAGCCACGTTCACGCCGGATCCTTGCACGCGCCCGATGAGGCGATGGCGCTGCGCAATGCCCGTGACCTCTACACTCGCCGCAACGAGGGCGTCTCGATCTGGGTGGTGCCCGCCGCCGCGATCACCACGAGCGATCCCGACTCCAAGGGCGTGTTCTTTGAATCCCCCGCGGGCAAGAATTATCGCCACGCCGTGTACTACACGCGCGCCGAGGGGTGAAGCACCTGTGAGCCACAACACAGACACTGCGCCGAGCTCCCACGGTGACGTCACCGTCGACGAGCTCCGCCTCGCCGATGAGCTTCCCGGATCCGGTGCCACCGCAACTCCCGATATTGCGGAGTACGCGCTGCGCCTCGGGGACGACGCGCTGATCCTGTCGCAGCAACTCGGATGGTGGGTGGCGAAGGCGCCGGAACTCGAAGAGGACATGGCGCTGTCCAACATCGCGCTTGACCTTCTCGGCCATGCGCGCGCACTGCTGCACTTCGCCGGGACCGCCTCGGATCGCTCGGAGGACGATCTCGCGTTCTGGCGCGACGAGCACGAGTTCCGCAACTGCTGGCTGGTGGAGCAGCGCAACGGACACTTCGGTGACACCATCGCCAGGCAGTTTCTGTTCTCCGCCTATCAGGCAGAGCTCTACCGCGAATTGCAGAAGAGCACCGACCCAACACTGCAGGCGATCGCGGCGAAGGCCGAGCGTGAGGTTCGCTACCACCTCGACCACGCGGCGCAGTGGATCCTGCGGCTCGCCGGCGGCACAGAAGAATCTCGCGGCAAGATCATCGTCGCGCTCGGCGATGTCTGGCCCTACGTTGACGAGCTATTCGTTGACGACGAGCTCACCGCACGCCTCAGCGGCGTGGTGCCCGCGCCCTCAAGCCTGCGTGCGGGATTCGACCGCACCGTTGCCGAGGTGTTCTCCGAAGCGGAACTCAACACTCCGCAGGTGAAGCCCGCCCGCGCCGAGGGCCGATCCGGGATCCACAGCACGCTCCTGGGTCACATCCTGACCGAGATGCAGTGGCTGCCCCGCCGTCACCCCGGAGCGTCCTGGTGACGAGCCTCAGGCCCCGCGATCCCGAAGCTGCGCGCGTCTGGGATATCGCCGCGCAGGTTCCGGATCCGGAAGTCCCGGTCCTGACCATCGAGGATCTGGGGGTGCTGCGCTCGGCCGCCGTCGGATCCGACGGGGTGCGTGTGGTGCTGACACCGACCTACTCCGGGTGCCCCGCGCTCGACCAGATGCGCGATGACGTCACTGCCAGGCTGCGCGAGGCCGGCTACGGCCGGGTGGAGGTCGACACCACGCTCTCACCGGCGTGGACCACCGACTGGATGACCGAAACCGGCAAACAAAAACTCGAAGCCTACGGAATTGCGCCCCCCAATTTCCGCGCGGCCGGACGACAGGGGCCGGTGCTCGTGCAGATGGCCGTCAAATGCCCGCGCTGCCACTCCATCCGCACCCGCGAGATCGCGCGCTTCGGTTCCACCTCGTGCAAGGCGCTGTACGAGTGCAGCGACTGCCTCGAACCGTTTGACTACTTCAAAGTTCACTAGCGAAGGACACCACATGGCCGCCACCAATCTCGGATCGACGATGCAAACCAAGAAGCGCGCGACGTTCCACGAGCTCCGCGTCGCAGACGTCCGCAGGCTCACCGACACCAGCGTGGAGGTGACGTTCGAGGTACCCGATGAGCTCACCGACGAGTACAACTACCTCGCCGGGCAGTACCTCGCGCTCCGCACCACCATCGATGGCGAAGACGTGCGCCGTTCCTACTCCATCTGCCGCCCGCCGGCAGACGGCAAGATCTCGGTCGCGATCAAACAGGATCTCGGTGGGCTCTTCTCCAACTGGGCCAACACCGAGTTGCGCGCGGGAATGATGCTGCAGGTGATGACCCCGCAGGGCGCGT
Source organism: Leucobacter insecticola (assembly GCF_011382965.1). Lineage (NCBI taxonomy): Bacteria > Bacillati > Actinomycetota > Actinomycetes > Micrococcales > Microbacteriaceae > Leucobacter > Leucobacter insecticola. The sequence goes on along the minus strand of NZ_CP049934.1, from coordinate 697,295 downwards.
TCACCTCAAACCTCGCCGAACTCGACGGTCGCCACGTCGTCGGCATCGCCGCAGGATCCGGGATCACCCCGATCATCACGATGGCGCATCGCGTGTTGCAGCAGAGCGAGACCAGTCGCTTCGACTTGCTCTTCACAAACCGTTCCTCGCTCGACGTCATGTTTGTGGAAGAGCTCGCGGACCTGAAGGATCGCTACCCCCAGCGTTTTGCGATCCACCACGTACTCTCCCGCGAGCAGCGATCAGCTCCGATCATGTCGGGCAGGCTCGACGAAGAACGGCTGCGGACGATTCTGAGTTCGGTGATCCCGGTTGGGATGGCCGACGAGTGGGTGCTGTGCGGGCCGTTCGAACTGGTGCAGCTGTGCAAGGATCTCCTGACGGAACACGCGGTGGATCCCTCGCATGTGCGCTTCGAACTCTTCACCACCGGCGAACCGGGCGAGGCTCCGACGCGGGCGCGGCCGGTCAAGGTACGCGCGGGCGAAAAGACGGTCACGATTGACTTCACGCTCGACGGCACGTCAGCGTCGGTCGATAGCCCGGTCAGCGCGAACGAGACGATCCTGAACGCCGCCCTGCGGGTGCGCCCCGACGTGCCCTTCGCGTGCGCGGGAGGCGTCTGCGGCACCTGCCGCGCCCGCATCGTCACCGGATCCGTGTCGATGACCGAAAACTATGCGCTTGAAGCCGATGAAATCGATCGCGGCTACGTGCTCACCTGCCAATCACACCCGCAGTCCGACAAGGTTGTTGTCGACTACGATGCGTAGGGCTGAAGCCCCCTCCGCCGGTTGAGCGAGCAGTGAATGCTCAACGAAGAACACATTGTGTTCTTCCGCATTCGCTGCTTGGGCTACTGCCCAAGGAGTCGAAACCAAGGAAATCAAGGGGTTTCGACTCGCAAGCTCGCTCAACCGGCGAAAGTATTCGAGCAGCAGTAACCTAAGGACCGAACCATGATCAAGCTCTCCATTACTGACGGCGTCGCCGAGGTCGTGCTCGACGCCCCCGAGCGGCTGAACTCGCTCGGCCCCTCCGACGTGCGTGAACTGTCAGCCGCGTACACCGAGGCCGCGCAGGCCGGAGTGCGCGCACTCGTCCTCCGCGGCGAGGGCCGCGGATTCTGTGCGGGACGTGACATCTCGGGCGTGGATCCTCGCGAGGACGACGTGCTCGGCTACCTTGATGGCCTGATCCAGCCGCTCATGGAGCAGATGAGCCAGTTTCCCGCGCCGACCTTCGCGGTTGCGCACGGCGCGTGCCTCGGTGTCGGACTCGGGCTGCTGATCGCGAGCGACGTCGTCTACGTTGCGGAATCGGCGAAGATCGGGAGCCCGTTTGCGAATCTCGGTGCAACGCTCGACTCGGGTGGCCACGCCATGTTCTTTGAGCGGCTGGGGGCGCACCGCACCCTCGACCTGATTTACACCGGACGCCTGATGAGCGGCACCGAGGCGGTGGCAGCGGGTCTCTTCTCTCGGACGTTCCCCGATGACGAGGTGTTGGAGGCGACCCGCGCGGCGGCCTTGAAGGCTGCGAGCGGTGCAACACAGGCATTCCTGGCCTCCAAAGCACTCGTCGCCGATCTGCGCGATCGCCGAATTGGGCTGTGGGCGTCGATGGCTGATGAGAACCGCGCCCAGGCCGCGCTCTGCGATACAAGCGATTATCGGGAGGGCTTCGCCGCGTTCCAGGAGAAGCGAAAGCCTCAATTTACCGGCGCAGGGAAGTAGTCTGAACTAGTGAAAACTGAGACTGAGACACAGAATTGGGTCGCCCAGAACGGTTCCGGTGAACTCGCTGACGCGATGGGGATCGAGTTTCTCGAGTACACGGTCGAACGCACCGTCGCCCGCATGCCCGTACAGGGCAACCGGCAGACCGTCGGCTACCTGCACGGTGGAGCATACGTGGTGCTCGGTGAATCGCTCGGTTCGATGGCCGCCAACCTGCACGCGGGCGCGGGGCGTCTCGCTGTTGGGGTCGACATCAACGCCACTCACACCCGATCTGCCACTGAAGGCTACGTGACAGGCGTCTGCACCCCAATTCACCTCGGCCGCACGCTTGCGGTCCATGAGATCGTCATCACCGACGAGCAGGGGCGGCGCTGCTGCACCGTTCGCATCACCAACCTCATCAAGGACATGCCCGCTCAAGACGGCTGAGATCCACTGACTGGCCCTCAGCACGACGAGAAGGCAGTCTGCCGACGAGAATGCACTCCGCCGACACACGCAAACTAGCTTCTCGTCGGGGAAGTGCTTTCTCGTCGATACAGTGGCAGCCGTAGAGCTGACGGCCAATCCCGGCTCAGGATCCGCGCCCGGCGCGGCAAGTACGGCAGCAGCGTCTGGCCCCCAAACCGAGAGGCCACCCCCGCTAGCCACGCGGCCGGCGCGCACGAACCACGGCGAAGGCGGTCAACACCAGTCCGGCCAGAGCCCAGAGGGCGAGCGTCCAGGCAGCACCCGGGGCGCCCTGAGACCCGCTCGCGATCGCCTGGAACCCGGTGAACGCCGCGCCGACGGGGCTCGCGTCACCGATTGCTGCAAGCGGCCCCGGCACCGTCGAGACGATCCCGACCGCAAACGCGACCACCAGGAGCGCAAACGCCACGAACCTGCCGAAGCCACCGAGCAAGGCCGACAGCCCCTGCACGATGAGCGAGAACGCCACTCCCGCGAGCAGGGCAAGGCCAAAGAATCCGATGCTCTGGGCAAAACTGTACCCGAGCGCAACCGGCAAAACGATACCCGCGATTGCCCCCTGAATCGCACCCAACGCGAGCGCCGGGAGCGCACTCCTGAGTGTGATCGCGCCAACACCCTGGGCCGCGTCTCGCGTGCGTCGCCACAGCGGCGACAGCACCAGGAACATCGCGAGCGCACCGGCCCACAGCGCGATGCCCGCGAACAGCGGCACACCCGAAGAGTTGAACAGCTCATCACTGCCACCGCGAGCCTCAACCGGGGCCACCACCGTCTCGGCGAGCTTCTCACTCTCCGCTTTGCTGTAGTTCGGGATCTCGGCGACGGCGTCCTTCAAACCCGTCGCAAGACCGCTCGCGCCCTGAGCGGACTGTGTCGCACCCTCTGCCAGCCCCGAGGCACCCTCAGCGAGCGCGGGTGTTCCTTCTGCGAGCGCACCAACTCCCGTCGACAGCTGCGAGGTCCCGGCGGCCAACTGCGACGCGCCCGCGCCAAGCGCCGCGCCCTGCGTCGCAAAGTCGTTGAGACCGGTACCGAATGCTCCGAGCCCGGCAATGAGCTGGTCGAGCTGCGCGATGGGATCCACACCGGGTTGGGCCGCCCCTCCACCCGCGTTCGCCTGCAGGTTCGTTAGCGCGGTGTTGACGCCTTCAGCGCCCGCTGCCGCTCCGCCGATGCCAGCCCCGATCGCCGTTGCGTGACCCGTCAGCCGGGTCAGCATTGCGTCGCAGAAGGATTGCGCCGCACCGGATCCGAGGCACTCGGCATAGAGCGGTGCGATATCGTCGGCCAAGGCCTTCGCCGCGGGGACCGCGGTTCCCAGACCGGTCGCGAGCTCCGCACCCGGCTGTGCCACCTCGGCCTGGAACTGTCCCAGCGCGCCGATCGTTGTCTTAAGCTGCGACGCCGCCGCGCTCGCACCGGGCCCGAGCTGTGCATATGAACTCGCGAGGGTCTGCGCCCCGCCGACGTACTGGTTGACGCCCGCTGCAAGCCCTCCGGCTCCCGTCTCAAGGTCCGCGGCGCCGGTCGACAGCTGTTCCACCCCTGAAGACAGTTCCGCGGTTCCGCTCGCGAGCTGCGCGGCGCCGTCGGCGAGCTGCGCGCCACCGTCCGCAAGCTGACGCGCGCCGTCAGCCGCCTCGCCGATTCCGCTGTGAAGCTGGGTCATGCCCACAAACACGTTGCCGACAAACTGGGAACCCAACTGCTGGTTCAGCACCGTGGTCGCGGTCTGCGTGACAATGCCTGACAGCGCGGTATCGATCAATCGGCCACGGTCGCTCTCGTTGATATCAATGTGTGCGGCCTCGGCCTTCTCTGGACCGTCGGCGAGCGAGGTCGCAGCCGCCGAGAAGCCCTCGGGGATCGTGATCACCGTAGCGTAGCGACCGTCTTTCAGGCCTTTCTCGGCGTCGCCTTCATCGGTCAACGTCCAGGTGAAGTTTGTGTCCGCATCGCCGCCGATAAGCTCGGCCGCGAGCACCCGCCCAAGGGGCACCGTCTGGCCGTCCACCGTCACTGGTTTGTCCTTGTTGACGACCGCGGCGGTCACGGTATCGAGCCGTTCGCTCGGATTCCACAGCCCCCACAGCAGCACCCCGGCAACGGTCAACGGGACGAGCACGAGTCCGAGGATGGTCGTCCAGCGTACGGGCTTGGTGCCCTTGATCCTGGAGAGTGCGGGGGTCATCGGTTCGCTCCTTCTGCAACCTGCGTCTGAGCAGGGCCGGCGGCTTGTGGGAACAGGTCGTCCACGGCATGTGCGGCGTCCACCGCATCGATCTCGCGCAGAATGAGCGTGTCACCCAGGATCCGCTTCGCGAGCTCTGCCTCACCAAGGACGATCACCGTGAGTCGCGGGGTCTCGCCACGATCTGATTCCACGGACCGCGCGGCAAACGCTGAGCGCAGAGCATCGATCCGCTCAAGTGGCACGGGTGCTTCCCCCGCCTGCCGTAGATCAAACAGCAGCACGCTCGGACGATCCCGAAGGGTCTCACGAAGGGTCGTCGCGTCTGCCCAGGCCGAGCGCGCCCGCAGGGTCGATGCGCGCTCGGGGAGCAACAATCCGTCCACCTTGAGGGTGCCGGAGACAACGGGGCCGCGACCGATGAGCGCCTGCGCGAGCGGCAAGGAGCGGGGATCCCGCGGGTTCAGCAGTAGCGTTTCACCGGGCGCAATCCGCAAACGGTGCAGCTTCTCGCCACCGGACAGGAGCAGTCGCTCGGCGGCGAGCGCGGCGTCTGGCATGTCCTCGGGCCAATCCGCGTGCGCGAGTTCACGAGCGAGGCCCTCACCCTCAACGTCAAAGGACGGCAGCACCTTCGCCAACCATCGCGGCATGCGCCAGGCGTGATCCCCCAGGAGCGCGAGCACCGCGGGCACCAGGGTCATACGCACGATGAACGCATCAACAAACACGCCCACCGCGAGGCCCAGGGCGATGACCTTGATGCTCGGATCCCCCTCGGGCACGAACGCTGCAAACACGGCGAACATGATGAGCGCGGCGGCGGTCACCACCTTCGCGCTGCCGACAAAGCCACGCTGAATCGCGGCGTCTGCGTTTGCGCCGTGCACATACTCTTCACGAATGCGCGAGACCAGAAACACCTCGTAATCCATCGCGAGCCCGAACAGCACCCCCATCAGGATGATCGGCATGAAGCTCAGCACCGGCCCGGTGGACGCGACGTGCAGCAGATCCCCAAACCAGCCCCACTGGAACACCGCCACGACCGCGCCAAACGCGACACCGACCGACAGCAGATACCCGAGTGTCGCCTTGATCGGCACCCACACGGAGCGGAACACCATTGCGAGCAGCACGAGCGACAACCCCACGACGAGCAGCGCGAACGGCAGCAGTGCCCCCATCAGCAGGTCAGAGACGTCGATCGCGACCGCTGTGAATCCGGTGACGGCGAGGCTGACACCGTACTTCTTCTCCCAGGTGTCGTGCATGTCACGCAGCTTCTTGACGAGCTCGGCAGTGCTCTCGGCGTGCGGCCCGTCCTCCGGCACGACCTGAATGATGCCGGTGTCAGCGCCCCGATTGGGGGTCGAGAGCGGCACCTCGGCAACGCCGGGAACCTTGCGAACCTCGTCGGCGAGGTCTTCCATCAGGCCGAGCGGATCGGTGCTCGTGATGATCGACCCGGTGAGGAGCAGCGGCCCGTTGAAGCCCTCACCGAAGTGCTTGCCGGTCAGCTCGTAGGTGACGCGCGCGGGATCGTCGGCGCTCAGCGAGGTCGCGTTGGGGAGAGCCAGGCGCAGGCTCGCGGCCGGCACCGCCGCGAAGCCGAGCAGCACAAGCACGGCGAGGATCGTGACGATCGGCCGTTTCGTGACGGAGCGCACCCAGCCTCCGAAAAAGCGGTCTGCGCGGGAAGGCGTGTGCGGCTGCGCAGCTTCGGTGCCCGCAGCAAGCGCCAGGCGGGCTTTCTTGGGCAGGATCCTCAATCCCGCCATCGCCATGATCGCGGGCGTCAGCGTCACGGCAATCAGCACCGCGATCGCCACCGCCGCCGCCGCCGCGACGCCCAGCGCCGTCAGGAACGGGATCCCCGCCACCGACAGCCCCACCAGTGCGATGATGACGGTCAGCCCAGCAAACACCACCGCGGAGCCGGAGGTCGCTGTGGCGCGTGCAATAGAGTCCGGGACGCTCATTCCCGAGCGCAGCTGTTCTTGGTGGCGACTGACGATAAAGAGGGTGTAGTCGATGCCCACCGCGAGTCCGAGCATCAGGGCAAGCATCGGTGTCGTGGAGGTGAGATCAACAAACGCCGTCATGACGAACAGCCCCGCGATCGAAACGCCGACGCCGAGGAGCGCAATAATGAGCGGCATCCCGGCCGCAAGGAGCGAACCGAGGGTCAGGATCAGCACCACAAACGCGATGAGCACCCCTACGGCCTCGGTCGGGCTAATGGAGGGGATGGAAACCGAAAAGACGTCGCCGCCGTATGAGGTTTCGGCACCGGCTGGGAGGCGATCGCGCATTTCTTCGGTGACACGCGTGATCGTGTCTTTCGTAGCAGCCGAAACGCTGCTCATCTCCCCCTTCAGCTGCACAGTGATGAGCGCGGCCTCGCCGTCTTCAGAAAGCCCGCCCTTCACCTCTCCGGTGAACGGGGAGCGCACGCCCTCTACTCCGCGAGTGTCTGCGAGTTCGTTTGCCGCGTCGCTCATGATCGCCCGATACGGTTCGGCATCGAGTTTTTCTCCGGGCGCGGCGACCACGATGATGGTCGCACTGGTACCGCTAACTTCGGGGAAGGTGATGCCGAGGCGGGAAATAGCCTCCTGCGATTCAGTGCCCGGAATGGTGATGGGCGCGTTGGCCCCCTGGCCGAACAGCGCGGCACCGGTGCCGAGCAGGGCGAGCAGCATGATCCAGATGATGAGCACGAGCGTTTTTGCGCGCGTCGCCCAGCGGCCGAGGGCGTAGAGCAGGGTGGACATGCTGGCCTTCCGAAAGTTACATTGCAGTCTTTACATGGCCTGGCACCCAGGCCGCGATACAGAAGTGTATCGAGTCTCGATACAACAATGTATCCATTTTTGGCTCGAAGCTCGCTGAGTATGCAAAAATGTTGAGCATGGCAGGAGAATCGGTGTCACCCGCGCCCAGCGCCAGGCGTCAGGAGACGCGAGCCCGCCTGCTTGACGCCGCCGCCGAAGTGTTCACCGAGGAAGGTCTGCTGGGTGCCTCCGTCGAGAGCGTGTGCACACGCGCAGGCTTCACTCGCGGCGCGTTTTACTCAAACTTCTCCAATAAGGAAGAGCTGTTTCTCGCACTGCTCGACCGCGAATACGAACAACGCACGCGGTTCTTGCAGGCGCGCGCCGAAGAACTCGTGCCGCTGCTTTCGAGCCGCGAGTGTCTCCTGACCCCGGGCGATGCTGCGCACTACGTGACCGAGTTTTTCGCACCAACCGGCTGGGAAGCCACCTGGTTCGCGCTCGAAACCGAGTTCATGTTGCTCGCGCTCCGCGAGCCCAGCAGCGCACTCGGACTTACAGATTTCATTGGCCGCTTTCGGCTGGAACTCGAAGAACTCGTCGAGGGCATCGTGCTCGCCGCCGGTCGACGGTTCACGATCCCGGTCGAGCGGGCCATGCCGATCTTGGGCGGCGTTTACGAACGCGCCTTTCGGATCACCGCCCTCGCTGGCCCCGACGCCCCCGAGGGCCTAAACGAACTGGGCGAGCGGATCGCCGAACTGCTGTTCGCGATCACGGAAGATTCCGAGTAGCGTCTGCCACAGAACTTGCACCCGGGGATGGCGCGGGAATAGCCCGCTAAGATCGAAAGGTGCTGCTTTCAGATCGTGACATCAATGCCGAACTCGCCTCTGGCCGCATCGGGCTTTCCCCGAGCGAAGCAGAGATGGTTCAGCCGTCGAGCGTTGACGTGCGGCTGGATCGCTACTTCCGGCTCTTCGACAATCACAAGTACGCCGTTATCGATCCCGCCGCGGATCAGCCCGAACTGACCCGGCTCATCGAGGTCGACCCCAGCGAGGGCTTCATCCTGCACCCCGGTGAGTTCGTGCTGGGCTCCACCTACGAGCAGGTCAGCCTGCCCGACGACATCGCCGCCCGCCTCGAAGGAAAGAGCTCGCTCGGTCGACTCGGGCTCCTCACCCACTCGACCGCCGGCTTCATCGACCCGGGCTTCGAGGGTCACGTCACGCTGGAGCTCTCGAACGTTGCAACCCTCCCGATCCGCCTCTGGCCCGGCATGAAAATTGGCCAGCTGTGCTTCTTCCGCCTGTCTTCGCCCGCCGAACGGCCTTACGGATCCGGCGCTACGTTCTCGCGCTACAAGGGGCAGCGCGGGCCCACGGCCTCGCGTTCGCACCTCAATTTTCACCGCACCGATGTCACAGTGACGGACGAGGGTCACACCGGCGGTTAGCCACCACGCAGCACGACGGAAACCAGCGATCACACTGGTTGACCAACTTGACCAACCAGAGGTAATCTGGGCCCATGAGCACGCACACGGTCAATGTCTACGAGGCGAAAAGCCAGCTCTCAAGACTGCTGGAATTGGCTTCACTCGGCGAAGATGTCGTGATTGCCAAAGCAGGTAGACCCATCGCACGCTTGGTCCCCTGGACACCAGCGCCAACCCGGGTCCCTGGGATATGGCACGGACGCATCACAATTGCGGACGGCTTCGATAAGTTCGACACCCAAGACGAGCTTGACTGGTTTGGAGAATAGCTCGGTGCGACTGCTTCTCGACACTCATGTTCTGCTGTGGTGGCTCGCTGATAGTCCCAGACTGCTCCCCAAGCATCGTGAAATCATCTCAGATGGGGCGAATGATGTCCTCGTCTCAAGCGTGTCTGTTGCGGAGATCTCGATTCAGGCATCGCTCGGAAAACTAGACGCGCCCTCAAACACGGTCGAAGCGATCGAGCAGAGCGGCTTTCGGCTCCTCCCTCTCGAAGCGTCTCACGCGGAGGAACTCCGGTCCCTCCCCTGGCATCATCGGGACCCTTTTGACCGCATGCTCATCGCGCAGGCGCGCGTCGAACAACTGACCCTGATAACGCGCGACCACGAGTTTGCGCAATACGACGTCAAACAAGCGTAATGACGTGAAGCTACGACCGGCTCAGTCGCCGCGCATCTGCTCCACAACCCGCCGGCGGCAGTAGCCTCCGTACGAAAAGCGCTCAGCCGCTATGCGTCTTCTCAGCGGTCCGCCGATCCCGCGCCGCCTGCTTCTCCAACATCTCGTTGTATGCCATCAGTTCGGCTTCGCCCGAGCGGTCCGCTGCGCGATCCTTACGCTTTTGCACCTTCGTGTCATTGCGCGACCACTGCACAGCGACAATAAGCGCGAGCGCGAGCGTCGGTAGCTCGCCGATGCCCCAGGCAATTCCGCCGCCGAGCGTCTGATCTTCCAACGGCGTCGCCCCCCAGGTACGGCCCATCGCCCCGAACCAATCGGCGAGCATCAGCGAATCACCCGTCATCATAGTGACACCAAAAAACGCGTGTGACGCCATCGTCGCAAACAGCGTGATGAGTCGCAGCGGAAAGGGGAACCGATAGGGCACGGGATCGATCCCGATCATCGACAGCGCAAAGAGATATCCGCCGATCAAGAAGTGAATGATCATCCACTGATGCCCAAGGTGCTCAGACATTGCCCAGCGGAAAATCGGACTGAAGTAGAACACCCACAGCGAGCCGACAAAGACCACGGCGGCAACAGCGGGATGGGTGATGAACTTCGAATATGGCGTCTGCACCAACCACAGCACCCACTCGCGCCCGCCCCACGAGCCATCATTGCGCTTCTCGGTAGCGCGCAGCAGCAGCGTGATGGGTGCACCCAGCACCAGCGCGATCGGAATGACCATCGTCAGCATCATGTGGCCGAGCATGTGCACGCTAAACAGGTACTGCTCGTACAGGTTGAAAGGCCCGTTGGTGGTGTAGAACAGCATCAGCAGGCCGAAGACCCAGGCAATGGATCGCGCGATCGGCCACTTGTCGCCACGATGGGCGAGCCGGATCACCGCGGCGACATACATTGCCAAACCAAAGACACACACGAGCAGCCAGGCAAGATCAAACTTCCAACCGGTGACATAGCTGAGCGGCGTGAGCTCCGGCGGTAGCGGATCTCCCGTGAGCCACTCTGCGGGAGAGATGCCGCTCGCTTGGTCCCTCGCCGGTTCGAGCGCAACCGGGGTTGCGGTGCGTCCGAGCGCCCCGGCGATCCCGCTCGCGACCCCCATCACCGCAAGCTCCGCGATCACAAACCACGCGAAGACGCGGCCACCCTTGACCGAATCCGAGATCCGCGGTATCAAGCGCGTGCGCTGCACCGCCCCGAAGATACCCAACGCCACAAGCGCAGCCGTTTTCAAGATGACCAAACGGCCGTAGCCGGTTCCAAGGAGCGCATCGAGGTCGCCGACGCGCAGCCACGCACTCACAGCCCCGGAGGCAGCCACCCCGATAAAGGCGAACAACGCGAGCGTGGAGTAGCGTGCGGTGATCACGGCGAGTCGCTTGCGGTCCACCAGCTTTGCCACAAACACAAGGGTGACCAGGCCACCCAGCCAGACCGACGCACCTATCAGGTGCACCAAGAGCGAGTTGACGGCCTGCGCGTGCCCCGAAGCGCCGGCGGCGTGGCCCTGCTGCGCCAACGGGATCGTTGTCGCCATCGCCGCGAACAGCACGAGGAGCGTGAGGCGTCGATCCCGCACAGCAAACGCGAGCACAGTCGTCACGGCCGCAAGCAGCAGCTCAATCAGCCACAGCCTGCCGAGTTCAATCTCGGTGACGAACTGCGCAAGCCCGGCACCAAATCTGGCATCACCAGAAAACGGTTGCCCCGAAATATCGACGTAGGTGAAGAGGAGCGTCGCTGCGCTCGCAACCGCCAGCACGGCGGCGGATCCCGCGGCGATATCCAAGGCGATACGTGACTCGGGCTTGTCGCTCGCAAACACCCAGACGGCCATGACGAGGGAGCCGATGAGTCCCGCCATTGCAACATTAACAAGGGTGCGGGAGATCGGGATCCCAAATCGCACCACGGTGCCCGGATCGAGCAGGGTCCGCTCGGCGGCGGCTCCACCGATGCCGAGACCGACAATTAGAGCCGCGAGGGTTACCGCGACGAGAACGGCCGGGGCGACAACACGCAGAAAACGAGGCACCCCATAAGCCTACGGCCTCGACCGGGTGGGCCTGCAATCTTCAGGGTCAATTGCGCCATTGCGGGCTTGCTTTCCACTCCAGCCAGGAGGGAGGCTGAATAATGGGTCCATGGCTGAATTTCCTTGGACTCTCGACACACTCGCCGTACACGCCGGACGGGAGGACCTTGCCGCACTCGGTTTGCACGCCCTCCCCATCGACCTCTCCACGACAAACCCGCTGCCCGATATCGCCGTCGGCGGCGACTCATATGAGGCTCTGGCCACCGGTGGCAGGCCCTGGCGAATGGCAGCGCGGTCTACGCGCGCCTGTGGAACCCGACCGTTGCCCGCTTCGAATCCGGCCTCGCGGCGCTCGAACACGCTGAGGCGTCCGTGGCGTTTGCGTCGGGCATGGCCGCGCTCACCGCTGTACTCCTCGCCCTCACCGCAAAATCGGGCAAACGCCACATTGTCGGAGTGCACCCCCTCTACGGCGGGACGGTGCAGATCCTCGAGAGTGGCATCCTGGGCACGGAGGTGACATTTTGTTCACCCGATGAGGTCGCCTCCGCCTGCCGCCCCGACACCAGCCTCGTCATCATGGAGAGCCCCGCGAACCCGACGCTCGAACTCGTGAGCATCTCAAGTGTCGCAGCCCAGGCGGGCGATGTGCCGGTGCTCGTCGACAACACCTTCGCGACGCCGGTCCTGCAGACACCCCTCGACCACGGCGCCGCGCTGTCAATGCACAGCGCGACCAAGTATCTGGGCGGCCACGGCGATGTGATCGGTGGCGTGATCGCATGCTCAGAGGAGTACGCGGAGAAGCTGCGCGCGATCCGCGTCGCGACCGGCGCGATCCTCCACCCGCTCGCGGCCTACCTGCTTCACCGTGGCCTGCCGACGCTCCCTCTACGTGTGCGCGCGCAGCAGGAAACTGCCGGCCGCGTCGCGGCGTGGCTGAGCCAACACCCGGCTGTCGCCCAGGTGTTCTACCCCGGCATGAACGCTGACCCCCACGGCGTCCTGGGCACGCAGATGGCCGGCCCGGGGCGATGCTTGCCGTGCAACTCGTGGGAGGTTACGACGCGGCCGTTGCACTCACCTCAAATGTGACCGTGTTCACCCACGCAGTGTCTCTTGGAGGCATTGACTCCCTCATCGAAAGCCCAGCCGCACTCACACACCGGCCCGTGAAGGGCGACGCAAAACCCGACACCGGGATCGTGCGCATGTCGATCGGTCTCGAGAGTGCTGAGGATCTCATCGCCGACCTCGCGCAGGGACTGGGTGAGGTCGCGTCCTAAACGACAACACCCCCTGATGCTTCTCGGCAGATTCCAGTGGTCGTCGCAACACCTGACATTTTTCAGGAGAAGCGATGGCCACTGGACGGACCCCTTGGCAGAGATACACGACGGAACAAAAGGCCGAGTTCTTCGCGCTGTTTGAAGAACTTCAAGACAACTCTGAAACAGCAAGACGCTTAGGGTTTAACAAGAACGCGACCTACCGGTGGTTACAGCAGGAAGGGTTGCAAGCGAAAGGAATGCGCGGCCCGGGCTACCACCCCGGACGCGCACGCTATTTCGAACTTCGCGAAAGCGGGATCTCTCGAAGAGAAGCTGCCGCAGCAGTGGGTGTGCATTTTCGTACGGCTGGCGATTGGGACCGTGGCACTCGCCACTTCCAGAACCGGCGCTACTTTGCGGATGGCAGGATCGTGGACTACACCACTGGTATGACTACCTACGCTGACCAGACGGTCATGGTTGATCGCCCCAGGTATGAAAAGCTCCAACAAGACCTTCACCCTCGCCTGGTTTCTCTCGAAGAGCGGGAACGAATCGCTGACCTTTCACGTGCCGGGTGCTCGATCCGGCAGATCGCACAAGATCTGGGCCGCGCACCCTCGACGGTGAGCCGAGAACTCCGTAGAAACCGGTCACAACACGGCCCGTATCACCCGTATGCGGCACACCGGAAAGCCGCGAAGCGCAGGCCGCGACCGAAGTCCAGGAAACTCGTGGCTTGTGGTCCTTTGCGCGCGTATGTGCAAGAGAAGCTTTCTGAGTTCTGGTCACCGGAACAGATCAGTCGTACGCTACGGGTGGACTATCCGACGGATCTAGGGATGCGCGTGGCAACTGAAACGATCTACCAGACACTCTATGTTCAAGGGCGAGGTCAGTTGCGTCGTGAGATCGCTGCGGCTCTTCGTAATGGGAAAGCCCGCCGAACACCCAGGAGGCAGACGCAGAAGCGGCAGCAGAGATTTACTGACCCCATGGTGATGATCTCTGAACGGCCTCCAGAAGTTGCAGATCGTGCGGTCCCAGGTCACTGGGAAGGTGACCTGATCATTGGGAGAGAAGGCGGAAGCCAGATCGGGACTCTCGTTGAACGCTCAACCAGGTACGTAATGCTGGTCCATCTCCCTGGCTCCCGTGACGCGGCAACGACGCGAGAAGCGCTCACGAAAACGATGAGTCACCTCCCGGCACATCTGCGGCGCTCATTGACATGGGATCAAGGAGGCGAGATGGCGGAGCACAAACGATTCTCTATTGCGACTGACATACCCGTGTTCTCTTGCGACCCCGCTTCTCCCTGGCAGCGCGGATCAAACGAGAACACCAACCGGCTCCTGAGACAGTATTTCCCGAAAGGCACGGACCTCTCCCGCCACAGCCCCGAAGAGCTTGCCCGAGTGGCCCAACAGCTCAACACCAGGCCCCGTAAAACGCTGGGCTGGGACACCCCAGCTCAGCGGCTCAACAAGCTTCTCCAATCAACCTTGTAGCCTTCGAAGAACCTTGTGGATCGCATCGTGTGTCAGAATGCCGCCATGCGATACATCGTTACAGCGGATCATGAGATCCCGACCAGAGCACCGTTGAAGATAGCACCCGGCGAAGAAGTATCGATTGGTGACCGGGACACAGAATGGCCGGCCTTCGTGTTCGTCACTGCCCCTACTGGGACCGGCTGGGTGCCCGCACGCCATATTAACGAACGAGGGTCCACGGGAACCGTTCTGGTTGCATATGACACCACTGAGCTTCCTGTTTCTGCTGGAGAAATGGTCGAGGCGCTTTCAAACGATCCCGAAAGCGGGTGGGCATGGTGTCGAAACCAGTCTGGCCGGGAAGGGTGGGTGCCTCACCGTGTTCTGCGAGCCATGTAGCGAAGTAGAAAGCGCCCCCGCTCACCGATTTGGTGAGCGGGGGCGCTTCTGTAATGCTCGGAGTTCTACCGTGTTGCGACGACCACTGGAATCCGCCCTCGCATCAGGGGGTGTTGTTTGAGGAAGTCAGTTACTTCACAGCAGCCTTGAGCTTGCTGCCAACCGAAACCTTCACGCGCTTGCCAGCGGGAATGTCGATGCTCTCGCCGGTACGCGGGTTGCGGCCGGTGCGTGCAGCGGTGGTTGCGGTCTCAAAGGAGATCCACCCCGGGATCGAAACCTTTTCACCAGCGGCGACGGTCTCAGATACAGCGGCGAACAGGCCGTCGATAACGCTTGAAACTGCAGCCTGGCTCTGGCCGGTCTCTGCAGCGATCTTAGCGACGAGCTCAGTCTTGTTGAGTGCCATGTTGTTTCCTTCCAGGGCAACGAAGCTAGGTTCCGAGCCCCTGATCTATTTCAGGTATCCCTCCGGTTTGGAGGGTCCGATCGGGTGATCGGTACGAATCTATCGCACAGCGGCGTATTTCTGCGGATTTTCGTGTCGTTTCGTGTCGTTTCAGTGTGAAAACCCAAAAAATAGGTGTGGCCGCAGACCCTTTTCGGATCTGCGGCCACACCTTAAGCCGGTTTCTGAGCTGTTACCAGCTCGGTTTTACGCTCGCGCGCAACCGTAATCGGCAGTACTTGACTGGTCGAACTGTTACCAGCTCGACTTTGTGATGCCTGGCAGCTCGCCACGGTGCGCCATGTCGCGGAAGCGAACACGGGAAACACCGAACTTCGAGAGCACACCACGGGGGCGGCCGTCGATGACGTCGCGGCTGCGCACGCGCACGGGAGACGCGTTGCGGGGCAGCTTCTGCAGGCCAACGCGTGCAGCCTCACGGCTCTCGTCGGTGCCCTTGGGGTCAACGAGTGCCTTCTTCAGCTCGAGACGCTTCGCAGCGTAGCGATCAACGATGGCCTGGCGCTGCTTGTTCTTCGCAATCATGCTCTTCTTAGCCATGTTTAGCGCTCCTCTCGGAATTCAACGTGCTTGCGAACGACCGGATCGTACTTCTTGAGCACGAGACGATCAGGGGTATTCCGACGGTTCTTGCGGGTCACATAGGTGAACCCGGTGCCGGCCGTCGAGCGGAGCTTGATGATCGGACGTACGTCCTTATCTTTAGCCATTAGAGCTTCACCCCACGCTTCTTCAGATCGGCGACCACGGACTCAATGCCGCGTGCGTCGATAACCTTGATGCCCTTGACCGACAGGGTCAGGGTCACCTTGCGGCCGAGTGAGGGCACAAAGTAGGTCTTCTTCTGGATATTCGGATCGAACCGACGCTTGGTGCGACGGTGCGAGTGTGAAATGTTGTGACCGAAACCGGGAACGGCTCCTGTCACCTGGCACACTGCTGCCATGGTTTTTCCTCTCATACCGTGAGACCGGACGGCCTCACCCAAGATTTCTTGTCTGCGGGAGCTATCGCGATTCAGCCGAAACTGATCCCGAACCACCCCTGCGGTCTATGCAATGGGACTTTGCACAGCCAAAGAGCAAGCTTAGACCAGGAAGCCGGGTCACACAAGTGGCCCGGCTTCCTGTCGCCCGTTACGCCCCTTGCGGCGAGCGCTTGCGGCGCCGCAGCATCGCACCCGCGCCGGCGGCAATTGCCAGAGTCGCAAGCCCCAGCGTCAGGAAGAGCGTGGGTCCGCCCGTGGTGCTCAGCCCGTCCTGAGCCTGACCTCCCGGCGCTCCCGCGTTGCCACCATCGGTAGAGCCACCAGGCCCCTGCGTTCCCGGCTTCGGGTCGGGCTGCTCAGCGGCTAGCCATACGGCGTGCAGGGTTGTCGTAGGCGACAGCAACTCAAACGCCGCGGCGCGGGAGGTGCGATCGGCAGATGCCGGGATCAATTCCTCAGAGCATTCCCCGCCTTCTGGCGCGACGGGGCACCATCCCTCGAAGGTAAAGCCGTCACGCTCAGCCGCGGGGAGATCCACTGCCCAGTGTTCATAGGGAAGTTCCGGGATCTCCGCCAGCACTCGCGGAGCGGCGAAAGTGTTCTCGGTGCTCGGATAGGCGAACGATTCTGCCTGTGCGTTGAACGCAGATCCGGGCTGGACATCGCTCAGTGTGCCGCCCTCAAGCCCCGTCAAGGCAAGCTTTCGGTACCCCACCAACTCGTGTTCCTCACCCGGCATGGACCAATCGGTCGCGGTATCTGCGCCGTCTTCTCCGTACCACAGCCAGGTGGCAGCCGCGGGCACGAAGGGATATTCATCCGGTACCGAGATCGCCGCCACCGGCGTCTCGGTTGAGCGGAACTCGACCACCTCAAGAGAAGTTGGTGACTGAAAAAATGCATAGCGATCGAAGCTGAGCGTATCCATTCCGCCCGGGAACGAGACGGTCTTCATCGGATTCTCGCCGAGCGTTACCGCCTGGTAGAAGGCGTTCGAGTCGAAGGTCGCGTTCTTCAGCCCCTCTGGGAAACTGACCGCAGCAAGCGAGTTGCTGCCGGCGATCGAGCTCTGTTGGAAACCTGACGTGTGAACGTGCAACGACTCGAGTCCCGCGGGAAACTCCAGCTCTCGCAGCGCATTGTCTCCGAAGGTGGCCTCCTGGTAAAAGCCACCGTAGTTGACCTCAAGTTGCTTCAGCCCCTCGGGGAAAACGACGGAAGCCAAGCTCGTTGAGCCGTTTCTTGCGTTCTGCTGAAACGCGTAGTTGCCAATAGTCAGATTATGAATTCCAAGGGGAAACTCCACCGAGGTGAGGGCAGTGGAGCCATTGCCCGATTTCTGCGAAAACGCTGAACCGGCGATCTCCAAAGAAGAAACTCGGTCTGGGAAGTCGATGCTCTTGAGCGAGGCCTCGCCGTCGCGAGAACTCTGTGCCAGCGCTCCGTAACCGATAGACAGGCTGTCGAGCCCGTCGGGGAATTCAATCGACTCGAGTCGGGTTGAGGCAGAGGAGACCAGGTAGAACGCACTGTTCCAGAGCTTCAACTGCTTCAGGCCTGACGGGAAACTGACCCGCGACAGAGCCGTTGCACCTTCCGGCGCGAATTGCGCAAAGGAATAGTAGCCGATCTCGAGGCTCTCCGATCCGGTCGGCAGAATCACCTCGGCCAGCCGAGCATCTCCCGCGCCAGCTTCGACAGACTGCTGGAACGCGGAGTCGTTGATCCTCAGCGAGGCCACGGTGCCCGGAAAATTCACCCGCTCGAGGGTGTTGGATCCGTTCGTTGCACGCTGCCGGAACGAGGCCGTTCCAAGCTCAAGCTTGAGCATGTCGGTCTGCGGAAACGTCAGCTCTGTGAGTGAGTTTGCACCGTTCAGATTCTCTTGCGAAAAAGCCCAGTCTCCCACCTTGAGCGTCGTCAGAGAGTTCGGAAACACCACCGACTCGAGATGATTCATGCCTGAGTCGGACTGCAGAAACGCGTAGCTTCCAATATTGAGCGTCTCAAGCCCCTCAGGGAATGACACCCCGGTGATCTGATTGTTGAGTTCACCGGCGACATTACGGCTGAACGCTTCCGCGCCGATCTCGAGCGAACGGACCGGGCCGGGATTCGTGAACGACACGCTCGTCAGATCGTTCACACACGACCTGGCCGCGTCACTCGCCACCACGACGCTGTCGGTCAGGCCGCCCGCGACAGCGGTGAGGTCAACCACCAGCTGCCCACTTGCACCGTGGGACACACCGGGCGCTGTCGCCCCCGGACACAGCTGTTCCGATCCGAGCGTGAAGCTTGCGGCTCTCGATTCGACAGCCTCGGCCGAAGCCACGCCAAACGGAAGTACAGCAAAAGCCAGCCCAAGAACCGCTACTTTGCCGACAAAGAATTTCTGAAACACACAACCCCCCAATAGGCGACTCTCAATAAGTCGTCAAATGATTCTATCACGCAACCAATCATCACCCCGACATAAGAGCTATACGGGGCATAGGAAGAGCATTGATCAGGGGGAGCGTTCAGAGGCCGCGGGGCCACCGCTCGGCGCGCCGAAAGGCTGTGCCCACGTCCGGCTCGGGATCGTGGGCACAGCCTCACACAGGGGCTCGGCGCCGCTACTCGTAGCGCAGCGACTCCACCGGATCCGCCTTCGCCGCGCGCACCGCGGGGAGCGTGCCCGCGAGGAACGCGATCCCCATCACCAGCACAATCACCGTGATGATCGACGCCGGATCGAAGGCGATGAGCGTCAGTCCCGAGAGATCGGCAAGCAGGGTCGTCGCGAGTGAGGCGCTGACGCCGATCCCGACCACCATCGCGACAAGCGCCCCCAGCGCGCTCCCCAAGAACCCCAGGAACGCAGCCTCAAGGCTGAACAGGGAGAACACCCGCCCACTACCCATTCCCATCGCTTTCATGAGACCGATCTCGCGCGTGCGTTCCTGCACCGACATGTAGAGCGTATTGACGATGCCGAACGCGGCCGCGAGGAGCGCGATGATAGCGAAGGCGTTGAGCACCAACACGATGCCGTCGGTCACCGCGGTGACGGTGCCGAGCTGATCCTTGAGGGTGGTCCCGGTGTACCCTGCGTCGCCGAGCCGAGACTTCAGCGCGTCAATTTCTGCGGGAGTCGCTGCGGGATCAAACCATACGGTCGCTGATGCGTACCGATCAGCCTGCTCCGGGGTCAGCCCGGTCTGTTGCGCCGTGAAGAGCGCGTCGCTGAGCGCGTCATTGACGAGCAGGCTCGGACCCGTCGGGGATACGAGCGGATCCTCCGCCACCCCGACGACCGTGGCCTCGAGGACGTGTTGTGTGCGTTCGGCATCGGTGATCGCGAGAACGACCGGCTGCCCGAGGGCCGCGTCGTCGTTCGCAAAGCCGAGCGCGTCAACATAGTCAACGGGCAACGCGAGTTGCAGCGTGCTCGCAGTTCCGGGGGCGTCAGCATCGTCGGTGCGCACGGCACCCGGCTCGACGCCGGCCGCCATCACCACCGTCTGCCCCGGAATCAGGCTGCCGACGGATGCAACGTACTTGGTAGCCTCGGTGTCCACCTGAATGTAGTCAAGCGAGATGGTTCGATTAGCCTCGACCTTGCGCACACCGCCAATCTCGGCGAGGGCGTCGATATCTGCGGAGTCCAGCGCGCTGACGGTGCCCGCGCTCGGGGCTCCGGGAGCACTGGGCGTTCCGGCCCCCGCGGCCCCACCAGCCGAGATCGCATTCGGGTCGTATTCTCTCGGGCCGGAGCTGCCCGCGCCCGGCAGGCCGACGCCGGGATCATCGCCACTCTTCGAAACGGTCATGGCGTCAGCCGCCCCGGCACCGCTGACCGTATCGGTGATGTAGTTGTTGACGCCGGTGCCAAGCCCGCTCGTCAGCGTGAGAGTAAAGGCGCCGGTGAAGATCGCGAGGATAGTGAGGATCGCGCGCGCCTTCGAGCGAAAGGTGTTCGCCGCCGCGCTTCTGATGATGTCGAGGGTGTTCATGCGAGTGTCTCTGCTTCCTGGATCTGGGCTTCCTGGGATTCGTGCGCGGGAGTTGCGGCGTGCGCGTCTTCGACGATCGCGCCGTCGCGAATGGTGATGCGGCGATCGCAGCGCGCGGCAAGCTCAGGATCGTGGGTGACCACGATGAGGGTGATACCGTGATCCCGATTCAACCCGAACAGGATGTCCTCAACGATCGCACCCGTCGCGGAATCGAGGTTCCCGGTCGGCTCATCAGCGAAGATGATGCGCGGGTTGTTGACGAGCGCACGCGCAATCACCGCACGCTGTTTTTGGCCCCGGAGAGCGCAGAAGCCTTGTTCTTCGCTTTGCTGTCGAGTTCAAGCTGCCGCAGAGCTTCGAGACCGCGGCGCTTGCGTTCTTTGGGCCGCACACCAGCAATTTTCAGGGGCAGGATCACGTTCTCAAGCACGCTCGTGCTGCCGGTCAGAAAAAACTGCTGAAACACAAAGCCAAACGTCTTGTTGCGGACGGTGTTGAGTTTCGAACCGCGCAGGCCGGCAGTGTCGGTGCCTTCGAGGGTGAGTGTGCCGCTGTCTGGGGCGTCAAGCAGTGCGAGTAGGTGCATGAGCGTCGACTTGCCCGATCCGCTCTTGCCGATAATCGCGACGCTCTCGCCCTCGACGATATCAAAACTGACGCCTCTGAGCGCCTCGAAGCGGTTGCTGCCGCGGCCGTAGCCTTTGCGGAGATCCCTCACGGAGATTATCGGCGTGGTCATCACATTCCTTTGGGTCGGGGCGCGGTGTCCGTATTGGTGACTCATGCGCCTGGTGCATCTCAAGCCTGTCGGGTGGGCCGCGCCGCCACATCAGCCCATCGCGGTCAGCGCGATACCGCGGGCGCAGTATCTTCAGATGCTGCGGTGGGGTGATTCACCGTGTCGGTGGTCCGCGAGAGACTAGAGGTGTGAAGCCGCAAACCGTAGATCACCCACGCGCCCGCGTACCCCGCGTGGTGCCCGACGTGGTCCTCATCGCGCTGGTGCTCGCGGCGGCATTGTTCCCACCACCGGTCCCTGCGTTTCAGGCCGCCGGACCGATCGCGTTTGTCGCCGTGTTGCTGCCGGTCGTGGTGTTGCCACTGATGTGGAAGTGGCCGGTGCCGGTGCTCGCGGTGCT
Organism: Leucobacter insecticola; assembly: GCF_011382965.1. Lineage (NCBI taxonomy): Bacteria > Bacillati > Actinomycetota > Actinomycetes > Micrococcales > Microbacteriaceae > Leucobacter > Leucobacter insecticola. Next base: position 676,110 of record NZ_CP049934.1, on the reverse strand, counting down.
GCTCGCGCTATTCGGAGTTGCCGCGCTGACCGGCACCATCTCTCCAGGCATCGCACTCGCCGCTGCCGCAGCAACGTATCGGGCAGCCTCGATGCTGCCGCGTCGCCGCACCCTGTGGCTCGGCGGGGTCGCGGCGGCGGCGATTCTGGTGTTGAGCTTGCCGGTGGCGTGGGAGAACGTGTTCGATCCGCGTGCGCTGCAGTTTGCGCTGCTGGTCGCGTTTGCGGCGGCGGCGGGTGATGCGACCCGTTCGCGCCGCGAAGCGATCGCCGCGATGACGGCACGCGCGGAACGGGCCGAGCAGACACGAGAGGCGGAGGCACGCAGGCGGGTGAGCGAAGAACGCTTGCGGATCGCGCGCGACCTCCACGATGCCGTCGCACACCAGATCGCGGTTATCAGCCTGCAGGCCGGTGTTGCCTCTCAGGCACTCGATTCCGACACTGCGAAGGCGCGCACCTCACTTGCGACCATCCGCGAGGCGGCACGCACGGTGCTGGCCGAAATCGGCGACCTCATGAACATGCTCCGCGCGAGCGAGGACGAACCATCTAGCACCGCTGGTGCGCTCGCCGGCGCGGGCTACTCACCCGAAGCAGCCCGGGCGTCCGCGCCCCAGGCGGGCGTGGCCGAATTGCCGGAGCTTGTTGCGCAATTCCAGCGGAGCGGGCTGCGCGTGCGGCTCCATACCGACGCTGCCGCAGACACGGTGTCGGGTGCTACGTCTCGCGTCGCATTTCGAGTCGTGCAAGAAGCGCTGACGAATGCGCACAAGCACGGATCCGGCACGGCGCAGGTGCGCTGTGAAGTCGTGGCCCAGGAACTGGTGGTGACCGTTGCGAACCCGGTCAGGGCCTCGGGCCCCGATGCCGCTGCAGAAGGCTCGCTGGCTGACAATACACCCCCGGGTTCTGGCCTCGGACTACTGGGACTGCGTGAACGTGTGACGGCGGTTCGCGGCACCATTGAGGCGGGGCCAGCGCCGGGCGGCTGGCGCGTCAGCGCACGGCTGCCGATCCCGAATACGAACCCCCAGGAGACAGCGTGACGACCGTACTCGTGGTTGACGATCAGCCCCTGATTCGGCAGGCCGTGTGTGACCTGCTCGGGGGTGCTGCCGAACTTGAGGTCGTGGGCGAGGCCGCCAACGGGCGCGCGGCGGTGACGCTGGCCCGGCAACTGCGACCAGATATCGTGCTGATGGACATTCGCATGCCGGAGCTTGACGGCATCGCCGCCACCGCCGAGATCTGCGCCGACGAGCGCCTGACCGAAACCCGCGTGCTCATCCTGACCACCTTCGAGGAGGACGACTATCTCGTTGAGGCCTTGCGGGCAGGCGCGAGCGGCTTCATCGGCAAGGGCGCGGAGCCCGAGGCGCTCGTGGATGCCGTGCTCTCCGTGAGCCGCGGTGAGGCACTGCTGTCCCCGGTCGCCACCCGGCAGCTCATTGATCGCGTCGTCGGTGGTGCCGGAAGCGTCAGCGCGCCGCGCCCCCTCCCACCGCGGGGGCTAGAACTGCTCGCGACCCTGACCGAGCGGGAGCGCGAGATCGTGCTGCTGGTCGCAAAAGGTCTCTCAAACCAGGAGATTGCCGCGACACTGTTTATCTCGCCGCACACCGCAAAGACCCACGTCAACCGTGCGATGCTGAAGCTCGAGGCGCGGGATCGCGCCCAGCTCGTCATCTTTGCGTACGAGGTCGGCATGCTCGCTCCCGGCGAGTGAGCGGAAGGATCTCGGCGCTCGTAGTGTGCCTCAGACACCCGCTACCCGCGAAGCGCGGCGATGCACACTCCGAGATACTCGTGCAGGGTCTGGCGCTGATCTGAGTCCAGGCCGCTGACAAACTGTGCCTCGATTGCGCGCACTGCATCGCTCGCACGCACGAGGATCGCCTCGCCGCTCGGCGTCAGTGTGGTGGGGAGCACGCGTCCATTGTCAGGCGCGGCGGCCCGTTTCACGAGGCCGCGATCCGCGAGGCTCTGCAGCAACGTGTTCATGGTTTGCCGGGTCACAAACGCGCCGCGCGCGAGCTCAGAGTTTGAGGCACCCGGCGTGCGGCTCAGAAGCTCAAGACAGGTGTACTGCGGGGTGGTCAATTCAAAGCCTCGCAGAGCCTCGTCCATCCGCGAGCGCAGCAGAGTCTGCGCCTCTTTGAGGCGGTATCCGATGAGTGAGTCCAAGGAGGTCGCCGGGTTGTGCATGTAAGTATTCTGACATAGTGTTGATGATGTCAGTATACTGACATCATCAACGAGAGGACATCATGACAGTAACCGGACCAGACTTCATCGCACTCCAGGTGCGCGACCTCCAGCGTGCGGCAGACTTTTACGAGACGACACTGGGGCTGCGCAGGGAGACCGTCTCTCCTCCCGGCGCCGTCGCTTTTGCCACCGCGCCAATCCCCTTTGCCGTCAGAGAGCCGCTGCCCGGCACGAACCTCGACGCGACGCCCCGCCCAGGTCTGGGCGTCGCGCTCTGGATGCACTGCGACAACGCACAAGAGCTGCACGACGCGCTCGCATCAGCGGGAGTTGAGATCCTGCGTGCGCCAGCACCCGGCCCGTTTGGACTGCACTTCAGCTTCGCCGACCCGGACGGATATGCCATCACGATGCACGACCAGGCGTAGCGTCGGGCTCGAGAGGACCGGGATGATTCGCGCACCACTGACACATGGGGCGCGGTCAGGCGTAGGCTAGGCCCGTGGCAGAAGAACTCCCGTCAGCAGGCAGCGCAGCACGCGACACACCCATCAGATATGTCGCTATCGGCGACAGCTTCACCGAGGGCGTCGGTGATGAACAACCCGATGGCTCGGTGCGCGGCTGGGCCGATCTCGTTGCGCAGGGGATCGCCGACGCGACCGGTGAGCCGATCCAGTACGCGAACCTCGCGATCCGGGGAAGGCTCCTGCGGGCGATCATCGCCGAACAGCTCGAACCCGCGCTCGCGCTCGGTCCCACTCTCGTCAGCTTCAACGGCGGCGGGAACGACATGCTCCGCCCGGGAACCGACATGGCGTGGATCGTCCGCGAGACGGAGCGCACGCTCAGGCGGATCCGCGAGGCGGGAGCAGAACCCGTGCTTCTCGCTGGCGCAAACCCGACGGGCGGTCTGCCGAGCGGCGGCCGTGTCGCGCAGAAGGGCGATGCGCTGACGGCTGCCGCGGGCCACATCGCGAAGAAACTCGGGATCCGCTTCTCCGACAACTGGCACGATACCGAGCTCAGAGGCCGACAGTACTGGTCGCGGGACCGCCTACATCTCGCGCCGGTCGGGCACCACCGGGTCGCCTCAAACGTATTGCGGACACTGGGCTACCCCCATCCAGCGGACTGGGAAATCGAGGCGGCTTCGATCCCGAGCCCCACCCGCCGTGAACAGCTCGCCTACACCCGCGAGCACGTGCTGCCCTGGATCAATCGACGACTGACGGGTCGCTCGAGCGGCGACGGGCGCACGGCAAAACACCCCGAATTCATCTGGGTGCTGCCGCGGGAGTTATAGGCGAAAGGGCCGCAGAGGCCGCAGATATCATCCTCGGGGCGGAGCAACGTCGTACCTGGGTATGACGCTCTGGCGAGACGAATCCGCCAGAATTGAATGGGGAGAACGCGAGTCTGGCTTTGCAGACGACGCGCTATCAGTCGTTTCCGGGGCCTGCGCTCCTGGAATCTCGGCCGGACATCGACCCGACCGCTCTGCAGGCGCTGCCGTCTGCCTTCACCGCCCGAAAGGCACCATGACCTTCTTTACCCGCGCAAGCCTAAAGAACCGCCTGCTTGTAGGACTGATGACGCTCGCTATCGCCGTGCTCGGACTGTTCTCGATGAGTGCGCTGAAACAAGAGCTCATGCCGTCGATGCAAGTGCCCATGGCGTTTGTATCCGTGCAATCGCAGGGGCTCGCGCCCGAAGAGATGTCGCGCACCGTCACCGAACCGGTGGAGCAGGCGCTCGGCAGTATCCCCGCGATCACCTCAGTGACCTCAACTACCTCAAGCGGCATGTCGCAGATTATCGTCGAGTGGCCCTTCACCGAGAGTGAAGACGACACGCTCCGGGCGATCAAGTCGGCGGCCGACTCCCTGAAACCGAGCTTCCCCAGCGGCTCAGAGCTTGAGGTCTTCTCCGGCGGTTCAAACGACATGCCGGCGATGGTGCTGTCGGCGGGCAGCGACACCGATGCGATCGAATTTGGTGACGCCCTCGCGCAGACAGTGGTCCCGGCGATCCAGGGTGTCAGCGGCGTGAAGCAGGTAACGCTGTCCGGCCACGAAGAACAGCGCGTGACGATCGATCTCCGCCCCGCAGATATGACACGCCTCAAGGTCGCTCCAGAACAAATCGCCCCGGTGCTTGAAGCTCACGGCGTCGCACTGCCCGCTGGAGAAGCAGAGTCGGATCAGGGCAAACTTTCCATCACGGTCGGCACCGCGCTCACTTCTGTTGAAGAGATCGCCGCCCTCCCCATCGCCGTGGACAACGGTGTTGTGCGCGTCTCAGACTTTGCCGACGTCAACCTGGAAACGGTGCCGACGACCGAGATTTCCCGCGTCAACGGCAAGCCGGCACTGACGCTTCAGGTCATCCCGGCACCGGGCGCGAACGTGGTCGACATCTCGCACGCCGTCAACGCCGAGCTCGACCGGCTCGCCCCGGGACTGCACGCCGAGTTCGCCACGATCTTTGACCAGGCGCCTTTCATTGAGCAGTCGATCCACGATCTCTCCGTCGAGGGCGGGCTCGGCCTGTTGTTTGCGGTCCTCGTCATCCTCGCGTTCCTCGGTTCGTGGCGCTCGACGATCATCGCCGCCGTATCCATTCCGCTGTCGCTGCTGATCACGCTCATTGGGCTGTGGTGGAGCGGCAACACCCTCAACATTTTGACTCTCGGGGCGCTGACGATCGCGATCGGCCGCGTGGTCGACGACTCGATCGTGGTCATCGAGAACATTAGCCGTCGGCGCGGATCCGGCCCGCTGACCCCCAGCGGTGTGGTGGCGTCGGTGCGCCAGGTTGCCGGTGCGATCACCGCGTCAACACTGACCACCGTCGCCGTCTTCCTGCCGATCGCGTTCGTCTCGGGCATAGCGGGGCAGCTGTTTCGGCCCTTCGCCGTGACTGTGACAATTGCGCTGCTCGCGTCCCTCGCGGTCGCGCTGACGATCGTGCCGGTGCTCGCTTACTGGTTCATGCGCAAGCAGCGACACGGGGACACCTCGCCGGTTGCTGAGGATCCCGAGAGCGCTGAACTCGCCGAGGTGTCTGACCTCGACGAGATTCACGCGGCCCCCGACAGGCTGCAGCGCACAATCATGCCCGCGCTCAACGCAACTCGTCGTCACCCCGTCATCACACTGCTCGCCTCAGGGCTGATCCTGGTATCAACCCTCGTGATGAGCACGCAGATCCCAACCGACTTCCTCGGTTCATCCGGCAACGAGAGCATTTCTCTCACCCAGACACCCAAAGCCGACACCGAGGATCTTGTAGCCGCGGCGGAGCCCGTGGAATCCGCCCTCGGCAAAATCGACGGCGTGCGCGACGTGATGACGTCGATCCCGATGGGGACCGCCGGGGTACCAGCAACGATCAGCTACAGTCTGCAGCTCGATGACGGCGCCGACGTCGAAGTTGTCGGTGAGAAGGTCGACAAGGCGCTCGCGAAGCTCAAGGACACCGGCGATCTGCGGCGCGAAACGCAGGATGCGTTCGTGGGTGACGCCGGTGGCAGCGGAATTTCGCTGCAGATCCAGGGCAAGGATCCCGCCGCGCTGCGGGCCGCAAGCGAACTCCTTGAGAAGGAACTCGCAAAAGCCGACGGCGTGCAGTCCGTGAAGAGCGAGTTGGCCGGTGAGCAGCCCGTCGTGCGCGTGAAGCTCGACGAGGCAAAGGCCGCTACCCTCGGTTTCGATCGCGGCTCGATTGCCCGCGCGGTGCAGGAAGCGCTGCAGGGCAAGCAAGTTGGCCGGCTGATGCTGCTGGGTCAGGAACGCGATATCGTCGTGCGCACGCCAGGGGCAGAGCGCACCGCCGACAAGCTCGGCGAGATCCTGCTCCCGGTGACCCCGCAGCAAACGGCCGCCGCACAGAAAATCGCCCTCGATGCACTCGCGGACAAGGCCAAAGCGGAGGCGGAAGAGGCGCGGCTCAAGGGGAACGCCGAACTCACGAAGCAGCTGAACGAGGCCTCAGCGCAGCGTTCAGAGCTCGTGTCTCAGATCGGGGTCCTCAACCAGCAGCTTGCGATGCTCCGAAGCGCGCCGATCATTCCCGAGGAACCTCGTTCCCCAGAAGACGATGCGCTGCTGCGCGCGGAGCAGGAGCGCGCCGAGCAGATCGCCGCACTTGAGGGGGCACTCGCAAGCGCCCAGGGAGGCATCACCGGAATCGACGAGCAGCTCGCAATGCTGCGCAAGTCGCAGTCCGAGGCCGCAACCCAGCTTGCCGAGGCGCAAGAGGCTGAAGCGGCGCAGAAAGCGGCCACGGAAGTCACCGGGACCGCGATCGCCCTCGCAGATATTGCCACCGTGGAGGAGGAGCTGACCGCTCCCACGATCACACGCGCCGAGGGGCAGCGTCAGGTCACGCTCACGGTGAACCCCAAGAAGGGTCAGCTCGATGCGGCAAACGCCGCGGTCGAACGCGCCATCTCCACCGTCGATCTCCCCGCGGGTGTCAGCTTCGAACTCGGCGGCGTGAGCGCGCAGCAGGACGAAGCATTCACGCAGCTGGGGGCGGCGATGCTCGGCGCGATCATGCTCGTGCTGCTCGTGATGATCGCGACGTTCCGCAGCTTCCGCGGACCGCTCGTACTGCTGATCTCGATTCCGTTTGCCGCCACGGGTGCGATCCTGGGGCTCCTTCTCACCGGCACCCCGCTCGGTTTGCCCGCGCTCATCGGCCTCTTGATGCTGATCGGGATCGTGGTCACCAACGCGATCGTGCTGATGGACCTGGTCAATCGCCTGCGCGCCAGCGGAGCCTCCCTCAAGGAGGCGGTTGAGCACGGAACACGCCTCCGGTTGCGGCCGATCCTGATGACCGCCGCGGCGACCATTTTCGCGCTGATCCCGATGTCGCTCGGGCTGACCGGCGGAGGCGTTTTCATCTCGAAGCCACTCGCGATCGTGGTGATTGGCGGGCTCATCTCCTCGACGCTGCTGACGCTCGTCTTGGTGCCGATCCTCTATACCCTCATGGAGCGGCGACGGGAACGGAAGCTCGCCAAGCGCGAGACCAGACGGGAGCGGCGTGAGGAGCGGCGTGCGGAGCGTGATGAGGCGAGGGAGGCGCAGCGCGCCCTGAAGCAGGGCCTGACCGAATAGCGCGGGGTCGCTACAGCTCGTATGCACCCTCGGGGTGGCAATGAACGACCGCATGAAGTCTGCGGCGGCCACCACCGCGGGCTGTAGACCACGGCCCTGGCGATACCTCAGGGAGATGTGTCGCACACCCAGCCCGGGCAGACCGTGCACCTCCACGCCGCGCAGCGGTTGATCCCGAAGCGCGAGCTGTGGGAGCAAAGTGACCCCTTCGCCCGCAGCCACCAGCGCGAGAGCCGTCTGGTTGCTAGCGTAGCGGTGAGCGGCAGTTGCTGAGGGGGCAGGTTCTTGCGGACGCGTTTCACCGCGTGCAGTGCACCAGCACCGCGATCCAGTTCAAGCCAGGGGAGCCGCAGTTTTTCGAGTTCGATGAGCCCCATCGCCGCTTGGGTACCGGAGGGGCCACGAGCACCCACGGGTCATCCAGCAGCGCGATCTCGCGCACCCCGGGTCCCGGCGGCACACGTGGCACGGACTCGTCGAACTCGACCGCGATGAGATCGAGCGTTGCCGAGCGGAGCGCGCGGATCAGCTCCGGCTGTTCACCCTCGACTACCTCAAGGTGCACGCCTGCGAGCTCGCTGCGCCACCTCGGTAGTGACGGAGCGAGGAGGTTGCTTACAAAACTCTCAAACCCGCCGAATCGCACAAGCCCGCTCGGTAGCTCACTCGCCGCGCCAACACGCAGCGCGGCCTCATTGACCTCACGCTCAACGTTCTCCGCGAGCTCAATGAGCTCCTGACCGGCCGCCGTCGGCACGACCCCGCGTGGGCTCCGCTCAACAAGTGGCACCCCCACCTCCGCTTCCAGCCGAGCGAGTTGCTGGGAGACCGCGGAGGGCGTCAGATTCATGGCTTCGGCGGCCGAGAGCACACCGCCGCTACGAGATATCTGCAGCAAATATTGCAGCCGCGAGACGTTGATCCTCATATTCAGAAATTCTAAACCCTCAGTGTCCAAAATATCGATTGTGCTAAATGGGCTTCCGCCCTGAGAATTATCCTGCATGACTTCTTCCTCGACAGCGGCACCCTCGCCGCATCCGGTGTTGCGGCATGCCGCACGCTCATGAGCCCACGCAGAAAGGAGGCGAGCGGTGGACACCTTGATTGGCAGCATCCTCGGTTGGGTTGGAACGATCGGCACCTTCTCCGCATACGTCTTGCTCTGGCGGGGCCGAGTTGACTCTTCCGCACTGCACTATTCGCTGCTCAATGCCGCCGGGGGTTTCATGGCGGGCGCTGGCGCGTTCGCGTTCGGGGCATGGCCAGCCTTTGGGTCGAACATCGTGTGGGGCGCCATCGGGGTACACGGAGTCGTGATGGCGCTTCGGAGAAAGCTTGCTGCGAGCGCGGCGCTGACGTCGGCGGCAGCACCTCACCCGCTGGTGGCGGGGCCGTGGACGCCCGATACCACCGATGCGCTGCCCATCAGCTTGCCCTGGCTACCGCGGGTTATCGAGATGGAGACGCCGGAGGCGGTGCAAACTCAATCACCGGCTGAAATACCGGCTCCTGCGCAGACAGGAGTGACCCCGCCAGCGATCCGCGAGCGGGCCTACGCCAGATAGTGTCTGGACCTCAACAACTGCGGGTATTGTCAGCCGGGTCGGAGGGATTCATTGGCGCGAAACTCAACGGCATCGAGCGCGAGAAGCACACAACCCAGCGATGATGCCGACCTTTCGACAGTGGACGCAAGAACCTGGACCTGCTGATCAAGCGGAGCGATGACGTGGCGTCTCAGCGAGGCGCGCACTTCATCAAGCAGCAATTCGTTGGCTTCAGAGAGTTCACCTCCGACGACCACGATCGATAGTCCGAGCAGATTAACCACGACCGAGACGGCTTTGCCGAGGTGACGTCCCGCATCCTCGATGAGCCGCCGCGCGCTACCGTCACCCCCAACCGCCGAGGCAACGAGGGAGGCAACACTGACGGCTTCCCCCACCTGCGCGTACTGCCGCAACAGGGAGGCACCTCCGACATACGCTTCAAGACAACCGCGGTTTCCGCAGCGGCAGAGTGGCCCGTACTCATCAATCGTGAGGTGGCCCAACTCGCCAGCAATGCCGAAGTTTCCGCGGTACACGCGCCCGTCGAGAACAAAACCGCCGCCGACTCCGGTCCCTAGCTTGATGTAGAGCACATCGTTGTGTCCCCTTGCTGCCCCAAAGGTCCACTCGGCCAACGCGCCAAGATTCGCATCATTATCTACGAGCGTGGGGCAGAGAAAGACAGCCTCCGCCTCGCGGCGCACATCCACCCCAACCCAGCCTGGAAGGCTCAAGCCCGAGTCGAGTGTGCCGTCGCTTCCGATGGGTGCAGGCACGGCCAATCCCACCGCGCGCAATTCCTCGCGCGCGCGTCCGGCGCCAGACAGGGTCTCATCGACGAGGGAATTGGCGAGCGCCAATGCTTTCCGGTAGTCGGTGTCGGGAGAGAGCGCAATGAATCGGGATCGCAAGATGGTCCCGCCAAGATCTGCCACGGAAACCTCAAGATGCGAGTGGCCGACGTCAACTCCGGCGACGACCCCCGCCTCTTGCGCGATCGTCACGCGGCTTCCACGTCGACCCATTCCCCCTTCGGAGTGCAGGAATCCGCATGCGACGAGGTCGCGAACGATGCCGGAAACGGTGGGTGGTGCGAGCTGCGTGCGGCTCGCAATCTCCGCCTGGCTCAGCGGTCCATTCGACCTGATCGTGCGGACTACCCGCTCCTGATTGGCTGCGCGGAGTTGCGCGGTTGTGGCGGGATAGGAGGACATGCATTAACTGTGATCGAAGTCTGCTTTATCGTCAAGTCCCAAACTTTAATCCAGCAAAAATACGTTTCTTGAACACTTTGTATTCATGAGTTGACCCGTAGTTCGCGATGTAGTTGAATGAGCACACTCCACGGTGTTGTGGACCTGAATATTTTCTCGGAGGTCAATGTGAATACGTTCAAACGTGTAGCCGCCGTGACGGCGACGATGATTCTCGCCCTCGGCAGCCTCGCAGCATGCGGGTCCAACAGCGGCGACGCCGGTTCAGGATCGGGCGACACGGCAGACGGTGCCACGATCGCGCTGCTCCTGCCTGAGACCAAGACGACCCGATACGAAAGCTTCGACAAACCGCTCTTCGAGGCCAAAGTCAAGGAACTGTGCCCCAAGTGCAAGGTCAACTATCTGAACGCCGATCAGGACGCGTCAAAGCAACAGCAGCAGGCAGAATCAGCGCTGACGGACGGTGCGTCTGTGCTGGTACTGGACCCCGTTGACGGTAAGGCCGCCACGTCGATCGTCAAGTCGGCGCAGAGTTCGAACGTGCCCGTCGTCGCTTACGACCGCTTTATCGAGGGGGCCGACTACTACATCTCCTTCAACAATGAGCGGGTCGGCGAAATGCAGGGTGAAGCCCTCGTCGAAGCGACCGGCAACAAGGGCGACATTCTGATGCTGAACGGCTCACCCACCGACCCGAACGCAGCTCAATTCAAGAAGGGTGCGCACTCGGTGCTCGACAAGAGCGGCCTGAACATCATCGCCGAGTACGACAATCCCGACTGGAGCCCAGACAACGCGCAGAAGTTCACCAGTTCGCAGTTCAACAAGATCGATCCGAGTTCACTCGTCGGCGTCTATGCGGCGAACGACGGACAGGCCGGTGGAGTTTTTGCCGCGTTCCGGGCCGAGGGACTCGACAGCGTCCCACCGATCACGGGTCAGGACGCTGAGCTGGCGGGGATCCAGCGGATCGTGGCCGGTCAGCAGTACATGACCGTGTACAAGCCGATCAAGATCGAAGCCGAGAAGGCCGCTGAGCTAGCCGTGAACATCGTCACCGGCAAGGACGTCAGTGGCACCACCGACTACGAAGGCGTCGCCTCCTACATCCTCGACCCGATTGCGGTGACAAAGGACAAGGTGAAAGACACCGTCGTCGCAGACGGCTTCTACGAGGTCGCTGACATCTGCACGGCCGAGTACGCCGACGCTTGCAAGGCAGCCGGACTCTCCTGACCGACCCGGGTTGGGGCGGCCAGCAGCCGCCCCAACCCTCCCTTCCCAAGGAACTTTCCATGACCCAACCCGTACTCTCCCTGCGCGGTATCGGCAAGCGATTCGGTGCAGTCCAGGCGCTCACCGACATCGACTTCGACGTTCAGGCAGGCGAGGTCGTCGCCCTCGTCGGCGATAACGGTGCCGGGAAATCCACGCTCGTCAAGATCATCTCGGGCGTCTATAGCCCAGACAGCGGCAGCATCGAGGTGGACGGTAAGCAAGTGGAGATCCCCGGCCCGCGAGCCGCGCAATCGCTCGGCATCGCCACCGTCTTCCAGGATCTCGCCCTCGCCGACAACCTGGATGTCGTCGCTAACCTCTTCCTCGGTCAGGAGAAGTCCCGGGCAGGGGCACTGGACGAGGAAGCAATGGAGGCGCGCAGCTGGGAGTTGCTGCGCCAGCTGTCAGCGAAGATCCCCTCGGTACGGATCGCCATCGCCTCACTCTCAGGAGGACAGCGCCAAACCGTGGCGATCGCCCGCAGCCTGGTCGGCTCTCCCAAGGTCGTACTGCTCGACGAACCAACCGCGGCGCTCGGCGTCGCCCAGACTGCCGAGGTACTCAACCTCATTGAGCGTCTCCGGGCATCCGGCCTCGGCGTCGTGGTGATTTCGCACAACATGGCCGATGTACAGGCCGTTGCCGACCGCATCTATGTTCTACGCCTCGGCAAAAACGCCGCGGAATTTGCCACTGAAGAGATCTCCACCGAGCAGCTCGTCGCAGCGATCACCGGCGCTTCCGACAACGTCGTCGCCGCGCGCCAGGCGCGGGATGCCGGCGGTGCCACGCCCACTCCGAAGACAGAGGAGTCCCGATGAGTTTCGCCGACCGCACCGATGAGCGACTCATCGATGACTCCTCTCCGCAAGCCCTGTGGGGAAATTTGGTCCGCCGCCTGCGATCCGGCGACCTCGGGATGATCCCCGTCGTCGTGGGACTGTTCGTCATCTGGATCGTCTTCTACGCGATGAATAGCCGCTTCCTGTCCTCGCGCAACCTCGTCCAGCTGAGCCTGGACTCCGCCACGATCGGCATGATCTCAGTCGGCATTGTGCTCGTGCTGCTGCTCGGCGAAATTGACCTCTCCGTAGGCTCGGTATCGGGGCTGTCGGGTGCTGTGCTCGCCGTGGTGCTCGTCTATGTCGGCTTGCCGTTGCCGGTCGCGATCCTCGCCGCGCTGTGCACCGGCCTCGTCATCGGGGTGCTCTATGGGGTGCTTTGCACGAGATTCGGGGTACCCAGCTTCGTGATTACCCTGGCCGGCCTGCTCGCATTTCTCGGCTTGCAGCTGCTGACGCTGGGCAAGAACGGCACGATCAACCTCCCGGGAGAATCGGCCCTCATCGCCTTCGCCAACTTCACTTTCCTACCACCCTGGGCCTCCTACGCACTGGCAATCGGGATCGGCGCGATCTACTTTCTGGCGAGGCTGCGCACCATCAAGCGTCGTGCCGCCGCGGGTCTATCGGCGTCGAGCGTACGCTCGGTGGTCATCAGAGCCATCGTGCTGATCGCGGCCGTGGCGCTCGTCGCCTGGTATCTCAACCTTGACCGCGGGATCGGCGCCATGCCGCTCTTGTGGGTGGGCGTGATCATCGGCATGGACTTTCTGCTGCGCCGCACGACCTGGGGCGGCACGTGTATGCCGTCGGTGGCAATCCAGAGGCGGCTCGCCGCGCCGGCATTAACGTTGACCGAATCTACATCTCGGTCTTCGCGATGTGCTCGACGTTTGCCGCGCTCGGCGGCCTGCTGGCGGCCGCTCGTCTGCAGTCGGTCAGCCAGACCAGCGGCGGCACTGACACAAACCTGATGGCGATCGCCGCGGCCGTGATCGGCGGAACGAGCCTCTTCGGAGGGCGCGGATCGGTGTACTCGGCGCTGTTTGGGATGCTCGTTTTGCAGTCGATTACGAGCGGCCTCAACCTCATTGGCGTCGATGCCTATGTTCGCTACATGGTGACGGGCGGGGTCCTGGTGCTTGCGGTGACGATCGACTCGCTCTCGCGGAAGGCCCGCAAGAGCAGCGGCAGCGGGTGATTCCGAGCCCCGGACTATGTCTTTTGCCCGACGGGGCGTAGCCGGGCAGGTTCCCTCCCGGCTAGGCTGGACACCGTGAACTTTGATGACATCTCGCAACTCCGCGAGCATCATCCCGCCTGGCGCCTGCTTCGTGCGACAAGCGCCCCGCTCATCATCGCGTTTCTCGGCGACTACTTCGTCGAGAAGAACCACGGCGCGACCTCGGCGAGCACCCTCGTCAGCGAGCTTGACGACACCCTCTACGCGCTGAACGCACAGACCCCGGACATGTTTCCGCGCGATCCCGCCGCGTATCTTGACGAGTGGGCCGACCCGCAGCGCTCCTGGCTGCGCAAGTTCTACCCCATCGATTCCGACGAGGCGCACTACGACGCGACGCCCGCGCTTGAGAAGGCGGTGCGGTTTGTCGATGAACTGCAGCAGCGCAGCTTCGTGGGCACCGAGTCCCGGCTGCACACGCTGATCGAGTTGCTGCGACAGATCGTGCACGGCAGCGAAAGCGACCCCGAGGTGCGAATCGCGGAACTCGAGAAGCGCCGCGATCAGATCGACGCCGAGATTGCTGAGATTCGCGAGTCTGGGATCTCCCTGCTCGATGACAGCGGCGTGCGGGATCGCTACCAACTGTTTTCGTCGACCGCACGCGAGCTGCTGTCTGATTTTCGCGAGGTGGAAGAGAATTTCCGCCGCCTCGACCGCCGTGCGCGCGAGAAGATCACCTCCTGGGAGGGCGGCAAGGGCGAGCTTCTCGCTGACCTCGTCGAGAGCCGCAGCGACATTTCCTCGTCGGATCAGGGCCGCAGCTTTGACGCCTTCTACGATTTCCTGCTCTCGGGCGACCGGCAGCGCGAACTCGCCGAGCTGGTCACGGCTGTGCAGGGCATGGAGGCGATCGAGGCGGATCGGCGGCTGCGGTTTGTACACCACGACTGGGCCGATGCGGCCGAGCGCACCCAGCAGACCGTGCGCAATCTGTCGGAGCAGCTACGCCGTTTTCTTGAAGACCAGACCTGGGTGGAGCATCGCCGTGTGCTCGATTTGGTGCGCAGCACGGAGCAGATCGCGTTGCGGGTGCGCAATGATCCGCCCGCTGACGGTGTTGGGCTGGTGCTGGACACGCCTGGCCTCCCGATCGCGCTCGCCTTTGAGCGTCCGTTTTACGACGCGCGGCCGGAACCACAGGTCGACAGCGAGCTCGAAGAAGTCACAATCGCAGAGAGTGACTATGAGGCGCTCCTGGCGCAACGCTTCGTAGACAGCGCGCGCCTGCTCGAAAACATCCGCGCAATCGTACCGCCGCGTCAGACCGCCGAGCTCGTCGACATTCTGCAGCTCTACCCGGTCGAGCAAGGCGTTGCCGAGATTCTCGGCTACCTCGCACTGAGCGACGACGAGGTCAGCATCGAGCTGCACCGCGACGAAGAGACCACGATTGACTATGTTGATACCGCAGGGATCGCCCGGCGTGCCAAGCTGCCGCGCGTCACGGTGACACGCGCGTGAGCAGGAGCATGAAGGTAGAGAGGTTCACACATGAGTGAGGGGTCGGCATCAGCACCGAGACCACGGACGAGTTGACCGACAGCTCGGGTGACGCTGCTGCGATCCCGCGGCACATTTCCGCTGAGGATCGCCCCGTATCCCTCACCATCATCCGCCTCATGAAGGGTGTGCTCTACCGCGAAAGCAACGAAGATGAGTGGCGCACGCTCGAACGCGAGTTTGCGGCGGTACAGGATCATTTCTCCCGCATCGGCGTCCAGGTGATCTTCGACGACACCAACGGCTACGCTTTCCTGAAGTCACTGCCCGAAGAAGAGGGTAGCGATCCGCTCCCACGGCTCGTGCAGCGGCGCGCGCTCAGTTACCACCTCAGCCTGCTGCTTCTGCTGCTGCGCAAGCGGCTCGCCGAGTTCGAGGCCGGCGGCGAAGAGGGCCGCCTGGTGCTGGAGCGGGAGCAGATCATCGAGATGCTGCGGGTGTTTCTGAAGGAGTCGAGCAACGAGGTGCGGGTCATTCAGCAGGTGGATCAGACGATCGCGCAGGCGACAAAGCTGGGGTTTCTGCAAGACCTCTCTTCGAAGCAGCGCGCCGATGCGCGGGCGTGGGAGGTCAAACGCATCTTGAAGGCCTATGTTGACGCCGAGGTGATGGGCGAGTTCGCCGAGCAACTCGCGGAGTACGCGCGGGTTGGTGCGGGCGACAGCGCGGCGGACGGCGCGAGCGACAGCGCGGCCGGGGCAGACGCGACACCGACGCCGGAGGTAGACAGTGAGTGACGCACTCTTCTCAGCGATCGAGCTTGATGGCGCCGAGTCGCAGAAGACTGGCTACCGACTGCACCGCATCGAGGTGCTGAACTGGGGCACCTTCAACAAGCACGTCTGGGCGATCAGCCCCTCGGGCAACACCTCCCTCTTGACCGGCGACATCGGCAGCGGCAAGTCGACCCTCGTCGACGCCATCACCACGTTGCTCTTGCCCGCCAACAAAATCTCGTACAACAAGGCAGCGGGCGCGGGATCGAAGGAGCGCAGCCTCCGCAGTTACGTCGAGGGGCACTACCGCTCCGAGCGCAACGAAACCACGGGTGCGTCAAGGCCCGTTGGGCTTCGGGATCACCGCAGCTACTCCGTGATCCTCGGCGTCTTCGTGAACGAGGGCTACGACGATACCGTGACGATCGCGCAGGTGTTCAGGCAGAAGGATCGCACCGGGCAGCCCGAACGCTTCTACGTTTCGGCGCAGCGCGGCCTCAGCATCGCCGAAGACTTCAGCGGTTTCGGTGGCGAGATGAAGACGCTGCGCGGGCGGCTACGCGGATCCGGCGCCGAAATAGACAACACCTTCGCCGACTACTCCCGGCGCATGCGCCGCCTCCTCGGCATCAAGTCCGAGCAGGCGATGGAGCTGTTCCACCAGACCGTGTCGATGAAGTCGGTCGGCAACCTCAACGATTTCGTGCGCAGCCACATGCTCGAACCTGCCGACGCAGGCAAACGCATCACCACAATCATCGATCACTTCGAGAACGTCAGCAGGTCGTACGAGGCCGTGAAGCGTGCCACCGCGCAGCTCGAACTGCTCGACCCGCTGATGGCGAGCGCCGACAGGTATGAGGCGGCAGCCGCCAAACGCGAGCTCTACACCGCCGAACGCGAGGCCCTACCCGTGTTTCTCGGGGAACTCACCCGCGAGGTCATTGCCGCCGCCCGCACGAGCGAGCTCGCCGCGCTCACCGAGCAGCAGGCCGTGCAGCAGGAGCTTGAAGCGAGGCGCACGGCGATCCCGAACCAGCGCGAAGCTCTGCAGCGCGAACGCAGCGGTGCGGGCGGCGACCGGCTCGGTGCCCTGGAAACCGAGATCCCGCGGGCCACCGCGACCCACGCGACCCGGCGCGAACGCTTCGACCGTTTCACGCAGTTGCTTACCGAAGCCGGGCTGCAGCCGGTCGCCGACGCCGCCACCTTCCGCGCGCGCACCCAAGAGCTCACCGCGGCCCGAGACTCTGCAGACACCGCCAGGCAGGGCATCGCCGAGCAGAAGCATCCGCTCGTGCTCACCCGCGGCAACGCGGCCGCGCAGGCCACCACGATCCGCGAAGAGATCACGAGCCTGAACGCCCGCCGCAACAACCTGCCCGTGCCGCTCGTGCGCGTGCGCGAGCGGTTGTGTGCCGAGCTTGGGGTAAGCGAGGCCGAACTGCCCTTCGCGGGCGAACTCATCGAGGTCGACGAGGCGCACGACGAATGGCGGGGCGCGGCCGAGCGTGTGCTGCGCGGCTTCGCCACCACCCTGCTTGTGCCGCAAGCCCTCTACGCCCGCACCTCGGCCTGGGTGAACGACAACCACCTCGGCGCGCGAGTGGTGTATCTGCGGGTGCCCGAGCGTCGCCTGCGCACCACCGCCGCGGCCTCCGGCGGCACGAGCCTGCGAGATATTCTCACCATCGAACCGGGTGAGTTTCACGACTACCTCGAGGGCGAGCTCGCGCGCCGCGCAGACCATCGGCTCGCGGCAAACGTCACCGAGCTGCAGCGCGAAGAGCGCGCTGTCACCCGCGAAGGCCTGATTCGGGATCGCGACCGCCACGAAAAGGACGACCGTCGCAAGGTGAACGATCCACGCGACTGGGTGCTGGGGCGCAGCGCGGAACGCAAGATTGCGGCGCTCGAGCGGTCGCTTACGGAGCTCGAAACTACGGTGCGCGACGCCGACGCCGAACTCACCACACTCGACCGCGAAGAACGCACCCTGACGCAGACGCTCGCGATCTTCGGCAGGCTCGAAGAGTATCGCAGCTGGGACGAGCTCGATGTGGCCGCGGCCGCGGAGGCGCTGCAGGCGCTGCAGGACGAACACGCGCGCATCATCGCGGGATCCTCGCGACTGAAAGAGATCGACGCCAAACTCACCGAACTTGCCGCAGAACTCGCGGCCTGCGACGCTGCGTTTACGGACGTGGCCGAGCGCATCGGCGGCATCAAGGCCAGGCTCGAACAGTACGATGCCCGCATCGAACGAGACGAGCAGGAGCTTGCGGCGATCCCGCGCGATATTCAGGCCGCGGCCCGCGAACACGTTGAGAGCCTGCGCAAGCGCGTGGGAAAGCGGACACCTGCGACCCTCGCCGCCTGCGATAGCCTGCGCACGGCGCTTGCCGCGGAACTGACGACGGCGGTCGACTCCGCGACCCGCGAGATCACGGGGCACATTACGAGTGTGCAGCAGCGCATGGGCGAGTTTTTGCGCCGCTGGCCCGCGCTCGCGAGCGACATGGACGCCACGATCGGGTCGATCGCCGAGTTCAGGCGGCTGCACGAAAGCGTGAAAGAAGATGATCTGCCGCGCTTCGAGGCCGAGTTCAAGAAGCAGCTCGACACCGAGGCAATCAAGGAGCTTGCCGGGTTCAACGCCTGGCTTGGCAGGCAGGCTGACGAGATTCGGGATCGCGTCGACACGATCAACGAAGCGCTCGGCGCCATCGACTACAACCCGGGGCGCGTCATCAGGCTTGTGGCGGAGCAGACGGTGAACTCCGAGATACGCGAGTTTCGGGCGGAGCTGCGGGCCGCGACGGGCGACCTCGTCGGGGGCGCGGGAGAACGCGGTGCCGTCGGCTCCGGCGGCGCAGGATCACCCGACGGCAGTGAGCAGCGATTCTTGCTGGTGAGCGCGATCATCGAACGATTCAAGGGCCGCCCCGAGCGCAGCGACGCCGACCGCGCCTGGACCGCGCGCGTCACCGATGTGCGCAACTGGTTCACCTTCGCTGCCTCTGAGCAGGATCGCGAGACCGGCGTCGAACACGAGCACTACACCGATTCCGACGGCAAATCGGGTGGGCAGAAAGAGAAGCTCGCCTACACTATTTTGGCGGCATCGCTCGCCTACCAGTTTGGGCTCGAGTGGGGCGTCACGAAGTCAAAGGACTTCCGCTTCGCCGTCATCGATGAGGCGTTTGGGCGTGGCTCGGATCAGTCGACGCGGTACGCACTCGACCTGTTTGCGAAGCTTGGGCTGCAGTTGCTGATCGTGACGCCGTTGCAGAAGGTGCACGTCATCGAGCCATACGTCTCGTCGATCGGCTTCGTCGACAACATCGACGGCGCGGCCTCGCGAGTCCACACGCTGACAATCGAGGAGTTTCGGAAGCGGCGCGGTTCGGCTGGTGCGGGATCCGTGAGTGCGAGCGGGGCATGACCTGGACCACGGCCGCCGACCTCGGTGTCGCGTTGCACAGGCGCTGGAAGACCGGCGCGATGCTGCGATCTCACGCCCTCGCAGAGCCGTTTGAGCCGATCAGCCTGCCGATCAAGGGCCCCAGCGAACGCGACCTGGCGGAGCGGCTCGCCGAGGTGCGCCGCTGGGCGGCTGCGCTCGAGCGAGCGGCCGACGGCGGCAAGAACTTCGAGATCGTGCTGCGCGGCGTCGGCGGCAGACACCTCGGGCGCAGCGAGGTGCCGGCGAGGGCGGTGTTCACGAGTCGGGCGCAGCTGTGGCGCGCTCTCGGCGTGGGCGGTGCTGCGGGTGCGGTGGCGCGCTTCGACGACATGCTCGCCGCGGCCGCGCTCGTGCCTGCCGCACGCGACTGGCTGCTGCAGCACCCCATCCGCGCCCTCGACATCGCAGACGATTGGCCCGCGATTCTCGCAGCGCGCGATTGGCTCGACTGGCACCGCGATTCGGGGCTGTTTCTGCGCCAGATCGATGCGCCCGGGGTCGATACGAAGCTCATCGAGCGCAACCGCGGCACCCTCGCCGCACTGCTCGGGGTATCTGCGTCTGCCGCGGGGTTTGTGACTGAGCTGGGATTTGCCGAGAAGCCCGGCAGGGTGCGGCTGCGTTTTGATCCCGCCGCACTCGCTTTACCCGCCGCGCTCACCGAGGCGGAGTTGCGGGTGTCGGAGCTCGCGGAGCTTAACGCGGCCGTGACCGAGGTGCTGATCGTCGAGAACGAGGTGACGTACCTCAGCGTGCCGGTGCCGTCGGGTGCGGTCGTGTTCTTCGGGCGCGGCTACGACGCGGCGCAGGCCGCCTCGATCGGCTGGTTGCGGCGGGCAGCTGAGGCGGGGCAGGTGCGCTACTGGGGTGATCTTGACACCCACGGCTTCCAGATCCTGCATCGCCTGCGACAGCATTTGCCCGGTGTGCGGTCGGTGCTGATGGATCGCGACACCCTCCTCGCCCACGAATCGCGCTGGGGCGAGGAACCGACCCCCACCCGCGCCGAGCTCTCAGGCCTCACCGACGCTGAGGCCGCGCTCTACGAGGATCTCGTCACCGACCGTTACGGTCGCGCGGTGCGCCTCGAGCAGGAACGCATCGACTGGGCGTGGGTGATGGTGCGGCTGGGGTGATCCGCCCCCCTTGCGGCGCAGCTGGCCGCTCTCCTTGTGGGATGATGTCGGCATGCGCCACGATCCGGATTCGATCATACTCACTCGAATAGTCGGTGCCGCGGCCGACCGAGACTTTCTCACCCAGACCGCCTCACTGCTGCGCGAGGTCGTCGCCCACGGGGGCGCGATCGGCTGGGTGACACCGCCCCCCGCGGAGGAGGTAGAGGAACTGCTTCGGGGAGTCGTCGCAGACTCGCCCGAAGGTAATGCCTGCCTGATGGCCGCCTGGAGCGGAGCCCAACTTCTCGGGCTTGGATACTGGAGCCGATATACACGCGCCACGAATAAGCCGCACGTCGATATCGTAAAGCTTGGGGTCGATCCCGCAGCCCGGGGCCAAGGCATCGGTCGCAGGATCATGCAGGAACTCATACAGGCCGCTCGCGACAATCAGGTTGAGGTGGTGACGCTCGACCTGCGCGGTGACAACCTCGGCGGGATCGCGCTCTACGAATCACTCGGGTTCACCCGCTACGGCGTACTTCCCCGCTTCGTGGCACTCGGAGAAGATCGTTACGACAAGTGTTTCTACGCGCTCGACCTGCGCGAGGATACGCCGGTCAAGCGCACGTAGGCAATACTGCGGGATCGCTGAAGTGGCAGAACTACCGAGAGCGAACGACGTGTAAAGATTCTTGCCGCGTCGGACAAATTTGTTAAAGAGGCTAATCCTTTACAGGATGCGTACGTCGCGAGTGTGCTGGGGGCATGTCGGAGTCGCCGGGCGAGACCTGACCGTCCAAGACTTCCCCGAAACCTATATTGGCAGCGGCGTGAGGCTCACACCGCAGTACACGCCTCCCTCTGGAGCAACGCTGATCTGGAATCACTTGCACCAGTGGGAAGCATTCCTCCACGCCAAGGACGACCTTGATCCGCTCCTCAAAATGAGCATGGCGCACTACCCGTTTGAGGCCATTCACCCGTTTGCAGACGGGGACGGCCGCACCGGTAGGATCCTCAATATTCTTCTGCTCGCGAACTACGGTCTGCTCACACACCCCATCCTCTACATGTCCGAACGCATCATTTAGACGAAGAACGACGACTACGACAGGCTCCTCGGCCTCACCGCCACCGGTGACTGGGAATCCTGGAATCTCTATATGCTCGAATCGCTCGTATCCGCTCGGCGGCTCACCAAAATCCGCGTGGGACGCGAGGTGCTCTTTGTGAACGATACCCCCATGCCGGCTCTGGCACCGCCGCGGCACCGAGGGTCAAAGTAGCTAGTGGCGTGCTCGGCGAGCCTGCAGCCAGGACTGTCAAAATACCTGAATGTCCAGCACCGCAACCACCCCTTCAGCGACCACCGTCAGCACCGCAACGACAACTTCAGCGACAACCGCCGCAGCGCAGACGCGCCTAATCCGACCCACCCGGTGGTGGATACTTCTCGTTGCCGCAGTGATCCTCTTCACCGCGATCTACATTCTCGCGGTACTCACCCCGACGGGGCAGAGTTTTGAGAATGCGGCGCTGCGCGGGGCCGACCAGGTCGGCCAGCAGGGCTTCAACGAAGCGAACCGGGCGCTCGGCCAGATCACCATCTGGAGCCTCATCATCGCCACCGCCCTTGTCGGGCTGATCGGGCTGCTGCGGCGGCAGTTCTTACTCGCGGTCATCGGTGTCGGGGTCATCGGAGCCGGGCAGATCATCACACAGTCGCTCAAACGCTTCATTCTGCCGCGGCCCGAACTGGTGCCCGTGACCGGAGACTTCACCGCAAACTCGCTGCCTTCGGGTCACACCACCATCGCGATGACGGTGCTCATCGCGCTGTTCTTGGTCGTGCCATACCGCTTTCGCGGCGTTGTCATGCTGTTCGTGAGCGGCTGGGCCGTCGGCATCGGCGCCTATACCGTGACCGCAAAATGGCATCGGCTTTCAGACACCATCGCTGCGGATCTGG
This sequence comes from Leucobacter insecticola, assembly GCF_011382965.1. NCBI lineage: Bacteria > Bacillati > Actinomycetota > Actinomycetes > Micrococcales > Microbacteriaceae > Leucobacter > Leucobacter insecticola. The sequence continues at coordinate 653,863 of NZ_CP049934.1, read as the reverse complement.
TTGCTCTCGCTGTCGGCTCAGTCGCCGCGCTGATTCTGCTGCGCCTCGGGCGACTACGCAGGGTGGGTCGGCGGCCCCGGCTGCGCATGATTGTCGTCGTGTTTCTGGCACTATCGGGAATGGTGGCACTCCTGCTGGGTGTCGTGCTGGCGACATCACCGCTGAACTATCCACTCCACAGCCCGGTCATTGAGTGGAACGTCTATCTTGCAGCTCACTCACTCGCCTCCGCCGGCTCGGTATTCGCCCTGCTGACTTACTGGGGCACGTGGCGCGGCATCGAGGTCGTTCGGCGCGTCGGCAAGTAGCGCATTCCACGGAGCGTAATTACAGTAGTCGTTCGCGGCTGCGACTGCACGCCGGGGTCTCCCCTGCCCGCTTCATTGTTGCCCTTTGGGCAAGGCGAGCAGCGCGACGACGGAGAAACAGACGAACCCACCCATAACGGAGATGATGCCCGGGGCTGCGCCGAGCTCGACAACGTATTCGGTCGCCATCCCCCGGGAAACAAGCAACTGAACGTACAGCCCCGCAGCAACAGCCCCCGTCGCGCCGACGCCCGCAGCACTCGCCATACGGCCAAGGCCGCTCCACCGCCACCCCAGCGCGGCTCCGCTCGTCACGCTGATTGCCGCGAGCGCGGCAATCAAGCAGCCGAGCGACCATGCATTGATGACGGCTTCGGGAGACAAAAACGAATCCGCTTTGCCCCCTGACCAGTGTGAGGGGATCTGAGCGGGAAGGTCACTCCAAGACGAGGTGATCCACCAGACACTCAGAGTAATGACTGGCGGCCCGATCATTCCCACTGCGACGATCCGCACTCTCTGAGGCATTGGCACCGCCGGTCTTTCTTCGACGCGCTGTGTGCTCATCGTCACGATCCTTAGCTCAACGGACAAGAACTCCGGAAGCGATCGCGGTACACCCCTGCCCCGCGATCACTTCAGCCAACGACAACATCGGCCGTAATCCCCGTCTCCGCTTCAAAGCTATACCAACCACACTGGTGTATGGCAGGCAATCTCCCACATTCAGACCTGAATCTCAAGGCAAGGTCTCACTGATTCTGGAATGACCAGACCCGCCACGGACACGACCGCTCGATCATCACGCGGGTTCGCTGAAGAGCTCAAGCTCGGGGTTCACACCCGCTTCGAGCGCATTGCCCGAAGGTGCTTCACGCTGCTGTCCTCGGCCAACTCGCGGTAACGATCCGATCCCACAGGCACAAGCGCCACCCGTCCATCGGCGTCGGAGTGCACACCCCAGCCGTAGCGTTTGCCGAGCGGTGAGGCACGGAGGCAAGCCTGCGACTTCGCGAAGAAAGCCGCACGAGCGCCCGCGCGCTCAGAAGCAGGTATCGCATTGCGAATCGCGTACACCTCGAATAGCACATCGTCAGAAGTGAAGTCGTAGGGATGCTCTGCGATGATGCGATGTTGCAGTTCCGCGACGGAGGGCGTCTTCGCCCCGGGCTGCGGCACCTGCGCCTCGTCTACTGGGCAGTCGGCCGCAACCTCAATGAAGGTGCTCTCGTAGTTTGTGGTTCCCATTCGATCATTCTGCCGCACCGTCGTTTGAAGCAGAATGGGCTTGGGTGACGAATCAGCTGGAGTGAAAGTATGCCGCGGGGCGCAGGGGTGCGGGCCGGATCTCGCTTCGTGGCGTGGCCGGGCGCTGAGCAAGTGGCTGTGTCCTGCGGGATCATTCGCGTTACTTGGAGCCAGTGAGGCTCCGTGATTTCACGTGAGGCTCACTGATCACAAGTCAAGTCAAGTGAGGATCGCGACGATGTTCAGCCTGGATGAGCCCCGACGGGACTTCGAACGCAGAGTGACGATGATGCTCGGACACACAACGTCGACTTGACGCGAGAATGATCACGTCGACCGAACGACCTTGTGCCTAGCGCTAACAGGGCCAGGGTCCGCACGAACAATTCGTTGTGTGCGCGAATTGTTCCTATCCGGTCCCATAAGAACAATCTGCGCACACGCCAAAGAGCGTCAGCTTCCGCGAACTCAACCGACCACACCCCAGCACCCCCGTGCGATCCATCGAAAAGCCCTCAATCCGACGAGGCGGAGAAAAGGCTACAGGCTACGAGCTTGCAGGCTCCCGGCAATTCATGCACAAACCGAAAATGTCAACGACGTGTTCGATCTCACTGAAACCGTGCTCGGCCGCGACGCGCTGCGTCCACTCCTCAACGAGGTTCGCTGACAACTCGCGGGTGTCGCCGCAACTGCGGCAAATCAAATGGTGGTGATGGCCCTGGGTGGCGCAGGATCGGAACAGGTTCTCACCCTCGGGAGATTGCAACGAGTCCGCTTCGCCCATCTCCGCAAGCCCGGCAAGCGCGCGGTACACCGTTGCAAGGCCGATCGTAGAGCCCCCCTCTCGCAACACCTGGTGCAGATCCTGAGCACTCACGAACCCGCGCTTCTCAGCGAGCGCCGCCCGCACCGCCTCGCGCTGCCAGGTATTACGCCTGGGCTGCTCCATCACGCACCTCCCACGTTGACGGTGGAATCTCCACTATGTCGATTCAACCGTAGCGAAGTTTTGAGCCTTCGAGGTTTTCTGCACGAATCTCCCCAGCGCGCCGCGCACGAGCAACGCCAGCAGAAACACCCCCGTCACCACGACACCGATCGCCCCGCCGGCCGCGATTGCGAGCTCGCGCGACAACCACAGCCCACAAAGCCCACTCACGACACCAATGATCGCGGCGAGCGGGGCACCCAAGAAATGCGAGGCGCAATGAGCCTGGCTGCGGCAGCGGGGCCAATCAGGATCGCGACTCCCAGGATCGCACCCACCGCCGGCATCGCGACCACCACAGAGGCCGCGATCAGCCCGGTCACAACGAGTTCCACGGGCCAGGCCCGAAACCCAGCCGCCGCAAACCCCACCGGGTCAAAGGTGTGGAACAGGATCCGCCGCCCGGCTAGCGAGACGACGCCGAGCGTGGCAAGCAATACGACCGCGGTGCTCACCACATCGCTCTCGTTCACAGCAAGCGGGGATCCAACGAGCAACGCTTCGACCGGCACCCCCAGCCCCGGGTTGAGGCTCGCAAGCAGCGTGCCGAGGGCGAAACCGAAAGACAACACCACCCCGCTCGTCACCTGCCGGCCCTGGTCGGGCACGCGGCCGAGCAGCGTCATGATCAGCACGAGCAGCAGCGCGAACACGGCCTGCCCGAGCAGCAGATTCCACCCAAGCACCGCAAATGCCACCCCGCCCGGAAAGGTGGCGTGGCTCAGTGCCACCGCAAAAAACGAACGCCGCCGGAACACAATCAGCGTGCCAGCGATCCCGGAGAGGAGCCCCAGCAGCACAACCTCAAGGCTTGCAAGCGCAAAGTAGTTCATCGCGCATCGCCCCCCGCATCAATGCGAGCCCGCCCTCGGACGCTCCCCGCAAGCCGAACCAGCGCGGCCACCGCGTACACCGCAACCAGCAGCAGCACCACGACGGCACCGGGCGACACGGTGACTCCCGCACCCACCGACCATTCAAACGACAACCACAACCCGAAGGCTCCCGCGAAAAGCGGGGTCAGGATCGCGAGCGGAATGAGCAGCGCAAATCTGCGGGTGATGAGCCGGGCCACAGCCATCGGCACCGTGAGGAGCGCGATCACCATCAGCACCCCGAGCGCTTGCACCCCCGCAACAACGAGCAAAGCAACCGCGACGCTCAGCACAATATCGGTGGCAAGCGGGCGAAATCCCGCGGCCGCGAAGCCCGCAGGATCGAAGGCGCGAAACAGTTGCGCTCGCCAAGTGACCAGGAGGACCCCGAGGGCGAGAATCGCCACGATCACGATCTGCCCTAACTGCATATCGGTCACGGTCAGCAGCCTGCCAAACAGAAGCTCCTGCAACTGCGAGACGTAACCCTCCTGCTTCGACACAAGAACAATGCCGAGACTGAAAAGCCCCGCGAGCACCACCGCAATAGCGGAATCGGTTCCGGTGCCGCCGCGATAATCGATCACCGTGAAGAGAATTCCGGCCAGGACCGCCGCGATCATGGCCCCCGGGAGCAGGCCCGCAGTGCCGCCGACTGCAGCGCCCACCACCAGACCGGGGAACACGGCATGCACCAAGCCGTCACTCACAAACTCAAGCTCGCGGAAGCTGATGAAGAGACCCACGATGCCCGCCGCTACCGCGAGAATCACGACAGTGAGAAGCGCCCGCCACATGAACGGCAGGGCTAAAACCTCGAAGACCGAGAAATCGCTCGCCGCCGGCAGCACCGCACTCAACACCGTCACTCCGTTTCGCGGGTGGTGGTGACGGTGTGATGATCAAGCTCCACCGTGGTGTCTTGGAAGGCGTGCTGCACTGCATCGAGGGTGAGCGCTGCATCGACGGTGCCGTAGCTTGCAGGGTGTCCGGGTTGTCCGGGTTTGTGTCCGCTCGCAAGCAGCAAAACATGCGTGCAAGCGGCCTGGGCGATCTCCAGATCGTGCGTCGACACCAGCACCGTACGACCCTCGGTGCGCAAGCCCCGAACAAGATCGAGCAACACCTCACGGTTCTCTCGGTCGAGACCGTTGAAGGGTTCGTCAAGCAGCAGCAGCTGAGGGTTCGAGACGAGTGCACGCGCCAGGATCCCGCGCTGCTGCTGCCCTCCCGAAAGCTCACCGAAACGTCTCCCAGCAAACTGCGCGAGCCCAACCCGTTCTAATGCCGCGCTCACGGCCAGCTTGCCCGCGCTTCCAACCCGGCCAAACGTTCCAAGGGAGCGGTAGAGACCCATCGTCACCACCTGGCGGAGGGTGATCGGCAAGCTGGTATCGCGGCTGTCTGCCTGCGGCAGTGAGCCTATGCGCCGACGTGCGCGCGCCGGATCCTCCCCCAGCACCTCGATCCGCCCCGCCGTGAGTTCGGCGAGCCCGAGAACACCCCGCAGCAGCGTCGACTTGCCTGAGCCGTTGGGGCCGATGAGCGCAACGGCGGCACCTGCAGGCACCTCAACGCTTAACCCCTCAACGCGGGTGACCCCTGCGTAGCCAAATGCGGCATCTTGGAGGGAGAGTGCGGATGTCATCTTTGCAGAGTAGCGGGTAGTTCGTCTGGCTTCACACCCCAGCTCTCAAGAATCAGCTGTGTGTTGTGGATCGTCGCGTCGATGTAAGTGTCGGCACCGCTACCCGCGACCCCGAGCGAGTCAGCGTAGAGCGATTCGGCGTCGACAACCTTCACCCCCGCCTCCTGCGAGATGGCCTGCGCGAGCTTCGGGCTCATCGACGATTCAACGAAGATTGCCTTCACCCCACGCTCCTTAATGCTTTGCACGAGCGCATCAATGTCGGCCGCGCTCGGCTCGGCATTGTCTTCAAAGCTCGGCAGGATCGCGCCAGCGAACTCGATGCCGTAGTCGTGCAGGTAGTAGCTGAGCGAGTCGTGCCCGCTAACGATCACACGATCGGCCACGGGTACCCGTTCAAACTGCGCGGCGATCCAGGTGTCGAGATCCTGAAGTTTGGCGAGGTACGCATCAGCGCGCTTGTTGAAATCTTTGGCGTGCGCGGGATCTGCCTTCTCGAGGCCCGCCGTGATCTCGGCGACCATGCCCTCCGCGAAGCGTGGGGAGGTCCAGATGTGCGGGTTGATGTCGCCGTGGTCGTGCCCGGCGTGGTCTTCCTCAGCGTGTGCGTGGTCGTGTGCGTGGTCGTGATCCGCAGTGCCGTGGTCGTGATCCGCTTCCCCAGCGTGCGCGGAGTCTTCGCTCTCCGAGGTGATCAACTTTGCCTCGGCCTCGTCGATACCTTCGCTCGCATCGATCACCACACCTTTGAACCCTGAGGACTCCACGGCGCTATCGATGAAGGTTTCAAGCCCGGCACCGTTGACAACGAGCACGTCGGCTTGGCCGAGGGCGAGCAGGTCGGCGGGCGTCGGATCGAAGTGGTGCGCGGATGCGCCGGCGGTGAGGAGACCCGTCAGGGCGACGTCGTTGCCACCGATCTCGGCCACAAAATCGGCGAGCTGCGTTGTTGTGGCGACGACCTTCAGGCCCGCCGAATGGGTGTCGTCAGAGCCTGCGGGGGAGCCGCTACAGGCACTGAGGGTGAGGGCGGCACCTGTCGCAAGCGCCATCGCCGCGAGGGAGAGGGAGCGCGGTGAGCGCGCGGGAGAGGCTGAGATGAGGGTCATGGGCACACTTTCTAAATGAAAACGGGTCTCAGTATAATGGCAATTGATAATCGTTCGCAATGAGTGGTTGAAGCAGCGATCCCGGACTCGCCTTAGGCTGAGATCGTGACGACACTTCCCGACACCGCCCTGAGTCTGCGCGCCGCCCTCCGCGCGGGCGAACTTTCGGCGCGCGATGCGGTCGAAGAATCGCTCAACAGGATCGCTGACGCAGAAGATCTGGGGGCGTTCATCAGCGTCAATCCCGAGCTGGCTCTGCGGGAAGCCGAAGCCGCGGACGCGTATTTCGCGGCGAACCGCTCGGACCCTACCGCGATTCCCTCGCTGCACGGCATGCCCACCGCCCACAAGGATCTCTCCGATGTTGCGGGAGTGGCGACCACGCACGGCAGCGCCGCCCTCCCCAGCGCCACCGCCGCCACCGACAGCGCAGAAGTGCGCCTGCTGCGCCGGGCAGGCACGATCAGTCTCGGCAAAACCCAGGTGCCCGAGTTCGGCCTCACCGGCTACTCCGAGAACTTGATCGCGCCTCCCGCGTGCAACCCGCACGATCCTGAGCGCACCGCGGGCGGGTCCTCGGGTGGGTCCGCGGCCGCCGTGGCGGCGGGGCTGCTCCCCCTCGCTCCGGGCAGCGACGGTGGCGGATCGATCCGGATCCCAGCACTCGCCTGCGGGCTGATCGGCCTAAAACCGGGCCTCGGCACGATCCCGAGCGACCCCGCGCAGGATGCGCGCGACAGCTTCGGGGCACCGCGCCTGACCGTGAGTGGGCCGCTCGCGCGAACGCCACAGGACGCGGCACTGCTCTTCGACGCGATGCGGGGTACCGCAGGGGAGCCGAGTCTCACAGCAGTGGCGCACTCCGACGGCCTTCGCGGCTTGCGGGTTGGGATCAGCACCGTATCCCCGTTCGAGTCGGCGCACCCGACACCGCTTTCTGCGGAGGCGCTCGCGGCGTTCACGCATGCGGCGCACCTGCTCGAACAGCGTCAGCATCACGTCGAAGAAGCGGAAGTGAGTTACCTCCCGAACTACCCAGAGGCGTTCACCACGTCCTGGACCGCGGCTCTGTCTCTGCTGCGGCTCGAGGAGGGCGCCGAGGATCTCCTCACCCCGTTCACTCGATGCTTTCGCGAGCGCGCCCGCAGCAGGGGTGACGCCGCGCACCATCATGCAGCCGCACAGCTGCGACGCTTCGCATCGGAGGCTCGCGCGCAGTGGGGTCGCTATGACGTGATTCTGACGCCCGGGCTCGCGTTTACACCTCCCCGCATCGGCGCATTCACCTCGCTCAGCCCCGACGACGATTACCGACTGCAGTGCGAGTGGGCACCTTTTACCTCAATGGTCAATGTGGCTGGATTGCCCGCCATCGCCGTGCCGATTGACGGGCCCCATTCCTGGACCGGCGTGCAACTCATCGGCCGCGCGGGAAGCGAGATCCAGTTGCTGCAACTCGCAACCCAGCTCACGGAGTAGCCTGCACATTGAAGAGTCGCATCACATACCCCGAGGGGTATAGTAGAGGTCTACCGAAGGAGACAGCATGAGCACCACGATCACATCCAACTTCCTCGTCACCGGGATGACCTGCAGCCACTGCGAGAACGCTATCCGCGAAGAGGTCAGCCAGATCCCAGGGGTCACGGACATCGAGGTCAGCGCCGAGACTGGGCTGCTGCGGGTCACTCAGAGTGCGGGCTCGGCGCCCGATGCCGCGGACATCATCGCCGCAGTAGACGAAGCCGGGTACGAGGCGGCGCTACAGGGGGCATAAGCACCGCGCACTGTTCGCCGTGAGGGGGCGGGAGGGGAAACGGCCCTGGCCCTTCCTTTCCCGCCCCATTGATCTACGCTGTAGAACATGAGCACGGTAGGGATTCGAGCGCTGAAGCAGAACGCCTGTAGTGCTCACCTACCTCGACACTTCGGCGCTCGTAAGGTTCATTCTGCCGGAGCCAGAGCAGGATCCGCTGCGCATTTGTCAGGCTCGACTCCTCGATCTACGCAGAAGCCGAGCGCCTCGAACCGCACTCGCTCCGCTCACTCGACGTGATCCACCTCGCCGCCGCCCTCGCCCTCGGCAGCCAGCTTGACGAGATCCTGACCGTTGATAATCGCCTGGCCGAAGCCGCAAGAAATGTGGGCATCCGGTCGGTGAGTATTGCGATGTAATCGCACACCGCGCCGCCCGGCCTAACCGCATATACCCCATGGGGGTACAATCGACGCATGACTGCCGGGGACAATCACCATACTGCGGGGCACAACAACGAATCAGGCGTCTGCGATCCCGCATTCAGTGAAGGCCACCCCGTACCCTCTGCCGCAAAAGTGAACAGCAGCGGGCACGGCCACGGCCACGATCACGGCGCCCGCGGTCCCGTCACTGGCACCGCGGGCGCCAAGCACCGCAAGCGTCTGATCCTGGTGCTCACCATCACCCTCACCGTCTTCGTGGTGCAGGTCGTGGGTGCGCTGATCTCAAACTCCCTTTCTCTGCTGGCCGACGCCGGACACATGCTGACGGACGCGACCGGCGTCGCTATCGCCCTCATCGCGACGCTCATCGCGGGCCTGCCAGCCACCTCGAAGCGCACCTTCGGCTACCTGCGCGTCGAGGTGCTCGCGGCTCTCGTCAACGGCATCGTGCTCGGCGTCATCGCGGTAGTCATCTTTGTGCAGGCAATCACACGCTTTGGCACCGAGGTCGAGATTGAGACCGGGCCGATGCTCGTCGCGGCCATACTCGGCGCCGTCGCAAATCTGGTCTCGCTGCTCATTCTGCGGGCCGGTCAGAAGGAGAGCATCAACGTGCGCGGAGCCTATCTTGAGGTGCTGGGTGACCTGCTCGGCTCGGCCGCCGTGATCATCGCGGGTGTTATCATCCTGTTCACCGGCTGGAACTTCGTCGATCAGATCGCCTCGCTACTCATTGCACTGCTGATCTTCCCGCGCGCGGTGAGCCTGCTGCGCGATGTCGTTAACGTGCTGCTGGAGGCGACCCCAAAGAATATCGATATTGATGAGGCTCGGAATCACATGCTGACCGTACCGGGCATCGCCGAGGTACACGACGTGCACGCCTGGACCATCACCTCGGGGGTGCCGGCATTCTCGGCGCACGTCACCGTGAGTGACCTGGCCTGGGACGAGCGCGGCTACCACGCGATCCTCGACGAGCTCCACGCCTGCCTGTACGCCCACTTCGCGACCGAACACGTCACGATCCAACTTGAGCCCGCGAGCCACCTCACCGAACGCCACACCCACCGCTAGCGAACCCGCGAAGGGGCGAAGTATTGCTCGCCGAGATCCCACGCACCGCCGACGCGCTGGGCCGGGAACTACCGCGGCGACATGCGCAGCGCACCATCCATGCGGATCGTCTCGCCATTGAGGTAGTCGTGCTCGGCAATCATCAGCACGAGCTTGGCGAACTCCGCAGGTGCGGCGAGACGCGCGGGGAACGGCACCGATCCAGCAAGCGCGGCGGCGGCTTCGGGGGCAATACCCGCAAAGAGGGGCGTCTCGACGATTCCGGGGGCGATCGTGTTGACGCGGATCCCCGATTGCGCAAGATCCCTGGCCGCGGCGATCGTAAGCGCGGCCACCCCGCCCTTCGATGCGGCGTAAGCAGCCTGGCCGACCTGCCCCTCAAAAGCCGCGATTGAGGCGGTGTTGACCACGAGCCCGCGCTGGCCATCTTCGTCGATCGGCGGCATCTCAGCCATGATCGCGCTGCCAAGGCGCAGCACGTTAAAGGTGCCAGTGAGGTTAATGTCAATCACCCGCCGGAACAGCTCAAGCTCGTGCACTCCCCGTGAAGACAGAATGCGTCGAGCCGGAGCAATCCCCGCGCAGTTGACGACGAGCCGGAGCGGTGCCGCCGGGTCACGGGCATCGAATGCCGTTTGAAGCTGAGCCTCATCGGTGACGTCGGCCGCGCAAAATCGGATCCCCGCTGAGGGCGATCCCGCCCCTTCTATGCTCGCGGGAAGATCGATCCCGAGCACCTCTACCCCGCACTCCGCAAGTGCTGATGCAACCGCCGCTCCGAGTCCCGACGCGGCGCCGGTCACCACCGCGCTTGCCCCACTGAGATCCATATCTGCTCTCCGTCCTGCCTCTATCATGACGGGTTTCTTCGCCCGCTTCCCATCCTGGCAGGCGACACTCCGTCAAGCCGCCATATTTTTGAGTCAATCAAAATAGCGCTACCCTTAGAGCGTGACCCCCACCCCGCCGCTTGACGACACGCCCTGGAGCGAGCGGCTGCGCGAACGCGGGTTGCGTGTCACGGCAGGGCGGATCGCGGCGCTCAATCACCTGAAGGCCAAGCCCCACACGACCGCGACTGAGCTTCACACGGCACTCATCACGGTCCTGCCTTCGCTCACACCGCAATCGGTGTACAACATCGTGCAGGATCTCACCGAGCACGGCCTTATCCGCAGGATCGATCCGCTCGGCGACGGCGGCGCTCGCTACGAAACCCGCACCGATGACAACCACCACCACCTCAGCTGCGTGCTCTGCGGCCGCATCGAAGACGTCGACTGCGTGATCGGCGAGGCGCCGTGCCTCGTTCCTCAGAGCACCCACGGCATGCGCGTGCTGCACGCTGATGTTACCTTCCGGGGCATCTGCGCAGCGTGCGAGCAAAAACCCCCATCTCCTCACCCACGAAAGGAATAGGCAGTGTCAGAAGACAACAAGTGCCCCATCGACCACAGCGGCCAGAGCGCGAGCCCGGCCGCCCGAGCGACCGCCGCAACCGGCAACACCGATTGGTGGCCCGATCGCCTCAATCTCAAGATTCTCGCGAAGAATCCCGACGTCGCGAACCCGCAAGGCGCAGACTTTGACTACAAGGCCGCCTTCGAGGCGCTCGATCTGGCAGAGGTCAAGCAAGATATCGCCAGCCTGCTCGTCGACTCGCAGCCGTGGTGGCCCGCCGACTTCGGGAACTATGGCCCGCTCATGATCCGCATGGCGTGGCACAGCGCTGGCACCTACCGCGTGTTCGACGGACGCGGCGGCGGCGGCACCGGCCAGCAGCGCTTCGCGCCCCTCAACAGCTGGCCAGACAACGTCGGCCTCGACAAGGCCCGCCGCCTGCTGTGGCCGGTCAAGAAGAAGTACGGCAAGTCGCTCTCCTGGGGCGACCTGATGATCCTCGCAGGCAACGTTGCGCACGAACAGATGGGCATGCCGACCTTCGGTTTCGCCGGCGGCCGCCCCGACGTGTGGGAGCCGGACGATGACGTGTACTGGGGCTCCGAGAAGTCCTGGCTCGGCGACGAAGCTCGATTCGATGGCAACAAGGAACTGCTGAAGCCACTCGGCGCGACGATGATGGGACTTATCTACGTCAACCCGGAGGGCCCGGGCGGTAACCCGGATCCTCTCGAAGCAGCAGTGCAAATCCGCGAAACCTTCAAACGCATGGCAATGGACGACGAAGAGACGGTCGCCCTCATCGCTGGCGGCCACACCTTCGGCAAGACCCACGGCGCGGCCCCGAGGGTGAGTACGCGGGTCCGGATCCTGAGGCTGCTCCAATGGAGCAGATGGGTCTTGGCTGGAAGGGCAGCTACGGCACCGGTGTCGGCAACGACACCGTCGGGTCAGGCCTCGAGGTCACCTGGACTTACCATCCGACACGCTGGGACAACGAATTCTTCCATATCCTCTTCGCCTACGACTGGGAGTGCGTCACTGGTGAGGGCGGTCACTACCACTGGCGGCCAACCAACGGGGCGGCGACGACATGGTGCCGATGGCACAGGGCGATGGCCGCCGTGAACCCCGCATGTTGACCACCGACATCTCGCTACGCGAAGACCCGATCTACCGCGAGATCTCGCTGCGGTTCAAGGACGATCAGGAGGCCTTCACCGAAGCCTACCGCCGCGCGTGGTTCAAGCTCACGCACCGTGATCTTGGCCCGAAGGCACGCTACCTCGGCCCCGAGGTTCCGGCAGAAGATCTGATCTGGCAGGATCCGATCCCCGTTCGAGACTATGAACTCATCACTGCGGCTGACGTCGCCATGCTCGAGACCAAGATCGCCGATGCCGGCCTCAGCATCAGCGAACTCGTGTCGACCGGCTGGGCGGCGGCATCCTCGTTCCGCGGCAGCGACAAACGTGGCGGTGCCAACGGTGGTCGCCTGCGGCTCGAGCCGCAGCGCAACTGGGAGGTCAACCGCCCGGAGCAGCTTGCGCGCGTCATCGCGGAGCTGGAGAAGATCCAGGCCGACTTCAACGCTTCTGCCACAGGCGGCAAGCAGGTCTCGTTCGCTGATCTGACCGTGCTTGCCGGCAACGTCGGCGTGAAGCAGGCAGCGAAGGCTGCAGGCTTCGATGTTGAGGTGCCGTTCACCCCGGGCCGCACCGACGCAACGCAGGAGCAGACCGACGTCGAATCGATGGAGTACCTCAACCCCGCAGCCGACGGCTTCCGCAACTACGAGAGCGCACGCGGCCTCGGCATGCCTGCTGAGCACCTACTCATCGATCGCGCGAACCTGCTGAATCTGTCGGCACCAGAGATGACGGTGCTGATCGGCGGCATGCGCGTGCTCGAAACCAACTGGGACGGCTCCAAGCACGGTGTGCTGACCGAGCGCCCAGGCGTGCTGAGCAACGATTTCTTCGTGAACCTGCTCGACCTCAACACGAAGTGGCGCGCCGTTGACTCCGAGTCACGCACCTTCGAGGGCAGCGACGAGGCAACGGGCGAGGTCCGCTGGAGCGGCACCCGCGCCGACCTGGTGTTCGGCTCGAACAGCGAGCTGCGTGCGGTCGCCGAGGTCTACGCGAGCGACGACGCGGCCGAGAAGTTCGTGCACGACTTCGTCGCAGCATGGGTGAAGGTCGCTGAGCTCGATCGCTTCGACTTGAGCTAGCGCTCCGGCGCAGGTGAGCGGCGCGAGTGGGTTGAAATCCCCTGGATTTCGACTCGCTCGCGCTCGCTCAATCGGCGGGGGGGCTCGCGCTCGCTCAATCAGCGGCGGCACAACGCCCGCACCTAACACCACTAGTCGAGCAGCAGCGCGGGCTCCTCAAGCACCGAGGCAACATCGGCAACAAAACGCGACACCACGTCACCGTCAACCACGCGGTGATCAAACGAACCGCCCACGGTGGTGACCATGCGCGGCCGGACCTCGCCGTCCACCACCCACGGCTTCTGCTTGATCGTGCCCATCGCGAGGATCGCCACCTCACCGGGGTTCAGGATCGGCAAGCCAAAGTCCATGCCAAAGACGCCGATGTTCGTCAGTGTGATCGTGCCGTTTGCCATGTCCGCCGGCGAGGTCCGGCCATCACGGGCGGTGATCGTCAGCTGCTCGATCGCCTGCGCGAGTTCAAGCAGGCTGAGATCCTGAGCATCCTTAATATTCGGCACGATCAGGCCACGGGGCGTCGCGGCCGCGATCCCGAGATTCACGAAATTATGCTGCACGATCTCGGTGTCGGTCCACATCGAGTTCACCTGCGGATTGCGGCGCACCGCCCACAGCATCGCGCGCGCGAAGATCAAGAGCGGCGACACCTTCACGCCCGCGAAATCGGTGGAGGACTTCAGGCGCTTCACGAACTCCATCGTGCGCGTCGCATCGACGTCGGTGAACACGCTGACGTGGGGGGCCGTGAACTTCGACGCCACCATCGCCTGGGCGGTGAGCTTGCGGACCCCCTTCACCGGGATCCGTTCCTCGCGGCTCGAGGGGACCTCCGGGGTCACGATATTGCGGAACAGGCTCGCCTGCGAAGCCTCCCGCACAACATCGTCGCGCAGAATCTCGCCGGCGATCCCACTCCCTACGACCATCGACAGGTCCACTCCGAGGTCTTTTGCAAGCTTCCGGATCGGCGGCTTCGCAATGATCGGCGAAGCGTCCGCCACCGGGATCGCAGCGGCTTGCGCGGTCGCGCCGATCAGCAGCGGCTCCCCCCTCGACGGCGGCGCGACTGCACGGTGCCGGCGGTGCCGTAGCCCACGAGCACCGCACCACCCTCGTCTCCGTCCGCAGACGCGCCCTCATGCTCGATCGAACTCGCGGTGTCGGCCACGGCGTCTCGGGTGTCCTCAGAGTCAGCGGCGGCAGCAGCAGGGGCGGGATCAGCGACCCCTCCAGCATCACCCGCAACACTCACGCGCAGGATCGGATCCCCCACGGGCACCGTCTGGCCCTCCTCGGCGAGCAGCGCGGTCACGGTCCCAGCAAACGGCGAGGGCAGTTCAACAAGCGACTTCGCTGTTTCGATCTCGCAGATCACCTGGTTGAGGGCGACGGCATCGCCGGGTGCGACGTGCCATGAGACAAGCTCGGCCTCAGTGAGACCCTCGCCGACATCGGGAAGGGGGAAGGTCATTTCGCTCATGGCGACTCCTTGAAACGTTGAACTGCTGTGCGTGTAGCGCGGTGAAGTGGGCCGCGGCGAGCGCGACACGTGTGGTGCCTTAGTAGTGCATTGTACGGTCGACCGCTTCAAGCACTCGGTCGGCATCCGGCAAATACAGACCTTCGACTCGCGCGGGCGGGAACGGCACGTCGTATCCAGCGACCCGCAGCACGGGTGCCTGCAGCGAGTAGAAGGCGTGCTCCGCAACATAAGCGGCAATCTCGCTACCGAGGCTTACCCCGCCCTGCGCCTCCTGCGCGACCACCAAGCGCCCCGTCTTTCGCACGGAGGCAAGCAACGGCTCGTAATCAATCGGAGACAGGCTGCGCAGATCGACGACCTCAATACTGGTGCCCTCGGTGCCCGCGATCTCGGCCGCCTGCAGCAGCGTGGTCACCATTGCGCCGTGGCCCACGACCGTGACATCGGTACCGGGCCGCGCGACGCGGGTCTGGTGCAGCGGGCTCGCAGCGGCGGAAGGATCCACCTCGCCCTTTTGCCAGTACTTCGCTTTGGGTTCGAAGAACAGCACCGGGTCGTTCGACTGGATCGCCTGCTGGATCATCCAGTACGCGTCGTTGGGTGTTGACGGCGCCACCACACGCAGTCCCGGCGTGTGCGCAAAGTAGGCGTCGGGGCTTTCCTGGTGATGCTCGACCGCGCCGATGTGCCCGCCGTAGGGCACCCGGATCACCACGGGCATCGATATCGTGCCGTCGTGACGGTTCGTGAGCTTCGCGAGCTGCGTCACGATCTGATTGAACGCCGGGAAGATGAAACCATCGAACTGGATCTCGATAACGGGTCGATACCCGCGCATCGCAAGCCCGATCGCGCTGCCGACAATCCCGGCCTCGGCGAGCGGAGTGTCAAGCACGCGAGCAGATCCGAACTCGGCCTGCAGCTTATCGGTGACCCGGAATACCCCGCCGAGGGGCCCGATATCTTCGCCCATCAGGATCACGCGGTCGTCAGCGGCCATCGCCGCACGCAGGCCCTCGTTGATCGCGCGAGCAAGCGGCAGGGTCTGGCGTTCGCTCAACGTCTGAATGTCTGCAACGCTCACTGGTCGCTCCCTCGCTTCGTCCCGTCGGCGCCCTCAAACGACGACTCGTAGCGCTCAAGCCAAGCACGCTGTTCCTCGATGCGCGGGTGTGGCTCGGAGTACACGCTGGCAAACATGGAATCGGCCGTCGGCGCAGGCAGATTCAGGATCGCGTCACGGGCCCGCTTTGCCTCCCGATCGGCGCTCTCCCACACCTCAGCAAAGAAGGCGTCCTCGACGCCCAGAGTCCGCAGATAGGCTTCGAGGCGCTTGATCGGGTCGCGCTCTTGCCAGTGCTCAAGCTCCCCGTCTTCGCGATAGCGGGTGGGGTCGTCACTCGTGGTGTGAGCGCCGATGCGATAGGTCAACGCCTCAATGTATCCGGGGCCGTGACCGGTGCGAGCCAGATCCAAGAATCGCCGCCCAACAGCGTAGGCCGCGAGCGGGTCATTTCCATCGATCTGCACGCTGCGGATCCCGAACCCAAGGGCGCGACGGTAGAGCGGCGTGCGCGACTGGCGGGCGACCGGCACCGAGATCGCCCAGCGGTTGTTCTGCACCACAAACACCTGCGGCGTCTGGTAGCTGGCGGCGAATACGAGCGACTCGTTCGCGTCTCCCTGGCTGGTGGTGCCGTCACCGTAAAAGACCATCGTGGCTTCGCCCGTGGCGGTGCCAGCCTCACCGGGATCGAGGCGGGTGTCAGCGGCCGCCCGCTTCGCATCAAGCAACTGGCCGAGCGCGTGCCCGGTGGCGTGCTGCGTCTGCGCACCCAACACGAGCGTGTAGAGATGGAAGTTGCCGTTCGCGGGGTCGGTGACGTCCCATCCGCCGTGCGTTAATCCCCTGAACTGCGCCGCGAGATTCACAAAATCGACGCCGCGGATCTTGGCGACCAAGTGTTCGCGGTAGGCCGGGAAGATGTGATCCTGCGGCTCGGCGGCACGGCCCAAACCGACCTGGCAGCCCTCCTGGCCGACGCTCGGCACCCACAGCGCGAGTTGCCCCTGCCGCTGCAGGTGCGTGCACTCGGTGTCGAAGGCGCGGGTACCCACCATATCGCGGTACCAGCCCTTGAAATCCTCGGTGGTGAGGCTCTCAAGTTCATCCGCAAACGCTGCAGCCGTCGCGGAGGGGACATAATTGCCCGCGTCATCGAGGAAGCGGATCGGCTCGGGATCCGCCCCCCGTGAAGCGGGTCGAAAATGCTGTGCTCACTCATCTCGATCAAGTGTAATCAGGGTGAATGCGCCAGGGCGGATATGCGCGCCAATTCATTCCTGATACGGGTTACCGCGAGGTTCCGTCACCACCAGCCGGTGTCGATCGAAATATCCTTGATTTCGGGTTTGCCATCCACAATCTCGATATCACCACGCACTCTGAGGGTTGATTCCCTGAGTTCAGGATCCTTGTTGTAGCTCGTGGGGTTTGAGCGCACTGCAATCACGGCTTCTGCGCCGCGGAAGCTATCAAGAGAGATACTCTCAAAATCTTTGGCCTGACTGACGACCTTCAGCTCCGCAAGATCCTTATCTCGGGTGATGCTTGGGCACACCTTGTCCATGTTTGTCGGGATCTCGACACACTGTGTGATCCGCTTTTGCACCTGGCTCAGCACTTCCTTCTCAAACGCTTCGCTCGGAGTCGACGTGATCCTGACCGTCTGGGCGCTTGCATTGCCATACTCGAAACTCGGGATCGCTCGGAACTCCTCGGTCGAAGTGCCAATGAACTCGGTCTCGGGCGCGGTGATCTCGTAGACGCCGGGGTAGAGGTAGACGGTGCGCTGGTAGTTCATCCCGTACGTGTCATCGCCGTCGAGCGAAACATCGCTTGCTCCGACGGTGAGCACATCAAGGCTATCAGATTGGAGGGAAGCCTCTACCAGCAGTGGCTGGCTCAGCTTCCAGCTGTCAAGAAACACCATCTCCTTTGGACCGGACTCGAGAGTAAAGGTGTATTCAAACCGTTCTCCGTCGAGCGAGTACGTCGCGAGCACCGTCGCGCCATAGTCTGAGCGCTCCGTCGTTTCAACATCCACGACCTCGATGAGCTGCTGTGCGCTTGCAAGTGTCTCGTTCGTGAGGAGCTCACGATCGCCGGTCTTGATGCCCGGATCCACCAGCTCGCCCGCCCGATCCGCGTTACCGGCGGCGAGCGCGTCAAGGTATTCACGAACCTGCGCGGCGGGATCCCTCTCCTGGTTCAGCAGATTCACCGTCACCGCGAGTCCGCCGCCGAGCACCACCAGCATGCCCACAACCGAGAGCGTGACGATGAGGCCCGTCTTGCCCTTTTTCGACATCGGCGCTGGTGGGTGAATCGGTGCGAGGCCTCCAGCTTGCGGGGACGCTGCCATCGGATTCTGGACCATCGGATCCTGAAACTGTGGTGTCTCAGCCGCTGGGGCACCGTGGACCGGGGGCTGCAGCACCGGTTGTTCAGACACCGAAGCGGCTGACGGAGCTGTCACCACATGCGGCTGGGCGGGATCGGGGAATGGTGATAGCGCCGGGGCCGCCACATATCCGGCTGGCTCGACACCGTACAACCACACGTTGATTGTTTGCTTCCCGCCGAAGGCACGAAGCAGCGCCGGGTTCATACGGTAGGCAAGCAACGGGACATACTCAGCGGCAATCGAGGTGGCCCCCGCGGCGAGGCCCATCAAGAACGGGGTGCTCCAAGAGAGACCAACGCTCCCAAACCCAAATAAACCGCCGAAGCTCGAGGCTGATCCGCTCAGCGAAATACCAACGAGCCCGAGGGACAGCAAACACCAGACACCGAACACAACGATCGGCATCTGCCACACCCGGTTCCATTCGAGCCTGCCGGTCCGCGGCCTGCGAAGACCTACAACGCCAGCGGTCATCACCAGACTCAGCAACGCGACAACGAATAGGACGATGCTGAGTCCGCCCATCAGGTCCCAGGCCATGCCGAGCTGACCGATTCCCAGGCTGGATCCGAGCGTGATGCCGCCGAAATGGCCAAGCGCGGCACCTGCTGCCGCAACATTGCCGAGCAGGGGGAGCAACGCAAAGAACGCGCCGAAGCTTTCCGCTTTCACCGCGACAATGACGATCGCAACGAGCGCGAGAACCCCGAATATCGTGCCCTGCACTGCGAGGGCACGGCCGGCCTCACGGATGACACGCGCCCACCGGCCTTCGGCCTGCGCCAGCTGCAAGCGCCGGCGCGACTCGCGCGCGAGGAAGAGCGTGACGGTGATCAGCGCCAACAGGACGAAAAACACCATCGCCGGGCGGGCATGAATCCGCACCCCTATGAAGTCGGAAACACCACCTCCGAAACTGGCAAACCCGGTGATCATTGTCATGATGAGCGCAACCGCGGCGCCCTCGATGGCAGCTCGCGCGAGCTCAGTCAAGGTGCTCGGTGCAGGAGGCATCTCGGATCGCATCCGCAGCTTCGTAATGAGGGCGACCGCAGCTGCCACGGCGGCGAGGGCTCCCAGCGGAAAGATCGAGAGGGCGGCGGCGGCGCTCGCTGACACGAACCCGGCGTCAACATTGCCATCGACCACGAGGCCACCGCCGAATGAACCGCCCAGGAGGACAAACAGGGCGGACAGCAAGCCGCCGAAGTCGAGCGAGAGGGCGCCGCCGACCCCCTCGCCCGCTGCATTCAGCGAGCCGAGCAAGCAGAGCGCCGAGAGGAGACCTGCCGCAAACACCGCTCCGGCGATCCAGCCCAGGGTGGCGAAACCACGCGGCGAGAAAATGGCCCGAATGTACGCGACCGCTGCAGGGTTGCGCGGTGGCGCGGGCGGAAGCGGAGGCATGTGCGGTGGCGCAGGCGCGTAGGCGTCTTGGGCGTACGCCTGAGGATGAGCTTGCTGCACCGGGTAGCTGTGCTGGACCGGCTGCTCCGGATACGTTGCTTGAGGCTGAGGCAACACCGGCACCTGCGGCACCGGCGCAGGGGACACCGGGTAGCCCTGGGGCGGATTGGGCATCTGGGGGTGCTGGTGCGCCTGAGGCGGAATCTGCTGCGGCGCTGGCGGCGGGATGTGGGCATTCACGGGCGTCTGCGGCGCTGGCGGCGGCGGGATCAGCGGGAACTGCGGCGTTGCTTCGCCCGAAACATCACCGTGCGACTTGGGTTCCTGCGGCTCCACTACCTTCATCAACTCCGATCAAAGGCCTGTTGGCCGTTCAGCCTGAGCGCCGCATCAGCAACTCCCAGTAAAAATTCAGTAACCAAAAATCTAACACGTGTCTCCTGATCTGACCGGATTCGTAGCCCGGCTTTCACCCCAGTTTTGATAGCATCCGTGTGATTTCTGGAGCCAATGCGGAGTCGCGCTCAGCCCGTTGCGATCTCGCGCATCTCAAGATCCCGGATCTTTGGTTCACCGTCTCTAAACTCGATGCGGCCTTCAACCGCGAAGCGGTGCTCCTCGGGTCCGGGGTCTGCGTTGAGCGGATTGGGTCCCGGTCGAACCTTGACCACGGCTTCCGCTGACCTAAAGTAGCCAATGCCAATCTCCTCGAAACGATCCGCCTGGCTGAGGACCTCGGCCTCCAGGAGGTCCTTCTGCCGCAGGTATTCGGGGCACACCCGGTCCAAATTCGTTGGTTTCGCGGCGCACTGATCAATACGCAGCCGCACCTGCTGCAAGATTTCGAGTTCGAACGTGGGCTTGGGTTTCATTCGCACCCAGAACGTGGTTTCTGCGAGCGTGTCGGAGGGGATCGCCCGGAGCTCTTCAGTCGAAGTCGTGACATAGGGGTTGTCTGCGGCTGACAGGCGGTATAGCCCCGGGTAGAGAAATACAGTGCGTGAGCCGTCGTCTTCGCTGGGCGTCACAGCGGACGTATCGTCGCCCCCGCCCTGTGGAACACTGATCTCAGTATCACCGACTTTCAGGGATTGCAGGCCCTCGACGCCCACCTTCGCCTGGAGCAGCAGCGGTTCGGCCAACTTCCAGGACTCAAGAAACAGCATCTCCTGCGGTTCACGCGTCAAACGAAAGTCGTGCTCAAAGTGTTCGCCGTCGAGGGAATAGGTCGCACGCACAAGGGCGGTAGAGCTTGTGCGTGCAATCGTCTCTAGGCCAACCACCTCGATCAATTGCTCTGCGCTCTCAAGGGTCGCATTGGTCAGCAATTCACGCTCTGAGTTTCGCACGCCCGGGTCAATCATCTCGGTCGCACGCCGCGCGTCACCGGACGCGAGTGCCTCCAAATAGCTGCGGGCCAGAGCGCTCGGCGCGCGATCCTGGTTCAGTAGCTTGACGGTGAGCGCGGTTCCGCCGCCAAAGGCGATGGATGGACCCTGCAATGAGGTTGCCCTGCGGCGTCCGTTGGGGATTGCCTGACCGCGACCCAGACGGAGCCAACGTCTGCACACCCGTCCCTTCTGCTGACGCCTGCGCGAGCTGTCCGGGCGCTGCCTCACTCAGCCACGTCTCAACAACGTCTCGCCCGGCGGACCCTCGCAGAAGCGCAGGATTCACGCGATACATCAACTCCGGTACAAATTCGGCCGCGATCCCGGCGACACCCACCAGAGTCTCTACCTCACCCCGCAGCGTCACTCCCGCGAGTCCGAGAGCGAGCACGCACCAAAAGCCGCACACCAGGAGCGGCATCCGCCAGACACGGGGCCACTGAATTGGGCCGCCGCGCTGTCGTCGCAGTCCGACAGCGGCCGTAGCGTAGCCCACACTCAGCAGCGTCACACCAACAATCGCCACGCTCATCCCCCCAGCAGATCTCCCGCAGGTGCAAGTTCGCCCACCCCCGTACTGCTTACGAAGACCAAGCTTCCGAAATGACCAAGTGTCGCCCCGGCAACCGCGAGATTTCCCAGGAGCGGCAGGAGCGCGAAGAAGCCACCGGAGCTGCCAAGATCCTTCGCAAGGATAACGGCACCGAGCAATGCGAGGGTCCCGAACGTCGCGCCCTGCACAGCGAGGTACACACTGGCCTCACGACAAGCGCGAGCCCACGCACCTGCGTGCTGCCCGGCCGTCCGCCGCCGCCGCGGTTCTCGGGTCAGAAACAGCGTGGCCGTCAGCACGCTCAACAGGACCAGGAACACCGCGCCAGGATCACTTCGGATCACCAGCGTTTCGGCACCGACGCCGGTACTGATGCGCGCGAACGCAACAATGGTTGCCATCAGTGCGGCCACGCCAGCGGATTCGATCGCGGCCCGGGCAAGCACACTCCACGAACTCGGTGCCGGCTCTGAGGGCATGTGCACCCGAGCAACGCGCGCAACCGCGACGACCGCAATGGCGAGCGCGCCAAGCGCGACGATCGTGATCGAACCGCCACCACCCGGTACCGCTGCCTCCTCATAGAGGCTCCCGCTGAGCTGAAGGCCACCCCCCATGACCCACCAATCAGCACAAATATGGCGGCCAACGCTCCCCCCAGATCGAACAGGCGTGCACCGTAATTCTCGCTCCCCACGATCGCCGCGGCACCCAGCAGGCACAGCGCCGATAGGAACCCAACAGCGAACACGACTCCTGCCACCCAGGCCATCGTGGTCATGCCGGCGGAAGTAAACACGGCACCGACGTAACTCGCGCCCGGATTGGCCTGAGGGGCCGAAGCCACCGAGTCGGCAGCAGCCTCGGCCACATCAGCATGCCTACCCGAGCGAACAGGGCGCGATGACTGCAGTTCTGCAGACCCGTTCGCGGACGGCAACAGTGACGCTTTCCGCGCAGCAAGATTCTGTTCCACGGCCGCCTCAGCTCGGTTCAAGGCTCATCAATCTTCCTGCCCTCAGCCACATACCCTGCGTCCAGGAAGATTTCAGCTATTAACATCCTATCTCTGCCGAGCGCTTTGAGACTCACTCGCCGGACACCACCAGGTATGTACATCGAATCCACCAAGCTGTGGCCATTCCTCTGACCATACTCGGAGGCCAAGCTGAAAGAATGTGACCATGCGATCTCTCATCCGTGTCCTCGTAAGCGCATTCGCGTTGTGGCTCACCACGCTCATCGTTGGTGGCAGCGGCGATCAGGGCGTGTGGATCGTGCCCATCAACGCCGATCAGTACGGGCACCTCGTCACGCTGCTGCTCGTCGCGCTTGCCTTCGGGCTCGTCAATGGCACGCTCGGCAAGATCGTGCGCTTCGTGTCGATCCCGCTCTACATTCTGACCCTCGGGCTCTTTGGGCTGATCGTCAACGGCATCATGTTTGCCGTGGTCGCCTGGCTCTCGGATCTCGCGGGCTTTGGACTCGCCCTCGGCGGCTTCTGGTGGGGTGTGCTCGCCGCGCTCGTGATGTCGGTGCTGTCGGGGATCATGAATGGTCTGCTCGGCACCAACCGCAAGCGCGATCGGGATCGCTAGACAAAAACGTAGTCAACCCCCACGGCATCGTACGTGGCAGACGCCCGTTTGTCTCGCGTCAGCAAGGTTGCCTCGTGGTAGGCCGCGGTCGCGCCGATGACCGCGTCAAACACCGTCCCCCTGCGCGGCCCGCTGCCGTGACTTTGCCCAACAGAGATTCAACCTGGTCGGCTGGAAGTTGCACTACCTCCCAGGTCTGGTCGGTCAAGACCTCCAACGCAGAGTCAGGCGATACTCGGCTGCCCTCCCCGAGTCTCGTCATGACACTGAAAGCTTCGATGAGCGTGTGCGCGGGCACGACATCCACCCTCTGGAGCGCGTCAAATGAATCCTGATGCGCGGAGTGCCAGGGCGTCAGCGCCGGAATGAGCACGCTGGAGTCACACGCGAACTTCATTGCGCACCGCCTCCAGTGTCTCTCTCACAATCTCATCGGTCAGCACAGGCATTTCAGTCGTTGGCTGAAGAACCTTGAGTCTGCCAACCTTGCGAACCTCTACCTCAACCGGCGCGTACTCGATCACGATCCGCCCTTCGGAGTACACGATGTCGACGGGTGTGCCAGGAATGAGCCCCATCTGGGTGCGAATGGCTTTTGGAATGACCATTCTTCCGGCAGAATCAATGGTAGTTTTCATGCCATAAATTTACCATTAATTGCGTGAGAGCAGAAGAACCAGCCGGATTCCGCGGATCTCGGGCAGACTGGGAGGCATGACCACCGAGGCTCCCTTCCGCATCAGTTTTGTCTGCACCGGCAATATCTGCCGCTCCCCCATGGGCGAAGTGGTGTTTCGGCGCATGGTCGAAGAGGCAGCCATCGGCGAGCATTTCGTCATTACCTCGCGCGGCATGGGCGACTGGCACGTCGGCAACCAGGCTGATCCGCGCACCATCACCGCCCTTGCACGCCGCGGCTACGACGGCGAGCCGCACCGGGCCGCCCAGCTCAGCGACGCCGATATCGCGGGCCACGAGTTGCTGATCGCGCTCGATCGGGGCCACGAGGCGCTGATGCGCGAGCGCGGCGCAGATCCCGAGCGGGTGGTCCTGCTCACCAACTTCGATCCCGAGCGGCCCGAAGATCCGGATGTGTTTGATCCGTACTGGTCTGACGACGATGCCTTCGACCGTGTACTCGCGCAGGTCGAGCGCAGTTGCGCGGCACTGCTTCACGATCTGCGGGCCAAACTCGGGGTCTGAGAGGTCTCACCGCGACACCTACGCAGGACATGGGAGAATAGACCCGGCCACCGCACCCGGCTCGGGATCCCGAGCCCCCAACGTACGCACGGAGACTCGATGACCCCCATGCCCCAGCAGCCCATCAGCCCGCTCGACGGACGCTACCGCCAGGCGGTCGCTGAGCTCGGCAACACCCTCTCCGAGGCGGGGCTCAACAAGGCGCGCGTGCACGTTGAGGTCGAGTGGCTGATTTACCTGACCTCGCACTCGCTGCTCGGCGGTGCGCCGCTCGAAGCGGGCCAGATCGAGACGCTGCGGGCATGGGCTGCAGGATTTGGCCAGACAGAGATCGACAAGCTCGCCGAGATCGAGGCGACCACGCAGCACGACGTCAAGGCCGTTGAATACCTGGTTCGGGATCAGCTTGCCGCGCAGGGGCTCGACGCGATCGCCGAGCTGACGCACGTCTGCTGCACGAGCGAAGACATCAACAACCTCTCCTATGCGCTGACCGTGAAGCAGGCCGTCGCCGATGTCTGGCGCCCCCGCTTCGAGAAGGTCATCGCAGAGATCGCGCGTCAGGCTGAGCAGTACCGCGAGCTGCCGATGATGAGCCGCACGCACGGACAGCCCGCGACCCCCACGACCCTCGGCAAAGAGCTGGCCGTGTTTGTACACCGCCTCGAGCGCCAGCTCAACCAGATCGACGACATCAAATACCTCGGCAAGTTCTCGGGCGCGACCGGCACCTTCGCGGCGCACCTCGCGGCAGATCCTGCAACCGATTGGATGCGAGTGTCGCAGGAGTTCGTCGAGGGGCTCGGGCTCGACTGGAACCCGCTGACCACGCAGATCGAGTCGCACGACTGGCAGGCGGAGCTCTACACGAGAATCGCGCACGCGAACCGGATCCTGCACAACCTCGCAACCGATATCTGGAGCTACATCTCGATCGGGTACTTCCGCCAGATTCCCGTCGCCGGGGCCACCGGATCCTCGACGATGCCGCACAAGGTCAACCCGATTCGCTTCGAGAACGCGGAGGCGAACCTTGAGCTGTCGAACGCGATCCTCGACTCGCTCGCCGCGACCCTCGTCACGAGCCGCTGGCAGCGCGACCTCACCGACTCCTCGGCACAGCGCAACATCGGCGTCGGTTTTGGGCACTCGGTGCTCGCGCTCGACAACATCTTGAAGGGCCTCGGCCAGATCGATGCCGCCCCCGAGGTGCTTGCCGCGGATCTCGACGCGAACTGGGAGGTACTGGGCGAGGCGATCCAGACCGTGATTCGCGCGGAGGTTGCCGCAGGCCGCTCCACCATCAGCGATCCCTACGCCGCGCTGAAGGAACTCACCCGCGGACGCCGCATTGGCCAGCAGGATCTCATCGAGTTTGTGCAAGGGCTTGAGATTGGCGAGGAGGCTCGGGATCGCCTCCTCGCCCTCACCCCCGCCACCTACATCGGCGACGCGGTGCGCCTGCTCGACTACCTGAAGCGGTAGGGGTTCAGCCACGTTCGTCGCGTGTGCGCAGATGGTTCTTATGATCAGGGTTAAGAACAATCTGCGCACACGCTGGAGTGGATCTTCCCCGAAATGAGGGCGGCATGACCAGCGGTGCGAACAGGATCAGTGAGGTGGGTGCAGCGCAGCTTGCTGACCTGAACTCCGGCCACGCGGAGGCGCGAACCCTCACCGAGGCGCTCGCAATCGATCATCTCGTTTTATTGGCCGCGGTGATACCGAACGCGCCCGCCCAGCTTGTGTCCGCAGTGGCCGAGGCACAAAGCCTCGGGATTCTGAAACGCATGGCCGCGATCGGCTCAGCTCTCAAGCACCATCTCAGCAGTGGTGACCTCGCGGCGCTCGCGATCCACCCCTCCGACACCGTGCGCGGATGGTGGTGCTTTGCAACAGCATCCAGCGCCACCGATGGCAATGCCGCGTTGCTCGCAGCCTGCAGGCCTCTAGCTGACGACAACTGCTTCACAGTCCGGGAGTGGGTGTGGATGGCGGCGCGGCCAAAACTCGTCACGGATCTTGAAGAGTCAATTGCGCTGCTGACGCCCTGGACCAGTGAACCATCGGCGAATCTCCGTCGTTTCGCGAGCGAATCACTTCGACCCCGCGGCGTCTGGGCCAGCCACATCGCCGCGCTCAAGACAAACCCGGCCCTTGGCGAGCCGCTCCTTGAACCGCTCCGCTCGGACCCATCCCGCTATGTCCAAGATTCAGTAGCCAACTGGATCAACGACGCATCCAAAACCTCACCCGAGTGGGCTAAGGAACTCTGTTCCCGCTGGAGCACTGAAAGCACTACGCCCGAGACTGCACGCATCACCTCCCGAGCTCTCCGCTCACTCAAGTAGAGGTTGGGCGAGACTTCCCTGCCTCCCTTACCCTTCAGTCCTTCGCGCCCTCTTTGGCAACGCACGAAAAGGGCAGGGAGGGAGCCGCGGTTCTCGCCGAAGCACTAATCCGCCAAGACCGGGAAACATACCTCGGTGACCCAGCTGCTCGGGTCAGGGTTCTGGGCCGGGCTGACCCGGTAGATGTTGAACATCGGCCCGGTCGAGAGCGCGTGCTCCGCAATGTAGGCACCGATGGCCCCGGTCACCGCGGGCATCTGTGAGTAGTCGCCCAAGAGTGTCGCGCTGACAACCTTTTGCGGCGCGACGGCGCGATATTCCAGCGGCGCAATAGGCGTGAACGGTCCGTCAACCTGAATCCACACCTCAACGT
This sequence comes from Leucobacter insecticola, assembly GCF_011382965.1. Lineage (NCBI taxonomy): Bacteria > Bacillati > Actinomycetota > Actinomycetes > Micrococcales > Microbacteriaceae > Leucobacter > Leucobacter insecticola. The sequence continues at coordinate 626,942 of NZ_CP049934.1, read as the reverse complement.
CCACATCGGATTCCCGAAACTCGGGATCGTGGAACGTCGCACCGGAGATTCCACCGGCCGGAAAAGCGACCCCGGACTGCTGCAGCAACGGCCACATCTCTTCCCACAGTGTGCCCTCGTCGCCGTAGCTTGGCAGGGTTTCTCGAAGACTTGCAAGATGCATTGCGGGCAGTGTTGTGAGGGTTACATCGGTCATTTCTGGCCTTCCTTTCAGAGTGATACTGACAAGGTCCAGGGCAGCCAGACGCTCGTGAAGCCTCTCACGCTCAGCGGAGAGCATCTCGCGCTGCTGCGTAATCGCGGCAGCCACCTGGACAGGATCAGAACTCTGGGCAAGCTGAGCGATCTTCTCAACCGCAAAGCCAGCTTCTCGAAGCTGCACCACAAGGTGCGCCTGCATCAGCTGATCGGCCCGATAGAAACGATGTCCGTTGAACGGGTCAATCACGGCGGGCGAGAGCACGCCATGCTCGTGATAGTGGCGCAGCATCCGAATACTGATGCGAGACAGTGTCGAAAACGTGCCGATCTTGAGCAGCTGTTCTTCCTGATCCATGATTCCAGTCAACAATCTCCCACAGTGTCAGTTTCAAGTTCGTATGCACTCATTCTGCAGGCTGTGAAACATCCAATACGGTCACAGTGGTGAATGAAGGCGTGCATCGGCTCAGCCTCTGCTCACAGCAGCACGGCTGTGAGCAGGATCCGGCGCACCATCTTGCGGGTCGGGGCAGACTGAGCACATGAGCGATCAAGCCAAACCCCCCGTCTTCACCGAACCGCATCGGCGCGAACTCTACGAGCAGCGCGTGCTCATGCTCGATGGTGCCCTGGATGACGACAACGGCACCCTGCTTGCCACACAGCTCGTGGCGCTCGCGGCGGCCGATCCCGCAGCAGACATCGCACTGTGGATCCACTCGCCCGGCGGCTCCGTGCCGGCGATGCTCGCGATCCGCGATCTGATCCGACTCATCCCCAACGATGTCTCGACGCTCGTGTTTGGTATCGCCTACAGCGCGGGGCAGTTTCTGCTCACCTCCGGCACGCCGGGAAAACGGCGTGCGCTACCCCACGCGCGGGTGCTGATGCACCAGGGGTCCGCTGGCATCGGCGGATCAACGGTCGACGTCGAACGGCAGGCCGGGGATCTCCGGCACACCCGCGACACACTCCTGCGGCTGACATCCGAGGACACGGGCCAGCCGATCAAGAAGATCTACGAAGACTCTCTGCACGACCACTGGTATTCGGCGCAGCAAGCCGTGGAGTACGGCTTCATCGACAGCATCGTGCAGAGCTTCGACGAGATTCTGCCACGCAGTCCGGCGGCAAACCCGACGGCAGGAGCACGGCGATGAGCGGCAGTTACACGATCCCGAACGTCGTCTCGCAGAGCCCCCGTGGCGACCGGATCATGGACGTCTACTCGCATCTTCTGACGGAGAGGATCATCTACCTCGGCACCGCAATCGACGCCGGCGTCGCCAACACCACCATCGCACAGCTGCTCTACCTTGAGTCTGCACAGTCTGCGAGCGACATTCACCTCTACATCAACTGCGAGGGCGGTGACCCGAGCGCCATGCTCGCGGTCTACGACACGATGCAGTTCATCCGCTCAGACATCGCGACCACCTGCGTCGGCCAGGCCGTGGGGGTTGGTGCGGCGCTTCTTGCGGCGGGCACCGCGGGAAAACGACTGGCGCTCCCGCACACACGCATCGTGCTGCACCAGCCCGGCACGCAGGGGCAACGAGGCACCATTCCCGACCTAATCCTGCAGGCAGACGAGGCCGTGCGGATCCGTGCCGATCTTGAGGGGGTGCTGTCGCGTCACACCGGCCGATCAGAAGCGGAGCTGAGGAAGGACACCGACCACGACCGCGTGTTCACCGCCGAGGATGCCAAGCAGTACGGGCTCGTGGATCACGTCATCGCACAGCGCTGACGGCGCAGCGGGAAGATCGGGGATCGCTCGGCGCTCAGGCCGCCAGCGCCAGTCCGGTCAGGCACACGCCATTCTGCACGGCCGATCCCAGGCTCTGGGCCGCACGCGCCGCGGGCGCACCGTGCGCATGCTCAGATACGGCGCGGGTGAGATCCACCAGCGTCACCCGGAGCGCGCCGGCGACCGCCGCAATCATCTCGCTGGACGGGTCCTTGACGCCCCGCTCCATCTCGGAAAGGTACTGGGGCGACACGCCAGCATGGCGCGCGGTCTCCTCCAGGGTCTCTCCCCGCTCATGCCTGAGTCGCCTCAGCTCATCACCCAATAGGTGCCGCCACAGCGGCAAGAAGACGACGGATCGCGGCTTCGCCGGCCCCGGCGCGCTCGCGAGCTGCGGCGTTTCAACGGCTTTCTGCAAGCGATCACTCATGGTCTGATCGTACTGGGGCGCAGGCATCGGGGCGCGACTCTCTGCTGAGAGCAGAATCTTGGTTTGTTGCGCGGGGAGGAATCCGGATCGCCCGCATCGAGCGCGGCTCGCTGCAGGAGCGCTCGAGATCACAGCATGTCAATCGAGCGAGAAACCAGGGACCGTCATTCAACGCCCGAACGCCAGACCAAATCCCAACACACCACTAAATATCTTCGACGACGGCTGTGAGTTCACCGCCCGCGTCGCCGGTGTTGACAACCCCAGCTGGTTCCATCAGCAGGGCCTGCACCTCTTCATCGGCGCGTGGGCAGTGTTCGACTCCCTTTGGCACGACGTAGAGCTGCCCGGGCCCGAGATGTACGTCGCGATCCCGCAATTGAATGGTGAGCTGCCCAGAGATAACAAAGAACAGCTCGTCAGTGTCGTCGTGACTGTGCCACACAAATTCGCCCTGCAGCTTGACGAGTTTGACGTCGTAGTCGTTGAGCTGGGCGATTCGCTTGGGGAGCCAGTGCCCGGAAAAGAGATCAAATTTGGCCTGAATATCCACCACATCGTTTGGCATGCTTCGACTGTAGCAAGTGTTCTAAGTTGAATCGCGATGGCGGTGTGCCTCACGCAATATGCCCGCGAAGCAGCACGCTGCCGATGAGAAACACGCAAGGAGTCGCCCTAAACTCTAGGCATGCAGCAGTTCGTCGAGATCCCCGCGGGCGCCGTGCATCTCAACGACGCACGGCGCGGCGAATCACGCACGGTACAGCTTCGCTCGTTTCAGATCGGGGTGGTTCCCGTGACCGTGGGCACTTATGCCCCTGCAGCTTCCTCAGCTGAGGCGCCCCTCCCCGCAACTGGAGTGCGCTGGATCGACGCCGTGAGGTGGTGCATTTCTGCGGCAGAGGCCGAGGGCATACCGCCGGCGTACGCAGTTCAGGGCGACGAAGTGTTGTGGGATCTCGCCGCGGATGGCTGCCGTTTGCCGACTGAAGCCGAGTGGGTACGCGCGTGCCGTGCGGGCAGCAGCGGTGCACGCTATGGCGAACTCCCAGACATCGCCTGGACCGCCGCAGATGCTGTTGAAGGGCCGCAGCCGGTGGGGCTCAAACAGCCAAATACCTTCGGTGTGTATGACATGCTCGGCAATGCTTGGGAGTGGTGTTGGGATCGCCTCGATCCGGCACGCTACGGCGACTATCGATTGCTGAAGGGGGGCGGCTGGGCCGACCCCGAGTGGAGTTGCCGAGCTGGAGTGCGCAGGGGCGACTCACCCACTGCACGGCTCGAAGATGTCGGGTTTCGGGTGGTTCGTGGTGCCGCCGGGCCTGAAGGCCAGGGATGGTCGGAGACCGTCGATCGTGCCCGCGCGGCGATCACCGGCCCGCGCCCGGTCGGCTGGACTCCACTGAGGTAGTTATCGCACCACCGTCGATGCGAACTATGGGGCGGGCTTCAGATCAAGGTTCGAGCCCCGCATCACACACTCGCCGGTTCGGTGTGATCCGGCGGGAGCGCGGGCTGCGGTGGCTGCAACTCCGGGTGGTTGGCATCAAACGCCGGTGACTCCGAGCGGATGCGCGGGATCGACACGAAGTTGTGCCGCGACGGAGGACACGAGGTGGCCCACTCCAACGACCGGCCATTACCCCACGGATCGTTCACTTCGACCAGCGGGGCCTTCCGCGCGGTGACGTAGATGTTGAGCAGGAACGGAATCATGGAGACGCCCAGGATCATCGCGCCCACCGTCGATACCTGATTGCCCCACGTCACGCCGTCCGCCGGCAAATAGGTCGCATAGCGCCGCGGCATCGCCATCACCCCCAGCCAGTGCTGGACCAGGAAGGTGGTGTGGAACCCAACGAAGAGCGTCCAGAAGTGGATCTTGCCCAGGCGTTCATTCAACAGCCGCCCGGTCCACTTCGGCCACCAGAAATAGAAACCGGCGAACATCGCAAACACGACCGTGCCAAACACGACGTAGTGGAAGTGGGCGACCACAAAGTACGTGTCGGAAACGTGAAAATCGAGCGCTGGAGACGCCAAGATGACGCCGGTCAGCCCGCCAAACACAAAGGTCACCAGAAATCCGAGCGACCACAGCATCGGGGTTTCAAAGGTCACGGACCCTCGCCACATGGTGCCGATCCAGTTGAAAATCTTGACGCCGGTCGGCACGGCAATCAACATGCTCATCAACGCGAAGAATGGCAACAGCACCGATCCAGTCACGTACATGTGGTGCGCCCACACGGTCATCGACAGGGCAGCAATCGCGATAGTGGCGTAGACCAGGGTGCGATAGCCAAAAATGGGTTTCCGGCTGAAGACGGGGAGGATCTCCGAGACGATGCCGAAGAATGGCAACGCAATGATGTAAACCTCGGGGTGGCCAAAGAACCAGAACAGGTGCTGCCACAGGATCGCGCCACCCTCGCCGTTGAAGATCATGGCGCCGAAGATCCGATCCGCCGCCAAGCCAAACAGCGCCGCCGCCAGCACGGGAACACCAGGAGCACCAGGATCCCTGTAACGAGTGTGTTCCAGGTGAAGATCGGCATGCGCCACATCGTCATCCCGGGCGCACGCATCGTAATGATCGTGGTGATGAAATTGACGGAGCCCAGGATCGTACCGAAGCCGCTGACACCAAGCCCCAAGACCCACAGATTTCCGCCGACACCCGGTGAGTACATCGTTTCCGAAAGCGGGGCATAGGCGAACCAGCCAAACGATGCCGCGCCCTGTGGCGTCACAAACCCTGCAAGTGCGATCACGGAGCCGAAGCTGTACAGCCAAAAGGCAAAAGCGTTGAGCCGCGGAAACGCGACGTCTGGCGCACCGATCTGCAGCGGCATCATGACGTTCGCGAATCCCGAGAACAGCGGCGTCGCGAACATCAGCAGCATGATTGTGCCGTGCATCGTGAACAGCTGGTTGTATTGCTCTTTGGTCCCGACAATGTCGAGGCCGGGAGCGAAGAGTTGGGCCCGGATCAGGAGCGCGAGGACACCCCCTATCAAGAACCAGACAAATGACTCAATCAGGTACATGTACCCGATGACTTTGTGGTCGGTGGACGTGATCCAGGAGAGGAGGACGCTGGTGCGTTTCATGTTTGCTCCGAGCTTTGGCTCGGCCGACGGCAGGATCACCTGACGTAGCCATGGCCCCCACACAACCGGAGTGGTTTCGTTAGCCCCGTGAAACTCTCTCGCGACACCGCGAACCGTGTTGCTCCCCTGCCGCGCAGTGGTGGGGGGTTCCGATCCCCTCATCTCCCAAGGAAGAAGGTTGCCTTGAGGCTAGCAAGGGCGGGAACGGGTGTCAACGAATATTCGACACTGCCCGAACTAGCCTCACAACAGGCGACAACATCGGGTAGGCGTTCGAGAGAGCACCGACCCTGAGCGCAATCGTCTACGGCTTCGCGATGCTCTTGAACCCACGCAGACGCAAACTGTTGCCAACAACAAACACGCTCGAGAGTGCCATCGCCGCCCCCGCGAGCATTGGGTTGAGCATGCCGAGGGCCGCGACCGGGATCGCCGCGACGTTGTACGCAAACGCCCAGAAGAGGTTCGTCTTGATCGTTCCGAGAGTCTTTCGTGAAAGACGAATCGCATCGACTGCGCTACGCAGGTCGCCCCGCACGAGCGTGATATCAGACGCCTCAATCGCCACATCCGCTCCGGTACCCATTGCGAGCCCAAGATCCGCCTGCGCGAGAGCCGGGGCGTCGTTGACACCGTCGCCGATCATCGCAACAGTCCTGCCTTCACGCTGCAGCTTCGTCACAAGGTCGACCTTTTCTTGCGGAAGAACCTCGGCGAAGACCTCATCGATACCCACTTCGGCGGCGATCCGGCGTGCCCCTGCGGTGTTGTCCCCGGTCAGAAGTATCGGAGTCAAACCGATCGCCTGGAGCTGTGCGATCGCCTCGGCGCTCTGTGGCTTGACAGTATCTGCCACAATCAAGATGCCTCGCGCCTGCCCATCCCAGCCGACGGCAACGACGGTCTTGCCCTCCGCCTCAGCAGCGGACTTCTTCTCCCGCAGTTCGTCGCTCAAGCTTTGAGACCACTCCGCGAGTAACGATTCTCGGCCCACGAGCACCGCATGGCCGTCAACGATTCCCTGTACGCCCTTGCCCTCGATATTGGCAAAGTCTTCCGGTGTTGGGAGGCTACCAACCTGCTGTGTTGCCCCCTTGGCAATCGCCTGCGCTATGGGATGCTCGGAAGCATCCTCCAATGCACCCGCGAGCCGCAAGAGTTTAGCGCGGTCGGTGTCACCCTCAGCAAGCACCTCGACCAGCGTCATCTTCCCAGTGGTGACCGTTCCGGTCTTGTCGAGCACAACAGTGTCGATCTTGCGTGTGGATTCCAACACCTCAGGACCCTTGATGAGGATGCCCATCTGAGCCCCACGACCCGTGCCAACAAGCAATGCTGTGGGCGTAGCGAGTCCCAAGGCGCAGGGGCAGGCGATCACGAGCACCGCAACAGCGGCCGTGAACGCCGCAGAGACGGGGAATCCGGCGCCGAGCCAGCCACCGAGTGCGGCAATCGCGATCACGATCACAATCGGCACGAAAATGCCGGAGATCCTGTCGGCGAGCCGCTGCACCTCGGCCTTCCCGGTTTGCGCATCCTCAACAAGCTTCGCCATTTGCGAGAGCTGCGTGTCTGCGCCGACCCTGGTGGCGCGCACGACGAGCCGCCCACCAACGTTCGTTGTGGCTCCGGTAACAAGGTCGCCCTCCGCTACCTCAACGGGTACCGCTTCACCAGTGAGCATCGACGCATCGATCGCGGAAGTTCCCGAGAGCACCGTACCGTCGGTGGCGATCTTCTCCCCCGGCCGCACGATGAACTCGTCGCCAACGCTCAGATCCTCGACTGGCACGAGGGTTTCGACGCCGCCGCGCAACACGGCAACCTCTTTTGCGCCGAGCTCCAGCAGCGCGCGGAGTGCTGCACCCGCCTGCTTCTTCGAGCGTTTCTCGAAGTATCGACCGGCGAGAATGAACATTGTCACCCCGGCACCTACTTCAAGGTAGATGTTCGCGGCGCCGTCAGATGGAGCCAACGAGAATTCAAAGCCGTGAGTCATTCCCGGCGTACCGGCGCTGCCGAAGAACAGCGCGTACAACGACCACAGAAACGCTGCCGAAGTCCCCATCGAAATGAGCGTGTCCATCGTGGCGGTGCCGTGTTTGAGGTTCATCCACGCTGCTTTGTGGAATGGCCACGCCGCCCAGACAATCACCGGAGCCGCCAGCGCGAGGGATGCCCACTGCCAGTACACAAACTGAAGTGCGGGGATCATCGCCATCGCTACGACCGGCACCGTCAAAATGATCGACCCAATGAGGCGCCGCCTCAGCGACGCCAGCTCAGGCGCAGCGGAGTCTTCGCCGTTTTCTGCGGCCGCGACGTCCCTCTTTCGCGTCTTCGGGGCGGGAAGTTCGGCGGTGTACCCAGTCTTCTCGACCTCGGCGATGAGCAGTGCAGGATCGTATCCCTCCGGCACGCTCACTTTCGCCTTCTCGGTTGCATAGTTGACGGTAGCGACGACACCTTCGAGCTTGTTGAGCTTCTTCTCGATCCGCATCGCGCACGAGGCGCAGGTCATTCCGCCGATCTGTAACTCGATGCCGGTGGCCCCACTTGGGGGTGCTGAAATACTCATTGTTCTTCCCTTTGTTGCGTGTGAAGGCACAGACCCGACGGTCAGTGGCTTTCGGTGTGCGAATCGCTTCGCTTGCCCGCGTCGTGCTGGGACCCGTCGCCATGAACAGCGTCGAGCACGAACTCAGCGGTGTGTACGTTTCCTTCAACCTGAAAGTCGAAATACAGCAGGTAGCTGCCCACGGTTGGGGCAGATGCAGCGAAGCCGATCTCTGGCCCAGATGTCGTGCCGACGGCCGGGGTTTCTCCCGCGGGATGGACGTGCAAGTAGGCCAAATCTCCTTCGCGTAGCGCGACGAGGTGACCAAATGCGCCGAGATAGGGCTCTAGGGTAGTGACCGGCTTCCCGTCACGAGCAACGCTGACGACGAGATTGCTTGATGCCCCTTCCACCAATTCACCCTCGACGGTCACCGTGAATCCGTCAACCTCAGCGACCCGAGTGAGCTGCGGCGTCCAGGGGGCATAGTGCCCGGCGACCTGAACCGTGCGCGCCAGGGTGAGCGAGGGCGCATTCGGTCCCTCGGGCGTGAAATCTGCGAACACACGGTACCCGCCGGCCTCGGTCCACTCCCAGGGAGTCGACCATGTGCCAGTGGTGTGGTCGAGTTCGGGGTGCACATGCCGATACTGGCTACCGTCGGAGCGAACCACAATCAGGTGCAGGTCTTTCTCGTGCGCGGTCGCATATTTCGACACGGCCTCGCCGTTGGGATCAAGGATCTGGAAGCTAAGTGTGCCGGGGTCACCTACTATCGTCGGTGCCTGAACCGGCGACAACAGGTACCCCTCGGCACCGAGCGAAAGGCCCTTCAAGGCTTCTGTTGTTGCGGACGTATCGTCTGCGGCGTGCTCATTCATTTCGTTGCCTGTTGTCCAATCGGCTGCGGCGTTGTCTGGTGCGACGGCGGCAGCAATTCCAAATGCGCTGCCAAACGCCACCACCAGGCCAAGCCCGTATAGTGCGAGGCGCGCCCCCGCGTTCATGCCTGACGCACCGCCTGGTAGCCCGCTTCGCTCACGGCGCTTAGCACCAGCGCATCATCAATAGGGTCGGAGCTCGTAACAACGAGCTTGCCAGTCTTCGCACTGACCTGAATATCCTCGACGCCCGCGATCTCACTGACTTCTTCGCGAACTGACATCTCGCAGTGTCCGCAAGTCATTCCGGTGACCTGAAACTCAGTAGTAGCCATGGTCTGTTCCCTTCAGTTCCGCAAATACCCCCTGCGGGTATGCACGACATCAATATATACCCCTGGGGGGTATAACGCAAGCAAATTCTTTCCCTTCTGCGCCGATCTTGAGAGAGCAGAATCTTGGGGAATCGCAGTGCTCACGCCCCGCGGGCTGCCTTCTCGCTCCAGGTCAATCGCACCCGGCCCAGCAGAGGCTCATGCGACCCTCATGAGCAAAATCCAACACAGCGACGCCATCTCCCAAAAATGGCGCAACCACGCGGTAGTGAGACCTTGGAACTCAGACAACCGTGCACGATCGCCCCGCCGCTCGGTCACCAACATCCACGCGGGCACCTTCCTGCCCGACACAACGAGGCGCTCGACGCGTGATCGGTGTCTTGCGGGCGAAGGATGACTGTCTGCAGGGGTTCTCGGCCTTCAGCGTGCGGTTCGTTGTTGCCGAGGTGGCTCACTGCTGCCGAGGTGGCTCACTGCTGCCGAGACTGACTTCCACCGCCGAAACGGCGGTTCCTGACAGCAGGTTCGACGGTGAACAGCAGCTTCGCTGAGGACGGTCTCGACGAAGCAAGCTTTCGGGCCGTTTCGAGGAATCAGATCAACCTCGTGACGAAGCATCTCTTCCGCGATACACCGCATGCGCAGCAGCGGATCGGATCCCCTACACGGCAGCGACGCGGGCAGCGGCGGGCAGCGCACTGACCACACGCTCCAGCGCCGCCGCGTCGTGGGCGGCCGACACGAACCACGCCTCGTAGGCGCTCGGTGGGAGCGAGACTCCCGCGTCGAGCATGGCGTGGAAGAACGCACCGTACTGCGCCGTGTTTTGGCGCTGCACCTCGGCGTAACCGAGCGGCGGCGTCGGGAAGTCACCGAACAGCACGCTGAAGAGGGTGCCGGCGCGCTGCACCCGGTGCGCGACGCCCGCAGCCCCAAGCGCCGAGGCCACCTCTGCGGCGAGCGCATCGGCCGCAGCGGCCAGGCGAGAGTAAGCCGCATCGTCGGCCGCACGCAGTGTCGCAAGTCCCGCGGTCGCGGCGATGGGATTCCCGGAGAGCGTGCCGCCCTGGTAGACGGGCCCGAGCGGCGCGAGCAGATCCATGATCTCCGCCCGACCACCGACCGCAGCGAGCGGCAGCCCGCCACCCACCACCTTGCCGAAGGTGAAGAGATCAGGCCGAAGCTGAGCGGGCACCTGATCCCGTTCGAGCCCCCAATACCCGGTGGGTCCGGCACGGAACCCGGTCAGCACCTCGTCGGTAATCACCAGCGCGCCGTGCGCGTGGGCAATCTCAAGCAACCGCGCGGTAAAGCCGGGGAGCGGCGTGACGATCCCCATGTTCGCCGCGGCTGCCTCGGTAATCGCGCCCGCGATCTGCGCGCCGTGCTCGGTAAACGCCCGTTCCAGCGCGGGCACATCGTTGTAGGGGAGCACGATCGTCTGCGCCGCGGTTTCGGCCGTGACGCCGGCGGACCCCGGCAGTGCGAGCGTCGCGAGCCCCGATCCTGCAGCCGCCAGAAGCCCGTCGGAGTGCCCGTGATAGTGCCCGGCAAACTTGATGATCAGCGGCCTACCGGTCGCGCCACGGGCGAGCCGGATCGCCGTCATCGTCGCCTCGGTGCCGGTCGACACGAGCCGGACCTTCTCGACGTCGGGCAGTTTTGCGACGATCAGTTCGCACAGCTCAACCTCCGCCGGGGCGGACGCCCCAAACCCGAAGCCGCGCGCCACCGCCTGCTGCACCGCCTCGACGGCGACCGGCAGCGCGTGCCCGAGCAGCGCGGGTCCCCACGCCCCCACGAGGTCGACATACTCGCGGCCCTCAGTGTCGGTGACGAACGCGCCGCGCCCCGAGACGAAGTAGCGCGGCGTGCCGCCGACGGAGCCGAACGCGCGCACGGGCGAGTTCACGCCGCCGGGGATCACCCGCGCCGCGCGCGCCGCGAGTTCTTCGTTCGTTGCGTGAGCCGTCACATCGCTGCTCATCAGTTCCATGCTGCTGCCTCCAGTGCGTAGTAGGTCAAAATGGTGTCGGCCCCGGCCCGGGCGATGCTCAGCAGGGACTCGCGGATCGCCGCCTCCCGGTCGATCCATCCGTTCTGCGCGGCGGCCTCGATCATCGCTGCCTCCCCCGATACCTGGTACGCCCACACGGGCACGGTGCTGAGGCGGGCGACATCGGACAGCACGTCGAGGTAGCTCATGGCCGGCTTCACCATCACGATGTCGGCACCCTCGTCGAGGTCGAGCTGCGCCTCACGCAGACCCTCGCGGCGGTTCGCCGGATCCTGCTGGTAGCTGCGCCGGTCACCCTGCAACTGCGAATCAACCGCCTCGCGGAACGGACCGTAGAACGCGGACGCATACTTCGCCGCGTAGGCGAGGATCCCGGTGTCCGCGTGCCCCGCCGCTTCGAGCGCACCGCGCACCGCCGCGACCTGGCCGTCCATCATGCCGGACAGCCCCAGGATCTCGGCGCCCGCCTCGGCCTGCGCAACGGCCATCGCTGTGTACCGTTCCAGCGTCGCATCGTTATCGACGAAGCCCGCCGCATCGAGCACCCCGCAGTGCCCGTGCGAGGTGAACTCGTCCAAGCAGAGGTCGCTCTGCACCACCAGTTCGCCGCCGACCTCAGCGACGACCGCGCGAAGAGCCCGGTTCAGGATGCCGTCGGGATCGTCACCCGCGCTGCCCTCGGCGTCGCGCTCCGCGGGCACCCCGAACAGCATGATGCCGCCGAGTCCCGCTTCGGCTGCGGCCGTGGCGACCTCGCGCAGCGAATCAAGCGTGTGCTGCATCACCCCGGGCATCGAGGTAATGGGCCGGGGCGATTCGATCCCCTCGCGCACAAACACGGGCAGGACGAGGCTCGCCGGGTGCAGTCGGGTCTCGGCCACAAGGCGGCGCATCGCCGGCGAACGGCGCAGACGGCGAGGGCGGTGGGTGAGTGCGGGAGAAGGCCTTGAGCTAGCGTGCATCTGGGTCATTTCTGTGAGGGATCGTAAGACTGTGGATCGCTGAGCTGGTCTGCAACCGCGTCGAGCAGCCCGTCGATGGTCTGGGTGGGAGCAACGATCTGTGGCTGGATCCCGGCGCCCGCAAGCGCGGCCGCCGTGGGCGCTCCGATCGCTGCGATGGTGGGAAGTGCCTCGGCAATCGCTGACTCCGGCAAGGCGGAGAGGCGGGATGCGAGTGCGCGGGCCGCGGATCCGCTGGTCACCAGCACCGCTTCACAGCCAACGAGTGCCTCAGCAAACTCGACGGCAGATTCTTCATCCTGGGTAATCTCGACGGTGCGATACGCCGTGACTCGTTCGACCAGATGCCCCGCCGCACGCAGCCGCGTCTGCAGCCGTTCGTCGCTCAGATTCGACAGCGGTAGCAGGAAGCTCCGGATCCCCTCCTCAGCTTCTGCGCCAAAAGCCGCTTCGAGGGCTGTCAGCAGCCCGTCCGTTGAGAAGTTCGACTCCGGCACAAGGTCGACGGCGATCCCGGCGGCCTCGGCCGCAGAGGCGGTGCCGGGGCCCACAGCGGCAACCCGGGATCGCGGCACCGACTCCGCCACCACACCGGCGGCCACCACCGCGGCCACCGCGTTCGCGCTCGTCAGGATGACCCAGTCGTAGTCCCCGCGGTTCCAGCGTGCGACCGCTGCGGGAAGCTCGGGAGTGCGCTCGGGCACAATCTCGATCAGGGGCCGGATCACTGGCACTCCGCCGCGCTCGCGCACTCGCGCCGCGACCTGCTCGCCCCACGGGCCGCCGCGCAGGATCAGCAGGCGGGCGCCGTTGAGGGAGGGCGACGAGGTATCAAGTCCCTTGATTTCGACTCGGCCTTGGGGCAGTGGCCCCAACAGCGAATGTGAGAAAACGCGATGCGTTTTCTGTTCAACATTCGCTGCGCTCAATCTGCGGCCGCCGTCAGCGCGCTCCTTAGGCGACACGAGCGGCCCTGAGATCTGTAAGCTCGGCAGCACCCAGGCTGAGCAAAGCTTCGGCCACGCGTCGGCCCAGCTCATCAGCAACTTCGGTTCCTATCGCATAGGCCGCGACGCTCAGCGGAGCGCTCAGCTCCACCTCCAACTTCTCCGCGCCGTCGGTGCGATACACGGCCGCGTGCAGACGGAGCGTGTCACCGTCAACGCTCGCGGTCGCCCCAATCGGTGCCGCGCAACCCGCTTCGAGCGTCGCGAGCACAGAGCGCTCCGCCGTGGCGGTTAGGCGTGAGGCTGGGTGTTCCAGTGCCCGAAGCGCGGCCGTGATCGCCGACCCCGCGGCCGCATCGGCGCCGCGTGCCTCGACAGCGAGCGCCCCCTGGCCGGGCGCCGTCGGCATCGCGCTGAGGGCGAACCGCTCGGTAATGTGCGCGGTGCTCCCTGCTCGCTCAAGCCCCGCGGCGGCGAGCACTACCGCGTCGAGCGTGTCTCCTACAAAAGCGAGCCGGGTATCGACGTTGCCGCGCAGATCCACCACCTCTAGATCAGGACGCGCCGCGAGCAATTGCGCCGTGCGTCTGGGCGATCCGGTGCCCACCCGCGACCCAGCGGGAAGCTTCTGTAAACTCAGGCCATCGCGTGCGCACAAGGCGTCGCGCGGGTCCACCCGCTCCGGCACCGCCCCGACCACGATGCCTTCGCACGGGCCCGTTGGTAGATCCTTGTACGAATGAACGGCGAGATCGCAGCGACCATCAGCAAGTGCCTCGCGCAGGGCGCTCACAAACACACCCGTGCCGCCAAGCTCCGCAAGTGGCGCGCGCGAAATATCCCCTTTGGTGGTCACCGTAACAAGCGCGACATCGCGACCAGTTTCACGTGCAACATGTTCCGCCACCTGCGTCGACTGTGCAACCGCGAGCCTGCTGCGGCGCGTACCGATGCGGATGAGGCCCGGCTGCGGGGGCAGATAGGTGTCGCCGTACACTCCAACCCTGGCCGCGGGGTGGCTCCCCGGAGCAAATACTCTTCCGGTCACGGCGCAATCCCAGCCGCGGCGGGTTTGAATCCGGCGCGTACGTTTTCGCAGCAGGCGGGGCGGCAGACATCAAACCAGGGTCCGAGCTCGGTCAACGCGGGGCGCTCGCTCGCGGGGGTCCCATCGCGCCGCTCAAGCACCAGATCGATGAGCCCGCTGACGTAGGCGCGGTGTGTGCCGGGGGTCGGTACCCGCACCGCAGCGAGTTCGTACTCTTCGCAGGTCTCCAGCGCCTCGGTGTCCAGATCCCACAGCACCTCCATGTGGTCGCTGACGAATCCGATCGGCACGATCACGACGGCCCGCACGCCCTCGGCGGGCAGGAGCGCAATGGCGTCGTTGATGTCCGGTTCGAGCCACGGCTGCGACGCGGGGCCGCTGCGTGACTGGTACACGAGCTGCCACGCGGCACCCGCACCCGCGGCGTGCGCGACCACCTCACTGACGGCGAGGTGCTGCGCCGCGTAGGCACCGCCGGCACCGAAGTCGCGATACTCAGCCGCGCCCTCGCGGGGTCCGGATCGTTCGGCGTCTGCGGTAGGGATGGAGTGGGTGGCGAAGAGGATCCGGACCTCCTTCGCTACATCAAGATCCGGGAGCTGTTCGCGCAGCTGCTGGATCCCGGTGCGGACGCCCTCAATGAACGGCTCCACGAATCCTGGATGATCAAAGAACGGGCGGATCTTGTCGATGGTCATGGTATCCGCGAGCCCCGTGTCTTCAAGGGACTGCGCAAAGTTCTCGCGGTACTGTCGGCACGACGAGAACGACGAATAGGCGCTCGTCGCGATCGCGATCAGCTTGTTGTGGCCGCGCGCGTGCGCCTCACTCAGCGCGTCGGTGATGTACGGGTCCCAGTTCCGGTTGCCCCAGTAGACGGGCAGGTCGATGCCGCGCGCGGCGAGCTCCGCCTCAAGCGCGGCCTTCAGCTCCCGGTTCTGGTCGTTGATCGGGCTGACCCCGCCAAAGTGTCGGTAGTGGTGCGCGACCTCCTCGAGGCGTTCGTCGGGGATCCCGCGCCCGCGGGTGACGTTGCGCAGGAACGGGATGACATCGTCCTGCCCCTCGGGCCCGCCAAACCCGGCGAGCAGGATCGCGTCGTACGCGGTCGGGGATTCGACGTGTGCGGGGCCGGATCGTGCGGCGTCGCTCGCGTGCGGCACGATCGTGGTGGCCGCGGCTGTGGGGGCTGCGGTGTTGCTCATCGGATGACCTCCAGGATTTCGGTGGCCGCGATGCGACGGCCGGTGTAGAAGGGGACTTCTTCGCGCATGTGGCGGCGGGCGTCGGTCGCGCGCAGATCCCGCATCATGTCAACCAGTTCGGTCAGTTCATCGGCCTCCATCGGCAGCAACCACTCGTAGTCGCCCAGCGCAAACGCCGAGACCGTGTTTGCCACCACCCCGCGGTGTGCCGCGCCGACGCGGCCGTGCTCGGCCAGCATCGCGCTGCGTTCGGCGGTCGGCAGCAGGTACCACTCGGTGCTGCGCACGAAGGGGTAGAGGCACAGCCACTCGCGTGCGTGTTCGCCGCGCAGAAACCCGGGGACGTGCGCGCGGTTGAACTCGGCGTCACGGTGCACACCGAGCGCCTGCCAGCTCGGAATCAGCCGCGCGAGGGCCGCCGTGCGACGCAGCCGCCGCAACTCGGCCTGCAATCCTTCAGCGGTGGGGCCGTGCAGCCACACCATCAAGTCGGCGTCGGCGCGGAGGCCCGAAACGTCGTACCAACCGCGCAGCGTCACCCCGTTGGCCAGGGCCTCGGCCTGCGCACGCTGCAATTCGGCTGTCTCTGCCGCGGCATCGAAGCTCGGGTCTTCGCTGAGGCGCTGCTGCGGATCGCGGCGGTAGATCGCCCACAGGGCGTACCCCTGCGGGGACTCGGTGCTTTCTGTGGCGGCTTCACGCGTGTGGCCGGTGCTCATGGTGCGCTCCTTCGTGTGGGGTCGGGCTGGAAGATTGAGGCGTTGAGGGCCTGCAGGACGGTAGCCGCGGCGGCGCGGGCAGAGGGCACCACCGCAGCGAAGCCGGTTCCGGCGACCCACTCGCCCGCGCAGACAACGCCGGGCGGAGTGAGCGCAGTGGGCTCGACGGACTCGGTGGACTCGGTGGACTTGGTGGACTCGGGCTGCCGGGAAGTGGGAAGGGTGTGCTGCTGGCGCACGATGCCGCGCAGACTCAGCGCCTCAACGGGCACGCCGAGGATCGCACTGGCATCAGCGAGCGCGAGCCGTCCCGCGGCTTCGTCCGCGAGCGGAAGGGTGACCGCCTCACTGCCGCGCTGCCCGTATGACAGGCGCAGCAGGTGGTGGTCTGGGGGCAACTGCTCGGCCAACCATCGCCACTTCATGTTGGCGTGAGTGAGCGCTTTCGCCGCGATCGGAGGCGTCGCGTACCGCGCATCATCGGCGACCAGCACACCGGTGCCGCGCGGGCCGGCGTTCAGCGCCGCGGACTCGACGAGCAGCGCAAGGACCTCGATACGCTGTGCTGGGGCCTGGGTTTCGACTCGACCTCCGGTCTCGCTCAACCGGCGGGGAGGAACAACACCGGGCACGGTAACAACCACCGCATCAAACCGCTCCACATCATCCCCGGCACTGACCTCCCAAGCCGCTCCGGCACCCGACACGAGCTCCCGCATCGCCGTCACCTCAGCGTTCAGCCGCAGCTCGACCCCAAGGAGCTCAAGTTCGTCGACCAGCCGGGTGACGAGGGTGTGGATCCCGCCGCGCAGTCCGGCGACGGCGGCCCCTGAGGCGCGGGCGCTGCCGCGCTGCGTGCGCGCTGCAGCGCGGAGGGTGCCGCGATCCCGATAGGCGCGAGCGAGTCCGGGGACCGCCGACAGCGGCAGGGCATCGGCGCGGGCGGAGTAGACACCGCGCACGACGGGATCCACGAGTCGGTCGAGCGTGCGCTGGCCGAGCCGCGCCCGCACGAGTGCGCCGAGCGAGGGGGCTGTCGCGCCCACGGACCGTGGCAGCCAGGGTTCGATGGCGCAGCGCAGGGCACCCCCGAGGCCAATGATGCGCCTGACCTCGCGGCTGAGGGGCTGCGCGGGGATGCCAATGGCGGCGGCAGCGGGGAGCGGGGCTGCGCGGCCGTCGCCGACGATCCAGCTGCGGCCGCCCGCGGTGGGAGTGATGCACTCGCGCATTCCGAGATCGACGAGGAGGCGCTCAACCTCTCCTCCACGCGTGGCGTACGACTCGGGGCCGACATCGAAGCGGACGCCGTGGATTTCAGCGCTGGCGATCCGTCCGCCGAGCCGTTCACTCCGTTCGAAGAGGCTAACCCCGACGCCGGCGCGCGCCAGTTCCCAGGCGGCGACGAGACCCGCGAGGCCGCCGCCGATAACGGCGACGCGTGGCTCAAACTGCTCGGTCACGCCGCACGCCGCCGATTCATCAGATGAATCCTGTTCATCAGATGTTTCCGAGCGCGTGAGCCCGCTGCACCAGCCAGCTCAGGACCTCGGGATCGGTCTCCGGCGGCACGCCGTGCCCAAGATTCAGCACGTGCGCCGGCGCGCTGCGGCCGGCCTGAATCACCTCACGCAGGTGCGC
This sequence comes from Leucobacter insecticola, assembly GCF_011382965.1. Classification (NCBI taxonomy): domain Bacteria; kingdom Bacillati; phylum Actinomycetota; class Actinomycetes; order Micrococcales; family Microbacteriaceae; genus Leucobacter; species Leucobacter insecticola. The sequence goes on along the minus strand of NZ_CP049934.1, from coordinate 609,130 downwards.
CTCAAGCGCCTGCTCGGGCGCCGACAGGAAGGCGGGGTTGAGGTTACCCTGCAGCGGCACGCCCCCGCCAAGCCGCGCGCTCGCCTCATCGAGTGGGATCCGCCAGTCGATGCCGAGCGCGTTCGTGCCAAGTCGAGCGAAGTCTTCGAGCAGATGATCGGCACCCACCGCAAAGTGGATCGTCGGCACGGGTTGTTCCTCGCCGTCGGCAGACGCGGGATCAACCCAGCGCAGCTGCCGTACGCGTTCGAGGGTGTGCATCGACGACGGCGAAACGTGCGCCGTGTAGTCGCGGGCGCTGAGGGATCCCGCCCACGAATCGAAGAGCTGCGCGGCGCTCGCGCCCGCGCTGACCTGCGCCTCAAGGAACACTCCGCTGAGCTCCGCCGCCCAGGCGAGCAGCCGTTTCCAGGCCTCGGGATCGGTGTGCATGAGCGCGCGTGCGCGCAGGTGGTCGCGGGAGGGCCCGCCCTCCACCAGGTAGGCCGCGAGCGTAAACGGCGCCCCCGCGAACCCGATCAGCGGGGTTGCGCCGAGTTCAGCCGTGACCCGCTGCACAGCCTCGCGAATCGGCGCAATCGCCTGACGTAGACTCTCGGCGGGATGCTCCGCGCACAGGCGCTCGACGTCGGCGGCCGTGCGCACGGGGCGCGGAAAGACGGGGCCCCGGCCCGCGACGATATCGACCTCCACGCCGGCGAGTTTCAGCGGGATCACGATGTCGCTGAAGAAGATCGCGGCGTCGACGCCATGGCGGCGCACCGGTTGCAGTGTGATCTCCGCGGCCATCTCCGGATCGAGGCAGGCGTCGAGCATCGGGGTGCCAGCGCGCAGCTGGCGGTACTCCGGCAGTGACCGCCCGGCCTGGCGCATAAACCACACCGGCAGGCGATCCGGGCGCACCCCCTGGAGTGCACGAACGAGTGCTGAACTGGCCGTGCGGCCGGCAGCGAGCGGGTGGGTGGCGGGCAAGATATTCATCAGATGAAGATGCTAGCATGTTCATCTGATGAAGTTGTTTGCAGGATCCGGGCAGCAATCGCCCGGCAGCGCACGCCACAGCAGGGTCCCGGATCCGGCCAGCTGCGCCCCCGAATCGACGAAAGTTGGCGCCACGACGTGTTAGTTTGCCTCTCCTTTGAGCACCGCAACGTCGATCTCGATTTTCTTGGCGCTCTCGAGCGACACACCGCACCAGTGGTCGAAGCGCTCGCGGATCCCACGCTCACCGAAGGCTCGGTGGTGCTTGCGACCTGCAACCGCTTCGAGGCCTATCTCGACGTCGCGTCACACGCCGCGGTCGAACAGAGCATCAGCCGCGTCTCGGGAATCACGGGCATCGCAGAACCGCAGCTGCGTGAGCGGCTCGTCGTGCGCTCAGACCTCGACGCCGTCGAGCACCTGTTTTCCGTCGCCGGCGGGCTCGAATCCGTCGTGGTCGGCGAGGGCGAAATCGCCGGTCAGGTGCGGCGTTCGCTTGAGCAGGCCCGCGAGCGCGGAAGCACCTCCAGCGAAATCGAACGCCTGTTTCAGACCGCAGCGCGAACCTCCCGCCAGATCAAACACCGCACCGGCGTGCAGACCGCGGGCCGCTCCCTGGTGCGGCTCGCGTTGACGATGGCGCAGAGCCGCATCGGGGACTGGGCAACCGCGCGCGTGGTGCTCGTGGGCACCGGGATGTACGCGGGGGCGAGTCTCGCTGCGCTGCGTGCACGCGGTGCCGAGCGGGTCGCGGTGTATTCCCCTTCCGGCCGCGCGGAGGGGTTCGCGGCATCGCACGGGATCGCGGCGATCGCCGAGACCGAGCTAGAGGAGGCCCTCGCGCAGGCCGATCTCATCGTCACCACCAGCCTCGCGCACGAACCGATCTTCAGCGCCGACATCTTGGACCGCACACAGCGGTCAGCGCGACAGCCCTTCTGCCAGACAGTCGCGGGGCGCGCGAACCGGGGTGAGTTCGGCAGGGCAACCGGATCCACAACCCTTGCCCGCGCGGCGGCCAGACCGCGCCTGGTGATTGATCTGGGAGTCCCCCGTAACGTCGAACACGCGGCCGAGCTGGTGCCCGGCATTGAGCTGCTTGACCTCGACCTCATCGCCAAACACGCTCCGCTCGCCGAACTCAGCGCCGAGGTAGAGGCTCGCGGTATCGTGCGTGACGCCGTGTCAGAGTTTTCGGCCGCGCGAGCCGAGAACGACGCCATGCCGGCGCTGGTCGCACTGCGCGAGCACGTTCACGAGCTCCTCAACGAGGAGCTGCAGCGCATTGCGCCCGACGACGCGGCAGAGGTTCGCGCGCGCACCGAGGCGGCACTGCGCCACTTCGCGGGCCGCCTGCTGCACCGCCCCGCCGTGCGGATTCGGGAGGCGGGACGCGCCGGCGAGGCCACCGAGGCCCACGCCGCGGTGGAACTGCTGTTTGACGTTCGCGGGTGAGCGACAGAGAGCCAAACGGCAGCAATACGAGTCACTGCCCCGGGAGTAATTTCTGCATGTGCGGGCGCGCCTTCATCGCGTGAATCACCAGTTCGTTTCCGCTATCGAACACCAGCACGACGGTCTCGAGCAGACGTCCGCTATTGTCAAACCCAAGCCTCAACTGCCGGGCTGGCGAGGCTTCATCAATGTCCTCAATCCACACCGCCCACGTCGCCGCCTGAACCACGTCCTCGGCCAGAATCCCGTGTTTCAGAGCCGAGTCGTTGACCCTCACGTGCCTGAAAGGTGTAGCGCTTCGCGAATCACGTCCGACCGGGTTTTGCCCGCATTCTGGGCGCGTTCGTCAAGAACTGTGATCTCATCGACAGTCAAACGAAGCGCAACCACCTGAGACGGCTCAGCACCTCTCCCTGGGCGCCCACGTCCGCGTTGTTTCAGCACCTCGGCGTCGTAGCCGGCTTCAGCCTCAGCGACCCATGCGGCGATCTGCTCTTCAGTGACCGGAACACCGTTAATCGTCTCGTTCGTTTCCATGACATTATTGTATAACGAAAATGCGCCCCCGTCAGCTTGTCTGATCCAGCGAGGCCCCTAGGCTGTCTGTCTAACTAGATTGCAGTACGATCTATTTATGGAAGAGGAGGCGTGGCCGTCAGAATGGCTTCGCGGAGTGCTCGGACCCGCGATCCTGTCGATCCTGTCTGAGGGCGAGGCCTACGGATATCTGATCGCGCAACGACTGGAACAGGGCGGCCTGGGTCGCGCCAAAGGCGGGACGCTATACCCGCTGCTTTCAAGGTACGAGTCCGCGGGGCTTTTGGCGTCCTCTTGGCGAGAAGGAGAGGGTGGACCGGGGCGCAAGTTCTTTACGATTACCGGGGAGGGGCCGCGGAACTCGAAAGATTGCGTAAAAGGTGGGCAGAATTTTCCTTTCGCACCGGGACACTCATCAACCCACAGGAAGGAACGAAATGACTGGCACCAAGGTCGACGCATATCTCGACGAGCTCCAAGCTGCACTGGAAGTGCGCGATACAAACGATGATCAGATCACAGATATCATTCGCCAAGCACGAAACCACCTGATCGACACCGGAGAAAACCCCTACGAGACTTTCGGCAACCCCCGTGACTACGCGAAGCAGTACGCGCCGCACTCGACACCCCCACTCGATACTGGGTGTTTGTCATCAGTGCGGTGGCGCTGGCCACGAGCGGTGGGTGGATCCTCGTGAACGGAATTATCAACTTCGTCGGCGAGAGGACCATTCTCTGGGGCCTCAGCCCGCTCGTGGGGATCATCGCCGGCAGCTTGCTCATCGCGCTATGGATAGCGATTCTTGTTGTTATTGGATTGAGGCGCGCTCGGCAGAACCGAAACTGAGTGGCGTTCTTCCGCCCTTCAGTTTCCAGACAACCATCCAAAGAGCTTTCTGAAGCACTCACGAGACGAGGATTCCACTACGAGCGGTAGTACACCGCGACCGGGTGCCCGCCGTGCTGGATCACCTCGACCGGGGTCTCAAACACCCGCTCGAGCACCTCGGCGGTGATGATCTCCTCGGGAGTACCCGACGCAACCACCTTGCCGTCGGCGAGCGCCACGATCCGATCCGCGTAGGCGGCGGCAAAGTTGACGTCGTGCACCACCAGAATGATCGTCTTACCGAGCGCATCGGCGGCGGCCCGCACCTGCCCCATCATGCCCACCGCGTGCCGCATGTCTAACCCGGTCAGGGGTTCATCGAGCAACACAAAGTCGGTATCTTGTGCCAGCACCATCGCCACAAACGCGCGCTGCCGCTGCCCACCCGAGAGTTCATCGATAAAACGATCCTCCAGGCCGGCGAGATCAAGGAACGCGATCGCGGCGTGAATCGCGCGCCGGTCAGCCTCGGTCACCCGGCCAGCGGAGTGCGGAAACCGTCCAAACGTCACGAGCTGGCGCACGGTCAACCGCGCGGTGAAGTGGTTCTCCTGCTTCAGGATCGACACGACCTTCGCTAGCTGCTGCGATTTGGTCGCCCGGACGTCAAAACCGCCGACCGTAATGCGGCCACTATCAGCATCGAGCAGGCGCCCGATGATGGTCAGTAGCGTCGACTTTCCGGCACCGTTGGGGCCGATCAGCGCCGTCACGCCGCCGCGCGCGATACTCAGATCGACCGGGCCCAAGACCAGACGACCGCCGTAGCGCTTATCAACACCGACCACCTCGATGCCCGCGTCACGCGCGGTCTCGCGCTCGGCGGCAACACCGTCAGAAAGCGCAGCAGATCCCGAACTCACCGCATTCCCTTCCTGAGCAGCACGACGAGAAACAGTATCCCACCCGCAAACTCAATAATCACCGTCACAAGTCCGGCGGCCGCGAAGACGTGCTTCAAAACAAACGTTGCCCCGAGCAGCGTCGCCATCCCAATCGCGATCGCGAGCGGGATCTTCTCCGCGTGAGAATCACCCCGCGCAAATTGATACGTCAGGGTCGCCACGAGGAACCCGAAGAAGGTCATCGGCCCGACCATCGTGACCGCCACCGACACCAGCACGGCGACGAGGATCAGGATCGTGCGCACCTCACGCCGGTAGTTCACGCCGAGCCCGATGGCAACATCACGGCCGAGAGACACAACATCGTAGGTACGGCGGCGCAGCCACACAAACACGAGGATCGCGCCAACAATCGCGGCCGCAAAGGGCAGATACTCGGGATTCCCCTTGCTGATACTGCCGAACAACCGAGCGCTCAGCACATCGAACTCGCTTGGGGTAAGCAGCCGCTGCATCAGCGTGGACACGGATCCGAAGCCGATCCCGAGCACCACGCCAACCAGCAGCAGCAGGTGCAGATTTTGGCGCTTGCCCGAAAACAGCCAGCCGTAGAGCAGCGTCGCAAACAGCACCATCAACGCGCTCTGCGCCAGGATTTTCGGGATCCCTTCCAAGCTTGAGGCCGACGCACCAAACACGAACACCAGTGCCGTCTGCGTCAGCACATACAGCGCGTCAAAGCCAAGAATGGAGGGGGTCAGGATGCGGTTGTTCGTTGCCGTGTGAAACAGCACCGTCGCGAGCGCCTGGCTCACCGCGACAAAGGCGATCGTGCCGAGCGCCGTCAGCCGCGACTGCACGATGATCCAGTACCCGGGGCTGTCGATCGGCACCGGGTTTCCGTAGCTCAGGATCCCGGCCGCGAACACCAGCGCGAGTGCCGTGACGGCAAGAATCGGCCATGCTCGGTGCCACCAGGAACTTTTCGCGTACGTCTCGAGTGCGGGCAGACCGCTGCTCGGAACCGTAATTATGCTTGCCATGGTGCTGCTAGCCTCGCTGCCGCCGCAGCAACAGCGTGATAAACACCACGGCTCCCACGAGCCCGAGCACCATCGACACGGGCACTTCGAAGGGACGAATGATCACGCGGCCAATAATGTCACACACTGTCACCAGCGCGATCCCGCCGAGCGCAACCCACGGCAGGTTCGCACGCACGTGATCGCCACGAATCATCGACACGATGTTGGGCACGACGAGGCCCAGCAGCGGCAAGAACCCCACCACAACCACGGTCACCCCTGCGGCAATGGCGACGAGCGCCGTGCCGCTGTAAAGGATCGCGCGATAGTTCAGGCCGACGCTCGTCGCCACGTCCTTGCCGAGGCCCGCGACGGTGATGCGATCCGCCAGCAGAAACACCAGGAGCGTGACGATCGCCACGACCCACAACACCTCGTATCGCCCGCGGGTCACCGCGGTGAAGCTGCCCATGAACCACGTGCCCAGCATCTGCAGCAGGTTGAACTGCGCCGCGATAAACGTCGTGGCCGCGCTCACGACCGCGCCGAGCATGATCCCGATGAGCGGCACCACCAGAGTGGTGCGTATCACTACCCTGTTCAGGATCAGCATGAACAGCATCGCGCCGACAAACGCGAAGCAGCTCGCGACAACCATCTTGCCGACGAGCCCCAGATCCGGCAGCAGGAGGGCGCTGAGCAGGAGCCCCAGCGCCGCCCACTCCGTCGTACCGGAGGTGGTCGCGTCAACAAAGCGGTTCTGCGTCAGCATCTGCATCACGAGCCCGCTCGTCGCGAGTGCGGCTCCGGCGAGCACCAGCGCGAGGGTCCGCGGGACGCGGGTGATCCACACCAGTTCGCCACCAAAATCGTCGGCCGTGATGTCGTAGACCCCGATGGCGATGGAGGCAACAAGCAGGCTCGCGACCACGAGAATCGCGGTCGCGAGCGGCCACCAGCGCTGTTTCAGCCGCGGTGGTTCTTCAACAGTTGAGGCGAGCGTGCTCACTTCGCCGAGAAGGCAGTGCCCAGTTGCTTGAAGAGCTCCGTGTAGGCCTGAATCCCCTCGGTCAGGTAGAAGTTGGCATCGAGAATGACGATGTGTCCGTCTTTCACCGCGGTGACGTTCTTCAGCGCCTCGGCGTTGCTGATGAGCTCGGTTGCGGGCGCGGATCCGGCCTCACGATCCTCGACCGCAAAGGCGGCGTCGCGGTCGAGCGCCACAATCCAGTCAGGATTCGAATCGGCGATCGCTTCAACCGAGATGTCGTCACCCTTGTGGTTGCTGGTGCCACCCTCAACCTCAAGCGCGGGCACCCAGCCGAGGGCAGGGAATACGGGGCCGAGCGCGCGGCCTGTCTCCGGAGCGATGTACCCGATCTTGCCGGCGGAGGTGTTCACGGCCATCACGGTGTCAGTGCCGTTGTACGCGGTCTTCGCGTCTGCCATTGCGGCCTCGAGCTTGTCGTTCAGGGCCTTGGCGTCGTCTTCACGGTCAAATATCTGGCCGAGGATCTCTGTCTGACGCTCAAGCTCGGCGAAGACGTCTTCGCCCTCACGCGGCGCAATCTCGATGACGACCGCCTGCGGGTTCTGCTTCTTGATCTCGTCGTAGTAGTCGCCGAAACGGTAGCCCCCGATGATCAGGTCAGGCTGCGCGGCGACGATCGCCTCGAGGTTGGGCTCGCGGTGGTTGCCCACGTCGATGACCTTTTCGTCATCAGTGTATTCGGGCCACACGGAACCCATGACGCCCTTCGGAACCGCCGCCAGATCGACATCCCAGGCACTGAGCGTGTCAAAGGAGGTGTTGTCGAGGGCGACCACCGTCTTCGGGTTCACCGGCACCTCGACCTTGCCGTGGTTGTCGGTAATCGTGACCGTGGTTGCGTCTGCACTCTTTTCGTCGTTCGCGGGACCACCCCCGCTACACGCGGAAAGCAGCAGGGCTGCCCCCAGTACGAGAGCGACTGACGTCACACCACGAACGGCAGACTTCGGGCTGAGGAACCTAGTCACGTTTACTCCTTATATCGAAACACGCGATCAAGGTAAGCATACACTTATATTCATCTGATGATTAGAAATTAAGACAATTCGAATCCCGCCGCCCGAAACACCTCAGCCGGTTCTCACACGTCAGCCGGTTCATTTCGGACGTTTTTTACCGGCTGAGCAGTGAGAACCGGCTGAGGTGCCGGAGCGCTTCGCTATCGTTTGGCGCGAACCGTGGGGCGACGCGCGAGCTGGATCGCTCCAGCCAGCACAGCTACACCCGCGAGCGCTGCCCACCCAAAAGGACCGCCGCTGCCGGTCTCAGCCAGCGGAACCGCATCACTACCAATGGGGCTGCGGTCACTGGGAGCTGCACCACCACCAGACCCTCCCTGGTTACCTGTCTCGCCTCCCCCATCCGCGCTGGCGGCGACCAGAAAACCACGCTGCACCACCGTCCCGCTCGGGTCGGCACGCAACTCCATTTCCACTGCCTTGCCCTGTAGCGCCTCGGGCACGGCAAAACGGACGCGCGCTGCGCCATCGATGACGGGGGCGGTGAGCTGTGTCTTTCCGTTCAACAGCACGGTCAGCTCGGTGTTCTGGGGTGCCCCAAGGCTCGTGAGATCGAGCGCCGAAACTTCAAACTCGATCACGGCTCCCGGCTGCACAGTCGGAAGCTGCGTCCCTTGAGCAGAAACACCAGCGGCGGCAGGATCACCGCTCAGCGCGGAGCCTTCGACGTCAACGATCTTCACCCCGTGCTTCGCGAACGACGGCGCAATCGGGCCCGCGGCACTCTGTTGAGCGAAATACCGCTGAAACCCTTCGACATCGAGCAGCCCAGATTCCGTCACACCGCCAAGGTTCACACCCTCGTGGAAGTTCACGATCCCAATCAGAATCGCCCCTGATAGACCCACCCGATAGCTCATCGCAGCATCGACCGGGTGCCCATCGAGCGTGATCGACGTGACGCGATCCCCCACCGGACGGGTGTCATCGTAGGTGTAGCTGATGTTGTCTGAGAGTGCCAGTTGGATGTAGCCCTTCGCTTCTCCCCCGAGCGTGTGCTGCCACTGCTGTTCAAAGAGTGCCTTGAGCTGCGCCCCCGTAACGTCAGCTGCCACAATGGAATCGCGAATCGTGAAGGTCTCTATCACTCGCATCACCGAAACATTCCCCTGGTCATCCGGCATGAGGTCGTTGCGGATGAAGTTCGGAATCGTGAGCCCAAACTGCGGCGGTCGCGGCTGATCCTGTTGTACATCACGGAACATATTGGCGACGAGTGTGCCGAGTGACGATTCGAGCGTTCGATTGCCGGATGATCCGCCCGCGTAGCCGCCCTCGCCGTAAGCGCCGCCGCTGAACGCCGTCGTGATTGGGGCTGTCACTTGTCCAGCTGGCCGGTTTCCCTCCTGCTCCGCGACCTCGAGCGCCGCGTCGACGATCCCGCTCACCGAAGCAACGCGCGGGTAGTTCGCGATGAGGCTCTGCTCAGGCGTAACAGTCAGCGCAACAGCGCGGGCTGACGATGCCACCACCTTGCCCTGATCGCGGCTGTATCGCAGTTTCACCTCCCCAACCCCCTGACCAAACGCGGCCCCTTGAATCACCGGGCGGGTCCGTTCGGGATCCCCCGGCACTGGAGCGTTGTAGACGTACTGGTTGTGCGTGTGCGCGGTGAGGAGCGCATCGATACTCGGAGCGGCCTGAGTGATGATAGTCGCGAGCATGCCGCCGGTGGCCATCTCATCCTCGAGCGTGGCGGGCGGCGCGTTCAAACCCCCACCTTCGTGTATGAGCGCGATCGTAACATCAGCGAGGTTTTGATCCTCGATCTCTGCGGCCGCCTCATTCAGCGCGGGGACGAGAGGAAGAAACTTGGGGTTCCCCCCAGGGAACTGCACCTGGGTGTCAGGTGTCACCACGCCAATAATCCCGACGCGAACCCCTCCGAGCTCCCGAATAATATAGGGCTCAAACAGGGGAGCACCCGTGGTGGCATCAACAATATTCGCTGCCAGATAGGGCGACTGCATACGTTCTGAAGCAAGTTTCTTAAAGTTGTCGTACCCGATAAAGAGATCACCGTTGCCGACAGCCGAAGCTTCAAGCTCAAGCGCGTTGAGTACATCGACTGTTGGCTTCTCGCCCTGCACGGATGACGCGTAGAGGGAGTTGCCAAAGTTGTCACCAACGCTCAGGAACATCGATGGCTCCGCGTCCGCCCGCAGTTCCTCAATGGTGCCGGCCCAGCGCACCGTGTTTGCGTCGATACGGCCGTGAAAATCGTTTGTCACGACAAAAGTAAGCTCAGTCTCGCTTCCTGCCGTGGCGCTAGCGGTGCTCGGCGAGCCGAACCCCGAGAGCATCATCATGAGCGTGGCTGCCCCCGCAAGCACTGAACCCGTTCGACGCGTTGCCATTTTTGTCTCCTTCGACACTTCAACTGTTTCCTGCGCGGCACCTAGCTGGATCGGGATCTCCGTCGAGAACTACGCGCCCTCAGAGCCAAATGCCAGTAAAGCACCCGCTACAAATTTCGTCAACGTACGTAGAATAAAACTTGTTTCGCGAACAGCTCCCCAAATCTACGTAATTCCCACGGTGCCGGATCCGCGAGTGACTGCATAGCGTGATCGGCAAGAAGGCGCTCTATGGTGGGGTTGCCAAACTTGGCAGGAGCTGATCATGTTTCGAATCAACGGAGATTCTTCTCATCCCTCCGGGTACATCATGGCTTTCGTGTTAACGCCGCTGTTAGTCAGTGGAATGACATTTATGGACCTGGGAAGTGGCGTTGTAGCGCAGGCGAGCGACGACACGATGACAACCGTGCCCGTCGATCCTGAGCCCGAACCCACTGCCCCGGTTACAAAAGGGGGCAAAGAAGGATCGCAGGAAACGCCCACCCCGAGCACCCCGAGCACACCTACTCCCGAGCCGTCGGCGCCACCAACGCCGTCTCCGACGCCGACAGAAGCGCCAACACCGACGGAGGCGCCCGCCAAGGAAAAAACGAAGAAGGTGGACACGACCGCAGAACCCCAAATGGCAGCAGCGGAAATCACCCCGTTCCTCGTGCCGGCTCCCTCCGCCACATCCTCGGTGATCACCGTTTCCGTCGCGGGTGATCGCACGAGCATCACCAGCGTCTCGGGCCTCGCGGGCGTCACCCTGCAGTTGTACAGCGGTGGGGGTGGCGGCCCGAATCCCGCGCCCCGCCCCGAACCGTGGGCAAGCTGCGTGTCTGACAGCGCCGGCGACTGCAGTTTCACCATCCCCGACACCCAAGACGCGAGCGGCGGCAACCCCGCGGGCGTCAACCGCAACGCCCGTTTTTGGATCAAGCAGGCTGGCGCACCCACGGGCTATTTCGCCAACTCCACGCTCGCCGCGGGCACCACGCCAAGCAGCCTCGCATACCAGTTCCGCACCGGAAACCAGTTACTCGCGAACACCACCTACCGCTCGACCGTGAACTTCATGATCGCCTCGGGTTCAGAAAACAACGCCTCGGGCGGCATTTGGCAGAACTCCCGCAACAACCCCTCGTTCCCGCAGCAGTGCGGCATTCGCGTTGCCCTGGTGGTTGACCTCTCGGGCTCGGTGTCGCCCTACATCACCCAGATGCGGGCTGCGGCCAAGGGCTTCGTGGATGCCCTCACCGGCACGCCCAGCCAGGTGGCACTGTTCACCTTTGCCGCGAATGCGCCAGCTCCCACGGGGCGAACCTGAACTCGACGAACGTCTCGACGACCGCGGGCGCAACCACCGTCAAGAACCGGATCGATAGCTACACCGCGGGCAGCACCACCAACTGGGACCGCGGCATCTATCAGGTCGCCGCAAGCACTTCGCAATTTGATGTTGCTATCGTGCTCACCGACGGCAACCCAACCTCCTACGCCGAAGCCGAGGGACCCGGAAACAGAACCCGTTTCCGGGAAGTTGAGAACGGCATTTTTTCCGCGAATGCGGTCAAAGCGGAAGGCACCAAGGTAATCGCCTTTGGTGTGGGCGACGGCGTCAACGGTTCCCCCGACAACCTCCGCGCCATCTCCGGACCGATAGCCGGATCGGACTACTACCAGAGCAGCGACTACGCCGCCGCCGGCGAGGCTCTCCGTGAGCTCGCCCTCGGAAACTGCGCGGGTTCGGTGTCCGTCGTCAAGCAGGTCGTTTCGGCGACCACCTCAGGCGAAGACATCACGGGAGCATCTCCTGCCGCTGGGTGGAACTTCACCGCTACGACAAGCTCCCCGGGGTCACGCCAGCATCACAGAGCAGTGTCACCAATGACACCGGCGCGGTGAACTTCCCCCTCAACTATGCAGGCGGAACCACCGTGGGAACCATCACCCTCGCGGAAACCCAGCAGCCCGGCTACACCCTCGTCACCCAGGGAGGTGCCCGCGGCGTGTGTGTGAACATCTCGACCGGAGCCTCCGTCCCCGTCGTCAACGATCCGCTTCACGCAACGGCCTTTTCGGTTGAAGCCCCCGCGAGTGCGGCAATTTCATGCACCGTTTACAATCGCCCACCGGCTCCGCTGGCAAGCCTCGCCGTTGACAAAACCTGGGTGGTCAATGGCGTCACGTACAGCAACGGCAACCAGCCCATCGGCATTGACGGTCAGCTCACGCTCGGCGGCACCGACCAGGCGTGGGGCGATCCGCGCGGCGGCCTCACCGTTGGCAGCACCTTAGAAATCAACGAGGAGGTAACCTTCACCGGACGCGAGCTCTGCTCCCTGACCAGCCAAAGGATCACCCTCCACAACGGCGCCCCGGTTGATCTTCCGCTCCCCTACTCCGCCACGATCACGGCGGACAACACCTACACGATCACGAACGTGGTCACCTGCACCGCGCAACTCACCCTTAAGAAAGTGGTGCAGGGAGGCAACGCGGATCCGGCCAGCTGGACCCTCGACGCCGTCGCACCAGCGGGCGCACTGCCCGGACCGAACGGCGCTTCGGGCTCAAGCGGTGCCACCGCGGAGGTCACCCCCAACACCCGCTACCCTCTTGCGGAGTCGAGTGGCAGCCAGCTCTACACCCAGACCATCACCCAGGGCGGCAACCCGCAGCTCCCGTCAACCGGCAGCTGGCAGTGCCTGCAGGTTGACGACCAGGGAAACGTCATCCCCGGTTTTGCAGACGGGATCAACGGTGCCGTGATCGTACCCCTGGGATTCCGCGTCCAGTGCACCGCCGTCAACCAGACCGCGTCACTCACGCTGATCAAGCAGGTCACCAACGATGACGGTGGCACACGCGAACCCGCGGACTGGGAACTGACGGCAAGCCCAACGGGCACGTTCCCCTCCGGGCTCGAAGCCGAGACAGTGACGGGGAGCGAAACGGGTGAGACCGTTTCAGTTCGCCCCGGCACCACCTACGCGTTGAGCGAGAGCGGTCCCTCCGGCTACGCCCTCGAATCCCTCAAGTGTGACACCGGCCCGAACGGCACATTCGAGGCGACAACGTCGGTCACTGTCCAGGCCCTCGGAAACGTCCGCTGCGTATTCGTGAATACGGATCAAGCGGCGACGCTGAGCCTCGTCAAGGTCGTCGATAACGGCACCACCGGCGCCACGACGGCTGCCTCCGCCTGGACGCTCAGCGCGACCGGAACCGACACCGTCAGCGGTGCAGCCGGAAGCCCCGAGGTGACGGCGCAGTCGGTGGCCGCGGGCGTATATGACCTCGCGGAGACCGGCCCCGGAGGATACGACGCCTCCGACTGGAGCTGCACGGGGGCGACATCTTCGGACGCGTCCTCCGTCACCCTGTCCCCCGGAGAAAATGTGATCTGTACGATCACGAACACGGCGATCGCGCCAACTCTCACCCTCGAAAAAGAGGTTCAGAATTCCCACGGCGGCAGCCGTGCGGAGAACGAGTTCCCGCTGAGCGCCACGGGCCCCACCACCGTAAACGGCCTCAGCGGGACACCTGCCACCACCCAGGTTCCGGTCCAAATCGGCACCTACACTCTGGGTGAAACCAACATCGACCCCATCGGCTACGAGCTGAGCGGCCTCGTCTGCAGCAACGACGGCGAGCTCCTGGGCACGAGCCTTGCGGATCCGACCGCGACACTCGCTCTCGGTGACGAGGTCGTGTGCACCTTCACCAACGCGGATCGTCCCGCAACGCTCACCCTCATCAAAGAGGTTGAGCAGGGTGACACTGGCAGCACGAGGCTCCCTGCGGAGTGGACGCTAACGGCCACCCCCAACGGTATCGCGGGCCAGGAGTCAGTATCAGGCAACGGAACGGGCGTCAGGGCGGGCGGCGGCGTCGAAACCGTCTCGGTCTTCGGGGGGGACTACACCCTCTCTGAAGAAGGACCGGGCGGTTTCGACGCCGGTGACTGGATCTGTGAGGGTGGTGTGGTCTTCGATACCGTTCTCGGCGGCCAAGCCGTTACCGTGCCCACCGGCGGCAATGTCATCTGCACGATCACGAACACCGCGCTCTCCCCGAACTCACGCTCATCAAGGTCGTCGAAAACGGCGCCACGGGCGGCAGCGGGGAACCCGGTGATTGGACGCTGACAGGATCCGGCCCCACCCCGATCACCGGGGTCACCGGGGACGCCAGCATTACCAACGCACAGGTGAAGGTGGGATCCTACGATCTCTCCGAAGCGGGCACCGCGGTGGGATACGAGGCAGGCACGTGGAGCTGTGATGGCGGGGTGCTTGCGGGTTCCACGATCACCCTTGCCGAGGGTGAAAAGGTGAGCTGCACGATCATCAACACGGCTCTTGCACCCACATGGACCGTTTCGAAGTCCAGCACCCCAGCGAGCGGATCCACCGTCCTCCCCGGCACCACGGTGACCTATACGATTACCGCGACCCACACCGGCGGCGTGTATCCGACGGACCTGCTCATCACCGATGATCTCGCTGATGTGCTTGACAACGCTACGCTGCAGGGCGAGCCGAACCCGTCAGTGGGCACGGCAACACTGGGCGCGGCGAGCAGCACGCTCGACTGGCAGATCGACACGCTCACGGGCACCGCGACACTCGAGTACACCGTGCTCATCAACGACGACGCATTCGATGAGACGCTACACAATGTGGTGACGCCGCCCGTGGGTTCAAGTTGCGAGGGATCGTGCGAGACGACCCACGTCACGCCGGGTTGGCGCCTCACCAAGACCAGCGATCCGGCATCTGGCAGCATCGTTGATCCCTCATCGACGATCACCTACACACTGCATGCACTGAACACGAGCGACGCAACCGTGACGGGGGCAACCGCGCTCGACGATCTCAGCGATGTCCTCGATGAGGCCAACCTCGTGCAGCCGCTCTCCCGGGTCTGACGTTTGATCCGGTCACGAAGCAGTTGCGCTGGGACATCCCGACAATGGCGGCGGGCGATCCGGAGGCCACCATCAGCTACGCGGTCACGGTGCACGCCGATGCTCACGGGGAGACGCTCAACAACGTCGCCACCCCGGGAACCCCCGGCGGCGAGTGCCCGGTCAGCATGCCGGATCTTGCCAATCCGTTTGCAGACCCACCCGCGGTGCTCCTCGAGCCCGATGACTGCGACACCACCGACCGTGTGCGGGACGTCAATCTCGGTATCGAAAAGACGCACGCACCGATCCCGGAGGGCGCCGTCGATACCGGGAAGGATGAGGTAATCAGCTACACCATCACGGTAACCAACACGGGGCAGGATCCCGCTGAGGCGGTGACCGTGACGGATCCGCTGCCGACCGGCCTGAGTTACGTGGAAGGCACGCTGTCCGCCCCGGATGGCTGGACCGCCGCATTCAGTGACAGCGTATTCATCGCGGACTATCCCGAGCAGTTCATGGCCGGCGAGGTCGCCGTGTTCACCTTTGACGTGAGCGTCGGCGCCCTCCCTCGTCCGAGCGAATCGGATCCCTACCCGCCGATCGTCAACACGGCGTGCGTCTCGGAGGGTGCTGGCACCGACAACATCGAAAGCGACAACTGCGCGAGCGTCACGACTCCGGTGAAAACGATCGCAGTTGAGGCCGATGCGGTCTGCCGGGCAGACACGCCCTATGCAAGCTACTCGGTAACCCCGTTCAACGTGGCCGATGTGCCAACAATCTCGCTCATCTGGTGGACGCTTGACGCCTACGAGAATCGGGATCCATCGATTGACGCGGGTGACGCCGCAGCGTTGCTCGCGGACGGTGCATCGCAGGTCGACCCCATCGACGTGCCGAGTGGGTGGGCAGATGGCACCCCTCTTGAGGGACAGTTGCTCTGGCCGGGCGCCGCGGTCGACGCCGCGGGCAACCCCATTGCTTGGCCCGGTTGGACTCAGAACCCAGACGGCAGCTGGGTGCTCGATCCAAACGCTCCGTTCTACAACCTCCGCGGGGAGGCCGTGATGGAGATCCGGATCAATCCCTCCTCTGCGGCGGTGGTCGTCTACCCGCCGGCCACGCCAAACTGCAACGCGACACCGCCGACAAACCCACCGGTGCCGCCGACGCCGCCAACACCGCCGACACCATGGACGACCCCGGTGAACACTCCAAGGAGCGGCTGGCTGGCCTCAACCGGCAGCGATGCCTGGGCCGCGTGGCTCGGCGGACTCGGACTCCTGACGTTGGGCCTCGTACTCGGACTCCCGGCTCTTCGCCGCCGAGCACGAGGTGGCGGGAGAGTCTAGCGACCCCGCCGGTTGAGCGAGCGCTAGCGAGTCGAAACCAAGGAAACTGCACCCTTGGTTTCGATACTTCGACTCGCTGCGCTCACTCAGCACGGCGCTCGGCCCTAGGGCCTCCCTCAACCAGCGGGGCACTGACTACGATGTGAACATGGGATCAAAGCACACGGTACCGGCCACCCCGGCACGCCGCCGCGCGTCTCTGACTGCCCTTTTCGACCACTTCTTCTTTGTGTACGCGGGCCTGGCGGCGGTGTGGCTTGCCTGGCTCATTTTCACCGAGAGCTTCCAGTTCGGCTGGTTCGGAATCCTGTTCTTCGTCGTGTTCTGGGTGATCCTCGCCTACCTGGTGCTTCCTCGTCTCCACCGCATCCTCACAACCGTATACGTGCCCAACTACTTCATCGGCAGAACCCGCACAAGCGACGGGCTGCTGGGTGATCCGATCAATATTGCGGTGTTGGGGAGCGAGGATCAGCTCCACGCCGCCATGAAACGCGCCGGGTGGATCCAAGCTGATCAGCTGACACTACGCTCCTCCTGGAGAATCGTGCTGGCCACACTCACCAGACGCAGCTACGACGAGGCTCCGGTGAGCCCGCTCTTTCTGTTCGGCAACATGCAGAATTTCGCCTACCAGCAGGAGGTCTCTGGGAACCCCGCAAAGCGACACCACGTCCGCTTCTGGCGCACACCCGATGACTGGCTGCTCCCGGGCGGTGCACGCGTCGACTGGCTCGCGGCCGGCACCTTTGATCGCGCCGTCGGGTTATCGCTCTTCACACTACAAATCACGCACAAGATCGACGCAGACACCGACATCGAGCGCGACCACGTCGTGCAGACAGTACTCACCAGCGATCCCGATATCACTGTGGAAACCCTCATCGACTTTTCGACCGGGTATCACTCCAGAAACGGCGGTGGTGACACGATCCGCACCGACGGCTCCCTCCCGATACTTGATCTGCGCGGCATTACGGGGGTGGCGGATGACTAACTCCCGGGCCAAACGCTCCGCGGTCGAGCCGGCCACCGCCATCCTCGGCCGGGATCCCGTCCTCTCCCCGATGCGCCCCGTCCTGCACCCATCATCGGCGGCACTCTGCTCGTGCTGCTGCGCGCTGTGGCTGCGGTGATATGGAGTATCGGATTCGTACGGACCTGGCCACAGACACTGGAAAACCTCAACCTTGAAGAGGATCTGGAGGTCGCTCAGATCGTGCTCTGGATCCTGCTCGGATTCGGCGCGGCATGGACGCTGTTTCTGCTGTTGCTCGCACGCTGGCTGTGGCGCGGCAGCAACGTTGCCCGTTTGCTCGTGATGCTGTGGTCAACGGTCAGTATCTCGATCGCGGCCGTCGACTACTTTGTGAGCGGTGCAGAAATCACCGTGCGAACAACACTCCTCACGCTCGCGCTCGACATTTTGGTGATGCTTGCGCTCTCAAGCCAGGGTGCGCGAGCTTGGGCGAGGCGCCCTCGCCCTCGCCCTCGTGACCAGCGTAGCTAGCCGCGGCGGGCTCTCACGAGAATGCACTATCTCGACGACAAAGCACTCCCGTGCGTCGGCAGGATGGTTTCTCGTCGAGATAGTGCATTCTCGTTGAGAGATTCACCGATCGCGGGTAGCGGCGTGTTCCCTAGTGCCAGTTCTTCCCGTTTTCGGGCTGCTGTAGATCTTTGCGGGCCTCGTCGTCTTCCTTGCTCGGTTTGCCACCGAGACCGAGGAGCGCCACCACCACCACACACGCGATGAAGGCAATGCCTGCAGCAAAAGCGGTGAGGATCCAATCGCCCTTTGTGACCATCAACACGATGAGGCCCGCAAACACTGCGAGGACCCCGGAAAACCCGAGCAGCTCGAGCGGGCGCAGTCGATCCCTACGCGACGGCGTCACGGGATCGTGGGGTACGGACTCTGGAAGCTGGCTCATCGTGTGCTTTCTACGGGACTGCGTGGTTGGGGTGAATCGAATGCTGAAATACCAAGGAACACCGCGGCGATGAATGCGTAAGCTCCGAAGAAGCCAAGGATCGCGACCTGATCCTCACGCACTAGAAGAATCAGGATCGAGAGCAGGATCCCAAGGACACCGAGAAGCGTCGCGTCGCGTCGCTCACGCGTCGTCGCTCCGACAAACTCCAGCAAGGCGCTCGCGAGTGCCCACGAGGCGACCGTGACCGCAAAGCCGATGATCGAGCCCGTGAACGGCAGGATGACGGCAGCGATGAGCGCGACCACGGCGAGTAGCAGAGTGACCGGGCTTCCTGATTGCGGCCGAATTGCAAACCACTCAATGAAGAGGGAGACGCCGACCGCCCCGAGTGTAAACGCGGTGATCAAGGTATTGAAGCCGAGTTGCTCGTGCATGGGCGCTGTGAAGGCAATCGCAACGCCCGCGATGAAGAGCACGGCGATACGGATCAGGCGGATCGCGCGCGCGTGAGCTATCGGGTTCGGGGTACGTTCAGCTGTTACATCATTAGCAGCCATGTCGCCCCTCTCTTGAACTCCGCACAGTCTACCGTGCCCGAATCCGAGAACCACCCGCATTGGCTTCTGTGCATTCAGACCTGCAAAGGTACGACATGGGGAGCCCGCACCTACGCACGCAGGCCCCACGAGTGGCGCAGCCCGGCGCATCTACGCTTGCGGGATGCGCCATAGATTCAGACGCCCTGGGGCATGTCTTGGAAGCGGGAGTAGTGGCCCTGGAAGGCGACGGTGACGGTGCCAGTGGGACCGTTACGCTGCTTCGCGAGGATAAAGTCTGCTTCGCCAGCCCGCGGGCTGTCGCGATCTGCCACGGCTTCCCGGTGCAGCAGGATCACCATGTCGGCGTCCTGCTCAAGCGAGCCGGATTCGCGGAGGTCTGAGATAGCGGGCATCTTGTCAGCGCGCTGCTCCGACGCACGGTTGAGCTGTGAAAGCGCGATGACAGGCACGTCGATCTCTTTCGAAAGCAGCTTGAGCGCCCGCGAAAACTCACTGACCTCTTGCTGTCGGCTCTCAGACTTTTTGCCGCTGGAGAGGAGCTGGAGGTAGTCGATAACGACCATTTTGAGGCCGTGCTGCTGCTTCAGTCGACGGCACTTTGCGCGGATCTCAACGAGGGTGAGGTTGGGGCTATCGTCGATGAAGAGCGGGGCTTCGGCGATCCGCGCCTGGGTTGCCGCGAGCTTCTGAAAGTCGCGGTTGTCGAGGGCTCCCTTGCGCAGCGTCTGCATGGGGATCGTAGCCTCTGCAGCGAGCAAACGCATCGCGATCTCGGCGCGGCCCATCTCGAGCGAGAAGAAGACGGTGGTTGCACCCGCGTGCACAGAGGCGTTACGGGCGACGTCAAGCGCAAGCGTCGACTTACCCATTGCCGGCCTGGCCGCGATGATGATCATCTGGCCACCCGCGAAGCCGTTGGTCATCGCGTCAAGTTCGCTGAACCCGGTTGGTACCCCCAGCATGCCGCCAGTTGCACTGTTGGCCTTGTTGATCTCTTCAA
The DNA here is from genome assembly GCF_011382965.1 of Leucobacter insecticola. NCBI lineage: Bacteria > Bacillati > Actinomycetota > Actinomycetes > Micrococcales > Microbacteriaceae > Leucobacter > Leucobacter insecticola. The sequence continues at coordinate 589,213 of NZ_CP049934.1, read as the reverse complement.
GAGCGGCGTCGACCGCGAGGGAGAGTGGAACGTAGTCTTCTCCCTGGTTCTCCCCGTGACCCCGTAAATCTCTGACTGGGCGACGTTGACGAGGTCAATGGCTTCGCCCTCACCCGCGTAACCCATCTGCACAATGCGAGTACCGGCCTCAACGAGGCGCCTCAGCAGTGCCTTCTCGGCAACGATCTCTGCATAGAAGCTCGCGTTTGCTGCGGTGGGAACAATGCTGGTGACGGTGTGCAGGTATTCAGCGCCGCCAGCGCGCTGCAGGTCACCGGACTTCGTGAGTTCGTCGGTGACCGTGATGACATCGGTCGGCTCGCCCCGGGAGTAGAGCGCGAGCACGGCTTCGTAGATGACCTCGTGCTTGGGTACATAAAAGTCAACACCCTTAACGAGACCGGTGACATCGGCAACAGCGTCTTTTGAGAGCAGCATTCCGCCGAGCGCACTCTGCTCGGCGAGCAGATCGTATGGAGGGGTCCGCTCATTGCCGCGTGTGTTGCTCTCCACAAATGGATCGGGGATCCCCAAGTGCGCGATCGACACTCGTTTGCTCCTTCGTTACGGTGTTTGCCTGTTACGAATCCATCAGATACCGGACCACCGACATTCACGGTATGTGCACCCTCACGAAGCGCAAAATGCCACCCTTGAGGGGCTGTGGATAACTAAGTGCAAAACTTGACGCTTTGAGCCACATCTTCTCCACAGGCCTGGGGACAAGCTGTGGAAGAAAATCCAATTTTGGTGCTTTTTATCTACCGGATCAGGCATTTCAGTATTTCACAAAAGCAAAGTTATTCAAGTTTAAGGTAGAGCTTGAGGTTTGCGAGTAATCGCGACATGTGGACAACCAACCCCGTTTCCGGCGTTTGTCAAATCGAAACTCGGAACCTCAAGACCCCGCTCATTCACGCGCCGTTTACGCCCATTGAGGCGCGCAGAATGCGCAAAAACGCCCGGTGAGAGGTGAAAGAATCCGAAGATTCTTCACCCCACCGGGCGTTCGGTGCTCGCGTCTAGCGCTGCGAAATCACCTGGAGCGTGACCGTGGCGTCAACGCCCTCGTGCAGGTGCACGATTGCCTGGTACTCGCCGGTCGTCTTGATCGAAGGAAGCGTGATCTTACGCTTGTCGATCTCGCCGAGTCCAGCCGCGGAAACCGCTGCCGCAATCGCTGCGGGCTTCACCGAGCCGAAGAGCCTTCCGCCGGTGCCGGTCTTCGCCTGCAGGCGAATCTTGTTCTCCTGCAGCTTTGCCTTCAACGCCTGCGCGTCTTCGACCGAAGCGAGCGCACGAGCTTCGCGTGCTGCACGCAGCTGCGCAACCTGAGCCTCGCCACCGCGGGTCCAGTGCACCCCGAAACCCTGAGGAACAAGGTAGTTACGTGCGTAGCCGGTCTTGACGTCAACAACGTCGCCGGCGGATCCGAGGCCCTGGACCTCGTGAGTAAGAATTACCTTAGCCATGTTTCTCTACTCCTCAGCGGCCGGAGCCGGCGTAGGGGAGGAGTGCCATCTCGCGGGCGTTCTTCACTGCCTTGGCGATCAGACGCTGCTCCTGGACGGACACACCGGTGATACGGCGGGCGCGGATCTTTCCACGCTCAGAGATGAACTTGCGCAGTGTCGCGACATCTTTGTAATCGATGACGCCGACGGTCTGCTTCTTCGGGGGTGCGACAACCTTTGCGTTCTTGCCGCGGCCCGGCTTGCGGGCTGCGCCGCTGGACTTGCCTGCCATGTTATGGACTCTTTTCGTGAATGATTCTTAGGTGCCCGGAAGCACGGTCTAAGAAAACTGCTTTAGAAGGGTTGCTCGTCGTCGAAGCCGCCACCGAAGTTGCCGCCCGAATCGCCCTGACCTGAGTTGGCCCACGGGCTATCTTGTTGCGCGGCCGCGGGAGCTGCGGGCTGACCCCAGCTGCTCTGGCCGGCGGGCTGACCGCCACCTGAGCCGCCGGCGGCACCGAAGCCACCAACCTGGCCGCGTGAGTGACCACGAGTGATCTGCGCGGTAGCGAAACGGAGCGACGGCCCAATCTCCTCGACCTCAAGGTCAAGAGAGGTGCGCTGCTGCCCCTGATTGTCGGTGTAGCTGCGCTGGGTAAGACGGCCCTGAACAATCACACGCGTTCCCTTGGTGAGGGATGCGGCGATGTTGTCGGCGTACTCGCCATACGCGCGGCAACCGAGCCACAGGGCCTCACCGTCAGACCAGTCACCCGACTGACGATCGCGCACGCGCGGCGTCGAGGCAATACGGAAGGTCACCCAAGACTTTCCTGCCTGGCTAACGCGAGGCTCAGGATCGGCAACAAGGTTACCGACCACCGTGATCAGCGGCTCGCCGGCCATGAGCTACGCGCCCTGCTTCGCGGCAGCGCGGGCGGCCTTAGCCTGATCGCGCTTGGACTGTGCGGCGCGCTGCGCGAGCAGCTCGTCAGCGCGGAGCACCTTCGTGCGGAGCACGGCCTCGGAAAGACCCAGCTGGCGATCGAGCTCGGTCGTTGCCTCGTGCGATGCGGTGAAGTTCACTACAACGTAGATACCTTCGGTGTGCTTGTTGATCTCGTAAGCGAGACGGCGCTTGCCCCAGATGTCGGTGCTCTCGACAGTGCCACCAGCTTTGGTGATGACACCGAGGAACTTCTCGATGCTGGGGGCGACAGTGCGCTCGTCGATACCCGGATCGAGGATCACCATGAGTTCGTACGGATGCATTACTGACCCACCTCCTTCGGACTTCACGGCCACAGGATTTCTGTGGCAGGAGGGTGTTTGTGCAACGTGCCAGCCGCAGGGCAGATCGCTCTACAGGCAGACAACTTGTCCATACTAGCACTTCAGCGGGCCTTGGAACACCCGAATCTCCTTTACAGTAGGGGCATGCGAATCGCGCTCGTGTCGGTGCACACCTCGCCCTCGGCCGTGCCCGGCAGCGGCGACGCCGGTGGCATGAACGTGGTGGTATTGAAGGCCGCCCGTGCGCTCGCCGAGCGCGGGCACGACGTGACGGTATTCACGCGCGCCACAGGTGTACTAGCGGCGGGGGAGTACCCGCTAACACCCGGTGCGCAACGGGATGCGCGGCTCGCGGTGGTGGCCGCAGGGGATCCCGAGCTGCGTAAGGAGCAACTGCCGGCGATCCTGCCCGATTTTTCCAGCGCGATCATGCGCTTCGGCGCCTTCGATGCCGTCCACGCTCACTACTGGCTGAGCGGGATCGCGGCCGGCCCGCTTGCAGCGGCGAGCGGCGTGAGGCCCGCCACCACGCTCCACACGGTGGCCGCGCAGAAAAACGCTCGACTCGCCGCGGGCGACACCCCGGAGCCGGACTTGCGCCTCGCGGGGGAGCGCGCACTCGCCCACCAGTCCTTCGTCATCGCTGGCAGTCGCAGCGAGCTCGAGGGAATCATTGCGGGCTATGGCACGCCGAAACTCGGTTCAGCGGTCATCCACCCGGGCGTCAACACCGAGCTGTTCCGGCCGCTGCCCGCGGATACCGATACGGAGCTGCTGCGCCTCACGGTTCTCGGTCGTGTGCAGCCACTCAAGGGTCAGGAACTCGCCGTGCGCGCCGCGGCCGCACTGGCGGAGCGGGATCCCGAGCTCTGGGCGCGCTGCGAGTTGGTGATCGCGGGGGAGCCGACGCCCGGATCCGAGGCCTATGCGTTGGAGCTGCGGGATCTCGCGCGGGATCTCGGGATCTCAACTCGGGTGAGATTCTTGCCGGCTCAGGATCGCGCACACGCAGCCGAACTGCTCGCCTCAAGCGCGCTCGTGGTGGTGCCGTCGCACTCGGAAACCTTCGGGCTCGTTGCCCTCGAGGCCGGGGCGAGCGGCGTGCCGACGATTGTGGGGGCGCACACCGGACTGCTCGAGGCGGCGCCGGCAGGAGTTTCCGGCGTGCAAGTGAGCGGGCGAGATCCAGCGGAGTGGGCAGCGGCGATGCGGGATCTGCTGCGGGACCCTGCGCGGCGGAAAGCGCTCGGCGCCTCCGCCCGGGAGTACAGCGTGCGCCACAACTGGGCGGCGCACGCGGCTCACCTGGAGCGGGTGTATGCGGGGCTTCGGCGCTCCGCCGATTGAGCGATGAGCAAAGCGAAGAGTCGAAATCACGGGAACCGTCAGTTTGGTTTCGACTCACTTCGTTCGCTCAACCGGCGGTAGGGCGGGACTATCCGAGGAAGGCCTCGAGCTCCTCGCGGGCGGTGTGATCCGGCTTCTGCACGGGCGGGGACTTCATGAAGTAGGCCGATGCGGCTTCCACCGGTCCCGCAAGGCCGCGATCCAGCGCGACCTTCGCCGTGCGGATCGCATCGATCATGGTGCCCGCGGAGTTGGGGGAGTCCCACACCTCAAGCTTGTACTCCAGGCTCACCGGAACGTCTCCGAAGCCGCGACCCTCAAGGCGCACAAACGCGAACTTGCGATCCTCAAGCCACGGGACGTGATCGCTCGGGCCGATGTGCACATCGTCGGGTCCGAGATTCGCGGAGATATTGGAGGTAACCGCCTGGGTCTTGGAGATCTTCTTCGACTTGAGCCGCTTGCGCTCCAGCATGTTCTTGAAATCCATGTTGCCGCCGACGTTCAGCTGGTAGGTGTGATCGAGCGCGATGCCGCGGCTCTCCATCAGCCGCGCCAGCACGCGGTGGGTGATCGTCGCACCAACCTGGCTCTTGATGTCGTCACCAACGATCGGGAGCCCCGCCGCCACGAACTTCGCCGCCCACTCCGGATCGCTCGCCACAAACACGGGCACCGCGTTCACAAACGCGATTCCGGCATCGAGCGCGGCCTGCGCGTAAAACTTGACGGCTTCGTCGCTGCCCACCGGCAGGTAGCACGCAAGCACTTCGGCTCCCGAGTCACGCAGCACCTGTGCCACGTCGACGGGTGTCGCCGTCGATTCCTCGACCGCGTCCTGGTAGTACTCTCCAAGACCGTCGAGAGTCGGCCCGCGCAGCACGGTGGTGCCGAGCAGGGGCACATCCGAGAACTTCACGGTGTTGTTGTGCCCCGCCCAGATCGCCTCACCAAGGTCGAGGCCGACTTTCTCGGCGTCAACCTCAAACGCTGCGACGAACTCTAGATCTGACACGTGATACCCACCGAGGCGGACGTGCATGAGGCCGGGAACTTGGTCATCGTCGGCGGCGCCACGATAATATTCGACGCCCTGCACCAACGAACTCACGCAATTGCCAATACCCGCCAGGGCAACTTTCACAGTCATCGCACCAATTCCTTAGATCGTGACGCAGCGTGCGTCCATCATGCGATCTTATCTCTTTCGCGTTGGAGAGAACGCACCAACGACTACAGCTGCGGCATCCTTCGGAAAACTTCGAACCGATCAATGGGCTGCCGTTGACCGCCGACGTGCACGATCTCTTCGCCGTCGACACTGAGCTGGGTGCCGTGGGCCCTGAGGGCAGCAACCTTGCGATCGAACCAGGGGGATACATCGTGACGCTCTATCGCGGAATCATCGCGAGCCTGATCTAGGGAGTCAGGATCCTCACCGTCCGCTCCTGTGACGATCACCCAAAAGGGAATCTCGAGCCCGTGCGCCACCGCGCGCGCGAGACGATGCGCAAACACGTGATCCGGGTGACCGTAGCCACCGTCATCGTCATAGCTCACAATGGCTCCCGCACCAGCAGTCGCGGCAGCCGCAATCAGATCGTTCAATGCCTCGGCCACGGGCACCCGTGTCAGTGCGTCGGCGCTCGAATCAGGGGCGGCCGTGGCCCGGCCATCGGCCCCCCACACCATCCCCGAATCCTCGTAGATCGTTGGGGGAAGTCCCTCGGCTCGTGCCGGAGGAACTCCGAGAAAGACATGCCGTTCGACACCGAGCATCGCAAGCGCGGTTGCAAGCTCGTTCTGACGGTGTGGCGCAAGATCCTCTGTTCCCTGCAGTGCCGCGAAGGGGCCAGGCGTCACCTCACCCTGCTCGCCGCGGGTGAGCGTCACCAAAAGCGGCTCCAAGCCTGCCTCAGACAGGGCGGCGAGCGTGCCACCTGAAGAAATCGTCTCGTCATCGGGATGGGCATGCACAAACATGACGCGGGGCACCCCGCCAAACCACGTCGCCTGAACCCTGCTCTGATGCTCGCTCACCGGATCCTCATCCCTGCTCGGCATACCACGCTCGCAATCTTGCCTCCGCAGCATCCGCCCCGATTATGCCCTCATCAAGACGCAGCTCAAGCAGGTACTTGTATGCCTTACCCACGAGCGGACCGGGTGGGATCCCGAGCAGCGCCATTATCTGTTCACCATCGAGCTCCGGTCGCACCGCGGCCAGTTCCTCTGCCTCCGAGAGTTCGACGATGCGGTGCTCAATATCGTCGTAGGCGTGCTCCAGCCGCTCGGCCTTTCGCCGGTTACGCGTGGTGACATCGGCGCGCGTCAGAATATGCAGTCGCGCAAGCTCCTCGCCCGCGTCGCGCACGTAGCGACGCACCGCCGAATCACTCCACTGCTGATCGCTGTAGCCAAAGAAACGCAGGTGCAGCTCGATAAGTCTGGCGACTCGTTTCACGCTGTCATTGTCGAAGCGCAGTTCACGCAGCCGCTTCTTCGCGAGCTTTGCCCCCACCACATCATGGTGGTGGAAGGTGACACCGCCCCGCTCAAATCGCCTGGTAGCTGGCTTCCCGATGTCGTGCAATAGCGAAGCGATCCGCAGCACCGTGTCGGGCTCGGGATCGACACCCTCTGGGCGCCGCTCATTCTCCAGCTCAATCGCCTGCCGCAGCACCGTAAGGCTGTGCTCATAGACGTCTTTGTGGCGCCCGTGATCATCCTGCGTCGCCTTGAGCGCGGGAAGCTCGGGCAAGAACTGATCCGCGAGCCCGGTGTCGACGAGCAGACGAATGCCGGGCACAGGATCGTCCGCGGCCATCAGCTTTACGAACTCATCACGGATTCGCTCGGCGGAGATGATCTCCAAGCGCGGAGCGAATTCCACCATCGCCGCCTGAGTGTCGGCCACAACTTCAAAGCCGAGCTGCGATGCAAAACGGGCCGCGCGCAGCATCCTGAGCGGATCATCAGTGAACGAGGATTCGGGGGATCCTGGGGTGCGGATCCGGCCCGCGAGCAGATCTTCAACCCCTCCAGACACATCAACAAGCCTGAGCTCTGGCAACATCAGCGCGAGCGCGTTCATGGTGAAGTCACGCCGCACCAGATCGTCCTCGATCGTGTCGCCGTAGGTCACCTCTGGTTTTCGGGAATCGTCCCGATATATCTCCGCGCGGTAGGTCGTGATCTCGACCGTTTCGCCGTACACCTTCGCGGCGATCGTACCGAAGTCTCGCCCCAGGTCCCACACATTCTTTGAAATTCCGTCAAGGATCGCGCGGGTTTCGTCGGGGCGAGCAGAGGTCGTGAAATCTAGGTCGGTGACCTCACGGCCAAGCAACGCATCTCGGACCGGCCCGCCCACCAGGGCGAACTCGTGCCCGGCTGCATGGAAGGTTTTCGCCAACGTGGCGACGGCGCGAGACTCCGCAATTGTGCGCAGCGCGTCCATTGATTCAGCGAGGGAGGGCATTCCTCAAGCGTACTCAAAGCTTGCGGGTCGAACGCACTCCATAGACTGAGAACATGGATTCCCCGCACCCCGCACACGGCCGAGGCTTGCGCAGTTTCGCCGCGGCGGTGCTCGCGCTGATGCTCTTGGTGTGTGCCGCGCCCGGAGCTTCGGCCGTCGCTCGCGCCGAAGACCCCACGAATGAGACCGATGTGGTGGATCCGGACACCACGCAGTCAGACGTCGACGAACCGGCCGCGGTGGAAGAGCAAGTACCCGAGCTGGTGGTTGCACCCGAGGACCCGCTGTTCGAGGACACCGGGACAGAGTATTCGGTGAGCATTCTCGTTCGTAATCCGAGCGATTCACCCGTTCCCGCAGGCACCCTGAGGCTCGAAATCGATCAGCAGCGAACCAAAACGCTCGCAGAACTCGGTAGCGAGGATCCGAGTGCCCGGCACCTGCTCGCCGAGAGTGAGCTCAGAGAGACGAAGTCCCGAGACGCACAAACCGTGGACTTCACCGTGCGTCGCGCAGATATGCCGCTCACCGCGCTCTCAGAGCCCGGTGTCTATCAACTCCACGCAACGTTCGTGCCCGAAGACGAACCCGAGGAGCCCGCCGCATCAAGAACCCCAGATCACCCTGCCACCGACGAACTGATCAGCTCAAGCACTCCGGTGGTGTGGCAGGGAACCGCGGGTGCGAAGGTGAACGTCAGCGTGATTGTCCCGCTCGTGTTGCCCTCGGATATCGATACGCTGCCGACTCCGGATCAGCTGAAAGACGTGGTCCCCGGGCTGAACCGCTTGTTGGTCACCGCCACTGCGCAGCGGGCGACGCTCGCGATTGATCCACGCATCATTGCGAGCATCAGGGCATACGGCGAGAATGCGCCCGAGGAAGCGAGGAGATTCCTCACTCGGCTCGAGTCAAGCTCCCTGCAGAGTTTCCTGCTGCAGTTCGCCGATGCGGATCCCGCCGCGCAGGCAGCGCTCGGTTTTCCGAAGCTGCTTGAACCCACAAGCCTCGATTTCGCGTCGCGTCTGGGGGAGTTCCCCGCACTCGACACCGAGGAAGAGCCCAGCGCACCAGAGACCACCATCCCCGGCGCGGAGATCGACGCAGATCCCGAACAGGCCGCTGACGCGGACAACCCTGCAAGCGCCGCAGACGGACTTCCCGACAGCGACGTACCATCGGACAGCTCCAGCACACTGCCAAAGCTTCGTGAGCTGTTGAGCTGGCCGAAGGGCACCGCCACGGCTTGGCCCGCGGAGGGGGCCGTCGATGCGGCCACTCTGGCGCTGCTCCGCACGAGCGGGATTACCACTGTCGTGCTCGATTCAGAAAATGTGTGGCAGGAAGACACGCCACGCACCACGCTCTCCGACACCTCGGCTCTCATCACCGACGCGGGTCTTGGCGAGGCCACACGCGCAGCTCTCACGGCCCCCACCGACACGGAGAAAGCGGCAGCGCTCGCGACCGCGGCATCCAGACTCGCCCTCGCCGCACAGAATAATTCTCCCGGCATCATTATCGGCCTTGACCGGGGTGCAACGGCGGACTCAGAAAATCCCGAACAGATGCTTGAGGCACTCGCAACCCTGAGCTGGGTCTCCCCGAGCTCACAGACGGATCTCCCGACAGCGCCCGCCGTGCTCAAAAGCGCTGAAACACTCGAAGATCGCCGGGAGCTGCTGCGTACGGCGGCCGGTCGTGAAGACTCGGTTGACGAGGTCGGGGCGATCCTGGTGCACCCCGAATACCTCACCGGCTATCAGCGCACCCGCCTGCTTGAGCTGTTTGCGACCCGCTACGCTGCACCCGACACCGACTTTGCGAGCGTCGCAGCGGACTTCAAGAAGCGTGATACTGAGTTGATGCGGGGGGTGGAGGCCATCAGCACCCAGAGAACGCAGCTCGTTGGGGTGTCGACACGCGTCCCTGTGCAGTTGCGCAACTCCCTTCCCTTCGAGGCGCTCGTGAAGGTGCAAGTCGTACCCGCCTCGGCAGCGCTCAGCGTTTCCGAGCCCACGTTCTCCAACGTCTCCGTGAGAGCAGATGGCAATGAGCGGCTTCTTGTGCCCGTGCGCAGCCGCGTGTCATCGGGAGAGTCTGGCCTGGTGGTGACCATCTCATCTGCTGATGATCAAGTCACCGTGTTCACCGGTACCCTCGCGATCTCAATCAGCAGCGTGATCGAATCAATCGCACTCTGGACCCTCGGCGTTCTCGCAGCGCTTCTCCTGAGCTTCGGCATTTGGCGCAGTGTGCGCAGGCGTAGGCACGCCGTCAGCGGTGAGTGAGGTCACGGGAATAGCGAAACCCTAGGATGGGTTGTAGTCCCTGGAGCGGCGAAGGCCGCGACGTTACCGCAATGCGTGCGAGGAGTCTCATGCACCAGATCATCATCATCGGGTCCGGCCCGGCGGGCTTTACCGCAGCCATTTATGCAGCGCGTGCTGGGCTGAAGCCCCTGCTGTTCGCGAGCTCCGTGGCCATCGGCGGCGAGCTGATGAACACCACCGAGGTCGAGAATTTCCCGGGCTTCCCCGAGGGGATCCAGGGCCCAGACCTGATGCAGAAAATGCAGGAACAGGCCGAGCGCTTCGACACCGAAATTGTGTACGACGACATCACCGAGGTTGACTTCTCCGGAGACATCAAGCGGGTCACTTCGAGCGACGGCACCGTCCACGAGGCACACGCTGTGATCTATGCGACCGGCTCCGCCTATCGCAAGCTCGGTCTCGCGGACGAGGATCGCCTCTCGGGACACGGCGTATCCTGGTGTGCCACCTGCGACGGCTTCTTCTTCCGCGAGAAGACGATCGCGGTGGTTGGCGGGGGAGACTCCGCAATGGAGGAGGCGACGTTCCTCACCCGTTTCGCAGACAAGGTCTACGTTATTCACCGCCGTGACGAGCTGAAGGCATCGAAGATCATGCAGCAGCGCGCCTTCGATAACCCGAAGATCGAGTTCATCTGGAACTCCGGTATCTCCGCGATCCACGGCGAGAGCCAGGTCACCGGTGTCACCCTGCAGAGCACGGTTGACGGCACCGAGCGCGAGCTCGCGCTTGACGGCCTCTTCATTGCAATCGGGAATGATCCGCGGACCCATCTCGTGCACGGCAAGCTGGAGCTTACGAGCGAGGGAACGATCGCGGTCGAGGGCCGAAGCTCACGCACCTCGGTACCCGGTGTCTTTGCCGCCGGAGACGTCATTGATCCGAGTTACCGCCAAGCAATCACCGCGGCGGGATCGGGTACCGTTGCCGCGCTCGACGCGGAACACTACATCGCCGCACGTGACCAGCAAGAGGCCACAGCAGCGGCAGCGGTGTAACGCAGACCATCAAGAAATTACAAGGGAGACGAATTATGAGCACGGCAGTTATTGTCACCGAGGCGACGTTCGACGAGGTCGTACTGAAGAGTGAAATTCCGGTGCTGGTCGACTTTTGGGCCGAGTGGTGCGGTCCGTGCCGCATGGTCGCCCCGGTACTCGATCAGATTGCCGCGGAACACGACGGCAAGATCATCATCGCAAAGCTGAACGTCGACGAGAACCCGAACCTGTCGGCTCAGTACCGCATCACCTCAATCCCCGCGATGAAGGTGTTCAAGGGCGGCGAAGAGGTTCGCGAGATCATCGGCGCGATGCCGAAGCAGATGATTGAGGAGCACCTTAACGGGATCATCTAGTGTCGTGTGTCGCAGGTAGCTTTGCAGATACGGTGCTCCGGGAGATGTGAGGCGAATTTGCGACACGCGGCACTAGTCCGCGCAGCAAGTGGTGGGGCATGACTGTGGTCGTGCCCCACCACTTGTGTATACGGCCAACAGCGCGCCCGTTGCGCGTGAGCGCACGGGACACCGGAATACACTGTGAGCATGCCCGCCATTGAGTTGCACACAGCACGAACCATACTCACGGCGCCCACCCTTGACGACGTCCCCGCCATCTTCGAGGCTTGCCAGGACCCCAGCATTCAACGCTGGACAACGGTGCCTGCTCCCTACAAGCGCGAGCACGCCGTTGGTTTCGTTGAGCATGTAACTCAGGCCTGGGAGTCCGGCGAGGAGCACACATGGGCGATCCGCCACGCAGGTGTGCTGTGTGGCATGATCGGCCTCATTCGGCAAGAACCCGGTGCCGCGGAGATCGGCTACTGGGTTTCCCCTACTGCGCGGGGCCAAGGCCTGTTCGCGGAAGCGGGCCGCGCCGTCCTTGACTGGGGCTTCGCGGCACACGGCGGAGAGCTTGAACGCATCGAATGGCGTGCATACGCCGGCAACGTTCCCTCGGCCTACAGTGCTCGCGCGCTCGGCTTCCGCTATGAGGGTCACCTGCGCCGCGGCTTGCCTCAAAGAGGTAAGCGTTTTGACGGCTGGATCGCAGGGCTACTCGCGGTCGATGACCGTGAGCCGCGACCCTGGCCCGTCTTGAACGGGTGATCCCGCACGATCCATCAAGCGCTCTGTATGTCTCCCAGCGGAGGTTGCGCTTTAGCTGAACCCGGGGTCGCCCAGCTCAGACAAGATCCGCTTCAGGTCAGCGATCGTCGCGAAGTCGATGATGATCTGGCCTTTCTTCGCCCCAAGCTTCACGGCGACACGGGTGTCAAAGCGATCCCCCAGACGATCTGAGATCTCTCCGAGCTGCGCCTGCACCCCACCCGCACGCGGCTTCGGGATCTTTCGCTTCGGCTCTTCGCCGGCAACGGCCTCGGCCGCCCGTACCGAAAGCCCCTCGTTCACAATCTTGTCGGCAAGACGCTGCATCGCTTGTGCATCACCGTCAAGCGACAGGATCGCGCGCGCGTGCCCCGCAGAGAGTACACCCGCGGCGACCCGCGCCTGCACGGTCTCCGGGAGCTTGAGCAGGCGGATCGTATTTGAGATCTGGGGCCGCGAACGGCCGATACGGGTGGCGAGCTGATCCTGCGTGATGCCGAAGTCCGCAAGCAATTGCTGATAAGCGGACGCCTCTTCGAGCGGGTTCAGCTGTGCGCGGTGCAGGTTTTCGAGCAGCGCGTCGCGAAGCATATGCTCGTCCGCCGTGCTGCGAACGATAGCGGGGATCGTCTCAAGACCCGCACGCTTTGAGGCGCGAAGCCTCCGCTCACCCATAATGAGTTCGTAGTGCGGGCCTTTCGCTGGCGCGTTGTCAATTGCGCGCACCACGATCGGCTGGAACACACCGAACTCACGCACGCTGTGCGTCAGCTCGTCGAGCGCTTCCTCGTCAAACTCGGTGCGCGGCTGCAGCCGGTTCGGCACAATATCGCTGACATCCAAGCGCGTGAGCTGAGCGCCAGGAACCTCGCGTAGGGCCTCGCCCTTGGGCGTCTCTTCCGTATCAGACACCGCTGAAGCCGCCTCGCTTTCGGCGGCTGCAGCCATAGCTGCCGCCGATCCTGTGCCATTCGCTGGAAAGAACACGTCGACAGGGCGCTCGCCGGATGCTGGCGCCTGGGGGATCAGCGCGCCGATGCCGCGCCCGAGTCCGCCTCGTTTTTTCGTCGCCATCGCCTACGCTCCTCCGTCGTTCACAGGATCATTCTTGCTACCGTCCGCACCACGTTCGGCCATTTCAGCCGCGGCTTCAAGGTAGGCCAAGGCGCCGATCGAGGCGCCGTCGTAGGCGTGCACCGTCTGACCATAGCTCGGGGCCTCCGAGATTCGCACGGAGCGCGGAACAACAGCATTCAACACTTCCTTCGGGAAGTGGGCGCGCACCTCGCCAGCAACCTCTTGCGCGAGGTTCGTGCGGGCATCGTACATGGTGAGCAGAATCGTTGAGACACGGAGGCTGGGATTCAGGTGCTTCTGGATGAGTTGAATATTGCCAAGCAACTGACTCAAGCCTTCAAGCGCGTAGTACTCGCACTGGATCGGGATCAGCACCTCGTCGGCGGCGACAAAAGCATTTACGGTGAGCAGTCCCAAAGATGGCGGGCAGTCGATGAAAACGTAGTGGTAATCGCGCTCTGATTCACGCAGGAAGGTTTCAACGGCCGTGCGAAGGCGCTGTTCACGGGCAACGAGTGAAACAAGCTCGATCTCAGCGCCCGCAAGGTTGATAGTGGATGGCACACAGAGGAGATTCTCGTGGTCACTCGACACTTGCAGTGCGTCAGCCAGTTCGCTATCCCCGAGCAAAACGTCATAGACACTCGTCACCTCTGGACGGTGATGCACGCCGAGTGCCGTGGAAGCATTGCCCTGTGGATCAAGGTCGATGACGAGCACGTTCGCACCGCGTCGCGCAAGCGCCGACGCGAGGTTCACGGTAGTGGTGGTCTTTCCGACGCCGCCCTTTTGGTTAGAAACCGTGATGACACGGGTCTTCTGGGGGAGCGGGGAGACCGTTTCCGCAAGCCTCCGGCGTCGCCTAATCTTGTCGACGAGGTGATCGCCAACGAGTGATTTCTCAGCTTCAGCCATGACTCCCAAGCCTAGCCCGAAAAACGCGCGTCGTTTCCGCGAGTTGACCCTTACCGAGCTCTTCAATAGTGATATCTCGAAGCCGGTACTTGCGCAAAACCTTTTCAGCGGCGTCAATCTCGTTCTCAATCGCCGCACCCTTCAAGAACAGCATTTCGCCGCCGTCCTTGACAAGGGGTGCCGTGAGAGGAACAAGCTTTCGGAGCGCCGTAACCGCTCGGGCGGTAATCTGATCCACCTCAAAGGCACCGTGGAATTCCTCAGCACGCCCTCGCCGCACCTCGGCATTGCTCAACCCGAGCCGCTCGATCTGCTCATTGAGCCAGATGCAGCGCCGCTCCATGGGTTCAACCAGTAGAAAGTGGGCGTCAGGGCGAACAATCGCAAGCACAAGTCCGGGCATACCGCCACCGGTGCCAATGTCGGCGACGCGCGCATCAGACTGGATCAGCGGCGCGAGTACGGCACTGTTCAGCACATGCCGGGTCCATAAGCGGGGGAGCTCGAGGGGGCCAATGAGCCCAAGCTCTTCTCCTCGCGCAGCAAGATCGGTGGTGAACTCGCGCAGCACCTTAATACGGTCGCCCGCCAAATCGACGGCTGCGGCCGGTTCGGTCTCGAACTCTACGTGTTTCACGTGAAACGAATCAGGCGCTTCTGATAACCAGGCGACGATCCCGGCCCTCACCGCGTGACTCAGAGAAGTATCCGCGCTCGGCAACGTCATCGTGGACCAGCTTGCGCTCATAAGAAGACATCGGTTCGAGTTCAACCTGCTCGCGACCCGCTGCTATCTGCGCAATAGCCGCATCAACCATGCGCTTCAGTTCGTTCTCACGAGCACTACGAGAGCCGCCAATATCAATGATCAGTCGCGAGAAACGGCCCGTCTTTGCCTGCACAGCAAGCCGGGTGAGATCCTGAAGCGCTTGCACCGTGTCACCACCGGCAAGCCGATCGAGCTCTTCATCCCCTCCGGTAACGGAGACATAGGCGCGGCCATTCGCAACGTCAATGTCGATGTCGCCATCGAGATCCGCGATATCGAGCAAGCCTTCGATGTAGTCAGCTGCAAGATCACCGTCAGCCTCAAGATCAGCTAGGCTGAGCTCCTCGTTTGCTCGGGACATGGCGTTTTGTTCAGTGTTCATCGGGTCACTTACCCTTCTTCTTTGCGCGCTTAGCACTCATGGGTTGCTGTCGCTGTCCCTGGTCAGCCGCGCGCTTCTCTTCGATCTCGAGTTCTTCAACGCTTAGCTTGCCCTTTGCTTTCAGACGTGCCTGGCGAGCACGCCACGCCTCACTACCCGGGGTCGGCATGCTCCGGATGACAATGAACTGCTGCCCCATCGTCCACAGGTTAGAAGTGAACCAGTAGATGTTCAGCGCGAGCGGGAAGGCGACGCCTGAGAACAAGAAAGCAAAGGGGATGATGTAGAGCAGGATCCGCTGCTGACGGTACATCGGCGAGTTCTTCGTTTCGTCCGAAACGTTCTTTGACATGATCTGGAGCTGCGTGAAGAACTGTGATGCGATCATCAACACCATAATGATGCCGAGCATGGTGACGATGACCCAGTTGCCTTGCTCCCAACCCTGGGTAAAGGTCATCTTCAACGGCGCACCAAATAGATCCGCCTTGTTGAAGCTCGACGTGAGATCCGCATTCATGAGGCCAATTCCCGGCCTGTTATCTGCAGCATGGCGCAGCACATAGAAGAGCGAGAAAAAGATTGGCATCTGAATGAGTATGGGCAAGCACGAGGAGAACGGGTTTGTCCCGTGTTTCTTGTACAGAGCCATCGTCTCGCGGCTCATGGCCTCACGCGAGAACTGATCCTTCTTGCCCTTGTACTTGTCTTGCACCTTCTTGATATCGGGGGCAAGATCCATCATGCGTCGTTGCGAACGGATCTGTCGCACCGTGACGGGGATCAGCGCTGAACGCACCACCACCACCAGGCCGATGATTGACAGTAGCCAAGTGAGGCCGCCGGCGGGGTCCATGCCCATCCAGGTGAATACCTGGTGCCACACAGCAAGGACGACCTCGACGAGCCACCGCAGGGGCCATAGTACTGTCTCGAAAAAATCCACCGGGTTAGGCCTTTCGCTGGGTGGGTCTGATAAAACCCCGAGAATTTATCACGAGATAAGACCGGAGCCCGGGAGGAACATCATCGATGCCTCCCGAACTAAAGGGATTACACCGCAGAAGACGCCAGACGGTCAAAACCAGTCCAGCGACAAAACCGCGTTGTTGGTATGCCTCCAAAGAATACCTGGAGCAGGATGGATAATACCTGCACACCTCACCGTACAGCGGGGAGATGATCCGGCGATAACCCTGCATGAGGGCAATAGCGAGATTGCGAGGGAGAATCCAAAGTTCAAGGAGAAGTGTTCTCATGCTCGAACACTTTCCGACTGGAGCTTAGCAAGGGCGCGTGAGACTTCTTTATCGAGATCCAAAAACGTTGCCGCCGCACTGGCCGGTAGAGCACGAAAAACGATATCTGCACCTGAGAATCCAGCGTTGATATGTCCCTCGGTGATCGCCTTGAGTCGACGCCGCACGCGATTACGCACGACCGCGTTTCCCACGGCCTTCGAAACGATGTAACCAAAGCGAGCTGGATGGTCCGAAACGTGGAAAACCGCGTGGGTGATGCACAAGGCACCACCCACGCGGCGTCCGGAACGCATTACGTACCGGTAGTCTTCACCCCGGGTCACTCGATTTCGCCGAGCCGGCATGTTCGTCCGGGATCGGGATTACGCGGTGAGCTTCGAGCGGCCCTTGCCGCGACGAGCTGCGACGATGGCGCGACCTGCACGAGTACGCATACGCGCACGGAAACCGTGTACCTTTGCACGACGACGATTGTTGGGCTGGAAAGTGCGCTTGCTCATGAAAAACTCCGTGACTTATGGAACAGATCCCTGAAGCTCAGCGTCCTCAAGGAAGTCGGATGTAGGCGACATGCGGCACCAAACAACGAATACTGAAGTTTTGATCTCCAGTTATTCAACGTCTTGCGCTTTCTGGCACCAAAGCACCAGGCCTATCGCCCATACAAGGTATTGAGTCTACGCGCAAAGCCGCTGTGCGTCAAAGTTCCTTGTTTTCTTCGAATTCTCTTCGCGTGATTGGCCCACAAGACTTGCCTGTGGACAATTCTGTGGCTAGCGTGGGCGCAGATGATCTCCGGCTTGGCCAGATTCCCGTGTTTGCGGGGATTCCGCCTTGTGCTCTTGTGGATAACCACGGGGATAACATCGGGGATAACATGGATACCGAACTAGCCTTACAGACGACACAGGGTGCAGTGTGACTGAGCAAGAATTACAAGATGTATGGGCGCAAGTTACCCAAGCGGTGATGAGCGACCCCGCCGTTGGTCCCGCAGTCGGCGCTCAATTGGCTCTTGCTGTTCCCCGCGGCCTCGCTGGTGGCACTCTATATCTCGCGGTTCAGCTTGAATTCACACTGAAACTACTCGAAAACCGCCTGAGACCCGCGATAATGGCCGCCGTTGCGCAGATCCCAGATGCGCGCGGCATTGAGAATTTCATTGTAATTGTTGATGAGGATGCACACCCGGCCATTGATCCCGAGCCCGATGCAGGCACCGTTGAACTCTCGCCACCGCAACAAGCGGTCTCTGAACCGCAGCGCCCGCTCACCGAACCTCGCCGCAGGCACGGCGCCGACGATCAGCCAGTCGACAGCCAGCTAAACGAGAAGTACCGATTCGACAGTTTCGTCATCGGACAATCAAATCGTTTTGCCCACGCGGCTGCCGTCGCTGTCGCTGAAGCACCCGCACGCGCCTACAACCCACTCTTCATCTACGGTGATTCGGGCCTGGGGAAGACTCACCTCCTGCATGCGATCGGCCACTACGCACGTGAACTTTTCCCGGATGTGCGCGTTCGCTATGTGAGTTCCGAGGACTTCACGAATGATTTCATTAACTCAATTGCGAACAACCAAGGTGCGGCATTCCACGCGCGTTACCGCAGCGTCGACATCTTGCTCGTTGATGACATCCAGTTTTTGGAAGACAAGGTTGAGACCCAGGAAGCGTTTTTTCACACCTTCAACACCCTGCACGATCACAACAAACAGGTCGTCATTACCAGCGATGTGCAGCCCAAGCAGCTTCGAGGCTTTGAAGATCGAATGCTCTCACGGTTTGAGTGGGGTCTTCTGACCGATATCCAGGTTCCGGATCTCGAAACCCGAATCGCTATTCTGCGCAAGAAGGCGCAGCGCGAAAATCTCGAAATCGACCACAGCATTCTTGAGTTTATTGCGAGCAAGTTTTCTTCAAATATTCGTGAGCTCGAGGGCACGCTCATTCGGGTAACGGCCTATGCAAGTTTGAATCAGCAGCGTATCGACATGCAGTTGGTACAGACCGTCTTGAAAGATCTCATCACCCTCGATGCGGATAACGAAGTGCAGCCGACTGACATCATTAGCCGCACCGCGGAGTATTTCGATCTCTCGGTGGATGAGCTTCACGGTGCTTCCCGCACTCAACAAATCGCGACCGCACGGCAGATCGCAATGTACTTGTGTCGTGAACTTACGCCACTCTCGCTTCCAAAGATCGGACAGCTATTTGGCGGACGAGACCACACAACAGTGATGTATGCCCACAAAAAAATCACTCAGCTCATCACTGAGCGCAGGTCAATCTATAACCAGGTAACCGAACTCACAACCCGGATCAAACAGGGAACCCGGTAGCCCATCATCCACACATCACACCCCGTCTGTGGATAACTGGGGACAAGTCGTTGAAATCTGTGGACGAATAGTCACCCGCTGTGGAATCAGCTCGACCCACACTGATCTGCATCATTCCGGGGATTGTGAGTCATCCACCACGCCCCAACAACTCACAAAGATGTAGTTCTCTACAGATTGCTGGGAAGTAGCGAGTTATCCACAGTTTCCACAACTGTTAACACTGTTAACAGTTCTCTTCTCTTTAATGGGCACTCGATCACGCTGTGGGGAAGTGGTCTTCTGTGCCCGAAAAGAATGACACGGATGCTCCACCCCGTGGGAGTATGCAAAGATTGTCACGCACCCTCAGTGCGAACTCACTCAGAAAGGAAGCCAAATGCGATTCACCGTCAATCGTGACGTGTTTAGCGAGTCGGTTTCATTTGCGGTGAAGCTACTTCCTCAGCGGCCTACGCAACCACTGTTGAGCGGCGCGCTCATTGAAGCAGCGGGTGACCAGCTCACGATTTCGTCTTTTGACTACGAAGTGTCAGCGCGCACCTCGATCACCGCTGAGGTCAGCGAGGCAGGGCGTGCGCTGGTCTCTGGCCGACTGTTGAGCGAAATTGCTCAGCGCTTGCCACATTCTGATGTCGAGGTTTCGCTTCTTGACGCTCGTGTGGAAGTGCGATGTGGTTCGGCCACCTTCAGCCTGCCGGCCATGCCCGTTGAGGAGTACCCACAAGTTCCCCAGGTCGACACCGTTTCGGGTTCTGTGCCAGCCGATGTGTTCGCGGACGCGATTGCTCAGGTCTCGCTGGCAGCATCAAAGGACGATGTTACGCCGGTGATCACCGGCGTTCAGTTTGAAGTCACTGAGAACTCGCTTACACTGACCGCTACGGATCGATACCGTGTGGCAACCCGCGGCATCGATTGGGAGAATCAAGGCGGACAAGAGCAGCTCAGTGCCCTGGTTCCTTCAAAAATCGTGACTGAGGTCGGCAAGACGTTTGCGAATGATGGCCGGGTACAGGTTGCAATCGTGAAAGACGGTGAGCGTGAGCTGATCGCTTTCACCGGGGGAGCCAAGACGGTCACCTCTCTCCTGATTAAGGGGAATTACCCGCCGGTTGGGCGTCTCTTCCCGACTGAAGTAGATAACTACGCTGTGATGAATACGGCTGAACTCGTCGAAGCGGTAGGGCGTGTTGGTCTTGTGCTTGAGCGGGAAGCAGCGCTTCGTTTTTCGTTTGCTGAGGGAATGGTTACCCTTGAAGCCGCGGGCACCGAAGCTGCTCAGGCTGTGGAAACTGTGGATGCCCACTTGGTCGGTGAAGAGATGATCGTGTCGCTGAAACCACAGTTCTTGCTTGATGGGCTTCGTTCGACCCATTCCGAATTTGCGCGCATTGCCTTTACTCGTACCGATAACCCGGGTAAGCCCGGTCCCGTCCTCATTACGAGCCAGCGAAGCAAAGACGAGGCAGACGAGGAAAGCTTCCGTTACTTGCTGCAGCCTAATCTGCTGCTGCGATAGGGAGGCACGATGCGGGTTTCGCATCTGTCACTAGGAGACTTCCGTAACTATCGCTCGGGCGAATTGACACTCGAGCCTGGCCCTAATCTGTTGCTTGGACGCAACGGTCAGGGCAAGACTAATCTTGTTGAAGCGATCGCTTATTTTGCGAGTCTACGTTCGCATCGGACGACGGGGGATGCGCCGCTCATTCGAGCCGGCGCTGACTCAGCAATCATGCGAATGAAGATCGAGGCTTCCGAACGAGAAGTGATTCTCGAGATGCAATTGAATCGGGATCGGCCCAACCGAGCCCAGGTAAACCGAAACGTGGTTCGCCCCCGTGAAGTTACTCGCTGGTTTGCGGCCGTTGCATTTATGCCCGAAGACCTTACGATCGTTCGTGGAGAACCATCTGCGCGTCGGCGCTTTCTTGACGACGCGCTTGTTGCGAGACTTCCGATAGCAGCAGGGGCGCTCGCAGACTATGAGCGGGTCGTGAAGCAGCGTACTTCGCTCCTCAAATCTGCGAGAGGCGGGCGGGCGATTACGCCTGCAGCACTCGAGATTTGGGACGATCAGCTTATTGAGTATGGAACCCAGATCATGTTGGCACGCCGCGAACTTGTGCGGGATCTCGGGGATCCACTTCGCGCGGGTTATGCCGCACTGGTTGAACAGGACCACGGCCCGGGTCTTTCTCTGAGTGAGTCAGTTGCTTCTGCGATCATTTCGGATCCCGATGTTTCACGTGAAACAGAGGATGCTAGAACGCTGGCGAGTGTTTCACGTGAAACAGTCGCCGAACAGTTCCGGCAAGCCCTAGAAGTTGTTCGCCCCAAAGAGCTCGAGCGAGGTGTGACTCTTGTGGGTCCTCACCGAGATGACCTCCTGCTGTCGTTGAACAGTCTTCCCGTGAAGGGATACGCGAGTCACGGAGAGTCGTGGTCCTTCGCGCTGTCTCTGAAAATGGCGTTGGCAACGATTCTGAGAGACGACTCACCGGCGGGGGATCCTGTGATCATTCTCGATGATGTGTTTGCTGAACTAGACGCTCGGCGTAGACAGCAGTTGATGTCAGCGGTTCGGGAATTTGAGCAGGTGATTGTGACCGCGGCCGTTGAGGACGATATTCCCGACGATGTCCCATGGCATCGGATTCGAATTGACTCGGGGACGATTCTGGATGTAGATGCTACTCCGGAGGTGCCTTGATGACACACGGGAAAGAATCCTCCGATTTTGTCAGCAATGCCTATTTGCGGGCCAAGTCGGTGTGGCGCGGCAAACCGGTGCGGAAGAGGGCAAAGTCCGCTCTTTCCGAAAGCGGAGAAGGAGTTCCGTTTGGATTTGGGCGTGATCCAAAACCACTTGGAGATCTTCTGAGCAGTGTTGCCAGCGATATGGGGTGGAGCGTTGAGCTTGACCAGGCACGTATCATCGAGGAGTGGCCTGAGTTCGCAGGCGCCGCGACGGCGGAGCATACAACGGTCGCAGGAATCAGTCATGGCGTGCTTCAAATTCAGTGTGATTCAACGACCTGGGCTACTGAGCTGAGGCGTCTCAGAGCTGAAATGCTTACACGTTTACTCAGGGAATACCCAGATGCAGAAATACGAGATCTTCGATTTATAGCTCCGGGAGCCCCGAGTTGGCGACATGGGCCGCGTACTGTGCGGGGAGAGGACCCCGAGACACCTACGGATAGGACGTCCAAAAATCAAGCTGTAGGCTTTCAATTTCCCCTTTTCGCGGCGAATTGCTCCGAAAATTGGCCGCACACTGTGCGCTGTTGTCTGAATGCCTTAGCAAGGGAACGATCCCTCCTAAATGATTACCCGGATTGGGGCGCAGTGCCACCTCCAACACCGGAATCTTGATAAGCTGGTGTGCGGAAGTATCCGGGGTGAAAATGCGCTCTGAGACGCCCAGAGAAGGATCATTCAAGGCATGAGTTCAGAACAGACCGCGGCCGCGGAAGAGTATGGCGCTGGCGACATCCAGGTGCTAGAGGGACTTGAGGCGGTGCGGAAGCGACCCGGTATGTATATCGGTTCGACGGGCCCCCGAGGCCTGCACCATCTCGTCTATGAAATTGTAGATAATGCTGTCGATGAGGCGCTCGCTGGCCACTGCGATACCATCAATGTCACTATCCTTGAGGATGGTGGTGTCCGCGTTATTGATAATGGGCGCGGGATCCCGGTCGACATGCACCCGACTGAGGGTCGATCAACGGTAGAAGTTGTTCTTACCGTGCTGCACGCTGGTGGAAAGTTCGGTGGCGGTGGTTACGCGGTCTCCGGTGGATTGCATGGCGTGGGATCCTCCGTTGTTAACGCGCTTTCGAGTCGCTTCGATGTCGCGGTCAAGCGTCAAGGTTTCACGTGGAACATGTCCTTCACAGACAGCGTTCCAAACGCACCGCTCGCCGCGGGTGAGGCCACAGAAGAGACCGGCACGACCATTACTTTCTGGCCGAGCGCTGAGATCTTCGAGACTATTGAGTTTGACTACGGGACACTGCGCACTCGATTCCAGCAGATGGCCTTCCTCAACAAAGGTCTCACGATCGAGCTGACCGATCTGCGTCCGCAGGAACCCATCGAAAATGATGAGGGTGAACTTGTAGCGCCCCCGGCCCCTCATGACCTGTTCATGTACGAGAAGGGCATCGAGGACTACGTCGAGCACATCAACGCCGCGAAGCGCGCCGAGGTTGTCAACGAAGAGATTATTTCTTTCGAATCCGAAGACACAGAGAAGCACATCTCCGTTGAAGTTGCTATGCAGTGGACCACTTCCTATTCGGAAAGCGTGCACACCTACGCAAACACCATCAACACTCACGAGGGTGGCACCCACGAAGAAGGGTTCCGTGCAGCACTCACCACACTGGTGAATCGCTACGCGCGCGAGAAGAACATCCTCCGCGAGAAGGACGAGAATCTCTCGGGTGATGATGTTCGAGAGGGCCTGACAGCCGTGGTGTCCGTGAAGCTTGGTGAACCCCAGTTCGAGGGCCAGACGAAGACTAAGCTTGGAAATACCGAGGCGAAAGCCTTTGTGCAGAAGGTCGTGGGAGATCAGCTGGGAGACTGGTTCGAGCGTAATCCTGGCCCCGCAAAAGACATCATACGTAAGTCGATTCAGGCCGCGACAGCGCGCTTGGCTGCTCGTAAAGCGCGTGAAACCGCGCGCCGTAAGGGTCTTCTTGAGTCGGGCGGCATGCCGGGCAAGCTTTCGGATTGCACCAGTAAGGATCCGGTCGTCTCTGAGATCTTCATTGTGGAGGGCGATTCTGCGGGTGGCTCCGCGAAGACGGGGCGAAACCCGCAGACACAAGCGATCTTGCCACTCCGGGGCAAGATCCTGAATGTCGAGAAGGCTCGTCTTGATCGTGCCTTGAACAACAATGAAGTTCAGGCCATGATCACCGCATTCGGCGCTGGAATCGGAGAGGATTTTGATCCTGAGAAGGTCCGATACCACAAGATTGTGCTCATGGCCGATGCAGACGTCGACGGCCAGCACATTACGACGCTGCTGCTGACGCTGCTGTTTCGGTATATGCGTCCGCTGATTGATCTTGGTTATGTATATCTCGCGCAGCCACCGCTGTATCGCATTAAGTGGACTAACGCCGACCACGAGTTCGTATTCACCGATGATGAGCGAGATCGAGCACTTGAGGCTGGCGCGGCAGCAGGACGCCGCCTACAAAAAGAAAGTGGTGTGCAGCGCTACAAAGGCCTGGGCGAGATGAATTACGAGGAGTTGTGGGAGACCACAATGAACCCGGAATCGCGAACCCTGAAGCAGATCACTATGGACGACGCGGCCATTGCCGACGAGGTTTTTGCCACCCTGATGGGCGAAGACGTCGAGGCACGCCGTGGATTCATTCAGCAAAACGCGAAGGACGTGCGCTTCCTTGACATCTGAGAATCAAACCCCCGAAACCGAGTCAGAGCGGGAGTTCTCCGACGCCGAGGTTCCCCAGCACGGCAAGATCGCCCAGGTGGATCTTCAAGCCGAGATGGAGAGCTCGTACCTCGAATACGCGATGAGCGTGATCGTTGGACGCGCCCTGCCCGATGTTCGTGATGGGCTCAAGCCCGTTCACCGCCGCGTGATCTACACGATGTACGACGGTGGCTACCGCCCGGACAAGGCCTTTTCAAAGTGCACCCGTGTCATCGGCGATGTGATGGGTCAGTTCCACCCTCACGGTGACGCCGCGGTGTACGACTCGCTTGTGCGGCTCGTGCAGCCATGGGCGTTGCGCTACCCGCTCGCCCTCGGACAGGGTAACTTCGGCTCACCCGGCAACGACGGTGCCGCCGCGCACAGGTACACGGAGACCAAGATGTCGCCGCTCGCCCTCGAGATGGTGCGCGATATCGAAGAAGAGACTGTCGACTTCGAACCCAACTATGACGGCCGCACGCAGGAGCCCACGGTCCTCACCTCACGGTTCCCGAACCTCCTGGTGAATGGATCCGTAGGTATTGCTGTCGGCATGGCGACGAACATCCCGCCGCACAACCTGCGCGAGGTGGCTGCCGGCGCCAAGTGGCATCTTGAAAACCCCGGCGCTACTCGTGAAGAACTGCTCGAAGCGCTGATGCAGCGGATCTCGGGCCCCGACTTCCCAACGGGTGCGCAGATTCTGGGCACCAAAGGCATTCGTGACGCGTATGCCACGGGGCGTGGATCCATCACGATGCGTGCCGTTGTCAACATCGAAGAGATCCAGAATCGCACCTGCCTTGTGATTACGGAGCTGCCGTACCAGGTCAACCCAGACAATCTCGCGATCAAGATCGCTGAGTTGGTCAAGGACGGCAAGGTTCAGGGCATCGCGGATATTCGGGATGAGACCAGCGGCCGCACCGGCCAGCGCCTGGTGGTGGTGCTGAAGCGTGATGCCATCGCTAAGGTTGTCCTCAACAACCTCTACAAGCACACTCAGCTGCAGGACAACTTCGGCGCGAATATGCTCGCCATTGTTGATGGGGTGCCGCGCACGCTCGCGATCGACGGCTTTATCACCTACTGGGTGAAGCACCAGATCGAGGTCATCGTTAGGCGTACCGAATTCCGCCTGAAGAAGGCCGAGGCTGAGGCTCACATTCAGCGCGGCTATCTGAAAGCGCTTGATGCGCTTGACGAGGTTATTGCTCTGATCCGGCGCTCACAATCTGTGGAGGATGCGCGGACGGGCCTGATGGCCCTGCTCGATGTCGATCAGATTCAGGCTGATGCGATCCTGGCCATGCAGCTTCGCAGGCTGGCGGCTCTTGAGCGGCAGAAGATCATGGATCTTGCGGCCAAGCTTGAGGCCATGATCAAGGAGTACGAGGGCATTATCGCCTCGCCCGAGCAGCAGCGCGGCATTGTCGTAGACGAGCTTGATGAAATCGTTGCAAAGTTCGGGGACGAACGACGCACCACGATCCTGCACGGCTACGACGGCGACATGTCGATGGAAGACCTCATTCCTGAAGAAGAGATGGTCGTGACCGTGACCCGTGGTGGGTACGTCAAGCGCACCAGGATCGACAACTACCGCTCGCAGCACCGCGGTGGCAAGGGTGTGAAGGGTGCGCAGCTACGTGCAGACGACATCGTTGAACACTTTTTCGTAACGACGACACACCATTGGCTGCTATTTTTCACAAATACCGGCCGTGTGTATCGTGCAAAAGCCTACGAGATTCCCGAAGGCGGCAGAGACTCTAAGGGTCAGCACCTTGCAAACCTTCTCGCGCTCGCACCCGATGAGGTCGTGACGCAGATTCTTGACGTTCGTGACTTTGACGATGCCGGGTATCTTGTGCTCGCAACACGCAATGGACTCGTGAAGAAGACGGCGCTGACCGACTACGATACGAACCGCACCGGCGGCATTATCGCGATTAAACTGCGCGAAGGTGACGAGCTCGTTTCGGCCCTGATTGCGGAGTCCGAAGACGATGTCCTGTTGATTTCTAAGCAGGGAATGTCGGTCAGGTTTACTGCCTCTGACCAGGCGCTTCGCCCGATGGGACGCTCCACGAGTGGCGTGCGCGGCATGAACTTCCGTGAGGGAGATTCGCTGCTGTCGGCATCGCGCCTCAGCGAGGCGAGCAGCTTCGTGTTTGTCGTTACCGAGGGCGGATACGCCAAGCGAACTGCGGTTGAGGAGTACCGTGTGCAGCAGCGTGGCGGCTACGGGATCAAGGTTGCGAAACTGGATGAGGCGCGCGGCGATTTGATCGGTGGAATTATCGTCGATGAGGCCGATGAGGTCTTGGTAGTGCTCGCAAGCGGCAAGGTCGTTCGATCGGCTGTCGCCGAGGTTCCGGCAAAGGGACGCAACACAATGGGTGTGGTCTTTGCACGATTCCCAGAGGGGATCGTATTATTGGCATCGCGCGTAATTCGGAGCGTGGGCTCGATGACGAGGAGTCCGAAGCCCAAGACGCCGAAACTGCAGGACTTCCCGAGACTGCACAGACCAAGGAAGACGTGAATGAGTAATACTGTCGCCGACAAGCTGGCAAAGAAAACCCGCAAGAAGGCCCCTTCAAAGCAGGTGCGCCTGAAGCTCGTGTACATCGACTTCTGGTCTGCCGTGAAGTTTTCCTTCCTGGTGTCCATCTGTCTCGCCGTTGTGGGGATTGTGTCGACGATCCTGATCTACACGGTGCTGATGCAGACGGGCGTCTTCGGCTCGGTTGACACCGTATTCATGGATATTGTCGGCGAAGAGAACAGCCTGATGAAGATCATCGGTTTTCCGCAGGTGCTCGGCTTCTCAGTAGTGGTCGCGATCCTGAACCTGATCGTTGGCACGGTGCTCGGCGCTATCGCTGCTCTCGTGTACAACCTGCTCGTGCGTGTGCTGGGCGGATTCCAGCTCGGCTTCACCAGCAACTAGGACGGCTCTCACCGGATCCGGGTGTCGAATTGCGGTTTTTCACTCGTTTCCGGTAGAGTCAATCCTTGTGTTGCGGGGCTATAGCTCAGGTGGTTAGAGCGCTTCACTGATAATGAAGAGGTCCCAGGTTCAAGTCCTGGTAGCCCCACCAAATAACGCGAGGGCGGTCGAGCAATCGGCCGCCCTTTGTTGTATCCGGCAGTCGCTCGAACGTCTCGCCTGAGCACCGGGAGTGGGTTTGCGGCGTCTGAGAGAATTGTTCGATGGGACAGATCGCATGAACTGGGGCCAAACGCGGAGGAGGAAGAAGCCTCCGAGACGCGACTGGGCGGCACCGTGGGTCTTTGGAACCGTCTCGCTGATGTTTGCCGCGCCAATGCTGTATTACCTCTGGGCGATCGGCACCGGACGAGCACTTTACGACGGACAGCAGATGCTCGTGGTGTTCCTCCTTGGTGCCGCCGCTGTCGCGCTCCTGAGTTGGATCCCGCACGTCGTTCTGATTGGTGACGGATACCTGCCGAAGTTCTCCCATGACAAGAACACGCCGTTCACGTTCTGGTACTTCGTAATCACCCTCGGCATCTGCGCGATGCTCTTGGGCCTTGCCCCCGTGCTCCCTCTCTTAGACGGGTACCGGTTCGCAGATGATGGCCTGACGCTCACGAGAGGCCCACAATCGATGCCGATCGCACTGTGGATTGTGGCTCCACCGGTCTGGGCATTGTCCGCCCTGCTGAGCTATCTCATTGGGCGAGGTCTCTGGAGGCACTATCGGCCCGAGACTCAGGAGCGCAGCGACCCTGCGCTTCACGCCCTTGCAGCGCGCTCTTCCCAGCGCTTCGCCGGAGGCTGTCCCCCACCGATGCGCAGCGGGAAGAGCGCGCAAAGCGGTCAGCGAAGTGGTGGGCTGAACTAACGAAGCAACCAGAGGGCGGTTCGAGTCTCCCAGCCCCAATAGAGATGCTCCTGTACCTCTCTACGGGTCTCCTTGGGTTTGCGCTACCGCCGATCCTGATGTCGGCGTGGCCCGAGAACGTGCGTCGAGCAGGCATCCCAAACTGCGCCACCTCCGCGGGAAGATCGTAGGGCTTGCCCGAGAACGCGGGGAAGCGGGCCGCGTAGATCTCGAACCGTTTCCAGGTGAGATCGTGGCGGTGGGATAGGCGGTGCCGGAGCCCTCCCAGAAAAGCGCACGGATGCGGTCTGAATTGGCCTGGGTTTAGTTCCGATCTTTATACAAGGATGGGAACACCATGGCAAGAAAATACGATCTAGAATTCCGTGAACGCGCACTCCGCATGCTCACCGAAGCGCTCCCCGAGCATGCAAGTCTCAACGCAGCGAGTAACCACGTCGGAGGCTTGCTGGGTGTCTCACCAGACACGCTCCGTATTTGGCACCGTCAATTCCTGATTGATACCGGCCATAAACATGGCGTGACGACCGACATCACTGAGGAGAACCGGCGTCTGCGCCGCGAGGTCGCTGAGTTGAAGAAAGCGAACGAGGTTTTGCGGGCTGCGAGTATATTTTTCGCCAAGGAACTCGACCACCCACGAACGAAATGATCAGATTCATCGATATGTATCGTGATCGTTTCGGGGTCGAGTTCCTCTGCCGAACACTCCGTGCGGTAGTTCGTGGTTTCCTTACGTCTCGCGGGTATCGGGCTGCGAAGCACCGCCCGCCCTCTGGGCGGCAGCTTCGCGATGAACTCCTCGTTCCTGAGATCCAGCGCCTCCACGAGAAGCATTACAGCGTGTATGGGCGTCGCAAGATGCACGCGCTCCTCAACCGTGAGGGGTGGGACGTTGGCCGTGATCAGACCGAACGTCTCATGAAAGCTGCCGGGGTGCGCGGAGTGCGCAAATCGAAGCGAGTGTTCACCACGCGCTCGGACCGGTCGGCGGTCTTGCCATCTGATTTGGTGAACCGGGAGTTCACCGCTGCAGCGCCGAAACGATTACTCGTGTGTGATGTCACCTACGTCGCGACATGGTCCGGGTTCGCGTATACCGCGTTCGTCACTGACGTATATTCACGCAGGATTGTGGGCTGGAACGTCGCTTCGACACTCAGATCAGAGGTACTCCCGATGCAGGCGCTTGATATGGCTGCCTGGCAACTCGGGGGCGACCTGAACGGAGTAATTCATCACGCTGATCACGGATCGAATTACACCGCGATGGTCTACACCGATCGCATTGTGGAACTGGGTGCGCTCCCCTCAACTGGAACTGTTGGAGACAGTTTTGACAATGCGATGGCAGAAGCGGTGAACAACCTCTACAAGACCGAGCTAATCCGTCAGCAACGTCCTTGGAAGAGTGTCGAGCAGGTCGAGCTCGCGACTTTGAAGTGGGTGTGGTGGTGGAACCATGAGCGCCTCCATGGCGAGCTGGATATGCGCACCCCTCTCGAGGTCGAAGAAACGTACTACGCTGGCATTACAGGGCTTCCGGCGCTGAGCAGGTGACGGACAAACCGGACGGAACTAAACCCAGGCCAATTCAGTCTCGTTCTGATGCAAGATCGGCGGTGGATTGGAGTGCAGATTCGAGGAGCATGCCGGCGACTCGATCCGGGCGTCGTGCCCAAATGCGGAGGCGAGGTAGCTGCCGTAGGAGGAGCCCGCGATACGGCAGGATCGAGGCGGGCCCCGGTCCGCCCGGGATCACCACCGTGGGGGTGGTGCGGGGCCCCGCGCGCCTGTAGCGAAGCATAAGGGCTGTGCTGAGCTCGGTGGCAGGGCGCAGGATCTGGCGGACGTGTCCGCTGCTTAGTGTTTTCAGCATGTGCTATCCGCTCAGCTGCTGCCTTGTTTGCGTGTTGCACTTGATCCTCGGCCTACAAGGATTCGCCCACGGTTCCGCGTGAGTTTGCTCGGAAAATTGGTGTGGCGTGGTCGCATGACACACCGCACGCTGATACCGATTTGCGCCCGGGAACCCACGTGGGTACAGTAGTTTCGTTGGGTCGGCAGCCGAGATTGTTACGCGGTCACGAATGTAGAGCTAACACCAATCCGTGTGACACGATAGTGTGATTCGGTACGGGTCCTTAACTCAGTTGGTAGAGTGCCTGCTTTGCAAGCAGGATGTCGGGAGTTCGATTCTCCCAGGATCCACAATTTCAGACGTAGTCGAACCCCTGACATGGGTGTTTTCGCCTGCTGTGACGGCGAAGGGCTCCGCGAGGCGGAGGGTTGCTTCTTCGTCTTCGTTGATGTCGATGCCGTTCGTGAAGGTCTGGTTGGCCAGGCGTTTCCCGTGGCCGTCGGTGCTCTTGTAGAGGTGCTGGCAGTTGATCAGCAGGCGTAGCGCCTTGTTGAGATGACGTCTCGGGCCTTGGTCCTGATCGTGCTCGCGGGCGATGCGGCGCTCGATGTCGGCCAGGCCTGCGCGGATGCGGTCCTGGTGGCGTTTCAGCGTGGTGAGGTCGATGGCGTCGGCGAAGTGGGCGGCGAGGAGCTTGTCGGACTCGTCTTCCAAGCGTCGACGGTTCGCCGCGAGTTCGGCCAACTCGTCGGAACGTGCCGCGAATCTCTCGTCGAATGCCGCCTCGACCTTCTTGGATAATCCGACGTACTGGGCCTCGTTGATGCTGATGCGGGCGTAGCAGTCCGCGACGAGCTTCTCGGCGACCGCAACGGGGATTGCACGCCGCGTGCATCGGGTCTTGCGGGTGCGACGGCCGCTGCATGAGAAGTAGGCGTACTGGATGCCCTGCTTGTTTGTTGGGAGGTCGAGTTGCAACCGTGATCCGCACGCCCCGCAGAACAGCGACCCTTTCAGGTAGTGGTCGTGGACGCGCTTGCGCGCTCTCGCCTTCTTCGCAGTGTCGAGGATCGACTGCACCCGCTGCCATGTCGCCAGATCGATCAATGGCTCGTGAGAGCCCGGATGGTTCGCGCCCTTATACGGGACGAGGCCGATGTAGTACGGGTTCCGGAGAATCTTGAAGAACGTCGACCTGCCAACCGGCCCGGACGGACGCTGAGGCGTCGGAATCGTTGTCAGCCCGCGTGCGGTCGCATCGGCCAGCAGTTCGACCACGCTGTGCTCGCCCGTTGCGTACTGGTCGAACGCCCACCGGATGAACGGTGCGCGTTCCTCGTCGATTTCAACGGTCCGGTACTCGCGTCCCTGTTCATTCCGTGCCCGGACGTTGAGGTAGCCGAGTGGTGCGCGCATGGGTGTGCCGCCGGTTGCAACTTTCTGCGTGAGCCCCTTCGTGACCTCGGTGGCGAGGTTCTTGGAGTAGAACTCGGCAATGGACGACATGATCCCGTGCAGCAGCATGCCCGAGGGCGTCTCGTTTATGTTCTCAGTGGCCGAGACCAGTTTCACTCCGGCGTCGAGCAATGCGCGGTGGATCTCAACGTCGTCGAGGCGGTTGCGGGCGAGCCGGTCGACCTTGTGGACGATGCAGTACGTGACTTGGTGGGAGGCGATGTAGTCGAGCATCCGCTTCAGGTCGGGCCGGTCAGCGGAGCGAGCGGATTCCCCGGCGTCGACGAACTCCGCCACGATCCGCGCGCCCAGCGCTTCTGCCTTCCTGCTGTTGGCTTCCCGCTGCGCGGGGATCGAGAACCCCTCATCGCGCCCGCCCTTCGCCGCTTGTTCCTTGGTCGAGACGCGTTGGTAGGTCACCGCCGTGAAAGCGGGCTTCTCGTCAGCCTCAACTGGTGCGGGGATTAGGAGTGTCATTGTGGTGTCCTTCCTCGACCTCGCCAGTGTCGTCACCGGGGCCGATGGTTTGATCGTCTCGCGCGTGAATGGCGAGGTCCTGGGCCTCTTCGTGGTGGAGCTGTTCGGCGAGGTGCAGAACGAGCGCAACGAGCCTGTCGATGTCTGGTTCGTCTTGCACGCGCGGCGTCGCGATGATGCGACGACCAGACGGTGTGCTGCGGGAGAAGGACATGGAGGAGAGGTACGCACCCCCGCGCCGCAATCCCCGCACCCGTCTCCTTCATGGCGTCAGAGAGCCTTCAAATGTGCGCGTCTATCCTTCTGCCGACCTCGTTGCTCCGGCGGCACTTCCTCTCGCGCGGCGTCGAGCTGCTTGGCGAAGGTGTTGCTCCCGTCGAGAGTGGCGTGGAATCCCTCGATCTGCTCATCGGTCAGCTCGACCGCGAGCTGGTGCAGGTCGTAGCGTTCCCACCAGTTGGTCAGTTCGCCCCAGGTCAGCACGAACGCCCGCGTCGGAAACGGCCCGTCACTGCGACGGATCGGGATGGGTTTACGGATCTTCTTCCGCTTCCCCCGCCGCTCCGCCTTCACGCGAGCGAGAGCTTCCTCGGCGAGCTGACGAAGTTCGGCAGTCGTGCTGCCTGGTAATGCTTCGACCTCGTCGTGGACGCGAGCATAGGCAGGGCCGACTGCTCCACCGGCTTCGATTCTGTCGAGTTCAGCTCGTGCTCTGGCACGGAGATCGTCGTGCATGGTGGTGTCGGCGGCGATCTTTTCGAGGTAACCGATCTTGTCGAACGTCGCATACGAGACCCCGCCGGGAACCATCGCGGCTTGTTTTCTGACTGCCCCCGGTGGCTCCGAGTTCCGGTGGTGCAAACCGCGCATCACCGCCGGGCTGATGCTCACGACTGAACTGTGTGGCTTCCTGGCGCTCCTGTGCGTCCTCAGCAAGCAGCGCCTTCAGCTCGCGGTAGAGCGCGGCACCCTCCATCGGCGTGAACGGCTTATGCAGCGCGTTCTCGTCCTGTTCCGCGAGCAACTGCCCGAGCCGATCAGAGAGGCCGGAGCGCACCCACACGCGAACGGTCTTCCACCCAAGCAGTTTGATCGCTGCGAGACGCCGAGCCCCACAGATCAGGAACCCGTCCGGGGTGATCGTGATCGGCTGCAACAGCCCGACCCGCTTGATTGACGCGACCAGTGGATTGAGATCACCGTGATCTTTGCGATGGCGGTTCCCTACCCGGATCGCGGGAACCGCCCATTCCAGGCCAACCATGCCTTTGTTGTCCGACATGGCCCGCTCACCACTCAGCTCCGGGAGCGACTTCGGAGAGCGCGACGACGAGATCATCGTCCGCGAGCAGCAGCCCTACGGTTTCCCCGATAAGGAGCCGCATCAGCACACCGCGCCCGGCATTGGTGGCGGCATACATGGGTTCTGGGTGCCCGAGCATCGCCCGCGCAGCGCCATCCACGATGGGGCCGGGATGTCGAGCAGCACGCGGACCTGCTTGTCGTGACGGAGAGATTCGTATGCCGTGTGCCTGGCTCCGGTGCGCATGAGGGCGTCGCGGATCTGCTCCACCCCGCTCTGCGCGACATCAGCGGGCCAGCCCAGCAGGACAAGCAGTTCGATCGCCCGCGCGACGGCAACCAGCACCGGCGTCGAGGTGTCCTCCGCTTCCTCGGCACGGTTGTAGCGCTCGTCGATGGCCGCGAGTACCGGGTGGTCGTCAACGATCGGATGCGCCCGAGTGCTGAACCGGTCGGGATCATGGAACGAGGAGATGTGGGGGCGTCGTGCTTGGTGGACGGAGCAGAGGAGTCCTTGGGCTCGTTTTTCGTAGATGCAGGTGATTCGCACCGCGTGAGTGATCACACCCCACGGATCACGAGCCTCCCGCGTCGATTCCGCCCGCATGACTTGGAACGCGGCAGCGACCGCCTCCCACGGGTCGAGTTCATGCCGCCGGGCGAGGTTTGCGTAAAGGGGTATCCATTTAGCTCCCGTGACCCACTACCGATTCAGCGGTCAGCACGCCAGGGCCTACCAGCAGAACCAATGTCCAGTGACCCCGGCTGGCGACGTGGCCCCAGCACTCCCCTCGGAGACACCAATTTCGCTTTTGAATCACGCACCAAGTCCCGATAGGTGACCTGCTCGTGAGCGACCGCGCGTTGCAGTAGCCGCAAGAACAGTAGGCCGCGCTGCCGACTATGTCTTCGGTTAAGCCGGAACACGAACTCATCCAAATATTCTGGAAGATGCGCTGCGGTTCCAGCTCCTTGATAGGTGCCATCGATCAGACGTTTCACGAGCGAGAACAGGCGGTGGACCGCTGGCAGTACCTCGTGTGCTGGTTTCCCTGACGCAGACACATTCACCGGGTCATGCACGTACCCGTCAAGCGCGCCAGGGTACGCAGTCCATCCATCAGAGATCACGGTGGAACCCAACGCAATGTTCGCGGTCACGAAGTTCCGCAAAGAACCAGTCGAGGCATCAGGAATGACTGCGAGACGAGCCCGCCCCACCCCGCATCCGTGTATTCGATCGCTCCCGCAACCAAGGTCTTCCCCTTCGCGCCACGACCGGGGCTTCCGGGCCTCGGACCCCCAAAGAAGGTCTCGTCGACCTTGACCACACCTGAAAGTTTCGCCGCAGGATCAGGCTTCATCACTTGTCGGAGCTTACCGAGCATCGTCCAAGCTGTCTGATAAGACGAGATCGGGAGTACCCGGTGTAGATGCGCCGCCGAGACGCCACCTTTCGGGCTCGTCATCAGCCAGATCGCCTCAAACCACACCGTGAGCGGGATCCTCGTCTTCTCGAACAGTGTGCCCGCAGTCGCTGAGATCTGCTTCTCACAGTCACGACATCGATACCGGCCGGTCTTCTCACGCCAAGAAGCCGTGGCCTGACAGTGTGGACAGACGAACCCGTCCGGCCAACGCAGCCAGGCAAGATAGTCCAGACACGATGCGTCATCAGGGAACCATGCCCGAAACTCGGCCGCGTCACCCGGGTAATCGTGCCCTGGGACAGGATGACCCTGCAACGGGACATCGGTATTATCGACCATTGACGACACCCCTTCTTGGTGTAGTCCACGCCCCGGGCTGTTAGCGCAGCGCCGGGGTCTTTCAACGTTTAGCTCAGAATACAGGCTTCACGGGAGCTAAATGGATACCCCTTTCTTGGCATTGGAGTGGGTGTTTGAGTTGGGGAGAAGACGTGCCAGCAGATGTCGTTGCGGCGCCGTTGATCTTCGAGTACGAGGTCGCGGATCTCGGGTGGTAGCTGGTCGCGTTGCCAGTCGCGTTCGCGGATCCCGGCGAGCTCCGCTTTCTCAGGGGTTGCGGCCGCTTGGATGGCCTTGATCGCGTAGGCGGCGGCTCCGAGGTCGTGTTCTGCAACGTGGGGAACACATGCGGCTTGGCCGGCAGCGTAGGCGGCGAACCGTGCCGCGCCACGGAGCGGACGCGCCGCGCCCATGGAATGGCCACCGACGGCCCGGGCCTGCATCATATTCATGTCCCCTCGAACCCAGGTCCTTGCGGCATCGATTGCGAGACGTGGGCGCAGGTCGTCGGGACAGACGTTCTCGAACAACGGCAGAACATGCTCAGCACAGCGAGCTGCCCACAATGTCAGCAACTGATGGTGCTCATCGGTGAGCGATCCTCCGCGTCGAATGGTGATGAGTCGAGGGTCACGAACCTTAGAGAGAATCATGAGCGCACTCCCGACCGAAGATTCTCACCCATAGCGGCCTCGGGCAGAGCGTCATCAAGAAGAGCCATGTACTCGCTGATACGACTCGTACCTTGGGAAGCTCGTGGGTATCTCATCAGCACCGCCAAGAGTCCGGGAGTTGCACGCTCGACAGCTCTCGCCAGGGAGGCTTGCGACGCTTCGGAACCGTGGACTGCTGCGTGTTCCCAGGCACATGCGGTGTGGGCTGGCGCTCGAAGAATGTGCGCGACCTGGCTGGCAGGAGCCAAGGGGTGAAGATACATCGAGGCCCCGGCATCACCGGCTGCCATAGCGGCATGGCGCGCCGCAGGGGAAGGAGCGAGCTTCGCTGCCCGGTGCTCGGCAGGCGCAGCCAGACGCTGGATACGGGAACGTGGGGCACCATCGATCACAAGCTGAGCAGCCTCGATCGCTTGCCGAGGCCTCATGTCTTCAGGGCAAACGTCCTCGAAAATCGGCAAAACCTCCAGTGCCGCCGCGACGGCGAAGACCGTGACTGCACGCAGTTCTTCGGCAGACAAGGTGAAGTCGCCGCGTGTTGTTTGGCGACCGGAAAGTGTCTGGGTGCCAGGGCGCGAGGAGGGTGCCGTCATGTGATCTAATGGTAACCCTGAAGAATCTATTGAGGGTTTGGAGGGTATACAAGCGTGACTACCGTACCAACCTTCAAATCTAGAGTGCTTCGCCCTATCGATCTTGCCCGAGCGGTCGGGCTATCCGCCCAGGCCGTGCGCAACTATGAAGACGACGGCATTCTGCCGCCCGCTGTCCGCAGTGCGAACGGCTACCGCCAGTACACCTACCTGCATCTGTCGGCGCTCGAAGCCTTCCTCGCTCTCGCAAGAGCGGCCTCACACTCGTCAGCCCGCGACATCATGCGAGCTGTCAACAGTGACCGACTCGATGACGCGCTTGAAGTCGTCGACACTGTGCACAGTCAGCTGCTCAAGGACCGCCAGACGGTCCGTACGATCCAATCGTCTCTCGCAGCCATCGACTCCGAGGCCCCAGGGAAGCAGTCGAGGATTTCGACTTTCACCATCGGAGACCTGGCCC
Source organism: Leucobacter insecticola (assembly GCF_011382965.1). Taxonomy (NCBI): domain Bacteria; kingdom Bacillati; phylum Actinomycetota; class Actinomycetes; order Micrococcales; family Microbacteriaceae; genus Leucobacter; species Leucobacter insecticola. The sequence goes on along the minus strand of NZ_CP049934.1, from coordinate 552,502 downwards.
ATCGCCTGGGCGTTACTTCCACCACCCTGCGGGGGTGGGAGCAGGCAGGCATTCTTTCGCCAACCCGCCACGCGAGTACCGGGCACCGTCACTACACAGGCGAGGATGTCCGAGACGCCGAGCTTGCCCACCTGCTACGGCGGGGAGGGCAACGACTCAGCAGCATCGCGATGATCATCCGAGAGATCCGAAACGCAGGAAGCACCACCGCCCTGCGAGAAGCAACCACCCAATGGCACGCGCGACTGAACGAGCAAGGCAGAGCCCTCTTGAGGGCTTCCGGACTGTTAGCGAACTACGTCAACGAGCGAGCCGTCCCGAATGAGAACACACCTTCTGAAGCAGCCCCGTTTTAGCTGCCACGCGTCTTGCAATCGTGGAGCGACTCAGCCCCTGATCAACAATGAGTCCGCCGCATGGACGCTGTAATCTGAGGAAAAATGGAAGCTGTCCCAGTGCTTGAAACGTTTGTCTCGTAGCAGCAGAAGGGTTTACAAGGTTGAATGAGTCGTCGGATCCTCTTGAGGAACTAGTCACAGCCATTGCAGCAACGGCACCGCCCATGCTTTGGCATTACACGACCGCTGAGGGGCTTTTGGGAATCTTGTCAGAAGGCAAGATCCGGGCGGGATCCCTAGACTCGCTTAATGACTCATCAGAGGGTCTGTATATGTCGCAGCGCGTGATTGAGTCGGCTCGCAGGAATCTTCGCGAGAAGGATGGTGCAGCGCTCGCTAGTATTCTCGGACAGCCTAGTTATGGCCCTCTTTCCACCGCAGTCGCGTGCTTCTGTGCAAGCGATGACCTATTAGGCCAATGGCGTGCTTACAGTCAGGGCAAAGGATTCGCGATTGGTTTTGACAGTAAAGCTCTCGCGAAACGATGGATCACAGAAACGCGTGAGGGTGTTTTTGCTCCAGTTCGGTACTCCCTCGAGACTGCTATGGAAACCGCCGACCGGCACGGAAAAGAAATTGCGGATGCCTGGAAAGCCGCACTTCCAGGTGGGATTGAAGCAGTCGCCGCCGATTCCTTTCGCGGAGGCGAAATCTTGGAGAGCGATGTCGAGTCTCTGGCGCGTCAATTGTGTGGGTTGGATTCGTTAATCGGCCCACTGTTGATGTCGGCGGCTTTTCATAAGGATCCACATTTCACTGATGAACGTGAGTGGCGATTGGTTACCAGACTCGCAAGTCCGATATCGAAGAAAGACGACGGAGGCGGCGCGCGCAGCAGGGATGGCGGGCTTGCCATTTATCGGGCGGTAAAATTCCAGGAGTCTCCGGACGATGGTCCGATACGCAGGGTCCGGGTCGGTCCGGGCCTACCTTTCGAGGAGCAAGGTCGGGCGCTAGAATGGACCCTCTCTGCTTTCGGGTACAATGGAGTTGACGTCCTAGAGTCTGCGGTGCCACTCCGGTTTGTCTAGGTGTGGGGTGTTCCGAAGGAGGAACATGCTGGCGCATGAAGAACGTCAGTATCTGCGAGCTGAATGCAGTGCCCTCGAATTGCAAGAGGCGTGGCGCCTAAAAACGGGGACTCGTAGGGAACGGAGAAAGCTCGCAGCGTCGGAAGGTTCCACGAAGCCCTGGGTGTTTCGGTCATCCTCAGCGGTCGTTGTCGGGCTCGATGACTGCGGTCTCAGGTTTCAGGAATAGAGATGGTCCGTACTGTGACAGCGCCCAGTGCCCGGATTCCCACTCTGTAGCCGTGCTCCCCGTGTCATCCACTCGAACCCAGCGCAGATCGGTGCGGTACATGGTGCCGCTCACGAGCAACTCGACGTCGGTGTGCGCGACTGCCGCAGCAACGTGGCGTACGCGTAGAACTGTCCACTCCGACAGTTCAAGCGTCCCGTACAGGTCTTTGGCGAGGACGGCGAGTTTGCCCACTGATGACCGGGCGCTTCCAAGTTCCATGAAGTGCGCTCCGACCGGCCCCCACCGTCGCTTCTCCCAGCTCTCTAAAAAGTCTCTAGAGGTCTGTGCGACGTCGGACAGTTCCTCAGTAGCAGGGTCGGTCTCGTATTCGTAGGGCTGCCATTCTTCGATTCGGGTCTTTTGGTCCTGAGTGTCTTTCCATTGACGCAACGCCTCGCGCAGTGTGGGTGTCGGCTCGACAGGCTTGGCTTGACGTTCTCGTGAGTCAGCCCAATCGGCGACGGCGAAGAGGCGGTTCCACGCTTTGGTAGCGACGACCTCATTGTCGAAGTTGACCAGGGTGCCGTGCATGATGCCGTTGCGGAATAGCTCGGTCACTTTCGTGTCGTCGGTTTTGTAGAAGCCTTTGAGGAAGGACTGGTGGGCGTGGCTTAGGCCGAGGTGGTGGCCCGCCACGCTGTCCCACGCCACCATGTCCTCCACAGGGCGGGCGTGGAGTCCTTGACGGACTGCCGTGTCCAGATCATTCACGAATCCGTCCATCACTGAGAGAACCACAAGCACTGTGCTGTAGTAGCGGCCAGCTTCATAGTCCGTGAGCGCCTTCTGGAGCAAGCCGATGCGCGGCCGCATCGCGTCGAAGCGGGAACGCGATCCGATTGTCTTCCTTGTAGTAGCTGATGAGGCGCGCCTCGGCGGCCCCGGCATCATCGGTGTCAACGACATGCTCAATCGCGGGCAGACTCAGGTCACCGGTAAACACCCAGTTTCGTGTTCCGAGCAGTGCGTAGAACGTGTCGACGAGGCCGGTGATGCGCCTGTGCTCGTGTTCGAGCTCTTTGACCTGCTTTCGTTGCTCCTTGGGCAACAGAATGCCGAACAGCTTGAAAGCCGCGAGCTGCTGTTCCATCTCTTGGACCGAAGGCAGGTCTCGCGCGGAGCCGTACGGGCTCACCTGGGGGCTGTCAGCCATGGCCATGAGCGTAACGAGTAGTGATGGTCAACGATATCCTTAGGTAGATAGTAGCCAGCGATCGTCTTCTGAAAGACGTGTGGCGGTTCCAATCAGTTGCCGACGTCCTGAACGACGTCGGCGATCTCTTCGGCGATTTCTGCCACGGTGTGAATCGCGGTGTTGCGCGCGATCTTGTCTACAAGGGAGGGTGATCTTGCGGCGATCTCGTCCCGAGAAATCTCATGCCAGATGGGGAGCATCCGTTGATCTCCGTTGACGCTCATCCCGATGATGCCGTCCAGTTCGTACTGAGGCCACCCCTTGGCGAAGAAGGATCTTGAGAGGACGACGACGCCGAACGTGCTGTGAGCGAGGCCGAAATCAATCTTTCGACGCAAGCTGTCCCCAATTCGTAGCTCCGTCTTGTCGAGCCATACTTTGAGGCCTCGATTGCGAAGTTCGAGGGCGAGCGGTTCTGCGACTGCCTGCTTATCCTCACTGGCGTGTGAGATGAACACGTCCCAGGTTTCTCCGTCATCGTCAGGAATGATTGGTGGACGCTCATGCTGGATTCCGCTCAGCGACATCAAGGGTGCAGACTTCGCAGTCGGGAGCGGTGGCGGTTCGACCGTGGCGGAGTGCCGGATGCTCGTCGCCTTGAGTCCCATGAGGTCGATCGTTAGATACCAACTGCCAGAGCGGGGACGGTAATTCGGAACGGCGACTTCTTGACTAGTCCGCCGACAAAACGATGGCGCCGCCCATTTTTGTAAGCGTTGAAGTTGGTGCTGTCCATGAGACGGACGTTTGCCCAGGTGCTCAGGGTGACTACAACGGTCGCACCCTTCTCCAGTCGAGTCCAGTGGTATTTGATGAAGTTCTGCCCCGCCACGTTCTGTCCGCCTTCTTCTTAATCGGTTGGGTGATCGGCGGCCTGGGCAGCGGGTGCTTCAGGCCGCCGACCGATCGTCTTACTTGCCCCGTTTGGGGGTCTGGGACAGGGCGCTGCCAGCGGCCTTCTTAGCTGCGGCGCTGTAGTTGCCGCGAAGAACCTTGCTGGCGGCCTTCGCTGCGGCCTTGCCGGTCTGCTTTGAGTTGCGAGCCATGATCTCTACCTCCTCTCGGGTTTCTCATGCCCGAGAGGAGAGTTCTCCACTACTGTCGAACGTGTACGGGTTCTGCGTAGTTGTTCTCGGAGCTTTGTGGTGGCCCGTCTCGTCGGAGCGAGGCGGCCCACTTGTGTTGCAGGACACGGTGCCTTGCGGAACCGATGCTACTAGGGTAGCATGATTCATGCAAGGGGTGATGAACCTATGACGAGTAGATCGATAAGAGGATGCGATAGCGTAGACCTGACCATGTTTTCTGGGTGGGGTGGAGCGCTTGCGTGTCGTCTTCGAGGATGATGATCTTCGGCGTCTGGCCGAAGATGCGTCCTATGCGCCACGGCGCTGGGGTGCAGACATCATCAAGGCGTACCGGAAGAAGATCCAGGTACTGCGCGCGGCCACTGACGAACGAGACCTATATGCGATGCGGTCCCTCCGGTTGGAGCAGCTCAAGGGCAACCGGGCCGGAACCTCATCCATCCGCCTGAATGACCAGTTCAGGCTCATCATCAAGTTCGAAACGGATGACGACGGCCGGATGGTCATCGTCATCGAGATGGTTGATTACCACTGAAGGAGAGTGACGATCATGAGTACGCCTATGGCTGCCGAGGTGTTCCCGGCCGGGGAACACCTGGCTGACGAACTCGACGCACGCGGCTGGACTCAGGCCGACTTTGCGGAGATTCTGGGACGACCAGCACAGTTCGTCTCCGAGATCATCTCCGGCAAGAAGGAGATCACTCGCGAGTCCGCCGCGCAGATCGCGGCCGCGCTCGGAACAAGCGCAGAGTTCTGGCTCAAACTTCAGGACTCTTATCTCCTCTGGAAGCAAGCACAGGACACGCGTACCAGGGAGAGCCTTGACGCCGTAAAGACCCGCGCCAGGTTGCGCGAGTTAGCACCGGTCGCCTTGCTGAGGAAGCGTGGCTTCATCACCGCGTCTGATCCAGACGGCCAATCGAAAGAGGTCCTTCACCTCTTCGGGATGCAAAGCCTTGAGGAGGAGCTGACGGTTAGATTCGCCGCCAGGCGAAGCAACACGGACGAAGCAGTGACAGTGCTTCAGCAAGCCTGGGTGGCGTGCGTCAAGGCCAGCGCGCGCGAGCTGCAGGTTGCGCCATACTCCCGTGATCGGCTTCGAGAGCTGGCCGAGCAACTCTCGGAAAGGGCACGCAACCCGGAGGAGTTCGCTGCCTTCCAAGCGTCTTTCGCGGAAGTCGGAGTGAAGTTGATCTACGTTGAAGCGTTCCCTGGAGGGAAGCTCGATGGGTGCGCGCTGATCGTCGATGAGACCCCCGTGATTGGTATCTCGGGTCGATGGAAGCGGTTGGACAAAGTGCTCTTTACCATCCTCCACGAGACCGCCCATGTTCTGCTGGGTCACGTCTCAGAGGACGGGGGAGTCATTATTGATGACCTATCTGAGGAGAGCCAGGACGAGGAGACGGAAGCAGATCGGCTCGCTGGAGAACTGGCTATCTCAGGACCACTCCCTGTCGTTCCCGAACGGCCAAGCGTGACTTGGGCGCAGACACACGCGGACGCATTGGGTGTGCATCCAATCACGCTGATCGGCAGGCTCCAGAACGATGGTCTGCTGTCGTGGAAAACTACCCTCGTTCGCGACGCGCCTAACGTTACCGATCAGCTCGAACGATGGACGGCACTCGTCCCAGTCTGAACGACCTCACCGCGTCTTCTCCCACACCGTCATGCGGCTGACCTCGAATCGTCGGGCGATCAGAATGACGCTCTCGCCGCTGTCGCGGGCCGTTTGAATCGCGTCTATCTGCTTGGCCGTCAGAGGTGTCCGAGTCCGTCTCTTTGGTTCCGTGATCGCTCCGTCGAGCCCCGTGTCGGCCGCAGAGCTCGACAAGCCGAGACCCCGTTTCGTCAGTTCCCACACGGCTTCCAGCCGCTCGACCCGCTTCCACTCATGTGGTTGGAGTCCGCCCCGGTCCACAGTTAAAGATCAGAGCCGTTGAGATTAAGAGGTTCTGGTCTCTCTTTCTTTTACGGATTATGTCGATGGCACCAAGTAGCTTTGGCCTGTAAGACGGAGAACCCGAAGTGACCGGCGAGGTCGAAGTGCGAGTCATCCAGCTGGCGTGCAGCAGTCCGCCGGAGGGGTACGAACGGTGGAGCCTGCGGTTCCTGGAGAAGCATGTCGTGCTGACCAACACGATCCCCGACCTGGATCACTCAACCATCGGGCGGATCCTACAAAAACGGAACTTCGCCCTCACCTGAAACAGTGCTCCACGATTCCAGCGAGAGGGAACGGAGAGTTCGTCGCCAGAATGGAAGAGGTGCTGGATGTCTATGCCCGCCCGATGGTTGAGTGATCTCGACGTACTGGATCGGGAACTCAGGGTTGGCAGCACGCCACAAACGAGGATCAACGGCAAGTGAACTGGCATTTCACAAACACGGAAGCGACTGCTCCACCTAGGCGCAAAGCATTCGCAGCGACACACTGCTAGCTGAGAAATGCATCCCAGACTGCGAGGTAGCCTCACTATCTAATATAGGCTTCTATACTGCGAACTCGATACAGAGTTTGGGTGATGTTCAGCATTTTGATAGCCGGGGGTTTTGTGAAAGTACGTTCTGCGCGCGCCATTGTCCAGTCATTGTCGACGCTTGGAATCGTCGCGTTGATGACAGTTGGGTTGGTCCCAGCCAGCAACGCCCAAGCGGCGGCGACACCGGATTCGGGGATCTCTGCGGGCGGAACCGTGGTCACGGGCACCGTCAGCCCAGTCGTTCACCTGAGCCAGCCCTCTGCGGGTTCGCAATGGGTAGTGACGATGGGTGACGATGGAAACGTCTATGCCTGGGGCCGCCAAGATAACGGTGCGTTCAACCCTGCCAGCAAGCAGTGGCAACGACCGACGCTGATGACGAATGCATCCGACAAGGGATTCACGAGAGTTATTGCTGGCAGCACAACTGCATACGGCCTCTCTACATCGGGTGAGGTCTTCGCCTGGGGCAGCAACAGCTATGGGCAGATTGGTGACGGAACTGTTGGCACCAGTACCTCTACCGTTCCCGACCCAGTCAAAGTGCAGTTACCCGACGGTGTGATCGTTGATGTCATCTCAGCGAGCGGCCAAAACGTTCTCGTGATCGGGTCTGACGGAATCACGTACGCCTGGGGCACCAACTCTAACGGACAGATTGGAGATGGTGCAGTTGGCGGCAACCGTCCGCTGCCTACACCCGTCCAGATGCCCACTGGAGTTACTTTCACCAGTGTGGTGAGTGGAGGGACCAGTTCGTACGGCCTTGGCTCAGATGGCCGAGTCTACGCCTGGGGGCTCAACGCCTCAGGACAGCTCGGCGACGGTACCACAACGAACCGAAGCGTTCCGGTGGAAGTAAAACTTCCCCTCGATAAGACCTATGTAGAAATTGCAGCTTCACCTTTGGTTGGTGGCTTCGCACGTGCCGACGACGGCAGTGTCTATGCGTGGGGAGCCAATGACAAAGGACAGTTGGGTATTGGCACCACATCCAATCGACAAGCTACCCCGCACAGGTTCTTGTTCCCGCGGGAGTCACGTTCGCTAAGTTCGCGAACGGCGCTTCCCCCAGCTTCGGAGCAATCTCCACCGAAGGTGACATTTACACTTGGGGCGACAACGCCTGGGGGCAGATCGGTGACGGAACCACAACGGCCCGACTCACTCCGACGAAGATTTCTTTGCCTATCGGAGTGAAGGCAGAGAGCATCGGTGGCTATTTTGGAGCGTTCTACGCAACAGGCTCCGATGGCCAAATCTACACCTGGGGGCAAGGGGCTAACGGAAAGCTTGGTCAGAGTACCGCGCACAACGTGATGCAGCCTACGGTGATTGACGCCGAACCCAAGCTGGTGTCAATTCGCTTCGGAGACAACGCGGCGACCAACACCTCGATGAGTGAAGGTACCTGGACAGCGACGTCGCCCTCTGGGTGCGGCGCGGCGCAGATCACGGCTAGCTGGTTCCAATTCGATACTCAGCCGACGGGCCAGAAAATTGTCAAGACCAATGACTACGACTTCGTTTGGGGCTCTGCACCAGCGGTGACCTCTACGCCGCAGGATGCCGCCGTTACTGCGGGCAGCAACGTGACGCTTACGAGCAGTGCGACGGGAGATCCCGCTCCAACTGTGAAGTGGCAAAGGTCAAGCACAGCGCAGGGTCCGTGGACAGACGTTTCGGGCCAAACCTCCACAACCTTGACCTATGGACCCACCGCAACTGAGTGGGTACGAGCGGTGTTCACTAACTGCGTGACACAAGTAGCTACGAACCCGGCAAAGGTCTCCCTTTTGTACTCGGTAACCTTCAACGCGCAGAACGGTTCAGCTGCCACAACGGCGATGGTCGCGGATGGCGGGCTCCTGATACTTCCCGAAGCACCTACGCTTGCTGGCTACAGCTTTGTGGGCTGGGCCACAACTGCTGACGGCGCGACGATGTTCGACCCTTCGACTCCAGTGACGGGTGACCTGACACTCTATGCACAGTGGGCGAACGTCGTACATACCGTAACCTTTGACGCCCAGAACGGTTCTGCTACGACTACCGCTGCCGTCGCTGATGGAGGCACGGTAATGTTCCCCACGGTCCCATCGCGTCCGGGCTACGCCTTCGCTGGCTGGGCCACAGATCCTGCCGGAACGACCATGTTTGATCCGAGTTCCAATATCACGAGCGACCTAACACTGTACGGCCAGTGGACAAAGGATGCCGCGAAGTACATGATCTCGTTTGACCCTCAGGGCGGTTCAGCCGTCGCATCTGTCGAGGTCGTGGAAGGCGAAGTAGTCGCTCTTCCTGAAGCTCCGTCTCGCACAGGGTATACCTTCGCAGGGTGGACGACTGATGCCGCAGGCGAGAACGCTTTTGACGCTTCGATGCCGGTCACAGGAAACATGACCCTGTACGGGCAGTGGAAAAAGAGCACCACTAGCCCAGGCGGCGGCAGTGGTGGCGGTGAAAGCGGGAACGGCGGCGACCTAACCGGGAACGGCGGTGGCGGAGGCCAGCAAACTGGGAACGGGAATAGCGAAGCTGGCAACGCCAGCTCAGCACCGAACGGGAGAAACCTCGCAGCTACGGGCGGAGACCCCATGGTTCTGTTTGGGGTCGGGGCGCTCGCCCTCGTGGGTTCCGCACTGGGCAGTATCCTGTTGCTTCGTCGTCGCCAGGAAAACGGCTGACGTGTAGCGCATCGCCGGGAGCAAACACTCCCGGCGATGCGTATTTCGATGCCTGCAGCGCCAACTCCGATCCGTACTGAGTTGAGGCCTGCATGCGCAATGACCGGTGCGGAGCGCGGCAAGCATAATGTCGGGAGTTCGATTCTCCCAGGATCCACAGTTCAAGTCGTAGCCAAGGTTCTGCTAGAAGACGCTCCAGCAGATGTCGTTGCGCCGTGCCTGGTCTTCGAGCACGAGTTCGCGCACTTCCTTCGGAAGTTGTTGCCGTTGCCAGTCTTGCTCGCGAGCACCAGCCTCGATTTCATCGGCGGGTGAGACCGCGGCGCGTACTGCTTTGATCGCGTAGGCGGCTGCGCCCAAATCGTGTTTAGCGACGTGGGGCACACACGCGGCCTGTCCCGCCGCGTATGTGACGAAACGCGCTGCACCGCGAAGGGGCCTGGCCGCACCCATTGCGTGACCGCCGACGGCTCGGGCCTGCATCATCTTCATCCCGCCGGACGCCCAGCTCTGGGCGGCCTCTACGGCGAGCCGGGGTCGCTGGTCGTCGGGGTGCTCAGTTTCGAACAGTGGCAGTACGTGTTCCGCGCGGGATGCGGCCCAGCGGGCGAGAAGCTGATGATGCGCATCGCTCAGGGAACCGCCGCGCCGGATCGTGATGAGTCGTAAATCGCGGACCGTGGGAAGGATCATGACGTGCCTCTCCTTTGGGATTCTTCGATCTTTCGCTGGTTTCGGAGTGCGGCGCAGTGGACAACGCGAAGGCGGCGCCCGATTGGCGCCGCCGACCCTCTGTCTCGGTTTGAGGAAGTTGAGGCCCTGGGGATCCAATGCTAACTCTTACCATCGCGTGTAGGGTCAAGTCCTGACGCGGAATTAATGATTCCCAGGAGGGGACCGTGAGCACCTGGCACTACCTGCCGGTCTTCGTGGAGGACGAGGCAAAGGTTGAGTATTCGATCTGTGAGGTCTTTCTCGACGATGACGGTCTTCTTGAAGCTTGGACGGAGATTTGTTCAATTGCCGCGTCGGGCGAAAGTGCCGACGAGCTTCGTAGCGATCTGGAATACATGTTGAACGACGTCGCTTGCTGGGCACCCGTGCGGTTCTCTGATCTTACGGTCGGGATGCGGCTCCACCCGACTCAATCGCACTCTGCTTGATCGGGCGAAGGCCGAGGTTCCTTGCGACACGTTGGTATCCGGCCGTGCCAGAGATCTTCCGCGCAGAAGTAGAACCGGACAGCACGGTGGCGTTCCGGCGGCGCGGGATCTTGCTTACGAGTTGGTCTCTGGCATGGGCATGACATCCGAACGGTTGGACGCGGGGCGGGTTCGTGCCCTGCTCCAAGAACTATCACATCGCATGCTGCACGAACTCGGGCGGTGGCAGGATGAGTTGCCCATTCCAAACCGGGCCGCGCCTAGCAGATCCGAGTCTCGAGAGACGATGATGTCAGCATCGACGGTTCCATCTTTCGCGGGGGCGAGGATGTGCGAATCTTCATAGTCACCGATGCCGGCATCGCGAACGACGGGATCAACGACTGCGCCGCCTGAGAACTCGCATGTGTCAGCGAACACCACCGATACCGCAGGTACTAGCGCGCGATCCTCACCCGTATCGCGGCAGCGCTCGCACTGGTAATGTCGGTCTGGCCGGCCCCGGTCTCCTCAGACCCAATCGCGACAGACACGGTGCCAACAGCCAGCGCAACCTCCAAAACTTCGAGTCTCGCGCCGACAGTGACGCCGCGAGCGTGGAGGTAGCGAAGCACGTCGGGTGAACGGTCAGACACCCGCGCCACTTCCAAAGCGACGTTTCGCTGCGCATCCAGCAGAGGCACCGTGTCGGGTTCGGGTGTGTCGCCCTCAAGCCGCGGGATCGGGTCACCGTGGGGATCCTCGGTTGGCCAGCCGAGCACCTCGTCCATGCGGGCGAGCACCACCTCAGAGACCGCGTGCTCGAGCTGATCCGCCTCGTCATGCACCTGGTCCCAGCTCAGCCCAAGTTGCTTCACGAGATAGGTTTCAATGATCCGGTGCCGTCGCACGATGCCGATGGCGAGTTGGGATCCGATCTCGGTGAGTGTGATGCGACCGTAAGGCTCGTATTCGATGAAGCCGTCGCGGGCGAGCTTCTTCAGGTTGGCGGATACCGATGAAGCGGTCACGCCCAGCTGGGCCGCCATATCGGTGGTGGTGGGCTCGCCGCCGGGCCACTCGTAGGCTTTCCAAATGAGGGTGAGGTAATCCTCAACCATGCGGGTGACAGGTGCCTGTGACATCTTTATCATTCTAGGCAGCCCGGGCCTCTACCGGGTGAGGGCGGGGGCAGGCGCGGGGCAGGCGGGTCAAGCTCCACGGGCTGCGGTGCGGCAGGCCTTCGGAACGGCGCACGCAGGGCCGGCAGGATCGTGCGCCGGTGAGCGACGAGATAGCCGATCGCGAGCACTGCTTGGATCGCGCTGAGCACGTAGCGCCCGGTCGTGTCGGTGATGGCGAATTGCAGGGCGAAGAGCGATGCGAGCCCCAGCGCAGACCCCCAGTGAAAGCGAAGCGCCACGATCATCGCAACGCCGAGCAGTGTTTGTGTCGCGGTCAGCGTGAACTCCTCGATCTGGCGCGCGTCAAGCAGCAGAGAGGCGGGCCCGCCCCCGGCAAGATGTGCGAGGGGGAGCGAGCCAACGAGCAGGCTCCACTGATTCACCTTGGAAGCGATGAGTGTGCCGATCGCTGCTGCCCCCATACCGCGAACCGCAAACATCACGGCGATGATGAACTCGGGTGCCTCGGAAGCTAGGGGAGCGAGCCACTGCACCAAGAAATAGCTGTCGATGCCGAGAACAGTGCCCGAGGCAACGAGCGCTTCCGCAAACGGTTCTGCCGAGAGCAAGATGATGGTCGCGGATCCGAGAAAGAGTCCCAGCACGGTGATCCGACGAATGCGAGCGGGCATCGCGGCAATCTGTGCGGCGGCACCCACGAATTCAGCTTCCTCGTCACCGCCTGTGCGGCCTGCGCGCCAGAGATACAGCGCGAACATCAGAATGAGCGCGATCCCGAACCACAGCGGAATGCTCCCCATGAGCGGGATTGCGAACGCTACGACGGCGAGAATTGCCAAGAAACCGATGTCGAGTCGGCTCGCGGTGGGAAGAACCAGCGAGCGTGGGGAACGAATTCTGCCCCGTCGACTGACCCGTCGAGCGGCGCGACGAGCAAAGAGAAGCGCGACAAGGGCGACGAGCGGCCACCCGAATCCCAGCAGGAGACGATTGGATCCCGTCATATTCGCCGCGGCGTAGTGCAGGAACTCGGGATCGGATCCTGAGCGAAATGCGTAGTAGAGATCGACCGCATACTCGGGAAGCACAGCGATGAGCGCAAGGAGCGCGATCGCGAGGGCACCCGAGATGTCTTTCTGCGCGGCCTCTGCGGCCCAGGCAAGCAAGAACGCCGCCGCAACGATCGCAGCGCCGAAGAGCAACATGTTGACGACGGGCGCAACATCGATGCCTGTGAAACGAAGCACGAGCGCAGGTGCTGCCAGCGCGGCGCACAGAATGATTCGGCGCACGAGCGTGCGGGGCATGGTCAACCTCCTGATAGTTCCTATCTCCCACCTTGGCTACGCACACGCGGGTGTGTCTACGCACACCTGGAAGTGTGGCAACCCACACAATTCGGGAAAACCCGAACCGAGCTTTCCGGGTGCCGGGGTGCCGAGGCGACAAGCAGCGCCGTAGCGTAGAAGCATGACAACACCTCACCTCGAAGCTTCCGCCGCCGATCAGCGCACGGTGGCCTCCCCGAAGCGCCCACCGCTGCGCCTCGCTATCACGACCTTGCAACTCGGCGCCCTCGGCCTCTTCGGCTGGATTGTGATCAGCATTCTGTTCATGCTGCTGGGCCTGGGCCTTGGCGGGGTCTTCTTGCTTGGGCTCGGGATCGTGCTCCTCATCGGCCTCGTCTACAGCCTCTTCGGCATCGCGTGGTTTGAGGCTGAGCGCGTCGCCGGTCTCTACCGGCTTGAAGCGCCCCGCGTGAGGTTGCTCCCCCGTGAAGCCCCCGGATTCGGCGGCTATCTGCATACGATCGCGCGGCAGTCGATCGACGGCCAGATGTGGCGAGGGGTCGCGAGTTTTGTGCTCGCGACGACCTGTGGCACCATCGTGCTCGCCTGTTTCCAGGGCTTCGTGTGGTCGGTGTTCAGCATGTTTGCCTCGAACCCGGTTGTCGGGAGCCTTCGAGGTCTGTTCGGGATCGGGCTGACCGGCCCAGACGCAGCCGATGGTTTCACGTACTTGATACTGATCCTGAGTGCGCTGCTCTGTCTCGCCGGCATTTTCGGCCTCGTTCTGTTGCACCGCGTGATCACCGTGGCAATTGCTCGGGCCGGCGCCCAGAAGGACCAGCTCACCAGGCAGGTACAGACCTCGGCCCGCCAGCGCGAGGGGGCCGTGCGCGCTGCAGACGTCGAGCGCACCCGCATCGAGCGCGACCTCCATGACGGCGTGCAGCCCCGGCTCGTGTCCGTCGGCATGACCCTCGGGCTCGCGCAGCAACAGATTGAAGAGGATCCTGAGGCAGCCAAGCAGCTCATCGCCGAGGCACACACCTCAACCAAGGCGGCGATCACCGAGCTGCGTCAACTTGCGCGCGGGATCCACGCCTCGGTGCTTGACGATCGTGGCCTCGATGCGGCGCTTTCCGCGCTCGCCGGGCGCTCCCACATCCCTGTGAACCTCGACGTGCGGATCCAGGGCCGGTGCAGCCGCGAGGCCGAAACAGCCGTTTACTTCGCCATCGCAGAATCGCTGACGAATGCGGCCAAGCACTCCCGCGCGAGCGAGTGTCGCGTGGTGGTCCGGCTGCGCGAAGACAGAGTCCTCTGGGCACGAGTTGAAGATGACGGGATCGGCGGTGCGCAGGTGCTGCCGGGTGGCGGACTCGACGGGATCTCGAACCGCGTGCTCGCTGCCGGGGGCACGATCCGCCTCGACAGCCCACAGGGTGGACCAACCGCAATGGAGGTGAGTGTGCCGTGCGCATCCTAATTTGTGAAGATTCCGTGCTGCTGCGCGAGGGGCTCGTGCGTCTGCTCGAACACAGTGGCCACACCGTGTCCGCGGCGTTGCCCGACACCAGCGAGGTGATCGACACCGTGCTCGCCGATCCGCCCGACATCTGCATCTTGGATGTTCGACTTCCTCCGACGTTCACCGACGAGGGGATCCGGCTCGCCCTGGAGCTGCGCAAGCGGCTCCCCGAACTCCCGCTGCTGGTGCTTTCGCAGTACGTCGAGGAACGCTACGCGAGTGATCTGATCGCGGCCAAGGGCGGGGCTTTTGGGTATCTCTTGAAGGATCGCGTCGCTGATGTCACCGACTTCGTCGATTCTCTCGAGCGGATCACCCAGGGTGCGACCGTGCTCGATCCCGAGGTGGTCGCGCAGCTGCTCACCCGTCGCGGCCGCGACGACCGCATGGACAGCCTCACGCCGCGTGAGCGCACGGTGCTCGCCGCGATCGCGGAGGGCCGCTCAAACCAGGCGATTGCAGCGATGCTGTTCCTCTCAGAAGCGAGCGTCGAAAAGCACATCACCTCAATTTTTCAGAAGCTCGGCTTCGAGGCCGATGAGTCGGGGAACCGCCGCGTTCTTGCCGCCATCGCCCACATCGAAAGCACGGGCGGCCCGGCTGGGCCGAGCCCGATTGATTCCACACAGACAGGATCCGCATCATGACCACGAACGACGGAACGACGCCCCAAGCAGCACAGGCGCCCCAAGCAGACGGTGCGGCCACCCAAGACCCGGCTAGCACCCCCACCCGCTCGGCGGCTGCCCGCCCGATCCTCGTCGCCACCTCCATCATTGGCGCGGTCGCTCTTCTCGCAGTGGGTACCTCTGCCGCGTCTGGGGTGGTAGGCCTCGGGCTCGGAACTTCGGGGGCGGTGTCTACCGTTGCGGGGCAGGAAACCCGAGGAATCACGGCGCTCAAGATCAATGCGAGCGCGGCCGATGTCACGCTCGCATTCGCGGACGTCGGCGAGGCAACGCTTGAGGCAGTCGGCCCGCGCAGCGCGCAGTGGAACATGAGCCGTGACGGTGATGAACTCAGGGTTGATGGCCCCAGAGGTGTCTTCGGGTTCTGTTTCTTTGGCTCGTGTAATCGTGAGCAGACCGTGACCCTTACGCTCCCGCTTGAGCTTCAGGATCGCCTCATCGACGTTGATGCGAAGCTCGGCGCGGGAACCTTCGAGGCAGAGGGCGCCTTCGGGGAACTCGATTTTGAGGTCGGGGCGGGGGACATGACGGTGACGGGATCCGCGCGCGCCCTCGGCCTGGATATGGGTGCGGGTGACTTCACCGCAGATCTTGCCGATGTGAGCGAGGTGGATTTGAGTGTGTCTGCTGGCACCGCGCGGGTGTCGCTCACCGGCTCCGCCCCGAGCGACGTCGATGTTGAGGTGAGCGCCGGAACCCTTGATCTCACGCTCCCCAATGCCGCGTATCGCGTGGAGGCGAAGGCCACTATGGGCGACATCGACAATCAACTGCGCACCGACTCTCAGTCCCGCAACCTGGTGAGTGCGCGGGTTTCGGCCGGAGACATCACGCTCCGCCAGGGCAAGTAGCGCGGGGATCCGCCACGATCCCGCGCTTCGCCCCCGCCCGCCCCCGCACGCCCCGCGTCGCGTCGCGATCCCGCGCCGCACACCCCGCCCGTGTGTGCGCAGATGGTTCTTATGCGCGTCGTTAAGAACGAACTGCGCACACAGCGACCTATTTGAGCGAGGATGCGGGTGGGTGCGGGGGGTATTGGGGTGCGGGGGCCGGGGTGCTGAGGGTATTGGGGCCCCGGGGGTCCCGAGGGTGCGGGATCCCGGCCGCAACGCCCCAATAGAATGGCCGCATGACCGTGTGGCGTGAAGATGTGCTTGGGGCGGGGTTTGAATGCACCGACCTTGAACTCGGGAGCGATAGTGAGGGTCCGCTCGTCGCGGCACTGGTGCGCGCACTCCCCACCCCGCGGGGGCTGTGGGAGCGGATCCTCGGCCGCGAACGAAGCCTCGAAGACGTTGACGTGCTCTACGTGCACGGCTGGTCCGATTACTTCTTCCAACGGCAACTTGCCGAGTTCTGGACGAGCAGGGGCGCGCGTTTTTTCGCCCTGGATCTGCGCAAGTACGGGCGCAGCCTCCGCGAGGGCCAGACTCCCGGGTACATCGAGGATCTCGACGAATACCGCGTTGAGATTGAACTTGCAATCAACGAAATACGCGAGAGCCAGGATCCCGCCGCAACACGCAGAAAGCTGGTGTTGCTTGGGCACTCAACCGGGGGGCTCGTGCTGAGCCTGTGGGCGCACAAGCACCCGGGATACGCGGATGCGCTGATCCTGAATAGCCCCTGGCTGGAGTTCCAGCTCACCGGCACTGTCCGGCAGGTGGTCGCTCCGATCTTCAACCTGCGTGCGAAATTCAGTCCACACGATCTCGCGCTGCAGGCTGATCTCGGGTTTTACATGCGCGCCCAGCAACAGACGTGTTCGCCGCAGGAGCTCAACACAATTAACCTGCAGTGGCGCCCCGAACGGGCACACGCGGCGCTCAACGGCTGGATGCGTGCCGTGTTGCTGGGGCACGCTCGGGTGAGTGAGGGGCTCAGTATCGATGCCCCTGTCGCGGTGCTCCTCTCGAAGCGGTCCGTGCTCGCTCTGAAATGGAGCGAAGACATGACGCGAGCGGACACGGTATTGGACGTCGGCACGATCGCGGAGGCGGCGCTGCGCCTGGGCGACTGCGTCACCGTGTGCCGGATCGATGGAGCGCTGCACGACGTGTTTCTTTCATCGCCGGAACCACGAGCCGAAGCGTATGCGCAACTGGAGCGGTGGCTGATCGGCTGGCAGGCCGCCACTCGGCACAACGCATAACTCTGAGTGCGACGCGGCGGGGCTCCTGTCCGGGCCTGACAGGATAGGCTCTGAACATGGATCTTCGAGTGGCCGCCTACGCGGTAGTGGAACGGCGGGGCAAGCTCCTGCTCACCCACTGGCGACGCGGTCATCTGCACGGCTGGACACTTCCAGGCGGTGGCATTGAGAGCGGCGAGGATCCGCGCGATACCGTGGTCCGGGAAGTGCTTGAGGAGACCGGTCTCGAGGCTCGCGTCGGCAAGCTGATCGGGGTGGATTCCCGTGTCATGGTGCGCGAAGAGGTGCCTCAGGATCAGGATCCCGAACTGCACACGATCAGGATCGTCTACCGCGCGACGGTGAAAGATGGCCCGCTGCAACATGAAGTCGGCGGATCTTCAGACGAAGCTCGTTGGGTGCCGATCCGGGAGATTCGCGCGCTCCGCACGCTTTCGCTCGTGCAGACCGGCATGCGGATGGCTGGGATCGGCCAGCGCCAGCCCGGGAAGCCCCGCGGCAAGTCGGGAACGAAACAGGGCGGTTCAAAGCAGAGCAACAAGCCTCGCAAGTAAACACCGGCGGAGGGTACCGCCCGCGCAATCGGCGAGGGGAGCGCTACTCGTTTTCGGGGGCGACCCAGAGCTCGTCGTCTGTGCGGAAGGCCTGCCACAGCGCGTACCCGACGCCCGCGGCGGCTGCGATCCCGAGGGTCAATGCGATGACACCACCGGCAGTGCGCTTCTTCTTCGCGGGCTGCAGGTAGCCCGTACGCTCGCCGAATCCGCGGATCTGCTTTGCGGCATCACGCTGCTCAAGCTGATCGAGCTTATGAATGGTGCTTGCGAGGGCACTCGCCACGAACGGCGTGGTTGCGCGACGCACCGTGTGTGCGACGCGACGGGCTGACTCGACGCCACGATCCACGGTTGGGCGCACTGCCTCATACGTCTCTTCGACTCTCGGTGCGAGGTGCTCGTCGTTTAGCTTTCTCGCCTGGCGACCCGCTTCCTGCAGGACCTCACCGGCCTGGCCCAGAACGAGGCGCTGGTGATCGAGCAGTTCCTGGGCGTGACCGCGCAGCTGGCGGAGTTCGCGGCGGCGCTTACGTGAGAGTTTCATAGGTGGTCCTCCTACCTTGGCGAGGCGTTGACTCGGGTGACAACGCTTACCCCCTCCACGCTACACCGTAGGGGCTGGGTTTGTCCGTGGAACGAGCGGGGGCTTGACATAGACTCTCACGCCGCTATGTCAGTCGTCACATCTAGACTAGGGATCATGACTCTTCACACTGCAGTAGCAACCGTTCACACCAACCACGGCGACATCGTCATCAACCTCTTTGGCGACCATGCTCCCAAGACCGTCAAGAACTTTGTTGATCTTGCCGAGAAGGGGTTTTACGATGGCGTGATCTTCCACCGGATCATCCCGAACTTCATGATTCAAGGCGGTGACCCCACCGGCACCGGCACCGGCGGCCCCGGCTACACCTTCGACGACGAAATCCACCCCGAACTCGTCTTCGACAAGCCGTATCAGCTCGCCATGGCCAACGCGGGCAAGCGTCCCGACCTGACCGGCCGCCTTGCGGGCACCAACGGTTCGCAGTTCTTCATCACCACGATCGCCCCCGATTGGCTGAATGGCAAGCACACGATCTTTGGCGAGGTTGCGAACGATGAGTCCAAGGCCGTCGTCGACGCGATCTCGGCGGTGCAGACCGCTGGAGCAGATCGTCCCGTCGAAGACGTCGTGATCACCGGCGTCGACGTCGTCGCGGCCTAAGGGGCGATGGTGGCGAACGGACAGGGGCCGGCCTTCGGCGAACGAGTCGAGTTTGGGCCGAATGACGTCTGCTATCGCCACCCCACTGAGCACAGCTTTACGCTGTGCCAGCGCTGCGGGCGGACGATCTGCGGTAGATGTCAGGTCACGTCTCCGGTGGGAGTGCTCTGCACCGACTGCGTGAAACAGACGCAGCCGAGCGCGGCGAAGCAAGCCTCGCGTTCGATGCGGGTGACGGGCAGGCGTATCAAGGCGCTCGAGACGCCCGTCACCTACGGGATCATGGCGCTGTGCGTGCTGGTGTTCATCGCGCAGTCGCTCAGCCACTACTTTGGCGCCGACGAGGTGACGTTGGCGCTGTGGTACGCTCCAGTGCACTCGGCTCCCGGTGATGTTTTCACCAATGCCAGCTTTGAGCCGTGGCGCATGTTCACCGTCATGTTCACCCACTCCCCGGGAACGCCGCTGCACCTTCTATTTAACATGTTGGCGCTGTGGATGTTCGGCCGAAACCTCGAGACCATGATCGGCCACATGCAGTTCTTGGTTCTGTATCTCTTCGCGGGTGTGGGTGGGTCCCTCGGCGTGATGTTTTGGGCCTATGTTGTCCCCGGCACGATCGGGACGCCGACCGTTGGCGCATCGGGTGCCATTTTTGGCATCCTCGGAGCGACGCTCGTGGCGTTCAAAGCGGCGAACATCAATGTCACCTCGCTGGCAGTGCTTATCGCAATCAACCTCGGGATCGGGTTTCTCCCGGGTGTATCCATTTCCTGGCAGGCCCACCTCGGCGGGATGATCGTGGGTGCCTTCACCATGTGGCTGATGCTCGGCGCTCGTGGCCCGCGCAAGAAGAATCGTCGGATCGTCTCGCTGGTGTCGCTCGGAGTGATTTTGGTGGCGCTCTCCTGCGCCTACCTGGTCGTGATGCCGAACATCTTCGGGGCTTAGGCGACATCCCGCCGATTGAGCGAGGAGTATAGCGAGGAGTCGAAATCAAGGTGACGTTTCCCTTGGTTTCGACTCCTCACGTGCGTTCGTCGCTCAACCGGCGAGCGGGTGGATAAAGTTATCCACAGGCTTATCCCCATCTGGGGAGGAATTACACCGGTGTGATTTATCCCGTGTGAAGGGTGTGGAGGGTTACTTCCACCACGGAGTCATCAAGAACCCGACAAGCACGAGGCCAAAGCCTACAAAGATGTTGGCTTGGCCAAGTTGGGGGATCGGCAGGCCCAATCCGGTGCTCGTGACGTAGTAGAGCACGATCCAAATGAGCCCAAGAAGCATAAACCCGAACATGACGGGCTTGAACCACACTGGGTTCGGAGCGTTCTTGCGCGCCGCCGCGGCCTCCTCCTTGCTCAGAGAGACCTCTGCTGCCTTGCGCTTACTCACATCTTTTGCTGCTGCTGCCATGCGTAAGAGTCTACCCGGATCGAGCCTGAACTCAGCATGCGCACCTTACAATAAACAAATGGTTCACACTCACGCGGGATCTCGAACACGGCGCCGACGTGCCCGGCTGAGCCCGCTCACTGTTATTGGCGAGCTGTTGCTGCTCGGGGGCCTGGGCGTGCTCGGATACATCGTGTGGCAACCTTGGCACACCGGCGTCACGGTGACAATGAAGCAGACGGAACTTTCGGCTGAAGAGTCAGCCGTGTGGGATCAGGCGGCACCGGCGGCGGCGCCGTGGGACGGCACGGTCCCCGTGACTGCACAGCCAGCTGAGCCGGACGTATTTGCGGTGTTGCATGTGCCGGCCTTCGGTACGACTTACGCCAACCGTGTCGCCGAGGGTGTCGGTTGGGAGACGGTGTTGAATCTCGATGAGAAGGGCGTCGGCCACTACCCAACCACCCAGTTGCCCGGTGAGTTCGGAAACTTCGCGCTTGCCGGTCATCGGTCCGGACCGCTGATCAACGCTTTCCGCGAGGTCATGAATTTGCGGGTTGGCGATCCCCTGTTCGTAGAGACCGCGGACGGCTGGTACACGTACCGCTTCCGCGACATCGAGTACGTACTTCCCGACGAGACGGACGTGCTCAATCCGTTCCCCCGACTTGACGGAACACCGGGGGAGGATCGGATCCTGACACTCACGACGTGCCACCCCAAATGGGCCGGCAGTGCCGAGCGGGCGATCGCTTACTCGGTGTACGAAGACTTTCAGCCGCGTAGTGCTGGTCCGCCAGCCGAACTCCTTGAACTGAACCCGACGATGGGTGCTACCCAAGCCTCGAGAGGAGACTCTGAGTAATGTTCTCACTCGTGTGGCGATTCTTCCCGGGCCCCGCATGGCTTCGGGTGATCGTGCTCCTGATCGTGTTGGCTGCCGTCGTGTACGCGGTCATCACCTACATTTACCCGTGGGTTGCCCTGCAGTTTCCCCCGGAGGAATCTACGGTGGGTTCATGACGAACATTCTGGTCATCGACAACTACGACAGCTTCGTGTACACCCTGAATGGGTATCTGCAGCAGCTCGGCGCGAGCACCAGGGTGATCCGCAATGATGAGGTCACCGCTGGCGAGCTCGAGAGGCTGGTTGCCGAAGTTGATGGTGTGCTCATTTCTCCTGGACCCGGGACACCCGCTGACGCAGGCATCTCCATAGCGATGGTCGGGATCGCCCTCCGCACCGGCGTACCCGTACTCGGTGTGTGCCTCGGACACCAGGTGATCGCCGAGGTGCTTGGTGGTGTCGTGACCCACGCTGACGAGCTGATGCACGGCAAGGTATCGCGAGTGCGCCACACGGGGGATACCTTTTTTCAGGGCGTCACCTCGGAGTTCAACGCCACAAGGTACCACTCGCTCGCTGTGGTGCGCGATACATTGCCCGAAACGCTCACCATCACTGCCGAGACGGCGAGCGGAATCGTCATGGCGATTCGCCACCGAGAGCTTCCGATCTATGGTGTTCAGTATCACCCCGAGTCGGTTCTCACCGAGGGGGTTACCAGCAGCTAGGCAATTGGTTGCGGGTAACGGGGCTTACGAACGCCGCCGAGGTTGCGGCCTCACTCACACCCCTGCTCACCAACGATCGGTAGTCTGCAGGCTTGGTAAGGCGGGACTCTAACCCGAACAGTACGCGAGGTCGAGCGTCGCTGCTTGCGGCTGCTGCCCCGCGATCGACTGCGAGATAATGGGGTAGCCGCCCTGCACCACACAGCCCGTAGCTGCGACCGTCTGAGGGTTGAAATTGATCTTTAGACCAAGGCCGTCGAGCATCGTGCGGGCAACCTCTTGCGGTTGCCCCACCACGTCTGGGACGACGATGTGACCGCTGGAGACCGTGATCTCCACGCCTTCACCCGATTCGAGTAGGGTACCGGCCTCCGGCGACACCGAAAGCACCCGTCCCTCCGGCTCAATTGGGTTGTCGACTTTGGTGACCAGACTGACCGTAAGGCCGAGGTCTTCGATGCGGTCCGTGTACTCCTGGATCGACATGCGCCCAATCTCAGGCACCTTTGCTGATTCTGGACCGGTCGAAATGTACAGGGTCACTCGGTCACCCGGCTCCAATACAGTACCTGCCTCGGGATCCGTAGAAATGACCTTCCCGCTCGGCACCGTCTCATGGGTTTGCTCGATCGTGAGCGGAGTCAAATCGAGGCCCTGCAGTGCAGCAATGGCTTCGCTACGCTCCATATCGACGAGCGATGGCAACTCGCGAGCGGTATCAGGTAGGAACTGCTTGGGAGCGAGCGTAACAAGCCAGAAAATCACGGCAATAATGACCGCACCGATGGTGAGGATCGCAGCCCACGTCCACATTACGGGAGGTCTGCTCTGCGTGCGGGATCCGCCCCCGCCTTCGGCAAGTTGGCGAAGCGCGAGGTCTGACTCCGAAACCTCTTCGCCGCCAGAAAAGAGCACTGTGTCCTGCTGCGTCTGCAAAGAGAGCTTCGGCATTTCGCCATTTGAGGCGAGGCGCAGTGCCTCACGGAACTCAGAAGCGGATTGAAAACGCCTCGCCCGATCCTTTGCGAGCCCATACAGCACCACACGGTCAAGTTCAGGCGGAACATCCTTCTTGCGCTCACTTGGCGGTTTAGGCCGCTCACTTACATGTTGGTAAGCAACGGCCACCGCAGTGTCACCACGGAACGGCACGTCTCCGGTGAGAAGTTCGTACAGCAGCACCGCGGTTGAGTAAAGGTCGGTACGGGCATCAATTGACTCGCCTTTCGCCTGCTCGGGCGAGAAGTAGGCGGCTGTGCCAAGAATCGCCGTGGTCTGTTGGAGCGTCGACGAAGTCTCGGAGACGGCGCGGGCGATCCCGAAGTCCATCACCTTCACCTGGCCACTCTTGGTGACCATAATGTTCGCCGGCTTGATGTCGCGATGCACTATCCCGGCACGGTGGGAGTATTCGAGCGCGGTGAGCACGGAATCGACGACGCGGCAGGCTTCTGTTTGCGAGAGACTGCCCTCGGAGAGTAGCTGGCGAAGATTCTGACCCTCGACGTACTCCATGACGATGAAGGGCAGACGCTTGGGACCTTCGGCGGTCTGAATGAGATCGTCTCCGGCATCAAACACCCGTACTACGGTGGGATGCGCCATGCGCGAGGCTGACTGTGCTTCCTGGCGGAACCTGGACCTGAACTGATCGTCCCCCGCAAGGTCGGCCTTCATCACCTTGATCGCAACCTGGCGACCGAGCTTCGTGTCGGTGCCACGGTACACGGTTGCCATGCCACCCTGGCCGATGAACTCCCCGATCGCGTAGCGTCCGGCGAGGATTCGCTGCTCCTCGCCATCTGACGTACCGGGCATAGTCACCTCTTCCGTGCTCATAGCTTCTCTCCAGTTTAGGTGTTGATGAGGGCTGCTCCCTGTGGGCTCAGCTGATTGGCGTGTCGGTTGCGGGGAGTTTAGCCGGTGGGATTCTCGTTGCCGCCGCCACCATTACCGCCCCCGCCGCCGTTTGGAGCGGGAGGCGCCTTGACCGAGATTGTGATCGTAGGGGACGGATCCGAAGTGCGGGTCACCGAGGAGCCATCACCACAGGTCACCGAGTAGTTGAAGGTGATCTGGCCGTCGGGGCCACCGGCCGCAAGCGTGTTCGCGGTGACGGTCACGCTGGGGCTTGAAACTGAGCCGGGCGCGGATCCGTCACCAGATACGAAGACGTTGTACGCCTGCACCCTAAGCCCGGTGGGGCAGGTGGCGACAGGCCAGCTCACTGAGGACGTGGTCGATCCCGTGTTGATCGTATTCGGGCTCGCACTGGGTGCCGCTGGCTGCCCGACCTGCCCGAATCCGATGTTGTAGGTGACGGTGATCCGTTCATCAAACGGCACCTTGGTGCCCTTCGGGTTCACCGCGGTGACAAGGCCAACCTGGTCGTCAGGGGCGGTGTTGCCCTCTTGCGCAACCACATTGGTGAAGCCCTGGCCCTGCAGGTAGGCGACCGCCTCGTCGACGTTCATGCCGAGCAGCGCGCTCTCATCAATGGCCGCCGTCGTCGGCGCGGCGGTTGTTGTCGGCTTCGTGGTCTTCGGCTTCGTTGTTGTGCTGCTCGTGGTCTTCGGTTTGTCGTCGCCGTTGTTGCTCAAAATGGCGTAGGCGGTGCCGCCGCCAATGATGAGGAGGAGAGCGGCGAGTGTGATCAGTGGCCAGGTCCAGCGACTCCGCTTCTTTTTCTCCTCGCCATCCTCAAGTTCGGCTTGGTCCGCAATCAGCGATTCGGCTTCCGTGGAGGGGAGCGCCGTGGTGCGTGGCAGCGCGGTGGTGGCTGCATCCATCACCTGCGTGGCCTGCGGCAGCGCGGTCGTCGCCGGCGCTTCTTCTCCGAGCACCTGGGGTACGTAGCTTGCTGCGAGCTGCACGTTGCCGCGATGCAGGGCGGCGGCGGCTTGGGCGAGTTTCGCAGCCGTCTGGGGACGCCCAGCCGCATCCTTCGCAAGGCAGGCGTACACCAGGTTACGCACGGGCTCGGGAACATCGGCTGGCAGATCCGGCGGGGTGTCGTTGATCTGGGCCATCGCAATCGCGACCTGCGACTCACCAGTGAAGGGGCGCTTACCCGCAAGGCACTCGTAGGAAACGATACCGAGGGAGTAAATGTCGGTCGTTGCGGTTGCGGTGTGACCGCTCGCCTGCTCGGGTGCGAGGTACTGCACCGTACCCATCACCTGGCCGGTCGCGGTGAGCGGTACCTGGTCGGCAATCCGTGCGATCCCGAAGTCGGTGATCTTGACGCGCCCTTCGGGCGTGATCAGCAGGTTACCCGGCTTGATATCGCGGTGTACAAGGCCGGCATCGTGGGCAGCCTGCAGAGACGTAGCTGTCTGCGCCACGATCCCGAGCACGCGGTTGGCCGGCAGTCTGCCCTCACGCTCAATAATCGAAGAGAGAGGTTCGCCGGGCACGAGCTCCATCACGATGTAGGCGGATCCTTGTTCCTCGCCGTAATCGAAGACGTTTGCGATGCCCTCGTGGTTGACGAGCGCGGCGTGGCGGGCCTCGGCGCGGAAGCGTTCGAGGAAACCGGGGTCCCCCATGTACTCGTCTTTGAGGATCTTGATGGCAACTGAGCGGCCGATAATGCTATCTGTTGCCTTCCACACCTCGCCCATGCCACCGACGGCGATTCTCGAGCTGAGCTCGTAGCGTCCGCCGAATGTGATCCCTGCAGCTGGTCTCATTCGCTCAACACCGCTTCCATTACTTGTTTTCCGACTGCTGTGGGGAGGTCGAACGATCCTCCCTGATTTTCAAAAGCTGCTCCGCCGCCGTTTGCGATAACAACCGCTACCGCAACTTTAGGATTATCGACCGGCGCGAACCCTGTGAACCACAGGGTGAAGGGGAGATCGTTTCCGTCAGCGTCCACACCATTCTCTGCTGTGCCGGTCTTCCCGGCAACGCGCACTCCTGGGATCCCCGCATTTTGCGCGAGGCCTTCGGGGTCGGTGACGCCAAGTTCCATGATTCCTGCCACTGCATCGGCCGTCTTCTTGGAAATGGGCCTGCTGAACTCTTCCGGCGGAAATTCCTTCTCAACCCGAAGATCCGGAGTGATGACCTGCTCCACGAGTTGCGGCTTCATCACGATGCCGCCGTTCGCGATCCCCGCAGACACCATCGCCATTTGCAGCGGAGTTGAGCGGACATCGAGCTGGCCGATTGAAGACAGTGCGACCTGGGCCTGATCCGCCGGCACGGGTGAGATGCTCGGTGTGACCTTGAGCGGGATCTCGATTTCCTGCTCAAAACCGAAGTCG
Organism: Leucobacter insecticola; assembly: GCF_011382965.1. Lineage (NCBI taxonomy): Bacteria > Bacillati > Actinomycetota > Actinomycetes > Micrococcales > Microbacteriaceae > Leucobacter > Leucobacter insecticola. Next base: position 526,385 of record NZ_CP049934.1, on the reverse strand, counting down.
TGGGCCATCTTCGGCACCGCGTCACGGTTCATGCTCATCGCGAGCTCCGCGATCGGAATGTTGCAGGAGAGTGCCACGGCACGCTCAAGCGACACCTTGGCACCCGGGCCACAGGTGGTGCGGGAGGCGTTCTGCATGATCGCGGTCGACTGCGGCAGGGTGAGCTGCGCAGGGTTGTCGAACTCGGTTGTGGCGGTCGCATCGCCGTTTTCTATGGCGGCCGCGGCGACGAGCAGCTTGTAGACCGATCCAGGGTGGTAGAGATCGCCCGCGATCGCTCGGTTTTCGAGCGGGCGGTTCGGATCCTCTTGCAGCGGGCGGTAGGCCTCGTAGAACTTGTCAACGTCGTTGGTGGCGAGCACATTTGGATCGAAGCTGGGCGTCGAAACGAGCGCAAGGATCTTGCCCGTTGCGGGTTCGATAGCGACGACAGCGCCTTCAAAGCCGTTCTCGACCATTGCGTTGTAGGCTGCGGCCTGCACCGCTGGGTCGATCGTGGTTTCGATAGAGCTGCCCTGCGGCGCGACGCCGTTGATGGTGTTCATGATGCGGGTAAAGAACTGCGCATTGCCGATCCCCGCGAGATCCTGGTTCATGGCGGACTCAAGACCCGTCTTGCCCTGGCTGTGTGAGAAGTAGCCTGTGAGGGGAGCGTAGAGCGCTCCATCGGTGAACTGGCGCATGTAGCGAAACTCGTCACCGGTCGGCGTCGAGTACGCGATCGGATCCCCGCCAACGAGGATCGAACCGCGCTCTACCTTGTAGCTGTTCTTGAGCGTACGATTATTGAACTCGCTCGCACGGAGTTCATCGGCGGTCACGAACTGGATCATGGTGAGCGCGAAAAAGAGCGCGATGAACATCACGAAGATGGCGCGGGTCATCACTCTGAGTGGTTTGTTCATGATCGAATCACCAGCTTCGGTCGGTTGCGCACCGAGTTTGATAACAGTAGGAGCAGCGCAATGATGATCCAGTTCGACACGAGCGATGATCCGCCCGCCGCCAAGAATGGTGTGGTCAAGCCGGTGAGGGGAATCACGCGCGTGACGCCGCCAACAACGATGAACACCTGAAACGCGAGTGTGAACGCTAGGCCTGAGGCGAGCAGTTTGCCAAAGTCATCCTGACCCGCGAAACCGATGCGCAGGCCCCGGCCCACGAGCAGCAGGTACGCGGCGAGGATCACAAAGATGCCAATCAGACCGATTTCTTCGGCGAGACTCGGGATGATGTAGTCGCTCTGGGCGAGCGGCGTATCGCCGGGGTATCCCTGGCCGAGACCCGTGCCCGTCATGCCACCGTTCGCCATTCCGAAGAGACCCTGCAGCATCTGATGGCTGGCGTAGTAGGGATCTGCGAACGGGTCGAGCCAGTTTGCAAAGCGGTTACCCACGTAATCGAGGGTCTGGCTCGCGATCAAGCCGCCCACGAGGAACAGCCCACCGCCAATGACGATCCATCCGATGCGTCCGGTTGCGAGGTAGATCATCGCGAGGAACAAGCCGAAATACAGCACCGAGGTACCGAGGTCGCGCTGGAACACGAGCACCGCCATCGCAGCGAGCCAGAAGACGAGCAGCGGACCGAGATCCCGGGCACGCGGGAAGCGGATCCCGAGCACCTTTTTGCCCACCATCGCGAGTGAATCACGGTTACGCACGAGATAGCCTGCGAAGAAAATCGCGAGCAGGATCTTTGCGAGCTCACCCGGCTGGAACGAAATCGGGCCGATCTCGACCCAAACGTGTGCGCCGCTCTGTTCGCGACCGAGCCCGGGCACCATGGGCAGGACAAGTAGGATAACCGCGGCGAAACCGGTGATGTAGGTGTAGCGGAACAGCACCATGTGATTTCGGATCAGCACCAGCACGAGGATGGCGCCGACAAGAGCAACAGCCGACCAAATCAGCTGTTTCACAGAGGTCGCCTCCCAGCCGAAATGCCCACGGGACAGGTCGATCCGGTAGATCATTGCGACGCCGACCACGTTCAAGAATGCCGCGATCGGCATGATGAGCGGATCCGCATCAGGTGCGACCTTGCGAACAGTGAGGTGTAAAGAAAGGAGCGCCGCCGTGAAGATGATGCTGGGCACGAGCAGGTTCGTCGTGACTGTGCCGACTACGGTGAGGTCGACACTGATAACGGCAGCGATTCCCACCACGAGTGCGAATAGCAGTAGCGAGAGCTCGAGGCCGAGCAGTTTGCGAGGAGCACGCAGTGCCGTAATTCGCTGCAACACCGTTTCGCTGGTGCGAGTCTTTTCGAAGGTGCGGGGCTCAGTGGTCTGGGGCTCAGTCATCACCGCTCCCTATTCTCAACACGATCTCGCGTGCTTCCTCAAGAGAGCCGGCACCGAGGGTGCGCTCAACTTGGCGTCGCTCGAGCCCGTCCAACTTGTCGAGGGTGATACCGGTGTCTTCCGCCACCGAGTGCAGGGAGATAGACCCGAGATCCTGCTGCACACCGCGGTAGATAATCACGGTATCACCGTCGGTTCCCACAAAGTATCGGCTCTGAGTCCACTGGTAGCCAAAGAGCAGCGCGCCGCCGATCGCGACCAGTACAGCGAGCACCCCGAACAGCCAGAGCAGGCGGCGGCGGCGATTTCGACGCTTGGTCTCGGCGATCAGCTCGGCGAGGTATTCATCGACCCGTGGCTCAAAGTGGCTCTCTTCAACCTGCGGTGGCTTCCGCACTGGACGACGGCGGTTGAGTAGCCGGGTGCGGGCAGTGGTGACCTCGCCGTCGCGCGGCGAGGGCGCATTCGCGGCGGATCCCGCGAAGCGGGGGTTCGGTTCCAGGATCGGCTGAGCTTCTGCAGTCGTCTCAACGAGCACGACTGTGACATTGTCGGGAGCGCCGTGAGCGAGGCTCTTGTCGATCAGCGCATCAACCGCGCTCTGGAGTGAGAGGCGGCGTCGCAGAATCTTCTCAATATCGACGTCTTCGACGTAACCGCAAAGACCATCAGAGCAGAGCAGCCAGACATCGCCCGGGCGTGTGGTGAGTACCTCGGTGTCGATGTCTGGGGAGGAATCGACATCTCCGAGCACGCGCATCAATACGGAGCGGCGCGGGTGGGTCTTCGCTTCTTCCTCGGTGATTTTTCCGCTGTCAACGAGCCGCTGCACGAAGGTGTGGTCGCGGGTGATCTGGCTGAGCGTATTGTTGCGAAACAGGTAGAGACGCGAATCACCGATATGGGCGAGTGCAAGCTTGTCGCCCACTGTGAGGAAACCCGTAAACGTGGTTCCCATGCCCGACAGCTCTGGTCGATCTCCCACCGTTTCGCGGATCTTTGTATTCGCTTCGAGCACGGCCTTGCGCAGCACGGCTACATTCGATTCAGCGGTGCCCTCGGGTTCCATGTCGAGTGAGGCGAGGGCTTTGCTGGCTAGAGCAGAGGCGACATCGCCGCCCGCGTGACCGCCCATGCCGTCAGCGACAAGAAAGAGGTGGTCTCCCGCATAGGCGGAGTCCTGATTATTGGAGCGCACCATCCCGACATGGGAGCCGATGGCACTCTCATAGCCGACCGACACGCTCAGGGCCTCAACTCAAATGTGGTTGTGCCGATCGTGACCGGCGTGAACAGCGGAACAGGAACGGAGCCTGAAATCCGATTACCGTCGAGACGAGTACCGTTCGTGGAATCAAGATCGGTCAAGATCCAAGTGTCACCCTCGCGCGAAAGCCTGGCGTGGTAAGTCGAGGTGTATTCGTCGACGATGACGAGCGTCGACTCACTGCTGCGACCGATGGTGAGAAAATCGTCATCGAGAGGGATCGCGGTGCCTGCGGCGACGCCAGAGGTAATGACAAGCTGTCTGGCCGTCCCCCCACCCGCCGAAGGTAGGGCACCACTACTCGGGGTAATCGGTGCTGGTGCGGGGGAAGCAGCCTGCACCGCCGGAGCCGCCGCGACATAGGGTGCCTTGGAGCTTGACTTGGCACCTGACTTATCGGAGCCTTCGGCCTTCATTCGGCGCACGGGGGCACCGAAAAGATCGCTGCGTAGCGCATAAACGATGGCAAAAATGAAGAACCACAGCAGTAGCAAGAAGCCGACACGCATGATGAGAAGAACGAGTTCACTACTCATAGTCCACTCCAGAAGTCTTCGTCGATACTGGGGTTTTTACGTGGTTTCGGGTTCGGCGTGGGGGTGGCTGCGGCCGAGGGCATCTCCGACAGTGGGATGTCTGCGAAGGACTGCGCCGGAGCTTTGGGTGCTGCAGAACGTTTAGGTGCTGCGCTCGTAGTGTTTGCAGCGGGAGTGCGGGTGGCGGCCGGCGCGGGCTTCGCTTTACTGGGCTGGGCGTTGCGGCCGGGCACAAGTTCGAAGGTGAGGGCGGTCTGGCCGATGCTGATGGTGATCCCGGGTGCCAGGGCTGCTTCTTTGAAGCGCTGACCATTGATCTTCGATCCGTTGGTGGAGCCGAGATCGCGGGCGAGACCGGCTGCGCCGTCCCAGATAATCTCTAGATGCTTGCGCGACGCCGCGTTGTCGGTGATCCTGATCCCGCAATCGCTGCCGCGGCCGACGGTGGTGACACCGCGGGGGAGTTCGTGGCGGGCGCCGTTGACCTCAATGACCGCGATCCAGTCCACCGCGCCCTCGACCCTGCTCGCATCGATCTCTAAGACGCCGACGGTGAGGGAATCATCGGCACGGATCTCAACGTCGGGCTCGCCGAGAAGCTGGTAACTATGGCCCCGCGCGTGTTTGACGACAACGCCGCGTAGTTCGCTCTCAAGGGTTTCACCGAGTCCCTGCAGGCGTGCAGCGTCTTTCGGGGAGACGCGGGCGATGAAGCGGTTGGGGGCAAGTACGCGGTCGCGGTCAACGATAACCGCACCGATATCGAGCTCCCGTTTCAGCGCTGACGCGATTTCCACGGGCTGCACCCCGGAGCGAAACGTGCGGGCGAAGGCACCATTGACGGCGCGTTCGAGCCCGCGTTCGACGCTGTCCAGAATACCCACGTGGTGCTCTCGCCTTTCTGCTTTTGCTCGTTCCTCCCGGGGGAAGTGTCTTTAGTTTAGCCCGCTTTGGTGAGAGCAAGTTCCTGCTGCTAAGCTAGTGGAGTTGTCCGAGCTGTTTTTTGCTTTGAATGACATCGCGCGCGGGTGGCGGAATGGCAGACGCGCTGGCTTCAGGTGCCAGTGCCCGCAAGGGCGTGGGGGTTCAAGTCCCCTCCGCGCACGAACAGAGGGTGTAGTGCTGGGCCAAAGGCTCAGCGCTACACCCTCTCCTCGTTTAGTTGAGGGGACTTGAACCCCGTGAGGGCGCAGCCGGCGAGAGCAAGCAACGCTTGCGATCCGGCTGCGACGCGAGTGGGGTTACCGGCCAAAACGTGTGGATGCGGTTGGGCGTGTCTAGTGTCTGCCGCCCCATCCGGTGCGTAGCCAGAGACCTTCCTCACTGCTGAGCGCGGTGTCGTAGAGGGCTGGACCTGGGTCGGGTTCGGTGAATCGTGGCCGTTGTTTCTGGGGCGGCGCGATGGCTGCTTCGGTGATCATTGCCGGTGCGGTGTGTAGGAGGCCTGCACGTTCAACGAGCACCCATTCTGCGGCACGTTTTTGGTGGTCGATTGTCATGCCTCGGTGAAGGCGGAGTGTCTGCTTGATGAGGGCGTTGATCCCGCCTTCGAGACGGCTTGTTGTTTTGGGGCCTCCGGCGGTCAGATAGGTGAAGAGGTGGCCGCGGCGTTGGAGTTCCGCGAGGAGGTTGTACGCCTTTCTGAGACGGTCGTGGGTGTACCACCATTTCTTCCCGGTGGGTGAGTCCCAGAGCCCGCCAGGGAGACGTTTCTTTGCGTAGGAACGTTCTGTGGTGAGGTGACCGTAGATGCTGTGCCAGTCGTTGAGTTGCTGTAACCAAGCGACTGCGTCATCGGTGTTTGTCACCCGGCGGAGTCGTTTCCCGAGTTCAAGCAATGCTTGGCCTGCGGGGGTGCGGGGCCGGAGAGTGAGGTGGGTTCTGAGGTTCATCCAGATGTGGAAGAGGCAGCGCTGGGTGAGGGTGTCTGGCCATTGTTCCCGGATCGCGGCACGTACCCCTGACCCGCCGTCACAGATCACGACGAGCGGGGCAGGGATCTGCCTGAGGAGTGCTTCCCATGCGGCTTGAGATTCGGTAGAGCACCATTGCCAAGCGAGGGGTATCTGGTGTTCCTCAGTTGCGATGAGCAGACACCAGGAACCGATGTAGGTGCCGTCAATAATCACATATTTGGGTGGGAGTGTGACTGTCGGTAGACGCGGGGTGATGCGCCAGCACCAGGCGGCCTTCCGGCGAAAGGATCGGCCAGTCTGGGTGCCGGTGATTTCTGGTTGAGAGTGTTTCCCGAGGAGCCAAGTGAAGAATCTGTCGAGTTGGTGTTTGCGGGTGACATCGTCGCGTTTGCGGGAGGTTGAGGCTCCACATGAGGGGCATTTCCAGCGTTGGGTGCCGGCTGCTGTTTTCCCGTTCTTGACGAGCTTGATAGTGCATAGCAGACAGGAGGTCGTGTTTGATGGTTTGGGCACAGTTAAGGGTGTCGGAGCATAACGATCCCTGTTTTACCGCGTGATCATGCGGCTAGATCAAGCTTCCATCCACACGTTTTGGCCGGTAACCCCGCGAGTGACGCCAGTGGCGTCGCGAGCGGGGCGAATGCGAAGCATTCGCGTCAAGTCCCCCTCCGCGCACGAGATATTAAACGGGAGTGTTGCTGGGCCTTGAGGTCCAGCAACACTCCCTCTTGTTTTGTGCGGAGGTATCTTCCCGTTCACGAAAGTGGGGCTCGATCGTTGCCCCCGATTTCAGGGTTAAATTAACGACATCCGGTATTTGGGCCTGTCAAGAGGTTTGTGTAAGCTGCGGGATTTAGTTTTCTGGGTTGATGTTGTTTGAGGTGGTCCGGGTTGTCGCAGCAAGCTCGTCCCAAGAGCTGTAGCGCCCCCGATGTAGCCGAGCTGGTCCGTGATCTCTCGTTTCGCTTCCCGACTCAGTTTGGGCAGAAACTCGGCCAAGGTCCAGAGAACATCATCGGCAAGAATCAGCCAGGCTTCTTGCGCGGTGAGGCCTTCTTCAATATCGAGTGTGGCGGTCATGATAGGTGTCCTTTCGGGTGCAGTTTTAGAGGTAGGGCTCGATACGGTCGGGGTACGCGAGCGCGAGCTGCGCGAGCGCTGTCTTCCAGTTCGTAGTCACTGCGCCCTCGATCAGGCGAGGCTTCGCGTTGCGTTCTTTGGCAGGCTTTCCCCGTTCTTTCTGGCGTTCCCGGGCACGCTTGTCTTCGATGTTGCAGATCGCGAGCCACAATAGCTTCACCGCCGCAGCATCGTTGGGGAAATGACCACGGTTCTTCGTCACCTTCCGCAGCTGATAGTTCAACGATTCGATCGCGTTGGTGGTGTAGATCACCCGCCGAAGTTCCGGCGGGAACGCGAGGAACGGAATGAAACGATCCCACGCGTCTTGAAACGATTTCACCGCCGATGGATATTTCTTCCCCAACGTCGAGTTCGAGAACTCTTCGAGCGCTTCAAGCGCGGCATCCTCGTTGACGGCCTGGTAGATCGGTTTCAGGGCCGAGGCGACAGCTTTCCGGTCTTGGTAGTTCACGAACCGCATTGCGGCACGGATCAGGTGCACCACGCAGGTCTGTACCGTCGCTTCAGGCCAGGTCGCCTGGATCGCTTCGGGGAACCCGGTCAAACCGTCACACGCGACGATCAACACGTCACGCACGCCACGGTTCGCGAGCTCTGCACACACGGCTGCCCAAAACTTTGCCCCCTCGGTTGCTTGTACCCAAATCCCGAGGACGTGCTTGATGCCGTCCATATCGACGCCGACCGCGATATGTGCGGCCTTGTTTCGGACGTGCCCACCATCACGGATCTTCACGATGATCGCGTCGAGATAGATCACCGGGTACAACGGCTCCAAGGGGCGCGTCTGCCAGGCAAGGACCTCGTCTTGAATCTGGTCCGTGATCTTCGAGATCGTCTCGTGTGACAGGTCAGTGCCCAGCGTTGAGTACAGGTGATGCTGGATCTCACGGATCGTCATCCCGCCCGCATAGAGCGAGATGATCATGCCGTCTAATCCGTCGAGGCGGCGCTGGCCTTTCGGGACGAGCATCGGCGTGAATGACCCGTCACGGTCCCTGGGGATCGCAAGCTCAATATCACCGACCTCGGTCGATACGGTTTTCGCTGACGTCCCATTCCGGGAATTCGGGTAAATGTTTGCTTCGGGATCTCCTTTCTCATACCCGAGATGGTCACTCAGCTCCGTTTCCAGGCCGCGTTCGAGGGCGGCCTTCACAATCCCGCCGAGTAGCCCGTTGTCGCCGGTCAACGGGGCACCCGCGTCCATCTGCGCGAAGATGTCATCCAACGCGCCAGAGGCCCTCAGCTGGTCAGCGATCTCTTTCTGTGTACGACGCCTTTCGGCGCGTTCCTCGTCTTGATACGACATGGTCTCCATAGTGTTGCGTTCCTTCCGGGGATCCCCGGCTTACACAAACTATTTGACACCCTCCGGTATTTTGCTAGGGTGGCCCAACTGACGGGCACATCAAGTTGCCATCTACTCCAATTACGGTAGCTGTGGCCAGGACAACGGGACTTCATTCCCAGCGGTCCGAGCTCTCTCCAGCTGGTCTTTTCACCTAGCACCTGAGTTGACCGGTTTAGTGACCACCACCCATGACAGTCAGACCCTTCAGTAGCAATGCAACTTCGTCAGTGATAGCCGCGGGAATTGTGTGCTCGATGCCCTCAACCACGATCACCGCGTCTTTCACCGGAGCCAACACCTTTACGAACCGCTTAATCGAGACCCCGGTGACTTCCTGGATATGCCGCGATACCGCGATTGCACAAAACACGACCGTGAGATGCGCCTCGATCTTTTCCCGCTGTCGATGAAAAATTGGGCGAGCCCGTAGATCAGTCTTCGCCATCCGAAACGACGCTTCCACGTTGAAGAGCTGATGATACGCATCAATTACTGTCGTTGCTGAGGCTGTCAATATCGGCAGATTTGTCACATACCCCTTCACCCCGGCTCGCTGCTTCGCTGATTCCACGAGCGCCTCATCAATACTCTTCTTGGCATCCGTGATCTTCAAGAATCGGCCCTTCTTTACGGCACTCGTCCCCGCAACCACGTTGCGGGCCTTCTCGACTTGCTTCTCAATGTTGCGCAGATCGAGACGGGCACGCTTCTCGCGATACTGGTACACCACCCGACGTTGTCTGCGGGTCTCACCTCGACCAAACCACTGCTGCGATTCAAAGATTTGACCATCGTTCAGGATCCCGCCATCGTTCTGGAATTCGGCAATATCGTATGGAGTTTTCGCGATCCTCGACCCTACAATGAATGAGTAGCCGGCGTCCTCTAACGCGAGGAGGTTCGCGGCAGAAAGCATGCCCGCATCACACGCCACACTTACTGCCACGTCGGGGTGCTGTGCTCTGAACGCGTCAAGCACCGGCACCAGGGTGAGCGTCTCTGCTTTGTTCCCCTCGAAGGAGTGCAATTGCAGGGGGAACCCCCGCTCATCAACGAGAAGACCAACCACAATTTGGGGTTCCAACCGGCGTTCTTTGGAGAGCCCCGGGATACGGTAGTCGTCTTCTTGTTCAACCTGGAAGAACAATGTCGTAACGTCATACAACACGAGGGTGAGTTGCTTGGTGCCACGAAACTCGACACACGCCTTCGAGAACTGGTCACGATAGTTCTCATCGGCAGCACGATTGAGGGAACGGTGAATGCCTGTGTTCGAAGGCGGGGTGAGCCCGAGTTCGTCAAGGATTCGGATGGTGTCGAGCTTTGAGGCGGGTTCGATGATGCGTGCGATCACCAGGTCACGGAACACGGCGTCATCGACGGCGGAAGCGAACCCGAGCTGCGCATATACGCCCGCGAGGGTGTCGTAGAGCAGTCGCGAGTATGCGCGTGCCAGCAGCGCAGTCGACGCGGGAGACGGGGCAAGACCGAAGTCGAACTCACCTTGCCCGGCATCGCGCTCACGTTCACGGATGCGTTGTCTCGCGATATCGGTCAGGAGTGCCAAGTCGGTGTCAGTGTGCGCGGACCCGATGTGATCGATTCCGGTGACCTGTCGCCCCGTTTTGGTGACGATCTGAACCGCGGTCGCACCAGATTTCGTCTGAACTTTCCGAACGAATACTGACATGCGTTCAGCCTACATAGGGGCACGTTAGTAACCACATTCTCCGCAGAGACCCGCATAAAATCAACGTTCTCGCGTTCAAATCCCACAAAACCACCCCAAAGCGGTCAACTCAGGTGACGGGCACATCAAGTTGCCATCTACTCCAATTACGGTAGCTGTGGCCAGGACAACGGGACTTCATTCCCAGCGGTCCGAGCTCTCTCCAGCTGGTCTTTTCACCTAGCATGACTGTATGGGATTCCGAGTTCCTCACGAGGATTTGTTCACACGTTCGATCGCCGCACTGTTCTTAAAGGCAAGCCCAGAGTTGAGCATGATGGCTGCTCGGGCGATGATGGACGCGGCCGAGAAGAGGAAGCCTGGTTGCTCCAGTATCCGGGCCCTCGATCTTGGAGACGGGCCATTGCTCCGAGCGTACCCAAGTGGAAAGTTCGGCCCCGACCTGTGTTTGGCCCGGACAGACACCAATGAGCTTGCGGCCGTCATCGAGGTAAAGGGGCATGCCGACTGGAACGCGACTGCCTACGAAACCTGCGAGGGGGACGGGAGAGAGGAAAGGCATGCCCCGGGCAAACGCGCTGCGGAAATTCGGCAGCACTACAAGGACAACGAGGACTGGTACTGGACCAGCGGTCGAAAGCATCGTCCGAGCAAGCGAGGCGTTGTGCAGACCGACGCTTACCTCGGTTGGGTCTGGTGGATGGACCTTGAAGACGAAGACGGTCGTCACGTGGAACCCGGAGCGACCACCAAGCACATCATCTTGTCTCTCAGCGGTGAATCCATCGACATTCCATATGTTAGGGAGGAAGGCTCGAGCCCGGTGAACTTGGCGTTCTCGAGCAAAGACTGGATCCCAGTGAAGATTCACGACTTCGCGAAATTACTGTACGACCTGTCGCGCAATGGCGAGCGTGAATGGTCCGAACGAGACACCCTTCTCATCCACTCCGCCGTTCACCGCGCGTATGAGTTCGACAGTAATACGGAAGCTCTCGACTCTTACCAGTGGCTCAGGGAGGCCGAGTAGTGCACCCAGCTCTCGTTGCTTGTCTTCGAGTGCTATGGGAACGCCCCTGAGTCCCGCAAGCCATTTCGACGACCCTTCAAAGTCGAGACGCAAGGCATGGTGCGAGGTTGGTGAGCACCAGGACGAAGCTTGTGGCTCTCGGTGGTAAGGATGTGCGCCGAGGAAAGCTTCAGGCGGAGGGCCTGGAAGGGTTCGGAGCTTAACCAGGAAAACTGCTTTGGGGGGTTCCGCGGATCTCTTAAGGGACAAGGGCTCTGGGATTCAAAAAAGCACTCCACGAAATGCGGTCTATGAAATTGAGCAGTTGAGGTTTGTGATTTGGCTCTTGAGTCCAGATCAGGGGGTTGTTCCGGACTCATTCTGCTGTCTGAGAATGTCGGGTGTTGGCGAGGCCTGACGATTCCTTGAACAGTCTTTGGGGAGTGCAGATGACGATTTCGAATGCTGGAAAACGGCGGTACTCTCTAGAGCATGGTCGACATACGTGAGTTCTCACTGCAAGACACTGAGAGCTATGCGCTCAGTCTTCTGCGCGCCGCTGAGCGGGTATCGGCAGGAGACTTAGAAGCCGCGAAGCTCGCCCTTTCCCCAGTTGCGATGGCAATCTGGGTGGGTCATCTCTCGAGTACCTCGATGGCGGTCACTAGAAGCGAAGAGACGATTTCTCGGACCACCAGGGAGAGTATCCGCGCACGAGTGTTCATGCGTGACAACCACATTTGTACCGCCTGCGGTGGAAGGTCTGTCCCTCGATGTGTATTGGTGGCAATGCATGACCTTTTCCCCGCCGAGATTCCCTATCACCCGAACTATAAGCGTGGTTTCACTCACCCCGTGTTCTGGTTCCTCGCCTCTGAAGCGGATCACGTTGTTCCGCATAGTCTGGGCGGGGCTTTCTCGGTTGATAACCTCACCACGTTGCACGCGGCGTGTAACACTCAGAAGTCGAATAGGGCGACGTCCGTTGCAGCGGTGAGGGGAAGTGCTGGTTGGGATGGTCTTTTGGCTCACTACCCAGCAATGGTTGCTGCTGGTGCTGGCGCAAAGCGTGTTGCCTACCACCGCGCGTGGATCAGACGATTTGGGTTGACTCAGCCGCTTCGGGACTGAGCTCATCTGGCAACCCGGATTGGATGCTCGAGCGTCGTCTCACGCGGAGATTGGGGGCGATAACGGCGAACGCGTCGCCGCGCATGACTACAGGTGAGGCCATGGAAAAATCTGGAGCTTAACCTGGAAAATCGAATTCAGAGGCTCCGGGAATCCCTGCGGCAGAAGGCACGTGGGATTTTCCGACACTCCCTTTCTGCCGATAGGCCGAGAGCGGGGCTCAGTCGCGAAAGCGCGATCCCACCAAAGCGCACTCTCGTGGCTGAACCGCCTGCTCGCTGTTGGGGAACCCGATTTGAGGTACCGGTCAAGCCGCCGCTCCACTCGACGCACCATCGATCCAAATGTCGCGTGCCGTCTTGGAATCGTTCACTGAGATTCCGTGCGCGCTCGGGGTCGCAGCGATACTGTTGAGGGGTGATGGTCGAGCGCACGGCGCGGTGAAGGTAGGACGTGATCGATGTTGAGCGCCTAAGCCTGACTCACGCCACCCGACCGCTGTACCGATGGAAGGACCGACCATGCTCCGACGCACTACTCTGCTGACGGCCACACTGCTTGCGGGCGCACTCGCATTCACGGGTTGCGCCGCGGAGGATCCGCTTGATGCGAATGGCGGCGACTCGAAGGCCGGCGACACGATTGTCATTGGTTCGCAGGATTATTATTCGAATGAAATCATCGCCGAAGTGTACGCGCAGGCGCTCGAAGCTGACGGCTTCTCAGTCGAACGTGAATTCCGGATCGGGCAGCGCGAGGTGTATTTGCCTGAGATTGAGGCTGGGGCGATTGACCTCTTCCCCGAGTACACCGGCAATCTGCTGCAGTACTGGGAGCCTGAAACGCAGGCCCGCACTTCAGGCGATGTCTACGACGCGTTGACGGCGGCAACGCCCAAGGGTCTGCGGGTGCTGAAGCAGTCGCCAGCGACCGATCAGGATAGCTATACAGTGACGCAGGCGTTCGCTGGTGAGTGGAATCTTTCGACGGTTGAGGATCTTGCTCGGGTCACGGTGCCGTTGACGCTTGGCGGGAACTCGGAGGCTGAGACCAGGCCGTATGGTCCGGCGGGCCTCGCAAAGGTCTACGGAATCGAGGGTGTCACCTTCACTCCGATCGAGGACAGCGGCGGGCCGCTCACCGTGAAGGCGCTGCAGGATGACGACATTCAGCTGGCGATCATTTACACCGCTGATCCGACGCTGAGCGAGAATAAGCTCGTCTCACTCGAGGATACGAAGGGCGTCTTTCTCGCCTCTCACGTTGTGCCTCTCGCGAGCGATCGTGTGGACGCTGGCGCGGCGGCCGTGATTGACAAGGTAAGCGCCGCGATGACGCCGGCGGACCTGCTCGAGATGAACGCGCGCAGCGTGAATGAGCAGCTGCCGGCCGCTGACATCGCGCGCGACTGGCTCGCGGCGAAGAAACTCGGTTGAGTTGGGGGTCGGAGCGGGTTCTGGCTGGACCCGACCCGGCGACCCGGGGATGAGGGGCACAACTCCCGGTGCATTGGATCCCGCAGCTACGGGGCGCCATCCTTGACAAGTTGAAGCTGACCTATTTCCTCGCCTGCCTTATTTACGACGTGGAGTGTTGTCCCGTCAACGGTGACGCTGCGCACGCCGCGCAACCAATCATCGACGCCCTGACAGGCTTTGCGTGTCGAGGCGAACTCCTGCAGCACAATCTCTTCATTGGTGACCACATAGTCCGTTGAGATGCCATTGCAGCCGTCGCTTCCGGAAACACGACCGTCCGCCGAGAAACTGAGAAACGGCGAGCCTTTCTCCGCAGATTCCCACGTTCCAATGATTTCTTGCTTCAGCATCGGTGTTTCCCCCTGGGCTGTCGGTGTTTGGGAATTCAGAGCGCACCCCGTAAACGTGATCACCGCTGTCACTGTCATCACGCAGGCAAACGTAATGGTCCGCCACCGCGCTGTCGTTCCGGGTGTCCCAGATAATTGCCGCATATCCAGAGCCTAAGGTGGCGAAGCCGATTCGCCAAGGAGCTGGGCAGCTAAGCAGCTAGGAAACTCGTTTGATTTTGATATGTGAAATATTGCCCATACTGTGAAATTGGCGTCTTTGCCAGTTTGGTCGTTCAGTAAGCATCTTCGCAACAGCTTCCGCAGGTTTCTGAACTCGGGAAACGCCACTCCATATGCTCAAACGACGCAGGGACTACATATAGTGCAAGAATTACGCCCACTGGCGCTGTGCGCAGCGCTCACTCTCGGATTCGGCAGCCTGGTGCTGGCGGGTCCCGCGAACGCTGAGGCTCCGCAGACACGGCCAGCACAGCAGACAGATTCATCGCAGGACGAGGTCCAGCAAGAGGTTCTTGACGCGATCTCGGGGTTCGCGGCCTCGACCGGCACCGAGCCAATGGCTGGTGGAGTCAGCTCGGGCGAGGGTGTCGTCATTCTTGTCGATAAGGCCGAAAAAACCGACGAGGTCATCAAGTATGCGGACGCCGTCGCGGATGGGCAGGTCGAAGGCGTACGCCAGGTCGCCTTCGCCGAGAAGGCTCAGGCGTTCGCTGCAACAGACGTTGTGGGTGGTGCCGGCTACATTGCGGAGGATGGCGGAATGATCTACTCCTGCTCCGTCGGTTTCTCCGCGTGGAGCAGCAGCGGCGCTCCGGCATTGATCAGTGCCGGCCACTGCACACATGATGGTGCCCTTACGACCACGGCGCTCAGCAAGCCGTCGACGGAGCCCGCGGTCGGTGGGCCCGGCTACGAGAGCAATGGCACCGGGGTACTCGGCGAATTCGCGTTTTCCCAGCACGGCGGACCGGGAAACTCCAACGGAGCCGAGAACGACCCGAGTTCCACCGACATATCGGTAATCAACGTCACGAACCCCGGTGTGTCAATCTACCCGGCGGTCACCGACTGGTCGGGTGCGCCGAGCGACAACCTCGCCGCCAGCACGCTCCCGGTGCGCAGCGTTGCCAATCCGGTTTCCGGGGCCGTTGCAATGTCCGGCCGGACCACAGGCTTTCGCCAGGGCAAGACACTGACCACGCTTCAGGATGTGCAGGGCAACCCCACTCAGGTCGAGGTCCTCGACGGTTACTGGAAGATTGACGGTCGCTGGGTACATGGCTTCTTGTCGAACGCAGAATCTAATCCGGGGGACTCCGGTGGTGCCGTGATTCAGGGTGATAAGGCGGTCGGCATCGTGAGTGGGGGTCCCGCGAGCGGAGAGTACACTTGGTCAACCCGCCTGAAGGATGCGCTCCCTTACACCGGCGGTTACGAGATTGCGCTGGACATCGCGAAGCCCGCAGTAACAGCTCCGGCGAATAACGGACACGTGCAGCCGGGCACCGCAATCACCGGCACCGCACCCGCGAACGCGGCATCAGTGACGTACACCGTCAACGGCGGCGCTGCGCAGACCGCCCCGGTGAGTGGTGGCACATTCTCGGTCGCAGCCCCGACCGATCGAGGCAACTACAGCTACACATTTGCCGCGACGAACGGGCATAGCCGGTCACAGACGGTCAGCCACGCTCTCGTTGTCGACATGGCAATGCCGACCATTGCTGCGGTTGATACCGACAAGTCACAGATCACCCTGAGCGGCACGGGCATCCCGACCGCGGAGGTCACCGTGACCGTTGATGGCGAGGTCGTTGGCACGGCCACCGTTGGCGCTGGCGGCGACTGGACCCTTGACGTGGAACTGGAGATCGGCGAGCACGCCGTGAGCGCAACTCAGGAGTTCCAGGGGGAGACCTCTCCCGCGGGCACCTCTGTCGCCACGGTGCGTCCGGTCTCCCCGGCCATTACGTCGCTCACCGACGGAGACAGCTTTGCAGCAGAGAAGGCGCCGAGCGCCATCTCGGGCACGGGTATTGACGGCGCGACGGTGAACGTTTCTGTGACGGGGATCACGCGTGCAGCAACGACGTATACGGCAGTTGTCACCAACGGCAAGTGGACCGTTGAACTCGGTGGTGCGCTCCAGGCTGCCAATTACGCGGTTTCCGCAACCCAGACCGTCAATGCGGTGGCTTCGAGGGAAGCAGCCGTGCGCTTTGTCGTCCTGGGTGCAGATTATCTCCCTGCACCGCTCCCCAATGGGGGCGCCACTGACCCCAACGCACTGGCCACCACTGGTAGCCAGCTGCCGCTTGGCGTAGCAACCATCGCGATGCTGCTCGTTGCAGGTGGAGCAGCGGCGCTCGTTGCTCGCCGCAGGGCTGCGAACCGGGCGTAGCGCTGCCGGGTCTTCCTGACCCGGGTTGTGCGAGATCGTACACCAATAGCAGGGCCTCGATCTCGTTTGGGATCGGGGCCCTGCTGCGTATATCGGCCGTGCGCGTTCCGTCTGGCCTTCGGCTTCCACCCGCGCAGTGATAGTTTTCTAGTGGCTGGGGACGCGTCACGCGTGTTGACCTGGCCGCTATTTCCCTATCTGGAGGAACGATATACATGTCCAAGTACCGGGTGCAGAATCCTGCCACGGGCGAGGTTCTCGAGACGTTCGAGGCCGCAACCGATGCGCAGATCGAAGAGGTGCTTGCGAGCGCCGATGCCGTGTACCGAGAGTGGCGGGAGCGGAGCGTGCAGGAGCGCGCCGCTGTCGTGAAGCGGGTCGCCGAGATCTTTTACGAGCGCAAAGAGGAGCTTGCGCGCCTGATCGCGGTGGAGATGGGCAAGTCCATCGCCGAGTCGATCGACGAGGTTGAGTTTGCGGCCTCGATCATTGAGTACTACGCGGTGCACGGGCCCAGCCTGATCACCGATTACGAGATCCCGTCGACGATCCCGGGCAAGGCGTACATCGAGCACCTGCCCGTGGGCGCGCTGCTCGGCGTGATGCCGTGGAATTTCCCCTATTATCAGGTGGCTCGCTTCGCGGCCCCGAACCTGGTGCTGGGGAACACGATCCTGCTCAAGCACGCAGACATCTGCGCGCGTTCGGCACTCACGATCCAGGAGATCATGGAGGAGGCCGGCGTTCCCGTTGGCGGCTACCAGAACGTGTTCGCCTCGCATGATCAGATCGCGACGATCATCGCGGATCCGCGGGTGCAGGGTGTCTCGCTGACCGGCTCTGAGCGGGCGGGCGCAATCATTGGTGCGCAGGCTGGCACACACCTGAAGAAGTGTGTGCTAGAGCTGGGCGGGATCGACCCCATGGTGGTGCTCGACTCCGACAACGTTGCCGATGTTGCGAAGGCGGCCTGGGATTTCCGCGTCTACAACGTCGGCCAGGTGTGCAACTCGAACAAGCGTCTCATCGTGATGGACGATATCTACGATGAGTTTGTGGCGGAGCTTGTGAAGCTGGCCGAGGGGCTCGTGCCCGGCGACCAGCTGAACCTTGCCGATGGTGAGTACGTGCCGCTGTCCTCTCGTGCCGCGGCAGAAACCGTGCACGCGCAGGTGCAGAAGGCTGTTTCCGAGGGGGCGACGATCCTCGCCGGCGGTGTGCTCTCTGAGGGTCCGAGTGCGTACTACGCGCCGACGGTGCTCACCAACGTGCCGCGCGATTCCGAGTCCTACGGCACCGAGATCTTCGGGCCCGTGGCGACCGTGTACCGGGTGTCGAGCGAGCAGGAAGCGCTCGAGCTTGCCAATGATTGTGCGTTTGGTTTGGGCGGTTCGGTGTTCTCGGCCGACGAAGCTCGTGCGACCCGTGTGGCTTCGCGGCTTGAGGTGGGCATGTCTCACGTCAACATCATCGCTGCGGAGGCCGCGGAGATTCCGTTTGGTGGCGTGAAGCAGTCGGGCTTTGGTCGCGAGATGGGTCCGGTCGGGATCGGGGAGTTCGCGAACAAGCGGCTCTTCTTCGTCGCGGCGTAGGTCTCGATTCAGGATCGGCCGGGCCCCGGATCACCAGGGGCTCGGCCGATAGTCCTTCAAGAAGCAGCGATAGCGGGCCTCACGAACCAACAAGCCGGTTGGATACGAGGCGGTTCAGGGAAACCGATTGTTCTGCTGCATCGATCGCGAGCTGTCGGTGAGCCTCCGGAGGGATACGCACCATGAACTTGCCCGAGTACTCGCGATCCGCGATTGCCGCAGGCAAAGCCTCGCCGGTCTTCTTCATATCTTCGAGAACCTCAGAGACCAGCGCTCTAATGCCCTTCAATGCCTCGAGCTGATTATCTGCGGCCCATGAGAGCGATCTAAACTCTGCCACGGTCCCGATGTATGATTCATCATCACCGGACCAGCGCACCCGGTAGGTGTAGTGATCGGCATTCATTTTTTCTCCCCTTTCAGCCTGTCGATTGCGGCGAGCACCTGGCCAACTTGATAGGGTTTCGCCTTCCCCTTGTCATCTTGAATATTCACGCGAGGATCTCCCGCCCACGGCATCCGATATACGCGATGCGAAGTCCCTCGTTGGCGTGGTTCGCCGAAATGCTCATCACACACTTTCGCGAGATCAGAGAAGCGCACGCCTTTTGGGTTCTTCCGCATCTGCTCGATGATTTGCTCAACTCTGACCACAACACAAGAGTATCACTATTGATACTAAAAAGGGATGGATATCACCAGGGGCTCGGCCGATAGTCCTTCAGGAAGCAACCGTACAGATCCTCGCCCGCTTCGCCGCGCACGATCGGGTCGTACACGCGGGCGGCACCATCGACGAGGTCGAGCGGTGCGTGAAAGCCCTCTTCGGCGAGCCGCACCTTTGTGAAGTGCGGACGCTCATCGGTGATCCAACCGGTATCGACCGCGGTCATCAGGATCCGGTCGGTCTCAAACATCTCTTCGGCGCTGGTCCGGGTGAGCATATTCAGCGCCGCCTTCGCCATGTTCGTGTGCGGGTGGCCGGGGCCCTTGTACCGGCGCCCAAACTGCCCCTCCATCGCCGAGACATTCACCACATACGTGCGCCCGGCCTCCGCGGCGGCCATCGAAGCGCGCAGGCGGCTGATGAGCAGGAACGGCGCGGTGGTGTTGCACAGCTGCACCTCGAGCATCTCCAGCGGATCGACCTCCTGCACGTGCTGCACCCAGCTGTTGACGTGAGCAACATCGGGAACCAATCCTCCCGCGTCGATCGCGGTGCCGTCCGCGTGCTTGTCGAGAGACGACGAACCCGCGGTCATCGCGAGAGTACTGAGTTCGCTCGCGTTCAGGCTCTGGGCCAGCCCCGCCGCGATGGTGCCCGCGAGGGTAGTCGGCGCGGATCCCGTGCCGCCAGTGCCGCCTGAAGCTTCGATCGACGCTTCGAGCGCGCGCGGATGCAGCAGTGCTGACTGTCCGAGGATCTCGATCTCCGGCAGCGGCCCGTTGGGGAGCGGCGCAGACTCGGCGTCTGCGAGCAGCGAGTACGAGCCGGGGGAGCGGCGCACGGTTTGCGCGGCGTTGTTGATGAGGATGTCGAGGGGGCCGCGGGCGGCGACGGAGTCTGCGAGCGCAATCACCTGGGCCGGATCACGCAGGTCAATCCCGACGATGCGGAGGCGGTGCAACCAGTCTGCTGCATCGGGCAGCGAGGCGAAGCGGCGGGCGGCATCGCGGGGAAAGCGGGTGGTGATGGTCGTGTGTGCCCCGTCGCGGAGGAGTCGGAGGGCGATGTGCATCCCGATCTTCGCTCGGCCACCGGTCAGAAGCGCGCGTTTCCCGGTGAGGTCCGTGCTCGCGTTGCGTTTGTGGTGGCTGAATTTCGCGCATGCGGGGCACAGCTGGTGGTAAAACGCATCCACCAGTGTGTAGGGCTGCTTGCAGATGTAGCAGTTGCGGGGCTTGATGAGCTCCCCGGCGATCGGGGCATCGGTGCTGGTGCTGAGCGGGATTCCCCGGGTTTCATCATCGATGCGATCCGGCGCGCCGGTTGCCGTTGCGGCGATGACGGCGCGATCGGCGGCAGCGACAGCGTTGCGATTATCCTGACGACGCTTGAGCTTCACCGCCTTGAACATCGCCGAGGTTGCTCTGCGTACCGCGAGAAAATCGGGGTGATCCGCGGGCAGTGCGTACACGGATTCGATGACGCGCAGGGCGAGGGCGAGATCCTCGGGATCGATGCTGGCGGATTCCTGCGGGGTGGGGTCGGTCACTGACTCAATGTTACGGCAGTGCTTGCTCGACCGGCTGCGCTACTGTCGTGCCGCAATAAACAGGCTCGTCGCGTGCGCCGCAGTTTCTGCCAGGAGCTCGAGACATTCCCGCTGGAGTTCAGCGAGAGACCGGGGGCCGGGCGCGATCGAAAATGCGGCTGTGATCCCCGCTTCCCGCGCTTCGTGGGCGGAGATCCCGAGGGATCCGGCAACCACGATCACGGGGGTGCCGGGTTCAGCGTCGGCGCGGATCCGCGAAACGACCTTTCCGTCGAACGACTGCGCATCGAGACGGCCCTCCCCGGTGATGATGAGGTCCGCTCCGGCGAGTGCATCACGGAGACCGATCGACTCGCTCACCAGCTCGGATCCGGGCACCAGTTCGGCGTTGAAGAGCGCAACGAGGCCGAGCGCGAGACCGCCCGCGGCACCGAGACCCGGGAGCGCCTGAAGCACAGTGGGATCCTGCTGGGCCGCGTGAGCGAGCACCTCCGCGAACCGTGCCAGGCCCGCATCTATCCGCTCCACCGCTGCCGCATCCGCCCCCTTTTGCGGCCCGAACACGGCGGCGGCACCCCGCGGCCCGGTCAGCGGGTTATCGACGTCGCAGGCGACGCGAATAGCGATGGCGCGCAGCCGCGAGTCGATCCCGGTCAGGTCGATCCGCGCGAGGCGTGTGAGGTCGCGAGCACCGGCGCGAATCTGCACGCCAGCATTATCGAGCAGTCTCGCGCCGAGCTCGCGGAGCATCCCAGCACCGCCGTCGCTGGTCGCTGAGCCGCCGAGGCACAGCAGTATCTCCGTTGCCCCGGTATCAAGAGCCGCGCGGATCAAGCGCCCTACCCCACCGGAGTCCGCGTCGAGGGGCTGCAATGGCTGGTCCGAAACGGCCGGCAACCCGTTCGCGTCGGCCGTCTCGATGATCGCGATTCGCGCGGCTGAGTCTGACGTCGACGCCTGCTGCCGTGCCAACCCGGAACCAATGCGCCCGCGGCGTGGCCGCCCAAGCGCGTCGGTGGTGGGCACCTCGATGACTTCGCCCTGCCATGCAGAGACGAGTGTGGCGAGCGTACCTTCGCCGCCGTCGGCCATGGGAATCTCGCGGATCGCTGCTCGTTCGCCGATTACTAGCCGCACGCCTTCTGCGAGCGCGCTCGCCGCCTCTGCGGAGGTGCAACTCCCTTTGAACGAGTCGGGTGCGACGGCGACGATGGTGACATCCTGGGTCATGCCGTAAGGCTACGTGATCCTGCGGCGTCGCGTTGCTCCACGTGAAACATTCTCGGGGAGAGCCTGACCAAGCCCGCTACACTCGCACCGTAGAGAAAGGCAGACATGAGCGTACTCGACACCCTCGGCATGGTCGGCGAGATCCTGTCGTGGATCGGCCTGGGGATCGGTGCGCCGCTGCTGCTTATTGCGTTGCTGGTGCGCGCGGGTGATGGTCGGTGGCTGCCGGTTGAGGCGGTCATTGTGACGCAGGGTGACGGTGTGCTGGTGCGCTGGGTCGCCGCGGGTGAGCTGCGCGAGCGGCCGCTCACGGAACCCGAGTATGCAGACCTCGCACACGCGGAAGGATCACTTCCCGCCTTCGTGAGCGAGAAGCGGCCGACCAAACTGCGGTTTGAAGCGCGGCGACCCGTCGTGCACGAGTTGTACGTGGTCGGTCTGACGCTCGCCATCATCGGTGCGGCCAGCCTGGGGTTGTCGTTTGTGCCGATGTTTGTCGGCTGAGGAACCCCTCACTGGCGGGCCGTTTCACCGAGCCTGCTTCCCACGTTCGAGCCTGCGGTTCCTGACGGCAAGTTCGACGGTGAAAGGCAGGGTCAGCGAATGGAAGCTAACTCTCAGGAAAGATCTGCCCGATCGGTTCACGCTTTTCCTGCTGGAAGCGATCTTCTGTGCGGCCTCTCGCCCAATACCCGGAGAGCGACAGCCGCTGCCGGGGGAGCTGCCACTCACCGTTCACGAGTCGGCGCAGAACCTTCATGGACTCGCGCTCGCCGTGCGCGAAGATCTGCACATCGTCGATGGGCTTGCCCCATTCCCGCACCCGGTTGGCGAGCGTCTCAGTGCGGTGTTCGGGATCGACGATCCACTCCACCCGCACTCCGAGTGGCGCAGGCATGGGCGGGATCGCCGCTTCCGATTCCACCTCGATGAACACCGAAACGTTCGCGCCCACGTTGAGTGACTCGAGAGCTGCTGAGATCGCGGGAACAGCGGAGAGATCACCGACGAACAGGTAGCGATCCGCCGCCGGGTCCGGGCGAAAGCCACCGCCGGGTCCGCGCATCACAATCGGCTCACCCGCGCGTGCTGATTCGGCCCAGGGGCCCGCGAGCCCCTCCGCGCCATGCACAACGAAGTCGACGTCGATCGTGCGTGCCGCGTGATCCACGGAACGAACGGTGTAGGTGCGGGTGACGGGGTGCGACTCGGGCGCGGGCGTCGTGAAACCGAGCTTGATGTACTTATCGGTCTCTGGACGATCCTCAAACAGGGCAAATCCTTCGCCGCCAAAAGTCACGCGCACGAGACTCGGTGAGAGCCACTGCTGCGCGATCACTTCCAGCGTGAAGGTGGGCTTTGGCTTTCTCACGGAGGGCTGGGGGGCGGAGGTCATCCCTCCACGGTAGCCGCTTTGTTGCGCCGCGGTAAGGGGCAAAGGGCAGGCGGGGCATCGGAGGTCGAATCTGCAATGAAGTGTCATCTTCGCATTGACGCGCGCAGAAATATCTACAGTGGTACGTATCGCGTCGATCCGGATGGTTCCGGTAACGGTTCATGACCGAAGAGTAGCGGGTTCGAATCCCGCCGTCGCGTCGGATAGGAGATCCCGTGCTGAAGCAGACTTCGGCGTGGGATCCCCGACCTCACCCCGCACGACAACACATCGGAGCCGCAACCATGCAACGAAACGCGCACACCGCAGTGCTGAGTGATCCCGCACGGGAGAGCACCCCAGAATCTCGTCTTGTTCGCCCGGCTCCCGTGCTGTTCGATGAGCGCGAGTACCGCGACGCGGTGGGCGCGTTCGCTTCCGGGGTAACCGTGATCACCACGCAGGGCCCGGCCGGCCCAGTGGGATTCACCTGCCAGTCGTTTTACAGTGTCTCCATTGATCCGCCGCTCGTGTCTTTTTCGATCGCGCGCACCTCGCAGAGTCTGCGGTCATTGCGGGCGCATCGCAACGTTGTCATCAATTTCCTCGGCTCTCAGCAGCGGGAGCTGAGCGGGCAGTTCGCGAGATCCGGAACCGACAAATGGCAAGGAGTCTCGTGGCACCCGTCCGAGTGCAACGGCGCACCCACGCTGGACGGCGTCATTGGATGGGTGGCGGGTGAGATTGAGCGCGAGATTGAGGCGGGGGATCACCTCATCTTCCTCGTGCGGGTGGACGGGCTGTCGACCAATCCCGCGCACGATCCGCTCGTGTTTTACCGTGGCAGGTATCGCGACATCGACTGCTAGTGTCGCGTGCGCTCCCGACCCCGAGTCGGTTCAGCTTGGCACAGTGCTGCCGCGCGAACACCCTGCGCAACCGACCCATCCGGGCACGCACCGGGCCACCATGCCGGTGAATACACTGGTGCAGTTACTCCTGAGGTGAAGCCGGAGGCGGATCCGGCAGCGGATCCCGCGTGCCGCCGCGTTGCGCGCAAGCCCCCGCGAGCACCACACACACGATGCCGACGATCTGGAACAGGTCGGGCACCTGCCGCAGCACGATGAGCCCAAGCACCACCCCAACGGCGGGCTCGACCGCCATCAGGGTGCCGAACGCGGTGTGGGTCATGCGCTTGAGCGCGAGCATTTCGAGCCCGAAAGGCAGCACGGGTGCGAGGAGCGCGAGGCCAGCCGCGATGAGCAGCAAGCGCCAGTCGAGCGTCCCGATGAGCTGCGGTACCCCCACAAATGCGTAGATGATGGCCGCGATCGGCAGGGTGAGCGAGAGCCCACTTACCCCAGAGAAGCGATCCCCCACCTTCTGCGTGAACAGCATATAGGCCCCCAGCCGACACCCGCGAGCAGCGCGAAGCCCACGCCCACGAGGTCAATCTCGCCGTGCCAGGGCTCCGTCATCAGCACTACTCCCACAAACGCGAGCGCGGGCCAGATCAGCATGCGCCGGGTGCCGCTGCGGATCGAGGCGACGGTGAGGGGGCCTAAGAACTCGATGGCGACGGCGGTGCCGAGCGGGATCCGCTCCAGCGCCGAGAGGAACGAAAGGGTCATGAGGCCGGTGGCGGCACCGAGGCCCAGAACCGCAGGAATGTCGCTGCGGCGCATGAGTCGAAGCGGCGGGCGCGCGATGACCAAGAACACGACGGCACCCAGGCTGATGCGCAGCCACGCAATACCGGTCGCTCCGAGCTCCGCGATAAGACCCACTGACAGCGCGCTGCTGAGTTGGATGAACAGCATCGCTGTCACCGCGAGCGACCATGGAGGGGCAGCGGAGATGCGGCGGCGGATCATGACCTACCCAGCGTCTGGCGCGGCGGTATCAGGCCCGCGCCTGCTTTGGTTTCCATGTCCATCAGAGGATCCTAGTGCAAAGTCTGCGCGGAAGAAACTCACCAGAGAGGGCGACTCCGCGCGGCCAGAGCGGGGGCTTAACCGGAACGTTACAAAAGCTTAAGAGGTGTCGTGTGCCGCTGGAACGTGGGAAAGCGCGGACCTGATCCAGCCCCTGTATTGAACGGGGTAGAGACTCTGTACAGGTTCGCCGAACATCGGGCACTACACTCAAACCAAGGTTTCCAACCAAGAAACACCGTCGTAATTTGGAGGATCGATGAAGATTCAATACGCGCTTCCCGCGCTTGCTGCTGCTGCCCTGCTCACCCTCACCGGGTGCGTCACCAACACGGAAGGTCCGGATCGCGAGTCGACCGACACCTCCGGCATCAAGGTTGACGAGGCCGCTGCCGCGCTGTTGCCCGCAGACATCAAGGAATCCGGCGTACTCATTATCGGTACCGACGCATCGTACCCGCCAAACGAATACAAGGATTCCTCCGGCAAAATCGTGGGCTGGGGCGTAGACCTAGCAAATGCGGTGAGCGCGCGCCTCGGCCTCGAACCGAAGTGGGAACAAGCGGGCTTCGACTCGATTATCCCCAGCATCCAGGGCGGCAAGATGAACATGGGATCCTCGTCGTTCACCGATAACGCCGAGCGTCAGAAGACCGTCGACTTCGTCAACTTCTACGAGGCGGGCGTGCTCTGGGCTGCCCCGATCGGCAAGCCCGTTGATCCGGACAATGCGTGTGGCTTCAAGGTGGCTGTGCAGGCCGGCACTTTCCAGCACACCGACGAACTGCCCGCGAAGTCGGAGGCCTGCGTCGCTGCCGGTAAAGCTGCCATCGAGATCTTGCCGTTTGATGGTCAGGCAGAAGCAACTAACGCGGTTGTGCTCGGTCAGGCCGATGCATTCTCGGCAGATTCGCCCGTCACGCTTGACGCGATTAACGCTCAGAAGGACAAGATTGAGGCGTCGGGTGAGTCCTTCGACACAGCGCCCTACGGTTACGCGCTGCCGAAGAATTCGGATCTCACAAAGGCCGTACAGGCTGCCCTGCAGTCGCTCATGGACGACGGCACGTACATGGAGATCCTGACCAAGGCCGGCGTTGAGGATGGGGCGGTCCAGAAAGCCACCATCAACGCGGGCAAGTAACCGCGGTCGCAAGGGATCACTCCAATGTCAGACCGATCAGACGGGTCCGCGGGGGAAGCTCCGCGGACCCAGCCGTTCTATGAGTCCGAGCCTATTGTCGCCGTCAAACTGAAGCATCCGGGGCGAATTGTCCTTGCCATTGTGCTGGTGCTGCTGGCAGCGGCCTTCATTTGGGACGCCGCCAATCGCGAAGCCTTCAACTGGCCCGAGGTCGGCAAGTATCTATTTGATACTCGCATCGTCGCCGCGGCCGGCTACACGCTGCTGCTGACCGTCTATTCGATGATCATCGCGATCATTCTTGGAGTCACGCTCGCGATCATGCGACTGTCACCGAATCCGATCGTGAAGGCAGTTGCCTGGGTCTACCTCTGGATATTCCGCGGCACTCCGGTCTACGTGCAGCTGACCTTCTGGGGCCTGTTCGCGGTGATCTATCCGACGCTCGGGATCGGTTTGCCATTCCTGCCTCCGATCCTTGAGTTTGAGACCAAGGCAATCATGACGGCGTTCACGCTCGCGATTATTGGGCTCGCGCTCAATGAGGCCGCCTACATGGCTGAGATCGTGCGCGCCGGGTTGCTGTCGGTCGATAGCGGTCAAGATGAGGCCGCTATCGCACTTGGCCTCGGCTGGTGGCACACCATGTCCCGAGTGGTGTTGCCGCAGGCAATGCGCGTGATCATTCCACCCACCGGCAACGAGGTTATCTCGATGCTGAAAACCACCTCGCTCGTGACCGCCGTGCCGTTCACGCTCGAGCTGTTCACGAAACAGCGCGACATTGCCGCCGTGACCTACAATCCGGTTCCCATGCTGCTGGTGGTGTCGATCTGGTATCTCGTCGTGACGTCGATCCTGATGGTCGGCCAGTTCTACCTTGAGCGTCACTTCGCTAAGGGGGTCGGGCAGCGGCCCGACGTCATGAAACCGACCGTGGAGACGGCGGCGATCACGTTGCCGGGCGAGGACAACGAGCCCCCACTGCCCCCGGTGGGACAGCACGGCGGAAGCGGAGGAGTGTAGACATGAACGTATCCAGTGCTCCTATGGTGCTCGCTGAGGGCGTCTCAAAGTCATTCGGCAACAATCTCGTGCTGAAGTCGATCTCGCTTGAGGTGAAGCGCGGTGAGGTGCTGTGCCTTGTTGGACCTTCTGGCTCAGGCAAGTCGACGTTCCTGCGCTGCATCAATCACCTTGAGGCTGTCACAGCCGGGCGACTCTCGGTTGACGGTGAGATCGTCGGATACCAGCAGAAGGGCGACAAGCTCTACGAGATGCGCCCGCGCGACGCTGCGAAACAGCGTCGCGATATCGGGATGGTGTTTCAGCGCTTCAACCTCTTCCCGCACATGACCGCGCTTGAAAACGTGATGCTTGCGCCGACGCTTTTGCGCAAGGGGACAAGGCGATCCTGAAGTCGCGCGCGCTTGATCTGCTCGCTCGGGTGGGGCTCGCCGATCGCTGGGACTACTACCCGGCACACCTCTCGGGAGGGCAGCAGCAGCGCGTGGCGATTGCGCGCGCGCTCGCGATGGAGCCGAAGCTGATGCTCTTTGACGAGCCAACCTCAGCACTTGATCCCGAACTGGTGGGCGAGGTGCTCGACGTGATGAAGGGGCTCGCCGAGAGCGGCATGACGATGATCGTCGTCACCCACGAGATGGGCTTCGCGCGCGAGGTCGCCGACAAGCTCGTGTTCATGGACGGCGGCGTCGTCGTGGAGGAGGGCGATCCTGCGGAGGTTCTCTCGAACCCGCAGCGCGAGCGCACCAAAGCGTTCCTCTCGAAGGTGCTGTAAGGCGTTCCGCGGGGCTTCTCGGTTGTCCCGCTCACCTCGAGTGCCCACCATCCCCGCGAGTGCCTACGTTAGCGACATGCGGAAATGGTGGGCACTCGCCGGAGAGGTGGGCGCTCACCGGATGGCCGGGGTTACGAATTGACCCCAAGATCCTTTTTGATCTTCGTGGTGGAGACGCCCTCGGTGCGGTCGAGGTAGATGACCTCGCAGTAGTCGCGGAGCACCTCGAAGCGCGGATCGCCCTCCCAGTCGCCACCCATCACGACGGCGTCGATTTCGTACTTTTGCACGTCCCGAATCTTCTGATCCCAGTCCTGCTCGGGGATTACCAGATCCACGTAGCGCACGGCTTCGAGCATATTCTTGCGAGTATCGAAGTCGTGATAGGTCTTCTTGCCTTTGCCCGCATTGAACTCCTCCGTGGAGGCGGCGACCACGAGGTAGTCTCCGAGATCCCGAGCGCGCTTGAGGAGGCGGATGTGCCCCCAGTGCAGCAAGTCAAAGGTGCCGTAGGTCAAGATACGCTTCATTCCTCCAGTGTACGGTCGACGGCAACCCTGTTGCTTTGCAGCAGAGGCGCGTAGGCTGGCCCGAAAGTCAGACAGGCGAGTCGAGGGGGATACGATGGATCAGCACACACACCGCACACACCTTCCAGATCACGATTCGGATCCGGCGCAGACACCCGGTGACGGTTGGGTGGCTGAGGGCGGAGCATCACACCTGGGTCCTGCTACGCATACGCAAGCGGGTAGGCCCGAAGAGGAAGGCTCCGACGAGGACGCGGAGATATCAGAGCCGCATGAGACGCGGCACTAGCCAAGCAGCAGCATGATGCCCGCGACCGCGGAAACTGCGGCGACGAGTAGGGCGAGGCTGATCAGGACCGCGTGGACGGTGAGAAACCTGGTCGCGCGGCCCTGCTCGTCGCGTGCGCGCGGATCGTTGGCCACTCGCGTCCAGAATCTTGGCCATACGACCACGTTGAAAAACGCATTGAGCAGCAGCATGATTCCAGCGAAAACGGCCATGCTCCCAAGCTTATGCGGTGATGGCGCGGCGGCGCAGTCACTAGGCTTGCGACCATGAGTGACTACCGACAGATCGTGCGCAAATGGGTGAAACCCGAAGACCTGAATCAACACGGGGCGCTGTTCGGCGGGCGCTTGCTGCAGTGGGTTGATGAAGACGCTGCGATCCTCGCCGTGGTGCAGCTCGGTACGACGAGCGTGGTGACCCGGTACATGTCTGAGATCAACTTCAAGGGAAGTGCGGAACGGGGTGACCTTCTCGAACTCGATTTTCGTGTGAGTAGCTTCGGACGCACCTCACTAACGCTCAGCTGCCGGGTCGACAATGCGGTGACGGGGCAGGAGATCCTGACCCTGGATCGTATTGTGTTTGTGGCGGTCGACGATGCGGGCGAGGCGGTGCCGCACGGCGAGACCGAGGCGACGCCTGGCACCGAGCGGTTGCGTCAATAGCGGCTCAGTGCGTTGTGAAAGTCACTCTGCCGCGGGCGCCATGTCGTAGGTGACCCAGGGTGTCTGCTGTGCGCGCCGGTCGTAGAGACTCCGCGCCGTCGTGTTGTCTTCGGCAGTGATCCAGCGCACCAGCGAAGCGCCCTCATCGCGCGCGATCTCAGCGAGCCGCTGCAGAATCGCAGAAGCCGCGCCTGTCCCGCGTGCCTCGGGCAAGGTGAACAGGTCGTCGAGGTAGAGGCCGCGTCCGCCGTCGATCGGCCGAGCGAAGCCGCGGAAGTGCCCGAGGCCCACGAGCTGCCCGTCGAGCGAGGCGACCAGTGCTCGGGTCCCGTGCGCCGGATCCATCAGCCAGCCCCAGACCGTGTCGTAGACCGAGGGGTCGTGCGGCCTTGCGTAGAAGTCGCGGTAGCCGCGGTAGAGCACCGCCCACGCCTCCCGATCCTCTGCGGCGACGGCGCGAACGGTGACAGCGCTCACGATAGCTTTTCCACCTCAACGAACACGATGGGGGAGGCAGAGGTGCGATTCTCAACCCGGTGCTCGGATCCGCCGGGTCGGGTATAGCTCTGCCCCGCAACCAGCTCGGCAACGATCTCGTCGCCTGCTCCCGTGGTGACGTGCATGGTGTCCGTGACCATCGGCACCACCACGTACTCGTGCTCGTGCAGGTGCATGGGGATCACCCCGCCCGGATCGATCGTCCACTCCGTAACGCGGAAGTGCTCGTTCTCCAACTGGACTCTGCTGCGGGAACCTGTGCTCATGATCCTCCTATGGTCGAGTGGTCTCAGCTTAGGTGATTTCGCCAGAGTTAGCGGTGGCGAAGTTCAGGGGCGCGTCCGATTATCTCGGGATGCAGGGCGAGGATGACGTTTGCGAGGGAGAACGGTGAGGTGAGAGATTCTCCGAAGGCCTCCTCGATACGGGTGAGGCGGTACCGGATTGTGTTCGGGTGCACAAACATGACTTCAGCGGTGCGGGTGACGTTCTGCTCTGCTGCCAAGTAGGTGATCAGCGTGTCGAGGAGCTGAGCTGATGCAAGCGGCTTGAGGGTGCGTACGATGCGCTCCCGCAGCTGGCGGGCGTCGACGTGTGAGAGTAGCCAGGTGGAGAGGTCGATTCGATCAATGAGCACGGCTCCGATGTTTTCAGGAGTTTCGGCTGCGCGGGCCCACTGCCGGGCAATGCCGAGCGCGGTTTCAGCCTCTCGGACGCTGTCAGGGACAGCGGAGAGCGCGGAAGAAGGGGCCGAAACACCTATAAGAAAGTCGTGTGCTGTAACCGCAAGCCACTGTGCGCTCGCTTCGGAGTCTGGAATCAAGGCTGCGATCGTTGCAGGGGAATCCATGTCGGCTCTTCGGAGCATTGTGAGGAAGGGCAGGCCCTCAGATCTGGCGCGCCCGATTAGCAGGGAGAGATGGGCTTCGGTCGCGGAACCGTCGCTTAGTGGTGCGATTTCGAGGGCACGAATCGGTGCGTACGCGGGAAAGCGGAACTGTGCCAACTGGTTCCAGAAGCGATGCTCACGCGCCGGCACCACACCGTCGTGGAGGGCCGCGATGAGCTGTTCGTTGTCTCGACGATCTCGCCGAGTCGCACCGTACTGGATGCCGTGGACAGCTCCGAGCAGGCGCTCTGAAGTATCGAGCAGTAGCTCGCCGATCTGGTCGAGGGTGTCGACAGTGCGACTGGCGATGGCGATGACGTGCACGCCATCGCGGAGCGCCACGCGTCGGGTTCGCACATGCCAGCGGCCAATCTCGGTATTGAGGTCGCGTCGATTTGTTGCCGCGACTTCGTTCCAGATGAGCTGTGTCGGTGCTTCGCCGGTGCTTGAGACAACTGAACCCTCGAAGTCATAAATCACCGCGGTCCCACGGCAGAGGGTACTTATGCGGGAGGCGAGAGCGCGGACTGGGTCAATTGCGGAGATGGCCGAGATGAGGGTGTTCGTGATATCGAGAGCGGTGTGCAGGCGGCCAATCTCGTCGAGGGGCTCTTCGGAGGTCAACGTATCCGCTCCCTAGCAATATTGTGTGAACAGGAGGTTTATTGGCCTAATTCTCTTAGCGTTTTAGAAATATTACAAACAGTCTCTCGGAAAGCTTGGTATTTTCTAGTGACCTTGGGCGCAGAGCAAACAAAGGTTAGAGGCATCCGGAACTCAACGAGGAAATCCAGGAGGAGCCCATGAGCAGTGTTCGTGTCGCGGTAGACGTAGGCGGGACATTCACCGACGTCTGTATTTTTGACGACGAGACCAAACAAATGCGCGTCACGAAGGTGCCGTCCACGCCGAGTGATCCGATGATCGCCGTGATGAACGGGGTAGAGCGCGGCAACATTGATCTCAATGAGGTGTCACTTTTCTCCCACGGCACAACAGTCGCGACAAACGCATTGATCACTCGGAACTTTCCGGTTGCGGCGCTGGTCACCACCCGCGGTTTTCGTGATGTGCTTGAAATCCGCGACGGCACCAAGGACGACTTGTGGGATGCGTATAATGATGTTTCGGCGCCCTACATCCGGCGTCGCGACCGTTTCGAGGTGACCGAGCGCATCGATTTCAGCGGTAACACGGTACAGCCACTCGATGAAGAGGAGGCCCGTTCTCTGGCAGAACTGCTGAAGCGCCGGGGAGTTATGACCATTGCGGTCTGCTTTATGAATTCATACGCAAATCCCTCGCACGAGACAAGAATGCGCGAGATTCTGGAGGAAGTCATTCCAGACGCGACTGTGTCGACGTCGGCTGAGATCCTGCCTGAGATTTTTGAGTACCCGCGCTTTAACACCGCAGTCGCGAACGCGGTGCTTGCGCCGCTGGTTTCCGGCTATGTAAACCGGCTGGCTGGGCGTTTGCGGGAGGGTGGTTACGAGGGGATTTGTTGCTGCTGCATTCGGGCGGCGGCTCCATGACGCCCCGCCTCGTCGAGAAATTTCCGGTGCGCCTGGCGGCCTCAGGGATCGCGGCTGGCGCAATCTCAGCGAAACACATCGCGCAACAGTGTGGCTACGAAAACGCCGTTAGCCTCGACATGGGTGGTACGTCCACTGACATTTCCCTTGTCGCTGGGGGAGAGCTTCGCGTTTCGCAGGAGTGGCAGGTCGAGTACGGACATCCGATCATTTTCCCCTCGATTGAGGTGCTCACGATCGGAGCAGGCGGCGGCTCCCTCGCTCACATTGACATTGCGGGATCGCTGCGAAATGGTCCTCAGTCGGCCGGGGCAGATCCGGGGCCAGCCTGTTATGAGACCGGAGGCGATCAGCCGACCAACACGGATGCGAACGTGGTGCTTGGGCGACTCGGAACCTCCCTAGCCGGCGGCGTGAAACAGCTGAACAGCGCACTGGCCGAGTCGGCGATACGGCGCGTAGTTGCGGAGCCGCTCGGTATGGGCCTGGAAGAGGCCGCGCATGCGGTGGTCGCGGTCGCAAACGCAAACATGGCTGATGCGGTGAGATTGGTTTCGATTCGCCGTGGCTACGACCCCCGCGATTTTGCCCTGCTCGCATTTGGTGGAGCGGGAGCCCTGCACGGTGCCGATGTTGCGCGCGAGCTCGGGATCCCAACAGTTGTCGTGCCCCCGAGCCCTGGCGTGACTTCGGCCATGGGATGTCTGCTCGTCGACATTCAGCACGACTTCGCACAGATGCACACCGGCTTGGCTTCTGCTGCGGATGAGGAAGGCATTGAGCAGGCCTTCGTTTCACTTGAGAGTGAGGCAGCGGCGCGACTTCGGCACGAGGGGGTTGCCGACGAGAACGCGGTTCTGCAGCGCAAGATTTCGATGCGTTATCAGGGTCAATGGCGGTCGCTTCAGGTGCCCATGGGATCGGGACCGGGCGCACTTGAGCAGGCCGTTCGTACCTTCCACGAGGAGTACGAGCGTGAGTTCGCATTCCGCCAGGATGATGCGCCCGTAGAGGTATACCAATTGCATCTCGCAGCGGTCGGGAAAATCCCCAAACCCTCGTTCCGGCCCGCTTCGGTCGTAGCTCAGGCACCCGGCACTCCAGCCGAGCGTCGTCCCGTGTTCTTCGGTGAGGACGGGTGGCTTGAGACCCCCGTGTATGACCGAAGCGAACTTGCTGCTGGCACCGCTTTCGTGGGGCCGGCGATTATCAACCAACTCGATTCCACTACTGTTGTGCCCCCGCACACCCGAGCTGAAATCGACGAATGGCTCAACATTCGCATTCACCTTGAGGAGATCAACCGATGAGTGATAAAGCCAAAGTAGCCACGGGAACTGCTCGCCAGACGGCGCTTGACCCAGTGACATTCGAGGTTTTGAAGAACGCATTCGCCACGAGCGTCGACCTAATGAGTGAGCAGATCCTGCGTACCTGCTACTCGTTTGTCATCTACTCTCGTGATTTCTCGTCAGCGCTCTGCGATGCAAATGGCAACACCGTTATGCAGGGCTCAGGCGACATCGCGGTTCACGTTGGAACACTTCATTTCCAGGCAAAAGCCGTGATCGAGGAGTTCCCCGACGATATACACCCCGGTGACGTTTTCGCGATCAATGATCCGTACCGTGGTGGTACACATTTCAACGATGTTTCATTTGTGCGGCCGATCTTCTCAGAGGGGCGTATCATCGCGTTTGCCCAGAATAAGGGGCACTGGGCGGATATCGGTGGCAAGGTTCCAGGTTCGTTTGACGTATCTGCAGCGGAGCATTTTGGTGAAGGCCTGCGGATCACCCCTATCCGAGTATGGTCAAAGGGAAAGTTCTTGCATGATGTCGCCCAGCTACTCGTCGCAAATACCCGTGCTCCTGAACAGGCGATGGGGGACTTGCATGCCCAGTCAGAGGCAACAGCTGTTTGTGAGCGCGAGGTACTGCGGCTGGTAGACCGTTACGGCACCAGCACGGTCGAGATGGCGATGCAGGAGACTCAGGACTATGTCGAGCGCACGGTTCGCAGACGACTTGCGGAGTTGCCTCAGGGCCGGTGGGAAACCGTCGACTACATGGATGTTGATCCTGGTAAGTCCGAGGGCCTCGTTCCCATCAAGATCGTGATGACGCTTGACGGGGAAGGAATCCATTACAACCTTGTGGGCAGCGCTGAGGTTGTCGACACCTTTTTGAACTCAGGTTACGGCACGACCTTTTCGGCGATCTACGCGGGCACCAAGACCTTTTTCCCAGATGTGCCGCTGAATTCAGGGTTCTACGCGGCAGTCACCGCTGATATTGGCCCCGAAGGTACAGTGGTGAATGCGGGTTGGCCCTTTGCGGTGACCGGATTCTGCTCTGGTCCCTACGAGAAGTTGATGAACGGAATTTTCGAAATCTGGTCGCAGATCATGCCGGAGCGCGCCATGGCGTGTGCCTTTAACCTCGAGTATCTGCTCGTTGGCGGACGTGATGCCCGCCGTGAAGAGAACCCATACTTCATGTGGTACGACTGGATGGCCGGTGGGTGGGGTGGCCGCTCCTCCAAAGACGGCTCGAACTCGACGGCGCCTGTGTTTGGCGTGGGACTCGCAGTGCAGGCGTGCGAAGGTCAAGAACGTCTCACTCCGGTGATCACTACCATGCACCAAATCGGCACCGATTCGGGGGGCCCGGGCCGATTCCGCGGAGGTTGCGGCGTGGAAAAGGGAGGCACTCTCACCGACGCCGAGGCATCTGTAATGAGCTATTGCTGCGATCGTGCTCGTTCGATCACCTGGGGTATCGAGGGTGGTCTGCCATCGATACCACACGGTGTCTGGCTAAATCGTGACACTGAAAATGAACGCTTCCTTGGGTCCATCTTCTCTTCAGTCCCCGTAGAACCCGGAGACACCTTCTACCGGCCATCTGCTGGAGGCGGTGGGTTCGGTGATCCACTAGATCGCACACCCGAGGAAGTGCTCGAAGACGTGATCGATGAGTATGTCTCAGTGGAACGGGCGGCAGAAGATTACGGCGTGGTGATCTTCGTGATCGATCGTGAGCTGGATCAGTATGAGATCGCGCGTGAAGCCACGGCCGAGAAACGCGCTTGGATACGAGAGAATCGCGCGTCATGGTTGGAGACTGACCCAGGTAGTGTCGCTGAGCGTTATCGCTCGGGGGAACTCGGCCTGCTTGATGTGATCCGTCGACACGGCGTCATTCTCGATTGGGGTACGGGCGAGCTCTTTGACGAGACGACTCGGCAGCATCGTGAACAAATGTCCCGCCGTTCTGCGGCGCACTGGGCAGCATAGGCAAAGAAGCAATCTGCTCGGACTGACTGGGGCGCGACCGCAATGCGCTCAGGCCCCCTTATTCCAATTGTGCATATGACCTAAATATTCCTTCTCATTCCGGCGTTCGCACAGCGCGGTAGCGACGCTCGGCTCACGACAATGAGATGGCGAGGCGAATTCCTTGGCGCGGAAGCCGAGGTTCGCCCGGGGTGGACACCGGGCGCCCTTTTGACATCAAAGCAGCTGGACACCAATGGAGGTAAGAACAGTGGGTCTCAATTTAACCGGGAGCAACACGGACGTCGAGGCAACTGACGCTCTGGCTCGCAAGGGTGATGATCAAGACCAGATGAGCCGTGGCAAGCTCACGATGGCCTGGTACGGTACCGCAAGCGCATTTTTCTTCGTCTACATTGGTGCCGCGATGGCCGTCGCTTACGGCACTGTAAACGCGATCATCGGTATCGTGTTGACGATCATTGTCTATGGCCTGATCAACACGGTGTTGTCGCGCTACGCGATCAACAACCGCACCACGGTAGCGCAGTTTTCCCGCACCATCCTTGGCAACGCGGGATCAGCAATCGCGATGATCATTTTCGCGCTGATCGCGATCTACTATGCGGTCTTCGAGGGATCGATCGTGGCCTACGCCTTCATGACCGCGTTTGGCGGTGAAATGTGGATGTGGAGTCTCATCGTGGTGGTCTACTCGACACCGTTGATCCTGGGCGGGGTGCGCCGTTTCCTGGACAAGATCAACGGCCTGCTCATGCCGGTGTACTTCTTCGGACTGGTTGCCGCGGTGATCTGGGCGGGTGTGCAGTACGGCTTCAGCGATACCTGGCTGACGCAGACACCGGATCTTCCCGTGCCGGTGGCGATGGGTGGGCCCGGCTGGCTTGCGACGTTCGCCGGCTACATGGGCGTGTGGATCATGATGATGTTCACGATGGATTTCGCTTCCCTCGGTAAGCGCAAGGACATCAAGTACCACCAGAGGGTTACCTTTGGGCCACTGTTCTACACGCTCGCCTACGGCTTCTCCGCATTCGTCGGCATCTTCCTCACCTTCACCATTCCGGGTATCGATGCCTCTGAAACCGGGCTTGCGGGCGGGCTCGTCAGCCTGATGGGGGTGTTCGGTCTGATCGTGGTCATCGCCACGCAGACCCGCATCAACACCGCGAACTACTACTTGGGTGCCGCGAATCTTCGTGCCTTCGGTGAGAAAGTCTTCCGCCTCAAGATGCCGAACGTCGTCTGGGTGATCCTCTCCTCTGTCATCATCTACCTCTTCATGCTGCTCCCGGTGGTGCAGTACATCCTTATTGCGCTCGCGTGGCAGGGGGTGCTGGTGACCGCGTGGGTGGCGATCGCGCTGACGCACATTCTGCTCGGTCGCTGGCGCAACGAGGAGCATGCGGCGATCGATGACCAGCACTACAAGGCCTTCAATGGCAACGGCCTCGCCGCGTGGATCGTGGCCACCGTTATCGGAATCGTCATGCTGCAGCTCGGATCAGTGAACCCGGATCTCGCCGGAGTCGGGGCGACCTGGGGGCCGATCCTGACCGCGATATCCGCCGCCCTCGTCTACGGTGTGCTCTGGAAAACGAATCCGGTGAGCCGCACGGGGCTCATCAAGGTGGTGGGGGTGTAGCGGGCAGCCGGATCCAGCGCCCCGAATGGCGAGCGCGCGGTTCAGTGTTGAGAGTGCGTCTCGGAACCGCACTCTCAACACTGAACCGCATCTTCGGCGCTGAACCTGGGGTCTGACGGCCTAGTACGGCTCAAGCTCCACCAGCCGCAACGCCATCAAGCAGGTGGCGCGACCGTCGAGGGTGTCGAGTGAGATACCGAGGAGCTCCTCGATACGGCGCAGCCGGTAGCTCAGCGAGTTGCGGTGGATGAAGAGTTCCTCGCAGGTGCGCGAGGGCTGGGCGTCGTTGCGCAGCCACGTGCGCAGCGTGGGGAGCAACTCGGTGGTGCGCTGCTCGTCGTGCTCGACGAGGGGGCAAGAAACCGTTCCGCGGATTCGCGGGCACCCCGACCAGCTGCCGCGGCAACCACCGCACTCAGGCCGAGCACCGGAGCGAGCACCGGGCGCTTCACGTGGTGCACAAGGTCGAGCGCGTGGACGAGCGCAATGCGGAGTTCGTCGATGGTGTGGGTGGGGCCACGCAGCACCAGGGGGAGTTCCGGGTGGACGGCGAGCAGTCCATCCATGGCCTCGGCGAAGGCCTCGCGCGGAAACTGCACCAGCGCAATGAGCTGGTTGTCGAGTTCGGCGATACGCACATCGTGAAATCTGTCGTGCAGTGCGACGCGTAGTTTCCACGCGGCGGCTGCGTGGTCGCCACTGATGTCAGCGACGAGCAGTGTGGTCTCGGCGCGGCGGCTGAGACCAAGCTCGTGGAAGGCGTTTGCGACGTCACTGCGGGTGGATTCTGACCACCCGACGCAGCGGTTCACGAAGCGCAGCATGTCTTGATGACTGCTGGCATCGACCGCGACCGAGCGGTTGAGCTGCAGCGCGAGAATCGACGTGACGGGTGCCAGCAACGCTTCATACTCGCTCGAAAGTCCGTACAAGCGCACGGCCAGTTGACACGGATTGCTGAGGCCCATGGGCAGTGGCACGGTCAAGACATCGAGCTGCTCGGCGTAGTTCGCGCCGGTGCGCCAGGTCACGGCCTCCGGGTACTGCGCGATCAGGGAGCCAAACGCGTCGTAGACCGCAATCGGAGACTTCAGCGCCGCGTAAATGGCCGCAAGCAGGGTGGAGACCTCGGCGCCCTGACTGGCGAGACGGGCGCACTCGTCGGCGAGCGACCAGCCGAGATCCAGCCTGGCGATGTGTTCGGCCTGCAGCATGTTTTCAACGTGCTGATCGATTTTTAGCAGCGGCACCGTCGTAGGAACCTCGAGGAGGGGAAGATCGTGGGAGGTGCACGCCGTGACCAGGCCCTTGGGGAGTGTGGTGTGCGCGGTGCCGACGGCAAAAGCGAGTGCCGCAACGGGCACCCGAGTGAGCCGTTCCACGTAGCCATCCCAGATGCTCTGTTCGGTGAAGTTCATGCCGATCCCCGATGTCAAGAGCAACACGTTGGCATCGAGAAACGGGGTCGGATCGAGGTGCTCCGTGGGTGCGCAACGAGCGATCTCCTGACCGAGTCGTTTCGGGCCGGAGGGGGTCTCCAGGCGTAGCTGGAGCGAGTGCTCCGTCAGGAGGTCCGCCACTCTCATCTCTCACTCCTCGGTCATCTGCACAAACCCAGATTCAAATTTCTTGCATCTGCATAATAACCTTGCTCGGTGACTCAGCGTACCTTAGACGACATGACTGCACAGCGTCGTGACAATATTTCAGTGAATTCAGATATGGGGGAAGCCTTCGGGCTCCACACCTTCGGCAACGATCCGGCGCTCATGCCCGTGATCGACGTGGCGAACGTTGCCTGTGGCTTCCACGCCGGCGATCCCGGAGTGATGGACACCACCGTTGCCCTCGCGAAAGCGCACGGCGTACGCGTCGGCGCACACCCGGGGCTCCCCGACCTTGTCGGATTTGGGCGGCGGGAGATGAAGCTCTCCCCGGACGAGGTGGAGCAGCTCATCCGCTACCAGGTGGGTGCGCTCACCGGGTTCCTGCGCAAGCACGATGTGCCGTTGAACCACATCAAGCCGCACGGCTCGCTCTACGGTATGCTCGCCCGCGACGAGGAATTGATGCTCGGCGCGGTCAAGGTCGCGCGTGACTACAACGTGCCCGTGTTTGGCCTCGCCGGCACCGCGCATCAGCGAGTTGCGGAACGCGAGGGCGTCGAGTTTGTCGGCGAACTCTATGTTGATCTTGACTACAACGCCGAGGGCGGACTGATTATCCTCCGTCAGCCCCACGAGACCGATCCCGCCGCCGCCGCAGAACGCGCTCGCCGAGCGATTGAGACCGGCACGATTCTCTCCATCGACGGTGGTGAACTCGCGATCGACTTTGGCAGCATTTGTGTGCACTCTGATACGCCCAACTCGGCCGCCGTCGCCACCGCAGTGCGCGCGGCGCTGAGCGCCTGAGCCGCACATTACCCACATCTATCTCTACACACATCCAACGAAGGAAGCATCAACTATGAGCACACAGATCATCGCACCGGTCCCGGGTATCTTTTACCGCCGTCCCGCGCCCGACAAAGCACCGTTTGTTGAGACTGGCGACGCGGTCGAGGCAGGGCAGACCATCGGGGTCATCGAGATCATGAAGCAGTTCACCGAGGTCCGCAGCGAATCTGCGGGTGTGCTCGAGTCATTTGCGGTGGAAGACATGGGGATGGTCGGCCCCGGCGACGCCATCGCAACGATCAACTAACGCCTCTGAATTAACCAAAGGACGCTGACGTGAAGAAACTACTGATCGCCAACCGTGGCGAGATTGCGGTGCGCATTATTCGCACGGCAAGGGAAATGGGGATCGCAACGGTCGCGGTGGTGAGTGAGGCCGACCGCGATTCCAATGCAGCGCGCTACGCCGACGAGTCCGTGGTCATCGGCCCCGCTCCGGCAGGTCTGAGCTATCTCAACCACGAGGCAGTTCTCGCCGCTGCGGCACAGACCGGTGCGGACGCGATCCACCCGGGCTACGGGTTTCTGTCGGAGAACGCCGACTTCGCGCGAAAGGTGCAGTTGGCCGGCCTCATTTGGGTGGGACCGGATCCCGATGCGATCGACCTCATGGGGGACAAATCGCGCGCACGCCAGGCCGCGATTGCGGCGGGAGTTCCGGTGCTTGCCGGTACCCGGGGGCACTCGACACCACCGGCGATATCGAGGCGGTTGCCGCCGAGATCGGGTATCCCCTGGTGGTCAAGGCCTCCGCAGGCGGCGGCGGCAGAGGGATTCGCCGCATCAACTCAGCCGATGAACTGCGCAGCACCGTTGAGGTTGCACAGGCCGAGGCGCTCGCCGCCTTCAACTCGAGTGACGTGTATTTCGAGCGCTTTGTGACGCGTGCCCGCCACGTCGAGGTGCAGGTGTTTGGCGATGGAGAGACGTGGGTGCACCTCGGTGACCGCGACTGCTCGCTGCAGCGGCGCCAGCAGAAGGTGATTGAGGAAGCTCCGGCGCCCGGGCTTCCGGATGCGCTCCGCGAGCAGATGCGGCAGACCTCCGTTGAGCTGGCGCGGCACTCCAAGTACATCGGTGCAGGCACGGTCGAGTTCCTCTACGATCCCGATCGCGAGGAGATCGCGTTCATCGAGATGAACACGCGCTTGCAGGTCGAGCACCCGATCAGCGAGGCCATCACCGGAATCGATCTTGTGCGCGAGCAACTGCGTATCGCGTCGGGAGAGAAGCTCGGGTACACCCAAGCCGACATTCGTTTTCACGGTCACGCGTTTGAGTTCCGGATCAACGCCGAAGATCCCGAGAACAACTTCATGCCGAGCCCGGGGCGCATCGACACTCTCGAACTCGCGGGCGGCCCAGGTGTGCGCGTTGACTTCGGGTTCAGCGTGGGTCAGACGGTGATGCCGTTCTACGATTCGCTGTTGGGCAAGCTCATCGTGTGGGATGTCGATCGTGAGCGGGCGCTTGCCCGCGCGGAGCGGGCGCTGGAAGAAACCGACATCGAGGGCATCAAGACGACGGTGCCGCTGATGCGTCGCCTCATTACACTCGACGATTTTGCCGCAGCGAAACACCACACGACCTATCTCGAATCCGTGCCCGAACTCTCTGGAGCGCTCGTATGACACTGACAGAACACGCGCGGTATAGCTGGGGTGGCGACGAGTTCCTGGTTGTCGAGATCGCCCCCGACATGTCACTCGAGGCGAACTTCGTAGCAAATTCGATCGCGGTCGGGCTTGAGGATCGCGCGCTTCCCGGCATCATCGATATCTGCCCCGCGAACGCCTCGCTCCTGGTGCGATTCAACCCGGATGAGCTCGCGCACGATGAGCTTGAGCGCACCGTGCGTGAGCTCGAAACCGAGGTGAAGAAAGCCGCGGTGCAAGAGCTTGACACGCGCATCATCGAGGTGCCGGTCTGGTACAACGATCCCTACACCAGCGAAACGGAGCAGCGCTTCCGTGAGGGGTACCATCAGCGGCCCGAGGGATCGGATCTTGACTACAGCGCCGAGGTGAATGGGCTTGCCAACGCGGAAGAATTCATCCGTCGTCACCACGAAACACCCTGGCTTGTTTCGATGGTCGGGTTCGTTGCGGGGTTGCCCTTCCTGTTCCAGTTGACACCTCGTGAGCGGCAGCTGGAGGTACCCAAATACCTCAGCCCACGGACCGATACTCCGCCGCTGACCGTCGGTATTGGGGGCTGCTTCACCGCCCACTACTCGGTTCGTGGCGCGGGCGGTTACCAGATGCTCGGCATTGCGCCCGCGCCGATCTTCGATCCTGGGCAGACCCTCGCCGACTTCAGCGATTTCATGGTGCTCTTCCGCACCGGCGACATCGTCAAGTACCGCCCGGTCGACGAAGCTGAATATCGCAAGATCCAGGCCGAAGTGGAGCAGGGGACCTACCGCTACAAGCAGGCACCCGTGCGCTTCAGCCTCGCGGAGGCGCTCGCCGATCCCGATTCCTACAACCGCTCACTCTTGGAGGCACTCAATGGCTGACTTGCTTCGCGCTCTCGAGGTGCTGAACCCGGGGCTCGCGACCACGGTGCAGGATCAGGGCCGCTTCGGGTACTACCGTTTCGGCATTCCGCAGGGCGGCGTGATGGATCAGTACGCCGCGGCACTCGGGAACCGACTTGTCGGGAACACCGCCGCCGAAGCCGTGCTCGAGTGCACGTACCTCGGGCCGCAGTTGCGGGCCTCCGCTGACACGGTCATCGCTGTCACCGGTGCCCCGGTTGAGGTGCGGGTGAACGGCACCGCCGTCGCGCAGAACGCACGGTTCAGTCTTGCTGCGGGCGACGAACTCTCGTTCGGTGTGATCCAGGGCGGTACGAAGTTCTTTATCGCCGTTGCCGGTGGCATCGACGTGCCGGAGGTCCTGGGGTCACGTTCGACCTACCCGATTGGCAAACTGGGCGGATTTGAGGGGCGCGCGGTGCAGGCTGGCGACGTGCTCCCGGTCGGCGAACCGCAGGCGTCGACGCTGCCGCAGCTCGACAGCGTCCCGGCGGAACTGCTGCCGAGTTACGATCGTGAGCTCGTTGTTCGGATCATGGTGGGCCTCTACGATCACAAGCTCACCGATGAGGGTCTGCGGAATCTGACCGAGGCCGAGTGGACGTTGACCCCCGTGGCGGACCGCATGGGGTTGCGCTTTGATGGGCCTGGCGCCGCCTGGAGACAGGAAGAACAGCCGTTTGGTGCCGGGCAGGATCCGTCCAACATCACCGATGCGGGCTATCCGGTCGGATCGATTCAGATTCCGGGCGGCACCCAACCCATCGTCCTGCACTGTGACGCCGTATCTGGTGGCGGATACGCCCAGGCCGCAACGGTGATCAGCGCGGA
The DNA here is from genome assembly GCF_011382965.1 of Leucobacter insecticola. NCBI lineage: Bacteria > Bacillati > Actinomycetota > Actinomycetes > Micrococcales > Microbacteriaceae > Leucobacter > Leucobacter insecticola. The sequence continues at coordinate 483,329 of NZ_CP049934.1, read as the reverse complement.
CATGGACCTGTTTGCCCGCATGGCCCCGGGGCCAAAGTGCGCTTTGTGCCGGTGACGATGGACGAGGCGCTCGCGGCTCGTGCTGAGCGACGAGCGCGGTTCGCGCAGATCTGGTCCTAAAGGGTACTGACGCCTGATCTCCCCGGGGTGTGGTCTTCTCAGGATGGTCCAGAAGATCACATCTCGGGAACGGCGAGTTCAGGACTGTAGTACATCTCCCGCTGATCCGGGAGGATGGAGACAGGGCCGCGGCGTTAGGGCCGTGGCACGGTTCGAAGGAGCTCCAGATGTCATCTCCAGAAACTGTTTTCATGCAACGGGCGAGCGACGGGGTGCGCACCGCGATCGGTGTCGGTGGCCTGATCGCCGTGGTGCTCGGCCTCCTCATCATCTTTTTCCCCCTGAAATCGGGCGAAGTCATGATGCAGATCGTGGCCGCCGTCATGGCCGCGTACGCCCTGGTGATCGGCGCCGTTTACATCGGATCGTCGATATTTGGCCGCACCCTTGGCGGTTGGGTGCGCACGGGCCACGTCCTTCTCGGTCTGCTCTATGTCATCGGTGGCGTGATCATGATGGTCAACCTCGGCGCCACCGCCCTGGTGCTCGCCGGGTTCCTCTCGGTGATCGTCGGCCTGCTGTGGCTCTTCGAGGGAGCGCTTGCGTTCTCGATGCTGAAACAGAGCGCGAGCAAAGCCTGGACGGTGATCTACGCCGTCATCAGCATCATTGCCGGCGCGGTGCTCATCATGTCACCGTTTATGGGGGCGGTCACGCTGTGGCTGCTGCTCGGGATCTCAATGGTGGTGCTCGGTGCTGTGCAGGTGATCCGGGCGCTCCTCGTGAAGCCAGAGGTGTAGACGCTGTGGCGCGGCCCGATCATCCGGGCTGCGCCGTCAGCGCATTTGCTCGAGTGTCTCGGCGGTGATCGGATCCGTGCCTGCGGCGAGAGCAATGTACTTTCGCAGGATCACGAGCGCGGCCGAGGCCTTGTCGAACTCCGCGGCAACAAAGCGATCCGAGCCGATGAGCGCAAGTGCCTCGCTCGCGATCATCACCGCGCCCTTCAGCTTTTCCCGCTGGTTCGCTGGGACTGCTGCCCGTAGCTCATCCATCGAAGTGAAGAGGGGCAACACCAGCTGCCCCTTCGTGGAACGGATCGTGCGTACCCGCGGCCCGCGCTTCGGCGAGGTGCCAGTGACGTCGACGACGAGATACCCGTCACGCAGCGCGGTCAGAAATGCCGCGAGATGCTCGTAATCGGGGGTGTCCTGCAGGGCCTTCAGCGCAGCCTGCACGTTGTCGTTCGCGTAGTCCGCGTGTACACCCTCTGGAATCTGCGCCTCAGCCATACGTCTAGCCTATTGTGCGGCGGTGCCGGGGGCTTCCTGCTCGCGTTCGCCGAGTCCGCGCGCGGCAAGCGCTTCGCCGGTCAGCTGCGCGTGGGCAACGGTGCGAATGACCAGCGGCACGACGAGCGCCCGGGGATTTCGCTCCACGCCACGCGCCCGAGCGGCGTCGCGAGTCTGGCGTGCGATCCCCAGAATGCTCGGGATCGCGGTGATCACGATGGAGAAAGCCAGGGCAACACGCTCTGGATCCACACCCCACCGCGCATAGGGCCGCAGCAGCCACGTGATCGTATCGACCATGTCCTCGAGCGCGGTGCTCGCGGTGACGGCGCTCGCCGCCAGGATCAGCGCAAAGAGCCGGCCCACAATCTCTAAGCCGCGCGTGACCCCGGCGATTAAGGCCTCGGGCGGGAGGACCCAAAACTCTGCGCGATCGAGGTCGGCGGAGTGTGCTCCGGCAGCTGCGGTCAGCGCGAACAGCGGGATCGCGATGAGCAGGAATCCGCGCGTTGCCCGCCACAGTTCTCGCCCGCGCAGGCCCGCGAGTAGGGCGAGCGCGGCGGCGATCCCGAGCGATATGGCCGAGGTGAGTAGGCTGGAGAACCACACCACCGCGACCGCAAAGACAAACAGGCCGAGCAGCTTCGCGCCCGGGCGTAGCCGGTGGAGGGGCCGGGTCGCGAGATGCGGCTGCCGAGCGGGTTCGGGAGCGTCATGCGCGTGCCCGATAGTGTGCAATCGCTGTCGCGGGGTCACCGTCATACACCACACGCCCTCCCTCGACCAGCAGGGTGCGATCGGCGCGAGCAGCGAGATCCAGGTCGTGCGTGACGACGATCACCTGCTGCGGCAGCGACATCAGCAGCTCGCCGATCATGCGGGAGTTTCGCAGGTCGAGCAGGGTGGTGGGTTCGTCTGCGACGAGGATCGCGGGGTCGCTCGCGAGTACGGCGGCGATCGCGAGCAGTTGCTTTTGGCCGCCGGACAGGCTGTGCACGCTGTGCTCGGCGAGGCGAGCGATCCCGAAGCGCTCGAGGGCGCTGATGGCGGCCCGGTGCCGGTCGAATTTGTCGCGGTGCTGTCGGCGCAGTGACAGCGCGACGTCTTCGACAGCGGTCGGCATGATGAACTGGGCTGCGGGATCCGTGAACACGAAGCCGACGCTGCGGCGCACAGCGGCCCCGTCACGGACGGTGTCAAGGGGCGTGGTGTCATTCGCCAAGACCGTCACCCGTCCGCTGCTGGGTTCGATGAGTCCGTTGAGCAGGCGCGCCAGCGTCGATTTGCCCGAGCCGTTGCCGCCGATGACGGAGATGCGCGGCTCGCTCAGGCTGAGCGATGTGGGGTGCAGGATTGTGGCTTCACCGGCTTCTGCCGACACGGTCACCGCGGCGTCAAGCAGTGTGATCATGCGCCGACAACCTGTGCGTTTCGGCGGCGGGGGAGGAGTCCTGGAAAGGCGCGGTGCACGGCAGTGGCGACCGTGGCGACGAGCAGCGACTTGACGATGTCGCCGGGGTAGAAGGCGAGGTCTGTGGCGAAGGCGGCACCGAGCGGCAGCTCCGCGCGCCAGGCGATGCCGAGGGGGCCGAGCGTGTGAATGAACACCAGGTTTGCTGCGAACACCGCGGCAAAAATCAGCGGAATGCTGCGTGTGACGCGGCGGCGGGGCAGGCGCTCAACCAGGAATCCGGCGAGCCCCGCCGCGAGCGGGAAGGCGACGAGGTAGCCGACGGTCGGGCCCGCGAAGGGGGCGAGGCCCGCACTGCCGCCAGAAAAGACCGGGAGCCCGGCGGCACCCACCGCGAGGTAGAGCAGCGCGGCCAAGAAACCGCGGCGCGCACCGAGCAGCGCGCCGCCGAGACTCACCGCGAACGTCTGGAGTGTGATGGGCACGGGCCCGATGGGGATGCCGGGAATGACCGCGCACACGGCGATCAGCGCGGCAAACGTCGCGACCAGCGCGAGGTCGGTGGTGGCACTGCGGTCGCGGTGCGTGGTGGTCACAGTGTCTCTCCTAGGGTGATGCCGGATCCGCTGGTTGAGCAAATGGAGCGAGCGATGTGCTGAGCGAGGCGCCAGCCGAGTCGAAGTATCGAATCCCGCACCTGAACAGTGTTCTGGTGAACGGTGTTCAGGTTAGCGCTAAGCTGGGGCAATGCGCAACAGCCGGAACGATGTCGTCTCTGCGGCCCTGCGCGTACTCGAGGCACAGGGGCTGGAGAACTGCTCGATGCGGCGAGTGGCGGCCGAGCTTGATGTGCAGCCGAGCGCGCTGTACCATCACGTTCCGAACAAGCAGACGCTTCTGGCGCTGATGGCCGACGAGATTGTCGCGGAAGTCGCGCCGGTGGTTGCTGTGCGTGGTGTCCCCGACACGGCGGCGGTGATCCCGAATCCCGGTGCCGCCCGCGAGCTGTGTCACCGTTTGCGAAATGCGATGCTTGCCGTGCGTGACGGCGCCGACGTGGTGGCCACCGCTGCTGCTTTTCGGCTCGGGCGCTCTGCGGTCGAGGACCGTCTCGCGGAACTTGTCGGTGCTGATGGTGCCCGCACGCTCCTGCTGTACACCTTTGCGCAGGCGCAGGCCACCCAAATGCAGCGCCAGGCTGAGGCATTTGGGGCGCTGCTCGCCCAGCACGGCACCGCTCCCGGTGACCCCGCGGGGGTGGGGGATCCCGAGCCGGTTGACCTCGATGAATCGTTCGGTCGTGGTCTCGACATCGTGCTGGCCGGCCTGGGTCCTGTCAGTTTCACTTGACAAAAGGCTACTGTCAGTTCAAACTGACAGTGTGAACGAATTTGATATGGAGCGAGTACGCTCTGCTGATCCCGCAACCGGGTTGCGTGCCGTAGGGGCACTCCACCGCCTCGCAGAACGCGTGGAAGTTGAGCACGTCGCCAAGGCGCGCGCCGCCGGTTGGTCCTGGGAGGACATCGGTGACGCGCTTGGCGTCACCCGCCAGTCGGTACACGCCAAACACGGAAAGCGAGAACGAAATGTTTGAACGATTTGCTGGAGAAGCCAGAGCGGTTGTTGAAGACGCACTCACCGAGGCCGAGCGGCGCGGGGCAGTGAGGATCGCCTCCGACCACCTGCTGCTCGCGCTGCTGCGCAACGAGGAGATTGCGGCCGCTGCCGGCACTGACGCTGCTGCGGTGCAGATGGCTGCCGACCAGCTTGACAGAGATGCGCTCGCCGCAATCGGAGTCTCGGTCAGCGAGGTGCAGCTGCCGCCAAGCACCGTGAAGGGCAAGCGTGCGACCCGCATGACCTCGGGCGCCAAGGAGGTGCTGAAGGGCACGCTTGGCTACGCGGCCGCAGAGAAGTCGCCCACCATCGCCCCGCGCCACATGCTGCTCGCGCTGCTTGATCGTAAGGAGCCGGATCCCGCCGCCGTGCTTCTTGCGGCCCTGCCCGTTGACCGCGGCGAGCTGCGAGAACGCCTGGCTCGGGCCGCGTAGAATCTTGGCCATGCCTCAGTCCCAATCCGAACCGGTCGCACTCCGCCAGATTCGAGTTGCCGCGATCCTGCAACTGGTGCAGGGCGTGTTGATGGAGGGGCTGCCATTTCTGGGGCTGCCGATTCTGCTGCTCATGGGGGTTGAATCGTCACTGCTCGCCTAAGGGTTCTCGTTCATCGTTCCCTTTTTCAACGAGCATCTCTATTTGATGATGGTGATGAGCGGTGTCTTTGGTGCGCTTAGGACGGTCGGGGCGATTGGCCTCCTGAAGAATCGTCAGTGAGGGTACTGGCTTTCGATTACGAACTGCATCGTGACGCTGATCCTGATGATCTTCATGTTGCCCGCAGGTATCGCAGACGGGTTGCTTTCAGGAGTGGCCCTCGTGCTGCTGTTGATGGCGCGCTTTGGACGTGCGCCGATCATCACCGCCTAGAACAGCGTGTTCTTGTCTTCCATACCGCGCATCTCGTCGTAGTCCAGGAGTAGGCAGCGGATCCCGCGATCCTCGGCCAGCGTGCGCGCCTGGGGCTTGATTTCCTGCGCGGCAAACACTCCCTGCACGGGAGCAAGTACCGGATCCCGGTTCATCAGCTCGAGATAGCGGGTCAGTTGCTCAACACCGTCAATCTCGCCGCGACGCTTGATTTCAATCGCAACCGAGGCGCCCGTGGCGTCGCGCGCAAGAATGTCGACCGGGCCAATCGGCGTCATGTATTCGCGGCGCACGAGCGTGTGGCCTTCACCGACCCGGTCGATCTGCTCGGCAAGGAGCTCCTGCAGGTGGGCCTCGACGCCATCCTTGATGAGGCCGGGATCGACGCCGAGATCGTGCGAGCTGTCCTGAATAATCTCGAAGATCGAAACAATGAGCCTGTCGGCGGTCTTCTTGTGGGTGACCTCCCACGCCTCGACGATGCCGGCCGCGAGCTGATCCTCGTCGGGCTCGAGCGGTGCCAGCGTGCACGGCGGGCTCATCCAGTTCAGCGGCTTGTAGGAGCCGCCGTCCGAGTGCACCAGGATGCTGCCATCGTTCTTCAGCATGAGCACCCGCTTCGCCCGCGGAAGGTGCGCGGAGAGTCGCCCCGCATAGTCAACAGAACAATCAGCCACAACGATTCGCACCGCGTCAGTTTAGCCGGTTTGGCCGGGTGGTGCTGACTGTGCTGGCTGGCTGTGCTGGCTGGCTGTGCTGGCTGTGCCGACGACGCGGGTGGGTTGCGCCCCGCCCTCAGCGCCCGCCGTTAGTGATCAGCCGTGTGGATCTTCGGTTCCCGTGCCGCGCCCGCCGCGAGTGCGCTGAGCAGAGCGACCGCGACGAGTGCCCAGAACGCGGTGAGGAGCCCGACGTGTTCCCCAAGAAACCCGAACGCCATCGGGCCGAGCAGCATCGCGGTGTACGCAATCGCGGAGACCGCAGCGACGTCGCGCACGGCGGTCCGCGGGTTGTCGGCGGCAGCCGAGATCCCGACCGGAAAGCCGAGTGCGCACCCCACACCCCACATCAGTGCGCCGATGACAATCCCCCAGGTGAAGGGGACGAGGATCACCACGACCACACCGATCCCGCACAGGATCGCGCCGCCGCGGAGCACCGGTACCCGCCCCAAACGGCTGAGAATCGGCGAGCCAAACGTTCGAGTGATGGTCATCGCGACGAAGAAGATGCCCAGGATGAGCGCGGCAGTCGAATTCGGGATCCCCCGCCCATCGGCAAGCGCGAGGGGGAGCCAGTCGGAGGCCGTGCCCTCGGCGAGACTCATGCCGAGCGCCACGAGTCCAACGAGCAGGATCCGACGGTCGCGCCACGGGGTGTAGGGGCGGGAGAGATGTGTCGCGGACGACGCCTGGGCTGCAGGATCCTGCGCCGCTGCGGTTTCGGGCGGAAGCCGCAACTGCCCGGTGTGCGCCGCGAGCTGCGGGCCGTGGTCGACCCGCGCGGTTTCCGAGTCTGGTGGTACGAGCCGGAGCGCGAAGACTCCCACCACAAGGATGATCACGAACACCGCGCTGAGGTGCAGCGGCACGGGAACCATCCACGTCTCCGCGAGCGCACCGACACCCATCGCGCTGACCGCTCCCAAACTGTACCCGGCGTGCATCACGGGCAGCCGTGGCTTGCCGAGCGCGCGCTCAGCGGAGGCCCCACTGACGTTCATCGCCACGTCGGAGGTGGCGAAGGCGAAACCGTAGCAGAAGAGCAGCGCAAGCCCGGGGATGAGTAGTTCCTGCCAGATCAGGGTGATGGCGAGCGGCATGGCGAGCGCCTGGATCAGGATCCCCACCCCGAGCGCCCGCCGTGACCCGAGGAGCGCGACCGTGCGGCCCGCGAGCAGCAGCCCCGAGAGGGAGCCGATCGCCAGGCACAGCCCGTAGACGCTCATCTCCAGGGTCGATGCGCCGAGGTGGTCCCGCACCGCCGGAAGCCGCGCCAACCAGCTGCCGAAGCCGAAACCGAGCAGCGTGAAGATGATGAGGATGCCGGTGACCCAGCGGCCGACCGCGTTGCGCGCGGGCGAAGAATGGAAACTCACGATACCTCTCTCCCCGTCGCGGCGTCCGCCTAGCGTATCAATGATGATGCTCTCCTCCATCGCTGTGAGCACAGATTGCTCTTATGAGTGAGCTTAAGGTCAATTTGCGCACACACGGGGCCGGTCATACACCAAGCACCACCCACGTTCCCCGGAGGGTGCGGATACTGAGCGTGATCGCGCGCGCGAGCATATACACGATCGTGAATCCGGCGGTCAAGGCGACGAGCGCCGCGGTGCCGGAGGGTACGAGCACCGTGATCGCCCACAGCACCGGCAGATATGTGGCGAGGTTCACGAGGCTTGTCCACGCGAGATAGCGGGCGTCGCCGGCCCCCATCAGCACACCGTCGAGCACAAATACGAGCCCGCCGAGTGGAAGCGAGATCCCGAGCACCAGGATCGCCGGGGCAGGATCGCGAGCACGGCCTCGTCGCTCGTGAATACCCAGCCGATCACCGGGCTGGTCGTGGCGAGCAGCAGCCCCACTGCGGCACCGCAGAGCACTCCCCAGAACACGGTGCGGCGCACGATGAAGTGGGCACGGGCGGCATCGCGGGATCCGAGCGCATCACCGATGAGCGCCTGCGCGGCGATGGCCAGCGCGTCAAGCGCGAAGGCAGCGGTCGTGAACACGGTGAAGACCACCTGGTAGCCGGCGGTCGCGGTGGTGCCGTGGCTCGTCGCCGCAAACACGGTGGCGAGGAGCGCGGCGCGCAGACCCACGGTGCGCACGAAGAGCCAACCGCCGCTCCGCCCCGCATGTCCCAGGCCATCGCGGCGGGGGAGGAATCCGGCGCCCGCGCGGCGAGTGTGGCGCGTGATGACAGCGAGGTAGACCGCGACCATGCCCCACTGCGCGATCACCGTCCCCCAGGCGCTGCCCGCGATCCCAAAGCCCAGGCCGTAGATGAACCACCAGTTCAGCAGCGCGTTCACCGCGAAGCCGACCGTAGCCACCGTGAGCGGAGTGCGTGTGTCTTGCATTCCGCGCAGCAAGCCGCTCGCGGCGAACACGACGAGCATGGCAGGGATGCCGAAGCACGAGATCGCAAGGTAGATGATTGCCTGCGCTGCTGTTTCGGAGGCGACATCAAAAAGCTTCACGAGGGGAGCGCTCGCGGCGTAGAGGGCCGCGCCCACGAGGATTCCGATGCCGAGCGCGAGCCACAGGCCATCGATACCGGCCTGCACGGCGCCGCGGAGGTCTCCCGCGCCGCGGCGTCTCGCTACGAGTGGAGTTGTCGAGTAGGCAAGAAAAACCATGAGCCCGACGGCCGTTTGCAGGATCGCGGCCGCGATCGCGAGGCCCGCGAGCGGGACCGCACCGAGGTGCCCGACGAGAGCAGAATCGACCACGAGAAAGAGCGGCTCGGCGATCAGCGCGCCGAGCGCAGGAATAGCGAGGTGCGCGATGCTGCGGTCGATCCGCGTCCGCTCGCTCGTTTCTCGGGTGCCCATGGCCCTACGTTAGCGGCGAGCCCAAAGCTCTCCAAGACGGAGGTCGATCCCGCGCACAGAATCGAGAGGGGTGCGCGAGGATTTGCTCCTGCGCAAACTCCGGAGGTGGTCGCGGGCTCGATCGTGGTCGCGAGAACATCGCGCTGCTTGATCAATGCTTGTGTTTGGTGCCTACAGTGCACTTTGGGAGGCCCGCCAAACTCGAGGCTTGACCTAAATGTCGGGCGTCATCGCTAGGCTGTTTCCATGACCCATGATGCGCTCTCCTCAGGTATTGACCTCGCCGAACTCGACCCCGCGATCCGCCCGCAAGACGATTTGTTTAGGCATGTCAACGGCAAATGGATCGACCGCACCGAGATCCCGGCAGACAAGGCGCGCTACGGATCCTTCGCCGTGCTCGCGGAGAATGCTGAGGAGGCAGTTCGCGACATCATCACTGGCACCCAGGCTCCCGCGGCCGGTGCGCTCGCAGCAAGCGCAAGCGAGGCCGATAAGGTTGCGGCGCTCTACGCGAGCTTCATGGATGTCGCGCGCGTCGACGCCCTCGGCGCTGAGCCGATCGCTGCGGATCTCGCGCGGGCTCAGGGCGTCAGCTCGATCCCTGAGCTGATCACCCTTGTAGGGGAACTCGAGCGGCAGGGGCTCGGCGGCTTTGCTGGCATGTTCATCGACAACGATCCGGGGGATCCCGCCCGCTACATCGTGTTCGTCATGCAGGGCGGGATAGGGCTCCCCGACGAGTCCTACTATCGCGAAGAGCAGTTCGCCGAGGTGCGGGATCAGTACCGCGCGCACATCGAGCGCATGCTGGAACTCGCAGGGGTCGCAGACGCTGCACGCCTCGCGCAGCTCACCTTCGACCTGGAGACGCGCATCGCCGCCTCGCACTGGGACAAGGTTGCGAGCCGCGATATTCAGAAGCTCTACAATCTGCGCGACTTTGCTGGCCTGCAGGAAATTACGCCCGAGCTTGATTGGCGCGCGTACCTCGGCGCTATGGGTGCTCCCGAGACTGCGTTTGCTGAGGTCGTTGTGGGGCAGCCCGAAGCCATCGCGGGGCTTGCGAAGCTGCTCGTTGAAGACGAGCTCGAGGCCTGGAAAGCCTGGCTTGCCTGGTCGATCGTGCGCGGATCCGCGGCGCTGCTTTCGCAGGAACTTTCCCGTGCGAACTTCGATTTCTACGGCACGGCGCTTACCGGTGCGACCGAGCAGCGGGACCGTTGGCGCCGCGGTGTCTCTTTCGTCGAGGGATCAATGGGTGAGGCTGTTGGCCGGCTTTACGTTGAGCGCCACTTCGACGAAGACGCGAAGGCCGCAATGGATGTGCTGGTGGAACACCTTATCGAGGCATACCGTGATTCGATCCAGCAGCTCGACTGGATGAGCCCTGAGACCAAAGTGCGGGCGCTCGAAAAGCTCGACAAGTTCACCCCCAAGATTGGGTACCCGGTGAAGTGGCGTGACTACTCCGCGATCACCGTCGACTCGGGCGACCTTATCGGCAACTCGCGGCAGGTTGCTGAGTACGAGTTCAACCGCGAGCTTGGCAAGGTGGGCAAACCCATCGATCGTGACGAGTGGTTCATGACCCCTCAGACGGTGAACGCCTACTACAACCCGGGATTCAACGAGATCGTGTTCCCGGCGGCGATCCTGCAGCCTCCGTTCTTTGACAAGAACGTCGACGGTGCCGCGAACTTTGGCGCGATCGGCGCCGTGATCGGCCACGAGATTGGCCACGGCTTCGACGATCAAGGATCCCGCTACGACGGCGATGGCAAGCTCACCGACTGGTGGACCGAGGAGGATCGCGCGGCGTTTGAAAAGCTGACGGGTGCGCTTATTGGCCAGTACAACGCGCTGTCGCCGGAGGGCGCAGATGGCCAGACCGTCAATGGTGAGTTGACGATCGGCGAGAACATTGGTGACCTGGGCGGGCTCGCGATCGCATGGAAGGCGTACCTGCGTTCGCTCGAAGGCGCGGAGCCGCCCGTGATTGACGGGCTCAGCGGTGCCGAGCGTTTCTTCCTGTCGTGGGCGCAGGCCTGGCAGCAGAAATCACGTCCGGAAGAAACTGTGCGCCTCTTGACGATCGACCCACACTCGCCCAACGAGTTCCGCTGCAATCAGATCGTCGCAAACCTCGATGCGTTCCACGAGGCCTACGATACGAAGCCGGGTGACAAGTTGTGGCTGGATCCGGCCGAGCGCGTGAGTATTTGGTAGCTCGCGCGGGTAGCTTGCGCAGTCCAGTCCAGTCCAGTCCAGTCCAGTCCAGTCCAGTTCTGGCGCGGCCCGCAAACCGCGACTGGCTACTATCTCGACGAGAAAGCAGTATCTCGACGAGAAAGCATCGCACCGACGCACGGGAACTGGCTTCTCGTCGAGATACTGCATTCTCGACGGGGGAGTGGAGGTGCAGAAGCGCTATGCCACCATCAGATGCTCCGCGCACGGCCCATTCTCGTGCTCGGAGCAAGCGACGAACCGGACGCGGCATGTCTGGTCGGCGCAGTTGCTGAGGTTATTGGTGGGGGTGCCGCAGGCGGCGCAGGATCCAATCACCGCAGCACCGGGGGCGAAATCCATCGTCTCTCGACTGTCGAACACCGCGAGTGAGCCCTCCCATAGACCGTCGTTGCCAAAGGCTTCGCCGTAGCGCACGATGCCGCCGTCGATCTGATAGACCTCGCGAAAGCCACGGTTCTTCATGGCGACCGAGAGGATCTCGCAACGGATGCCGCCGGTGCAGTAAGTGACGACGGGGCGATCCTTGAGATCGTCGTAGGCGCCGCTTTCGATCTGCGCGATGAAATCGTGTGTGGTGGTGACGTCGGGAACAACCGCACCCTTGAACCTGCCGACCTCGGCCTCCCAGGCGTTGCGACCGTCGAAAAACACGACCTCATCGCCGCGCTCGGCCACGAGCTCGTTGACCGCCTGCGGGCTGAGGTGCTCGCCGCCGCCCACCACTCCGGCGGCGTCAACGATCGTCTCGTCGGGGATCCCGAACGCCACAAGTTCGTCGCGCACTTTCACGCTCAGCTTCGGGAAGTCAGCGATGCGTCGCCACCGTGCGCGACGGTCGACACCGTGCAGGGTCTCGGGCTGCTCGGGATCGAAGCCGGTTCCATCACTCCACTTGACGTCGAGGCCTGCGAAGGGTCCGAACTCGCGGGTCCGCTTGAGGTACTGCTTGCATGCGTCCAGCTCGCCACCAACAGTGCCGTTGATGCCGTGCTTCGAGATGATGATACGGCCGCGCAGGCCGAGCGACGCGCATAATTCCCTCTGCCAGAGCCGCACGGACTCCGGATCGGTGATGGGGGCAAATGCGTAATAGAGCAGGATCTTGGGTTCAGACACCCTTTCATCGTACGCGTGCTTCTTGCGAGAGCTTGACATTGACGTTGCGTCAACCTCTACGGTTGAAACAGAGCCGGGAAGTTCCCGGTCATCATGAGAGGTTGCTCCCTATGGAACGCTCGATCCAGGAGGTCGCGAAGGCTGCCGGAACCACCTCGCGCACCCTGCGACACTACGACCGCATCGGTCTTGTCGCGCCGAGTCGCATCGGCAGCAACGGCTACCGTTACTACGATGATCGCGCGCTGGTCCGGCTGCAGCGCGTCCTCCTGTTGCGCGGTCTCGGACTCGGGCTCGAAGTGATTGCGCAGGTGCTTGCCGCGCAGGATCGCAACGGGCCGAAGAGTGCGTCTCCCGAGAAGGCGGAGGTCAGCATTTTGACCGCACACCTGGAGCTGTTGCGGCAGGAGCGGAATCGCGTCGACGCTCAGATCGGCGCGGTTGAGCGCACGATCCTCGCGCTCCGCCATAACGCCAAGCAATCTGAGCATGACAATACAGAAAAGGAAGATCTCATGTCGCAACACATGTTTGAAGGATTCGACCACACCCAGTACCGTGAGGAGGTCGAGGCCCGATGGGGAGAGGACGCGTATGCAAGCAGCGACGGGTGGTGGCGCTCACTCGGGGCCGCGGGTCAGGCCGAATGGCAGGCGAAACTTGCGGTGCTGAATGCCGACTGGATCGCGGCCGCGGAGCGGGGCGAGGATCCCGAATCGACCGCGGCGCAGGATCTCGCTGAACGTCACATCGCATGGCTCAGGGCGACCCCGGGCACTCCGGCGGCCACACCCGGCGGTGACCTGGCAAGCTACGTGCTCGGCCTCGGAGACATGTACGTCTCCGACGAGCGGTTCGGCGCAAATTACGGCGGAATCACGGGCGCCAGCTTCGTGCGCGACGCACTTGCGGTCTACGTCAACCGCAATCTCCGGCGTTAGATCGCCGCGATCCGCTGGTCGTCGGCCCGCACAGCCATCTCGATGCGCTGCTGTTGCTCAGCGGTGCGCGCGAGCGGGGGAACCACCTCGTGCTGCTCGTTCACGATCACCACGTCGTTATCCACGTGGTTTACCATTGCGTGCACGGCGTCGATGAAGTCCTGGCGACGGATTGCGTCGAGCACGCGGGCATGGTCGCGCTCCATGTCCGCGCCGCTCGCGACATTGGCGAGGCGGCCGCGGTGTTCTGGAGTGCGCAGACGGTCATTCGTGCCCGCATAGAGAGCGGCGAGCAAACGGTTCTTCGCAGCGTCAAATACGAGCCGGTGAAACTTGCTATCAAACGCTGAGGAGTCATTGTCGCCCGCAAAACCCATGACCGGGCAGCGCGTGCAGCCAACCTCCTCGATGGCGGCCTGTTCGAGCGCGATCAGATCTTCGTCCGTGCGGTGGATCGCTGCCTGCTGAGCAGCCTCGATTTCAAGGGCGCGGCGGTAGCTCAAGATCTCCTCAAGCGTGAAGTCGCTCAAAAACTCGTTCAGCAGGGCACTCGTTGGTGCGGCGGAACGCACAAAAGTGCCTCGACCGGGAAGCGTCTCGAGCATGCCCATGCTCGCCAGGGAGCGCACCGCTTCACGCACGGTTGATCGTCCGACGCCTGTCTGCTCTGCGAGCTCGGGTTCAATCGGGATCCTGCTGCCGACCGCCCACTCTCCCGTGGTGATCTTGCGGCGCAGATACGCAAGGGTCGCGCGGGCCCGATCCGAGCCTGTCGTCGATGCCATGGTGACTCCGATTCCGATAGCGGCGCGGGTGTACGCCGTTGCTGATCCATAAGTATATCCCGCCCCCAAAAGGGGCCTATGGATTCATTGTTACGTGGCCCCTAAGCTGGTTGCGAGAGCGTGCGAGGATCGTGACAGCGTTGCATCCGGTTCGCACGGCGGTGTATCCGCAGTAGCTATCTATACCGACTTCGAAGGGGAATCATGACTCAGCATCAGACGAGCCACGGCGACATCAATCCGTACGCAGGCATGCGGCAGGTTCCAAGTTTCACGCTGACGAGCACCGATATTCAGAACGGTGAGCCCCTCCCCGCGGAGTTGTACGCGGAGTACGCGGGCGGTCGGAATCGCTCCCCGCAGCTGAGCTGGTCGGGCTTCCCCGAGGACACGCAGAGCTTTGCGGTGACGTGTTTTGATCCGGATGCACCGACAGGATCCGGATTCTGGCACTGGGCCGTGCTCAATATTCCCGGGAACGTGACTGAACTCCCCGCTGGCGGTCCGATGCCCCAGGGGGCGATCACGATGCCGAACGAGAAGCGGGACCCGGCGTTCACCGGCGCGGCACCACCCGAGGGCACCGGGGTGCACCACTACTGGTTTGTTGTGCATGCGCTCAATGTTCCGCACATTGAAATTGATCCGCAGGCGACCCCCGCGGTGATGGGGTTCATGATGCGCGATGCTGTGCTCGCGCGTGCGATTATTGTCGCCACCGGCGAGTTTGGTGGCGCGGCGTAGCCAAAACGCGCACCAGCGTTTTTGCAAGCCGCGGCGAGGGCGTCGCCCGAGGCCTACGGAGCGGAGCGAGAGGTGGCGGCGTAGCCAAAACGCGCACCAGCGTTCTTGCAAGCCGCGGCGAGGGCGTCGCTGTGGCGCAGTAGCGCCGCCACCTCATGCGTGAAAACACGCTGTGTTTTCACCTGAGCATTCGGTGCCTACGGAGCGGAGCGAGAGGTGGCGGCCTGAAGGAAAACACGTACCAGCGTAACTGTCGCGCGCCTCACACAAACTGCCAGCTGTCGGTCATACAGTGGGGCACATGGCTTGCGAATCCAGTGCCGCAGATTCGGTTTGGCGCGCGCTTGTCGTTCCGAGTGAGGCGCGTGCAAACGCCTGGGTTCGTGACGTCCGCGCGGGGGACGCGGCTGCAACTGACATGCTTGAGGGGATCCGCCGGGATCCTGAAAACTTCGAATTTACGCGTCGCTTGATCGAACTTGTCGCCGGCACCGAAGATGCTTTTGCGTCTGCGCTGGGCCTGCGCGAAATGGCACAGGATGTTCCCCCGCGATGCCCGTGCGGGATCGCCTGGCCGTCCGGGCGGGCGGCGTCGCTTCGCTCGGGCTGCCCTGGGCGGTGATGCCGGTTGCGAGGCGCTGGCTGCGTGAGCGCGTTTCCCATTTGGTGCTTGCCGTGAAACTGCCTTCTGGTGGCGATCCGGGGCGTCTGACCGCGCTCACCGAAGCGCTGCGGCGCGTGGGAGATGCCGGGATCGTTCCCGTTGTGGCTCCGCTCGGTGAGCGAGTGTATGGCCCAAGTGGCGCCGAGGCGGAGCTCGCGAGGCTCACGGCGCTCGCGGCGCACCCCGCCATCAAACACATCGTGGTGGATCCTGCCCGACTCGCTCCGGGCGGGACGGACTGGTCGGTGGATGTCGATCTTTTGCGGGCCGCCACGGCGCTTCGACCGATCCTTGCAGCCGCGCTCGAGCACGACACCACCGTTCATCTTGAGGCCAAGAGCGTGCGTTGGGCGAGACTCATCCCGAGCATTCTTGTGCACGCGCTCGCTGACACCCAATTTGATCGGGTGCGTGTCGGCGCCAGGCTGTTTGCCGAGCTGCCAGAATCGCGGGAAATCTACGACCGCTTGAGCCGCTGGGCGCAGCGTCGTGTGGCCGATGGCGGAGCGCCCGCAGAAGTCGTGATTGGTGTCGCGGGGGTCGCTGGGCAAGAGCGAATTGCGTCGATCGAGAGCGGCCTGGCGGTGCCGGTGCTTGAGGGTCGGACCGAGGTTACCGCGCAACTGCTGCGGTTGACCGAACTTGCGCTGCATCCGGGGCGCGCCGCCGTGCTGCGGCCGGTGATCGAGAGCGAGGACGCGCGCGTGCTTGCCGCCGCCACCGAGCTTGCCGCGAGCCGCGGGATCTCCGAGCTGATTTCGCTTCAGCTGCGTAGCGGTGTCGCGCCGGGGCTCGCCGAGCGCGTCGTGGCGGATGTGAACGAGACGCGGATCCTGCTCCCCATCATTGCGCCGCAGGAGTTTGCTGGCGCGGTGGATACGCTCGTTCGGATCGCCGCGGAGGCTGCCGATCCCGAGTCGGCGGTGTCGCGATTTGAGGCGATGCTGACAGAGGGTGTTGAGGGTGGGATTGGGCAGGATCCCGAAGCCGACGCCGCCACAGAGGACTCTGCCGCAGCCCAGGAACACGCCGTCTTTTCGGCTGCCGCTGAGGCCGCCGCCGAAGACGCCCCGACTTCGCGCCGCACGCAACGCCGCGCCCGTGAATGGGACCCGAGTGAGCGCGACAGTGCGCTGTTCTATCGCGCGCCAGACGAGCCCGCCCGCTTTGACACTGGCGGCTTGACGGCCGCGGTGCTGGGGTTGAGTCGCGGATCAACGGGTGAGCTGAAACTTGATGCCCTGGCACCGCCGCGTGTGATCCCCGCCGTGTCAGCCTCGGGTTTCGCGTCTGAACCGGACACCGACGCGAGTGTGTCGGAGAATCGCGACTGGGCGCGCGAGCACTTAGCGTTGGCTTCACAGCGGGCGCAGGAACGCGACGTCGCGAACGAGACGGTCGCCCTGTCTGCCGCCGACCTTGACGCCGGAGCAGTCGCACAGCTCGCCCGCCAGGCAGGTGAGGCCTGGGCTGGGCAGTCGCATCGGATCCGCGCCGTCCGATTGCGACGCGGCGCGCTTGCGGTGGTTGCCGCCCGTGACCGGCTGCTGCAGGCGCTCGCGGTTGACACCGGCCTGCCCATCGCAGAGCTTGATGCCGAGATCAACAACATCGTCGATGCGGGTAGATATGCGGGGCAGCTGGCTGAGGGGCTTGCGGCTGTGCGGGGGGCAACCTTCGTGCCCGACCGGCTGGTACTCGTGGTCGCGGACGACGGCACCTCGCTTTCGACGCAAGCCGAGTCGGTGCTTGCCGCGCTCGCGGCCGGCAGCGGCGTGCTGTGGACCGTACCGCAGCGGCTGTATCGTTCGGCCGCGGTGCTCCTCGAAGAGTGGGAAGTTGGCGGACTGACCCCTGATGTTGTGCGGCTCGAATCCGTGGTTGCTGGCCGTACACTCGGTGCGCTCGCCGCCTCTCACAGCACCGATCGGGCTGTGGTGCTCGGCGATCGCGGTGCCGCCAGAGAACTCGCCAGGCGGAGGCCGGATCTGCGTATCGAGGGGCATTTCCGGGCGTTCGGGTCGGTGCTTATTGCGCCGTCCGCGGACCTAGCGCTCGCGATCCCCGACATTGTGGCGTCCGCGTTTCGTGGGGCGGGATCCCACCCCCGGACAGCGCAAGCGGTGATCCTCGTGGGCAGTGTCGCGCGATCCAAACGACTGAAGGAAGGGCTCGCTGATGCCGTGCGGGCGATACGCGTGGGTGACACTTCGCGGCAGGGCGATGGCGATCCACTCGCGTTTGATCTTGGGCCGCTGCAGTGCCCCCCGAGTGAAGCGGGGCTGCGGGCGCTCACCGAGCTGAATCGCGGCGAAGAATGGCTGGTCCAGCCGCAGCAGCTTGACGAGAACGGCCTCCTGTGGAGCCCAGGTGTGCGCGTAGGCGTGGCACCGGGCTCAAGCTTCTGGGATGACGCACTGGGAGTGCCAGTTCTGGGAATCATGCACGCTCACACCCTTACGGAAGCAACCAAGCTGCAGAACGCGCCGGGGAGTGGCGCGACGGCGGGTCTGCAGAGCGGTGATGCTGATGAGATTCTTGCCTGGCTTGAACAGGTTGAGGCGGCGTCACTCTCGGTGAACCGGCCGACAACTCAGACACGCATCCTGCGGCAGCCGGGAGGCAGTTGGAATGATGCGGTGATGGGGCTCCCGGCGCTGGCTGGCGGACCCAACTGGCTGCTCATGCTCGGATCCTGGCGGCCGCGCGAGGGCACCCGCAGCGAGACACTGCACCTTCGCGGGCTGGATCCTGAAGTGCAACTGCTGATCGAAACCGCGCAGGCAAACCTCGACTACGAGGAGTTTGACGCTGTGAGACGTGCGGCGCTCGCCGATGCGCTTGCGTGGCGGACCTCGCTGGGTGTGGTGCGTGACGAGGTGGGGCTCGGGATCGAGCGCAATGTATTGCGCTATTGGCCCGTTACGACACAGCTGCGACTGTCGGAGTGCGGGCGAGTGGCGGAGTTGTTGCGGGTGTTGGCCGCGGCGCTACTGGTGCGGGCGCCCGTTTTCGTATCCACCGGCAAGGTGTTGCCGCCCGAAGTCCTGGCGTTTCTGGACTCGCAGGGTGTAGAGGTGTCGCTTGAACGCGACGACGACTGGATGGAGCGGATCGCGGTATCCGGTCCCGTCTCTGCTGACGGAGTTGTCGCCTCCCGTGTGCGTCTCATCGGCGGCGACCGGGTGAGAGCCGCCGAGTGGATGGGTGGCCTCGATCGTGCGGCGCTCTGGGCGGAGCCGGTGACTATGGCCGGTCCGGTCGAGTTGCTGACGCTGCTGCGTGAGCAGTCGGTGTCGGCGCGTGCTCATCGTCACGGCCTTGCCGTCCAGGTCCCCGGACTCGACGAGTTGCTGCAGGGGTAGCGGCGCCCGCCGGTTGAGCGAGCTTGCCCCTACCCGCCGGTTGAGCGAGCTTGCGAGTCGAAATCAAGCCCCGCCAGACAACCGCATCGGCGTGTGCGGAATGTCATCTTCGAGGAACTCCGGCCCGCTCGTCACAAAGCCAAAGCGCGCGTACCACTCGGTCAAATGCGATTGTGCGTGGATCAGGATCGGGTGCTCCGCGCAGGCTTCGATGGCCGATCGCAGCACGGCCGCCGCGATCCCGCGCCCGCGCCATGCGGGATCGGTGACGACGCGTCCGATGCTTCGCAACCCGGGTTCGAGCGCATCTTCGCTCAGGATCCGCAGCGAAGAGGCGATGGTGCCGTCTGGCGTCGCAGCCCAGATCTGGATGCTCCCAGGGTCCAGATCACGGCCGTCGAGGTCGAGGTAGACGCAGTTCTGTTCGACGACGAAGACTTCCTGGCGCAGCCGAGCGATGCGGTAGAGCGTGCGCGACGGGATCTCGTCGAGGCTCTCAGCGCGGTGCAGGGTGATGCCGGAGGGGAGGGGTGTCATGCTCCGATTTTTGCACGAGCTGAGCGCTAGAGATACTGCCCGGTCAGTGAATTTGGTGATTCGCGCAGGCCGGCGGGAGTTCCCTCGTACACGACCGTGCCGCCCTGATCACCCGCACCTGGACCGATGTCGATGACGTGGTCCGCATGCGCGATCACCCGCAGGTTGTGCTCGATGGCGACAATGGTTGCCCCGGCGTCAACGAGACGATCGAACAATCTCAGAATACGATCGGTGTCGGCGGCGTGGAGGCCAACGGTTGGCTCGTCGAGCACGATCCGCAATTGCGACGGGTCTTCGGTTGCTGCAAGGTGTTTGGCGAGCAGCAGCCGCCCGCGCTCTCCGCCAGACAGCGTCGACGTGCTTTGTCCCACCGATAGGTAGCCGAGCCCGACATCTACAAGCCAGCGGAGAGGCTGCACGATCCGCTTGTTACTGGCGAATATTCGGACAATGTCCTTGGCGCTCGTCGCGAGGATCTCGGCAATCGATCGCCCTGCGAAGGTGACGGCGAGTGCCGTCGGGTTGAATCGGGATCCCCCGCACGCCTCGCAGCTCGTCCGCACGTCCTCCAAGAACGCGAGGTCGGTGACCATGACTCCTTTGCCCTTGCAGGTCGTACATGCGCCGCGCCCGTTCGCGCTGAACCACGAGGGGTCGATGCCGCCCACTAGCGCAAAGGCGGCACGAATCGGCTCGGCGATTCCGAGCACGGTTGCGGCGTTCGAGCGTGTACCGCCGCGCAGGCGACCCTGCCCGAACACGACGAACTCGGGGTGTTGACGACCGAGTTCGCCTGCCATCAGCGTGGTCTTGCCTGATCCCGCGACGCCCGAGACGACGGTGAGTACCCTGAGCGGCACCCTCACGGAGACGTCTTGAAGGTTGTGTGCCGTCGCATGGTTGATCGCGACGCTCCGCGTGTGCGGACGTGGGTGCGCATTGATGGACATGGGCGCGCGGAGCATGTGACCGGTGACCGTGTCGGTTTTGGACAGGGCGGCTGGGGTGCCCTCGAATTGAATCGTGCCGCCAGCGGATCCGGCCCCGGGCCCGAGGTCAATGATGTGGTCGGCCGCCGAAACGACAGCCGGATGGTGCTCAACAACCAGCACGGTGTTGTGGGCATTACGCAGTTGCGCGAGCAGTTGCAGGAGGCGATGCACGTCATGGGGGTGAAGCCCAGCGCTGGGTTCGTCGAAGATGTAGCAGACGTCGCTCAGCGCGCTGCCGAGGTAGCGCACAATCTTCACCCGCTGCGCCTCGCCGCCAGACAGCGTGGGTGAGTGGCGGTCGAGGCTCAGGTAGCCGAGACCTACGGCATCCAAGCGCTCAAGCTGCGCACTGAGCGCTTGGAGGAGAGGGGAGACTGTTGTCTCCTGCACCGCCTGGAGCGTCTGGCGGAGCTTGCGAATGGGCATGGCTGACCAATCGGCGATCGAGCGCCCATCGATCAAGCTCGCCCTCGCAGCACTATTGAGCCGTGAACCGGCGCATTCAGGACAGACTTCGTGAGAGACGATGCGACTGAGTGCGGTGCGCTCATCATCCGTCAACCGCGACGGAGATTTCCTGAGGTAGCTGTCGCGCAGACGAGGAATCACCCCGTCAAATAGGCCTGACTTTGGGTACTGCGGATCTGGGTTTGTGAGGCGGAGCTGCCGCGCATGCAGCAGCATGTCGAGGGTTTCAGGTGGTGTGCATGAAAGAGGCAGATCGGGATCGATAAGCCCGGAATGCAGCATGCGCTTGAAGCGATACGTGCCCGGGGCGAAGGTCGGGAATCGGATCGCGCCCTCGTTGAGGCTGCGCGTGTCATCGATCAAACAGGCAAGATCGATGTCGTCGACCGTGCCCAAACCCTCGCAGCGGGGGCACATTCCGCTCGGGTCGTTGAACGAGTAGGCAGGGGAGTATCCGGCGGACGGGGTACCGATTCTCGAGAACAGCATGCGTAGCAGTGGCGCCGTATCGCTCGCGGTGCCGACGGTGGAGCGCGTGTTTCCACTGAAGGGCCGCTGATCCACGACGACCGTAAAAGTCAGCCCGTCTAGTCGGTCAGCGTCGACGGGCCCGTGCTGCGGAAGCCTGTTTCTGACGAAAAGCGGGTAGGAGTCGGCCACGAGCCGTTGGGCCTCCGCCGCGATCGTTCCGAACGCGAGCGATGACTTGCCAGAACCCGAAACCCCCGTGAACACCGTCATTCTGTGTTTTGGTACCCTCACCGAGATATTGCGCAGGTTATTGGTGCGGGCCCCGGCGACCGTGATCCACGATCCGCGGGTATTCGAGGTGGTGCTCGCCGTCTTCATTTGCTCATTGTACTCGGAGTCACTGTTGAACACGCGGCAACTCCCAGGTAGAGAAAGCTCAGTGCCGGTGCCCGATGCTCGATTTCCGTTCGGAGCCGGTGAGGCTGTAAAGTTGGTCCCTGGTTGCGTTTTTCGCAGCCAATGGCGGATTACCCGAGCGGCCAAAGGGGGCTGACTGTAAATCAGCTGGCAATGCCTACGGGGGTTCGAATCCCTCATCCGCCACCAAATGTAAGACCCCAACACCATTGAGAAATCAGCGGAGTTGGGGTCTTCATTATTTCGTCTCCTGGTCTGTTGAGGCCTATACGCCAGAGTTTCTCGCAGTGTGTGCGCAGATGGTCTTTATCGAGGTACATAAGCACCATCTGCGCACACGGTGAGGCGGTGGGATCGGCGCGGGCGTGGATCAGCAACTGCCACGCGATGCTGTCCTCCGCCCGGGGCGCGAGGCGTATCAGGACCCCACAGTGCCAAATTGGGAGTCGCGTTGTGTTCAGCTTTACAATCAGACGTAGAAGAACCTCGATTATTACGATCTGTCTACATTTTTGGTGTTTTGGGGATCAGTTGTGTTGAATATCTCGTAGGCTGCTGAGACGCGGTGGGGCCGTTGTCTTCACCCGATCTACGCAGCAACGACGCTAATAGATAACGAGGAACAATGGTGTATCAGCGAAGTGCCGTCGAGGCGCTGCCCGCATATGTGCAGGGGAAGTCGATCCCGGACGCGATCAAACTCTCGTCAAACGAGAACCCCTATCCGCCCCTCGAATCCGTCGCCGAGGTTGTGCGCGAGTGTGCGACATCGTTCCATCTGTACCCGGATATGTCGGCTGCAGGGCTCGTCGCGAGGCTCGCCGAACGTTGGAATGTCCGTCCCGAAGAGGTCGCGGTGGGATCCGGATCCGTCGAGGTCGCCTCGCAGCTCATTCACGCGAGTGCGGGCGAGGGCGACGAGGTCATGTTTGCGTGGCGCTCCTTCGAGGCGTACCCGATCCTGGTGCAGGTTGCCGGGGCAACCCCGGTGCCGGTGCCACTGACCGCCGATGATCGTCACGACCTTGATGCGATGGTCGCGGCGATCACGGATCGTACCCGCCTCATCTTCATCTGCACCCCCAATAACCCGACTGGTTCCGTCGTCACCCGCGCCGAGATGCAGAACTTCTTGGATCGTGTGCCGAAAGAGGTGCTGGTGGTCATTGACGAGGCCTACTCGCACTTCGACGACGATCCCGAATCGGTTGATGGGCTTGAGTTCTTCCGCAGCCACCCCAACGTCGCGGTCCTGCACACCTTTTCGAAAGCCTACGGCCTCGCGGGCCTGCGCGTCGGCTACGCGATTGCGCCGGAGCGGGTTGCGACCAACTTGAGGCGCGTGGCGGTGCCCTTCGGCGTCAGCACCCTCGCCCAGGCCGCCGCGATCGCCTCTCTCGACGCGGAATCAGAACTGCAGGAGCGGGTCGATGTGATTCTTGGGGAGAGGACCCGCGTCGTCGCCAAGCTCCGCGATTCTGGCTGGCAACTTCACGATTCCCTCGGCAATTTTGTGTGGCTGCGGACCGGATCGGCGACCGCGGAGGTTGACGCGATCCTTCGTGAACACGGCGTTGTTGCCCGGGCGTTCCTCGGAGACGGGATTCGCGTCACTATCGGCAGCCCCGAGATGAACGATCGGTTCCTCGCTGCGATCGGGAACACCGCCCCAGCCGCCTAAGCTCGGCGGCACTCAACTGTGCATCATCGAGAACACCCCATCAAGAAAAGGAAATCATTATGAAGAATCGGAAGCTTACAGCCGGGCTGGCACTCGCAGCCGCCGGTGCCCTGGCGCTGGCGGGTTGCAGCAGTGACTCCGGCGACAATGGCGACACCAAGGCCGAGTCCTACTCGATCGGTGTCATTCAGCTCGTGCAGCACCCCGCGCTCGATGCCGCGACCAAGGGATTCCAGGACGCCTTCAAAGATGCCGGCGTCGAGGTCAAGTGGGATGTCAAGAACGCGAATGGTGAGCAGGCGACTGCCGTGACGATGGCACAGGGCTTCGCCTCCAGCAATGTTGACCTGGTGCTTGCCGTTGCTACACCTGCAGCGCAGGCAGCAGCGCAGGCAATCACAGACAAGCCAGTTCTGTTCACTGCCGTCACCGACGCGGTCTCTGCGGAACTCGTCAAGTCTGATGAGAAGCCCGGTGGCAACGTCACCGGTACGAGCGACGCCGCACCGATCGACGAGCAGCTGAAACTCCTGAAAGAACTCGTGCCCGATGTCAAGACTGTCGGCATCGTGTACAGCTCGGGTGAGGTGAACTCAGAGGTGCAGGTGAAGGCCGCGAAGGAAGCGGCTTCGAAGCTTGACCTTGAGATCAAGGAAGCATCTGTCACAACGGCAAACGACATCGCGCAGGCGGTTGAGTCACTCGGCGACGTGGACTCGATCTACGTGCCCACCGACAACATGGTGGTGTCGGGTATCGCCGCGCTCATTCAGGTAGCTGAAGCGAAGAAGATCCCTGTTATCGGCGCCGAGTCCGGTACGGTCGAGGGCGGCGCAATTGCGACGCTCGGGATCGACTACACCAAGCTTGGGTACCAGACCGGCGAAATGGCGCTCAAGATCCTCAAGGACGGCGCGGATCCCGCAACCATGTCGGTGGAACTCTCGAAGGAGTACACCTACGTGGTGAACCCCGCCGCAGCCGAGCGCTTCGGCGTAACGATCCCGGCGTCGATCCTCGACAAGGCCGAGACCGTCGAGTAGTTACATCCGCATCATCGAGCGGGCTTGCGAGCCGGGATCCGGGATCCGGGATCCTCGGTTTCGACTCGCAAGCCCGCTCAAGCGGTGTTTTGTAGATCAACAAAAACAAAAGGACCAGTTCATGATTGGCGCACTCGAGCTTGGGCTCATTTACGGGGTGATGGCCCTCGGGGTCTACCTCACATTCAAAGTGTTGAACTTCCCCGACCTGACCGTCGACGGTAGCTTCACTATGGGCGCAGCGGTAGCTGCTGCACTAATCACGAACGGTCAGAACCCTATTCTTGCCACCCTCGCAGGGGGTGCCGCGGGCATGGTGGCCGGCATGGTCACCGGTCTGTTGCACACGAAGGGCAAGATTGATGGCCTGCTGGCCGGGATCTTGACCATGATTGCCCTGTGGTCTATTAACCTCCGCATTATGGGAACGGCGAAAGAGGGATCAACAGTTGCCGCGAATCTTCCGCTGCTGCGTGCCGAGACCGTCTTCACCTGGCTGCGCGATGAAAAAATCTTGGGAACCTGGCTGGGTGTGCTGCTCCTCTTCGTTGGAGTGATGGCGCTCAAGTTCATTATCGACTGGTTTCTCTCGACGAGTCTTGGCCTCTCGATCCAAGCCACGGGTGACAACCCGCCGATGATTCGCAGCTTTGGTGTCAGCACGGATCGCACCACGATCCTGACCCTCGCGCTGTCAAACGGCCTTGTCGCGCTCTGCGGCGCAATTGTGGCCCAATACACGGGATTCGCCGACATCAGCATGGGTATCGGTCTGATCCTGGTCGGCCTCGCCTCCGTCATTTTGGGCCAGGCCGTATTCGGTTCGAAGTACATCTGGATCGCGAGCTTCGCGGTCGTCTTTGGTGCCCTGCTCTATCGGATGATCATCTTCTTCGCCATGATGGTCGGGCTTGACCCGAACGACATGAAACTTGTTACCGCGGTGCTCGTGGTGCTGGCGTTGCTGTTGCCGCGCTGGGGTTTCTTGAAACGGGTACCATCGCTGAAAGGACGAGGCGGCAAGGTGGCGCCCAAATCTGGTGCTGATCCAGGGGTCGCGCTAACGGCTGGAGTGGGCGTGGTCGGCTTGAGGGCAAGCGAAACATCCCACGCCAAGGAACCCGCAGCAAAGAACGGTGAGGAGTAGTCAGCCATGTTGAGTATTGACAAGATTTCCAAGACATTCTTCCCCGGCACCGTCAACGAGCGTAAGGCACTCGTGAATCTCAATCTGACGCTTGACGAGGGCGACTTTGTCACCGTGATCGGTTCGAACGGTGCGGGCAAGTCGACGCTGCTGAACGCAGTCTCCGGCCGCTATACCGTCGATTCGGGCACGATTGATATCGACGGCAAACGGGTGAACCGGCTGCAGGAGTTTCAGCGCGCCAAGTACATCGGGCGTGTGTTTCAGGATCCGATGGCTGGCACCGCGCCGAATCTCACGATCGAACAAAACTTGGCACTCGCGCTGCGCCGAGGTCAGCCGCGGGGCCTTGGCCTTGCCCTCACCGCGAAGCAGCGCGCACGCTTCCGTGAAGAACTGGCCACCCTTGAGCTCGGCCTCGAGAACCGGTTGCCCGCAAAGGTGGGGCTGCTCTCCGGAGGCCAACGCCAGGCGCTCTCGCTGCTTATGGCGGGATTCACGAAACCTCGGATCCTGCTGCTTGATGAGCACACGGCGGCGCTGGATCCGCAGCGGGCAGCGCTCGTCACCGACCTCACGGAGCGCATCGTGTCGCAGGGAGGGCTCACCACACTCATGGTCACCCACAACATGGAGCAGGCGCTACGTCTCGGCAACCGTCTCATCATGATGCATGAGGGACAGATCGTTTTCCAAGCAACTGCAGAGGAGAAGAAGTCGCTCACAGTGCCGCTGTTGCTTGAGGAGTTCGCGAAAATCAAGGGCGCCATGCTGGATGACCGGGCTCTTCTGACGTAGTGATGTCGTGCGAGGGGTGTGCGATGTCGCGGGGCCGTCAGAACAGCCTTGCACCAGCCGGAGTAAAGAAAGGGGGTGAGCGCTGATGGAGTTAGACGAGATTGACCGCGGGATCCTTGAGGTGCTCGCCTCCGATGCTCGCGTCTCGATGACCACTCTCGCGGAGGTGCTTCATGTGTCGCGGGCGAGCGCACACGCGCGTTTCAAACGACTCGTCGACACGGGCATCATTCGCGGGTTCACGGTGCAAACAGATCCGGTGCTCGCCGGCAAACGGACCTCGGCGTACGTCACGATCTCGGCCAATCAACTGGAATGGCAAGAACTGCGGGAGCGGCTCACCAAGATCCCGGAGGTCCGTCATATCGCACTCATCGGGGGCGAATTCGATGTGATTGCTCTCGTGCGGGCGCGCGACAACCAGGATCTGCGGCGCGTGGTTCTGGAGGAGATTCAGGCGATCTCCGCGGTGCGAGGCACACGGACCCAGCTCATCTTCGAGGACTTTGAGACGAACGGGATGTGAGCCGGGTTGCTTGCCAGACCCGCGAGGCCAAGCGGCTACCTATTGAGCGTTTAGGCCTGACCGCTGGTGAGGGCCGTACGGAGTCGCTTCACCCGCAGGATGTCGCCCTTCAGTGCGCTCAGCATATCGGTGTCGAGTGGCTGAGTCTGCTCAATCACCTTGATGCTTGATTCCGCCGTATTGACCTCGTCATCGAGGCCGTTCAAAATGAGTTCTTGTACTTGCGAGGGAAGTCCCAAAAAGCCACGTGATTTCATGTTTCCCAGAATACATCTAGTTGTCGTTAAGGAATCCACATGCTGCAGCATCCTGGCACGCTCACCGGAAATCTTGTCGCGCTCGAGCCGCTTGCGTTCGATCATCTCGAGGGGCTGACTGCGGCGGTCTCTGACGGTCGCCTGTGGGAGCTGTGGTAGACGAAGATCCCGCGGCCAGAAGCAATGGGGGAGGAGATTGAGCGGCGTCTTGAGTTGCAGCGATCCGGATCGATGATCCCTTTTGCGGCCCGTCGCCTCGATACCGGCGCGCTGCTCGGCCTGGAGTATCGCTTGTCCCGTCGTTGACCCCTTTTCGTTGAGAAGCCAGTATTTCGACGAGAATGCATCACACGTGCGTCGGTAGAGGTGCTTCTCGTCGGATTACTAGGTTCTCGTCGTCAGCCAGATCGAAAGCAGCGCCCGGGCCCAGCTACGCTGTGAACTATGGATAACTCGGTCGATTGGGCAGCGCTTCGAGAGTCGGCGCTCGCCGCGGCATTGCACGCTTACGCGCCCTACTCAGGGCTGCGGGTGGGATGTGCCGCTCTTGTGGATGACGGACGGATCATCTCCGGCTGCAACGTTGAGAATGCGAGCTACGGGCTCACGCTCTGTGCCGAGTGCGTGATGATTGGGCAGTTGCATCTGGGAGGGGGAACCGCGGGCGTAGCTGCGGGCATGCTGGTGGCGTTTGACTGCGTCGACGACTCCGGTCGCACCCTCACTCCCTGCGGGCGCTGCAGGCAGTTGCTCTGTGAAGCTGCGGCTCCAGGGCTTGTGCTCAACACGCCCGCAGGCCCGAAGCCCATCGCCGAGATGCTTCCCGAAGCCTTCGGGCCGGGGGCGCTCGAATAGGCTGATGATCATTCCCTCGCATTTGAAAGGAAGCCCATGATTCTTGCATTCTCCGTAGCTCCGTCCGGAACTGGCCGGGCAGATGGCTCAGTGCACGACGCGGTGGCTGCCGCCGTTAAGGTGGTTCGCGATTCCGGCCTGCCGAATCGCACCTCATCAATGTTCACCGAGATTGAAGGTGAGTGGGACGAGGTGTTTGATGTGGTGAAGCGGGCGACAGATGCGGTTGCCCCGTTCGGATCGCGGATCTCGCTCGTGATCAAGGCCGATATTCGTCCCGGCTACGAGGGCGAGATTGATGGCAAACTCGAACGGCTCGAGCGCGCGATTGATGGAGCAGGAGGCTAGTGTGGTGTCTCGGAATCGACTTCCCGCAGCAATCAAGCCGGAAGCCGTTTCTGAGACACGTCGCTCATGCGCGAAGAGTCGTTCTCTCGAGCTGACGAGGAATTGATTTCCACTCAGCACCCCGGACTCTCCAACTGGTTGATCCAGCGTTTGCGTGCACGTTCAGGGCGGTAGATAGTTTGCACGTGTCTTCTTCGATGGCATTCATGAAATATAGTGTTCTTTGACATTAACTGTGGAGGCAGAATGTTGATCATTTGGCGCGGGTGGGGAATCATCCCGATTTTCTATGCGGCAGCGGCGGTAGTGCTGGCGGGAATGCTGGGCGCAGGCGGATCATCCTCCTCCGCGTTTCCGCTCTGGGCTGGCGTGTTTATCCTGCTCGCGGCAGTAGGAACCTGGTTCACGGGCGTAGCTATGAATCGCACGAATCCCGAGCGCAAGGTCGATCTCTGGGCGCGCGAACGGCGCGCACAGCTGGACGAACTGGCAAATACGGGGATGTTCTCGCTCGGGCCGGGGCAACCTCAGCCGACCTCAGTTGAAGAGGCTCAGCACATGTCTGATGCACTGCTGGCATCGGAAGTGTCGACTCTCACTCAAGCAGGACGCAACAGGCACACCCTCTTCTTTATCCCGATGCAGTTCTTTGCTTTCGTGTTTGTGGTCATTGGCTTGTTGGTGCTCGCGACGGGGCTGTTCGGCGCGAGCTAGGTGTGATCCGCCCCGGCGCTCATTTCTGAGCCGCTAGGATCGAAGCATCACAGCACCGGGCAGGGCGAAGCTTTGAACAGAGAGCAGCATGGTTTCGGTAGTAACGGGTGGCGAGACTCGGACATTGCATTGACCGGGTTCTTGCAGCGCGCGTTGACGTTGCTGCCCAGCCGCCGAGATTATGCTGGGCTGCGTCATACCTGGCGCGGGGATGTTATCGCGGGTATCACTGTTGGTATCGTTGCGCTCCCTCTTGCGCTCGCGTTCGGAGTGAGCTCAGGTGTAGGTGCGGAGTCTGGGCTGATCACGGCAATCGTGGCGGGGCTCGTTGCCGCCGTGTTTGGCGGTTCGAACGTGCAGGTCTCGGGGCCGACCGGGGCGATGGTGGTGGTCCTCGCGCCAATTGTGGTCAATTTCGGCGTCGGGGCCGTGGTCGTCGTGAGTATTCTCGCCGGGCTCATCGTTCTCGTCGCGGGGATCCTCCGCCTCGGGCGCGCGGTGAGCTTTCTGCCCTGGCCGGTGATCGAGGGCTTCACGGTCGGCATCGGCATCATTATCTTCCTGCAGCAGGTGCCGAGCGCGCTCGGGATCGCCGGATCCGGGCACAGCACCAATGCCGTGGTCGCGGCGATTCAATCCTGCCTACAGGCCGAGTTTCCCTTCGCTTTGGTTCCGCTGGGTGTCGTCGTCGCCGTTGCCGCCATCATGGTGATCCTGGGCAGGTTGAGCGCGAAGATCCCGGCCTCATTTGTCGCCATCGTTGTTGTCACGGTGGTCGCGGATCTGCTGCAGTTACCGCTGACGACGATTGGTGAGCTTCCGCGTTCGCTACCGTTGCCCACGTTCCCTGGCATCGATCCGGCGATGATCTCGGATCTGCTCGGCCCAGCCTGTGCGGTCGCGGCGCTCGCAGCGATCGAATCACTGCTCTCTGCCAGGGTGGCTGCGTCAATGTCGGATACCGGCCCGGTGAATGCTGACCGAGAGTTGGTCGGGCAGGGACTCGCATCCATCGCCGCGGGATTCTTTGGGGGCATGCCCGCAACCGGCGCCATCGCCCGGACCGCGGTGAATGTACGGGCTGGGGCACGGAGCCGCCTCTCTGCGATCGTGCACTCGGGGGCACTGCTTGCGGTCGTATACCTCGCGGCGAATATAGTCTCGGTGATCCCCCTCGCGGCCCTCGCCGGAGTGCTCATGGTGACCGCAGCACGAATGATCTCGCCCACCGTCGTGAAGCAGGTGCTGCGTTCCACGAGATCCGATGTGGTGGTGTTTGTGGTCACTGCGCTCGTCACCGTCAGCGTTGATCTTGTTTTTGCGGTCGGGATCGGCATCTTCGTCGCAGCTTTCTTTGTGCTGCGCGCGCTCAGCAAATCGAGTGATGTGCGGCGTGAGAAGCTGCCCGGAGAGGAAGCTGCGGGTGATGAGAGGATCGCGCTCTTCCGCATCGACGGTTCACTGTTTTTCGGCGCGGCGGAACAGATCCTGGATCGCATTAGCGCGCAGGAAGGGATCGAGGTCGTGATCTTGCGCCTGTCGCACCTGCAGATGGTCGACGGCACCGGCGCGCGCACGCTGACTGAGCTTGTGACGAACCTGGAGCAGCGCGGTGTCACGGTGCTCATCAAGGGGATCCGCGACGAACACCTGGTGCTGATGCGGCGGCTTGGTGTAATTGAATCGCTGCGTCATGCGAACCATCTGTTCACGGAGCTCGGGCTCGCTGTGGCACACGCGCGGTCGCACATTTCTCGGGGGCCAGGATCCCGCTCTTGAAGCATCCGCATACGCCCGCAGCGGACGCGCCGCCACACTGTCGGCGGCCACCGCTATCCTTCCGAGTATGAGCATGACCGGCGGGGCACGAGGGCGCGGCAGTCGTGTGTCTGCGGGCGACACGCAGTTGCAGCGCGAGATCAACGCCCAGGCCCCCGATATCCCG
Organism: Leucobacter insecticola; assembly: GCF_011382965.1. NCBI lineage: Bacteria > Bacillati > Actinomycetota > Actinomycetes > Micrococcales > Microbacteriaceae > Leucobacter > Leucobacter insecticola. The sequence goes on along the minus strand of NZ_CP049934.1, from coordinate 452,447 downwards.
ATGCTTGGGCGAAGGATCGCCGAGCTATTCACGCCCTATCGCGGGCAGCTGGTCGTGATCGTGTCGTTGGTGCTCGTTTCCGCCGCGCTCGGAATTCTGCCCCCGCTCTTGACGGAGCGGGTCTTCGATGACGGCCTGTTTCCGCCAGGCGGCGGGCCCAATATTCCTGTTTTGGCATGGCTCGTCGGCGGCATGATTCTCGCCTATGTCCTCTCGGCTGGGCTCGGGATCGCGCAGACCTTGTTTACCGCGCGCGTGGGTAACCGCGTCATGGGAGATCTGCGCGTCAAGCTGTTCGCGCACCTGCAGTCGATGGAGCTCGGCTTTTTCACCCGCACGAAGACCGGCGTGATTCAGTCGCGGCTGCAAAACGACGTCGGCGGTGTCGCGAATGTGCTCACCAATACGGTGTCGAACGTGATTGGGAACACCGTCACCGTGATGGCGGCGGGTGTGGCGATGCTGCTGCTGAGCTGGCAGCTCACGCTGATCGCCGTGGTGCTGATGCCGTTGATCGTCTGGGCGCAGCGTCGCGTGGGGCAGGTCCGCGCGAAGATCGCGGGGCGCACTCAAGAATCCTTGTCCGAGATGACCGCGATCACACAGGAGTCGCTCTCCGTCTCGGGTGTGCTTCTTGCCAAGACCTTTTCTCGCCAGCACGACGAGACCGAACGCTACGCCAGTGAGAACCGCACGCAGATCGAGTTGCAGGTGCGGCAAACGATGAGCGGGCAGGTGTTCTTTGCGCTGGTGAGTGTGTTCATGTCGGCGATCCCCGCGATCGTATATCTGGTGTCAGGCTGGCTTATCGCCCGCGGGCAGGGTGAGGGCTTTGATCCCGGGATCACCGCCGGCACCATCGTCGCCTTCACCACGGTGCAGTCCAGGCTGCTGTTTCCGCTGATGGCGCTGATGCGGGTGGCGCTCGACCTGCAGACCTCTAAGGCGCTGTTCGCCCGGATCTTCGAATACCTGGATCTGAAGCCCGCGATCACCGATCCGCCCGATGCGCGCGAACCCTCAAGTGCGCCCGGCGCCGACGGCCGCATTGAGTTTCACGAGGTGAGCTTCCGGTACCCCGATACCGCTCCCGAGGACCCGCCCACGATTAACGAGGTGTCCTTTGTGGTGGAGCCGGGCGAATTTGTTGCGTTTGTCGGTGCTTCAGGATCGGGCAAGACGACGATCGGCTCACTGATCCCGCGCCTGTACGATGCCACCTCCGGGAGCGTTCGTTACGGCGATGATGATGTACGCGAACTGCGGCAAACAGCTCTGATGGATCGAATCGGCGTGGTCACGCAGGAGTCCTACCTCTTTCACGCCTCTATTGCCGCGAATCTGCGCTACGCGAAGCCGGAGGCGAGCGACGCGGAGCTTGAAGCGGCCGCCCGCCTCGCGAACATCCACGACACGATTGCGTCCTTCCCCGATGGCTACGACACGATCGTGGGGGAGCGCGGGTACCGGCTGTCGGGCGGTGAGAAGCAGCGCATCGCGATCGCGCGCGTGCTGCTGAAGAATCCGCGGGTGCTGGTGCTTGATGAGGCCACGAGTGCGCTCGATACTGTGAACGAGCGCATCGTGCAGCGTGCGCTCGATGGTGCCCGCTCTGGCCGCACCACGATCGCGATCGCTCACCGCCTCTCGACCGTGATTGAGGCGGACCGCATCTACGTGGTCGGTGGGGGCCGGATCCTGGAACAGGGCACCCACGCCGAGCTACTGGCCCGCGAGGGCGCGTACGCGGAGCTCTACGCGCAGCAGCGGTGAGGTGCGGCGGGGGGTTCAGTGCGTAGCCTTCCAGTGGAGCGGGGAGTTGGCAGAAATGTGGCCTCAAATTACTATTTTTTGAGGCTACAATGGGGGTACTCGCGTATCACCGGAGGTTGGCATGAGCAGTGTAGGGATCAGGGAACTCAAGAACCATCTCAGCGCGCACCTCACGCTTGTGAAGCAGGGTGGAGAGCTCACGGTTACCGAGCATGGCAAGCCAGTTGCAATGCTCGTTCCTTTCCCTCGGAGTGAAGCGCAAAAGACCCTTGATGAACTCGTTGCGCTGGGCCTTGCCATTCCTCCAAGCAATCCGGTGAGGGTGACTCCCCGGCCGATCAACTTGGGTATCGGGGTCTCGGATCTGGTTGCCGAGCAGCGGAGATAGTCTCGGCGTGGTCACATATTTTGACACCTCGGCTCTGATCCCACTGGTAGTTGAGGAAGCTGGGACGGAGAAAGCGACTGTGGTCTGGGCGATGGCAACCCAGTGTGTGTCATCTGCGCTGATTGAAGTCGAGTCATTCGCGGCGTTGGCGGCTGCAGAACGTGGCGGCCGATTTTCGGGCGACAATCGCCAGGCTCTCGAGGATTCGGTGACCGAGCTATTTGCTGTGATGACCCGGGTGCTTCCGAGCAGAGAACTCATTCGCGAGGACTCTGTGCTTGCTCGGGAAGAATCATTGCGCGGATACGACGCGATGCACCTGGCAACGGCTCTCTCGATCGCACTTGGTGTTTCAGGCACCTCGGGTCGAGATGAGTCGATGGTCTTTGCGAGCGGTGATGCCGCACTTCTGGCAGCTGCGCACAGGCGAGGTTTGACAGTAGTGGACACTTCGGAGTCGATCGCGGGCCATCAGGACATGTGAGCCAAGCCTCACTCGCGTTGAAATTGGCAACGGGACACGGCTCGCCTCAGCGATCCGCGACACGATCGCGTCCTTCCCCGTTGGCTACGACACGATTGTGGGGGAGCGCGGGTACCGCCTGTCGACCGTGATTGAGGCGGACCGCATCTACGTGGTCGGTGGGGGCCGGATCCTGGAACAGGGCACCCACGCCGAACTACTGGCCCGCGAGGGTGCGCACGCGGAGCTCTACGCGCAGCAGCGGTGAGGTGCGGGCCTTGTCTGAGATCCCAGTGGTGGACATTGGGTCAGGGTCAAGCATCCAGCAGTCGCGCTGCGGCGATCTTGGCTTCAGTTGCCGCGCCAGAGTTACCCGATATCCCCGCGGTCACCATGCAGCCTTCGACGAGCAGGAAGATGGCATCGGCGACTGAGCGCGGAGCGTCGGTTTCGGCTACCAACTCGTTCACGTAGTTTCGAAGCCGGGTCTTGTGTCGACGCACCGCTTCGGTGACCTCCGGCGAGGTTCCGCCCAACTCGCCGAACGCGTTAATCCAGGCGCAACCGCGATGTCCTTCGCTAGCGAGCCAGACGGAGAGCCAGTCAAATATCGCCAGTACGCGCTTTTCCGGCAGCGTTTCTTGGTCGACGTCTGCCGCGAGAGCGCTGTGCCATCGCTGGTCGCGCCGATCCAGCATCGCGACCGAGATTGCTTCCTTGCCCGCAAACAGGGAGTAGATCCTTTTGAGTGGCAGGCCGGCTGCGGCGCGAAGGGCATCCATTCCGACGGACTGGTACCCGTTTTCATAGAAGAGTTCTTCGGCTGCGTCCAGTAGCTGGTCGGCTTCAGAGTGAGGAGTCATGCGGGTCACTCGCTTTCCTGGCTTGCGGAGAGAACGATCATTCTCTAAGGTATCAGAAGGGGGCGAGAACGATCGTTCTCGCCCGTGTGAAGGAGCGGACATGATGCAGATCCCGCGGTTGATACCGATCAGCAAGGCACCCGCACGCCCGGCTTTCTCAACGTTGTTGGCGGCAACACTCACGACTGTCGCCGCGCTCATGGCACTTGTTGGGCTGGGTCTTCTGTCGGGGCATCTCCTCCTCATCCCGCCGATGGCGGCCAGTATGGCGCTTATCGCGGGCGCGCCCTCATTGCCGCTGTCACAGCCCCGCCATGTTGTCGGAGGGCAGATCGTCTCTGCGATGATCGGCGTGCTGATCGGGTTGGTCGACACCTCGCTGTGGGCGGCGGCTGTCGCAGGGGGTCTCGCCCTCGGTGCGATGCTGTTCATGCGCATATCGCACTCTCCGGCCGCCGCGACTGCCGTCGTTGGAGTGGCGGTGACGGATGGGCGGTTCTCTTTCGTTGTCTGCGTTGCGCTCGCCGCCCTCGTGCTGGTCGCGTTTGGGCTCCTCCGTTCCGCCCTGAAGCGCACCGCATACCCGGCGTACTGGTGGTGAGGTGATGGGGCCAGGATCGGGCTTGCATGCGCGACGACGCGGCGAGAGTCGCAGCGGGGTGGCTCGGCCGTTGCCAGGTCTTGACGAGTGGACCGTAAGGCTACCGATCGCGTGCGCCTGGATATCCGAAGGTTTCTCATAGCGGGATAGGCTGCTTCTGATGAGAGACTTCCCCGACAACATCGCCGAGCGCCCGCAGAACCGGGGCTGGTTCCGGCGGGTACGGCAGGGCGCGGGAACCGCTCTCTCGAGACAATCTCAATTGTCTCAGCGCGCGAAGCGGGGCGAGTTTCGGCCTCTGCTGGGTGGTCTGCTCGCTTTTGCAGTGATCGGTGGGAGCTATGCCGCCGTCAATCTGAACGCGTGGTCGCACACGGAAGGGTTGCCCAGGGAAGAAGCGCGAGTGATAGCGCGGGAGGACACCGGGGAGACAGAGAGATGCGGGGGCGGCTGTCGTCGCGTCGAGAGCCCGTGTACATTGTCACATACCGGTCGTTCGATCCGCCGGGTGCGCTTCCTCCCGAATTCGCCCGTATTGAGTCGTGTTCTGCGCATCAGCGCGGTGATGATGTCGTCGTTGTGCGTGAGCGAAGGCCGGACGGCAGTGTGAAGGTGTGGCTCATTCACCCCGATACTCGTGCGGCCGCGCTGCGTGAGGCCGCACTCTGGGGCGGCGGCGCCGGTGTGCTCATGGGTGGCCTGATCTGGGGGGGCAGCGTTGGGAAGCCTCTCGTCGCCGTAGTAGCAGCGGCGGCGGGGCGGGTCGCCACGGGGCGTGAGGTTTGGTTTGGGCCGCTTGCCGTTGACGCCACTGAGTGCGGGGCTGCAATGATTCTGCGGCAGTCGCGTTTGGCGAACACCAACAATCAAGGTCTTGGGATTGCGCGCCGCCTCCGCATACCGGCGAGACTTAGAAGCGTCAATGGGTGCCTCGCCCAGAGGCCCTGGTCGAGCAATAGAATGAAACACGGCTGCGCTCTCCGGTTCGCGGGTCGCCTGCCCGTGTCGGTCTTCATGGTTGTCGTGAGCGCCATGTATCCTGATCTACTGCCCAAATGACGGAAGGAGACGGTGCGCGCATGACGGAAGACTACGCTGAGCGCTACACGCTCTCCTTTACCACGGGAGGGCTGCTGGCGCGCGAAGCAGATGTTCTTGTCCCCCTCTATCTGCGCTCGCGCGATTGGACTGCGGTCAGACGGCAAACAGTCGCCGAGAACCCGCTGCAGATTTCGACCACAAGCGCGCTCACACGTATCACCCGCGAACTCGTGCAACGCCTTAGCGTACTCACCCCGGGCGAGCTCGAATTCTTTGACCAGGCGAGCCCCACAGAACGGACGCACATCATGTGGCTCGCCGTTTGCCACCGATACACGTTCATCGCAGAATTCGCCGAAGAGGTGCTTCGCGAACGGTTCCTCACGATGAACCGCACGCTCGATCTCGAGGTGTTCGACCGCTTCATTATCGGAAAGGGGCTGTGGCACCCGGAGCTGGACGAGCTTGCGATGTCGACGCGAGTGAAACTGCGAGCCAACTTGTTTCGTATGATGAGGGAGGCAGGGTTCTTGACAGAGTCGGGAGACATGATGCCCGCGATCCTGTCGCCGAGTGTCACGAGGCTGCTCCAAGCGCACCATCCGAGTGCGGTCCGTTTCTTCCCAGCAGCCGTTTCGAGCGAGGTGTCCACGTAGTGCAAGACAAGCAGCGCACCCTTGAGTCTGACGAGCAGCACCTGTATCGGGTCTTGCGAAGCGACCGTTTTCTGCGCATGGAGGGCCTCTCGAACGAGATCCCGTTCTTCATCTACCACTATCCGCCAGAGAACGAGTTGCCGGTGCGTGAGATTCGGGATCGCGTCACCACCAAGCTACAAACTGAAGACGGCCTGCGTATCGCGAATATCAATATGTACGACCTCGCGGTTGACTTGCTGCGCAAGCGTGGGGTGTGGGACCGTCTTGCCGAGTTTGAGCTACAAGAGGACAAACGCGAGTTTCGCGAAGGGCTGCAGAACATGTTGGAGCCGAAAGCTCATTTGGCCCCGGCTATTCGTAGCATCCTCGCCGAAACACCTAGCGACATGGTGTTTCTTGCTGGCCTTGGCGAAGTCTGGCCATACATTCGCACGCACACGGTGCTAGAAAACCTGCAAAGCGTCGTGACTGAACAGCCACTGCTCTTGTGGTTTCCGGGGCGGTACGCATTCTCCCAGGCAACCGGCCATGAGCTCAGGCCGTTGAACCTTTCAGCGAGCGACAGCTATTACCGGGCCAAAGACATTATGGAACAGGAAGCGTAGACATGATCACGATCAACGAGATCTTCGCGAAAGATGTGCAGCGCCAGATCGAGGGTGTCATCAAGGCAGATGATTCGTCTCGTTTGGGCGTCGAGGTAGACGAATATGTGCTCACCAACGAGGCAGCGAAAGGTTTGGAGCACACCCTAGAGGCGTATACGGCGTCAGCCGGTGGTCCCGTTGCAAACGGTGTTTGGATATCGGGTTTCTTCGGCTCGGGCAAGTCGCACCTGCTGAAGATGCTGGCGCATTTACTCGGTGATGTTGACGGCCATGACTATACGCGCAGCGAAGCTTCGGCGTCGTTTCGCAACAAAGCCGAGGGTGCTTTTTTGCCCGCGCTTATCGCTAAGGCCGATGCGATCCCGGCGAAGAGTCTGCTGTTCAACATTGATCAGAAGGCGACGCTGATCACGAAGGATCAGACCGATGCCCTGCTGCGGGTGTTTGTGAAGGTCTTTGACGAGTCGCGCGGCTACTACGGTAACCAGGGGCACATCGCCCGCTTTGAGCGGGATCTCGATAGCCGCGGTCAGCTGGCGGCGTTTGTCGCGGCCTTCGAACGTCGAGCGAGCATGCCCTGGTCTCAGGGACGCGAACAGAGCGCGCTTGAGGCCGCGAATATTGACGAGGCATTCGCCGAGGTGAACGGAAGCTCGAGCCCGGGCATCATCCGTCAATACAACTCGAGCTATCACGTGTCAATTGAAGATTTTGCCGATGAGGTGGCGGCCTGGCTCGCACAGCAGCCCGAGGGGTTTCGGCTGAACTTCTTTGTCGACGAGGTCGGCCAGTTTATTGGCACGAACACGCAGCTCATGCTCAACCTGCAGACCATCGCTGAGTCGCTCGCTACGAAATGTGACGGCCGTGCGTGGATCTTCGTGACTTCACAAGAAGACATGGAGAAGGTCGGTGGCGACCGCACCAAGACGCAGGCGAACGACTTCTCAAAGATTCAGGCGCGTTTCAAGAACCGGCTGAAACTCACGAGCCAAGATGTCGAAGAGGTGATTCGCAAGCGATTGCTCACCAAGAGCGCTGCTGCGACGCCACAGATCGCAGAGCTCTATGCGGCGGAGCACGCAAACTTCAAGACGGTCTTTGATTTTGTCGACGGCACGAGCTACCCAAGCTACCGTGGCGAAGAGCACTTCATCGGCACGTATCCCTTCGTGAGCTACCAGTTTCCGCTCTTCCAGGCTGCGATTGAGGGGATCTCGGAACACAATCTCTTCGAGGGGCGGAATAGCTCTGTGGGTGAGCGCTCGATGCTTGGGGTGGTGCAAGAGGCTGCGAAGCACCTCGCAGATCAGCCACTCGGTGCGCTCGCCCCCTTCGATCAGATGTTTGAGGGTATTCGCAGTGCGCTGAAGGCGGCTACGCACCGTGCGATTCTCGACGCTGAGAACCTGGCGAAAGACGGCAGGTTGAGCGAATTGGCGCTGCGCCTGCTCAAGGCTCTCTTCTTGGTGAAATACGTCGAACGTTTCAAAGCGACACCCCGCAACCTCACGGTGCTCGTATATGACCGATTTGGCGCAGACCTCACTCAACTCGGTAAAGAGGTGCGAGAGGCCCTCACCGAGCTTGAAGCGCAGACCTTTGTTCAACGAATGGGCGACACCTTTCAATACCTGAGCAATGAAGAGCAACGTATCGAACAAGCGATCAAGAGTGTCGACATCGATTCCTCAGAAGTCTCGAAACGCCTGTTCTCCATGCTGAGCGATTCGGTCGTGAAGACTCCAAAAGTGACACACGCCAAGAACGGGCAGATCTTCCCGTTCGGGTACAAGCTTGACGGCGCAGCGATGAGTCGGCAGCAAGAGCTTGCTCTGCACTTCATGAGCCCCGACACCGATTTGAGCTTGGAACAGATCAAGGGCCACAGTGCGGGTTTGGCCGAACTACGAGTGGTGATCCCGAGCGATAGTCAGGGCATTCTGAATGACCTCGCGTTGTTCATCAAAACTGACAAGTACCTCAGGCAGGAGAGCCTGAGCAGCCAGGCTGAGAATGCCCAGCTCATTTTAGGTGTGAAGCGCACACAGAATAACGAGCGCGAAAAAGAGCTCATTGAGCGTCTGCGTGTGGCGGTTGGTCGCGCGACGCTGGTGCATAACGCGACGGTGTTGGACGTTGCGGCGACTGAACCGATGACGCGTATTGTCGAAGGCTTCCAGCGGGTGATTGCTGCGACCTACACAAACCTTGGCATGCTGGGCAACGCGAAACTGGGTGAGCAGAAGATCGCAACCCTCGCAATGCCGCCGGAAGACGGCCTGCTTGATGAAGATGTGAGCATGCTCGCGGTGCCCGCCGATGATGTGCTGGCACACCTGGTGATGCGCAGCAAACAGCACGAGCAGGTGACGCTGCGCCAGCTAATCGACAGGTACACCGCGAAGCCCTATGGCTGGGACCAGTGGGCCATCGTGTGTGTGGTGGCCTATCTTGCCGGGGTGTCAAAGGTGCAGATCGCGCAAGATTCGACAGTGCTGAAGCGCTCGGAACTTGCTCGTTCTCTGCGCGACACGAGCAAGTTTGATCGGTTGATCGTGGCCCCGCAGCGGGTATACGACCAGCGCGTGATCACGGCATTTCGTAAGTTTGTGGTCGAGTTCACTGACGATGGTGTGATCTCGAAAGATCCGTTGGAGCTTGCGCGCGAGGGCAAGCAGCGGCTTGAAGATCGGCTACGCGACTTACAGCGTTTGTGTGATTCGCGCAGGTACCCATTTCTCATGCAGCTCACTGAGCCTCTTGAGATGCTTGCCGGTCTGTGTGACCACCCGGCTGAGTGGTTTGTGACTGATTTTGCTGGCGACGTCGTGGCGAGTGCTGATGAACTCCTCGAAGCGAAAGACCACGTAATCGACCCGATCCGGGCGTTTGTGAATGGCCCGCAGCGCGAGATATTTGACAGCGCGAAGCAGTTCTTGCAACAGCACGATTCGAACCTGTCGTACCTGGCGGGCGGCGCGGCAGATCTGGCGATGAGCCTACTGGATGACCCACAGGTGTTTCGCGGTACCGGGGTCAATCGCCTGCAGGGCGCGATCTCGGAGCTGGCGGAGCAGCTTGATGTGGCGATTGAGGAGGCGCGTGACGTGGCGCTCGCTGATATCGAGTCTCGCTGGGACCGCATCGTTGAGACGCCATTGTATGCCGAGGCAACAGCGGCGACTCGCGAGGCGGTGGCCGATCGTGTGCATGCGGTGCAGGACCGCGTGCAGGCGGAGATTCGCATTTCTGACATTCAGGTGCTGGCAAGGCAGTTTTCGGAGAACATCTTCCCGGAACTGCATGACGAGTTGGTGCGCGCGGCCAAGGAACGGACACGGGCTGCGATCGCCGCCCAAACAGAGTCCGACTCGGCTGGGAACGATAGAACCGTTGATGCCGCAAATCGCACAGCACCCGAGACAATCAGCCCAGTGAAGCAGACCGTCTCGATCGCACGACTTGATCTGCCCGGCAGGGGCGAAGTGCTTGCCACGGTTGACGACGTTGAACGCTACCTGGGCCGTCTGCGCGAGACACTGCTTGCGGCGATCCAGAACGACCAGAACATTTCACTCTAGAGCGCGCAGGAGTCCTCATGGAAACAACCCCCCTGAAGAACTTTGCGACCTGGGCTCGGCGTGAGCTGCTGACCGCTGTTGATGCCCGGGTGGCCTCTGTGCTCGCTGAGGGTTCGGTGGCGCGCACTGAAAGGGCTGATGCGGTGCGCGCCCTGGAACGCGAGATTGGGCGGTACGGTCGTGCGCACGTCGTTGATGAGGTGGCCTACACGTGGTTCAACCGCATTATCGCGTTGCGCTTCATGGATGCGTGTGGGTACACCGAGGCCGGTGTCGTATCGCCACCGTTGGGGCAGCCGAATGGGCAGCCGGAGGTGCTGGCCGATGCGAAGCGAGGGCACATTGATACCGCCGTGGTCACACACATGCGCGTGCACGACGAGATAGTGGGGTTGCTTGACGGATCCCGCCGCAGCACGGACGCCGAGGGTGAGGCGTATGCGCTGCTGCTCACCGAGTACTGCCGCGCCTGGCACGGGGCGATGCCGTTCATGTTTGAGCGCGAGGGCGACTACACGGAGCTGTTGGTGCCCGCGAACCTGCTCGCTGACGGCGCGATCCTGTCGCGCGCCCGCAAGGTGCTGACGGAAGATGTGTGCCGCGACGATGTCGAGGTGATCGGCTGGCTTTACCAGTTCTACATCTCGGAACGTAAGGACGAGGTATTCGACGGCTTCAAGAAGAACAAGAAGGCGGGTGCCGAAGAGATTCCGGCGGCCACGCAGTTGTTCACGCCCGATTGGATCGTGCGCTACCTCGTGCAGAACTCGATCGGTCGGTTGTGGTTGCTGAACCGGCCAGACTCGAAATTGGCGGAGCAGATGGAGTACTACATCGCGCCGGTCGATGAAGAGACGGATTTTCTGCGGATCACCAAGCCTGAAGAACTCACGGTGATTGACCCCGCGTGTGGCTCGGGGCACATGTTGACGTATGCCTTTGACCTGCTCTACGCGATCTATGAAGAGGAGGGCTACGCCCCGGCCGATATTCCAACGCGTATTCTGACGCACAACCTCTTCGGCACAGAGATCGATCCGCGTGCGGGCGCGCTCGCCGCCTTTGCATTGACGATGAAGGCGCGCGCGAAGCAGCGCACCTTTTTACGCAGGGGCGTGATGCCCCAGATTCAGGTGATCGAGCCGATCGTGTTCGATCAGTTCGAGCTTGACTACCTGTGGTCGCTGACAGATGGCATTGACGTGACCCGCGGCAACGTCGATGAATTCTGGAATGCCTTCGAACACGCAGATACCTTAGGGTCGCTGATCCAACCGAATGCGCAGCTGGCTCAAGCTATTCGGGCACGTTTTGCGGCTCACCCCGTAGACAGCGATGAGCTTCTTACTGCGACTGCCATTGTCAAGGCGAAGTTGGTTCTGGATCAGGCGGATGCGTTGCAAGGTGGCCACGCGGTCGTGGTAGCGAACCCGCCCTACATGGGCAGCAAGAATATGAATGCGCGGCTCTCCGAGTTTGCGAAGAAACACTTCAAAGACTCGAAGTCGGACCTGTTCGCGATGTTCATTGAGCGTTCTCGTAATCTTGCCAAGCCTTCGGGTGGCCTCGTTGCCATGATTACGATGCAGTCGTGGATGTTCCTGTCATCCTACGAAAACCTGCGGCTGTCGCTGGTGAAATCTGCTCCGATTGTGTCGATGGCTCATCTTGGTGAACGAGCCTTCGACTCTATCGGCGGATCGGTCGTCTCCACCACAGCGTTTGTGCTTGAACGTGGCGGTCGGGCGCAGCAGCGCGGTGTATTCTCCCGGCTTGTTGATGGCAACTCTGAAGCGGATAAGTCAGCCGGGCTTGGGCGAATCGCAAGCGAGCAGTCTCAGCAAGAGGTTGCAGATCTCTACCGAGTGTCATCAACAGATTTCACAAAGATCCCGGGCTCCCCGATCGCCTATTGGCTTTCGCCAGCGATGCGGCAGTCTTTCACAAATGGACAGTTGCTTGGATCAATTTCAACCCCCGCCAGGGACTATCAACAGCTGACAATGGCCGTTTTCTGCGTTCTTGGTGGGAGGTAAGCCGGAAAAGCAGCCTGCTCAAGGCGGCAAGTGTGGACGAAGCTAGTTTGTCTTCTGCTCGCTGGTTTCTTCACAACAAAGGCGGTGAGTTTCGGAAATGGTGGGGCAATCAGGAGCATCTTGTGAACTGGAGCAATGATGGTCAGGAACTTCGCGCCTGCAAACCAAAGGCGGTGATACGCAGCCCAAATACCTACTTTCAGACATCTATTTCCTGGTCAAATGTCAGCACCGGTGATCCTGCGTTTCGGGAGTATCCAATCGGCTTTACGTATAATGGGACCGCTCCGTCCATTTTCTTTAGGAGCGCGAAGGAGCGCCATGCGTTTGTGGCGTTTGCAAACTCGAGCGTAGCTCGTCGATTCCTTCAAGTCCTTTCGCCAACGCTTCATTTCGAAAGTGGTCAAATTGCGCAGCTTCCGATCATCTCCCTCTCTCAGTCGGTGGCTGGGCAGGGTGCCGCTGCGGCGATCCAACTTGCAAAAGAAGACTGGGATGACTTCGAAACTTCTTGGGACTTCGAAAGGCCGTCTTGGCTAGGCCTCTCGGAAATTCGAGATACCCCTTTCGGTTCACAACTTGCGGTTTGGTCTGTGCAGAAGCAATTGGCCTCGCATGCGCAAAAGGAACGTGAGACGGAGAATAATGCGATCGTGGCCAAAGCCTACGGTCTTGAAAACGAAGTGCCCATCGAGGTTCCCCTCCATCGAGTGTCGCTCACGCGCAACGTTGAGTTTCGGTACGGGCCAGGCAAGAGTGCTGAAGAGTACGCGGCACTTGAACGAGCCGACGTCGTGGCCGAGCTCATCTCCTACGCGGTCGGATGCATGTTTGGGCGGTACAGTCTCGATGAACCAGGGCTGGTCCTCGCCGATGCGGGTTCGAAGCTGCAAGATTATCTTGCGAAGGTACCCGAGCCGAGCTTCATGCCAGATACTGACAACGTGATTCCGTTTGTTGATGGCGAGTGGTTCAGCGACGATATTGTGGCGCGGTTCCGCAAGTTTCTGCGTGTTGCTTTCGGTGAGGAGCACTTTGAAGAGAACCTCAATTTCGTCACCGAATCACTCGGCGTCAACGAGCTGCGCGACTACTTCATCACGAAGGCTGGCAAGTCTCGCTTCTATGACGACCACGTGCAGCGCTACAAAAAGCGACCCATCTATTGGATGTTCGCGAGCTCCAAAGGTTCGTTCAATGCCCTCATCTATATGCACCGCTACACGCCCTCCACCGTGTCGACGGTGCTCAACGAATACCTCCGCGACTACCGCAGCAAACTTGAGCTCGAACTTGAACGAGTGGAAGAGGCAGCGACCGCGGGCTCCGCGAAAGACCGCAAGGAGGCCGAGCGGCTGCGCAAGGTACTCGTGGAACTCGCCGAATACGAACGCGATGTGCTCTACCCCCTCGCAACGAGGCAGCTGCCTATCGACCTCGACGATGGTGTGCTCGTCAACTACCTCCGCTTCGGTAAGGCCCTCAAGAACATCGGCCTGGAACCGAAACGCAAAGAGGTTGAAACCTGGACCTGGCCGGTGAACGCCCTGGAGCCGCTCAATGAGTGACGGCGAGATGATCCTCTACACGAACGACGATGGCGCGCAGATTCAGTTGCGCGCCGTCGGTGGCAGCGTGTGGTTGACCCAGATGCAGATCGCGGAGCTGTACGGCACGTCGAAACAGAATGTGCAACAGGTTATCGCCCGAATTCTCGCTGACGAAGAGGTAAGCGAGGCAACTGTCAACTCAGAGTTGACCATTCGAACAGAGGGCAGCAGGCAGGTTCGACGCACGGTCAAGACGTACAACCTCGACATGATTCTCGCGGTGGGCTACCGGGTAACCTCACCACGCGCCGTGCAATTTCGGCAGTGGGCGACGAACGTACTGCGCGAGTACCTGGTTAAGGGCTTCGCCATGGACGATGCGAAGCTCAAAGCAGCTGACGGCCGGGACTACTTCGACGAGTGGCTTGAGCGGATCCGCTCGATCCGCGCCTCCGAGAAGCGTTTCTACCAGAAGATTCGCGACCTCTACTCCACCGCCGTTGACTACGACGCGAAAGCCGACACCGCGCGCCAATTCTTCGCGACTGTGCAGAACAAAATGCTCTGGGCCGTCACCGGGCACACCGCCGCGGAGATCGTGAAACTACGCAGTGACCCCGTTGCCCCTAACATGGGCCTCACCTCGTGGAGCGGCGACGTCGTGCGAAAAGGCGATGTGGTTACCGCAAAGAACTACCTTGCGAGCGAAGAAATCACCGAGCTCGACCGCATCGTCACCATGTATCTCGACTACGCCGAAGACCAGGCCAAACGCCGCCAGGCCATGACGATGGCAGACTGGGCCGATCGTCTCGACGCCTTTCTCCGCTTCAACGAACGCGAGCTGTTGACCCACGCGGGCACCGTGCGCGCTGCGGTTGCGAAGGCCCTCGCCGAGAGTCGATACGACGAATACGACAGCGCCCGTAACCTGCGCGAGGCGAGCGACTCAGACGCCGCCGATCTTGAAGCGCTGCGCGCCATCGAACGAACCCTTGAGGAGAACTCATGAGCAACACTCGCGTGCGCGAACACCTCGTCAGGCGCTTCGAAGAACACCGCATCGTCGTGTGGCACGACCCCGAGCAAGAGTTCAGTGACGAGCTCGACGTACTTGCCCCAGATGGCGTCGACGTCGTCCGAGTTCAGGGCGACGAGTTCGCCGTCAAACACCTTGTCACCCGCGAGCGGCCGCGAGATCGCTTTCTGGTCTATCGTTCGGGATCGATACCCGCGGGTGCCGACAACTGGTTGCTCGACCTCGAACTCGCCTACTGTGTATTCACGGCAGACCGCAACACGCTCTTGCGCACGGAGCTCGGTCTGACCGAGCTCTGGGCCGAAGGTCTCTTTTTGGGGCACCAAGGCTTCTTCAAGAATCGGACCCTGCTTGGCCGATTCAAGCGATTGCTCCAGCCGGGTGACGACCAGACCGATGTTCAGGCGAAAATGTGCGCCGCGGTGCTGAACCAGACCGAACACAGCTTTTCTGAGCTGGTGCGCAGCTTGCTCATCGCGCACGCCGGCGGCGATCACTCAGATTACGATGCGCTCGCAGCAGAGGGACTCACGGAATTCACCTGGGACGGTGCGCGCAAGATCTACGGATACGAGGCCGCAACCCCCAGCATGGCCGATTTTGTGCTGTGGATGTTCCGTCAGGCCGCAGATGGATTCGCCGGAGCCGACAGCCGCACCAAACGAAACCTTGAAATTGACTTCCGCAGTCTTCGCAACGATCGGCGCAGCGAAGACGCGCTCAAGACACTCGCGAAGCAGGCAGAAAAGGATCTCGCGTGGGGTGAGCACGCGCGCAGCCTTTCGCTGCCTGAACTCGTCATGACCGACACTTTCGAAGCCGCCGAACAGGCCATCATTGGCGCGCTCACCCGAGCGATTGAGACCGCAACGATGTCTGAGCGAGAGGCACACGAACTGATCCGTCAGCGCAAACAACGCAGCGTCTGGTTCGACGACTACAAGCGTATCTACGCTGCGCTTGAGGCAGCTGCTGCGATCCTGCCCCGCATCAAAACCTTAGAAATCGGCATCGCAAGCTTTGACGATGGCCTCGCGCAGTACCGCGACGAGCTCTACCGCATCGACCAGTTGTATCGTCAGTTTACCTACGCAAAGAATGCAGCCGAACGTAAACAGCCGCTAGAGACCCTCGCCGTGACCGTCGAAAACGCTTACGTCAATGACTTCTTGTACCCGCTGGGTGTCGCGTGGCAGGAACATCTGGATCGTGTTGAGTCGTGGAAGAGTTCGGCTCTACGGTCGCAGACGTCGTTCTACAGCCGTCACGTTGAACCAGTTTTGCAGGGCGGGCGCAAAAAGGTAGTCGTCATTATCTCTGATGCAATGCGCTACGAGATTGCCGAGGAACTCCACGAACGGGTACTTGGTGAGAACCGCTTTGCTGCGGACATTGACGCCATGCTCGGGGTGCTGCCCAGTTACACGCAACTTGGCATGGCCGCGCTGCTGCCGCACGCTAGCCTCGCGCATTCAGCCGGGGGAGACCCCGTGTTGGTCGACGGGCGACGCTCCGACGGTACCGAGAACCGCAGCAAGATTTTGGCCAGCGTTGATGGGGCTGCGATTCAAGCCGGAGACTTCTTGGCACTCAGCGGTGCCGAGCGTCGTGAACTCTATGCGAGCCATAAAGTGCTCTACGTCTACCACGACGTGATCGACGCCATTGGCGATAAGGCGGCTTCAGAACGCAAGGTGTTCACTGCGGTCAAAGATGCCATGAACGAACTGATGGATCTCGTGCGCGCGCTCGCGAGTGCGAACGCAACCAACATAGTCGTGACAGCCGACCACGGCTTCTTGTACCAAGACGGCAAACTGCCGAAGCAATTCACGCTGACCGCCGAGCCACACGGCGATGAGATCTTGCTGAAGAACCGGCGCTACGTGCTTGGACGCGGACTGAAGAAGGACCAGGCGTTTCGAAAGTTCACATCAGCTGAGGTGGGGCTTGAGAGTGACTTGGATGTGCTGACCCCGAACTCCATTCACCGCATCGCGAAGCAGGGTGCCGGCTCACGATTTGTGCACGGGGGTGCCATGCTGCAAGAGATCGTCGTGCCGGTCGTATCGATCAGGAAGGTGCGCGCCGATACCGTCTCACCTGTTGACGTCGACATACACCCCGAGAGCGACAAGATCACGACCGGACAGATGGTTGTGAAGTTGTACCAAACCGCGGCCGTGACCGCGCAGCGCCCCGAGCGGAAGCTGCGGGCGGGGCTCTACTTCGGCGACGAGCTGGTCTCGAACCGGGTCGAACTGGTCTTTGACCAGAGTAGCGAAGAACCCCGAGACCGCTTTCAAAGTGTGCGTTTGCTGCTTGCCCAAGAAGCAGACGCGGCGAACGAGAAGCGCGTCGAGCTGCGCCTTGAAGAACCGATCACGGGCACCGAGGTGTGGAAAACTTACAAGAGTGTGCACTACACCCTGAGGCGCGCGTTCGGCACGGACTTTGATTTCTAGACGAAGGAGTTAGAAATGGCCGACTCAACACCACCGGTGAACATACTCAAGGTACGGGATGACGCGAAACCATTTGTGTTCACATTGGAGGATGGAGGGTACGTTACTCCTGCCAACGGAACGGTAAATCCGGATTGGTGTGATGACAGTGACGCAAGGGTTCACAAGAGAGATTTGCGCGAACGTGTTGAGCCCTGGCTGACTGCGTTGTTGCAGTCAGATCATCTCAATCTTTTGGTTGGCTCGGGGCTCACTGTCGGGCTTAGTTACCTTGCCGAGGCAAATTCGAACTCGGGGATGGCCGGTGGTGACTTCCCTCAGTTCAATAATTTGATTGAGCCTCAAGCTCAAGTATCAGCCGAAGCTGCCGGTCGGGAGCAGCCAAACATTGAGGATCAGGTTCGGGTGGCCACTCAGCTTCTTCGCGGTCTCGAGATCCTCGAAGACGATCGTGCAGACGGACTGCGAACCGAGCTGGAGGGGGTGCTGCGCGAGTTCGCGCAGTCAGTTCTTGACGGCGAAAGGGCTCTAGCGACGGCGGAACACGACAAAAGGGCGGAGGCTTTCAATGCGCTTGTGTCGTTCCTGATGAGCTTTGCCAGCCGCACTGGTAGCCGCGACCGTTTGAGTATCTTCACTACCAATTATGATCGCGTGCTCGAAATTGGAGCGGAACTCGCGGGCTTGCATTTGCTCGACCGGTTTGTCGGTTCACTGGCTCCAATCTTTCGTTCGTCTCGCATGGATCTCGACCTCCACTACAACCCACCGGGTATTCGCGGTGAACCTCGTTTTGTGGAAGGAGTTGCGCGACTCACCAAATTGCACGGTTCACTTGACTGGGTAAACGTCGACGAGTCGATACGACGTATGGGGCTTCCTTTCGGCGCTCGCGACATCGCCCCGTATCTCGATGCTCCAGGTCTTGAAGGTGCCGATGCAAATAGTCTCATCATCTACCCAAATTCAACCAAGGACAGGGAGACTGCGGAGTACCCCTATGTCGAGCTGTTTCGGGACCTAGCAGCGGCGGTCGCTCGCCCGAATAGCACCCTCGTGACCTACGGGTACAGTTTTGGTGATGAACACATCAACCGCGTTATTCGTGATGCGCTCACGATTCCGTCAACGCACTTGGTGATCATTTCGCATGATGACAAACTTGGCCGGATTATGGACGCTTACGAGAATTGGGGCCGCCAGGCGCAGATCTCCCTGATGATTGGGCCAGAATTGGCGGGTATTGAACCTCTCACCTCTCACTACCTGCCGAAGGCGTCGATCGACACTGCTTCCAGGAGGATGGCTGATCTACTTAGGCAGCGAATCGGACCAAACCCTCGCACGGATGAAAACGGCAAGAGCACCAAAGGTGGTGCTTGATCATGACATACACCCCTATGGCGTTTGCGGACTCGTTGCGCATTGGATCAGTCGAATTTCTGGCGCCGGACAAGATTGAGGTCATGCTCGATATTGAGGCACCTGATTCGATCGCAATGAACACAGGAATGCCACGCACGTTTCCTCGTATTAATAGCTATCTGCTTCTTCCCTCAGATGTCGGTTTCGTTGTTGGGCAAGTCGAATGGGTAACTGTGGAGCGGTCGCGGTACCCCTGCGTAAGGGGATGCAAGACTTTGGTCTGCTCGATGTTCCATACCCGATGCGCAAACTTAGCCTGAGCCCGCTCGGCGAGTTGACGCGTGTTGGCACAGGGAAAAACGGGGATGAGTCGTATTCGTTCAAGCGCGGGGTGCTGACCTTTCCCACTGTCGGCGACCCTGCAGTCTTACCAACAGTGGCGCAGCTGCGTGCGATAGTCGAATCGGGCGACAATCGTCACGTGAAGATTGGCACGAGTCCGCTCGCCGCAGACGCCAATGTGATGATTGACCCGGATCGATTGTTTGGACGCCACTTGGCAGTTCTTGGCAACACGGGCAGCGGCAAATCATGTTCCGTGGCGGGGCTTATTCGGTGGTCACTTGAAGCGGCTAGGAAGAAGTCCGGTTCAGACCCGAATGCACGGTTTATCGTGCTCGACCCCAACGGCGAGTACTCGAAGACTTTCAATGACCTTGGCGCCCGAGTATTTTCTGTTGAGCCACGTGATGGCGCTCAGCAAATGGTTGTGCCAACGTGGTTGTGGAATAGTGACGAATGGGCCGCCATCGCTCAAGCGAGCGCGGCGACACAGCGCCCTTTGTTGAAGCGAGCGTTGCGAGATGTCAGGAGCGGCCTCTCGGGGGGAACTGAAACCGCAGAGTTACGTAGCCGCGAGGTTCGCCGCTATCTCACTTCCCAGATGGTACTGCTTGGGAGATATATTTCCGAGAATCTTTACAAAGACAAAGCGACGATGGTTGGCAAGTACATGCGAACAGTTGTCGAAGATCTCAATTACTACGCCGAAGAAGGGGACAATCTCTCTATACTGGCAGGCCGACTAGGGAAATATTTAGACGAGCAGGCGAACACCTTGGAAGGCGGTAAAGGAGAGTACTTCCGAGCGTTTAAGCTGAACGATCTGAAGTACACGATTACGTGCTTGGCCGAGATTGCCAATGAGTTCGGAGGTTCGATCGCTACGGACTGCGTTTCCGAAGACGCACCGCTTCCATTTCGAATTGAGACGCTCGCGGACCACTTTGAACAACTCGGTGTCGAGGAAAAGGTGTCACAATTTACCGACTTCTTGGTGACCAGGATCCGATCGCTCATATCAAATGTTCAGTTGCGGCAAATTGCCGGGGATGACATGGAGTTAACTCTTGCGAGCTGGCTCGAGAATCACTTCGGGAGTGAAACGCGGGAGGACAGTGCGGTAATCACCGTACTAGACCTTTCACTTCTCCCAGCAGAGTCGGTTCATGTCATCACCGCAGTCATCGCCCGTATGACCCTTGAAGCGCTCCAACGTTACCGCAAACTCAATGACGGCGCTGTCCTCCCGACCGTGCTTGTTATGGAAGAGGCCCACACATTTATCAAACGTCGATCTGCGGACGGTGATATACAAGGTGCGCAGGATGCATGCAGCGCCATTTTCGAAAAGATCGCGCGGGAGGGCAGGAAGTTCGGACTCGGGTTGGTTCTCTCCTCCCAGAGACCAAGCGAGCTCTCGCCGACAGTGTTGTCGCAGTGCAACAGCTTCTTGCTTCACAGGCTAAGTAACCACACGGACCAAGACCTGGTGCAGCGACTTGTTCCTGACAACCTTCGTGGGCTTCTGCGTGATCTACCAACGTTGCCCTCACGAAACGCGATATTGCTTGGCTGGGCTTCAGAACTGCCAGTGTCGGTGGAAATGCGTATGCTCAATCAAGAGCAACGCCCTCAATCAGATGACCCAGACTTCTGGAACGTCTGGTCAGGTAAAAATGACAACGACGAGCTCGTGGAGCGGACCGTGGATTGGAAGGCTATCGCTGACGATTGGCAAGGCTTCGCAAATGCCACCGCTCACGAACCCGATCAGGGACAACACGACAGCTTCGACGCTGAAGCTGTATGGACAGGCGGAGAAGATAATTCAGGCGAAGGCAGTTATGCAGATGAGTGACGCGGCAAGCATTACAGGCAGTACAGGTAGTAGGAGAAGATGTGGTGCTCGGTGACAGATATAGAGACCCGAACGACAGGCTGGTGCGCATGAGCGAATTTCTTTCTGAACATACGTGGGACATCGTCATAGGTGTTGTTTCGATGGTTGTTAGCATCGTCGTTACTTATTTGCTGAACAACGTTCCACGCGGGCGCGGTGACGACTGGTGAATCCACCGACACTGTTTTCTATCTGGCTTAGTGCTGCCCTTATCGTCCCCGGTGTCATTATGGGTTCCGCGTTCGCGGATGCCGCTGCGCCCAAGCGGACAGGGACTAACCGTTCCCTCAACGATGCTATCCTCATCGCGAGGCGGGCAACTCCGTGGCGGCTCAATGCGCGACTCCCGGTGTTGCGGATCGCCGACGAGAACGAAAAGTGGGTCATTGTTCTCTTGGTCATCGCCACCATTGTTGCGGTTGCAAGATACTCCGAGTACGTTGGCGAAATTACCGTGTGGCTGGTGGTCTTCTCCGCGCTTGTGTTCCTGGCCACTGTTGTCGCTTTTCTCGTCTTCTGGGTGAAGAAGTGCGTGGATGGCAGATCTGTCGTTTGGCGGATCTTGTTGAGCTCGGCTCTCTGGACCGCTGGCCTGTTCAATGCCTACTGGCTGCAGAACGCTCCAATCCACGGTGAGGCCGTGGAAGTAATGCGAGCTTATGTCGCAAAACACGGTGCAATAGGTTCATTTCTCCAGTCGAAACACGGGGAGTTTCAGCAGGTCGCGAATCAGATGATTGGTGCAGGTTTGTGCATGTTGATGCTGCTGGTCTTCATGGCGCTTTGCTTGGCGGCGATTTCGGCCGTCAATATCGCTTCCGGCGGCCGTCCGCGCTGGTTCTGGCTTGCGCTGTTCTGGCTGAACAAATGGGCCACTGGCTTGCGTGTCTGGATCGTCGCCGCCTTTGTGGGGCTCCTTGCGCTCGCATTTACGAGTGGTCTCGCATTCGATTTGGGGGAAGCATTCATTCACCAGGTATCCACCCTATTTCCGTCTTCGTCATTAACGCCCACTCCTTCGCCATAAGCTGCAGGCTAGAAAGTAGTCAGTGCGTCGAGTATCCCAGTAGCCTGGTTCGCGTCTCGCGCGCGCGTAGGCGAGCACGACAAGGCTTTCTTCAGCGACGCAGCCGACAACTCGAAACGGAAACTTGCTCACGCCCATTCTGCGCACCAGGGGTGCCTGATTCATCCCGGGAAGTATCTGCCCGATACAGGCTAGTCGGGTGTCATTGATTCGGTCGCCTCAGACTTGCCGCCCTCAACACTATCGATGCGGCTCCGCAACTCAGTGTCTCGGCCGCATCAACCTCGTCTTGGTTATGTGCTCAATGAGGGCGCCATCAAGGCTTTGTAAGGCCTCATGAATCACCGCGGCGCGCTCTTGATGATCGAGGGCGAACAATGCCTCTCTGATCTTCAGTGCGTTTATGCCCAGGTGTCGCCCGAGCTTCCGGCTACAGCTGAGGTGTCGTGCCACGATGTCGGAGGCCTGTGAAACGGTTGAGCTGTCATAATCGAGGGAGCAGCGAAAGGGTGAAGTGACGATGCACAGCGACGAAGCAACACAGGGGCAGACGGCACAAGAGGCAGTCGAAGCGCAGCAGCCAAACCAAACCCCACTCGACCGCAAAATCAACGAGCACTTCGCCGGGATGGTCGTGCGGAAGGATCTTGTCAAGGCAGTCAAGGGCAACGCCATCGTGCCCTCGTATGTACTCGAGTATCTGCTCGGGCAGTATGCGGCGTCAGATGAAGAGGCCACGATCCAGAGCGGCATCGACACCGTTCGCTTGATTCTTGCCGAGCACTACGTACACCGTAACCAGTCAGAGCTCGTCAAGTCGAAGATCAAAGAGAAGGGTCGCTACCGCATCATTGATCGCGTGAGCGTCACCCTCAACGAGAAGGACGATGTCTACCAAGCCGAGTTCGTGAACCTCGGTATCAAGGGTGTTGTCGTTGACTCCGGCACGGTGAATGCGCACCAAAAGCTGCTTGTCGGCGGGGTGTGGTGCCTGTGTGACATTGAGTACCTCCACACAGACGAGCCAAAGGCCGCGCCGTGGGTTCTCGCATCGCTCAAGCCCATTCAGATGTCGAGTTTCAATTTCGCCGGCTATCTCGCAGCGCGCTACGAGTTCACCACCGACGAATGGCTCGACCTGCTCATTCAGTCGATCGGCTTCAACCCCGAGATGTTTGGCAGGCGCGCCAAGCTGCTGCAGCTTGTGCGCCTGATTCCGTTCGTTGAACGCAACTACAACCTCGTCGAACTCGGCCCCAAGGGCACCGGCAAGTCACACATTTACTCCGAGTTCTCGCCGCACGGCATGCTCATCTCGGGCGGCGAAGTGACCGTACCGAAGCTGTTCGTCAACAACACCAACGGGCGCATCGGTCTCGTCGGGTACTGGGACGTCGTCGCCTTCGACGAGTTCGCGGGCAAGAAGAAGCGCACCGACAAGGCCCTCGTAGACATCATGAAAAACTACATGGCGAACAAGTCATTCTCGCGAGGTGTCGAAACGCTCGGGGCAGAAGCGTCGATGGTGTTCGTCGGCAACACCTCGCACACCGTGCCGTACATGCTGAAGCACTCAGACCTCTTCGATGAGCTGCCCGAAAGCTACCACGACCCCGCATACCTTGACCGCCTGCACTTCTACATTCCGGGGTGGGAGGTCGACACAATACGCGGCGAGATGTTTTCCGAGGGTTACGGCTTTGTCGTCGACTACATCGCCGAGGTGCTCAAGTCGATGCGCAATGTCGACTACTCCGACCGCTACCAGCAACACTTCACGCTCGGGAAGGATATTTCGACTCGGGATCGCGATGCGATTCACAAGACCTTCTCGGGGCTTATGAAGTTGCTCTACCCTCACGAGCAGGCGGCGCCCGAAGAAATTGAAGAGATTTTGCGGTTCGCGGTCGAGGGCCGCAAACGAGTTAAGGACCAGATCCTCCGCATTGACGACACCATGGCCCAGGTGAAGTTCGGCTACGAAACGAACACGGGTGAATGGTGCGCAGTCACTACGCTCGAAGAGGACGAATACCCGCAGCACTACTATCGTTCGACTGGTGTGGCAGCAGGGGATCAAGCTGATGAAGGCGGAGTGGATCGCGCGCCGTCTACTGGCGCACCACGCTTGGGGGCCGTAGCTTCCGTGGCCGAGGCAACTAGCACGACCAAAGCAGACGATTCCGAATCGCTTTTTGCTGGGCAACGTGACTACTCCGAAAACCAGCGCGGTGTTAGCTTCGAAACGTTGCTGATGCCATATCTCGCGGGTGCTACCGAGATTAGTCTCCGAGATCCTTACTTGCGACAGCCGCACCAAGGGCGGAACCTTGTTGAGCTGCTGGCGATGCTCGCCGGAGCCAAAGACCCCGCTGACAACATCACGTTTGTGCTTGTCACCAGCCAAGACCCCGACCCGGTGTTTAAGGGTAGGCAACTCGAGATGCTCAAAGATATCCACGACCGTTCTGTACAATACGGTATTGAATTGAAGGTGTCATTCGACCCCTCCGCGCATGATCGCTGGATCACGGCAGACACGGGATGGCGCATTAATTTGGGTCGTGGCCTCGACATATTTCAGAAATTCGAGGGGGGCTGGATGGATTTTGCCACGACTCGACAAGAATTTCGGCAAGTGCGCGCATTCGGCGTTACATATATTCGCGAAAACGATGCTGCGCGATTTTAGATCTGGAGCTACACGCCGTCCAGAAACTTGCGAGGGCACACCCAAAAGCTCTTGCCTCAATGGGGGCAGCTGTTGCTGCCTCCGCAGGTGCCGAGCGGAAGAGGGGGAATTGGTATTCGGCGCGGGAGAAAGCTTGGCAAGGCGTCGAGGCCCGTATTGACGGCGCGCTCGTCGAATTTGAAGTCAAGCGCGAATATGCCGAGCAGGCTGTTGGTGTGTGTGACGATGCGCACGCACAGACAAGAGGAAAATGTTGGAGGTCTGGCAACATGGCTCGAGAAAACGAACAACTCCTCAAACGCCCAGAGATTATTTTAGGTAGCCGCGAATTTTTGCTGGTGGTTCGAGATAAGGCCCTTGACGAACGGCGAGAGAGTTTCCGCAGATGCGGCGGATGATTGGGCGTTCGGTGACCGGGCCATTAGGCTCCGACTGTGTGGTTTGGCGCTAGGATTCTTATGGGTTCTCAATGCCCCAACGGATCGGCACTGATAGATGGGTATGGTCAATGGCGCTGAAGCACCGCGTGGTTCAAAGATTCGATGCAGGGGATCGGGTACCAGAAGCGACATTTGAACTGGCCCGGGCAGCCTTGCAAGGGTGGTTGGATACTCGCCGGGAGGCCCCGCGGTTGCCTACTGACCTTGGGGCAAGGCTCGTTGCTATTGGCGGGGACTTCAGGGCATCGTTTCAGCGGCTAGAGCTAGACGACTCACATGTCGCGCGATGGAGGGTGCTTGCCGGAAAAGCCCCTCACACATACCTTTCAACCATCACGGTTCTTGTCAGCAAAGGTGGGGGAGACAATTGGCTTTGGTATGACGTCGAATCTGGTCGCGATGATTCTCATTTTAGCCCGCCGAAGCTTACTTTGCGGCTTACCAAAGCCTTGAAGGCGGAACCGCGGGATCGGATAAGTGGGTTTACTGAGGGACTAAGAGTCGTTAGAATAGGCGATCTTGGGCAATTTTTGGACGAGGTGATTGAAGCCGAAGACCGCGTCGTCCCCGCACTCATTTCCGGCGGAACTTCCTGGACGGCCCAAGACGAAGATCACGTAGAAAAGTCGTTTGAACCCTTATATGGGCTTGCGACATTCTGGAAGCTCGATCCCGAGGCATTCACTGAATTCAATTCCTTGGTTAGGCCAGGGTATCGTGTGTATCCCGGCAGCGTACATTCCTACCATTTTGGACTCGACACTAATGACGACTTGGACGCTCGCAGACACTGGTGGTTTAGCGCTGCTGAAGTGAGGCAGTCGTCTTCAAAGGACCTCAGTCGGCGGTTACACCTCGAAGCAATGCGGAGTGGTGCCCAGATTGCTCTTCCGAAGGCTCTGCAAACCCTGAATGAGGAGTTTGAGCGTGCTGAATCTCGTCGCGCTCTCGAATTCTTCGACGTAGTGATGTCAAAGCGGAAGGCGGAAAAAGCCACACCTCCCCTTCCGCCTCTGACGACGACGCTATTGCGAGTTGATGAGGGTGAGTCGTCAGAGAGCGTCGAGGATTCGCCCTCCCGGTATTCGGTGCATCCGGAAGAAATCGAGCATATTGTCGAGCAGGCGGCTACGGACTTCGGAGTCAGGATTTCGCGGAATACTCCTCTTGGGGAGCGCCTAAAGAGCGTGTTCCAAGCCGCTCGGCGGCGCTTGAGTGAGGTGGTAAACAGCCAGCAGCAGAAGCAAGCCATTGAGAACGTGAGTCGCCAACTTGAAAGCCTTGTCGACGCAAAGACTGAATTGGAACGCGAGAACGACGAGCTGAATGAGCTCTTGGCTGTGCAGGATGAAGAAGCCCGTGAAGTTGGCGAGATCTTGCGGCAACAGCGCGATGCAGCTGCTCGCGAAGCTCAACGCGCAAGCCACTACGCAAATGAACTTGCGAAACTCTCGGCCCTTCAAACGTCTGAAGTCGACTGGGACTTGCCAAACGATAGCTATGCTGACGACCTATTGGCTATCGCGGTGCCCGAGACGGTTCATGATCTTTTTGAACAGATTGAGAGCCTTGAGCATGTTTCATTTACAGGCGACAGAAAGGCTGCTAGCACTATAACTGATGCCAAGCTTCGAGACCTGATTCTTCGGGATGCCTGGACGATTGCGTGCGAACTTGAGCGGTATGCTCGGCAATTTGGGAACGAAGATGGCGTCCAGGGGCTTGGAAAGTATATCCAGGAACGCAGCATTAGTGTGACACCCGCGCAGTTCGCCGCTGATGAATCAAGTAGTGTCAAATCTCGCAAGAAGTTCTCCGCTCCCAGATGCTTCCCTGTCCCCGAAGAAGTCCAAGAAGGGGGCCTTGTGTTTATGGGCACGCACTTTCGTCTCACTCAGGACAATGGCAAAGCCATGCGAATGCACATTCACGATGCCACTCCGCTCAACGGGCGACTTTATATTGGCTACATCGGTGTTCATCTCCCAAGTAGGCTAACCTCCTGAGCGAGCCCAGGTAAACGTGCGGTCTGATCTCGTGCCAACCGTCCGCAAATGACTGTGCCACGGAGGCTTTGCCAGAGGTCACAGAAATGGCGCGGGCACCCGGAGCGAACGCTGCTGGGAGGCTCCTCTGCACAGATGTTCTTCTTCGCCTTGTTGAGGGCCGTTAGTTCGAACTTGACCTTGGCGCTGCTCCGGTTCGTGCTGGTGCTTTTCGCGCGAGACCCTAATCGATGAGTTTAATGGCTAGGGCTATGTTGCTATCGATGGGGCTGTCCCTTGCTTCATTTGGCGATCCCTTCCGTGATTCCGCAATCAGATGAAAGGTCGACGCTACATTGAACTGCTGTTCAACTCACTGCTGATGTTTTGCCTAATTTTTCTATTGCTGAACGCACTCTTCCACGGTTCTCCCACACCTTATTCGTGCGCAAAATGCGATCGTCCTTCTCGCTCGACAAGGCGCTGAGTCCATTTGCCATGCGGGCGTTCGTTGAGAAGTGGGCGGATTCAGCCTCAACGTCATAGATTAGGCGAACGGTCTTTTCTGACCAGTAGTAGCTAAGAGCAGCAGCAGGAGCAGGCCTTCTCAGGGTTTCCCAAGGCCATTCGTCCAGAAGATGTTGAGTATTGGAAACCGTTTCCGCGTCACTGGAATGAATCCCGTGCCAAATGTCATCCATGGTCACCTCAAGCTGGTAGCACCAAAGCATAAGCTGCTCGTGAGCTTCCTCAATACGCTGTCTTTGATGACGTTCCCGTTCGATCTTCAGTTGGGATGCCCGATGCAGGGTCCCTTCCCTGGCTTGAGCAGACAGTTGTACTTCAAGTGCTTTTAGGTTCGCTTTTGATTGCAAGCGGAGGACTACGACGTTCAGGCCTCCGGCGGTAATCGCTCCAACGAAGCCTGTGATCAGTGGTGTCAATTCAAGGGCCAAAGGTTGCTCCAGGATACAAGAGGTGATGGTTGTTGAGAGTCTGGGGGTTCATAGTCTACGGCCGCGGACCGGACTATTCTGTGTGCCATGCTCAGTGATTCCACGCGAAGACGCTCAGTGTGCCTTTCGGCTCTATATCCCTTACATGTCAACTCCAAAGCAGTGGTTCGCCAGGAAGGTGGCCATCCGGTTCAGCCGTCGGTCACGGCGCACTCAAGGAGTACCCGCCCCGAGCGCCTCGATCGCCGCGCCGACGCGGAAGACCATGCCCTCGTCGAAAGGGTGACCGACGATCTGCACGCCGGTCGGCACCCCTACACCTGACATGCCGCTGGGGACCGCCAGTACCGGGCAGCGGTTGGCGATGTTGAACGGGCTGGTCATGTGACCCTCCCAGTAGTGGCCGAGATGCCACACGCCGCCTTCGGCGTCGGTCACGTCGATGCCGTCGAGATAGTTGCCGTCGGCCGCGAGCATCTCAACAGCCTGTGTCGGAGTGAGGAGCGCATCGATACCGGACATCGCGTGCGCGAGATCCTTTTGCACGGCCGCATCGAGGGCGAGGGACTCTGGCAGCGAGACATTCGCTGCTGCGGCGGCCGCATCCGCGATGAACTGCCGGGTGTATGGCGCAAGCTGCGCCTCGGTGCCCGCCGTCAGCGCGGCCATCGCCGGGCCAAGGATGTGGCCGAAGTGCGCAAATATCGTGCGGCTGATCTGCTCGGTGCTCCAGGGCAGAGAGACCGGCACGATCTCGGCGCCCGCCGCCTCGAGCAGTCGCGCAACCCGTTCGGTGTTCGCGCGGATGCTCGGCGCGACGGGATAGTCGCCAAGCGTCAGATCCAGACCGATCCGCAGGCCCGCGACCGCCTCAGGGCCTGTGGCCTGTGCCGCGTCGGGGCGGATCCCGTGCGGGCCCCACGAGCCGTGATCGAGGGGGTGGCGGCCGCTCATCACGCCGGCTAATAGGGCGGTGTCGGCCACGGTCCGGGCCATCGGTCCATCGCCCCGATACCAGTCAGCCGCGAGCGGGGGCATGCCCGGAATGCGGCCGAACGGCGCTTTGTAGCCCACGGTGCCGGTGAAGCCGGCGGGCACCCTGGTGCTGCCCGCAATATCTGACGCCGTTGCGAGGGTGGTCATGCCCGAGGCGAGTGCCGCACCGGCACCGCCGGAGGAGCCCCCGGGCGAGGCCGCCAGATTCCAAGGGTTCCGAGTGATGCCCCATGCGGCAGAGTGCGTGACCGTCGCGCACGAAAACTCAGGCGAGGTTGTCCGGGCGTGAATGATGCCGCCAGCGGCGAGTACACGATCCACAACGGGGTGGTTCGACTCCGCGATCTCGCCGCGACACGCAGCGAGTCCCTGTTCGAGAGTGTGCCCGGCAATCCCGTGCTTCTCTTTGGTGGCAACGGGGATCCCCAACAGCGCCGGCGTGTGAGAGCCGTCGCGTCGCGCCAGCACGTAGGCGTCATCGGCGGCAGCTGCGGCCGCGCTCGCCGTCTCAAACATCGTCTCGGTGAACGCGTTAATTCCGCTTACCCGATCACCGTTCACCGCCTCGATCCGCGCAACGGTCGCGCGCAGCAGATCGCTCGGCGCGAGCGTGCCCGCCCGAAATTCCGCGAGGGCCGCGGTCGCGCTGAGCGACAGGACCTCGTCGTGTGTGCCTGCCAGCGTCAGCGGAACCGACGCGGCGGTCGCGGTCACGATCCCGCCGCCTGCAGTGCAGGCTCGGAGTGCGCGTGATCCAGCGCCCCGTGCAGCATGTTCCAGGCGACCTCGGTGAGCATCGACACACCGGCGACCATGTCGTCATCGCGGCTGAACTCGCGCTCGCAGTGGCTCACACCGTCAATCGACGGAATGAACATCATCACGGTCGGCGCGATCCGGTTTATTGCGACGGAATCGTGCCCCGCCATCGTCCGGATGCGCCGCGCACCGAGACCGAGCTCCTGCGCGACACGCTCCGCAAGCGCGAGACCGGCCTCGGGGTAGTGCTGATTGTCGCGCACATCGAAGTCGCGTGCGTTGATGGTGAGCCCTGTCGCCGCCGCGATCTCCGCCATCTCGGCCCGCAGGCGGTCGCGCGCAGTGAGCACCACCGCCTTGTCCGCCGCGCGGAGGTCGGCCACAAGGTGCACTCGGCGCGCTACAACGATCGGGGAGTTGGGTTCGAGGGTGAGCTGGCCGACGGAGGACACGAGCGTCTCTGGCTCAAAGTGCTCGGTGACCTCGTGCACCTTCAGGATCACCTTCGCGGCACCCACCAGCGCGTCGTGACGGTCCGCCATCGCCGTCGCGCCGGTGTGTGACTGTTCGCCCAACACCTCAATGTCGAGTTTCTGCGTGTACCAGCTGTAGTCGACCGCGCCGATAGGTGTCGCTTCGCGCTCGAGAATGCGACCCTGCTCAATGTGGATCTCGGCGTAGCCGGAAATCTCGGGGCGGGCGTCTCGTCCGAGGTAACCAATCGCCGTGAGGGCGTCCTTGACGGTGACGCCGGCGAGATCCTGCACCGCAAGCATCTGCTTCTCGTCCATCAGGCCAGCGAACACTGAACTGCCCATGATTGACGGGGCGAAGCGGCCGCCCTCCTCGTTGAACCAGTTGACCACCGCAAGATTTACCGTCGGACGCGGCTCACCGGCGGCGACGCGGTTCGCGATCCTGTCGGCGGCGTGGAGGGCAGCAATGACACCGTAGGCGCCGTCGAAGCGGCCCCCGAGTGGCTGAGAGTCGAGGTGTGAGCCGAGCAGGATGTGGGGTGCCCCCGGAACAAACTCGAGCAGCGCAAACTGGTTGCCGATACCGTCGACACGCACCTCCCACCCGCGAGCCTCGGCAAACCCACGAAACCATTCACGGGTGAGACGGTCTTCTGCCGTGGCTGCTTGCCGATCGACGCCGCCGTTGGGGGTCGCGCCAATCTTGGCAACCTCGTGAAAATCGGCGAGAAACTTCGCCGCGTCGGCAGAGGATGGCAGCGTGGCGGTCATGCGTGTACTCCTTGCGTGGCCCGCCGTTTCAGCGGGTGAGTTTCGGGGACATTGGTGAAGACGAGAACGAGGAAGACGATCGCCGCAGCGATGGCCACGTAGATTCCCGGGCTGGCGTTGAGCTTCGTCGCATCAACGAGCCAGGTGCCGATGAACGGGGCGGTACCCCCAAAGAGCGCGTAGCCGACGTTGTAGCTCACGGCGGCGGAGGTGAATCGAGTGCGGGTGGTGAAGATCTCCACGAAGAAGGTGTAGCAGCCACCGCCATAGGTGCACAGGCACAGCACAAAGAGGAACTGACCGAGCAGAGCGAGCATGAGCGAGCCGGAGGTCACGAGCATGAACGCGGGCACCGCGAGCACCGCGATCACGAGCGACCCCGCGATGAGCATGGGCTTGCGGCCAACCCGGTCGCCCAGGATCCCGCCGACGGGTAGCACCAGCGCGTACAGCATCATGGCTGCGGCGTTGATCAGCAGCGATTGTTCGCGGCTGAGCTCGCCCGCGGTCTGGACGTAGGAGACGAAGTAGCCGGTGAGGAAGTAGAAGCCCATCGCGGTGAGCCCCATAACCATGATGACCTGCAGCATCTTCAGCCAGTTTTCGCGGAAGGCGTCGCGGATCGGGGTGTGGACCTCACCTGCGCGGCTAGCTTGCACCTGCTTGAACGCCTCGGATTCCTCGGTGCGGGATCGGATCCACAACCCGAACAGCGCTAGTGGCAGCGCGAGCAGGAACGGCACCCGCCAGCCCCAGCTTTGGAAGGCATCTGCGTCCATGTTTGAGGACAGCACCAGGATCAGCGTGCCGCCAACAACCGACGGCAGCGCGGTGGCCGCGAGGGTGATGTTGAGCCAGAATCCGCGCCGGTTCTTGGGTGCGTGCTCGAAGACGAATGCGGGGGCGCCGACGGATTCGCCACCCGCGGAGAAACCCTGGAGAAGTCGGCAGAGGACCAGCAGGATCGGTGCGAACACGCCGATTTGGGCGAAGGTGGGCAGCAGTCCGATAGCTGCCGTTGCTCCGCCGATGGTGAGGAGCGTCGCGTACAGCACGGGCCGCCGCCCGTAGCGATCTCCGAGCGCACCAAAGAACAGGCCGCCGAGGGGCCGAATGAGGAACGCGACTCCGAAGGTCGCGAATGTCGCAAGCAGCGCGGCGACGGGGCTTTCGCCCGGGAAGAAGAGTTGCGAGAGTGTGATGGCCGAGAGTCCGTAGAGACTGAAATCGTAGAACTCGATGAACTGGCCGACGCTGCCCGCAAGCAACACGCGGCGTTTTGTGCGGTCAAGCGCGTGGCGCTCGGCGACGGGCAGGGGGCCCGTGAGGATATTGACGGGGTCGGTGGCCGGTTTGGCCTCGCGCGGTGGATCGGATTGAAGCGTCATTGCGTCCTCCTCAGTGGCTGGCTGCTGTGTCGGGGAGGCAGCGACGGTGCTGCTCCCGGAACGTGCGACACATCCTCATCATCATGCGCAACGTCGCATCAGTCGAATGAAAAAACTCGTTGCTTGCGATCGACGGAATCGATGCAAAGTCAGGAGCTTGACGCTGCTGCAGTGTCGCCCACCATCCCCAGGCACACTGACTCGAACGCCAGCGACTTCTGCGTGGGACGGAGATTCTTCAAACGCACGAGCGAGGCTTCCGTTGGCGGCAGCGATTCAGATAAGCGGATCGGCACCACGTGTTCTCCCGCGTACGTCATGCCGTGATCCACCCAGTGGTTGAGCACCGAATACCCGTGCCCGAGGGCGACGAAGGAACGCACCGTCTCGTAGCCGAGTGACACGTGCCGCAGTCTTGGAGTGATGCCGAGCAGCTTGAACAGCCCCAGGTAGTACTCGCGGGTGTGGGGCAGGTTGAGGAGGATCAGGGGTTCGTCGGCAAACTCAGACAGGCTCACTTCGTGCCTCCCCGAGACCGCGATCGGGTGGCGCTCTGAGACGATGATGTGCGGCGGGATCGTCTCGATCACGCGCCGCGCAAACTGCTCGCCAACTCCCAGATCGTACATCAGCGCTACTTCACACCGGCCGTCGAGAAGAGCCTGCTGAAGGGTGCCCTGGTCGCCCTCGAGAAACACGAGGTTCACCCCTGGGTGCAGCCGCTCGAACTGCTGCAGCAGTGCGGGCGCTCGAAACGGTGCGAGAGGCGCGTAGATACCGACGACAAGATCGCCGGTGAGCACGGGGTCCGCTTCGTGCACGGAACGTGAGATGAGTTCGGCCTCCTCAAGGAGGGCATCGCTGCGGGCAAGCAGGGTGTGCCCGGCAGGCGTGAGACGCAGCCCGCGGCGCGGCAACCGCACGAACAGCGGCACCCCGAGCTCCGCTTCCAACTGTGCGATCGCACTTGACAGCGTGGACTGTGTCACATTGAGTTCAGCGGCCGCCGCGGTCATGTGCTCGAGCCGCGCCACGGTCACGAAGTAGCGGAGCTGCACCAGGGTAAACCGCACGCTCATACCGTCATTGTGGCAGAGGGCGGCTCGTTTTGCTGGCGCAATGATCCGGTACTGAGTCTGCATCCAGATCTCATGCTCCAAGAGAATGCTTGAAAACTTTCACTCTAGATGATACTTTTCAAGCATGAAACGATCCGTCGCACTCAGGCTCCTTGCCGAGGTTGCTGCGTCCCAGTGGGGTCTCGTGACTGCGGCGCAAGCGGGCGCGCGGGGAGTCAGCCACCTGATGCTCGCCCGCCTAGCGGACGCCGGTGACCTCGTGCGGCTGGCTCATGGCGTGTATCGCGACGCGGGCGCACCCACCAGCGAGCATGAGGAACTGCGGTCAGCTTGGCTGAGCATTGAGCCCGCTCGTTTCGCGTGGGAGCGTATTCAAGACCGTCCGGAGGGCGCGACAGTCTCCGGTGAATCCGCGGCAAGACTGCTCGGGATCGGCGATTTCCGTGCCATACGTCACGAGTTCACGGTCCCGCGCCGCAGGCAAACTCAGCGACCCGATGTGCGGTTTCGTACGAGAGCTCTTGCCGACCCCGATGTGACCGTGCGCGAGGGCCTGCCCGTGACGAGTATTGAACGCACGATTGCGGACTTGGTGGAATCACGTGCGCAACTTGAGCATGTTGCCCGCGCATTGCGTGACGCGATGCGGCGCGAGTCTGTCGATGTGGATCGCCTCACCGCACTCCTTGCCCCACTTGCAGCGCGGAACGGGCACCGCAAGGAAGACGGCCGGGATCTCCTGCAGCAGTTGCTCGCTACTGTTGGGCTTGACCAGCAAAGCCTGATCAAACAGCTGACACGCGCTACGCGCCGCCTCCTGCCAATGGAGGTCGTTTCACCCACGGAAGCGCAAGAGCTGAAGCGGCGAGCGGCGGCACAGTCGGAATCGGCGGACATCGCTGATCTGGTGAGGTTCGTCGAGCGTCTCAGCCAGCTCGCTCCGGCGAACACATCTGAAAGGTCAACGTGACAGCAGAACGCTATGCGAGCCCAAGCGCTGTTGAGGCAGCGATACGTTCTGCGGCGAAAAAGGCGGCAGCGGCGGATCCCTCGATGTCGACGGGCGATCGGATCCGGCAAGAGTACTTCCGGCGCTTCTTGAGCCGAGTGTTCTTTGATCCCACCGATACAGATTGGCTACTCAAGGGCGGAACTGGACTCCTCGCTCGCGTCGGATCAGCACGCGCCACGACTGATGTCGACCTTTTCAGAGACCAGCGTTCTGTCGCGGCAGCGCTCGAAGATCTGAAACGCGCCGCGTCCATCGACCTGGGTGACTTTTTCCGCTTTGAGTACGTCACGCACCACGATGGGGTAGGGGGTGCGAGCCAGCAGCACACAGACGGGTGTCAGGTCGAATTTGCCGTCTACATCGGTGCAAACGCCCGCGGCCGACTCAATGTTGACCTCGTCGTGAATGTGATCGTCACCGATGAGCCGACGGTTCTTCGCCCTGCGAACGGCCTTGAACTCTCGAAGCTCATGAGCAATGAATATCGCCTCTATCCCGTTGTCGATCAGATCGCGGATAAGGTCAGCGCAACGCTCGCGCTGTACAGCGGGCGGTCCTCAAGCCGTGAATGGGACCTGGTCGACCTCGTGCTCCTGGCTGCGACGCAGCCGGTCGACTCGGATCGGCTGCGTCATGCGATCGCGCGAGAGTGCAAAGCCCGGGGCATCGACATGCCGCAGACGTTTCAGGTTCCGGTGTCATGGGGACGACGCTACGCAAAGGAGGCCAAAACGGTGCCAGCTTGCGAGGATTTCCCAACGGTCGAGCAAGCGCGTGCTTTCATGTCGAGGTTTCTGGATCCCGTGCTTGGGGGCTCGGTGAAAGGCATGGCCTGGGATCCGGAGACGCGAACGTGGGGGAGGTGAACACGCAGCAAGAATTCCGGTGCGCCAGCAGATCTCGTGCATGATTGACATGTGACTTCAGATACCCCGCGCCCCGCTGCATGGCCTGCATGGGCCGCTTTGTTGTTGGCAACCGCAACCCTCGGCGTCGTGCTCTGGGCGTGTACGACAGCTTGGGGTGCTGTGGTCCACGGCCATCCCGCGTACGCAATCGTCCTGGGAGTGTCGGCGCTCGCCGCACTCCTGCTCGGCTGGCGGGCCCCGCGCCGCATTGGGCACCTCAGCAACGGCCTTCAGGCGCAAGCACATCGCTTCGGTGTGTGGGGGATCGTGTGGCGCGGCCTGCTGATCGTGCTGGGTGCGGGCTGGATCGCGGCCCTCGCCTGGCTGCGCCCGTACACCGCGATCGAACCCGCCCTCGCAGCGATGCAGTCGGATTCCACCGTCACCGTCACCGAGACAGCGACCAGTATTGAGCTTCGCCCGGTGACCACGAACGGTGATACTGGAGTGTTCTTTCAGCCGGGAGCCTTGGTCGACGCCCACGCGTATGCCGCGGTTCTGCGCCCCCTCGCGGAGGCCGGCCACACCGTGGTCATTGCAAAACAGCCGCTGGGGATCGCGTTTCTCGCGCTCCCCGCTTTTGACAGCGCGAAAGCCTCGCACCCCGACATCTCGGAGTGGGTGGTCGCCGGGCACTCGCTGGGAGGCACGGTCGCGGCCATAGAGGCCGCCGAGCAGAGCACTGCCGACGAAAACCCCAGTGTGGTCGGACTCCTGTTGTACGCCTCATACCCCGCAAATGACATCAGCGAGACCCTGTCGGTGCCAGTCGCATCAATTTCAGCCAGTCTCGATGGGCTTGCGACCCCGCAAAAGATCGCGGCATCCCGGAAGATGCTGCCCGCAGATGCGATCTTCACGGTGATCGAAGGCGCCTCTCACGCGCAGTTCGGCAGCTACGGCTCGCAGCGCGGCGACAACGAGCCCCTGCTGAGCGATGCCAACGCCCGCGAACAGATCTCTGAAGCATCCCTGAGTTTCGTCGAATCCTTGACGGACTCATTGCGGAAGTGAGTGTCTGCGAACGTCCAGGGGGCGCTGCCGATCCACACGAATACCTAAGCCGTGAAATAATCCCCTTGTGCGCCTCATCACCCAGTCCCAGAAGCTGAGCGGGGTGCGCTACGACGTGCGCGGCCCGATCCTGCAAGAAGCCGAGCGGCTTGAGCGCGAGGGGCATCAGATCCTCAAACTCAACATCGGCAACCCGGCACCGTTCGGCTTCGAAGCGCCGCCCGAAATCGTCGAGGCCATCAGCCGCGCCCTCACCAGCGCGCAGGGATACAGCGACTCGCGGGGGATCCTGCCCGCGCGCGAGGCAGTCTCGCGCTTCTACGCTGACGAGGGCGTGACCGGGATCCGCCCAGACGATGTGATTCTGGGCAACGGTGTCAGTGAACTCATCTCCCTCGTGCTGCAGGCGCTTGTTGACGACGGCGACGAGATCCTCGTTCCATCACCGGACTACCCACTCTGGACCGCGCAGGTCACCCTTGCCGGCGGCCGCGCCGTGCATTATCCCTGTGACGAATCCAGTGGCTGGATGCCCGACCTCGCGGCCATCGAGGCACTCATCACTCCGCGCACGAAGGGGATCGTGCTCATCAACCCCAATAACCCGACGGGGGCGGTGTACTCGAAAGAGTTGGTGAAAGGCTTTGCGGAGCTCGCCGAGCGGCACGGTCTTGTGCTGATGGCAGACGAGATCTACGAGAAGATCCTCTACGACGGTGCCGTCCACGAGCACGCCGCCCGCCACGTGCGCGACACACTCTGCCTCACCTTCAGCGGTCTGTCGAAGGCGCAGCGGGTGGCGGGCTATCGTGCAGGCTGGCTCGCGATCTCCGGCAATCGCGAGCGCGCCGCGGATTTTCTCGAGGGCTTGACGCTGCTCACCAACATGCGGATGTGTTCAAACGTGCCGGCACAGCACGCGATCCCGGTGGCGCTGGATCCAGCCTCCAAAGGCTTGGGGATCGGCGAACTGTGCGCGCCTGGCGGCCGGCTGCGCGAGCAACGAGACACCGCCCATCGCCTCCTCACCGAGATCCCGGGCATTAGCTGCGAACTGCCCGGCGGTGCGATGTATCTGTTCCCGCGGCTCGATCCCGAGCGGTATCGTATCGACGACGATCAGGCGTTTGTGATCGAGCTGCTGCGCGCCACCCGCGTGCTCGTCACCAACGGCCGCGGCTTCAATCTCGCGACGCCGGATCACCTGCGCTTCGTGACGTTGCCGGCGGTTCCCCAGCTCACCGAGGCAATTGGCCGCATCGCCGATTACCTTGACCGGGTGCGGGTCTCATGAGCGCGACGGCCATATTTTCGTCACTTACGCCGCCA
Organism: Leucobacter insecticola; assembly: GCF_011382965.1. Classification (NCBI taxonomy): domain Bacteria; kingdom Bacillati; phylum Actinomycetota; class Actinomycetes; order Micrococcales; family Microbacteriaceae; genus Leucobacter; species Leucobacter insecticola. The sequence continues at coordinate 414,938 of NZ_CP049934.1, read as the reverse complement.
TATTTTCGCTGGTTTAGCCGCTTCTTTTTAGCTACTTGCGAGAGACTCAGTCGACTGGCGCTGGCACCATGACCGTGCGGATCCTCGCCATCGCTAAGAAGCATGCGCGCTGGAGCTTTGAGAAGAGGCCATTTCTGGTCTCTTCCGCGACGCCAGCGCCGAGGCCGTCTCGGCCTCGGGTAGGGGGTGGGAGTGTATGACCGTTCGGATCCTCGCCATCGGTAAGAAGCATGAGAACTGGGTCACCGACGGCATCGCGCGCTACGAGAAGCGCCTGCGCAAACCGTTTGACGTCTCCTGGCAACTGCTGCCGCATTCATCTCGTGAAGGGGATGCGGCTCGTGCCGAGGAGTCTGAGCGAATCCTCGCCAAGCTGGATCGCGGGGCGTTTGTAATCCTGCTTGACGAGCGCGGCCGCAACATCGATTCACCCGCGCTCGCCGCAACCATGCAGGGAGCGTTCGACGCGGGTCGCGCGGTTGTAGTGATCATCGGTGGGGCTTATGGGGTTGAGGATCGCGTGCGGGATCGCGCCGACTTTGTGTGGAGCCTGTCGAAGCTGGTGTTTCCGCACCAGTTGGTGCGGTTGATCCTCGCGGAGCAGCTCTATCGCGCGCAGGAGATCGCTGGGAACAGGCCGTACCACCACACATAGGGGCCTTCGAGCCGGTGTCTTCCGTGAATGTCCGAGGCCACCAGTACCCTGCCGCTATGAACCAGTTTCGACTCACGACGCGATTGCAAACATCGCCTCGTTTGGTGCGCCGAGGGTCGGCGCGCGTAGTCACGGCTGTGCCGAACCCGACGAAGGAGCCTGCTCCTGCTGGCGCGCCCGTGCCGGTGCCCTGGCGGATCGTCAAGCGATCGGACACCGGAGTCATTGAAGTGGAGAACTGCGGCGGCGCACCGCTGCACTCCGTGCGATTCGCGCTTGCCGGGGGTGGGCTCCTCGGCCTCTCGCTTCCGCGCTCCGTGTTGCCCGGTGAACGCTTGCGGGTGGTGGTGCGGGGTCGAGATGCAGAATGGAGCCGGAGTGCCCCCGATGCGATGCTGGTGATGCGTTGGTTTCAGTCCGACGGAACGGAATTGCTATGGCCAATTTCGCTTTAGTCTCCATTTGTGGCGACACGCCGGGCCGAGGGTGTGGAGGAAAATTCTTTGGCCCGGGTAAGGCTGTGGATAACCTCTGCGAAGGGACAGGATTCCGCCGAAAGTTGTCCCCAAGTTGGCCTGTACCTCGGTGGAAATCTGGTGGAAAACTACATTGGTGTAACTACTGCATGTTGTGGTTGCTCGCAGTATGGTTCACTATATGTAGTGCCTCGGGTGAGGTGCGGCAGTTTTTACAGAAGGGCGTGAAATGGCCATTACGGTGTACACCAAGCCGTCGTGCGTGCAGTGCAACATGACCTACCGAGAGCTCGACAAGAAGGGGATTGAGTACAACATCCTCGACCTTTCGGCTGATGAGGGTGCGCTCAAAACGGTCAAGGAGCTCGGCTACCTTCAGGCTCCGGTTGTTGTGACTGAAGATGAACACTGGTCCGGTTTTCGCCCCGACAAGATCTCCGAGCTCGCGAGTCGACTCGCCGATTAGTTCGGACACTGGGTTTCGCGGGGGCTTCTAGCGCCCACGAAATCGAGCGGCAGCAATATCAGCACACGGAGCGAAGCCCGGCCCGCAGCGGATGCTCAGGCCTCGCGCCTTTGAATCACTGCGGGCATTCTGCACACCAGTCAGGTGTGCAGGGAGGAGCGTACGTGATGTCTGATCTGGTCTACTTTTCCAGCGTCTCCGAGAACACCCGCAGGTTTGTGGAAAAGCTCGGTATACCCGCGTTGCGGATCCCGCTCTACGCCAAGGACGAGCCGCTCATTGTGACCGAACCGTACGTGCTGATTGTCCCCACGTACGGGGGCGGCCCGGTGAAACGGGCGGTGCCCAAGCAAGTGATCCGGTTCCTCAATGACGAGCGAAATCGGAAATTGATCCGAGGTGTAATCGCGACTGGCAACACGAACTTCGGCGCAGCATATGGTATCGCGGGCGACATTATCGCTTACAAGTGCCAGGTGCCGCACCTGTATCGACTTGAATTATTTGGAACCCCGGACGACGTTACCGCCGTCCAAGAAGGATTGGAACAGTTTTGGTCTCAACAGCAACAGCCGCTGACGCAACGGGCGTCGTGATGGAGCCGGGTCTCGACTCATCGAAGGTGAGTGAGATGGATTTCCACTCGCTGAACGCGATGCTCAATCTGTACGACGCCAACGGCAAGATCCAGTTCGACAAGGATCGCGAAGCCGCGCGCCAGTACTTCCTGCAGCACGTGAACCAAAATATGGTGTTCTTCCACAACTTCGAGGAGCGGATGCGCTACCTCATAGATAACGAGTACTACGAGAAGGAACTGCTCGAGCAGTATCCTCACGAGTTCGTTGAGAGCCTCACCGACGAGGCCTACAAGATGAAGTTCCGCTTCCCGACCTTCCTCGGGGCCTTCAAGTTCTTCACCTCGTACGCGCTGAAGACGTTTGACGGCAAGCGCTATCTTGAGCGCTTTGAGGATCGTGTGGTCATGGTTGCGCTCGGACTCGCGCAGGGTGATCAGGAGCTCGCGCGCGGCCTCATGCGTGAGATCATCTCGGGCCGGTTCCAACCGGCAACGCCCACGTTCTTGAACCTGGGCAAGGCGCAGCGCGGTGAGCTTGTTTCCTGCTTCCTTCTGCGTATCGAAGACAATATGGAGTCGATTTCGCGAGGGATCAACTCCTCGCTGCAGCTCTCCAAGCGCGGCGGTGGCGTGGCACTGTCCCTCTCTAATATTCGTGAGTCGGGTGCCCCGATCAAGAAGATTGAGAACCAGTCCTCCGGCATCATCCCCGTCATGAAGCTCCTCGAAGACAGCTTCAGCTACGCAAATCAGCTTGGTGCGCGTCAGGGTGCGGGCGCGGTCTATCTCTCCGCACACCACCCCGACATCATGCGCTTCCTTGACACGAAGCGCGAGAATGCCGACGAGAAGATCCGTATTAAGACACTTTCGCTCGGTGTTGTGGTGCCCGACATCACCTTTGAACTCGCGAAGAAGGGCGAGGACATGTACCTGTTCTCACCGTACGACGTCGAAAAGGTGTACGGTGTCCCCTTCGGCGACATTTCGGTCTCGGAGAAGTACCACGAGATGGTCGATGACGCGCGCATCAGCAAGACAAAGATCAATGCGCGCCACTTCTTCCAAACGATCGCAGAGCTACAGTTTGAATCGGGCTACCCCTACATCGTGTTCGAAGACACGGTGAACCGCGAGAATCCGATCAAGGGCCGCATCAACATGTCCAACCTGTGCTCCGAGATCCTGCAGGTCAACACTCCGACCACGTACAACGAGGATCTTAGCTACAAGGAGATCGGCAAAGACATCTCCTGCAACCTGGGCTCGATGAACATCGCGATGATGATGGACGGCGGCGACTTCGGTGGCAGCGTCGATCTTGCGATCCGCGCCCTCACTGCGGTGAGCGACATGAGTCACATCAGCTCGGTGCGTTCAATCGAAGACGGCAACGACCAGTCGCACGCCATCGGCCTTGGCCAGATGAACCTGCACGGCTACCTCGCCCGCGAGCGCGTGCACTACGGCAGCGAAGAGGGCATCGACTTCACGAACATCTACTTCTACACCGTGCTGTTCCACGCCCTGAAGGCTTCGAACAGGCTCGCCATCGAGCGTGGCAAGACCTTCGGTGGCTTCGAGGATTCGAAGTACGCTTCCGGTGAGTTTTTCAACAAGTACACGGATCAGCTGTGGGAGCCGGCAACACCCCGGGTGCGCGAGATGTTCGCGCAGGCGGGAGTCGAGATCCCGACGCAGGAAGACTGGCAGGCACTCAAGGCCAGTGTTATGGAGCACGGGATCTACAACCAGAACCTGCAGGCAGTGCCTCCGACAGGATCCATCTCCTACATCAACAACTCGACCTCTTCGATCCACCCGATCGCTTCGAAGATCGAGATTCGTAAGGAAGGCAAGCTGGGTCGTGTCTACTACCCGGCGCCGTTCCTCACGAACGACAACCTCGAATACTACGAGGATGCCTACGAGATCGGGCCCGAGAAGATCATTGACACCTACGCTGTTGCGACGCAGCACGTTGACCAGGGGTTGTCGCTGACGCTGTTCTTCAAGGACACGGCAACGACACGCGACATCAACCGCGCGCAGATTTATGCGTGGCGCAAGGGCATCAAGACGATCTACTACATCCGTCTGCGCCAGCTCGCCCTTGAGGGCACGGACATGGAAGAGTGCGTCAGCTGCATGCTGTAGCGCACCCCCACTCTGATTGACAAAAATCGAAGAAGGAAGCGATGAACTTCAAACTGGGTCACGCTGTACAGGCGATCAACTGGAACCGCATCGAAGATGAAAAAGACCTCGAGGTGTGGAACCGCCTGGTCAACAACTTCTGGGTGCCTGAGAAGGTGCCGCTGTCGAACGATGTGCAGTCGTGGGCGACGCTCACCCCCGAAGAGCAGCTGCTCACTATGAGGGTGTTCACCGGCCTCACCTTGCTCGACACGATCCAGGGAACGGTCGGCGCGGTTTCGCTGATCCCCGACGCGATCACCCCGCACGAGGAGGCCGTCTACACGAACATCGCGTTCATGGAATCGGTGCACGCGAAGAGTTACTCGTCGATCTTCTCGACGCTGTGTTCGACGACCGAGATCGACGACGCCTTCCGTTGGTCCATGGAGAACCCGAATCTGCAGAAGAAGGCGCAGATCATCGTCAAGTATTACGAGGGTGAGGATCCGTTGAAGCGAAAGGTCGCTTCAACCCTGCTTGAGTCGTTCCTCTTCTACTCGGGCTTCTACCTGCCGATGTACTGGTCCAGCCACGCCAAGCTGACGAACACGGCTGACCTGATCCGCCTCATCATCCGCGATGAGGCCGTGCACGGCTACTACATTGGCTACAAGTTCCAGAAGGGCCTTGAGAACGCCTCGGAAGAGCGCAAGCAGGAGCTGAAGGACTACACGTTCTCGTTGATCTACGAACTGTACGAGAACGAGGTGCTCTACACTCAGGATCTCTACGACAACGTCGGCCTGACCGAAGACGTCAAGAAATTCCTGCACTACAACGCCAACAAGGCGCTGATGAACCTCGGCTACGAGGCGATGTTCCCGAAGGAAATGACCGACGTCAACCCGGCGATCCTGTCGTCGCTGTCACCGAACGCCGATGAGAACCACGACTTCTTCTCCGGCTCGGGTTCCTCCTACGTCATCGGCAAGGCCGTCGCCACCGAAGACGAGGATTGGGACTTCTAGGGTTTCTTCTGTGAGCGTGACGCTTGGAAGAGTCTCTCCATTTTTTGTGCGGTCTCGGGGTCAGCAATGATCGATCCGGGGGTCTTAAGCGGTCGCTGGCGCTTGAGTAAGTCCCACGTGTGCAGATCGTCGATTGACCGGTCGGTGAGAAAGTGAAGCTTCGATTCTTTGGTGAAGATCTTGCTGTGCTGTGACCAAAGTGCTTCACCCACCCACTGGTAGTCGTCGTTGCCAAGTAACTGGTACTCAACAGCACGAGCAATGACGGCCGCAACCCAGTCAGCAAACTGAATCGACGCACTCAACTCGCTGTCGATGTGCATTGGAGGCTCAACAGCGCGTCGCATTTCGGGCTTATCAGCAGCGCGACCCAGGATATGGGCGTACATGTTTGGGAGCCGTTTCGAGCGCTGGTCCTCGTTGATTGCATCGATCATGAACATGACGTTCTCGCCACGTGCGTCGGCGGCTGTGCAGACTCGATTCAATACTTCTTCCATAGCGCGACGTTCGACGAGATCCTGGTCGAGGGACACCTGCTTGGGCGTTCCCTTTGGTTTCTCATCGACGTAATAGAACAATCGACCGTCGAGACGGATCAGCTGCCGACAGAGATTCTGGAATACGCGGATATTCTGAGGCGCGTAAGTCGGAGTCTTGGATCGGAATACGGATGCTCCTTTGATCTCCCAGGCACCCTGGTTCGCAGCTGAGACGAACTCCTTGGAGAAGAGGATGCGTTTCTCCTTCGTGAAGATCGCACCGAACTCGCGCGCGTTGGAGTCGGGGATGACAAACCCCGCATATCCGAAACCAGGGCTGGTATTGAAGTGCTTGTGCTTTCTTGAAATGAACGCACCTGACTCGCCGACTTCATCCAGATACGCGAGTAACATGGATACGACTTTACCGCGAACCGCAAAAACCCACGCTTTCGCGTGGGTTTTTGGACCGGCGCGTGGAGATCCTATTGGTTGCCCTCAACCTCCGCTACCGAGTTCAGACTACCGGATCGGAGCCAAAGCGGCAACGCGCCTTGATTCAAGGCGCGCGGGGCGTCTACAGTCCCAACCCGGCCCGGGCGACGACCACCGCAACCTGGACGCGATTCTCGGTTCCCCATTTCACGTTGATGGCGCGCAGGCTCGATTTCACGGTTGATTCCGCGACAAAGAGCCGCGCGCCAACGTCGCGGTCCGACGCACCCGAGGCGATCGCAACCGCCACATCGCGTTCGCGCTCGGTTAGCTGGGTGAGGAGATCCTCGGCGTGCCGCTGAGCCGCAAGAGATGGGGATCGCGCAACCCAGTCGCGCAGTTGGCGGGCGCTGCGGGGTGAAAAGCTTGCCTCGCCACGAGCGACGTGCCGGATCGCGCGCACGATTTCTTCCGGCCCCTCGTCTTTGAGCAAGAACCCGTCGGCCCCCGCAAGGATCGCTTCGAGTACGGTGCCGTCTTCGTCGAAGGCGGTCATCATCAGAAACGCCGGGGTGCCGTCGGCGAATCCTCGTGCTGCGCGCACTGCGTCGATGCCATTCATGCCGGGCATACGCACGTCTATCAGCACGACGTCTGGCCGTTGATCGCGAATGATGCGTGATACGTCGAGGCCGCTTTCCCCTTCGCCAACGACCTGCAGATCTTCCGAGGCCGTGAGGAGCGCGCGAAACCCGGCCCGCACGAGCGCGTCATCATCAATGATCGCGAGGCGAATCGTCGTCGCAGGCAAAGGGGCGTTCGCGGTCTCTCGAAGAACCGCTTCCATGGATTCCTGTGCGAGGGTCACCGTTTCAGTCTACGCCGCTGAGGGTCCTGACCGCGGCTCGCTGGAGATCCACGGCAGCCAGCCGTCGACGTGAAAACCGCCCTCCGGGGCCAGTTGAGCGTTGAGGGTTCCACCGAGTTGCTGGGCTCGCTCCCGCATGCCGATCAGTCCGTGGCCTGGGCTCGCAGCCGGCCTGGCTGAAGATCCCTGCGCGGGATCCTCGAATCGAGAGGGTCCACTGGGGGAAGCCGCTGCTCCGAACTCAAGTGCTTCCGTGTGTACCTTGATGAAGATCCCGTTTGCGGCACTGCCCTGCACCGTCACCGAGAGCGGTGCCCCGGCTGCGTGTTTGCGGGCGTTCGTGAGCGACTCCTGCACGATCCGGTAACTGGCGTGTGCGATTGCAGGGTCGCAGTGGCTGAAGTCGGAAAGACTGATGCGGGATCGCACCCGCTCGCCAGAACGATGGGCCTCCTCGATGAGTTCGTCAAGATCGTTCAGCGAGTAGCGGTGTTGCCGGGAGCTGGCCTCCGGATCGGGATCGCGCAACTGCGAGACGACGTAGCGCAGATCTTCGATGGAGTCCTGCACCGCCTCCCGCACCACCCGCGCCGAATCAAGGAGTTCGGGGTTCTGGGCCGCCTGCGCCTCAAGCGCTCCGGCGTGCAAGGATACGGTGCTGAGCTTGGCCGCGATCGTGTCGTGCAGTTCGCGGGCGACTTCCTGCCGTGCCGCTTGTGTCGAGGCTGCGTCACGCAGTTCCTGTGCGACGTGCTCGGCACGCCACTCGCCGCTGCGCGCCCGATCCCGGTCGGTGAGCGTGCGGGCGATGAGCCCCCAAGTGACAAACGGCCACATCCACACTATGACGCCGATGGGAAGGATCCACCCAAACTGGCTGAGGAGCTCTGCTGTTGTGGGCGGGGGCTCCGATTGTGAGAAAGTCGCCAGAATGGAGTGTGACCCAAGCGAAACATCCCAAAGCCCCGCGGTGATAGTCGCGGTGAGCACAAGTAGCGTCAGCCAGATCACCGTCCGCCAGGACCGCTGCTTGAAGACGGTGACGAGCGCGATGAGCGCGGGCAGCGGGATGCCCGGCAACACCATCGCCGCAATGCTCGCCGCGATGGTCAATGGTACCGCGATGGTGTTTCTCCAGATCAGCAATATCGAGAGTGATGCAAAGACGAAAATGCTGAGGATTGAGAGATAGTAAGCAACCCCAAACTCCTCGGCGAGCGTGTGGTAACTGATCGGGAGGAACGACAGGAAAATGCCCACGGTCACGATGACGACGTTGAGCCCGATAGCGAGTACGCGGGAGGCCCAACTCCGTTTCGGTGCGGGTGGAGGGGCGATGGTCATAGCCCAATCCTACGAAGAGTTGGAGGCTTGCGCGGCACCCAAACGAACTCGATATCTATCTAGGAGATGACCGTTCGATCCGAGTGAATGACCGAATGAGGGCTGCGCGGGGAATGCCAAACGGGATGGACTGAGGTGAGCGCGGAAGAACCGTGCTTTACTCCATCGACACCTTAAGAAATGAGCCAATTCATGACGCAGCAGATGCCCCCGGAGCAGCCTGGACAGATGACCTTTCCTGCACAGGGATCAGGTGCTCCCGAGAAAAAGAAATCTTGGTTCGCGCGGCACAAGGTGTTGACCGGCCTGGGCGGTGCGATAGTTCTGATCATCGTCATCTCGGTCGCCGCGGGTGGCGGTGACAAAGGATCGGACGAGGCGGGTGCGGGCGGTGCTTCCGAAACCACGACGACATCCGAAAATGCACCGAGCGAAGCCGAAAAGCCGGCAGCTTCGGGCGCACCGGGGATTGGCACTGCCGTGGAGAGCGGCGGCTTTGCGTTTACGGTGATCAGCGTTGAAGAGGCCGGCGCTGAGGTCGGAGGGGAGTATTTTCAGACCGCTGCGCAGGGCCGCTTTGTCCGCGTCACGGTGAACGTCGCCAACATTGGTGACTCGCCCAAGTATTTCTTCACGAATGCGCTCACCCTCGTTGATGAGAAGGGACGATCCTTTAACGCCGACACGACCGCGACGCTCTATGACCAGTCCAATTCCGACGTCTGGATCACTGAAATCAACCCGGGCAACGCGATCGAGGGTGGCATTATCTTCGACCTTCCCGCCGATGCCGTGGCCACGACGCTGAAGGTGAGCGGCGGCGGTTTCTCGGGATCCGAAGAGATCAACATCGCTGGGTAGCGGAATATTTCCTCTGCAACCGCTGCCGGGGCAAGCCCGCTTCCCGCAAGCTGAAAGGCCCCGGAGACATACGCGGGCGCCGCACGGCGATCTCATAGCAACAGGTCCCAGAATGATGGAGGCCGGATCAGCGATCAGAGATCGACGTGAAAGGGAGAGCGCACATGAACGATGTCAGCATCGTGGACGGGTGGCTGCCGATCTCCGTGTGTGCTGTGGCCGGGATGCTCGTCGTACTTGCGCTGATTGGCAAGATCTCGAGACGCTGGATCATCGTGACAGCCGCGGCGGCGCTCGCAGGGGCAGGTCTCGGCCTGGCCCTCGTGCCGGTTGCGGAGGGCCCGAACGGCTTTGACACGGTCCTCGATCCGATCGCTAGCGCCTGGATCTGCGCGGCGTTTGCCGCGATTGGCGCAATGATCGTGGCATTGTTCCGTGGCGGGGCGAAGCGCCGTGTGCTTGCGGGAATCGCGATCCCGTTCGTCCTGTTCTCTGCCGCATTCGGGATGAACGCGCAGTTTGGGCAGTACCCCACGATCGGGTCCCTGTCTGCCGCGCCCGTTGCGGAGAGGATGCCGGCATCGGTGGCGGCCATGCAGCGCAACCTGGCACCCAAGGCGAGCGCGACGACAAGCAGTGACCCCGGCGAAGAAACGGTACATCCAGCAAACCGTGGGCTCGTCTCCAAGGTGACGATCCCGGCCTCGGAGTCACAGTTTCCTGCACGAGACGCATACGTGTATTTGCCTCCCGCGGCCCTCGGCCCGCACCCCGAGCGAATGCCCGTGCTGATCATGCTCTCGGGGCAACCTGGTGGCCCCGAGAATGTGGTTCAGGCCGGAGCCCTGCGCGAGGTGATGGATGGCTGGGCGGAGCAGGATCACGGTCGCGCACCCATCGTCGTCGTGCCGGATCAGTTGGGGGATCCCGAATCTAATCCCATGTGTGTGGATTCGAAGCTCGGCAACTCTGCCACGTACCTCACTGTGGACGTGCCCAACTGGATCGAGGCGAACCTTGGCGTGCGTACCGGCCCCGAAAACTGGGGGATTGGCGGCTTTTCACAGGGCGGTACCTGTGCGATTCAGCTGGGGAGCGCACACCCCGAAATCTTCTCCGCGATCCTTGACGTCTCCGGCCAGCTTGAGCCCTCAAGTGGATCCCGCGCCAACACCGTCAAGCTCGGATTCGGCGGGAGCGAAGAATCCTACAGCGCGGCCCTGCCTCTCACACTGCTCGAAAAGAATGCCCCCTATAAAAACACTGTCGCCGTATTTGGCTCAGGATCGCTCGACGACCGCTACGGTCCAAGAATCGACACGGTCGCTGAGGCCGCACGGCAGGCAGGCATGCAGGTGACCCGAGTGGTGTCGCCGGATACCGCGCACAATTGGCAGACCGTGCAGTGGGTGATGCGGCACTCACTTGAGCCGATCCTCAATCACTTCGGCGTAGGACCTGGGCAATGATGCGCCGGAAGATGCGTGGGTGGCTCCGTGACCGCCCGGTGACGCTCAGTATCACGGCGATCATTCTCTTGGGCGGTGCGGTGCTTCTCGCGCTCGGCCCGCACGCCAGACTTCACCTGTTGACGGTCGATCCGAGCAGCATCACCGACCGGCAGTGGTGGACGTTCGTGACATCGCAGTTGTTTGTCGTCGGCTGGCTCAACCTGCTGGTGACCGTGGTGGCGATGCTCGCTGGTCTCGGATGGGCGGAAGGACGGATCGGGAGCCTCCGCACAATCGTCACGTTTCTTGTCACAGGAACGGCGGCGACCCTCATCGGGCTCGGGCTGCAACTGCTGTATGCGGACCTGGATGAGATTTGGGCGATCTCGGTACGCCACGTCGATACGCTTGATCCCCTGACCCCGCTCGCTGGAACGATTGCCTGGGCGAGCGCATCAGCCTCGCCGCTCTGGAGACGACGTGTGCGGGTGCTTATCGTGGGGATCGCGGCGACGTTGCTGCTCTACCGCAGCTCGCCCGCGTATCTGTACCTCGCGATCGCCGTGGGTATCGGTCTGCTGGGGGCAGGATCGGCGCTGGGCGTCCGGAACGCTCCACCTTCTCAAGCTCGCGACACGAAGTTCGGGGCCTACTTGCGGCCGTTACGGCGGTATTTGCAGTGGGTCCGCTCTTCCGTGTTTTGTCCTCACCGCATCATCAGGTCTTCGCGCTCGGGCAAGCCCTCTTTGGTGACTTTTCGGCTGCGCCGGGCGCGGTGAGCCCTTGCCAGCTCGGGGAAGCCTCCCTCCGCTGCGCGGATACCCTGCACTGGGATCACGGCCCTGCGCTCATTGGCGCACAGGTGCTCGTCTCCCTCTTCCTGCTGCTGTGCGCGTGGGGGCTGTTGCTCGGCAAGCGCGTGGCCCTGTGGGCTACGGTCGCCATCTCGGGAGCTGCCGGGATCGCCGTTGCGGTGCGGCTACTCACTTCGACGCCCGCCAAGACCTTCCCCGCTTCGCACGGGCCGGAAGCCCTCATGTGGCAAATCTCCGGTGCCCTGATCCCGCTCGCGCTCGCTGCCGTTCTCATCTGGCAGCGGCGGGCGTTTCCGCCGCGGCCACGGTCAGGCGATACCGCCCAGACGCGGAAGCGGGCAGAGCTGCTTCGCCTCAACGGCACGAGTCTCAGCTGGATGGCGGGGTGGTCCGGTAACCAGACCTTTGTCACTGCCGACCGCCGCAATGCTGTCGCCTTCCGGGCTGTGGGTGGGTTCGCGATCACGGTCTCTGACCCCTTTGGCGCCGGTGACATGTCGACGGGTTCGCGGGCGACGATCGAAGAATTTATCGCCTACTGTGACCGGGTCGCGCTGCAGCCGGTGTTCTACAGCATTCATGATGCCGCGGCGCAACACCTTCGCGAGGCGGGCTGGTCTACCCTCACGGTGGCCGAGGAGACAATCTTCGACCCGGCGAACTTCACCCTGAGCGGGAAGAGGGCGCAGGATCTGCGCACCGCGGTGAACCGGGCCAACCGCACGGGGCTGCGCACGCGGATCGCCTCATGGAGTGAGCTTCCGCTGCGGATCACCACACAGATCACGAACATCTCTGAGGAGTGGGTGGCGAATAAGGACCTCCCCGAGCTGTCGTTCACCCTGGGAGGCCTCGACGAGATGCAGGAGAAAGACGTGCTGCTCGCGATCGTGCTTGATGACGAAGACAGCGTGCTGGCGGTCACGAGCTGGCTGCCGTTCTTCAGCGACGGGACCATCGCCGGGCGCACCCTCGACGTGATGCGCAGACGCGGCACGGTGCCCAACGGCACGATGGAGTACTTGATCACTTCCGCGATCCAGCATTTTGCGGAGGAGGGGCTAGCTCGGGTCAGCCTGTCTGGATCCCCGCTCGCGCACACCACCGATGCGGCCGATTCAACGCTCGACCGCCTGATGCAGCTCCTCAGCCGCGGCCTAGAGCCCGCGTACGGGTTTCGGTCGCTGGCGCGCTTCAAGGCCAAGTTCTCCGCGAACTCTGAACCGATGTATCTTGCGTATCGTGACCCGCTCGCCCTGCCCGCCATTGGCCTGGCGCTCGGGCGTTGCTACCTTCCCACCGTGTCCGCGCGGCAACTTGCTGCGCTCCTGCGTTCGAAGTAGGGGTCAGGCAGTAGACTGTTCTCCCAGCGCCCGCCCGCTACGGTGGAAGTCATGTCACCGCGTCTTCTCTTTCGCACGTTCGCAACCGCCGAGGTGGTCACCTGGGCTGGACTCATCACCGCGCTGATTCTCCGGGCGACCGGCAGCGCCGATATCGTCAGTGTCGCTGGCGGAATCCACGGTTTCGTGTTTCTGTCCTACTGCGTGACGACCGTGTTCGTGTGGGTGAATCAGAAGTGGCGTACCGGCACGGGGGCGCTTGCGCTCGTGTTGTCAGTGGTGCCGTTCGCCACGCTGCCCTTTGAGCTGGTGGCGGATCGTCGCGGCCTCCTCACCGGCACCTGGCGTCTTGCTCCCGGTGGCGATGCGCCACAAGGCCTCATTGAGCACGTTCAAGCTTGGGTGCTGCGCCATCTTGTGCTCGCGATCGTGCTGCTGGTTGTCACCGTGACGCTGGTGTTTGTGGTGCTGTTGCTCCTGGGGCCGCCCGTTCCGCATTCCGCGTGAGCGACGGGCGGGCTCGATCGGCCCGCCCGTATGTTCTTTTAGGCGGTGACGCGTTCCCGCCGTGTCGCGGCTCGATTGCGTAGGTGCTGAACGACGCTGACTGTTACAAACACGAAGAGAATCGCGTAGAGCACGATAGGCACTGGCGTCGACACGAGCGCGGCAGGGTCACCTTCGGAGATAGCAAGGGTACGCCTCAGCTGGGTTTCGGCGAGCGGGCCGAGAATGGCTGCGATGAGCACGGGGGCGACTGGAATCGCGTACCGCCGCATCACAAAGCCGAGCACGCCGATGCCAAGCGCGATCCACATGTCGACAACACGTGACGCGACCGCGTAGACACCCAGCATCGCGATTAGCGTGATCGAGGCGTACAAATAGTGGCGAGGAATCAGCAGAAGCTTTGCCCAGACCGCCGCAAACGGCAGGTTGATGATGAGCAGGATCACGAGCCCGATGAAGAAGCTCGCCATCAGCGGCCACACGAGGTCCCCACTGCGCTCGAAGAGCAACGGCCCTGGCTGCATGCCGTACTGCTGGAATGCAGCGAGCATCATTGCCGCGGTCGCAGAGGTCGGGATACCAAGCGCGAGGAGCGCGCCCATGGCGGTGCCTGCGGTGGAATTGCCGGCAGCCTCTGGGGCTGCTACACCTTGAATCGCGCCTCGCGTGCCAAAGTCGGGATCGTTGCGTCGCCGGGCAAGCCGCTTTTCTGTGCCGTAGGCCAGGAACGTGGGAACTTCGGAGCCGCCGACGGGAATTGCCCCAAATGGAATACCGAATGCGGTGCCACGAAGAAACGCGGGCAGGGCCTTGCGCCAGTCTTTACGGCGGAGGAACGGGGAACCATCTGAATGCATCGGCACTTCAACACCGCCGCCACGCTTGATGTAAGAGGCGACGTGGAGCACCTCTCCGAGTGCCAAGAGCCCGACCGTGATGATAATGATCGAGATTCCGTCGAAGAGCACGGGCGATCCGAAGGTGAAGCGTTCAGCGCCGCTAATACCGTCAATGCCTACGAGTGCCAGAGCGAAGCCGATCCCGAGCGCCACGATGCCGCGCACGATCGAGTCAGCAACCACCGCGGAGATAGCAACAAACGCAAACGCCGCGAGCGCGAAGTACTCTGCCGGACCAAACACCTTCGCGAGTTCCACGATGTAGGGCGAGAAGAACACAACCAGGGTGCAGGCGATCAGTCCACCGATGAAGGCACCGATAGCGGCGGTGCCGAGTGCCTTCGCCGCTCGTCCGGATTTTGCCATGCGGTGGCCTTCGAATGTGGTCGCAATGGCCGAAGAGTTGCCGGGGGTGTTCAGCAGAATGCCCGCCGTCGAGTCGCCGAAGAGGCCACCGAAGTAGATGCTCGCAAACATGATGAACGCGCCCGTCGGATCCAGGCTGAATGTGACGGGGAGGAGCAAGGCGACAGCCATCGCTGACCCGAGGCCGGGCAGCACGCCAACTGCGGTACCGAGCACGGCACCGATGACAAGAAACAGCAGGTTCGCGGGGGTGAAAACAACCGTGAACCCTTCGAGCAAGCTTGCTAGTTGATCCATGAGAAGACTCCCTCCAAGATGCCCGCAGGCAGGTTTAGGCCAAGACCCGCAGAGAATGCAAGCTGTATGGCACCAGCGATCAGCGCCGCCAACGCCACGTCAAAGAGCCCGCGCTTGCTCCCAAAAGCCCACGCGAGACCCCAAAACAGTGCCGCCGACGACACCAGCCAACCGGCGAACGGCATGACGACGATGAACCCAGCGAGCATGCCGAGGACAACCAATACGGTTGTGGTGTCGCTGCGCTGCTCTGCGCTCGGTTCGGTATTGCCTGGCTGCGCTATGCCGACCGAGGTGGTACCGGGCTGACCGTCGCCCGTCTCTCGCTGCACGGTCATCTCTGGCGAGATTACACGCAACTCACTGGTGGCATCGATCTGCCCAAGATCGTGGAGCATCGCGTCAGAGAGTTCGGTCGCGTCGGCGGCGGAGTGGAGCCGACGAGACGAACGCAGCACCTCTACTGCGAGCGCTATCGCGGTCACCGCCAGGAACGCTGTCACAATCGTCGGAAAGAACTGTGGCCCGGGCCAAGAAGTGCCCTCGGGCACCTCCATCGTTGCCGTGCCGTAGCCGAGTAGGCCAGCCAATGCGAACACTCCCGCAGCGACGATGAGCTCGCTGCGGCCGGTGTACCAGCGAGGGGTGCGCTGCACCCGTATGGCCTCGGTGTTGAGCTGTGTTGACGTGGTCACAGTCCGATCTCCTTTACTACCTCAGCGGTGCGGCGGGTCTCTTCCACAATGAATGCGCCAAAATCGTCGCCCGTCAAATAGCTGTCGACCCAGTTGTTTCGTTTGAGGGTGTCTTGCCAGGAGTCGCTCTCACGCAGTTCAGAGACGATCGCGATGAGTTCGGCGCGAACCTCGTCGGAGATGCCTGCCGGGGCAACGTAGCCGCGCCAGTTTGACATGGCAACGTCGACACCCTGTTCGGTGAATGTCGGGACGGGAATGTCGTCGACGGGTTTTGCGGCTGACAACGCCAAGGCGCGGATGTTGCCTGCCTCGATTTGGTCGCGAAACTCGTTGTACCCAGAGAGGCCCGCTTTTGCAGTGTGGGAGAGCATGGAAGAAACGACCTCGCCGCCGCCAGGGTAGGCAATGTAGTTCATGTCACGCGGCGAGACGCCCGCCTCAGCGGTGAGCATACCGGCCATGATGTGATCGATGGCGCCGAGCGAACCGCCAGCGATCGCAGTTCCACCAGGATTTTCTTTGAGTGCCGCCATAAAATCATCGAGAGTTTTGAACGGCGAATCAGCTGGCACAACAAGAACGTTGTAGTCGTCCGCAAGGCGCGCGATCGGAACCATGTCTTCGAGCGTGACCGCTGAATCGTTGATGATGATCCCGCCAACCATCACACCGCCGGTGACCAACAAAATGTCTTCACGTCCGTCCATACCGGCCACCTGGCTCAGCCCGATGGTGCCCGCCGCACCCGGTATGTTGACCACTTGCACGCTGCCGACGATGCCGGTCGCACGCAGTCCTTGTTGCCCCTCGCGTGCAAAGCCGTCCCAGCCGCCTCCGGGCGCGGCAGGAGCAACGATCGTGAGTTTGGATCGTGGGCCGTCCGAGCCGCCAGCCGCGCTTGAATTGACTGCCGCAGTCAAGAAGACAGCGGCTGAGACGAGGCCGAGACCGGCATAGAAGATCTTCCGGCGCATAGTTTCTCCTTCGCGCAAACGACGTTGTTGATGCACAATCTCCACTAGTGTGGCAGTGGTTGCGGCAGCGACAGACCTGACATTGAATTGAGTTCTTAAATGCTCACGTTCGTGGAGAGTGGGATCGTCGGTGGCGATGCCGTTGGCGCCGTAAACTGCAGAGGAGAAGATCAACCCGGATGTTCTTGCAGAAGTCTGGCGCGTTGATGCGCATCTTGATAGTTATGCTGCCGACGGTGATCGTCTCGCTCTGTGTGGGCGGCACGTTGAGCGTCGCCGTGGCGGTGCAGGAGCGGAGCATTCGTGACCGTGCGGCCGAGCAGGTTTATGATGTCGCCTCGAGCGTCGCTCGTCTGGAGCAAGTTCGGGCGGTCTTGCAAGGCTCAGGGCTTGTGGGGGTGGCGGCGAGCGGAGATGTGAGCGATCCTGGCCGGATCGCGTCCGAGGTGCTTATCGCGGAGTTGCAGGAGGTCGCCGATTTGACCGAACGCGCCGCGGGAGTTGACTACGTGGTGGTGGCCGACATTGAGGGTGTGCGTCTCACCCACCCGGATGAAGCGAGACGCGGCGAACACGTATCGACCGACCATTCTGCTGTCCTGCAGGGTCGCGAGTTCGTTGGTACCGAAGTCGGAACGCTCGGGCCAACGCTTCGTGCAAAGGTGCCTGTGCGCGGTGAAGATGGGGTCGTCGGCGTTGTCTCAGTGGGGGTACTGGAGGCAAAAATCGCCGAGGATCTTAACGAGGCACTCGTGCAGATGGTGCCCTGGGCGGCGGTAGCGCTTGTCGTGGGCACTGTCTTAAGTTCGCTGTTAGGAGCGGCACTCAATCGACGTCTGCGGCGGCTCGAAGCCGTGGCCGCCGAGTCCGAGCAGCAGCAGCGCACGGCTGCCATCTTGCGGGAGCAAACCCACGAGTTTCACACCCGTATGCACGTGGTGCACGGTTTAGTGAGTCAGGGGGAATTCACCCAGGCTCTGGACTACATTGCCCAAGTTGTGCCGCTACACACAGCGTTCCCTGGCGATTCGGGGGCAATCACTGATGCATCAAAGCCCGTGTCGGTTCTGCCTGCCGTGCACCCCCTGCTGCGCGCTGTGGTTGAGAGCCTGACTGCGGAGCTGCGCGCGAGGCGAGTGACGCTCCATGCGGATGTGGGCGCTGGTATTGTGCCTGACGACCAACTTGTCGTGGTTGTATCTAACCTGTGCATCAATGCCAGTGAGTCAGGCGCACGAAGCGTGTGGTTGACACTGGAATCGCGCGATGGCATGGTTCGTGGTGTGGTTGAAGATGATGGGCCGGGTATCCCTCAGAAGCTCGCCCGCAAGGTCTTTTCGCGCGGATACTCATCAAAGCCCGATGTAGGGGGTCTGGGGCGAGGTGTTGGCCTGGACCTGGTGCTGCAAGCGGTCACGTCTCGACGCGGCAGCATCGAGATTGGTGCGAGCCGCGCGTCGGGTGCGCGGTTTTCGTTTGAATGGCCGGAGGAAGCGCTGTGCTGAGTGATTCACCGATCAGGGTTATGGTTGTTGACGATGAGCGGGCGGTGCGCACTCTGCACGGGCGTTACCTGGCTGAGACTCCCGGTTTTGTGGTTGCTGCTTCAGTTGATACAGGGGAGGCCGCAGTGGCTCGGGCAGCTCAGGGAGACATCGACCTGATGCTTCTTGATATGCAATTGCCTGGTATCAGCGGTGTTGAGGTGCTCCAGCAGCTTTATCGGCTCATGCCACACCCGCCAAGTGTGATTGTGCTCAGTTCGGCTCGTGATGCGGTCACGGTGCGGCAGGCCCTGTCTGCGCGTGTGGTGGGTTACCTGGTGAAGCCATTCACGGCGGAGGTCCTGCGCGAACGTCTGCGTGAGTTCCGCAGCAGCTTTGCTCCCATGATCCCGGCGGAACGCCCGCGTCCGCTCGCACAGAGCGAGATCGATCGTATGCTGAACCGGGGTGATGCTCACACCGGTCCCGCCGTGAATGCTGGGTCCGTCGCGCGATCGTGGCAGCTCGAATCCGATGCTGGTGGCCTGCCGAAGGGCCTTGCGCCGCAGACGCTTGCGCGCGTGTTGGACCAGCTGGACTCGGTTACCCCGGTGTCGGTGTTGCAGCTCGCAGAGGCCTGCGAGATATCCCGTCCGACTGCGAGGCGGTATCTCGAATATTTGGTTGATCGTGGGCGGGCTGACGTATCTCACAGGTATGGGCGGCGCGGCCGCCCCGAGGTGCTCTATCGGCTTGCGGCCGGGTAGGGGCTGCTCCTGGGGCCGCCCCTTCTGCATTCCGCGTGAGGCCGTCTCGCCTCGTTGAAGTGGCGATCCCCGGTACCCTCGAACTATGCACATGAACGAGACGCGCGCCTGGAACCGCTTTTACGCGCCCGGCACCCCTGTGGATATCGAGCCCGTTACCGGTTCACTGATGGATCTGCTTGACGAGCGTTGCACGCAGTGGGCGGACCGCGACGCGATCGCGTTCTTTGGCGCGACAACCACCTACCGCGATCTCGGCGACAAGGTAGCGCGCGTTGCGAACGCCCTGAGACGGCTCGGGGTGAAGGGTGGAGATCGCGTCGCGCTCATCATGCCCAACGCCCCGCAGCACGTCATCGCCTTTTACGCGGTGCTCAGGCTCGGCGCTGTCGTTGTTGAGCACAATCCGCTGTACACCCGCGATGAACTCGAAACGCAGTTTCGGGATCACGGCGCTACCGTAGTGATCGCGTGGAGCAAGGTGGTGGACACGATCCAAAGCCTGCCCACTGATCTGCGCATTGACACGATTATCTCCGTCGACGTCACCCGCGCGATGCCGTTCGCGACGCGGCTCGCCCTGAGCCTACCGATCAAGAAAGCGCGCGAGTTACGCGAGAAGCTGACGATACCGACCACGGGCACCATCGCCTTCGACAAGCTCGAGCGTGAGGCGCCGATCCCGAACGCCCACCCGCGCCCCACCAAAGACGACATCGCCTGCTTGCAATACACCTCGGGCACGACGGGCGTCCCCAAGGGTGCGATTATCACTCACGGTAACCTCTGGGCCAACGCCCGCCAGGGCGCGGCGTGGATGCCGGAGTTCACGCGCGGCGAGGGCAGCATCTATGGCCTGCTGCCAATGTTTCACGCCTTCGGGTTGCTGCTCTCAGTGATTTACTCGGTCGAGACGGGATCGCGCGCGGTGCTGTTTCCGACCTTCGATCCCGCGCTCGTCTCGCAGGCCGCAAAGAAGTTTCCGCCGACCTTTGTGCCCGCGGTGCCGCCCATGTTTGACCGGCTCGCTCGTGTCGCGCGCGACGGCCAGCTGGATCTCGATCAGGTTGTGTACGCGATCTCGGGCGCGATGACGCTGACCCCCGCCGTGGTGAAGCGCTGGGAAGACCTCGCCGGGAGCATGCTGAACGAGGGCTACGGGCTCACCGAGACCAGCCCGGTTGCGCTCGCAAATCCGTTCAGCGACGCGCGTAAGATCGGCGCGATTGGGCTGCCTTTCCCGTCGACCGACATTCGTGTCGTCGATCCGGATGAACCGACGCGCGAGGTCGAACTCGGCGAGGTGGGTGAGCTGTTGATCCACGGCCCCCAGGTGTTTAAGGGATATTGGAAACGGCCGGAAGACACCGCGGCGACGCTGCTCGACGGCGGTTGGCTGCGCACGGGTGACCTGGTGGTGCAGGATGAGGACGGATTTGTGACCGTCGTCGACCGCAAGAAGGAACTCATCATCACCGGCGGGTTCAACGTTTCGCCGAGCGAGGTTGAGCGGGTGGTGAACGGTGTGCCCGGTGTTGCCGAGTCGGCGGTGGTGGGGATCCCGCGCGGCGGCGGCGCGGAGGTTGTGACGGTGGCCTTGATCCTGGAACCCGGTGCGAGCTTTGATGAAGAGGCCGCTCGTGAGGCCGCGCGCGAACACCTGGCCGAGTACAAGCGACCGAGCACGTACCTGGTCTGGGAAGAACTGCCGAAGTCGCTGATTGGCAAGGTGCTGCGTCGCCGTGTGCGGGACACGCTGCTCGCGAACCGCCATGCCGTTCGCGCCGAGGTCGAAGACGAGTAAGGTACCCAGGTGAAACCATCAGCGGTGACTTCAAAGCGCGCTCGCCTCGACCAACGAATGATCGTCGATGCACTCCTTGAGCTTGCGCGGGATGAGCCGAAGCTGCGCCCCACCTTCAAACGGCTCGGCGAAGCTTTGGGGGTTGATGCGACAGCGATGTATCGACACTTTCGCAATCGCGACGAGCTGATCCGGGCGGCTCTGGATCGTCTGCAGTCGACCGCCGTGGAGTGTGCGCTCGCCGCAGAAGGATCCTGGCGCGAGCGGCTCGAAGCCTACCTGGAGCGGGCCGCGGAGCTCAGCCTCGAGTTTCCCTCGGTCGCTATTGAGGGCGCGGTGCTTGATCCTGTTGGGCCCGGTGACGTCTCCGCCGACGAGCTGATCCTCGGCCTTCTGAGTGAGGGCGGGCTTGCGGGGGAGGCGCTGATTCGCGGGTACGCTGCGGTGTCTGGTTTTGCGGTGTCGCAGGGGGCTGCTCTCGCACACGAGGTGATGCGCTTGGGGCTGCGGCCCGCGACGGATCGACGCCGTGGATCAGTACTTTTGGCGCTGTGGACCTTTCCCCCTACCCGCTGGTGCGCGAGCACCGGGAGGCGCTGCTTACGATCGACGGCCTCACGGTGTATCGGGCTGGTGTGGCCGCGATCCTCGATTCGCTTGAGCGTTCCGCCGCGGTGCGAGACGGCGGTGAGCGGCGGTGACCGGGCTGGGTGTGGAGAGCGCGGCCGTCGCTTTGTTGCGCGAGCTGATTCGCGAGGCGTGTGTCAATGACGGCACACCCGAGTCGGGTCAGGAGATCCGCAACGTGCGTGTGCTGCAGCGTTTCCTCGCCGAAGCCGTTGCGGCCGGTGCGCTTGAGACACACGTGCTCGAATCGGCTCCCGGGCGGGCTTCACTGGTCGCGCGGGTGAAGGGGACTGATCCAAGCGCGCCCGCGCTCGGATTGCTGGGGCATCTCGACGTGGTGCCGGTCGATCCTGACGGCTGGACGCACAATCCCTTCGGTGGAGAGCTCATTGACGGCGAGGTCTGGGGACGTGGTGCCGTGGACATGCTCTATCTGACGGCGGCGTTTGCGTGTGTGTTGCGAGAGGTTGCGCTCGCGCCCGAGAAGCCCCGCGGCGACCTGGTGTTGTTGGCTGTTGCCGACGAGGAGGCCGGGGGCGAGTATGGCATCCACTGGCTGATGCGTGAGCACGCTGCAATCGCTCGTGTTGACGAGGCGCTGTCGGAATCGGGCGGCATGCGCATGGGGCGACACGTGGCGATTGAGGTCGCGGAGAAGGGATCGGCCGGGCGGCGGCTGACGGTCACCGGACGACCCGGGCACGCCTCGGTCCCCTACGGCGCCGAAAATGCTGCGCTGCGGCTCGGAGAGATTCTGCAGCGCCTCGGTGAAGCGGTGCCGGCGGCAGAGATCGGGGAACTGTGGGACGGCTTCGTTGCGGCCCGCATCGAAGATCCGGATCTTGCCGAGCGTCTGCGCGATCCTGTTCGTCTCGACGCTGCGCTGCCGAAGCTGGGCGGGATCGCGGGGTACGCGCATGCCGTATCGCGGATCACAATCTCACCGACGGTGGTGCGGGCGGGATCGCTGCACAATGTGATCCCGGGCTCGGCGAGTGTTGACCTCGACATTCGAACGCTGCCGGGTGTTGGTGATGACGAGGTGGATCAGCTACTTGCAGCGGTGCTGGGGCCGCTCGCGGAGGGCGCGCGGATCGAGCACTTGCGCGGCTGGGCAGCGACAGCCTCAAGCGCGCAGACGCCGCTGTTCGCCGCGATCGCGAGCGCCGTTGAGACGATTGCGGGAGCGCCGGTGGTGCCGATCATGGCCGCCGGCGGATCCGACGCGCGCGTCTTGCGTGAGCTCGGGATCCCCGCCTACGGCTTCGGTCTGCTCGGGCCGGAGTGGACGTACGAGCGTTACCGTGAGGGGATGCACGGCAACGACGAGCGCATTGACCTCGAGTCGATTGAGCTGACGGTGGCTGCACTGCGCCGGATTGTCGCCGAGCGTGTGGGGTCGTTGGGCTAGGCGCCGCGGTCGTTTGCGGAGAGCAGCGCGGCGATGATCCGCGCGCCGGCCTCGGGCGCGGTGGCGGGCTCCGCCGCAAACATGTGGAGTAGGCCGGTTTGGTTAGCTACCGACATCACGGCGACAGCAGTGTCGGTGTCGCCCTGATCGGGGGCGCAGTCGGGCAGGGTGGGGGTCCCCGCGGGCGCGGCGGTGCGCGGTGGTGTTCCGGATCGCTGCGCTCGGGTGCGGCGGAGGTTCGCGACCTGCTGGGTGAGGGAGGTCAGGCCGTCGCCCAGATAGTCGGCGAATTCATCTCGCAGCTCGGGGTGGCGGATGCCGTACGCAATGAGTTCGAGTGCGAGGAGCATTCGGGTGTTTTGCAGTGACGCGCGGAGCCACTCGGTCAGGGTATGCGTATCGATGTCACCCTCGGGAGTGCCGAGCACGGAGTGGCCGGAGTCGCTGCCGGTGTCTGCGGCGGAATCCGCGCCGCACGGACTGGCCTCCGCTGCGGCGGCGTCGTTTGCCGTCGCATTGGTTGACCGCGCAACCGCGAGAATGAGATCCTGCTTCGACGCGAAGTTGGCATAGATGGCACCCTTCGTGAAACCTGCCGCCTTTGCGATATCCACCATCGAGGCGCGCTCGATACCCTGCGTCGCGAACACCTCGCGCGCAGCGTGGATGATCTCTGCTCGGGTGCGCGCGGCTTTAGAGCTCTGAGCTGATGTTTCGTTCGGCTGCGATTGCGCGCGCTCGGCGGCACGGCTGAGGGTCTCCGACGCTTCCTTTAAGCTGCTGGCTATGCCCGACTTGATCTCAGGGACGAGGTCCGCGGCCTGTTCGCTCATCGCCTTCGCGAGTTGGGAGGTAGCTTTCGCGAGCGCCTTCGCTGCGACAGAGAGCGATTCGGGGTTGCCGGTGTTTTCGCTGCGTTGACCGTCGGTGCTCATGCGCTGAGTCTAGCAAATACCGATCGGTATTTCATGCCATTTGGAATGTGATACCGTTGGGTATATTCACTCGGGAATGAGATCGCGATCGAAAGGGCACACGAAGATGATCAAGAACGACACGCGGGGCGCAGCGCGCGGCGCGTCAGCCGCGGATGCAGCGGGGCACCCCGCCGATCCCGTGCTCAGGATCGAAGACCTGCACAAGCGGTACCGCGGCAGAAACGGTGCGGTCGCCAGCGCCGGCGTTAACCTGAGTGTGAACGCGGGTGAAATCGTCGGCCTGCTCGGTCACAACGGTGCCGGCAAAACCTCGCTTGTGAACCAGATCGTTGGACTGGTGCGCCCCGATTCTGGCCGCGTCACCCTCGCGGGGATTGACGCGATTGCGCACCCGAGCAAGGCGCGGGCGCTGAGCTGCGTGCAGGCTCAGGCGAACGTGCCGATCACCGGGTTGACTCCTCGCAGCGCCATCGCGCAGGTCGGTCAGATCCGCGGGCTGAGCCGCGCAGAGGCCAGCGCCAACACCGACGCCCTCATCGAAGGCCTCGACCTCGGCCCCTGGGCCAACGTTCCCGCGCAGAAGATCTCGGGCGGTATCGCCCGACTCACCGCGTTTGCAATGGCCGTCGTCGCGCCGGGCGCGCTCGTGGTGCTGGACGAGCCGACGAACGACGTTGATCCGGTGCGGCGGCAACTGCTGTGGACGCAGATCCGCGCGATCGCTGACGCGGGATCGGCCGTGCTGCTCGTCACCCACAACGTCCGCGAGGCGGAGCACGTGATCGATCGTGCGGTGATCCTGGACCACGGACACGTCGTGCGCGAGGGGAGTCGTGCCGAGGTGCTCGGCGACCTCAACGGACACCTCGTCGTGGAGGTCGACCTCGCGGGCGAGGATGTTGCCTGGCCCGACGCCGTGACGCCGCTGCGGAACAGCGCGTACCGCAAGGTCGCCGCGCTCCCGCAGGCCAGTGCGGACGCCGTGATTCGCTGGGCAGAAGACCGGGTCAGGGCGGGATCGCTGCTGCGATACGCGATCGCACCGATCTCGCTTGAGGATGTGTACATCGACGTGGTGGGTCCTGCGGCCGACACTGAGCACGCAACGGAGGAGAAGTAACCATGAACGCACTGACACAGACCGGACTGATGCTGCGGTGGCAGCTGCGCCGGAGCCTCGAGTCGATCCCACTGTTGATCGTCGTGCAGGCGTTTCTTGCGGTGACGACCGTGCTCGGCTACAAGTTGCTCATCGGTGACGTCAGCCCCGAAATGGGACTGTACCTCGCAACCGGTGCCCCAACCGTCACCCTCATCATGGTGGGGTTGGTAATGACCCCGCAGCAGGTGGTGCAGGCCAAAACGGAGGGCACCTTCGACTGGATGCGTACGCTGCCCGTTCCCCGCATGGTGTTTCTGATCGCCGACATGGTGATGTGGACGCTCATCGCGCTGCCCGGCATGGTGCTCGGGGTGTTCATCGGTGCGTGGCGGTTTGATGTGGAGCTGACGGTGTCGCCGTGGGTGGTGCCGGCGGCGCTGCTCGTCTCCCTGACCGCGGCCGCCGTCGGTTACGCCATCGCGGTGCTCGTGAAACCAGCGGTCGCGCACCTGATCTCGCAGGCGCTGGTGTTTGTGGTGCTGCTGTTTGCACCCGTCAGTTACCCGGCTGACCGCATGCCCGAGTGGCTGCAGCGCGCCCACGAGTGGCTCCCGATCGCGCCGATGGCGGAACTGTTACGGGCGACGCTCGACACCTCCGCGTTCAGCATGTCCGGCCGGAGTCTTGTTGTGCTCCTGGTGTGGGCCGCTGCCGCGCTGGTCGCCGTGGGCGTTGCGCTGAAGCGGCGGGCGTAGGGTCGCGAACGCGCGACGCTATCCCTCGAAGATGTCGCCCAAGAACTCGAACGGGCTCTTCTTCTTGCGGTAGCTGCCCTGCTGCGAACCGTAGCCGCGGCCGTCGTAGCGGGGCTCATCGTAGCGCGGCTGAGGACGCTGCTGCTGGCGCGGCGGTTCGGGGGTGGATCGCGGCATTCCCTCAGACTCGGCCTGGGCGCGCTCAAGCATTTTGTCGAGTTCGCCACGGTCGAGCCAGACGCCGCGGCACTCCGGGCAGTAGTCGATCTCAATTCCCTGACGTTCACTCATCAACAGGGTGGTTCCATCTGTGGGGCAGTTCATGTTGCTCAGCGTAGGGACGCAGGCTTGGATCCTGCTCCCAGAGCAGCATACTCGCGGCGAATTCGAAGCTGGCGTGATGCGGGATCAGCCCCAGCCAAATACCTCGACCGGGTGAGTGACACGCCACCAGAAGTCTGGTGCCGTGAGCGTTTCCGCGGTGACGACGGGGATGTCATCTCGCCCGGTCGGGCTCTCGATCGGGATCGTGCCCACCCGAGTCCCTGCGGTTGCGGTGACGGGGAGCGTGGTGGCCTGGAGAGTGACGGAGCGCTCTGCGGATTCTCCAGGGAGCAACACGGAACTGGATCCGCGTTCTGCGAGCAGCGGGATCCGGTCCCCCTGCACGGTGGTGACCGTGCCGACAGCCTCGTTCTCCGCGACCACCTCAGTCTCCTGCGGGAGCAACGCGATCGCGCGGAGCGCGTCCCGCCCGGACTGCGCACGATCCTCTTTTGATGCGCGCCCCAGCGTGACCGCGAGCTGAGTGACGTTCCGCCCCAAGACGTCAATCTGTTGCGCGACCGCGAGGTTGTAGCCGGCGGAACTTGATGCCCCGGTCTTCACGCCGATCACGCCTGGGAGGGTGGCGACGAGCGGATTCGTGTTCTCGACGACTCCGATTCCCCACGGCAGCTCCGCGGTAGACATTTGGGTGAATTCCGCGGCGGCCGGGTTGTTGAGTACGAGGCGGGCGATCCGCAGAACGTCTGCCGCGCTCGCCGTATTGGCTTCATCCATGCCGGTCGGCTCCGCCATGGTGAGCGAGTCGAGGTCGTGTCGTACCTTCCAATCCTCGACCGCAGAAAGGTACGACGCGTTGTCGCCAAAAATCGAGTCCGCATAGGCGGCGGCGAAATCGTTGGCGGACGGCAAGAAGATGAGCGTCAGCATCTGACGCTGCGTTACTTCCGTGCCGACCGGGATCGGAAACGCGACGCCATCCATCGCGAGATACTCTTCCTGTTGCCTGGCGTCCTCCGCGGTCCAGACATGCGTGAACCCGTCGCTACCGGCCTCGAGTGGACGCTGCTCAAGGCCCACCAACACGGTCACCATTTTTGACAGACTCGCAAGCGGTTGCGGTTCGGGATCGTTTGTCCAGACCTCCTCACCTTCGAGCCACCCGATCGCGGTCGGTAGGTCCTGTGCGTCGACGGTCGCCTGGGCGGCCGCGGGGTCTAGCGTCTGTGTCGCTGCTGCTGCGTCGATGCTAATGATCGCTTCGGGCAGCGGTGTCAGCGCCACGGCGGCGGTGTAGCCCCCGAGGAGAAGCGCCACGATCCCGGACGCGGCGAGGGCAGTGGTGGCAACTTTTCGCCCGGTGTTCCGCGCAGCCGCGATCTTGCGTGCCGATGACCCGGAGTTGTCGGGCCGGGACGTGGGAGCGCTGGCCGGTTGAGTCACCCGCACAGTTTACCGGCTCCTCGCGGGCCTGATCCTGGCCGGCCAATGGACCGCCCATTCGCCGGGAGACCGCTCCGTTGCGTTGCATCGCGTGTGAATCATGGGTCCTTCCGCGAAAAGGCGGTCCATTGACGAAGGAGCGGTGAACAACGGGAGACGGTCGGCGCTAGCTAGCGCTGCGCGAGGCGTTGCGTCAGCCGATGCGCGTGCTCAAGCAGCAGGCGACCAAGCTCGGGGCGCCGGCCCGGCGAGAAGCGGGTCTCCACGCCGGTCAGGCTGAGCGCCCACGCGGGGTTCCCGGCCGGATCGAAGACGGCCGCGCCCATGCCCCAACTGCCCTCGACAATGAGTCCGGGGTTCTCCGCGTATCCCGTGCGTCGCGTCGCAGCAATACGCTCCTGCAGCGCGGTCGGGCTGTGGGCGTCGCCGTACTGCTGCGCGAGAGATGCCGTTGACAGGTACCGCCGGATCGTGTCATCGGGAAGAAACGACAGGATCGCGATCCCGGCGGATGCCACGCCCAGCGGGAACCGTTTGCCCTCGGTCAGCACAAACGAGCGGATGGGAAAGCTGCCATCTTGGCGCAGGAGGCAGATCGTTTCACCGCCGCGTCGCGCGGAGAGGAAGGCGCTTTCACCCGTCGCCTCCGCGAGCGCCAGGACGTGCTCGCGGGCGAGCTCCGTGATGTCGTATCGCTCCGCCGCGACCGTGCCCATGAGATACAGTTCCGGGCCGAGGAGCCAGCGACCGGACGCTGGATCGCGGTCGACAAAGCCGTGTTCGCCGAGGGCGCTCAGAAGTCGGTGGGTTGTGGGCCGCGAGAGCCCGGTTGATCGTGCGATGTCGCTGGTGCTCGCACCCCCCGGCATTGTGGTGCTGAGTGAGCGCAGAACAGCAGCGACCCGGCCCACCACCTGCGTACCCGGAGTGCTGGCTCCAGCGGGATCAATGCTCGACGCGACATTGTTCATATTGTGGACGCTATCACGTGAATTGCCCACTCGTCGAGCATTCTATTCGGTGCGATTGATCGCGAGACACCTGACAGCATACGATCAGCTCAGGACCGGCGTTGGTCGCAGTGTGGACGCAGGAGGACGAGCATGGCATCGAAATACTGGGGCAGTGCCGCGGAGGCGCTCGCGGACGTGGTGCACGACGGCATGACTATTGCGGTCGGCGGGTTTGGGTTGTGCGGGATCCCGCGTAACCTCATCGCTGCACTCCGGGACACCGGTGTGCGGGATCTGACCATCGTGTCCAACAACATGGGCGTCGACGGGAAAGGCCTCGGCCTGCTGCTCGAAAACCGGCAGGTATCGAAGGTGCTCGCGTCATACGTTGGCGAAAACCGACTCTTCGCCGAGCAGTATTTGAGCGGCGAACTGCACGTCGAGTTTGTGCCCCAGGGCACGCTCGCCGAACGGATGCGCGCGGGAGGGGCCGGGATCCCAGCCTTTTACACCCCCACCGGTGTCGGCACCCCGATCGCGGCGGGAAAACCCGAGGCCGAATTCGACAGTCAACGCGCGATCCTCGAGCGCGGCATCGTTGCTGATCTCGCGCTGGTGCGTGCGCACACCGCCGACGCGGCCGGCAACCTCAGATACCGACTGACGGCCCAAAACTTTAACCCGCTCGTCGCCAGTTGCGGGCGCGTCACCCTCGCTGAGACCGAGCATTTGAGCGAGACGTTCCTCGATCCGGAGCGGATCGACACCCCGGGCGTATTTGTGCAGCGGCTCGTCGAAGCCACAGACACCACTAAAGATATTGAGCAGCGCACGGTGCGCGAGCCGCAGGAGGCATGACATGTGGACACGTGATGAAATGGCTGCGATCGCCGCGAGCGAATTGACCGATGGGCAATATGTGAACCTCGGGATCGGAATCCCCACGCTCGTCGCGAACCATCTGCCCGAAGGGGTCAGCGTGATGCTGCAGAGCGAAAACGGGATCCTCGGAATGGGTCCCTTCCCGATGGCCGGTGAAGAGGACGCCGATCTGATCAACGCGGGGAAACAGACGGTGGCGCTCGTGCCCGGAGCATCAATCTTCGATTCGGCCACCTCGTTTGGCATGATCCGTGGCGGTCACGTGCAGACCGCGATTCTTGGCGCGTTGCAGGTGGCGGGAAACGGCGATTTGGCGAACTGGACGATCCCGGGCAAGCTCGTGAAGGGTATGGGCGGGGCCATGGATCTGGTGGCTGGAACTCCCCGCGTCATCGTCATCACGGACCACGTTGCGAAGGACGGCGCGCCGAAGGTGGTGGCGGAGTGTGACCTCCCACTGACGGGGGCCGGAGTGGTTGACCGGATCATTACGGACCGCGCAGTGTTCGATGTGCGAGAGAATGGGCTTGTACTCACACGCATTGCTCCGGGTTTGAGTGTCGACGACATTCGGGTTTGCACCGGAGCCACGTTCACAGTCGAATTGGAAGGCGCTATCTCATGAGTGAATCTGCCGTTATCGCAGGATATGCCCGCACGCCGTTCACGAAGTTCACCGGCCAACTTGCTGCCCAGCCAGCAACAGTGCTCGGCGGGCACGCGGTACGGGCCGCGCTGCAGCGAGCCGGGATCGCACCCGAGCAGGTGGATGCGGTCGTTGCGGGGCAGGTGCTGCAGGGCGGCGCGGGCCAAAACCCGGCGCGACAGACTGCAGTGGCGGCGGGGATCCCGCTGGGCGTTCCCGCGATCACGCTCAATGCGGTGTGTCTGTCGGGCACCGAGGCGGTTGCCCAGGCCGCCCGTTTGATCCGGGCCGGAGAAGCAGAGATCGTTGTGGCTGTGGGGCAGGAGTCAATGTCGCTCGCCCCCCACGTGATCCCGATGCGTGCCGGCACAAAATACGGCACCGCGCAGCTCGTTGACACCGTGGATCACGACGGCTTGACCGATGCGTTCGAGCGCACAGCGATGGGCAAGCTCACGGAAGAGGGCAACACTCCGCTCGGGCTGACCCGAGAAGAGCAGGACGCGTTCGCCGCAGAATCGCACCGACGCGCTGCGGCATCATCGGCGTTCTTTGCTGAGGAGATATCGCCGTTCGTTGTTGCTTCGCGCCGCGGCGAGACGGAGGTGAGCGCCGATGACGGGATTCGCGCGGACACGACCGCCGCGTCACTGGCCGGATTGCGTCCCGCGTTTGCGAAGGACGGCACCATCACCGCGGGCAACGCTTCCCAGATCACCGATGGTGCCGCGGCACTGGTGCTGGTGAGTGAGAGCGCGGCGGCGCGTCTGGGGTTGCGTGCGATCGCGCGGGTTGAAGCGACGGCTCTGGTGGCCGGACCTGACGTGCACCTGCACTCACAGCCGGCGCGCGCGATCGCTGCCGCCCTCGATAAGGTCGCGGGCGGTGCGGGCGTGGCGGATCTTCGGGCCGTCGAGATCAACGAGGCGTTTGCGGCCGTTGGCGTGCAGTCCACCCGGGAGCTGGGCCTCGATCCCGAGATCGTCAACGTGCACGGCGGAGCGATCGCTCTTGGGCACCCCATCGGCGCATCCGGCGCGCGGATCGTCGGAACCCTCGCCAGGCAGCTCGCTGAACTCGGCGCAGGATCCCTCGGCGCCGTGGGCATCTGCGGCGGCGGCGGGCAGGGCAGCGCGGTGGTGCTGCGGGCGCTGTAGGTCCTAGGGGTCGGCTACTGCAGGACCTCAATGAGTTCTGCGATCTCGATGTGGCGACCCGTGAAGAACGGTGCCTCTGCCCGCACGTGGGTGTGAGCAGATATTGCCCGAAGCGCTCGCGTCGTGTCGACAAGTTCGGTGAGGCCATCGGACTCGAGGGCCAAGAGCCACTCGTGATCGCCGAGTGAAAACATCTCTACGGTGTGCGCCGTAACCCCCGGAAACTCTGCGTGAATTCGGCGGTACTCGGCAGCCTCCTGGCTGCGCTCGGCTGGCTCGAGCAGGAACCACTCGCGAGAACGCTCGAAGGGGTACACCGAAAGCCATTGTTTTGCCGGGGTTCCCGAGACGAATCCGGGAGTATGGGTTGGCGCAACCTCGGCTTCTTCATGCGAAGCTGCTTCGCGGTGCATGCCGACGGCACTCCAGACACGCACGAGTGGTCGAAGTAATTCGGTGCGTCGGAGCTCACGCAATGCCCACTGCAGGTCTTCGGCAGCAGTGCCGTGGAGCCACACCATCACATCAGCATCGGAGCGCAACCCACTGACGTCGTAGCAGCCACGGAGAACAACCCGCTCGTTTGCAATGAGCTCTACGACGTCCTCGAATTCCCGCACCACGCCCTCAACGTCGCGCCCATCGAAGACGTGGGGATGACTCGAACTCACGCGAAATACGGCGAAGAGGGTGAAAACCACGGGACTCGTCGCCTCGCTTATGGCAGAAGCTGGGGCAGGAATTGTGGGCACTTCTGAGCGGCTCATGCCTCCATCCTCGCGGTACTCGCTGCGCGACGCAATAGCGGGCAGCTCGGGTGTGCCCCAAACTGAACGTGAAGCGTCAACCCTCCGCAGATGCGGGCGAGACTGTTGTCGCACACGACGCTTTGGGTTCGCCGGGTGGCACCGGGTCAACGTTGGCTGCGGATCGACCAAAGCCTCCAAACCTCATCGCTGCGAAGTCGAGCAGGGCAGCGGCGCGCTTGCTGAGCACCAGGTCCTCGGGCCAGATACCGACCACGTGTGTCACAGTAATAGGGGGATCGAGCGGCCGGATAATGACCGGACGGCCCTCGACACTTGAATGCGAGGCATTGGGGCGTGACATGAGCAGGCCGTATCCCAGGCCGCGCCCGACGAGCGCCTCGACGAGGCTGATCTGGGTGACTCGTGCCTTAATCTGCGGCTCGAGGCTGCGTGCGGTGAACGCGTCAATGACATTGAGGGTGCCTGGAGTGGCCGCGAACTGAATATAGGGATCTCCCGCGAGGTCGGATATGTCCACGGTTTCCGCGCTCGCGAGTGGATGATCCTGGTGCAGATGTGCCTCAAGCTCGGTGGCGTAGATTTCTTGACGGTGGTAC
The DNA here is from genome assembly GCF_011382965.1 of Leucobacter insecticola. NCBI lineage: Bacteria > Bacillati > Actinomycetota > Actinomycetes > Micrococcales > Microbacteriaceae > Leucobacter > Leucobacter insecticola. Next base: position 382,631 of record NZ_CP049934.1, on the reverse strand, counting down.
CCGAGGGGCAATGACACATCGTAGACCAGGGCGACATCGAGGTGGCCTGCTTGGAGGGCTGCGATCAGTTCTTCGTTGGTGCCGACGGTGATCTCGATCTGAACTTCGGGGTGTTCCCGGGGGAATCCCTCGAGAAGTTCTGGAAGCACGTGCGTAGCGAAGCTCGAATAGCACCCGAGCTTCACGGGTCCTCGAAGCGCTGGGCCCTGACGCGAACCCAGAACGAGTTCCTGGGTATCGACAACGATCTGGCGTGCGTGTTTGGCGAATTGCTGACCCGTCGGCGTCAGGGTGAGACCCCGCGCCTTGCGGCGCACGCACAGTTGCTCGCCAACCGTCCGTTCGAGGGAGGTGATGGCTTGGGACAACGCGGATTCAGAGATGTGAAGGTGCGCTGCGGCAGCACTGAGGGTGGCGAAGTTCGGGAGTGCCGCGAACAGTTCGAGCTGGCGCAGAGTTACGTCGGCCACGGCCACCTCTTCCTCGAGCAAATTCTTAAGTTAGATCGAACTATATCTTCAATTTACTGCGATTTACATGCAGAGTTGGTCCCGCCACACTGGAAAGGCACACTCCCACATTCTTCCTCACGGGGGGAGAAACAACGACGTTAGGGACACGATGAGCACCACCCTTGCCGCTGGCACCGCCAGCTCCCAGCGCCGAATCGCCTTCGCGACGATCATCGGCACCACCATCGAATGGTACGATTTCTTCATTTACGCGACGAGCGCGAGCCTCGTGTTTGCGCAGCTCTTCTTCGAGCCGGCGGGCAAGAGCATTGCACTCCTGCTCTCCTTCGCGACAGTGGGCATATCTTTTCTCTTCCGACCGCTGGGGGCGTTCCTCGCCGGCCACTTCGGGGATGCCCTGGGGCGGCGGGTGATGCTCGTCATCACGCTCATTCTCATGGGCGCGGCGACAACACTCATCGGAATCTTGCCCACCTACTCGCAGATCGGAATCGCGGCGCCGATTCTGCTGTTGCTGCTGCGCATTCTGCAGGGTCTCTCCGCCGGCGGCGAGTGGGGCGGCGCTGCCCTGATGGCCGTCGAGCACGCCCCGGCAGGGCGTCGTGGACGTGCCGGATCCTGGCCCCAGTTGGGGGTTCCGCTTGGCTTTCTGCTCGCCTCAGGCATGACTGCGCTGATGACCGGCGTGATCTCTCCCGGCGACGCTTTTCTGCAGTGGGGCTGGCGCGTGCCGTTCCTCGTGAGTGTGGTTTTGATCGTTGTTGGCTTCTTGATCCGCCGTTCGGTCTCGGAGAGCCCGGTGTTCGCTGAAATTGCGAAACGGGGTAAGCAAACCCGGGCGCCGATTGTGGCCCTATTCAAAAACCACTGGCGCCTCGTCATTCTGGCTGCACTCGTGTTCGTGGGTAACAGCACCCTGGGCTACATGACCACGGGCGGCTTCCTGAATAACTACGCCATCACCGAACAGGGGCTTGACCGCACGGTGGTCCTTGTGGCGGCGGCTGTTGCGGCAGGGGTGTGGTTTTTCTCGACCCTCATCGCGGGGTATCTCGCGGACATCATCGGCAGGAAAAACACGTTCCTTGTCGGCTTCGCTGTCCAGGCGGCGGTGGTGTTCCCCATCTTCTGGCTCGTCGATCATGGCGGAGTACCGGGGCTCTATGCCGCCCTCATCCTGATCTCGATCGGGCTCGGTCTGACGTACGGACCGTTGGCCACCTGGTACGCGGAGCTGTTCCCCGCGTCGATCCGCTTCTCGGGGGTGTCGATTACCTATGCACTGGGGGCAGTGTTCGGCGGGGCCTTTGCGCCGATGATCGCACAGATGCTTCTCGGGGCGACGGGATCAACGGTGGCCATCTCCTCGTATCTGCTGCTCGCGACGCTGCTCGGGGCTATCGGGGCGCTGTGCCTGCGGGATCGCCCGGGTATTCCGCTCGGGCCCGACCACGAGGTCGAGCAGACCGCCGGCGGAAGCGTATTCGCGCCGCGTCATGCCGCCCCTGAACTCGCGGCGACCCGGTAGCAAGCGGCCTGTCCTGTCAATTGAGCGAAAGAAGAACAATGGTAAGTCAGACCACCAGAATTGCGGTCATCGGCGGGGGCATGGGAGGCCTGACCGCGGCGATTGCGTTGACGAGGATCGCGGAAGTTCAAGTGACCGTGTTCGAGCGAGCGAGCAAGCTGGGGGAGGTGGGCGCAGGTGTCACGGTCGCCCCGAACGCTCAGCGGGTGCTCGACACGCTCGGTGTACTCGAACAGGTGAAGCGCGCGGGTGCCGTCCCCGAGGGGCACGGGGTGTATCAGGACGCGATGGGCAGATTGGTGACCGACGCCGCATGGGAGGACTCGGCGAAGCAGTACCGGAACATCGGGATGTATCGGCCGGACCTCATCGACGTGCTGGCGCGCGAGGTGAACCCGGAGACCATCCGCCTTGGGCACAAGCTGGTGTCTGTCAGCGCGCAGGACTCCGGAGTACATGTCGAGTTCGAGAACGGCGTGCGCGATGTATTCGACGCCGTCGTAGGAGCGGACGGCATCCATTCGGTGGTGCGGGGGGCCGTGGGTCAGTTCCCGGATCCCGTCTATTCCGGATATATGGTCTACCGCGGCGTCGTTGACGCGTCCCGTCTGCCCGAGGACTGGCCCAGGATCAGCCAGGTGTGGATGGGCAATAAACGTCACTTCATGTGTTACCCGCTGCAGCAGGGCAAGCTGTTCAACTTTGTCGCCGGTGTGCCGAGCGACCGTCCACTGCAGGGGCCATGGTCTGGACCTGCAGAGGTGGGTGAACTCGCTGCCGAGTTTGCGGGAGACGGTTGGGATCAAAGCCTGCACCGCTTTATGCGAGAAATCGACGAGACGTTTTGGTGGGGGCTGTTTGACCACGAACCTCTCACCAACTGGTCGAAGGGGCCGATTGCGCTTCTCGGTGATGCGGCGCACACGATGCTTCCCCACCAGGGGCAGGGTGTGAACCAGGCAATCGAGGACAGCATGGCTCTCGCGACGTTCTTGCGGGCGGCAGAGAGTGTTGCCGAGATTCCTGAGGCATTCAGGCGTTACACCTCGGTGCGTATGCAGCGTACGGCGATCCTGCAGCACGGTTCACGAAGAGCCGGTGCAATGTTTGATGCACAGTATGAATTTGCGGACCTCAAGAAGCGCGATGCAGACCTGCGAGTCGGACGTGATTTCCGGCGCAGCGCCGTGTTCGACTACGACGCAAAGAAAGTCGCCGAAAGGGCACTGAACCGATTCAGGAGGATCGCGTAATCATGACTTCGATCAGCATTATTGGAAGCGGAAAGATGAGCGCGGCGATTGCCGCGGTCGCAACACGCGCCGGGGCGAGCATCCAGATTCTTCGGCGCAGCACGACGAGTTCGTCGGGGGATCACCCCGATATCACCTACGGTGCAATCGGGGACGACCTCACCGGCGACCTCGTGGTGCTCGCCGTCCCCTATGTCGCGTATCCAAGCATTCTTGCGCACTATCGCGAGCAACTCGGCGAGAAGGTCGTCGTCGATATCAGCAACCCCATCGATTTCACGACCTACGATCAGTTGATGGTGCCGGCAGACTCCTCAACGGCCGCAGAGCTCGTTAAGCAGCTCCCCGAAGGTGCGGCCGTCGTGAAGGCGTTCAACGTCAATCTCGGTGACACGCTCACCGCAGGCACCAACGGCACGACCGTCACCACCGTCCTGTTCGCGGGCGACTACGCTGAGGCGAAAATGGCCGTCGCCGCGCTCGTCGAGGGTGCCGGTATGCGGGCGATCGACGTCGGGCCGCTCACGCGTGCGCGCGAGCTTGAAGCGATGGGTTTTCTGCAGATCGCATTGTCGGCGCTCGGGAAGACGCGTAACGAGTCGGGGTTCACGCTGCTTGATTAGGGGGTGCCCCCGTCTTGCTTGTCAGTCTGCGAGGGTCGTTTCTGGTGAGGATCCCGAGGTGCTGACCGCAGCATTCAGCCCGTGATATCATTGACCAAATAGATTGATATCACTCTGGAGGTGGTTTCGATGGCGCAGCTACTCATTCGCCAGTTGCCTGACGAAGTGAAAGAAGGGTTGCGGGAGCTCGCTCGCGAGAAGGGCCGCTCCATGGAGGCTGAGGCGCGCGCGATTCTCGTGGACCGCATTCGAGCAGAGAATCGTGTGACCGTGGAATACGAGGGGACGTCAAGCGTTCAAAAGCTCCATGAAATCCACGGTGTGAAGCTGCTGAACAAGGGGCCGGGGGCACGCACTGTGACCTTTGAAGAAACTCAAGCCTTGATCGATGAGTTCGTGTGACCCGGTACTTACTCGACACCAATGTGCTCATAGCTCTGTGTGACCCTGAGCAGACGTTCCACGAAGCCGCGAGTCGCTGGTTCTATGAGAGAGGAATCCGCGGCTGGCTCACATGCCCGATCACGGAGAACGGTACCGTCCGGATCCTGAGCTTAGCGAAATACCCCGGGAGCCAGCCGCCTCAAGCGGTGCTCGAAAGTCTCCGTAGTCTCCTCATGGTCGGCAATCACGAGCACATTCCTGATGACGTCTCACTGCTCGATGACAACATTGATCCGAGCCAGATCAGTGGATCAGGCCTAGTCACAGACACTTACCTTGCGCTGCTCGCCCACTATCACGGTGCCGAGCTGGCCACGTTTGATCGGAGGATTTCGACCGCTGCTCTGCGAGTGAATGGAAGGGTTCATCAGATCCCTGTGTAATCGAGGAGGACTCGCTACCTCTCGCTTCGCTCTGTAGGCAGCTGCCGTGTGTGGCACTACGCGTTCCCCAAAGGCGACACGTTAGCAGAGGGCGCGCACACGCACGGATAGGCACGTGGGGCAGCCCTCAAGTTTCTCGTATTCGGCGATCGCAACCTCGGTGACGGCGTAGCCGAGATCCCGCAGCATCTCCGCCGTCTTCGGGGCCGATGCCGAGATCAGCAGCTCCGAGTCACTCAGGCACACGACCGCGGTGCCGTGCGGTTCGGGAACCGGTAGGAACCGGGGAAAGATCCCCGGCTGATCAACGAAGTCGGGGTAACCGATCACGGTGCCGTCGGGCAGCGCGGTGACGGCGGTCTTCAGGTGCAGCACCTTCGTGACGGGAACCGCCACCACGGTGCCGCCCAGCGGGGCCAGGATCCGGCGCAACTGCGCGATGCCCTCCGCGTTGGTGCGTCCGCCGCGGCCAACATAGACGGTGTCACCGACCTTCAACACGTCGCCGCCGTCGAGTGTGCCAGGGGCCTGGATCTCGGCGATCGGGCAGCCGAGCGCTTGCAGGGCGCGGCGGGTGCCGTCGACCTCGGGCTTGCGGCTGTCTGCGCCGGGCCGGCTGATCACGGCGACATTGCGGAACATCACGACGGTGTCCTCGATGAACACGGAGTCGGGGCAGTCGTCTGCGGGATCCACCTCGATGGTCTCCCAACCGTGCGCCTGCAGCGCTGCGACATAGCCACGCCATTCCTCCTGCGCCCGGCCTAGGTCGACGGTGACCTTCTCGATGTGGTCAACGATCCCGTCGTCGAGGAGTGGGCTGGGCTTGCGAACCAGGGCGATTTTCGACATGCGTTTCTCTCTGTAGCGGGCTGCGAATTCCAATCCCAGCGTAGTGGGCATACGGAGTGCATGAGCTGCGAACGAGATGCAGTTGCGGCGCCGGAGCCAAACTCTTTATCGTCCCACGGCGCAGGACACTAGCGAGGATCGAGGGGTTTCGCTAAACTTGAGTCATATTCACTCAAGTTTTAATTTCAACGTGAAGATCAGGAGGAATCACATGCAGGCCAATTGGCAGCCCGCCCAAGAAGAGGGCGAGCAGAGCGCACTCGAACAGTTCGGCGTGAACCTCACCGAGGTGGCGCGATCCGGCAAGCTCGACCCGGTGATTGGGCGTGACTCTGAGATTCGCCGGGTGAGCCAGGTGCTCACGCGCCGTACCAAGAACAACCCGGTGCTGATCGGGGAGCCCGGTGTCGGAAAGACCGCGGTGGTGGAGGGCCTCGCCCAGCGGATCGTCGCCGGTGACGTCGCAGAGTCCCTCAAAGACAAGGAACTCATCTCGCTCGATATCTCCGCGCTGATTGCCGGTGCGAAATACCGGGGTGAGTTCGAGGAACGCATGAAGGCGGTGCTGCAGGAGATCAAGGAGTCCGACGGCAAATTCATCACCTTCATTGATGAGCTGCACACGCTGATGGGCGCGGGCGGCGGGGAATCCTCCGTCGCGGCATCGCAGATGCTGAAGCCGATGCTGGCGCGCGGAGAGCTCCGTCTGATTGGCGCGACCACCCTCGACGAATACCGCGAATACATCGAAAAGGATGCGGCCCTCGAACGCCGGTTCCAGCAGGTGTACGTGGGGGAGCCATCGGTGGAGGACACCATCGCGATCCTGCGCGGACTGAAGGAACGCTACGAAGCGCACCACAAGGTCACGATCGCCGATTCCGCGCTGGTCGCGGCGGCCTCTCTTTCCGATCGCTACATCTCCGCGCGGCAGCTGCCCGACAAAGCCATCGACCTCATCGACGAGGCCGCGTCGCGCTTGCGCATGGAGATCGACTCCGCGCCGATGGAGATCGACGAGCTGCGCCGTTCCGTCGACCGGCTGAAGCTTGAAGAGCTCGCGCTGAAGAAGGAAAAGGACGAGGCTTCGAAGGAGCGCTTGGCCAAGTTGCGGGAGGATCTCGCGCTGCGCCAAACAGAGCTTGATGTGCTCGAGGATCGCTGGGAGCGCGAGCGTGCGTCGCTGAACCGTGTCGGTGAGCTTCGCGAGAAGCTCGACCAGATGCGGATCGACGCCGAGCGTGCTCAGCGCGAGGGCAACCTTGAACGCGCCTCGAAGCTGCTCTACGGCGAGATCCCCGTCATCGAAAAGCAGTTGCAGGAGGCCGAGCGCGCGGAACTCTCCGAGGACATCGACGGCGAGCCGCGCATGGTGAACGACCAGGTCACGGACGAAGAGATCGCTGGCGTCGTTGCCGCGTGGACGGGGATCCCGGTCGGGCGTCTCCTGCAGGGCGAGACCGAGAAATTGATGGCGCTGGAGGGCGAGCTGGGCAAGCGGCTCATCGGTCAGGGCGATGCGACGCGCGCCGTTGCCGATGCCGTGCGGCGCACGCGGGCCGGGATCGCGGATCCCAACCGTCCCACGGGTTCCTTCCTGTTCCTTGGCCCAACGGGCGTTGGCAAGACCGAGCTCGCGAAGGCGCTCGCTGAATTCCTCTTTGACGATGAACACGCGATGGTTCGCATCGACATGTCGGAATACGGTGAGAAGCACTCCGTCTCGCGGCTTGTTGGAGCGCCCCGGGATACGTGGGCTACGAGCAGGGAGGCCAGCTGACGGAGGCCGTGCGGCGGCGCCCATACTCGGTGGTGCTGCTCGACGAGGTCGAGAAGGCGCATCCCGAGGTGTTCGATGTGCTGCTGCAGGTGCTCGATGATGGGCGGCTGACCGACGGCCAGGGTCGCACCGTCGATTTCCGCAACGTGATCCTGATCCTGACTTCGAACCTGGGAAGCCAGTACCTGATCGACCCCGAGATGGCCTGGAATGCCAAGGAAGATGCGGTGCGCGAGACGGTGCGCCGAGCCTTCAAGCCAGAGTTCATCAACCGACTCGACGAGATGGTGATCTTCCGCCCGCTCACCGAGGTGGATCTCGCGCAGATCGTGGAGCTGTCGATCGACCGGCTGCAGATTCGTCTCGCGGATCGTCGCCTCACGGTGGGTGTCACGCCCGCGGCACGCAGCTGGCTCGCCTCCCGCGGCTACGATCCGATCTACGGTGCCCGCCCGCTGCGTCGCCTGATGCAGCGTGAGATCGATGACCGGCTGGCGCGCGCGATTCTCTCTGGTGAAGCACGCGATGGCGACACGGTGCTGGTTGATCTCGCAGAAGACGGTTCAGCCCTCACGCTTTCGACGGTGGGGGAGTAGCATCGCGACCATGAATTCACTCACACGCATCGGTACCTCAGATCTCAGGATCGCCCCGCTCGTTCTCGGCAGCAACGTGTTTGGCTGAACCGCGGATCAGCCCACCTCCTTTGACGTTCTCGACGCTTTCGTGGCGGGTGGGGGCAACTTCCTTGACACCGCGGACGGTTACTCGGCGTGGTCTGCTCCCGGCGGCGATCGAACAGCGCGGGCCCAATCGGTGAGAGAATCGACGGGTGACTGAAACCCGCGATCCCGAACCCACCGTGCCCAGCCACTCAGCAGAACCAGAACCCAGTGCTGAACGCACCACCTTCGGTGTCGGGCCGTGGCCGGGTGGCCGGGATGCGTGGCCCAGCGAGGCACACTTCGATCCCGAACTGCTTGAGCACGGTGATTCGCGCAACGTGATCGACCGCTACCGGTACTGGAGCATGCGGGCGATTGTCGCGGATCTCGACGAGCACCGGCACCCCTTCCACGTCGCTATCGAGAACTGGCAGCACGACATGAACATTGGGTCGATCGTCCGCAGCGCCAACGCGTTTGCCGCCGACACGGTGCACATCGTGGGCCGCCGCCGCTGGAACAAGCGCGGCGCCATGGTGACCGATCGCTACCAGCACGTTGAGCATCGCGAAGACGTGGCGACGCTTGCCGCCTGGGCCCGCGAAGAGGGGATTCCGATCATCGCTATCGACAACGTTCCCGGTTGTGTCCCGATGGAGACCTTCGACTGGCCCGAACGGTGCGTCATGCTCTTCGGCCAGGAGGGACCCGGCCTCACCGCAGAAGCGATTGCGGCCGCGGAGGCCGTCGTGGAGATCACCCAGTACGGATCCACACGCTCCATCAACGCTTCCGCTGCCGCCGCGGTATCGATGTTTAGCTGGGTGCAGCAGCATTCACCGCTCGCGCCGCGCTAGCGGTGTTGGCGACCACCTCACGACAGGCCACTATCTCGACGAGAAGCCAGTTCACGTGCGGCGGTAGGGTGCCTTCTCGTCGAGATAGTGGTTTCTCGTTGAGGAGCGAGGAGTGGGAGCAGCAGCTACCCGATGTCGCGGCGCCAGCGCACCAGCCAGCCCGCGCAGACCGCGACCACGGCGTAGGCGAGGAGTATTGCGAGCCCACCCCACATTCCCAGCCCGCCAGATGCCGTCGGCATGGTGGGGTCGAGGGAAGAGAGATCGTTCATCGCGCTCGAACCGACAAACGCGTCGCTTGCGGCGCCGGGCAGATACTTGGCGACCTCGGCGCTCCACTCCCAGAACTGTGCTGCGGCCCGCAGTACCGGTTCCAGGAACTGCGTGAACACCAGCGCCAGCACGATCGCGAACGCTTGATTGCGAACGAGGATCCCAACGCCAAAACCGATGATTGCCCAGATCGCCATGGCCGCGACGATGCGAGCGAAGAGCAGCCAGGTTTCGGAGCTGTCGAGTAGGGCATCGCCCTCGGTTGCCACGAGTACCGGCGCTCCGGCCGCCACGGCACCGATCAATCCCAAAACTCCGAGCAGCAGACCGACGGCCAGCAGAACCAGCGACTTGCTCACGAGGACAACGCCCCGTCGCGGCTCAAGCGTGAAGGTCAGCCCAAGTGTGCGGTGGCGCAGTTCGCCGGTTACCATCAGGGCACCAAGCAGCAGCGGGATCACATACCCGAACGCGGTCACGGACGAATAAACGAGTCCGGCCGTCTGCTGGGCTGGCAGTTCGATCCCGGTGCTACCGAGCGCCTCACCCATCGAGCTGAAGATAAAGGCGAAGGTCGCGGCCATCATCGCCGAGTATCCGGCGAGTACCAGGGCGAGGATCCACCACAGCTTCGTCGCGCGTACCTTGCGTAGTTCCGAGGACATACTGCGCGTGAGCCGGCTCATGCTGCGCCCCCTTCGTTCGCGGCCGGGGCGTCGGGATCGCTGCCGCCTTCCCGTCTGGTGTGCGGTCGTTCGCTCCCCTCGATGAGCTCGAGGAAGCTCTGCTCCAGTTCGCTCTCTTCGACGCTCAGATGGGACAGCGGGATCGCGGTCTCGAGCGACATTTGGCCGATGGCCTCGGGCGCAAGGCCGACCACGCGCATGAGGTCACCACGGACCCCGTGGACTCGCCCGCCAGAGAGTTCCAGGGCGCGCGCCAGGGCGGCCTGATCGAGGGCGGAAACAAGGACGGTGCGTTCCTTGTTGCCCTGCTGTAGCTCCGATAGTGGGCCAGCGAAGGCGAGCTCTCCGCGGCGGATCACCACGACGTCATCCACGGTCTGCTGTACCTCACTGAGCAGGTGCGACGACAACAGCACGGTTTTGCCCTCGGCTGCAAGATGCTTCAGTAGAGATCTGATCCAGTGGATCCCCTCAGGGTCCAAGCCGTTGATGGGTTCGTCGAGTATTAGGACCTGCGGGTCGCCGAGAAGCGCTGCGGCCAGTGCGAGACGCTGCCGCATGCCGAGCGAATATCCGCCGGTTTTCCGGTCCGCTGCAGCGCTCAATCCCACGAGGTCGAGTTTTTCCGAGACCGCGGTGGCGGGCACACCGATCGCCCTGCGCACAATATCGAGGTGTGCCCGGCCGGTGTGGGCAGCATGGAAATCTGCGGAGAGTGAGGCCCCGACCGTCAGCGCGGGCCGTTCGAGTGACGTGTAAGGGACTCCGCCGATGGTGGCGCTGCCGCTGTCGGGGCGCACGAGCCCGAGCAGCACTGAGAGAGTGGTGGTCTTGCCGGAGCCGTTGGGGCCGAGAAAGCCGGTTACGCGGCCGGGCTCTGCAACAAAGCTGAGACCATTGACCGCCTGCAACCCGCCGAAGCGTTTTGAAAGTTCAGTGACTTCGATTCTGCCTGCGTGTGCGTTATCCATTGCTTGCTTCCTCCTCCCCCATGCTCTTCCAGTGTGCCAGAGGCGCCGGGGGTTCGCATGCCCGTCAGCTTCGAAGATCCATGCGACCAAGCGAAGCGCGTATGCAAAAGACAAGATTGAAGTTATGCAAAATACTAGTTTGTGAGTATGAAAAAAGCTAGTTTACGTGCATGCAAAATCGTAGATTAGTTCGCCCGTGGGCTACAATTCGGGGATGAAGGCTTATCTCCCACGGGTAGCAGATCGTCAGTTGACCGCTCGTCTCGGGCGCATGGGAGCGGTCGTGATCGAGGGACCAAAGGCGTGCGGGAAAACTGCAACCGCATCGCAGCTGGCGCGAACGGTGGTGCGGTTGGACCAAGATCACACAGCCAGGGCGATGCTCGAGCTTGACCAGGGAGCGCTCTTCGCAGGTGAGCCGCCAATTCTGTTTGATGAATGGCAAATCGCGCCGGCCATCTGGAATGCGGTACGCCGGGAGGTTGATGATCGGAGCGAGCGTGGGCAGTTCATCCTGACCGGATCCGCCACCCCTCGCGACGACGTGGCTCGTCATTCTGGATCGGGGCGTATTGGCACCATCCGAATGCGACCTATGAGTCTTTTCGAATCGGGGCACTCGACGGGCAGTGTCTCTCTGCAGGCGCTGCTGAGCGGAGAAGCGCAGCGCGGAGTCTCCGCGGAGATCGCCTATCAAGGGTTACTAGAGCGCATCGTCATTGGCGGCTGGCCTGAACTCATCGATGCAAATGAAAGTGACGCGCGAGAGTGGGTCAGTGACTATTTGAAGCAAATGGTTGAGGTTGATGTTCCCTCTCTGGGGCATCGCAGACAGCCCAGGCGGCTTCAGCGGCTGCTGGCTTCTCTGGCACGGGGCACTGGGCAACCGATCAAGCTCTCCGAACTTGCGAAGGACGTTGGTGGTGGTGAGGCTGCGGCGGTTTCGACCATTGCTGGCTATCTCGACACGCTCGCAAGATTGGGGCTGACCGATGATTCAGAAGCATGGCGACCGCATATGCGTTCCGGCGTGCGTCTACGGAAAGCTCCGGTGCGGTACTTCGTGGATCCGTCAGTCGGCATGGCCGCGCTTGGGTTGGGAACTGAAGCGCTCAGAAAGGATCCCCGTGCCGCAGGGTTCTATTTCGAGTCATTGGTGATTCGGGATCTCCGGGTGTATTCGGAGCCACTGCGTGGAGTCGTCGAATCATGGCGAGATTCAAACGGACATGAGATTGATGCCGTTGTGACATTGCCCGATGGATCCTGGGCGGCATGCGAGGTGAAGCTCAACCCGAGAGACGCAGACGCCGCCGCGGCATCTTTGCTCAGGTTCGCCGAGAAGATTGACACCTCGCGGCACGGGGACCCCGCTGCACTGTGCGTCATCACATCTTCAGGGCACGCGGGGCTTCGCGCCGACGGTGTTCATGTTGTCCCCATTACCGCGTTGGGGCCCTGAAACGCGCCGTGGCCCCGAAACCTGTCCGAGCGAGCATCGCTACAGGGGGCCCTCAACGGAAGCTGCGTCTGCCTCGGCGCCCGCTTCAACGCCAGCCTCAGCGTTCCGCGCCTTGTTTCTGCGCACGAACACGTAGGCGATGACGGCGATCACGAGGCACGGGATCCCGCTCGGCAGTGTCGCACGGAACGCCTCCGTCATCGCCGTGCTCACCATTAGAGCGAGCATCAGGATCGCGCCGAGCACGGATCCGATGCGCGACCCGAGGATCTTGTAACCGAGCGTTTCCCCGCGCTTGGCAAGGGTGCGCCGGAACCCAATGTGCGTCACGAAAATCATGAACCAGGTGAACATCGCCCCGAACATCGAGACGGCAAACATCATGGTGAACGCCTCGTCCGGGAACATGACGTAGATGATGGTCGCGACCGCGATCCCGCCGGTTGACAGCAGCAGCGCGTTGAGCGGCGCACCGTTCCGCCGCACCTTGCCGAACATGCGGGGGCCTCTCCTGCGCGGGACAGCGAGAACATCATCCGGGTCGAGATGTAGAGCTGGCTGTTCATTGCGGAGAGCGCCGCGATGATGACCACGAAGTTGAGGATCGAGTCGGCGAAGGGGATCCCGACCACCTGCATCATCGTCACGAAGGGGCTGCCGCCGGCGAGGATCTCGGAGACGGGAGCGATGGAGACGATAAGCGCGAGCGTCAAGAAGTAGAACACGGCGAGCCGCAGCATCGTCACTCGGAACGCGCGCTTCACGGCCTTCTCGGGTTCTTTCGCCTCGCCCGCGGCCACCGCGATCATTTCGATGCTGAGATAGCTGAAGATCGACACGATGACCGCAAACCACACGCCCGAGAGGCCGTTGGGCATGAAGCCGCCCTCTGCTGTCCAGTTGTGGAAGCCGTACTTTGGCTCCCCGGAGAAGAACACCAGCCAGGCCGCGACGATGATAAACGCAAGGATTGCGAACACCTTGATTGAGGAGAACCAGTATTCGAGCGTGCCAAAACTCTTGACATTGAGTGCGTTGACACCGATCAGGGCCGCCGAAAACAGCACCACCCAAATCCACGGCGGCACCCCCGGGAACCACAACTGCATGTACTCGCCAACAGCGGTAACCTCTGTGCCTACCGCGAGCACAATGCACAGCCAGTACATGTAGCGCGTCAGGAAGCCGTAGATCGGTCCGAGGTAGTGCTCCGCGTACGCCCCGAACGACCCAGAGGTGGGGTGTTTCACGGTCATCTCGGCGAGACCGGCCATCAGCATCAACGCGATCAGACCACCGATGATGTAGCTCAGGATCACGGCGGGGCCGGCGAACCCGATCGCGAACTTGCTGCCGAGAAACAGGCCCGTCCCGATCGCGCCGCCGAGCGCGATCATGCCGAGCTGACCGGAGGTGAGACTGCGCTTGAGCCCAATCTCGCGGGTTTGTATGTCGGTGAAATCACTCATGGCGGTTCCTTACGTGCGTCGTTGCAGTTCGGGTGTGGGATCGTTTCGGTGTTCCTATGTGACCGCGCCGCGCTGCTGAAACTCGGGGGTGCGCCAGAGCTCTTCGTCAAGCACACACCGCAGCGTTTCCACCGTATCCCAGACATCGGCGAAGCCAACGTAGAGGGGGGTGATCCCGAACCGGAGCACCTCGGGCTCGCGGTAGTCGCCGACCACACCGTGTGCGATCAGCGCCTGCATCACCGCGTAGCCCTCGGGGTGGCGGAAGCTGACGTGGCTTCCTCGCGCGGCGTCGTCGCGCGGCGTGATCAGCGTGAGGGGATGGTGGGAGAGGCGTGACTCGACGAGCCGGATGAACAGCGAGGTCAGCGCGAGCGACTTTGCGCGCAGCTCGGCCGGATCCACGCTGAGGGCGATGTCGAGGCCTTCCTCCATGGTGCTGAGCGAGATGATGGGTTGGGTGCCGACAAGGAACCGGCGTGCCCCGTCACCGGCCGCGTAGTTGAGGGCCATGTCGAAGGGCTTCGCGTGCCCCCACCAGCCGGAGAGTGGTTGCGTCGCGGTGCGCAGGTGCTGCTCGGCGACCCAGATGAAGGCGGGGGATCCGGGGCCACCATTGAGGTACTTGTAGGTGCAGCCGACCGCGAAGTCTGCCCCGCTCGCGTCGAGCGTGATCGGCACGGCCCCGGCGGAGTGGCACAGATCCCAGATCACGAGTGCGCCGGCAGTGTGCACCTGGGCCGTCGCCGCGGTCACGTCCCACATTTCGCCGGTGCGGTAGTTGACGTGCGTGAGGAGCGCCACCGCGACGTCGTCGCCGAGCGCCGTCTCAAGCTCCGCCGTGGAGTCGATCAGTCGCAGCTCGTAGCCGCGATCCAGCAGCGAGATGAGCCCCTCGGTGATGTACAGATCGGTGGGGAAGTTTTCGCGCTCAGAAATAATGACCTTGCGCGCGGGATCTGTGGCGCGCTGCAGTTCGATCGCCGAGCTGAGCGCCTTGAAGACGTTGATTGAGGTGGTGTCGGTGGCGACACACTCGCCGCGCTCTCCGCCGAGAAGCTGCGCGATCTTTGCGCCGATGGCGACGGGGCGGTCGAACCAGCCGTGTTTGTTCCAGCTCCCGATGTGATCCTGTGCCCACTCCTGTTCGATGACCAGGCGGGCGCGCTCCGGTGCCGACTTTGGCATCAGGCCGAGCGAGTTGCCATCGAGGTAGATCGTGTCTGCCGGAATGAAGAACTTGTCACGGTAGTGAGCGAGTGGATCGCTGGCGTCTGCGGCGACGCACTCTTCGCGGGTGGTGAGCGTTGCTGAGTGTGCTGCGGTCATGGCTGTGTACTTTCGTCGATGGGGTGGGTGGAGGTGGTGCGGAGGATCGCGCGTACCGGGGCCGCGTCGGCACCGAGGAGCGGGAGGGGCAGCGCGATGAGTTCGGCGATGCCCTGCGGGGCGTGCTGCAGTTCGAGGCCTTCGAGCATGATGACTCCCGCGTCGACGGCCGCGTTGTGGGCGCGCAGTACGGCGTCTTCAGCAGGGTCGAAGGAGGCGAGGTCGATGCCGAGAAGCTTGCCGCCCTGCGCGCCAAACCAGGTGACGAACTCGGGATCGATGCCGGGCATGTTGTCGTCCCAGCCGTCGGCCGCGGCGGTGCTGTGGCGCAGGAGTACGCGTTCGAAGCGGGTCGTTTCGGGGCTGGTGTGTTGCAGCCGCGCGACGATCTCAGCGCACTGCGGGGCCAGGTGCGGGCGGTGATCCCGCCCGACGAGGTCGCTAATGTCGATGACAACGCAGGATCCGACGCAGGCGTTGAGGTCGATCTTGCTAGTGTCTGCTGTGCCCTCGCGCACGTGTAGCGGGGCGTCGATGTGCGCGCCGAGGTGGGTGGTGGTGGTGATCGTGCTCACCGTGACAGAGTCGCCCCGAGTTTGATCCCAACGCAGAGTGCGCCCGAAGGGAGTGTCGCCCGGCCACACTGGCGTTGCCGGATCGATCGCGGGGCTGATATCGATGATCATCCTGCTCTGTTCCTTCCTCAAGCGACGGTGCTACGGATCCTGCGCCCATTTTGGCAAGAGAATCGGACTGATGGGGTGAATCTGAATGAAACTCGAAATCAGCTAGTCTGTATGGACAGGTTTCGAATTGAGTGCTGGAGTGTGTGTCGCGATGAAAGATATTCAGCTGAGCGACGTCGATCGCCGCATCGTTTCCGCTCTGGCCTGCGATGGCCGAATGCCCTACAAAGAGCTTGCCGAGCTTGTGGGCCTGCCGGTGTCGACCTGCCACGGCCGGGTGCGTGCGCTCGAATCGCGCGGGATCATCACCGGGTATCACGCTGAGGTCGATCCGGTGGCGGCGGGCAGCGAGGTGCAAGCCCTGATCCTGATCCGGATCCACTCCCATCACCGTAATCGTGTGTCGGTCGTGAGTGATGAGCTGGTGCGATTGCCGGGCGTGCAGCGAGTGTTTCTGATCGGCGGCGACATTGATCTTGTTGTGCACGTGGCGACCGCGAGCGTTGCTGCGCTGCGGAGTTTTGTGTCCGAGCATTTCGGCTCGGATCCGATTTATGCCCACACCCAAACGCAGCTCGTGTTTGAGGCCCGGGGCGGGCAGTCGCCGCTGTAATTGGCTCGCAACTCCGCTTGTCATTCCCACAACTTGGGATCATTTCACCTCGGAACCGGCGCATACATAGCCGGAACTAAATGGTTCCGACTTTGTTGCGGGCGGGGTCAGTTCCCTTCCCAGGGATTCGCGAGTTGAGTCCGAACCCGCAGGATCTACTCGGCAGCGGGAGTTCTCCATTTGTGAGGTTCACGTATTCGCTCCGAATGAGTCAGGTGCATCGCCTTGAGATCCTGCAATCGGTCGGACAGATCCGTCGGAAACCATGACTGCAGGTCAGTCACATACTTCGCGTTTTGCATATGACCAATCGCATTGCCCACTCGCTGCTTTTCAAGCCGCGTATACGGCTTCTCGATCAGCAAGTCTCTACGACTCAGAAGCGATCCCACAGTGAGAATATCCGCGAGGTGCCGAACCCTGTTGGGGTCCTCAACGATTTCCTGGAAACCTGCCGCTTTCGCAACGACAATCCCGAGGCCAGTGGGGATTCGCACCGGTGCCGACTTCTCTCCCAGGGACACCTCGACATGCTCGGTGCGCGAGAGCAAAAGCTGAGACCCAGGAGCGCCAATCGTTTCGAGCCCGGCCCGACTGAGGCGCTTCTCGGCGCGGTCCCCGAGGTATCTGGGCTGTAAGACATCGATTTGCGCTGCACCACGTAGTCACCTGTGTACACGCCCGTTGCCATCGGGGGGCGTCGCTTCAAATCCGATACTACGAAGTGCCTCGACCAGGTTGCGCGCGGCACCGGAGTCGGCACGGAGGTCGATCACTAGATCCGCGTCGGAACTGGGACGTGACGGGACCTTGCCGCGCAGCATCGTCTGCACAAATACTGCTTGCCCGCCCGCGAGTGCCCAACCCTCGGGATAAGCGATCGCTAGATCAAGCACCCCGTTCCATGCAGCTTCGGCTTCATGATCAAGGGCCGTCAGGTCAAGGAGCTTCATGCGATCTCCAGAAGCAGTTCGCGGACGATCCGGTCAGCCTCACGCAGCTCACGTACACGCCCCCAATCCGCAAGATCCGCTGCGACAGCCGCGCGCCCCATCTGAGGAGCCCTTCCGACGCGCAGACGCACATTCCCGCCGCGCCGCTCCTTCAAAATGTAATCCCGGATCACACTGTCGACTACATTCGGAGCGACGTACCCTTCGACAATGTCGCCAGCGACCATCCCGGATCCCGCAGCACCAACCCCAGAAACCAGAACCCGTGGATCTGCACGGAGATCAACAACATCATCTAGGTGTGCAGCGAACTCTCTCAACTCGGCCCGGGCGGAGACCTTCTCGGCGAGTTCTTGCGCCGGGTGCTCCGCTTTCTTGATCTCTGACAAGTGACGCCTGATGCGAGCGCGCTCCGCGTCCCGGAGACCCTCCTGCTCAGCACTATCGAGCGCAGCCAGAAGATGCCACGCCATAGCTTCAGAAAGTGGCCGCCCTTTTCGTGGACGCCACGCCATCGCAGTGTCGTCGAGGATGAGGCTGCCATCCCCAAGCACTTCCGCGTGGAGCGCTCCGGAGCGCACAAGCTGATACGCTCGCCCCCGGCTAATTCCTTTCGCTTTCGCGAATTCACTCACGCGCTTCATAACACTATGGTACACATCCGTTAATAGAAGTGTTGGTAATCACGGCCTCGGATCAGACACTCACGAGATCATCGGGAGCGGTCGCCGCAGCATGCGCGGTTATCCACGCCCGATTCACACCGGGGCGACGAACCTGCAGGCTGCCTCAGGGAGTTCTCTTTCGACGACTCGGAAGATATGGCTGTTGAATCGTGCGCGCTGATGTTGGGAAAAGTTCGTCGAACTCGTCATTGATAATGCGTTTGCGGCACTCTATGCTGCCAATCCAACATGGGAACGGCTCCCCATTTGGCGTTTGAGTGCTTCGCTACGGAGCATTTGAATACCCGAGAACCCCATATTTGTGCGGGCTCTCCCGTATCTAGTGCCCGCCGCCCGTGTATGCACCGAGCTGCGCGAGCCGCTGCATGTGTGCGGGGAGCGCGAAGCGCGGATCCACCGTCGTGTCATCGCCCGCGACCAACTGCGCGGCCCACTCGCCCAGCTGCGGAATGAACTTGAAGCCGTGACCCGAAAGCCCCGTCACGGTCACGATGCGGCCGCTGGTACTCTGGTCAACCACCGGCAGACGGTCCGGAGTGTACGCACAGTGGTGCACACTTTGCCGCACGGGCTCGGGGTTGATGCCGTCAAAGAGTTCGGCCGCGCGCTGCCCGATCTTGATGAGCTCCTCGCGGGTGTGGGAGGTTGGCACCTCTGCAACGTCGCGGAACACCGGCCATTCCGGGTTCGTGCACGCCTTAAACGCGTAGCCGTCGAAGCTTGGTGCACCAAAGAAGTGGACGGGTCCCTGATCCCGCAAGAAGGCCGGAAAGCGGTCGGGGGCAAACGCGGCAGGATCCCGCGGCATGAACCAGGTCAGCCCCAGCACCTGCAACCGCAGCAGCTCGTTGAGTTCGGGGGAGAGACGGGTGGACCAGGATCCTGACGCCACAACCACCTTGCCGGCGAGCCAGGATCCCTGCGTTGTGCGCACCACGACGCCGCCCGGGTGCTCCTCGACGCCGATCACGGGGGTGTTGAAGAACAGCTTTGCGCCGTTCTTCTCGGCAATGTCGAGTGCGCTCATGATCGCGACCTCGGGGCGCAGCCCGCCGCCGTGCTCGTCAAACAGGCCGATGTCGCCGTCCTGGATCAGGTGCTGCGGGTATTCCTTGCGCAGCTCGCTGTCGCTGAGTACGCGGTGTGGCAGATCGAACTCGCGGACCGTACCGAGGGCGGTGACAAGATCCGGGAAGCCCTCCGGGGCAATGCTGAGTGCGCCCACCTCGTAGTAAATGTCGCGGCCTGATTCGCGCTCGAGCTCGCGCCACAGATCGCGTGAGCGCTGGATCATGCGGACGTAGGTGCCGCCCTCGTGCACCGCGGTGCGGAACACGCGCGACTCGCCGGCGTACGAGCCGTGCGAGTGCACGCGCCCGTACTGCTCGATACCGACGACGCTGACGCCTTCGCGCTTGCTCAGCTGCCACAGTGCCATCGCGCCGACTGCTCCGGCGCCGATCACCAGCACGTCTGTCTTCTGCAGATCCATGTGTGTCTCTCTTCTCAGTTGGTTTTCGGCTTCCGAAACTCCGCCGATTGAGCGAGCCTGCGAGTCGAAATCAAGGGACCGACAGGCGGCGCAGCCTCAGGCGAGCGCCGGGGCGTCCCACAGATTCAGCTTGGTGCCGATCCCGTCGCGCAGCGCGTTGCGGTAGACCTTGGTTGCCCAGGCGATGTCTTCGACCGGCATGCCGCCGACCGAGTAGATGAAGATCTCGTCGTCGTTTGTGCGGCCCGGGGTGATGCCGCGGATGATCTCGCCCACGTCCTCGAACTGCTCGGGAGCCATGCGCCCTTCGCGGACCCGGTCGACGAGGTGGATTCCCCAGATGCCGACGGTCTCGTGCGCGGGCTCGGGGAGTTCTTCAGCCCAGGCCTGGTAGATCTTGCGGGCGTCCGCGACGTGGCGTGAGCGCAGCGTCAGGCTCTCGTCGAGCTTCAAGTGTGCGGAGCAGCAGATGAACGCGCCGGGCTTCACCCATTCGTCCCTGACATGCGGGTAGTTCTCGGAGCCCATCGGGCTCGGCACGGCGATGCTGACGATGTCGGATCCGCGCACCGCGGCCTCCATATCGGTGACCTGCTCGATCGTCTCGATCTGCGGGAACTTCTTCTTCGCCCAGGAGATGAAGGTGTCGATCCCGCCCTGCCCGCGGCCGGAAACCTTGACGGTGGTGATCCCGGGCCGCACCGCCATGAAGGATTCGAGCGAGGTCCGGTTCATGGGGCCGGGGCCCACAATGCCGACGACCTTTGCATCTTCGCGGGCGAGGTAGCGTGCGCCGACGCCGGGGATCGCGCCAGTGCGGTACGCGCTGAGCAGGTTTGCCGACATGATCGCGAGGGGCGCGCCGGTGTCTTTGTCGTTGAGGGTGAACATCAGTATCGAGCGGGGCAGGCCCTGCTTCTTGTTCTCGACGTTTGAGCCGTACCATTTGCAGCCGGCCATCTGGTAGTCGCCGCCGAGGTAGGCGGGCATAGCCATAAACCGGCGATCGGGGCCGTCGACGGGCATGCCCGGGAAGATCTCTTCGTCCGGGAAGAAGATTTGCGCACCGTGTGAGTTGTTCTCGGTGCCGGCCATCCGGTAGTCGCCCTCGGCGAAGAGGCCGAGCATGTCGCTCATCGTGTCAACGCACTCGGCCATATTGGTCACGCCTGCGCGAATCATGTCGGGCTCGCTGAGGTAGAGAAAGTCGATCTTGGTGTCTGACACGGCTGTGTGTCCCTTCGTTGGTGTGGGACACAGCCTAAGGCTATCCATTTGGACAGTCAAGTCATATCCTTCAGCCTGCGCGAAATATTCAGGGGAGAAGAGCGTCACTTTTCCATACTTCGCGCTGACCCTTCAGGGCCAGAGTCGCAGGATCCCCACGCCGCCAGTGCGTTGTGTGCGCAATGCGTTCTTATCCCGACCCATAAGAACCATCTGCGCACACACCTGCCCGGCAACTACCGATCAGCCGCATCCTCAATGAGCGCGCGAAGGCGCTGCAACACGCGGGTGACGTCGCCCGGAAACACCAACTGCTTGAACACGATCGCGTCGAGCGCGAACCAGATCAGCTCGGCGAGGCCCGGATCCTCGACTCCGAGACGGGACAATTGACGCGAGATCGCGCTGAGGTAGGCCTGATAGTGGCGTTCCGCGAACGGTTGTAGTTCGGGCCGCCTCCGCGCCTCAAGCAGCAACTCATACTGGAATGACTGAATGCTGCTCTCGCGCTCGGCGAGCGTCTCGATCCCGGCGGCAAAATCGGCGGCTGTGACGCCGCTCTCGAGCATGTTTGACTCCCTGAGGCTCTCATCGATCGCAAGATCCATCGCCTCAGCAATGAGCTGATCGCGGGTGCCGAAGTGGTGCCGGACCAGCCCGTGAGAGACCCCGGCTTCGGCCGCAACCGCTCGATAGGTGAGTGCGCGTAGCCCGCCATTTGCGACAACAACAACGGTGGCGCGAAGCAGGGCGGTGCGGCCTGAGACATCCTTCATACCTCCGAGCGTAGTGACCCGTGAGCACGCGGCGGCCTCGAACCCACTGCAATGTCCGATTTCCGCGCGCATTCGTGGAGCAAAGCAGTGAAGAATAGGTGCTGTGATCCCAAGCCTCCATCCCTCGACGCTCGACTTCGAGGCATGCTATCGCGCGGCGTCCGGCCGCGATGCACGGTGGGACGGCCGCGTGTACCTTGCGGTGACGAGCACCGGGATCTACTGCAGGCCGTCCTGTCCGGCCCGCAAACCGCGCAGAGAGAACTGTCGCTTCTTTCCGAGCGCCGCCGCTTGCGTCGCTGCCGGGTTTCGCGCCTGCAAACGCTGCCGTCCGGAGGCAGTCCCTGGTACGCGGGATTGGGACATTCGCAACGATCTCGCCGCGAGGGCCGTGCGTCGCATCCGCGATGGTGCGATCGATCTCGGCGGTGTCGCGGGCCTCGCTCGCGAACTCGCGGTGAGTGAACGCCACCTCAGACGCACCCTCATCGAGGAGGTCGGCGCGAGCCCCCTGCAGCTCGCGAGAACGAGGCGAGCCCACGCCGCCCGTGCGCTGATCGAGGAGACCGAGTTGCCGCTCGCCGACATCGCGTTTGCCGCGGGCTTCGGGAGTATCAGGCAGTTCGGTGACACCATGCGCGAGGAATTTGGGGTCGCGCCGTCTGCGCTGCAGCGGCGACCGGATGGGGCCGCGGGTTCAGGATCGCAGGGCTCAGGATCCGCTGAGCTTGATCCTGCCACAGACACTTCGAGCCCTTACGCCCCGGCTTCCGATGAACGGCCGAGGCTCGCGCTACGCCTACGCACCCGGGCACCATTTTCGGGAGCGGGCGTCCGCGCCTTTCTTGCGGCACACGCGATCCCTGGTCGAGATCTCATTGAGGCAGATGGCGCCTCTTCTCACGCCCTGGATGTGCCGGGTGGAACGGCCGTCGTGCGCATCGACTGGAACGAAGTGCCGCCTCCGACTGAGCAACTCGCGAGCGGTGCAAGCGTGGTCGGGATCCCCATCACCCTCACCCTGCCGAGTCTTGCCGACACGATGCCAGCAATCCAACGCATTCGCCGCCTGCTCGATCTCGACGCGGATCCGGCCCAGGTTTCTGACGCTCTGGGTGATGACCCGCGGCTTCAGCCGATCATGCTCCGCAAGCCGGGGCTCAGGCTTCCGGGGGCCCGCAACTCGGTGGAGTTTGCGCTCGGCACAGTGCTCGGCCAGCAAGTTTCTCTAGCTGCGGCGCGGACCATACAGGGGCGTCTCGCCGCTCATTTTGAGACCCCGCCGCCCTCACCAGCTGGGATCGCTCCAGGGTTTCGGGGTGCTCCGGATGCGGTGCTGGTGGCCGCGACCCCCGCCGAGGAGCTGCGGGAGCGTCTAGGGCTTACGCGAGCACGCGCCGCGACCTTGCAGGCGCTCGCCGCGGCGCTTGCTGGATCCGAGGCCGTAGCCAAGCCGCCGCTCGATCTCGGGCCGGGAGCGGATCGGGATCGCGCCCGCGCCGAACTGCTCGCGATCCGCGGTATTGGGCCGTGGACGGTTGAACTCATCGCGATGCGGGCGCTCGGTGATCCCGACGCCTTCCCCGCGGGGGACCTGATTCTGCGGCGTGCGCTCGGCGTGGAGAACGACCGCCAGGCTCACACACTTGCACAATCATGGCGACCCTACCGCGGCTACGCCACACAGTATCTTTGGTCTGACTTCCTTGAATCCCTTGGTGGACTCGGGCGGCCGCAGGAAAGGAAACACCATGAACCGCGAACCACTCAGCTTTACCGTGATCGACGTTGTCGGGCACCCCTTCCACGCGATCTGGACACCGGAAGACGGTGTGATCCGCGCCGGAGGCTTCGCGACTGACGCGGATCCCGAAGCCGCGAGTCTGATGAGCCGCTTGGCCGCACTCAATCCGGATCTCGCTTCGCGGGGACTTGCTGCTTCGGCGACGAAGACGGGCCCGATCCCAGATGCCCTGCGAGCCTACGCGGCCGGGCAGACGGACGCGATTGATGCGCTTCTGGTGGAACAACCCGAGACCCCGTTCCGCGGTGAGGTGTGGCGGGCGCTGCGCCGCGTTCCCGCGGGTGCGCCGGTGACTTACACGGAGCTTGCGGCCCTTGCTGGCCGCCCGTCGGCGGTGCGTGCTGCGGCCTCGGGCTGCGCGAACAACCTCATCGCCCTGGTCGTGCCTTGCCACCGCATTGTGCGTAGCGACGGCGGCCTTGGCGGCTACCTCTTCGGCACCGACATTAAGCGCGCCCTGCTCGCGCTCGAGGCGAAGTAGGGCGGTGGATCCCAGCTCGTAGCCCCTCATCTAGGGTGAGCGGCCCCCGCTTTCGCAGGGGCCTCACGCATTTCAGAGGGGATGACGGGCGCGGCAATTTTTGGGGATGGACGCATCGTGTCCATCAAATTCCGCGCGATTCCCGGTCTCAGACCCGGAACGTAGTGGAGGGGATGACGGGAATCGAACCCGCGCTATCAGCTTGGGAAGCTGATGTTCTACCATTGAACTACATCCCCACTTCGGAATCAGTGAGATTCCGACCTTCCAACCCTAGCAGATTGGCCGAGTGTGCTACTGGCAGATCGCCCCTGCAGCGAGAGCGGCAGCCTGATCTTCCGCGGTCCAGGGCAGCTCGGGCGCAATGCCTGCTCCCGCGGAAATCGCCGCGAGCTCAAACGCGAGAGCTTTCACAAATCCCGCGCCGGCAGACGAGTTGTTGAGTGCGATCACTACCGTGTAGCCCGACTCCGGATCGTGGTAGCTCGCCGTCAAGGTGCCAGTGATAGCGCCCGCATTGCCGTAGAGCGGGCCTTGCTTCTCCGCGCCAAAGGCCCACTGTGGACCGGCGGGATCGGGCTCGGTGGTCGGGTTGCCGTCTGCGTCGCGCTCTGGATTCTGGATCGGGTTTGCATCCGTTACCACGTTTGCGACTTCGCCACCAAAGGTGCCATCAAAGTAGTGGGTGTAGAAATTCTTGAGGTCGGTTACGGTGGTCACGGTGGCGCCAGCCCCGGCCAGCATCGACGAAGAAACCTCAGGCACCTCAACAACCTCTGCCTCGCACACGGGGGCGCCGCCGCTGGAGGGATAAGTTCTTCCGTTCAGCGCTGATCCTGAAATGGTGAGTGTCGCGGGATCCGGGTACTCGCTTGATGTCATGCCCGCCTTGCTGAAGACGTGCTCATCGAGCAGTTCTGCGGCTTCGCTCTTTGTCTTCACGCGAAGAACACGTGAGAGCATCGACGCGTTTGTGTCAGCAAGGTGTACATCTTTGCCCGGCCATGAGAGCGGAGAGTGTACGAGCCCCTGAGCGATGAGTTCTTGTTCAGGCCAGATGCGCGTCGGGTTGTTCACGAAGATATCGTTGAGCTCACCCTTGAAATCGGCAAGCCCTGATCGCATATCGCAGAGCTGCCGGTAGGTAATGTCATCGATCCCAACCTGGCGAGTCAGGTCCTCCGAAATCTTCCGGTCGAGATCCACTGTGCCGGCATCTACCAAATCGAGCAGTAGGGCGCACATCACCGGCTGGGTTGCTTGTGCTCCACGGAAGCGGCTTCCGCCGTTCAATTCTTCGTTGTCGCCGTAGGCGCGCACATACTCGCTGCCGTCACTGCCCCACACTCCCACGATCGCTTCGGTCGACTTGCTCTGCGCCATCGCAGAACTGATCGCCTCGTCGAGGCTTGTGGCAAGTGAAGCGTCGATGGTGTTTGAGTCACCGACGGAGGTGAAACCTCCGGGGCCTGAGCAGGCCGTCAGGCCGAGCGCAGCAACCGCGAGAACACTGATGGTGACGACGCGTGTGCGACGTGCGAGCTGTGGGAACACTAAACCGCCAATCTCTGTGGAGACACAGACCAAGCGGAAGTCTACTGCGACAGACTGGGAGAAAAGGCGCATATGGACCTGCTATGTCTGAAGCGAAGCGAGCCCTACACTGTATTGGTGACGATTTTTACGGAATCTATAGTTGCCGCTGTCATTGGGCATATGAACGTTGACCACCCAGAAGACAATCTGCTGATTGTGCGCGCTTTCGGACGGCCCGACGCGACCGCCAGCACGATGACGGGTGTGAACGAAAATGGTGGAGTCTGGAAGGTCACCGACCCTTCCGGAGAACACGAGCACGTTGTAGCTTGGCCGAGCGGACAGATCTCTGAGCGCCCCGAGATCCGCCGAGAGGTGGTGCTGCTGTACAAAGCAGCTTGTGAAGCCCTCGGGGTTTCTCCCCGCGAAGAGCACGAGCCCGCTTCAGACCACCCGCGCGGTAAACATGGCGCAGTGGAGCCGGAGGACGAGGATAAGGGTGGCAAGCCTTTCTCCACGGTAATCCGCGAGAGTTCCTGGTCGGATCACTCCGACAGCGAGCGCGCCACCTTCATGGAAGACATCATGAAGGGCCGTGGCACGAAACAGGACTACACGGATCTCGTGGCGCAGCACTTCTTCATGTATGAGGCGCTTGAGGCCGCGGCCGACAGTGTCCTCGGTGATCCCGCCTTCGAAGGATTCCACGTGCCCGCCCTGGTGCGCTTGCCCTCTTTGGAGGCAGATCTGCGTTACCTGATGGGTGACGACTGGCGCGATCGGATCACGCCAACCCCCGCGACTGCGGCCTACGTTGCTCGTATTCGCGAAGTGAGCGAAGCGCGCTGGGTGGCCGGGATCGTAGCCCACCACTACACCCGCTACCTCGGTGACCTGTCGGGTGGCCAGATGATCGCGAAGCGCGTGGCCAAACAGCACGAGCTTTCAGGCGAGGGCGTCGCGTTCTATGACTTCGCGGAACTCGGATCGATCCCTGCGTTTAAGGATGATTACCGGGCGGCGCTTGATCGTCTCGGAGCAAGTCTGAGCACGGCCGAACGCGCGGACATGCTCGAGGAAGTTCGCACCGCCTACGGTTTCAATACCGCTGTGTTTGTGGATCTCGGCAAGCGGAAAGCCGCTGCGGTCTAGTTTGCCCCGTTGGGTCCGCCGCTCAGCCGGTACTCACAGCTCAGCCGGTAAGAATCGGCCCTGTTCTACCGGCTGACGTGTGAGTACCGGCTGAGCTGCCGGGATCTCCCAGCTACCCGACCCCGTTTTCGTTCATAAAGCGCACGACATTTGGATCCACGATCACGTCGCGCGGCTGCAAGGGACGCTTGAGGAACAGCCCGTCAAGTGAGCGCACCCGGCTGAGCGCAACATATGTTTGGCCGGCGCTGAAGGCCCGTGGGCCGAGGTCGATGACCGCGGAATCGTAGGTGTGGCCCTGTGATTTATGAATCGTCACGGCCCAGGCGAGGCGCAGTGGGAACTGTTCAAACTCCGCCACGACCTCCTTTTCGAGCTTCTTGGTCTCCGCGTCGTAGCGGTAGCGGAAGCGTTCCCAGGTTGTCGGTTCAACCTCGAACTCCTCCTGGTCAACTTCAACCCACACCGTGCCGTCGACGCGGGAGACGATTCCGATGGTCCCGTTCACCCAGCGCCCGTCGGGGTCGTTGCGCAGGAACATCACCTGCGCGCCGGGCTTGAGCTCCAGGACTTCGTCCGCGGGTAGGTGTTTTCACGAAACTCCCCGTTGATTTCGGCGACCGCGCGCAGCGACGATCCGCGGATCTCGGCGAGGCGTTCGGCGTTGAGACGGTTGACGGTCGCGTTGGTGGTCGCGAGTGTGATGACATCGCGGGGCGCGGGCCTCGATCCCGCCGCATTGAGTTCGTTCGCCTGATCCTCAGCGACGACCCCGTGTCGCACGGCACCGAGGATCTGCTTGAAACGGTCGTCACTTTGGCGATGCACCTCGGTGAGTTCGATCGCTGCGAGCGGGGCGCTCTTCCAGACGTTTGCGTCGAAGAACCACAGTGAGCGGTAGGTGTCGTCGAAGTAGGCGCGTTCGTGTGGGTCGCGCGGCGGCACCGGGGGAAGCTGAAACGGGTCGCCAAACATGATGATTTGGGCACCGCCGAAGGGGTCGTGTTTCTTGCCTCGGGCCAGCCTGAGTGAGCGGTCGATGGCGTCCATGAGATCCGCAGAAACCATTGAGATCTCGTCGATCACGAGCGTGTCGATCGAGGCGAGCATCTTTTTCAGCTCCGCGGGCTGGTCCAGATCCTGATCCGCGATCACCCCGGTGGGTAGCCGCAGCAGCGAGTGGATCGTCTGCCCGCCCACGTTCAAGGCCGCTACGCCCGTGGGTGCACACACGGCGATGATCTTGCTCGTGTTCCAGGCGAGGTGGTTCAGGATCGTCGATTTGCCGGTGCCCGCGCGGCCGGTAACGAAAATGTGTTCGCGGGTGTGTTCGATGCGCTCGTAGACTGCGAGCTGCTCGGCGGAAAGTTCTGGACGGGCCACCTGACTAGGCTACTCTGCCGTGGCTCAGGCCGCGGTCTCGCCCGGTCACGAGCCTGCGTTTCTAGCACGCGGGTGCCCACGGGGGGACCAGTCCTCGGCGCCTCGTTTCAAGACTCTCGTCCAGATGGTTCCCGCTGTGCCCAGGCCCATCAGGGTGTCCCCGTCCGAGAGAAATAACGGCAACGTCGTCGACGGCGCAGAGCTGTTTCAATCGGAAGGGGCCATCCTCGGAAAGTGGCAGGGGCGCTACCCCATCGTGTTGACGATGAGGCCGATGTGGGTGAAGAAGTTGAGGGCTCCGAAGAGGAAGAATCCGAGACCGGAGAGCCCCCAGGCGACGCCCGTGACCCACTGCGTTGCGGTGAATGAGGTGCCGTGCGTCACATCGCGGAGCGCGAACGGGAACAGCAGTGCACCCAACCCCACCAGCGCGAAGAGCCCCGACATGAAAACGGCTTCGACCATCGGGTACTCAGCAAAGGCACCAGAGATGGGTTCCTCCGGCGGTGCCGCAAAGAGCTGGAAAATGATGCCCGCACAGGCAATAGCCACCAGGCACAGGCCGAGGCCGAAGACGAGCAGCGATGTGGGACGACTCACGCGGGCAAGATACGCGGCCGGATCGCCACTCTCGGTGACGGTGTTGCCACGTTTCCACAGGTAAAACGCAGCGACCAGGAGGAGGACACCAAACCCGAGACTGGGCTCACCAAAGATGATGTTGTCGAAGGGAAAGTACTTTGCGAACGGCCAGGTCAGGGTCATGTGTAGGCCGGTCGTGAACAGAATGATCCCGGGCGCCGCGAAGGCGAGTGACCAGGATTCAATGTGGATGTCTTTCTGTGTCATGAGCGCGCGCGCGAAGTAGACGAGCGTGATGAGCCCCGCGCCCGCCGCGAGGGACATGATGGTGTTATAGGTCGTCATTTGGGTCCAGTCGATCACGAGACCCCCGGTTTCAAATGGGCGCATGATTCAGTTCCTTTCCGGTTGTGCACCGTATATGTCGTCACCAGATCGCGACTATGCTCTCGTATAGTACCCCAAACTATACGGACGCATAGTAGGGGCGGCGTTGCATAGAGTGGTTGCATGGAACACAGCACGCCGCAGAAGTCTGAGCACCGGGATGAATCATCTGCTCGATCCCGGATGGTCCGTGCTGCGGCGCGACTCTTGATCGATAACGGCCCGTCAGCGATCACCCATCGACGTGTTGCAGAGGCCGCAGGAGTGCCTGTCGGATCAGCGAACTATTTCTTCCCGACGCGCAAGGGCTTGTACGCTTTCGCTGTTGAGGCAGCGGAGTCCCTGCGGCTCGAGGCGGCGCAGGGACTCGTGGCAGCGGTCCCGCCTGCGACCCGCACGCCCGCAGAGACGGCGCATCTCCTCATCCAGACCTGGTACGCGCCACATGTCGGCCGCGACGTGGTGCGTGCGCGCCTCGAACCGATGATCGATGCGCTGCACGAGCCTGAACTTCGTGACATCATGAGCAGATCGCGCCCGAAGCTGCTGCAAGTGCTCCGAGAACTCCTGGAGAAAAGCGGTTTTGGTGGAGTCACAGATGTGGATCTTGTCGCCCTCGTGCTCGACGGCTCGCTGCTGTACGAGCACGATCTGGACGAGACCACCGTTCTCGAGTCTGCCGAGGACTCTCTCAGCAGACTTCTCAGGCTTGTTGCCGGGGAGCCGCCGCGAGCGAGAGAGTGAGCCCGATGAAGAATTCATCCATGACCATCGGCGATCTGGTCGCCATTGACACGCTGCGTACGGACTACCTTGCGGGGGGTGCGGGCAGAGATCGTCGAGTGCTCTGGGCGCACAGTTGTGAGCTTGTGGAGCCGTGGCTCTGGGTTGGCCGTGACGAGCTCCTGATGACCGTCGGATTTTGCGTGCCGAAGGACGCCGCCGCGCAGGTCCAGTTTGTGCGAGAGCTTCACGCTGCCGGGGTCGCGGGCGCTACGATCGGTGGGCGAGATGACGCTTTAGTGCTCAGCCCCGACATGTGTGCGGAAGCGGATCGGCTCGGATTCCCGATTTTACGCACCGATCCGTCGGTGCCGTGGTCCGCGATATCGCAGCACGTTGCCGCAGCGGCGATGAGCAGCCAGACCTCCCACGTGCTGACGCTCGCGCGAGTGTATGAAATCGCTGCTGCGGCACGGTCTCCGCGGGGGGTGGTCGCAGAGTTGGCGAAAGTGCTGGGAGTGCAGCTCGCGATTATCGACCGCGAGACCGGGGTGCCACTGTTGGGAGGCTTTGCGTCTGCTGCGGAAGCGGGCGTTGGTGAACTGAGGATCCGGGCCCACCGATTTTCCGAGCGGCACCCCGCTGAGCTCGAGATCGGCGAGGCCGTTGGAGACGGTCTGAACTCGATGGTGTTGGTGCACCTGAAGCGTGTCGTCGAGGTTGAAGTCGACCGCATGCTGCTTGAGGCCGAGTCGCGGGCGATGGAGCGAGAGATGGCACTGAACCACTTGCTTGGCTCGGGCGATGGGCGCGGTGCCGAGTCTCTTCTGGGCGTCGACGCTGTTCGCCAGGGCTATCGTGTGCTCGCGTTGCAGGAAGCTGCGGTTGTCGGGGTCGCAAGGCTCACAGCGGTTCGTGGCAATAACGTGCTGCTGGGTCGCAGCAGCGAACACGGAGTCATGCTGGTGCCGGCGGCTGAGCTTGAAGACGTGCAGGATCTGTTGCGCGAGATGCGGGTCCGAGCGGGGGCTTCGCGAGCGAGCGAGGGCTGGGGCGACGCACGGGGTGCGGTGGCCGAGGCAGTGAGCGCGCTGGTTGATGCGCAGCAGGCGGGAGCGGACTGGGCAGAATTCTCGGCGGCGCAGGTATCGCTGCTGGCCCGGTCTGCGCGCGAAGCGCGGGAAATCGTCGAGGCGGTGCTGGGATCCCTCGCCGAACATACTCTCCGAGCGGCGACGCTGCGGACGACCCTGTTCTGTTACCTCCGAAACGACAGAAGCTGGGCCCGGAGCGCGGCCGAGCTTGGGGTGCACCGGCAGACGTTGGCTTATCGCCTGCGGCAGGCCGAATCAATGACGGGGCGAAGCGCCTCACGGAGCGAAGATATTTCTGCCCTGTGGATCGCGCTGCAGGCTTGGGAGTGGCTTGGTCAGGATCCTGATACCGCCAAGTGAGCCGGCTTGCGGAGCCAAGCGGTGCTGTAGGGTCACATGCTCGTTCGGTTTGCGACGTCAGGCTAAATATGGGCGTACTTTTGTGCTCCAGTACCATCTCGGTGCGCAGGCGACGGGCGTACTCTCAGATCTATGGCGCGGCTGAAGGCGGCGGCGCGGAATTCAATGCTGAGGAGACGAACAGTGGCTACTGGACCCCGGACAAGTGACAACTTCCTCAACGGCGAGGTGTCGTTTTGGGTGCATGCGGAGGGGCGCCCGACACAGCGTCCGGGGCTGCCCGGGAGCCTCGATGCCGACGTCGCGATTGTTGGTGCTGGTCTGACTGGCCTGTGGACCGCGTACTACCTTCAGGAAGCTCGGCCCGACCTCAACATCGTCATTATTGAGCGGGAATTCGCCGGGTTCGGCGCCTCGGGGCGCAATGGTGGCTGGATGAGCGCCAAGTCGCCCGGACAGTTTCGCCGCTACGCCCGGGCTGGTGGGCGGGACGCGGCGGTCGCCATGGAGCGTGAGATGATCGACGCCGTGCGGGAGGGCGTCTCGGTCGCGCAGGCAGAGGGATTCGGTGAGCATGTCGTGCAGGACGGCCTGATCCACGTTGCGACGAACAATGCGCAGTGGCACCGGCTGCAGGCTACGATTGCGGCGCTCGCCGACCACGGCTGGGCACCCGAAGATTACGAGGTTCTTTCGCCCGCGGCGCTTGATGCGCGCGTGCGAGTGGCGGATGTGCGGGGCGCGTACTGGAGCCCCCACTGTGCCCGAATCAATCCGGCTCAGTTTACGTTTGGGCTTGCTGCGGCGGTCGAGCGCCGCGGTGTCACGATATATGAGGGCACCACCGCCACCGCGATCTTGCCGCATCGAGTCGAGACGAACCGTGGCACGGTGCGTGCGAAGTACGTGGTCCAGGCGGTCGAGGGGTACACCCTCTCCCTTGAGGGGCAATCGCGCCGGTTCCTCCCGATGAACAGCAGCATGGTGGTGACCGAGCAGCTGAGTGATGCTCAGATGGCTGATATTTCCTGGCACGGTGCTGAGCTGATGGGTGACGTTGCGCACAACTTCGCCTACCTTCAGCGCACCGCGGACAATCGCATTGCGCTTGGAGGGCGGGGCGTGCCGTATAACTACGCCTCCAGTTTTGACCGCAGCGGGCGGACCGCCGACGCCGCGGTCGAACAGCTGGGTAACCGTCTGGTCGAGCTGTTTCCTGCGCTCGCCGGGGTGCGGCTTGAGCACAGTTGGTCAGGGGTGCTGGGGGTGCCGCGCGACTGGTGCGCCGGTGTGAACTATGACGCGGCGACAGGTATTGCTGACGCTGGGGGTATGTTGGGCACGGGGTGACCGGCACAAATCTCGCGGGACGTACGATTCGGGATCTGATCCTGGGCGAGCGCACGGACATTACTCGTCTGCCGTGGGTGGGACATCGCTCCCGCAACTGGGAATTCGAACCGCTGCGCTGGACCGCCGCGACGGCCCTCTATGCCGTGTATCGATTCGCCGATCGAGAAGAATACCGCACCGGCGCTGCGGCCACCCACGCCTCGGCGAAACTCGCGAACCTCATTAGCGGCCGCTAACAGTGTGTCCCAGAAACATGTATCCATTGCGGTGTAGCCGGTAGTGGCGCTCACTGCGCGAAGCGGGTTTCTGAGAGTTGAGTGGAAGTGACTCAAGTTTGTGTCCGAAAACTTGACGTGCGGCGGCGGCTGAGTAAACTTGAGTCCATCAAGCTCAAGCTTTGCCTGGGATACCCGCGTGGGTCCGAAGTGTGGCTCGAGCCGACAGGATTGTGCGCCGCGCACGCGGAGCACTTACGCAGCAAACTAAAGGAGAACACATGTCCCGTGCAGTAGGAATTGACCTCGGAACCACCAACTCCGCGGTCGCCGTGCTTGAGGGTGGCGAGCCCACCGTCATTGCAAACGCAGAAGGGTTCCGCACCACCCCGTCGATCGTCGCGTTCACCAAAGACGGCGAGGTGCTCGTCGGCGAGACCGCGAAGCGCCAGGCCGTCACTAACGTTGACCGCACCATCGCCTCCGTCAAGCGCCATGTCGGCACCGAGTGGAAGACCGACGACATCGATGGCAAGCGCTACACCGCGCAGGAGATCAGCGCGCGCACGCTCATGAAGCTGAAGCGTGATGCCGAAACCTTCCTCGGTGACAAGGTCACCGACGCCGTCATCACCGTGCCCGCGTATTTCAACGACGCCGAGCGCCAGGCAACTAAGGAGGCCGGTGAGATCGCGGGCCTCAACGTGCTCCGCATCATCAACGAGCCTACTGCCGCGGCACTTGCTTACGGCCTCGACAAGGGCAAAGAAGACGAGCTCATCCTCGTCTTCGACCTGGGTGGTGGCACCTTCGACGTGTCCCTGCTTGAGGTGGGCAAGGATGATGACTTCTCGACGATCCAGGTGCGCGCCACGTCCGGTGATAACCGCCTCGGCGGAGACGACTGGGATCAGCGCATCGTCGATTGGCTGATCACCCAGTTCAAGAACTCGACGGGTGTCGATGTCGCCAACGACAAGATTGCCCTGCAGCGCCTCAAGGAAGCCGCGGAGCAGGCGAAGAAGGAGCTCTCGAACTCGATGAGCACCCAGATTCAGCTGCCCTACCTGTCGCTCACCGAGAACGGCCCGGCGAACCTTGACGAGACGCTCTCCCGCGCCAAGTTCGAGGAGCTCACCAAGGATCTGCTCGAGCGCACTCGCAAGCCCTTCGATGATGTCATCAAGGAAGCCGGTGTGAAGGTCTCCGATATCGCCCACGTGGTGCTCGTCGGTGGCTCGACGCGTATGCCCGCCGTCTCCGAACTCGTGAAGAAGCTCACCGGCGGCAAGGAGCCCAACAAGTCCGTCAACCCTGACGAGGTTGTCGCCGTGGGTGCCGCGCTGCAGGCCGGCGTGCTGAAGGGCGAGCGCAAGGACGTGCTGCTCATCGACGTCACTCCGCTGTCGCTCGGTATCGAAACCAAGGGTGGCATCATGACGAAGCTGATCGAGCGCAACACCGCGATCCCGACCAAGCGCTCCGAGACCTTCACCACGGCCGAGGACAACCAGCCCTCGGTGGCGATCCAGGTGTTCCAGGGTGAGCGCGAATTCACGCGTGACAACAAGAACCTCGGTACCTTCGAGCTGACCGGTATTGCGCCGGCGCCGCGCGGGATCCCGCAGGTTGAGGTTACCTTCGATATCGACGCGAACGGCATCGTTCAGGTCTCCGCGAAGGACAAGGGCACCGGCAAAGAGCAGACCATTACCATCTCCGGTGGTTCGACGCTCTCGAAGGACGACATCGAGCGCATGGTGCGCGAGGCCGAAGAGCACGCTGCTGAAGACAAGAAGCGTCGCGAGGCCGCCGAGACTCGCAACAACGCGGAGCAGCTTGCCTACTCCATCGAGAAGCTCATCAGCGAGAATGAAGACAAGCTGCCCGAGGACGTCAAGACTGAGGTACAGGGTGACCTCGACGCACTGAAGCAGGCGCTTGCGGGCGATGATGACGACGCGGTGAAGACCGCCGCCGACAAGCTGGGCGAGAGCCAGGGCAAGCTCGGCGAAGCCATCTACGCTGCCGCGCAGGCCGAGGCACCAGCCGAGGGTGCGGAGGGCGAGAACCCGAGTGAAGACGACGATGTCGTGGACGCAGAGGTTGTAGAAGACGACGAGGATCGGAAGTAGACGTGTCGAACGAGGAACAGCGCACACCGGGGAGAACCCGAACGGTGACGAGGTTCCTGCTGCGGAGCCGGGGGCGGAAGCTCTCGGCTCCGAGCCGCAGGAGGGACTCACTGTGGACGACATTTTGGGTGCCGAGCAAAACGAAGACGCCATCGCTGCGGACGCTGCGGAGGCAGAATCCGGCGAGCCCGACGACCCGAAGGACTTCTACCTCGAAGATCTGCGTCGGGTGACGGCCGAGTATGCGAACTATCGCAAACGCACGGAATCCAACGCCGAGCTGGAAAAGCAGCGGACCACCGCTGCCGTGGTCGGCTCGCTCCTCACCGTGCTCGATGACCTGGACCGTGCTGAAAAGCACGGTGATCTCGAGGAGGGTTCGGCGTTTGCAACGATCGCTCAAAAGCTGCGCGGGACCGTAGAGCGTTTCGGGCTGGAAAGCTACGGGGAGGTGGGCGAGCCTTTCGATCCCCAGCTGCACGAGGCGATCGCGCAGGTCCCGGTTCCTGGAACCGAGCAGGAGACTGTATTAGATGTGATCGAGCGGGGGTACCGCCTCGGAGACGTAGAGTTGCGCCCCGCCAAAGTAGCGGTGGCGGTGGGGGCAGATGGCTAGTCAAGATTGGCTCGATAAGGACTTCTACCAGATTCTCGGCGTCTCGAAAGACGCCGACGAGGCTGAGCTGAAGAAGGTCTATCGAAAGCTGGCGCGCACCTATCACCCCGACTCGAACCCCGGGGACGCGAAAGCGGAGGCGCGGTTCAAGGAGATCAGCGAAGCGTATTCGGTGCTTTCCGACAGGGAGCAGCGGTCTGAGTACGACCAGATTCGTGCGATGGGCGCTGGAGGTGCGCGCTTCACTGCCGGCGGCGGTGGCGGGCAAGGCTTCGAAGACATCTTTGGCGGCATGTTCGGTGGCGCCGGCGGCCGCGGTCAGCAGTACAGCTATCGGCAGGGTGGCGGCCAGAGCTTTGAGGACATCTTTGGCATGTTCGGCGGTGCCGGTGCTCCCCGCGGCCCGCAGAAGGGCCGGGACATTCAGGCCTCTACCACGCTCGATTTCGAGACCGCAGTCACCGGAAAGACCGTGACACTGCAGGCTCAAAGCCGTTCCGTAAAGGTGAAGATCCCTGCCGGCGTTTCCGATGGTCAGAAGATCAAGGTGCGCGGCAAAGGCGATCCGAGCCCGAATGGTGGCCCGGCCGGAGACATCCTGCTGACGGTGAGCGTGCGCAAGCACCCGGTGTTTGAGCGGGATGGTCAGCATCTTCGTGTGAAGCTGCCCGTCACGTTTTCGGAGGCGACGCTCGGCGCAACGGTCGAGGTGCCGACGCTCGGCGGAGAGCCGGTGCGCCTGAAGGTGCCGCCGGGAACCCCGAGCGGCCGGATCCTGCGGGTCAAGGGACGCGGAGTGAAAACTTCTAAGGGCACGGGCGACTTACTCGCCGAGGTGCAGGTGGTTGTTCCTTCGCACCTTTCGGAAGAGGCTCGAGCCGCGCTTGAGGCCTTCCGCGAAGTTGAGCCGAAGGAGAATCCGCGTGAGGACCTTCTTGCGCGGGCACGCGGGTAACGAGCAGGGGAGGATGGCATCATGGCGACACAGGCAATGGACCGATACACGCCCGTATTTGCGATTGCGGCGGCCGCTGAACTCGCCGAGATGCACCCGCAGACGCTGCGGCAGTACGACCGCATAGGTCTCGTATCGCCGCAGCGTACCCGCGGCAACACTCGCCGTTACTCTCTGCACGATGTGGCGCAGCTCCGCGAGGTGGCCCGGCTTTCCGCCGAGGGGCTGAGTCTTGAGGGTATTCGGCGCGTGCTGCAGCTCGAGGATCAGGTGCGCGAACTTCAGGGCCGCGTGCGTGATCTCGAACGTGCGCTGTCGCAGGAGATGCTGAATCGCTCGGATCGCCGAGTATTCGCTGCGGGCTCGAGCGGTGGGGAGGTCGTGTCTGTGCGCCGCGGCACCCGTTTGCGACGCAACGCCGAGGTCGTGGTATGGAAGAAACCGTAGACCCGCTTGCGACACTCTTTGAGGGTTTATCCCGGGATCCCGATCTCGACGCTCCGGAACTCCAGGCCTACGATGCCGCCGATACACTGATCCTGCGCACGGCGGCCCCAGCACTTGGGGGCTTGGACCCGGCGAGTTGGTGGTGATCGGCGATCGTCACGGCGCACTCACACTGGGAGCCGCGGCCGTCGCCGGTGTTTCCGGGATCCGCACGCACCAGGATCCACTTCTCGGTGAGCGAGCTCTCGCGCGGAATTCCGAGCGTCTTGGGCTCCAGGATCGCTACGCCTCGCATGCCCTGGACGAGGATCTGCTGCGCGGCGCAAAGGTGGTGTTGTTGCAGCTACCGCGCGGCCTCGATGCGCTCGATGAGATCGCGGCGGCGATCGCCCGCTGGGCGGATCCCAGCGTCACGGTGTTCGCCGGCGGGCGAGTAAAACACATGACCCTCGCCATGAACGAGGTGCTTGCCCGGTCCTTTACCGAAGTGAGTGCAGGGCTTGGCTGGCGCAAAGCTCGGGTGCTGACGGCCGCCGGCCCCCGAGCGGTTGGCCCAAGCAGCTATCCTCGCTGGGGCGAGGATCCTGACCTTTCGTTCAGCCTCGCGGCGCACGGTGCCACCTTCGGCGGGCCGACGCTCGACCACGGCAGCCGGCTTCTGCTCGCAGGCCTCGGCGACGCGATGATGGGTGCTGAGCGGATTGTCGATCTGGGGTGCGGCAATGGGGTGCTCGCCGTTGCAGCGGCGCTCGCTTCCCCGCGCGCGCAGGTGATTGCGACGGATCAGTCGGCGGCCGCCGTCGCCGCGACGCTCGCGACGGCTGAAGCGGCAGGTGTCACAGGGCGCGTTGCCGTGCATCGTGCTGACGGTGCGGAGGCGATCCTGGATGGCTGGGCCGACTTGATCCTATTGAATCCGCCGTTCCATAGCGGCTCCACGGTGCACACCGGGGTCGCGCACCGCTTGATCCGCTCCTGCTCACGCGCGCTCGCGCCGGGCGGTGAGCTTCGCCTTGTGCTCAACTCGCACCTGGGCTATCGGCCGCTGGTAGAGCGCGTGATTGGTCCCGTGCAGCAGGTCGCGCGGGATCGCACCTTTACGGTGCTGTCGGCGATTCGGCGGTAGCCCTCGAGCGCGTACCGTCGGTCACGCGCGTGCTTGGTGAGACCCGTCCCGTCCCTTGATCAGATCACGCACAGTGAACTTGTGTTCACGGGCACCGTAGTCGTCAGGCGAGATGCCGGACAGGAACTGTCCAGGTTCTACCTCGAGGGCGGCCGCGATCCGGATGATGGTTTCGACCGCGGGGCTCGAGACGCCCCGTTCAATCCTGCCGATGCTGGTCGCGCCGATCTCCGCGAGTTCACCGAGGTCTTCGAGGGAAATTCCGAGCTGAAGCCTCACATCGCGAATACGCCGACCGATTTCGATGGCGGCAGCAGAGTGGGTTTTAGGCACCCAACAAGACTGGTAGAACGAAGCTTGAAACTCCAGATCGCAAGCTACCTGATCACAAACGCTCAAGTCACAAACGCCCTGATTCTGCAACGTGCGTGGCCAGCAGCTTGTGCCGGCGCTAGTGTTGAACCACCATGTCTCAAGAGAACTCCGGGTTGTTCCTGAAGTTGGCCCCAAGCATTTACGGGCCAACAATTCTCTTCACACTTGGTGAATTCGCAATCATGCCGCTGATCCCCGTGATCGCCGTCAACATGGGAGCCACGCTCGGGCTGTCTGGGTTCATCGCCTCCGCCGTGGTCGTCGGCCAGCTCGCCGGAAACCTACCCGCGAGCTGGGTGGTGTCGCGCGCCGGCGAACGCAT
Organism: Leucobacter insecticola; assembly: GCF_011382965.1. Lineage (NCBI taxonomy): Bacteria > Bacillati > Actinomycetota > Actinomycetes > Micrococcales > Microbacteriaceae > Leucobacter > Leucobacter insecticola. Next base: position 344,104 of record NZ_CP049934.1, on the reverse strand, counting down.
CGCCATGCTCATTGCCTCTGGGGTAGCCCTGCTCGCGGCTCTCGGCATCGCGTACGCACCAAACCCGGCGATGCTCGGTGTCGCTGTCTTTGTTGCTGGCTTTTCCGCCGCAACTTTTGGGCTCGCGCGGCACTCGTTCATGACCACTCGGGTGCCCGTCAGATTCAGAGCGCGGGCGCTCTCGCTGATCGGTGGCTCGCACCGTATGGGTCGCTTTGGTGGCCCGTTTCTGGCTGCAGGGGTGATGGCTTTCACGGGAGAACCCGGCACTGCGGTCTGGGCGTTCGTCGCGTGCCTGGTGTTCACGGCGATCCTTGTCGGATTTGCGCCCGATCCTGAACGGCTCATTACGCCTCCGGTAACGGTGACGGACACCGGAACGATCACGGTGGCGCGCGGCGGGATCCTTGCAGCGATCAGGGAGGGGCGCGCCCCGCTGCTGCGTGTTGGTGGGTGCGCAGCGATCCTCTCGGGATTGCGTTCAGTGAAAGACGTGTTGCTGCCGCTCTGGGGAGTTTCGATCGGCATGGATGCGACCGGGATCGCGCTCGTCGTGGGATTATCTGGTGCAATTGACTTCGCGCTGTTCTACACGAGTGGACAGGTGATGGATCGCTACGGCAGGCTGTGGGCGGCGCTGCCAGCAACAGCCGCAATGGCGCTCAGCTTCCTCGTGCTTTCCCTGACCCATGACGTGCCGGGAGCCGCCGGTTGGTTGATTGCGGCAGCGACTGTGATCGGTCTCGGCAACGGGCTATCGAGCGGGATCGTGCTGACGCTCGGGGCGGACCTCGCACCCGTGGGCAACCCGGCACCGTTTCTCGCGGCCTGGCGCACACTTGTGGACTTCGGCGGGGCGGCGGCTCCCGTCGCAGCGTCGGCGATCGCCGTCGCATCGCTTCCGTTGGCGAGCGCTTCCGCTGGAGTGCTCGCGGTGATCGGAGTGGCGGGCTTCGCGCGTTGGGTACCGCGCTATATTCCGCGGCTGCGACGCGACTCGCAGTAATCCTGCTAAATAATGATCGAGTCCCCGCATTTTCGGTGGCGTTCGGGAATTTCCCCGCTGATGCTGCATACACTTAAGGGCAGGTTTAGCACGCCCTGACAGCGTCCTCCTCACCGGGGGATGCCCTCCCCGACCGAAGGACTCCCGCACACCGTGAGCACCACCGATCGCACCGCACCGCTTCGTATTCTGATTGGTTGCGACACCTTTTTGCCCGATGTGAATGGCGCCGCCCGATTTGCCGAGCGCCTTGCCGCGGGCCTCGTGCAGCGAGGCGAAACCGTACACGTTGTCGCACCTTCGATCCGGCATAATCTGACCGGCACATTTGTGGAGAATATTGAGGGCGAGCAGCTCACCGTGCATCGCTGGGCAAGTTGGCGCTGGTACCCGCACGATTGGCTGCGTTTCGTTCTACCGTGGCGAGCACGCGGTTACGCCCGCAAGCTCCTCGACGCGGTGCGTCCCGACGTCATCCATATTCAGTCGCACATTGTGATCGGCCGGGCGCTCGCAATTGAAGGATCAAAGCGCGGGATCCGGATCGTCGCGACTAACCACGTCATGCCCGAAAATGTGCTTGACTTTACGTTGCTCCCTGAGCGGGCAAAACAAGCATTTGTGCGCTGGGGCTGGCGGGACGCGGATCGGGTACTGAAGCTCGCTTCCGCCGTCACCACACCGACACAGCGCGCCGCCGACTTCCTTGAACGCAACACTCACCGCCGCAATGTGCGCCCAGTGAGCTGTGGGTTGCGCGCCTCGAACTACACAGCGGACCTCACCGATCGCAGTGAAAACAAGCTGGTGTTCGTCGGCCGTGTCACCCTCGAGAAAGAGATCGACGTGATCCTGCGCGCGCTGACGCGACTCGATCCTGAGCTCAATGCGACGTTCAAGATTGTGGGCGACGGAGATCAACGCAAGCAGCTGGAAAAGCTTGCGAATGAGCTCGGAGTCAGCTCGCGTGTGACCTTCACGGGTCGTGTGAGTGATGAAGAACTACGGGCCTCTCTGACCGAGGCGAGCATTTTTGTGATTGCCTCGGTCGCAGAGCTGCAGTCGATCGCGACGATGGAAGCCATGGCATCAGGGCTTCCCGTCGTTGCCGCCGACGCGATGGCGCTTCCCCACCTCGTGCACGACGGAGAGAACGGCTTCCTGTTCCAACCGGGCAATGATCGCGAGCTTGCGGAGCGTATTGAGAAGATCTTGCGGATGCCGCGCGACGAGTACTTGCGGATGCAGCACGCATCGCTCGACACCGTGAAAGTCCACGACATTGACCGCACCCTCGACACTTTTGAGGCGCTGTACCGCGATGAGCCCATCCCCGGCTAAGTATGCACATACTGATCTGCACCGACCAGCACCCCGATTCGCTCGGCGGTGTGCAGGTGTCGCTGCGCCTGCAGAGAAAGTTTCTCGAGGCGGCCGGGCATCGGGTGACGATTGCGGCACCCAGGCTGCATCGTGAAGGCCACGTGACTGATGCTCGCGATTTGGACGCGTATATCGAGTTGCCGTCTTGGCCCATCACGACGGATCGCGAGTACGGAGTCAGCTGGCCGGGGGCACGCACGGACCGCGCGCTTGCTCGCGCGCTAAGGAAGCTGCCGAGAGTTGATCTCGTGCACGTTCAGGGAGACTTCTGGGGGCGCTCATCGGCATTCGCGCCGCGCGGGGTCTCAAGGTGCCCATTGTTCATACGATGCACAACCATGTTGACGAGGGCACGCGCGCGGTTACGCCGGTCGCACCGTTTGTGTTTGGAGGCCTGCGCGTGTGGCGGGCTCTGGCGCTTGGGCGGTATCGGGGTTCCCGAGTGTCGCACTCTGCCCGCGGTTCTTGGCGCTACCTCGCAGAGCTGGCCGCGGAGGCAAAGATCGTTACGGCGCCGTCCGCCCACTTTGCTGAAGCGCTGCGCACCCACGGGGTTGCGACAGACATTGTGGTGACTCCGAACGGGGTCGATGACGAGGCGATTGCTGGGGTGCTTGCACAGCAGCGAAGCCCCCGCACTCGGCCCAAGCTCGTCTGGCTCGGGCGGATGAGCCAGGAGAAGCGGATCCTCGAATTCATCGAGGCAATAGCTCAGTCCGGGATCGACGCCGACGTCTCTCTGCATGGCGCTGGACTGTTACTGCCTCGAGTGACCAAGCGCATTGCAGAGCTGGGGTTGGACGACCGGGTGAGCATCCCGGGGCCTGTGTCCTATCCCGAGGCGCTGGCGGCGATCCACGATGCGGATGCGCTCGTGCAGACTTCCATTGGTTTCGAAACGCAGGGGCTTACCCCGGTTGAGGCCGCGGCTCTCGGAACCCCGACAATCTTCTCTGACCCCGAGATTGCCGATGACGTGTCCGTGAGTCCGGAGTGGAGGGTAGCAGGTCCTAGCGTCGCTGATCTTGCTGTGGCGCTGCAGCGTGCGGTAGCAGAGCTTTCTGAGGGGTTCGGTACGGAAGCACTTCGAGTGGATGCTGCGGAATCGCAACGGTTTCTGCAGTCTACGCAGAGTGGTTCGATGCTTGCGCTCTACGAGCGGGCCCTTACCGCCGATTGAGCGAGGCTTGCCGAGTCGAAATCAAGCAGGCTATCGAACACCGTAGTGCTTAGAAACGCCAGACGACGGCCTGGAAGCCTGCCGGAGGAGCCGGGGTCCAGCTGTCGTTCTTGCTGACAAGCCCTGATCCGCCGGGATTATTCGACTCGACGATGGAAAAGGTGCCGTCCGTATGCACTGCGGTAATGAGCACTGTGTGTACTCCGGTCACCCAAGAGGTCGGGGAGCTGATGTTTTCGTACTGGATGATGTCGCCGGGGGCGGCCGCGGCGAGGGTCATGCGAGTGGCGGTGTTGTAGTTTGAGACAGGGTCTCCGCCACCTACCCAGTTTCCGCCGCCCGCGCGGATCCAGCGCTGCGCTGACATGATGCACTCGCCGGGCTGGCTCCACCCGGTCGGGCGGCTCGTACCGACTTCGCTCTCTGCGAGCGCAATCGTGGCTGTGACATCAAAGTGGTGAGGGACGTCGGAACGCGGATCCAGCTCGAGCAGGGAATCGATTGCCTCGCCTGCGATTGGGTCAGGGGTCGTGTCGAGCGATTGTGAAAGATTCACGGTGGGCTGCACTGCGGCGACCGGTGAGAAGTCTTCGATTGGAGGGGTGGCGACCGCTGGGGCTGCGCCTAAGGCGAAGGTCACGGAAGTGATCAGTGTAACCACAAACGCCTTGACAGGTACTCTCACGCGTAAAACTCCGAGGGTTGTCCAACATAAAGACGCGGGGCCTGGCCCACGCGCCTCATCTAGTATGCGTTACCGTTCCGTTACTTTACAAGTCCAACGAAGAAATTCTGTGGACTCTGCTGCAAGTTTTCAGGAAAGCAACGGCGCGCAACTGGGGACTTGAGACAGAAATGGTGAAGCCCCCGGAGTAATCTCGGGGCTTCACTTCTGGCGGAAGTAACAGGATTCGAACCTGCGAGGGCTTGCACCCTACACGCTTTCCAAGCGTGCTCCTTAGGCCACTCGGACATACTTCCGTGAACCATCCTACACGGAACGATCCTGAGCTTGCACCTTGCCTCATCCGGCAGCGAGACTGCCTTCCACCGCCGAGACTGCCGTTCCTAACCGCAGTCTCGCTGATGAACGGCAGGTTCGGCGGAGAGCAGCCCCCGCAACTGCCTGATTGCGCGCCGCAGGGTGGCCTCGTCCTTCACAAAGGTGAATCTCACCCAGGAGGCGAGGGCATCGGCCGTGGCGGATCCCTCCCTGCAAAACGCGGAGACCGGCACGCAGGCTACGCCCACCCGCGCGGGAAGCATCCGTGCGAACGCGGCCCCGTCGGGGACCGCCTCGTTCAGAAACGGTGTCGCATCGGCGCACACAAAGTAGGTGCCGCCAGGCACTACCACCTCGAGCCCGCTCTCGCGGAGTCCGGCGACGAGGAGATCCCGCCGCTTGCTCAGCGATTCGCGAAGCGCCACGATGTCTTGCTCACCCTCGGTGAGCGCCCGGGCAATTGCGGGCTGGAACGGGGCGCCACCGGAGTAGGTGAGGTACTGCTTGACTGCCAGTACCGCCTCGATCAGGGCCTCCGGCCCACAGACCCAACCGATTTTCCAGCCGGTAAGAGAAAAGGTCTTGCCCGCCGAAGAGATGCTGAGCGTGCGCTCCGCCATGCCGGGCATGGTTGTAAACGGTCGGTGCACCTGTCCGTCAAACGTGAGGTGCTCGTATACTTCGTCGGTGATTACAATCGCGTCTGCGCTCACGGCGGCTTCGGCGATGTGCTGGAGTTCCTCATCCGTCAGCACGGTCCCGGTCGGGTTGTGCGGGGTGTTGAGGAGTATCAATCGGGTGCGATCGGTCACCGCGGCACGGAGCGCATTGACATTCAACCTGAACCCGGACTCGCCTGGCTCGAGCGGCACCGTCACGTGCGTCGCGCCGGCCATCGCGATCCCGGCCGCGTATGAATCGTAAAACGGCTCGATTGTGAGCACTTCGTCGCCCGGACCCGAAAGCGCGAGAACCGCCGCGGCAATGGCCTCGGTGGCTCCCGCGGTCACCAGCACTTCACGCTCGGGTCGCGAGATATGCCGTAGTGTCGCCTCTGGTGCTCAGCGATTGCGGCGCGCAGCTGCGGGATCCCGCGTCCCGGCGGGTACTGATTTGCGCCGTCGCGGATGGCCTGAACTGCCGCCTCGCGGATCCACTCCGGGCCGTCGGCATCGGGAAACCCCTGCCCAAGATTCGCCGCACCAGTACTCGTTGCCAGCGCCGTCATCTCGGCAAAGATCGTCGGCCGGACTGTTCCATCGGAGGAGGCGAGACCTGCCGCCTCCGCTACGTTGCGCCATCGGGAGTTCACGTCTCAAGTGTATGGCGCCGAAGGCTGTTGGAGCGCGGAGCCTGCCCGCGGAAGTTTTTCAGTTTATGGTTCTACGCTCGGGACCTATGGGAAACCCACACGCCGAGGATGCGACCCGGGCCAGACTGATGAGCCGTCTGCTCGGTCGGTGGATGGGGCGCTGGCGGAGTGCGATCCGCCAATACCCTTGGCTGAATATCGTGTATAAGATCCTGGTTACCCTGCTCGGGATCGTGATCATTGTCGTTGGGCTGATTTTGGTGCCACTTCCCGGTCCCGGATGGCTGATTGTGTTCGTCGGCCTCACGCTACTCGGCAGCGAGTATCACTGGGCACGGCGGGTGCTCGGGTGGTTGCGGGCAGCACTCGCTCGATTTTGGGAACGCTGGAGCACTTGGCGAGCACAGCGCCGAGAGCGGCGCCTCGTCGAGCCCGGGTAAGCGCGCACCTCTTCGCGCCGAGTCGCCACGCCCCAAACGCCCCAAACGCACGAAAGGCCCGAGCCGAAGCCCGGGCCTTTCGTGATCTCAGAAGCGCTGTTACTTGACCATCGGAATGTTGAAGATGAACGGCGGCTTCTCACCGCGGCGGAAGGCCTCGGGGCCTTCGCTGCCGCAATGATGTGGAAGACAAAGAACACGAACACTCCAATCCACAGTACGAGACCGATGAGCCACCCGATGTAGGGGATCCATCCCAAGACGTATATGACTATCCAGATTCCAACCCGCATCAGCGAGAAGTTCAGGTTGTCGGCGTGGTAAGCGCGAACGTGGGGGTTGCCCTTGTCCTTTTCAATGAGGAAGAAGATGAGTGCCGGGATCCAGGTGAAGAACACCGACAGCCAGTAGTTCAGCGTGATGTTGCTTGCCGGATCTGAGACCGGTTGAGGTGCGTAGCCGGGTGGCGGCGCTTGATATCCACCTGGGGCGGTGCTTGGTATCCACCGGGAGCTGGTGCCTGGTACTGCGGCGCCTGGGGTGGTGCCTGTGGTGCCTGTGGTGCCGGCGGTGCCGGCGGTGCCGGCGGTGCCTGGTACTGAGGAGCTGGAGGAGCCGGGGCATCTGAGGCGGGGCAGGTGGTGCGGGCGGAACTACTGGAGGCAGCGGGGAATCGTTCGTGGGCTGTCCCCCAGTCTCCTGGCCGTCAGCACCCTCGGGGGCAACGTAGTCATCTTGGTCTCCTTTATGGAAATATTGCGTACTACTGACGTTACCGCAGGGCGGGGCGCTGTAGAAGCGCTTCACACGGCGGGGTGAGAAGCGTTACACAAGATCTAGAAAATATCCGGGCTCGGACTCGCGGTGTGGAGGATCGAGACGTCTGCGTGGCGGTCGAAACGGTAGCCGGTGCCACGCACGGTACGCACGATGTCTTGATACTGCGCAAGCTTTACCCGTAGGCGACGTACGTGCACATCGATCGTTCGTTCGTTCGGGATCTCTTCGCCCTCGGCGCCCGTCCACAGCGCGGTGATGAGTTCGTCACGGCTAATGGTGCGTCCCTCGCGGAGCACGAGAAACTGCAGCAGCTCAAACTCGCGGAAGGTGAGGGCGGCGGGGACGTTGTCGAGCAGGACGCGCTTGCGTGAGAGATCCAGGATCACGCCGCTCGGAGCTCGATCCTGCTCGTCGACGCTGCCCTGTTTCTGCCGTGCGTGTGCTGCGGGCTCTCCGAGTGCGAGCCGCACAACGTCGACGTCGCGGCCACCAGTGCCTTCGGGCGCGAGTGCGACTGCGGCATAGGTTTCTGCGGCGGGGGCGAGCTGTGCGACGAGCTGCTTGATCTGCGTGACGATAGCGCCGAGCTTGGGATCCCCTCGCTGAGCTTGTTGTCGGCGAGGCCGACGTAGAGTGCGAAGCCGCGAACCTCGGTGCCTTCTGGGACGTTGCGTTCCGGGGCTGCGGGGGCAGCAATGTTCGCGGTGAGATCGGGGCGTGCGGTGCGAAGCGTGTTGGGGGTAGCGGTAATGGTGCTCATGATGATGTCCTTGTGCTGGGCTCGCGATCGGAGTGGAGATCCGACATCGTGCGAGAGTGCGGCGCCGCTATGGCTGAACCGCGTACATAGAGTTGACCTGCGAAGACTCGCGAGAGGTCGAGGGGAGTGCGGAGTGAAACTCACGCGAAGCGTAGCGTCTTTCAGAGAGCGCTACGCGGGCAATAGTCCCGTTACATGCACATTCGACAGCGCATACCACCCTGACCGGCCATCATCATGCCGGTATTCCCTTTGTTCACCTCGAAGGCGGACAGGGGATGAATGGATGTATGCATAGATCACATCTAAGCAAATCAGTACGCCGGGTGTCAAGTATCCCGGGCAAATGAGTTGCCGACTGGCGTCTGTTAGCCGGCGGTGCCGTACAGGCGATCGCCCGCGTCGCCGAGGCCCGGCACGATGTACGCGTGCTCATTGAGTCCCTCGTCGAGCGCGCCAAGCACCAGCGTGACCTTGCGGTCGCCGGCAGCTGCGCGCAGCGCCTCGACACCCTCGGGGGTACCCAACACGCAGATCGCCGTAACATCGTCGGCGCCACGGTCGAACAGGAACTGGATGGCCGCCGCGAGCGATCCACCCGTCGCGAGCATTGGATCGAGCACGAAGCACTGGCGACCCGAAAGGTCTTCGGGTAGGCGTTCCGCGTATGTCGTCGGTTCGAGCGTCTCTTCGTCGCGCACCATCCCGAGGAACCCGACTTCGGCGGTGGGAACAAGCTTCACCATGCCCTCGAGCATGCCGAGCCCCGCGCGCAGGATCGGCACAATCAGGGGGAGAGGATGGCTGAGGCAGACGCCAGTGGTCGGAGCCACGGGCGTGACAATCTCTCGCGGTTCGACCCGCACCTCGCGTGTCGCCTCGTAGGCGAGGAGCGTCATCAACTCTTCGATCAGCGCCCGGAACGTCGGCTGCGGTGTGTGGACGTCGCGGAGCACCGTCAGCTTGTGGGTGATGAGGGGATGATCCGCAACGAAGACTCGCATACGCCTATTCTATTGTCGTGATGACTATCCCCCGTCCACGGCGGAACGTGCCGCAATGGAATTGGCGTTAACGGAAGCTCGACGTGCGGCAGACAGCGGCGAGATCCCAGTTGGCGCGGTGCTTTTGGGGCCCGACGGCGAGGTGATTGCGGCCGGCCACAACACGCGAGAGGCTGCGCTGGATCCCACTGGTCACGCTGAGATTCTGGCACTGCGGGCCGCTGCGATAGCGCGCCAGGATCGGATCCTGAGCGACTGCACCCTGGTGGTCACCCTTGAACCGTGCGTGATGTGCGCGGGGGCGATCCTTGCGGCGCGGGTGGGCCGGGTGGTGTTCGGCGCCTGGGATGAGAAAGCGGGCGCCGCCGGGAGCGTCTACGATCTGCTGCGCGACGGCAGACTTCCCCATCCGGTGCCGGAGGTCGTTGCCGGGGTGCGCGCGGGCGAGTGCGCGGCGCTGCTGGAACGGTTCTTCGCGGAGCGCAGGTAGGGCCCCTCCGCCGATTGAGCGAGTCGCCAGCCGAGTCGAAATCACAAGGTTTCGACACTTCGACAAACTCAGCACGCCGCTCGCTAGCGCTCGCTCAGCCGGCGGTGTATAGCGCGTACTCTATCGGCGGGGACACTAGTCGCTGGAGAGCATCACGATCGAGCTCGTGGTGGGTACGGTCGCGTTCGGATCCAGGTAGACATCCGGTTCCAGGTAGATGGTCTTCGCAGCGGGTACCGCTTCCCGGATCCGACGCTCAGCGAGATTGATGATCACCGAGACTTCGTGCATGGTGCAGCTCGCCTGAAGGCTGACCTTCGCCCCGACCATGAACTCGTCCGGGCTCAGATAGAGCGTCTTCATGTGGATGATGCGGTCGATATCTTTGGACGCGAGGATCGCTGCCTCGATGTTCGCGACGTCTTCCTCGCTGGCGCCCTCTCCGACGAGGAGGCTCTTCACCTTCATGCCCACGACCAGCGCGACGAGCACGAGGAGCACGCCAATCGCGACGGTCGAGATGCCGTCGAACAGGCCGTTGCCGGTGACTACCGTCAGGCCGACCCCGATGAAGGCGATCACTAGCCCCAGCAGCGCCGCGATGTCTTCCATCAGCACCACGGGCAGCTCGGGTGCTTTCGAGCGCTGAATAAACTGGCGCCAGCTCAGCGACCCCTTGAGGGGCTTACTCTCACGAACCGCGGTTCGCAGCGAGAAGCTTTCGAGGACGATCGCGACGCCCAATACGAGCAGCGGCAGCCACCACACCTCGAGCGGGTGAGGGTGCCGAATCTTTCCGATGCCCTCGTACACCGAGAACACGCCGCCGACGGAGAACAGCACCACGGCAACGATAAAGGCGTAGACGTAGCGCACGCGCCCGTGCCCAAAGGGGTGGTCCTTGTCGGCGGCCTTGCGTGCGCGGCGGCCTCCGAGGAGCAGCAGCAGTTGATTGCCGGAATCAGCAAGGGAGTGCACGCCCTCGGCGAGCATGGAGGACGAACCGGAAAACGCCCAGGCGATGAACTTGGTGACCGCGATCCCCATGTTGGCGAGAAATGCCGCGATGATCGCCTTGTTGCCGCCGGACGCGCTCATGATCAACTGCCTCCCGAGAGTGCGGGTCATCGTGACCCGTGATACGCCACAGTCTAGTGTCCTGTGTCGCAAGTTGCTTTGCAGATCCCGGTGCTCCGGTGGATGCGGCGCGAGGCGGAGGAGTGAGGCGATGCCGTTGCATCGTCGAGTGACGACAACGACGTGATGCGCCGCGGGAGTGCCGGGATATGTGAAGCGAATTTGCGACACGGGGCACCAGAGGAGGGGAATCCCCGACGTCTGCACACCCACTCGTGTGTGCGCAGTTGGTTCTTCTGCGCGCCCATAACGACAGTCTGTGCACACGCGAGGGAAGGACTGAGGGAGGGAAGGAGAGAGGGAGCGACGATCGTAGACTGGGGGAATGAGTCAGAGCACAGCGCACACCGCGGCAGCACCGCAAACCTCCCTTCCCCGCACCGCGATCATTGGTGTTGGGTCGATGGGGGGTGCGATTCTTGCGGGGCTTCGGGATCCCGCGGTGCGGATCGAGCGTCCGATTGCGGTCACCACACACTCCGCAGCGAGCGCGGCTGCGTTTGAGGGGGCCGGGGACCTGGTGGTCTTTGCCGCGGAGGCGACCGCGGATGCGAACCAGCGGGCGGTGCAGGGTGCCGGCCTCGTGATTCTCGGGGTCAAGCCGTGGGCGATCATCGATGTCGCGCGGGAGATCGCCGATGCGCTCGAGCCCGGCGCAATCGTGGTGAGCGTCGCCGCGGGCGTGCCGACCCGGAAGATCGAAGAGGTCCTGCCCGAGAGCGTTTCGGTGGTCCGCGCGATGCCAAACACGCCCTCGCTGATCGGCCGCGGGGTCACCGGTATCGCGGGCGGCGTATCCGCGAGCGCCGACGCGATTGCGACCGTGCGCAGGCTTTTTGAGACCGTGGGATCGGTGCTCGTGGTGACGGAAGAACAGATCAACGCTGTCGGGGCGGTGTCGGGATCCGGCCCCGCCTACCTCTACCTCTTTGCGGAGGAGATGACGGCCGCCGCGATCCGCCTCGGCTTTGATCGCGAGCAAGCCAGCCTGCTCGCGCAGGGGACTATCGCGGGCGCCGCCGAACTCATGGCGCGAAGCGACGAGGATCCGACCCAGCTCCGACGCAACGTGACCAGCCCGAAGGGTACGACCGAGCAGGCGTTGAACGTGCTGCAGGCCGCCGGCTGGGCCGAGCTTTTCGACCGGGCGCTCGCCGCAAACGTGCGTCGCTCAGAAGAGCTCGCCGCGGAATAGTCCGCGCAGGTGTCCGTGCGCTAACCGATCGTCGCGAAGCGTTCCACATCGGCGGCGGTGCCCGACACGATGATGAGATCGTGCGGGGAGATCACCGTTTCCTGGGTTGCGTGCGAGAAGGGTTGGCCAGGAGCTTTGACCCCCACCACGGTTACCCGGTAGCGTGTGCGCACGCCGCTGTCGGCGAGTGAGCGGCCCCGGATCGATCGCGGCGGATACATTTTCACGATGACGTAGTTGTCGTCGAACTGGATGAAGTCGAGCATGCTGCCGCTGAGGAGGTGCGCGACACGTTCGCCGGCTTCGCGTTCAGGGTAGATGACGTGGTTGACGCCGATCCGCTCGAGGATCTTGCCGTGCGACGCGGAAATGGCTTTCGCCCAAATCTGCGGGATCCCCAGATCGACGAGGTTTGCGGCAATGAGCACGCTCGACTCTATGGACGCTCCGGTGGCCACGACGGCGATCTGAAACTCGTCGGCCCCGATTTGGCGCAGCGCCTCCATCGACCTCGCGTCGGCCTGGACCGCGTGCGTCACCCGATCCGCCCACTTCTGCACGAGCGCGGGATCCGTGTCCACCACCAAGACCTCGCGATCCTGGCGGTCGAGTTGACCGGCGGTGGAGGCACCGAACCGGCCAAGGCCGATCACAATGACCGGAGCATCACTTCGAATATCAACCAACGATCGGCCTTTCTTCAGGGAGGCGGAACATGCGAGAGCGGCTGGTCGCGGCAACCGCGGCGGCGAGGGTCACCGTGCCGACACGGCCCGCCCACATTGTGGCAGCGAGAACATATTTGCCAGCGTCGGGGAGCGACTCGGAAAGCCCAGTAGACAACCCACACGTTCCGAACGCGGAGATGACCTCAAACAGCACCGTATCCAAAGGCTTGCCCGTCATATGCATCAGCGCTACCGCCGACACCAGCACAATTGTGACCCCCCAAATGAACACCGAGACTGCAACGCGCAAGACTTCATTGGGGATCCGCCGGTCGAAGGCCTGCATATCCTGGTAGCCTCGAGCCTCGGCATAGGCCGCGAGGAAGAGCACTGCGAGTGTCGTGACCTTGATGCCGCCAGCGGTGGATGCTGATCCGCCGCCCACAAACATCAACATGTCGATCACCAAGAGTGTGGAGCCGTTCATCTCTGCGGGGTCGACGATGCCGAGGCCGCCCGAACGCGTCATGATTGACATGTACCCCGAGTTGAAGAGCGTCTGGCCCAGATCCTGCGATCCGAGGGTGCGCGCGTTGTTCCACTCGAGCGCGGAAATGGCAAGCCAACCAAAAACAACCAGGATCAGTGTGGTCCCGAGAGTGAGTTTGGTGTGCAGCCCCAACCTCTTGTGCGTTCGCCAGCCGCGACCAATGACGTAGCGGTATAACGCAAAAATAACGGGGAAGCCGATTGCCCCGAGAAAGACTCCGATCGCGATGACGCTCAGAAAGAAGTAGTTGTCGACGAGCGGCTCAAGCCCGCCCTGCAAAGGCACAAAACCGGTGTTCGTGAATGCAGAGGCGGCCAAGTAAAAGCTATTCCACAGTGCGTGCCAGAAACCATACCCTGCTCCCAACAGCGTCGGGAGGATCAGTGCAGTGAGCAATAGCTCGATCACGATCAGGCTCGTTGCGACAGCCGCGAGAAGCCCGCCGATCTCGCCGAGTCCCACCGCCTGGCTCTCGGATACGCCCTTCCCCATGCGCATGGGATTGGTGTCGCTCGCAGCAAGTAGACGCTGGCGGAGGCCCAGGCGTCGCGTCACAGTGAGGCCAAGGATGCTTGCGAGCGTCAGCACACCGATGCCGCCGATCTGGATGCCGCCGAGGATCAGGATCTCGCCGATGAAGGACCAGTGCGTCGACATGTCAAGCGTCGACAGGCCCGTCACGCAGATCGCCGAGACCGCCGTGAAGAGGGCGTCGGCGAGCGGGGTGATCTCACCGGTGCGGCTCGAAAACGGCATCGAAAGCAGTGCCGTCCAGAGCATGATGAGCGCGGTGAAGACGAGCAGCGCAAACCGCGGCGGCGAAGACTGGATCAGTGAGTTGATCCAGGTCTTCTGTGCGAGCGGGGCGGAGGCCCGACGGCTCGCTGCGAGTGCCCTCACGGCTCCTTCTTTCTGCTCAGGCTCGGTGCGCGGGAAAGTTCCCGATTCTACTGACCCTGTCATGCTACACACGAAACGGGGCAAAGCCAGCGGGGTGTGGGATCCCACCCGGGCGACGGCTTGTGGGGAATCCGCCCCAAAGTGCACCGCATTCCTCTTTGCCCGCTACCCTTGGAGCTATGCCAGATATTTTCGGGGTTATCGCTGACGCGACCAGGCGTGACATCTTGCAGTTGCTCCTTGAGCGGCACCTGCGCGATGAAGAGATCAGCGTGTCCGAGATTGTCGGGAATCTGGAGATCAGCCAGCCGACCGTGTCGAAGCATCTGAAGGTGTTGCGTGAAGCCGAATTGGTGACCGTGCGCGAGGACGGGCAACACCGCTTCTACTCGCTCGATCCTGAGCCGCTTGAGATGATCGAGGATTTTGTGATTCCGTTCCTCTCCGCGGGCTTCGACACCGAAGTGACGGTCGAGTACCTCTCGGAAGATGGTGAGCGGGTGGCCGGGCCCGATTCTGCAGACCCGTTTGGCGATGAGGGTGAAGTTCTCTCTGAAGAAGCCGCGGCCGCTGCGGAGAAGATTGGTCGCGCCGCTGCGCTCGCCGAACACCGGGTGAAAGAACTCGTCGCGCGCTTCAAGCTGCGCGGCTGAGCGAACTTGCTGCGATGTCGGTTCGCGCTCGGGGCCTCACTTCGGTAAGATATGTATCTTGTGGGCCACGCTCCGGCGGCCCTGGAGACGTTGTGAGGTAACCGTGGGTTCAGTCATTAAGAAGCGCCGTAAGCGTATGTCAAAGAAGAAGCACCGTAAGCTGCTTCGGAAGACGCGCCACCAGCGCCGCAACAAGAAGTAGTCACCCGCCCCGTGTGGAGTGATGACTGCCGCTCGTCCGGTCCGTAGTGAATCGGCCGAGCGGCAGTTTTTGTGCGCTCTGCAATAGGCTGGGGAGCATGGCGACCGTGCAACTCACTCTGATGACAAAGCCTGGGTGTCACCTCTGCGATGATGCGCGCGAGGTGGTTGAGAGTGTGCAGCGTGCGCTCAGCGATGTCGCGATTGAGGTGCGGGAGCTCAACATCCTTGAGGATCCTGCGCTTGCGCGGCTGTATTCCGAGGAGATCCCGGTGGTGCAGATCAACGGCCGCCGCCACGCGATCTGGCGCGTTGACCCGATGAAGCTTGAGGCCGCGATCCTTCGCGCTTCGAAGAACAAATAGTTGAGGAGACGAGCGTGACCGTTCGCCACATTGTGACCTGGAAACTCAGCGGCGAGAGCGTCGCCGATCGTGATGCGCAAGCAGCCGAAATCGCGGCGGTGCTTGAACCGCTGGTGGGGCGCGTACCCGGCCTGCAGTCGCTGAAATTGCACCGCAACACCCTCAACCACGAGGACAACTGGGATCTGACGCTCGTGAGCCTCCACGACGACGCCGGGGCGCTTGCGGCGTATGCGGTGCATCCCGAACACCTTGCCGCCGTTGATGTGGTGAAGCAGCGGACCGTGTCGCGCGCCTGCGTCGATCTGACGGAGTAGTTCGCGGTAGTGCGCCCATGCGTCCCTCTTGCCGAGACCGCAAATCGAGTTGCCTTTGTCGCACGGTTTGGTCATTCTGGAAGCATGACAGAGCACGCGCGTAGTCACTCCCCTCACGATGATTCGTCGGCCTCGAACACAGACCCGGCCGAGTTTTGGGAGCAGCGTTACGCGGGCGAAGAGCGCGTGTGGTCGGGGCGTGTGAATCGCACCCTTTCCGATATCGTCTCCGGCTGGCGGCCCGGGCGGGCGCTTGATCTCGGCTGCGGCGAAGGCGGCGACGTGTTGTGGCTCGCTGAAAACGGCTGGCGGGCGCAGGGAATTGATTTGTCACCGACCGCCGTGGCGCGGGCGCGCGCCGAGGCCGAAGCGCGTGGGCTCGGGGTGGATCGAGCGGCATTCGCCGCGCATGATCTCGCGGCGTGGGCGGGCGAGGATCCTGCACCCGACGACCGCTACGACCTCATTGCCGCGAGCTTTCTGCAATCACCCGTTGAGCTGCCCCGTGAGCGAGTCCTGCGCGCCGCGGCCGATCGTGTCGCGGCGGGTGGGCACCTGGTAGTGGTCTCGCATGCTGAGGGGCCGCCGTGGGCCGCGGGGCTCCGCGCCCAGCACCAACACAGCCACGCCGACTTTCCGAGCCCCGACAGCGAACTCGCAGCGCTCGCCCTTGACCCGAAGCGCTGGCAGGTTGAGGTCGCGGAGGTGCGGGAGCGCGAGGCGACAGGCCCGGACGGCACTGTCGCGATGCTGCGCGATACCGTGGTGGTGGCGCGGCGGCTCGCGGAGTAGGCGTGGCGCGCGTCAGTTGATCGTGGTAGTGCGTCACTGGGGCATGCTTGTGAGGACCTCGTGAAGAAGGTGCGCGCACTGCTCAACCAAACGGCGGTACTCCGGTGAGCTCGGATCGAGCGTGCGGGCCTGGGTTACATCAAAACTGGGGTGGATGTCGAGCGCTTGGGAGACCTCCGCTAGCGCCGTGCTTCGCATCTGCGGCGAATCAACCCAGACCAGCGGCACGACATGTCGTTGGGAGACGCTGGTCGCTCCTTCCGAAAAACTGAGCAGATCTTGCTGGTGAGGGACACTCTTGAAGAAGCGGGGGTGATTGCGGGCATAAACACCGTGGGCACGGTCTGGATTCCGTGGCCGACGGCTCTGCCCTCGGAACGGGTGGATGAGACGTGAACCTTGCCGCCGAAGAGAAGGCCGTAGCTCGCGGCAACATCTTGCACAAAGGCCTCGATCTTTCCGTGCAGTGCGGTATTGTCCTCAGGTAGGAAAGCTGGCATCAGGACTGCTTCGGTGTCCGTGAGCTCATCCCAGATGAGACCTGACATGACGCTGCTTGGTGGGTCGGGCTGGGGTGCCTCGGTGAAGAATGCAACATTACCGAGCGCGGAATAGGGGAGTGCCCAGATGTTGTCATCGAGACGCACCACCTCTTCGCCTCGGTAAAAGACAAACCCACGATGCATCTTGCGCTGCTTGGCGTATGCGCGGATGCCCTTGAGGTCTGCAGGGTAGATCTGTGTGGCAGCCTTCACCTCGATGGCGATCTCGCGATCGCGCTCATCGATGATGACCAGATCGACCTCGGGATTCGAGCTGCTCGCCTGACGCCAGTAGTACGCCTCGATCTGACGGTTGGCCCATTGAGCATTCGCCAGAACTTCGCACACAACATGGCTCTCGAGGAGTTGTCCGAAGTATTCACGCTGCGTCAGAATGTGCACGCCAGCTCGCTCAAGCGCGTCGACCGCGAAAGACGTATCAACCGGATGTATCTTTGCGCGTGCGAAGCTCTGCTTTTGTGGTGGCAGAGCAAGATTGGGAAGCCACTGCAATAGGAAGAGCCTGCCGAAGGTGTGCAGATGTCGTTCGATGGTTCGTTTGTCGATCTCGATCTCTCGCCCGATCCCGGCAGCGTTGAGAATTCCGCCTGGGCCCCTGAGTAGGCGGTTCAGCGTCGCGCGCGCTTTGCTGGGGTTGAGATCATACTCGGGGAGAACGGTGTCTGAGAGTACCGCTGCGATGTCTGACGCAATCTGGACTCGCAGCGCGTCGATCGTGTTGGCGTGATCTGCGACAACGTATTTGGGGAAGCCGCCCCTGCGCAGCAGTGTCAGCAACTCTTCGTCTTGCAGTTCACCCTGGCGTCGAAGCTGCGGCGTGCCGTCAAAGAGCGAGTCGACGAGGGAACCGGGCTGTTCCCGACGTTCCCAGAGAGTGAGGGGATGCAGGGTTCTTCGGACTGCGCGGCGGGCGAGCGGGTCGGCACCACCGAGGCCGGTGCGTCCGATGGAAGCGGAGCCTGTAAGCACGATGTTGCCGGAGACACCGTGTTCATCCGTATATTCTTTGACCTCAAGCGGGAGTTCCGCGATCATCTGGGCTTCATCAATGATGAGCGGTAGGGGAAGACGTCTCAGCCAGCCGCGGAGATCAGCTGTGGCGAGAGCCCGCGTCGGTTGGTCCGCAAGGGTGACGTAGTGAAAGCCGTGAGTACGTGCGAGTTGCTGCTTGACCAGAGTTGTCTTGCCGACAGCACGAGCACCTTCAAGGATGAGTACTTGGCTGCCTGCGTGGGAGAGGAGCCAATCGCCGAGCGGGCGGTGCACGGGGTTGTATGTCTCGACCATGACATCACACTATATGAAATGCACTAATATTAGTACACTTGCTGTACAAATATTAGTGCATTTCATTGCGAACTAGCCGCGGCGAAGACTAGGGTGCAGCCACCATCTGTGCGGCTGCTGGCTGATAGGCCCGGTAGCCGCGCTGGATCTCGATCTGGTCCGCGAGATACTTCGCATCGTGCCAGACCCCCCAGATGAAGGTCGATCCGCGACGCGATTGCCACGGCAATCCCAGGAAGTAGACGCCCGGTTCCGGCGATACCCCGCGCTGATGCAAGGGACGCCCGTTCGTGTCGAGCGCCTCCACTTTGAGCCAGCTGTAATCAACGTGAAATCCCGTCGCCCACACGATCGAGGTGATGCCGGCGGCCCGTAGATCGAGTTCGTGGATCGGGTCGGTCACGCAGGCGGGATAGGCGCCCAGCACGTGCGCCTCGGGCTCCTCGGGAGATCGAGACCCTCGCGGGCGATGTAGGCGTCCGCCTCGGTGAGGAGCGACAGGTAGTTCTCATCGCCCAGGCGGATATTCTCCGCGAGGTCGCTCCCAAACGCCATGACGCCATCGGCGAAGCCGTTCGCCCGACCCACGAGCGTGATCCCGCTCGCCGCGAGATCTCGGAAATCGACGGTGTGGCCGCCATTTGCGCCGCTGACGGCGATGGTGACGTGTTCGGCGCCTTCGGGCGGGGCCGCAGCGTCCCACTTGCCGAGCACCCCGAGCCACCATACGAAGCTGCGGCCGCGGTAACGCTGCGGTGGGCGATCGTGTGGCCCGACAGCGAGCGTGACCTCGCGGCCCGCTTGTCGCAGCTCAGCGGCGATCTGCACCCCTGACGATCCAGCGCCGACAACCAGCACGCCGCCCTCCGGGAGTTGCTGCGGGTTGCGATAGTCGCGTGAATGAATCTGAGTCAGTGCAGGGTCAGCCGGCACAATCGGGGGGATCGCCGGGAGCTGAAACGCTCCGGTTGCGGCCACGACGTAGCGGGCGTGGATCGGGCCGGCGGACGTTTCGACGCGGTAGCCGGGTTCCCCGATGCGCTTGCGCACTTCGGTCACCTCCACGCCACAGCGGATCGGTGCGTTGATCTGCGCCGCATAGCGCTCAAAGTACTCGGCGACCTGATCCTTTGGTGCGAAGGCGTCAGGGGCGCACTCGAATTCCAGGCCGGGGAAGCGGTCGTGCCAGGCTGGCCCGTTCGCGACCAGTGAATCCCAGCGTTCGGAGCGCCACCGCTCGGCGATCCGATGACGCTCAAGGACGATGTGGGGAATTCCGCGAGCGCTGAGGTGTTCGCTCATCGCGACCCCCGCCTGCCCGCCGCCAACGACGAGGACTTCGGTGGCCTCGGTTTCGTGACTCGACATATGTAGTTTCTCCGCTCGAATCTGTGATGGATGGGATCGATGATTGATCCCCAGCCAACAACAGCGGAGCCGTGCTTGGCCAATATGCGTTCGAGACGCAATCAATCAGAAAAATAGATACAAGAGAGATTAGTGATCTGATTTAGAGGTCGGTGGGTATGCCCGAGGGCAGCCGACTCAGGCGCGAGTCCCCGCAGCCTACGCGTCGTGCGATTCCGCAAGAAGATCCTGAACCGCCTCGGTGACCGCCCGCGCACGGGTGGAGCGATACACCTGCGAGAGCGAAGACACTTCGACCTTGAGAGTTGGCACCGCATCCGTGATTTCGATCGTTACTGTGCGGGAACCCGCATACGTTTCGTTGATTCGGGGGCGCTGGTTCAGGATCGAGTATCCCAGCCCCGTTGCCACCATCGAACGCACCGTCTCGTAGCTTGAACTTCGATATCGCGGGCTCGCTTCGATACCCGCGTGGCGCAGGATCCCGAGGAAGTAGTCGCTGCTGCTCGGGAGGTCGAGCAGCACAAACGGGTCGCTCGCGAGCTCGTGCAGCTCCACACGATCTCGTTTGGCGAGGCGGTGCTCGGCGTGCACGATCACGTGCGGGCGGAACTCACCAACGACCGTGTTGTCGATTCCGGTGTCGGCGGTGAGATCGTAGGTGAGTGCGAGTTCCGCCCTGCCGCCGCGCAACGCGGCCAGGCATTCATCGTGGTCGCCCTCAATGACGGAGACATCAAGCCCTGGATGTTGCGCGCGGAGGCCGCCAAGGAGTCGGGGGAGTAGGAACGGCGCGAGCGTGCTGAAGCACGCGATGGTGATCTGGCCGTGCAGCTCACTCTGGTCGGTACGGATCGAGTCGATAGTGCGGTTGAGTGCGCCAAAGAGCTGCTGTGCGTCCCTCAAGAGCGTCGCACCTGCGGGGGTCAGGATCAGCCCCTTGGAATGCTGGCGGATAAACAGCGTGGCGCCGAGTGACCGTTCGAGCTGCGTGATGGCCGTTGAAATGGCCGATTGTGCGACGTGCAACTCCTGGCTTGCCGCGGTCATGTTGAGGGTCTTTGCGCACTCGGTGAAGTAGGTGAGTTGAGCGAGAGTGAGGGGGAAACGCTGAACCAAGGTGTACCTCCAGGGTCGACGGCGGTGTCGTGAACGGGGGCTCAACGCCTCCGTGTTCATCTACTTTAGCGATGATCTGTGTAACTTTTACATATTTTGCATATGACCGTTTTGTCTCGACAATGGACGGTACGGGCGGCTCGTGCCGACATCACTCAACGAGGAGACACTTGTGACTGGACCGACGCACCTGCGACTGAGGACCTTCAACACCAAGGAGACGTACCCGGAGCAGAACCTCGACAACGATCTCTGCCAGGCCGTCGTTGCCAACGGGGTCGTGTACCTCCGCGGCCAGATTGGGCAGGACCTCGATACTCGTGAGTCCGTTGGCATTGGCGATGTGGTGGCCCAGACCGAGCGGGCGATGCAGAACATTCAGATGCTGCTGGAAGAAGCGGGAAGCCGCCTCGAAGATATCGTCAAGGTCACCGTGTACATCATTGATCCCCGCTACCGCGAGGACGTGTATCGCACAATGGGCAAGTATCTTCGCGGGGTCTTCCCGGTCTCAACCGGGATCGTCGTGCAGGCGTTGGCCCGCCCTGAATGGTTAGTGGAGATTGATGCCACGGCCGTCATCAGCGTGGGTGAGGCGTCATGACGCTGTCACTGGTGTTGCGAGATCCCCAGACCGGAGAGTTTGGATCCGCGATCGCATCGTCGTCTCCCGCCGTCGCTGCCCGCTGCCTGAACCTCGCCGACGGGGTGGGCGGCGCCAACTCGCAGAATGTGACCGACCCCAGGATCGGCCCGCAGCTCCTGGAACGGTTGCGCGAAGGGAACACGGCGCAGCAGGCGATCGATGTGGTCGTTGCCGCCGCAGATCCTGAGACAATCGGCTACCGGCAGCTGTTAGTTCTCGATCGTGCGGGGCGCGCCGCGGCCCACGCGGGCGAGCACGCGCTCGGTGTGTACGGTGCGGTGACGCGACAGGACGCTGTTGCCGGTGGCAACATGCTCGCGAATCTGGCAGTGCTCGACGCCCTGGTGGATACGGCTTTGTCCGCGAGCGGCTGCATCGAAGAGCGACTCCTTGCGGCGCTGCGCGCCGCCGTCGATGCCGGCGGTGAAGAGGGGCCGGTGCACTCCGCCGGGATGGCGGTCGTCGCACACGCTGGCTGGAGGATCACCGACCTGCGGGTGGACTGGACCGACGCGGATCCCGTTGCGGCTCTCGAAGACTTGCTGGGGCTGTGGCTGCCGCAGCGCGACGCGTACGTCGACCGTGGGCTGAACCCCAGCGCTGCACCTTCGTACGGGGTACCGGGCGATGAGTGACCCGTTGAAGCTGAGCGCGCAGAAGCGGGTCGCAGAGATCGCGCCCGAACTGATCGTGCTGTCGAATCAGCTCCACGCCGATCCGGAGATCGGGTGGCAAGAGTTTCGGTCCTCAGCCGCCGTTGCCGCCGTACTCGCGGCGAACGGTTTTGCGGTGGAGCAGCCGTATCTCGGAGTCGAGACCGCGTTTCGGGCGGTGCGTATGCCCACCGGGCCAGTGAGTTTTACGGCCGGTTTTCTGGCCGAGTATGACGCGCTCCCGGGCCTCGGGCACGCCTGCGGTCACAACTTGATCTCCGCGATGTCGGTGGGTGCTGCGCTCGCGGTCGCGGCTGTGGCGGATGACTGCGGAATCGCCGTTGAGGTGATTGGTACACCGGCAGAAGAGGGAGGCGGCGGAAAGATCGTTCTCCTTGACCGCGGCGCATTTCGAAACTTGGATCTTGTCCTCATGGCACACCCGGCCCCGGTCGATGTTGCCGAGGCGCGCCCGTTTGCGGTGACGCACTGGCACGTGCAGTACGACGGCAGGGCGGCGCACGCGGCCGCCTATCCCGAGCGTGGGGTCAACGCGAACGATGCGTTTCTCGTTGCGCAGCTTGCGATTGCGCTGCTGCGGCAACAACTCCCCGCGGGTGTTCGTGTGCACGGCGTGCAGACGCGGGGTGGAGAGGCTCCGAACGCGATCCCAGAGCGCACTGAGGGCCGCTGGTATGTGCGAGCTGAGACCACCGAGCAACTGCTTGAACTCGAAGCGCGGGTGCTGAAGTGTTTCGAAGCCGGGGCTCTCGCGACGGGGGCAGCGTTGACCGTGACGCCGGAGAGCGAGCGGTACGCGGAGATGCGCGCCGACGAGGCGGCGTTGGAGCATTACCGCCGCAATGCGACGCAGCTCGGCCGCAACTTTGACGTTGACCCGATCGCGGCGACGATGAACCGCGCCTCGACGGACATGGGGAATGTGTCGCAGCTCGTGAATGCGATCCATCCCTACATCGGCGTCGGTGGTGAGGCCAGCAATCATCAACCCGCGTTTGCGGCAGCGTGCGTGGGCGAGACCGCCGAGCGAACGCTGTGCGATGGAGCGATCGCGCTCGCCTGGACCGCGATCGACGTAGCTCGGGATCGTTTCGGAGTGACAAACGAAAGAGGAAGACATGACTTACACTCACACTGAGTGGCGGGCGGCCGCGGCCGGACTGCAGTTCGATGGCCGCCCGGTCATTGGGGGTGCGAGAGTTGCGGCTCGATCAGGCAACACCATCGAGAAGGTGAACCCCGCGACCGGTAAGGTCATCTCGTACATACACGACTGCGATGAAGCAGACGTAGACGCCGCCGTAACCGCTGCACGGGCAACGTACGCGTCGGGCGAGTGGTCCCGTGCAGGAGTCGCATTTCGGCGCGAACGACTGTTAGAACTCGCGCGTCTCATCGAAGTCCACTCTGACCAATTCGCGCTCTATGACACTCTCGATATGGGTAAGCCCGTTCGCGAGTCTTCAACCATCGACGCCTCAGGATCCGCAGCGCTATACCGCTTCTATGGAGAGGCGATCGAAAAACAGGAGGACTTGATCCCAGTCACGCCCCAGGGTCAACCGCCCTCGTTACCAGGGAACCATTCGGTGTGATCGGTGTGATTGTCGCTTGGAACTACCCTCTCGAGATTGCAACATGGAAGCTTGCTCCCGCGCTCGCCGCAGGGAACACCGTGGTAGTGAAGCCCCCGGTGGAGGCTTCTCACTCGACGTTATTGCTTGCTGAGCTCGCGATTGAGGCGGGTATTCCGGCGGGGACACTGAACGTTGTGACGGGACGTGGATCGGTAGTGGGCAAGGCACTTGCCTTGCACGAGGATGTCGACATGCTCGCGTTCACCGGTTCGACCGAGGTTGCCAAGCAGCTGCAGCAGTATGCGGGGCAGTCAAACATGAAGCGGCTCGCGCTTGAAGCGGGCGGCAAGAGTTCGAACCTGATCTTTGCGGACTGTGACGATCTGAAGCTTGCGGCGGAGAAGGCTGCCTTCGGTAGCTTCTACAACCAGGGTGAGGTGTGCTCGGCTAACTCGCGCATCTTTGTTGAGCGTCCCGTGTACGAAGAGTTCTTGGAGCTGTACGCGGCAGCGGCGCAGGCGTATGCGCCGGGCGACCCGCTCGATCCGGCAGCCGGTATCGGATCGCTCGTCTCTGAGGCCCACGCAGACACCGTGTGGGCAACGATCGAGAACGCGCGCCGTGATGGCCGCATTGTTGCGGGCGGTACTCGCCCAGACATCGGCGGATCCCGAGCCTTCATCGAACCGACCATCGTGGCGGACGTACCCGCCGACCACGAGGTGCACACCCGCGAGATTTTTGGTCCCGTCGCCGTGGTCACCCCCTTCGACACTGAGGAGGAGGCAATCGAGCGGGCGAATGAGACCCCCTTCGGTCTTGCAGCCTCGCTGTGGACGGGAAGCCTCGCGCGCGCCCACCGCGTGTCTGAACGCCTCGTCGCGGGAACCGTCTCGGTGAACACGGTTGATGCGCTGGGCTTTACCACCCCGTTTGGTGGCTTCAAGCAATCCGGGTTCGGCAGGGATCTGTCGGTGCACGCCCTCGAGAACTACACCGACTACAAGACAACCTGGATGCAGTGGGGCTAGATCCCGCGCGGTCTTTGTGTTGGAACCATCTCCGAGGCCAGTCCGCCGTAAGAATTGCGATCTGATTTATCGAACGACAACAAGCAAAACGCCTATTTCCGTTATGGAAAACTGAAGGACAAACTAATGCAATGTGGGCTCAACGGGCCCCGCTTGCAACGTCTCAGAGAGGAGCCGAACATGAACGGCTTGAATCAAAAAGCAGCTTTCGTCACTGGCGGGGATCCGGTATCGGCCGACAGGTGTCGCTGCGCCTTGCGCGTGAGGGCAGCAAAGTTGGAGTGGTCGACCTGCGCGAGGAGGCGGCTCAGGCCGTTGTGGATGAAATTCATGCGGCTGGCGGAGAAGCCGTTGCGATCCTGGCTGATGTGACGTCCGCCTCACAGGTTGAGGCTGGAGTCGAGAAGCTCGTGGCCACTTTCGGGCGGTGCACCATCTGGTCAACTGCGCGGGCGTTGCACTGGGCGAGGGCGGCGTCGTCGAGTGCAGTGAATCGGCCTGGGATAAGACCATGGCGATCAATGTGAAGAGCATCTTCCTCACCGGCAAGTACACCATTCCCAAAATGATCGAGGCCGGCGGCGGAGCCGTTGTCAACATCGCTTCTGTCTTCGGCATGGTTGCGAACCCGGATGAGTGTGGCTACGCCGCTTCGAAGGGCGCGGTAATCAACCTCACCCGTCAGATGTCGATCCAGCACGCAAAAGACAGCGTACGGGTCAACGCGGTCCTCCCCTCTGACTGCGACACCCCACTTATCGCTGGGCTGCTCGGCGTGGAAGGCGAAGAGCTGGAGACCGCAAAGCGTGATCTGGCTGAGCCGATCCCAATGGGTCGCCTCGCAAAGCCCGAGGAGATCGCCGCCGGAATAGCGTTCCTTCTTTCAGAAGACGCAGGTTTTATTACGGGAGTTTCGCTGCCTATTGACGGCGGATTCCTGACCCGATAGTTCCCATTTCATTCGACGCATCGAAAGTTTCAAAAATGACTGCAACGACGCAATCGCAAGTTCCGATAATTGAGGACAAAACTATTCAACCGATCCCACTCAACGAACGCCATGGAAAAGCGCGGGATCTGTTTACCATCTGGTTCGGGTCAAACATCATGGTGCTCACCATGGTTACAGGTGCCCTGGCTACTACGGTGTTTGGGCTTGACTTCTGGAGTGCTGTTCTGGGGGTGGCAATAGGCAACCTCGCCGGCGCCGTGTTCATGGCACTGCACTCTGCCCAGGGACCAAAGCTAGGCGTGCCACAAATGGTGCAGACCCGCGGTCAATTTGGATCCTACGGGGCGTTGCTAGTCGTCATTGTGACCGTGCTCATGTACGTGGGTTCTTCGCGGCAAACATTGTTCTGGGTGGTCAGGCGCTCGCCACGATCATTCCAGGCCTTCCCGTCAATGCGGGGATCGTCATTATTGGCCTTGTCAGCGTCGTTGCGACCATCTACGGATACCGCCTCATTCACGCTTACACCAGAATTCTCAGTATCGTGTCGGGGATCGCGCTTGTCGCCGGGTTCATCCTGGTGATTACCTGGTCGAGTGGCGACGGTGGTGCCTCGGTGGCAACCGGAACCTTCAACTGGGGTGGATTCATGGCCACGGTATCGGTTGGCGCGCTTTGGCAGATCGCCTATGCGCCTTATGTCTCCGATTACTCGCGCTACATGCCAGCGGATACCGGCCCGAAACGTGCGTTCTGGGCCTCCTACTGGGGATGCGTGTTGGGTGCGAGCTTCCCCATGATCTTTGGAGCGCTTGTCGGCTCCAAGCTTGTTGAAGCGGGTATGAACTCAGACAACGTGGTCGAGGGATGGGTGTGCTGCTGCAACCCATGACCGTCGTCATCATTGGCATCTTCTCGCTGGGAGTCGCTGCAACCAACTCGATGAATCTCTACTGCGGTGTGCTGTCAACTCTGACAGTGGTGCAGACCTTTAAGCCCAGCTGGACTCCCCGGGCAAAGGCGAGGGCATTCACTGCCGTTATCCTGTTCCTCGTGGCACTCGGGCTCGCGATCATTGGCGCAGAGAACTTCCTGGTTTACTACTCGAACTTCTTGGCATTGCTGCTGTATGTTCTTGTGCCCTGGACAGCAATTAACCTCGTTGACTACTACCTGCTGAAGCATGGCGACTATCGTGTCGAGGACTTCTTCCGGCAAGACGGTGGAATCTACGGTCGATTCAACTGGGCGGCGATTAGCTGTTACCTGCTTGGCGCGGCAATCCAGATTCCTTTCATGGTCACTGAGCTGTATACCGGTCCAATTGGTGAAATGGTCGGGGGAGTAGATCTCTCGTGGATTGTCGGCCTCGCAGTGATTTGTCCCGTTTACTTCTTCGCGGGCCGGGCGCAGCAGCGTCGGAAGGCGCTGACCTCAGTTCACGGGTAATGCGGGATGATCAGCGGTGTCGAGGCTTCCAAAGCAGCGTTTCTTTCCGCTCTGCAACGAGCTCGCGAGGATGAATGCAACAGCTTCGCTTCAGTTTCAGTAGAGGAAGTGCGGTGCCCAGAGAGTTCCGGCATTTTTGCCGGAACTCCTTTCGCAGCGAAGGACAATCTCGACACCGCTGAGCTGCCAACAACGGCGAACACTCCAGGGTTGATGGGAACCCGTCGAGGCGCAGACAACCCCGTGGTCGCAAAACTCAAAGCGAGCGGCGCGATGCTAATTGGGAAGACAAATACGCATGAGTTGGCGCTCGGGATTACGACTGATTCTGCACTCTTCCCAGCAACCAGAAACCCCTGGAGTCCTGTGCGGTCCGCGGGAGGGTCTTCAGGGGATCCGCCGCGGCAGTCGCTGCTGGCATTGTGCCATTTGCTTTGGGGACTGACACCGGAGGTTCTATATCAATCCCAGCGGCATGGTGCGGCGTCTTTGGGTTCAGGCCCTCCACCGGAGCTTGGCCGAGCGGAGGGTTGGTGCCGCTGTCCCACACTCGTGACACGGTTGGAGTTATTGGCAACTCTCTCGAAACCGTCCAAGCTGTGCACGCTATTGTGCGGATGTCTACCGGGGCCATGAGTGAACCCCTGTCGGGCGAGAAGATCCGAATCGGAATACCGAGAGCGGACTCCCCACACATCGATGCACTCGACCCCAAGGTAGCGGAGGTGTGGCAGCAGTGCCTTGCAGTGCTTGAGAATTGCACTGTCATCGAGTTGGTGAATGTGCGAATCGACGAGCTGCATCGGCTAGAGAGCACATGCGGCGCAGTCATCGAAATGCATGAGATATACCACGATTTAGGATCCTATCTTCAACAGCTCCCTGATCCAGTGCGGTATGAATGGCTACTCGAGCAGGTTGTTCGTGAGGAGGTTCGATACTTTCTCGAAGAGTCCTTGCGGTTCAGAGGAAGGGAGGGTGAATATCGGGGCGCATTGCGTTCGCGGCGAATTTTGCAGGAGTGTTATCGAGACTTATTCACGAGGCGTCGCCTCAGCGGGATTTTGTTCCCGACAACCCCAATGGTGGCGCCCTTGCTTGAGGCAGCGAAAGGTTCCGCGAACTCTGATCCTTTCGAAGTTTTCGCTCGAGGGACGAGGAACCTGAATCCAGGTTCAGTTGCTGGTCAACCGGTCGTGACAATCCCGATGGGCAGGACGACTACCGGGCTGCCAGTCGGAGTCTCACTTGAAGGGGCTTGGGGCGCCGACGAGAGCCTTATAAGGGTTGCCCGAATGATGTCAACTGAGCTCTCCCGTTGAACTCATGACTTGAGGTGTATGTATGGCCAATCCTTAGACTCTTAGCCACGGGCACATGGAGAGTGGAAGAGACCAGAAGTTCAAAGACAAAGGTAACGGCGGTATCGAGAACTCCGCCGGGTATCGAGCGGCGGAGCCTTCGTGCCTGCCTGCCTCTTGCCGGTCACGGGGAGCGATCTAGGATCGTGCCCAAATCCCTAGGGAGATGCTTCCCGCTAACTGGGGAAACCCTTGGTGTCTTGGCGAGTTCTTCCGTATTCAAGGCTGGTCCAGGGCGACCCGCGCGGCCGGTTCACCTGATGGAGCGCTCTCCTCGGGTCACATGCGTGAGCACGGTCGCGCGATCGTTGCGGAGATCTCGAATGGTTGCTGCGTTCATGGCCAGGCAGGCTTGCCGGTGACGCATGTTTGGAAGAGGGCCGATAATTCACGCGTCCAATGATTTGAGCACGCCCTTCGAACTTTTGGGTAACAGCGATCACTTGTCAATTGGTCGGGGAAGTCTCGCCGCGAACGCGAAACTTGGATCGATTCTGGCAAGACGCTGTCGGCATTCTGGGTCTGACCCAGCGGGCGAACTGGTTTTGAATAGCCCATTTGGGGCGTACTAATCAGCCCATTTGCGGGAATCTCGTCGATCGGCTCGGGGTCTCAAACTCGCTTCGTCCGCGTCTGAATCCGTTGCTGGTGGCGCGCGTGTTGCCGCTCCTTCGTGTGTTTGTCGGCGGCTCGAATACCTGCTGGCGGAAGCATATTGGGTCAATCTCGACAGACTAGACAGAAATGACGAGCGTGTGAGGTATGGCGACATGGCAGGTGCAAAGCGGAAACAGCGTTTCAGTGAGGTGCTGCGCGCCGCGCAGGCAGGCACGCCGTAGTTCGTCACTAAACACGGTCAGGCAGTGGCTGTGATCATTGACATCGAAGACTATCGCCACGGCTTTGATTCGCCCCCGCCATTCACCGAGTTCCTTCTTGCGGGCCTCGACACGAAGGGGCTTGAATTGCCCGAGCGCCAGTTGGACCCGCATCGCGCCGAAGACGTATTTCTGGAAGCCTCTTGAACGCGTATCTCCTCGACACGAACGTGGTGTCTGAGCTCATGAAAGCGCGCCCAAACCCGAGGGCCCTTGAATGGCTGAGTCTCGCCCCCGACAGCTGTCTGAGCGTACTGACGCTGGGCGAGTTGGAGCGGGGCGTGTATCTGCTGGGGCGCAGGTACCCAGACCGAGCCGCGCGAATCTCAGACCGGCTGACCCAGTTGCGAGAGCACTACACTGACCGGATCCTGGCCGTGGATGCTGCGGCAGCGTCGCGTTGGGCGACACTGCCGGCGACCCGCACGCTTCCTGTTGTTGATGGCCTATTGGCGGCAACTGCCCTCGCACACGGTCTCACGATCGCGACCCGAAACGTCCGCGACTTTGCAGGCACCGGCGTGGAAATCTGCAATCCTTTTGGAGCGAAAAAGTAGCGTCCGTCACGCTCTTGTTAGTACACTCGAACTAACAAGGCATCGACGAAAAGGGGGCTCAGTGATTCTTGCGCTGATCGTGGGGTGCGAAATAGCCTTCTGGTTTGTGATTGTTGCGGGCCTCGGTGCACGCTACCTGCTTCGTCGTCCCCGTCTCGGCGCGGGCCTGCTCATTTCTGCTCCGGTGGTCGACCTTGTGCTTCTCGCGCTCGTCACCATTGACCTGCTCGGCGGGGGCACGGCCTCATGGGAACACGGAGTTGCTGCGATCTACATCGGGTTCTCCGTCGCCTTCGGGCACCAGGTCATCACATGGGCCGACATCCAGTTCGCACACCGGTTCGACGGCGTTCCAAAGCCGGCGCCCCTTGTCGGCACAGCATACGCGGTGAAGTGCTGGCAAGATGTTCTCCGCACCCTCATCATGGCGGCGATCGCTGGTGGCGTGAGCGTGCTCCTGATCTGGGTCGTGGGTGACCCCGCGCGCACCGAGGAGCTCGAAGTAAACTTCCGTATCCTCGGGATCATCCTGGTTGCAGACCTTGTCTGGGCAGTCAGTTACACCATCTGGCCGAAGAAAGCCGCGCCTTCGGCACCCGCCTCCGAGGTGCCTCTCAGTCTCTGACGCGAGTCGTCGTCCCCGTCGCGGCGCGGTACCCTGGGCTTGTGCCTCGACTCATCGACCATGACGCGCGCAGCGCGGAGATTTCGGCTGCCGCGATGCGGGTGCTTGAGCGTGATGGACTTGCTGGGCTGAGTGTACGAGTTGTCTCGAAGGAAGCGGGGATCGCCGTCGCATCGCTTCGGCGGGCGTTCGCCACGCAGCACGAGCTTCGTGAACACTGCCTGTCCCTGATTGGTGAGCGTGCGGCTGAGCGCGTCCGGGTATGCAAGGCCCAGTTCCAGGGTCGAGAGCTCGCTGAGCGGGTGCTCGCGGAGGTCCTCCCGGTCGACGAGGAGCGGCGTACCGAGCTGGTGGCACAGATGCAGCTGAGTGTTCTCGCGCTCACTGACGACCGGCTCAAGGCTGCTGCGAACGGCCTCAGCGATGGCGTGCGCGCGGTGTGCGCGATCGCGATCACCGCGCTCGCCGATGCGGGAATGCTGGGGGAGGGGCGGGATCACGCGCTGGAGGTAGTCCGTCTGAACGCGCTTCTGGACGGTATCGCGATGCGCGGTGTCTTGCGCGGTGAGTTTGAGGGAGCCTCGGAGATACTCAAACCGCTGGAGCACCACCTTGACGAGCTATCGCAGCCGACCAGCATCACAAGTGGTGTGAGCGCGGGCACCGTCCCCCGTGGCGATCACCCCGCCGGGTGAGAAGAATGACCACGACACGTCAGCCGGTACAGACACGTCAGCCGGTTGAATCTCAATGGATCCAACCGGCTGAGGCGTGAGCACCGGCTGACATGCCGGAGATGACAGGGTTTACGGCAGCAGGCGAGTCGGCCCGCGGAAGAGGTAGGTCACCTCGCGGATCGACGACTGCTTCAGCATCAGCATCAGCACACGGTTGAGGCCCATGCCAAACCCGCCGTGCGTCGGCACGCCGTAGCGGAAGAAGTCGAGGTAGAAACCGAGCTCTGCCGGGTCCATCCCCTTCTCGCGTGCCTGCGCCTCAAGCACGTCGATGCGGTGTTCGCGCTGCGCGCCTGTCGAAATCTCGGTGCCGTTGTAGATCAGGTCGTAGCTCTTGGTGAGCTGCGGGTTGTCCGCATCGCGCATGTGGTAGAACGGGCGGATCGAGGCATCGTAGTCGGTAAGGAACACGAAGTCGTGCCCGTACTTCTTCTTGACGTGCGCGGCAATGCGGCGCTCGCCCTCGGGGTCCATGTCGGCGTCGGCGCGCGGCACCTCGTAGCCCTCCGCCTTCACGATCTCTTTCGCTTCAGCGAGGGGGATCCGGGGAAGGGGCGCTCGGGGACCTCGATCTCAACACCGAAGAGCTTCTGGATCGCTTCGCCGTGCTTCTCCTTGACCGCGGTCAAGCCCGCGACCATCAGCTCTTCGTGCAGCTCCATGACGTCTTCGTGCGAGTCGATCCAGCTCATCTCGGCGTCAATCGAGGTGAACTCGGTCGCGTGCCGCGAAGTGAAGGAGGGATCCGCGCGGAACGCCGGGCCAACCTCGAAGATGCCGCCAAAGCCTGCGGCCTGAGCCATCTGCTTGAAGAACTGCGGGCTCTGCGCAAGGAACGCCTTGCCCTCAAAGTATTCCACCTCAAACAGTTCGGCGCGCGATTCTGAAGCGCTCGCCATCAGCTTCGGGGTCTGAATCTCGATGAAGTCGCGCTCGATCCACACCTGGCGCAGTGCGTTCAGGAACGTGGTCTGCACCCGGAACACGAGGTTCTGTTCGGGGCGACGCAGGTCGAGGAAGCGCCAGTCCATCCGCACGTCAATATTGGAGTCGGTGGCGACGGGGTTGTCGGGCAGCGATGCCGCGACCACCTCGATGGTTTCGATCTGCACCTCGACTCCGCCAAGCTTCACGCGCTCGTTGTGCTGCAACTCGCCCGTCACCGTCACAAACGTGCCCTGGGTGAGCTCGGAGATTGTGGTGGTGCGCGGCACGAGAATGTCTGACCTCGGGTTTTCGGGGTCGGGTTCGCGCAGCACGCCGCCGTTCACCAGCTGCACGGCTCCGGTCTCGTCGCGCAACACGACAAATTGCACGTGACGCTGGTCACGTACCTTCTCCACCCATCCGGATACTCGTACGATGCCGTCGTCGTGGGCGGCCAGGTCCTTGATTAACACGCGTTCAGTCACTCGGACAGTCTAGCCGTCGCTGCGGATATGGTGGGCCGACTTGACGTCGGTGTTTATGCGTAGATGCTGCACAGGACGCTTGTATTCACTACGCAAATTTCAGTGTGTACCTCTGGGATTTGCTGGTTTCGGTACCCAACTATCGCTGATGAGGTGTAGGCCTTGTCTCTGCCGATATACCTTTAATTTACATAGGAAAGCCACATAAGAAATCAATATATTGAAGGAGGACGAGTATGACCAACACTTCGTGTCAACGTTTTGCGGCACTCGGTGTCGCATCGTTACTTGTGACCGCCTGTGTCAGCGTCGGCGGCTCGCCGGCCTTTGCTGACGGCCCGATCGGTGATGATTCCCTGAACGCTTCGGAGAGTTTGCCCCTGGAAGAGGTCTTTCCCACCGAAGAGGATCAGTTCGGGGTTGCGGACGCACCCGCAGCAGTATCTGCGAACCATCCGCTCAGCGCCCCCACGGGAAACGCTGCAGAGGCGCCTGAACAACGCGCCGTGCGCGCAGCCTTTTCCGTCGAAAGTGGCTACTACTACGACCCGTACATGGGCGAGACACTCGAAATTGTGGGCATGGGTGACCCTGGTGAACTCGTAACGCTTATCGACATGGATGGCAACATGCTGGGTGAAACGATAGTGGAACCGGACGGGAATTGGTACGTGTACGTTCTCGTGACTGGCCCCCACCTCGGCGGTGCCCTCCATGTCGTTCACGGCAGTACCCCGGACATCATCGACATTTACGTCGACATTTTGGGTCTCGTTATCACCGTGAACCCGCCGGCGCCGACGTTGAGCACTCCCGAGGACGGGCAAGAAGCGACCGTCATTCTTCCCGATGTTGAAGGAGTCGACTACACCGTGGAGCGGGTCGGCGATACCTTCGTGGTGACCGCTACGCCACAGCCCGGGTATGAACTTGAGGGTGACACCGAGTGGATCCTTGAGATTCCCGAGATTGTCCAGCCCCCGATTCAGGTGACGCCGATTGCGCCTAAGCTCTCCGATCCTGCGCCGGGAGAACGCGCAACGGTGATTCTTCCCGATATGCCAGGAATCAAGTACATCGTTGTTCCCCACCCGGATGACCCGGAGAACATGGTCAGCGTCTTTGTTGACAGCGTTGAGAAGGGTTACGTGCTCGCTCCGGGCTCGGATACCTACTGGGAGTTCAAGATCCCCGCTATCGTGAATCCCGGACCGGGGAGTGATCCCAATGCAGGAAACGGCACCGATTCCTCTCAAGCGGGCTCGTCGCAGAACTCGGCAACCTCGCCAGCGAAGCCTGGCGGGCGCGCGAATGGCGCTTCTTCGGTTGACACCCTTGCGTTGACCGGCGACCAGAAGGCTGCAATGCTCACGACCAGCGGTCGCGCCGCGCTGGTTCTCGGCGCGGGCATTGTGCTGCTGCGCGGGCGCACTCGGCGCGCGTAGCCGAACACAACTTAAGCGTGACCTTTTCTGGCGCGGGAGCGAGGCAACCATTTGCAACGCTCCCGCGCCAGCATGCTGATCCTGCGCCAACCTGGCATCCGCATCGGCCTGGCACCCGGGTGCCGGTCAAGATCACAGCCGTGAACTCAGCACGTTTTCCGCTGAGGAGGAACACATTATGGCTCACGCATCATTTACACGCTTCGCCGTGCTCGGCACTGCAACGTTGCTCACCGCGAGCGTGATCACGGTGACTCCCGCCGAAGCTCTTACAGCCCGCGCCGGGTGAACGAGCAACCGTCATTCTCCCGGAAGTTGAAGGCACTACCTATATTGCTGTGCCCAATCCGCAGGATCCAGAGAAGATGGTCAGTGTTTTCGCTTACGAAATCAAAGAGGGATACGCACTCGCTCCCGGCTCCGTGACCTACTGGGAACTTACTCTCCCGCCGATTGTCCAGCCGGAGACCGGCGCGAAGCCGGACGTCGGGCAGGGTACCGGGGGTTTAGGACAGCCTGGCTCGAAACCGTCACCTGCTTCTGGGGCATCCAACGCACAGAAGGCGGTGAAGCATCGAACTCTCAGTGTCTGCGCCGGCACCGATCGTAGAATGGTCGCGTGACCGACAAACTGCTGCATTTGGTGCGCCACGGCGAAGTGCATAACCCTGATCGTGTGCTGTACGGGCGCATTCCAGGATTCCGCCTGTCTGAGCTTGGGCACCGCATGGCTGAGTCCGCTGCTCTTGAGCTCGCCGGGAGCGACCGGGTGGTCGCGAAACTGATGGCCTCCCCCTTGAGCGGGCCCAGCAGTCGGCCCGTCCCATCGCGAGCGCGATGGGACTCGAGATCGTCACAGAAGAGCGCATCATCGAACCCATGAACGCGTTCGAGGGAATGGTGAACTCCGGTCCAGATGCCGCGTTCAAAAAACCCCGCTACTGGCACCGGTTTTGGAACCCGTTTCGGCCCAGCTGGGGCGAACCCTACCGCCAGGTCGCCGCGCGAGTCCGCAGCGCAATGGACGACGCCTGGGACGCCACTCGTGGCGGCGACATCGTGATGGTCTCCCACCAATCACCAATCTGGATGGCACACCTCGACGTTGCAGGCAAGCCGCTCTTCCATAACCCGGCGAGCCGCCGCTGCGAACTCTCCAGCATCACCAGCTTTGAGCGGCGAGGGGAACGGTGGTTCGAAGTCGACTATCGCACTCCCGCGCAGTCACTTCTTGGCGACTCACTTGATGTGGGCGCGGTATGAGGCGGCGGGCTCGTGCGGCCCTCGCCGCAAGCGTGATTGCTGCGTTTACGTTAACGGGCTGCGGCGGTGGCGACGGCAGTGCTGACCTTGCGAAACAGTGGGAAGAGTCGAGCGAGAAGGGCTACATCGCGGGCGACGGATCCACGATCAGTATTCCCGCATCGGAGCGCACAAGCGCGGTTGAATTTTCGGGAGAAACGGATCTCGGCTCCGTTTACGGTTCCGCCGACACCCTCGGAAGCGTGACGGTTGTGAACTTCTGGTACGCCGGGTGTGCGCCCTGCCGTGCGGAGGCTCCCGACCTCGAGGAGGCCTACCAAAAGTTTGCGCCCGAGGGCGTCAAATTCTTGGGGGTCAACACCCGTGATCAAGTTGCTCAGGCCCAGCAGTTTGCCGAACAGTTTGGTATCGAGTATCCCTCGATTATTGACAACGCCGGAGGCAGGGCCGTGCAGCGCGCATTTGCCGGGCAGGTGCCGCTCAATGCCGTACCGACGACCCTGGTGCTCGACACGGAGGGCCGGGTCGCCCACCGTGTGCTCGGGCAACTCGCTGATGTTTCGCAGCTGCGCACCCTGATTGAGGAGACGCTTGCGGAAAGCGGAGCGGGATCAGCGCAGAGCGGTTCGTAGCAGCCAGTGAATCTGCAGGAGATCGTTGCTGACGGGCAGTTGCTCGTTGCCTCACTGATTGCGCTCGCCGCAGGACTGGTGTCGTTCCTGTCGCCGTGTGTGTTGCCGCTCGTGCCCGGGTATCTGGCGTATGTCGGTGCAAGCGCCGAGTCGGCTCCCGGGGAGAAACCCGCCAGGCGACGCCTGATCTTTGGTTCATTGCTGTTTGTCGCGGGATTCACCGCGGTGCTCGTCACCGTGATGGCCGCTGCAGGCACCGTCGGAATCTGGCTCATGGACTGGGAGAACGTGATCACCCGCGTACTGGGTGGGGTCGTCATGCTGATGGGTCTTGTGTTTATCGGGCTCTTTGGCAAGATGCAGTTCACCAAAAAGCTGAGCGCAAAGCCGCGTGTGGGACTGCTCGGCGCCCCCCTGCTCGGCATCGTGTTTGCCATCGGCTGGACCCCGTGTCTCGGCCCAACCCTCGCGACCATCATGTCGTTGAGCCTGCAGCAGGGGTCGGTGCCGCGCGCGATCGTGCTCGCCCTGTGGTACTGTCTGGGCCTCGGGATCCCGTTTCTGCTCGCCGCGTTCGGATTCGGATGGATGACGAATACCATGACATTCTTTAAGCGGCATATTCGTGTTGTGAACCTGATCGGCGGCGGGTTGCTGATCCTGATCGGTCTTCTCATGGTGACCGGGGTATGGAGCCAAATGATGCTCGGATTGCAGGCGGTGATTGACGGCTATGTCACGCCCCTCTGACTTTGATGACGGCTCGGGCGGGGGCGGTCGGATCGACAGCCCTGAGCTCGGTTTTCGCGGTTGGCTGCGCTGGTTCTGGCGGCAGCTCACGAGTATGCGGGTTGCCCTGATCCTGCTGCTGCTACTCGCGGTCGCGGCGATCCCCGGATCGCTGGTGCCGCAGCGCGGAGCGGATCCCAACGGTGTGCTGCAATACGAGCGGGATCACCCACAACTCTTCCCAATTCTTGATGCTTTCCCGATCCAGGCCTTCGACGTCTACGGTTCGGTGTGGTTCTCGGCGATCTACTTGCTGCTGTTCATTTCGCTGATCGGGTGTGTGCTGCCCCGGATCACCCATCACTGGCGGGCCTGGCGCGGAAAGCCGCCAAAGACGCCCGCGCGCTTGCAGCGGATGGCCGGCTTCTCGGAAATCCGGGTGTCAAACCCTGAGGCGACCGCGGAGGAGCGCGACGCATTCGCGGAGCGGGCGATCGCCGAGGCGGCGTCGATCCTGAAGAAGCAGCGCTACAGGGTTGAGGTTCAACGCGCCGTGCGTCGTGG
Organism: Leucobacter insecticola; assembly: GCF_011382965.1. Classification (NCBI taxonomy): domain Bacteria; kingdom Bacillati; phylum Actinomycetota; class Actinomycetes; order Micrococcales; family Microbacteriaceae; genus Leucobacter; species Leucobacter insecticola. Next base: position 307,099 of record NZ_CP049934.1, on the reverse strand, counting down.
CCTCTCCGAAGTCTCCGTCTCGGCCGAGCGCGGCTACCTGCGCGAAACCGGTAACCTGCTGTTTCACACCGCGCTCGTCGGCGTGCTCGTGAGCGTTGCGCTCGGCGGTGTGGCGACATTCAGCGGCCAAAAGGTGCTGGTTGAGGGCGAGACGATGGTGAATCAGCTCATCGATTACGACACGGTCAACAAGGGCCGCTCGTTTGATACGGACAGTCTCGAGCCCTTTGGCTTGCGGCTGGACTCCCTCGACGTCACCTATGTGACGCCGGACGATGGGAATGTCTCAGCGATCGGCCAGGTCAGGGAATACGTCGCAAACATGACGATGATTGAGACCGACGGCACCGAGTCGTCGCAGAAGATCCGCGTGAATCACCCGCTCCGCGTGCATGGCTCCCCGATCTATCTCATCGCCAACGGCTACGCTCCGACGTTGACGATCCGCAATGCAGACGGCGAGATCGTGTATGGCGAGTCGATGCCCTTCATTCCGCAGGACACCAACATGACCTCTCTGGGCGTGGTGAAGGTGCCGTACGGCTTGAAGAGCAGCGATGGCGAGTTGACGCAGCTTGGCCTGCGCGGCTTCTTCTACCCGACCAAGGCGGATCTTGACTCTGGGGCCTTCACCTCCATCTATCCGGACCTTGAGAATCCGGTGCTGACGCTCGACGTGTTTGTCGGTGATTTGGGTCTCGACGATGGTGTGCCGCAGTCCGTTTATGCTCTCGATACGAGCAAGATGGAGCAGCTCACCGGGCGCGCGGTTGATACGCCGTCCCTGGAGTTGACGCCGGGAAGTACTGTGGACCTGCCGAACGGTATGGGAACGATCAGCTTCGATGCCGCACCGCGCTATGCGTCCTTCGACGTGATGCGCAATCCGGCACAGGAGTGGGTGCTGGTGTTTGCGTTGCTGTCCTTGGGCGGGCTGATGTGGTCGCTGTTTGTGCCGCGCCGCCGCATGTGGGTGAAGGCATTGCCTGATGAAGAGGGTGTTGTGCTGCAGTACGCGGCACTTGCCCGCGGCGATGATCCCGCGCTCGAGCGTGCGGTTGCTGAGCTGCGGGATCGTCACCGCGAACGGCTGTAGTTCGTTCCTCCGCGGGGCGCGCGGAAAGCCCGTGCCAGCGTTTGATTGCGTTTTCGAGATGTGCATGTTCGCACATCTCTCTTCCGCAAATACGCCAGCACGGGCTTTCCGCCCGCCCCGCTCACATCACGGCCCCCAAACCGCCGGTTATCCCCACCGGTCATCCGTCCCATAAACTCGCGCGGCGATCTGTACCGCTGGATGTCGGCCGCCGGCTATCCAGCCGGAGCTTCCTTGCTTTCAGAGGAGGCTTCCTCAGTCCCGAACCATGCGCACCGCGAGTTTGCCGGTGGTTTCGCCGCGTTCGAGGGAGGCGAGCATCTCCGGCAACTCTTCGGGAGTGCCGACGCGAGTGAGGTCCACCCGCACATCGCCCCGCGCGGCAGCCGCGAGTGACCACTGCAGCGACGGCGCGCACTGCTCAGGGTACGCAGAGAGCCAGGCGCCAACGTTGAAGCCGGTTGTCGTCTTGTTTTCCAGCCAGTGCGCGAGCGAACTGAGCGGCACATCGGGCGCTTGCGAGGCATTGCCGACGCGCACGAGACGACCGCCGCTGCGCAGAGCTCGAAACCCAATCTCGGTAGCGACGCCCCCAACAGGATCAACGACAAGATCGTATGCTCCTGCCGGAATGTTATCAATCTCGTCGCGCAGATAGATCCTGCGGTAGCCAAGATCCTGAGCCAGCGCCCGCTTCGCCTCCGTGCCGACAACCGCGTCGAGTTCGGTGATCCCGAGCGCGAGCGCGACCCGCGCGAACTGTGAACCGAGCCCGCCAACTCCAGCCTGCACCAGCATGCTATCTGACGGGCTGAACCTGGCCGACCTCGTGAGGGCAAGATGCGCGGTAACGGTATTGATCGCAACGACCGCCGCCATTTCCATGCCGAGTCCTTCTGGCACCGCCGCGACGTGGGCCGCGGGAACGCAGACAACCTCCGCGAAGCCACCGGCTCCCAACAGAATTGCTGCCACGGGATCCCCAACCGCGAATTCCGTCACCCCTTCGCCGAGTTCGCGAACGGTGCCCGAAGCCTCCAACCCCGGCACGAATTCCGGGCCGGAGGGCATGACCCCGGAGGTCCAGAAGGCGTCAATCAACCCGAGGCCCGCGAAGTCGACGTCGATGCTGAGCTGCCCAGGACCCGGTCTGGGTGTTGCAAGCTCAACCTTGCGAAGGGTGCCGGATCCTGAACCGTGTGTAACGGTGTGTGCGAACATGTATCTCCTTGAATGCTGCGAGTGGAACTCCGACTGTAGAAGCTGGAGTGCGCTCCAGCGCAACTTCGCAGCGTGCGGCAACTATGCTCGGGCAGATGGACACGAAACGGGCGTGGGAATCGCGGAACTCTCCGGCCTAACCGGGCTGAGCGTTGACACCTTGCGATGGTACGAACGCGAGGGAGTCTTGCCGAGGGTCGGACGAACTGCCACGGGGCGGCGCCTCTACAATTCGCGAGAGCAAGGCATCGTGATGCTGCTGACCTCGCTGCGCGATTCAGGCATGCCCACAGCGATGATGAAGGAGTTTGTGGCGCTTCTCGAAGAGGGAGCCGCGAGTCACGGGCGGCGGATCACCCTCATGCAGCAGACGCAAGCACTGCTTGACGAACGACGCGCCAGGCTCGACCAGGCCGCGCTCGCGCTTGAGCGCAAGATCGATCACTATGAGCAACTGATCGATGCTGGGCTTGACTGTGATGGTGCGCCTGTGCCCGATTCGGCGCGCGGCCGCCAACTCGCGCGGGGGTGATCCGCGGGGGTGATCCGCCCGGCCTTATGCGCAGAGACGGATCCGGCGAGCCCGATTCCCCGCGCTGCGCTTCACGGGCCACGTACGATTCTGCTGCGGGCGGTATCGCGGCTCACGAAGCGCTTTTGGACCCGGACGGGCTAGCATATAGGGGTGACTCGACCCGACACGGAAACCAAGCGCGCCTCAGAAGTTTCGGCGATGTTTGATGAGGTTTCGCCTCGCTATGACCTCATCAACGATGTGCTGACAGTCGGGAATGACCGCCTCTGGCGCATTGCCACGACGAAGGCCATAGCTCCGCGGAAAGGCATGCGGATCCTCGATCTTGCCGCCGGCACCGGAACCTCCTCCGCCGCTCTTGCCGCACACGGAGCTGAGATTGTTGCGGCCGACTTTTCGGAGGGCATGCTCGCTGAGGGGCGCAGGCGGCACGCAGACAACCCACTCATCGAATTCGTGTGGGCCGACGCGACGGCTCTGCCGTTTGAAGACGACAGCTTCGACGCCGCCACCATTTCTTATGGCCTCCGCAACGTCAACGACCCAAAGAAAGCGCTCGCCGAGATGCGCCGGGTCGTGAAACCGGGCGGGCGTGTGGTGATTGCCGAGTTCTCAACGCCGTCCTCGTCAGCGGTTCGGGCGCCCTACAGCTTCTACTCACGCCACGTATTGCCTCGGATCGCGGGAGCAATCAATAAGAGTGCGGCTGAGGCGTATCGATACCTGAACGAATCGATTGAGGCCTGGCCTGCTCAGGAGGAACTTTCCGCGTGGCTGCGAGAGGCTGGGTTTGAGCGTGTTGCCTACCGGAATCTGACCTTTGGGGTTGTCGCCCTGCACCGCGGCTTTGTGCCTCGTGAGGATCCTAAGCCCCCGCTGGCCGACAAGAAGCAGGCGGCCAAGAAACCGGCGGCCAAGAAACCGGCGGCCAAGAAACCAGCCGCCAAAAAGACGGCTCCACAACCTCAAACCAAACGCGCTCCCAAGAAGGCCGACGCGAGTTCGAGCGATGGAGAGCAGAAGTGAACCGACACGCCGCTGAGGACACCTCCACGCAGGCGCTCCCGATGAACCTCTTCCGAGGGGTGCAGGATCGCCGCCACGCCAAGGCGCTGCAGGCTGAACTCGACCTCGTAGAGGCAGGCCTGCTCGAAAACCTCACTTTCGCCTCTCCCGTCGCCGATGTTCCCGCACGTTACCTGCTTGAGGCGGGTGGCAAACGTATCCGCCCCACGCTGACGCTGCTCGCCAGTGAGCTCGGCGAAGGGCCAAACGAGTTGGTGCGCCGTGCCGCCCAGTCTGTCGAGATCACCCACCTCGCGTCTCTCTACCACGACGATGTCATGGACGATGCGACCCTGCGCCGCGGGGTCCCCGCTGCGCAGACCGTGTGGTCAAATTCGATCGCGATCCTCGCCGGGGATCTGCTGTTTGCCCGAGCCTCCACGCTCGTCTCCGGCATGGGCGAGGAAGCGATTCTGCTGCAGGCCCAGACCTTCGAGCGGTTGTGCCTCGGTCAACTGCACGAGACAGTGGGGCCCCAGGAAGGCGAAGCGCCGATCCCGCACTACCTACAGGTGCTCGCAGACAAAACAGGTGCGCTGATCGCGTGTGCCGCCCGCATGGGCGTGATGTTTGGTGGGGCGCCGACTGAATATGCCGATCCGGTTATGGAATACGGCGAGCGGATCGGAGTCGCGTTCCAGCTGATTGATGACGTGATTGATCTTTCGCCCAAGTCGCAACAGACGGGCAAGCTTGCGGGCACGGATCTGCGGGCCGGTGTCGCGACGCTGCCAATGTTGCTGTTGCGCGAGCGTGCTGCGGCCGGGAACGTCGCTGATGCCGAACTACTTGAACGCATCGATGCGGGCGTGCTTGCAATCGAAAACGGAGCCGAGCCCGCAGTGCTTGACGCGGAAGTCAAGGCTCTGCAGCTGCACGATGTTACACGTGAAACAGAGATGACTGCTCGCCGATGGGCCGAGGAAGCGGTCGCGCAGCTTGACATTCTCCCGAAATCATCGGTGAAGCGGGCCCTGGAGCGCATGGCAGAGTCGATCGTCAATCGCGAGGGGTGAGTCTAAAAGACCAACTTCTTGGCATTTTGGCTCGTCCCGAACCCGTTTTGGGCTCGGCCAAGACCGCCCCTGAAAAGTATTAGTCGAAGTTCCCGGACGGGATGCGAAAGGAAGCACAGCGAATGACCAAGAAGCGAGTGGCAATCGTCGGAGCAGGGCCGGCAGGAATTTACGCTGCTGATCTGCTCCTGAAGGCCGAACGGGACTTCGACGTTGAGATTGACCTCTTCGAGCAACTGCCGGCGCCCTACGGCCTTGTTCGTTACGGTGTTTCGCCCGACCATCCGCGCATCAAGGGCATCATTACTGCTCTGCGTGACGTGCTCGATCGCGCAGATTCCGAAGCCGGCACGATCCGCTATTTCGGCAACGTCCGCTACGGCCAAGACATCACGCTGCAGGATCTCAAGGACCACTACAGCGCGGTCATCTTCGCAACCGGGGCGATCCGTGACGCGGCGCTCAAAATCCCGGGAATTGAGGCGGAAGGATCCTACGGGGCCGCAGACTTTGTGAGCTGGTTCGATGGTCATCCGGACGTCCCCCGCACCTGGCCTCTTGAAGCAGCCGAGGTCGGCGTTATCGGTAACGGCAACGTAGCGCTCGATATCTCTCGCATGCTCATCAAGCATGCGGACGATCTGCTGCCGACCGAGATCCCAGACAATGTTTACCAAGGCCTGAAGCAGAATCCGATTCAGGACCTCCACCTCTTCGGTCGCCGCGGCCCGAAGTACGTCAAGTTCACGCCCCTCGAACTTCGCGAACTGGGTGAAGTGCGCGACGTTGACATGGTGGTCGATGAACGCGATTTTGACGTCGACGATGCCTACGCCGATGAGACGCTGCTGAAGAACAAGCAGGTGCTCGTGATGACCCGCGTCATGGACAAGTGGCGCCAGGAGCAGCGGGAGCGTGAGGAGAACGGCACGCACGCGTCGCGACGCCTGCACATGCACTTCTGGTCGAAGCCGGTTGAGGTTGTTGTTGAGGATGGTCGTGTCGCGGGGCTCAAGATCGAGCGCACCGCCCCCGACGGCAACGGCGGTGTAATCGACACCGGCGAGTTCGAGGTGATCCCGATGCAGGCGCTGTACCGCGCGATCGGATACTTCGGATCTCCCCTCGACGAGATTCCCTTTGACGAAACGGCGGGCGTGATCCCGAATGCGCAGGGCCGAGTGCAGGATCTTGAGGGGCGCCAGATCCCGGGCGTCTACGTGACGGGGTGGATCAAGCGCGGCCCCATTGGGCTCATCGGCCACACCAAGTCTGACGCGATGGAGACCCTCGAGTGCCTGCTTGAGGACCGCGACTCGTGGTGGCAACCGGTTTCGACCGAGGCTGACGCGATCCCCGCGCTTCTGCGCGAGCGCAACGTGCCCTACACTACCATCGAGGGTTGGCACCGGCTCGACGAGCACGAACTGAGCCTGGGAGAGGCCGAGGGCCGCACCCGTATTAAGGTGGTGCCGCGCGAGGACATGACCCGCATCTCTCGCGGGGAGTAGCGCGGGACCTGCGAACGCCAGCTCGGGAGCCACGAGGATCCTGCGACTCCTTCAGATCGCAGGATGATGACGGGTGCTGACGCGCAGCTTGACGGGTGCTGACGCTCCTTGGTGTGTGCGCAGCTTGTTCCTATCGGGCGGAATAAGAACGATTTGCGCACACAACGAACTGGCGGCGGGAGGATCATCGGGTGATCTTCCTGGCAGGGCATAGAAAATGTGGTGACGTGTATTACCTCATGGGAGAGACCCGCACTACCCCAGTTCCGTCACCAGAGCCGTGAGTATTTCGCTCGTGCCGCCCTCGATCCGCACCGCCGCTCGCGCGTCTGCCGCGGTCGGCCCGCGGTTGATGACGGCGACCGGGATCCCGCGACGTTCAGCGCGATGCATCAGGCGCACACCGGTGTTCACGGCGAGCGAGGTACCCGCAAGCAGCAGTGCCCCGGCTCCGTTGAGCAGCGACTCAGCCGCAGCAAACACCCCGGGCGGCACGGTCTCGCCGAAGTAGACGACATCGGGGCGCAGGATCCCGCCGCACACCGGGCACGGTGGAACGATCACGTCGGAAACGTCACCGACCCGTGCATCACCGTCGGGCGCGATCTCGGCCTCCGAACTGCGTTCAACGACTCCGGGATTTAGCGTGTCGAACCAACCGAGCACTTCGTTCCTGGTCCAGCGGTTGCCACAGTCGGTGCAGCGGATCACGCTTCCGTTGCCGTGCAGTTCGACAACGGTGCGGGATCCGGCGCGTCGGTGCAGACCGTCGACGTTTTGGGTCATCACGCCGTCAATGCGGCCCGCAGCTTCGAGGCGCGCGAGCGCTGCGTGTCCGGCGTTGGGTTTGATTCCGGAGATGTGCGCCGATCCCACGCGGGCGCCCGCCCAGAAACGCTGCCGATAACCGGAATCGTCCATGAAATCGCGGATGCTCATGGGGGTGCGGGGCACGGTGCCTTTGCCGCGGTAATCGGGGATGCCGGAGTCGGTACTCAGACCCGCCCCGGTCAGCACCGCGACAGGTGCATCAGCGAAGAGCTCGACGAGTGCGGCGATGGGGTCTGAGTCGGTCATGCCGGGGTGCTCCGATCTGGGTAAACGGGTGCCGATCCTGAACCCGACGAAAGCTTGCGGGCAGTAGCTGCCCGCAACTGAAGCCAGGTAGTGAGCAGCGTATCCGGGTCATCCAACAGGATCCCGTACTTCTCCTCAGCGCGGCGAAGCCGGTATCTCACTGTGTTTTCGTGAATGCAGAGGGTTCGTGCGGTGCGCGCGATATTGCCGAAGGCTCCACACCAGGCAAGCAGGGTCTCTGCCACCAGAGGGTCTTTCGCTTTGAGTAGTTCGGCCTCCGGGGAGCGCAGCTCGGGGCTGCTGGCGAACACTTCCGCGGCGCTTTCGAACACGAGCAGCGGCCGCATCGAGTCTGGGGTCAGTGCCCTGAAGCGAATATCGTGAGGATGCCTGACGGCGGTGTCGAAGAGCCGGTCGGCGAGGTGACGAAGGGGTGCGACTTCACCGGAGCGGCGAGCCACCCCGGGGACCGCGACGCTTACCCCGGCCCAATGAGGCGATCCAGGATCGGAAGGAGCGGGGAGGCAAGACCAGCAGCAGGCCGGGTGGGGTCGTCAGCGACGAGTGCGTAGACCCGACTGTTTCTGACGACCGCAATCGCTTCGGGGCGATGAATTGCCAGGTGTCGCTGCACGGCAGAGCAGAGTTGTTCTGGTGCGACGGCGGGATCATGGCGGCCGTGAGCGAACGCGAGAAGCGCTGCACCCCGCTCTTCTGAGATCCCGAGCTCGGCAAGCTCCGAGCCGATCACCTCGCGCCCTTCTAGCAGGGTGCGCAGCCGGTTCTCGCGGGGGATCTGGGTTGCCCTGCGCACCCGAATGTCGTCGAGCATGTGAGAAGCTGCAACAGTGGCGGCGGCCCTAATGCGACGGGACTGTTCCTCGGTGAGTGGAGCTTCGCCTGAAGCGTCGATGGCCCAGATCGTGCCAAGGGGGAGTGCGCCGGCCCGAATTGCGCAGGCGATCCGGGGTACTTCGCCATCGAGGCGCGGGTATTTGAGGGGTTCTTCGGAACGAAGTACCGTGCGATATTGGTCGTCGTTGAAGGGTGAGTCGGGTACCCGCCTTGTCAGAATCCCCTGGGTACGAAGGGCATCGATGAGTTGTCCGGGAACCGAAGAGTAGGCAATGATCCTGCGGCCTAGATCCTCGATCGCAACGGACCCGCCAAAGTACTCGGCGAGTTCGTTCGCCAGCGCGAAAAGTGGCTCAATGCCGCGGTTGAGGTGAGTGTCTTCGCTGTGGTGTTGTTCCCCAAGTAAGTGGGCCACGTAGGCATCGAAGAGTCGCCAGCTTAACCGCTCACTCACCTGGATGATAGCCAGTCCACTCGATTCGGAGATCGCGGTATAGCTTGCGGTATCGCTCTCGCGGCACTTCACCGCAAGGCCCGAATATCCCAGCTGCGCGGCACGCTCCGCCAAACTAGACAGGCGGGCGAATGGCATTTCAGTGGTGGAGGGCACGAGTAATAGCGTCTCGGGATCCCCACGCAGATCTTCAAGCGCTTCGAAAAAGTCGGTGCCCCCAATGGCGCGGGTCGTGTCTCCAGACCCCAAGAGGGTGGCGGTGTCTGGCCCGAGAGCCAAGAGAAGTTCACCCAGTGTGATGGTCTCCCTCTGTTCATTTGGAGAAATCGGTGAACTCATAATCAAAATCTATCTGCTATCTACAAGTATCTCGAACTGCAGGGGCATAGGGTTGTGAGTCCACGACCCGAACGGAGTAAAGAATGTCGATCAACGCCCCGGCTCATCAGCCCTCGCCCGAGGGTACAAGGCTCGGAGAACTCTGGAGCATTCTGCCCGAGCAGTCCGGTTGTGATGAGGCGGGAGTATTGACGGTTGGCGGAGTTTCCGTTGCTGAGCTCGCCGAGAAATATGGCACCCCGTTGCATGTGATTGACGAAACGGGTTTGCGTCGCCAGGCGCGCAGCTTCGCGGAGGGGCTCAAAGAGCGCTGGCCAAACTCCGAGGTGCTGTACGCCTCGAAGTCCTTGCCTATCGTTGAGATGTATCGTGTCGCGCAGCAGGAGGGCCTCGCGATTGATGTCGCGGGCGGTGGCGAACTCCGTATGGCGCTCGCGGCCGGCGTGGATCCGAGACTCTTACATTTCCACGGCAACGCGAAGACCGATGCAGAGCTCGCGCACGCACTCGAAGTGGGCATCGGCGTCATTATTGTCGACAACGAGGACGAACTTGATCGGCTTGAACAGCTTTTGACCCGGCCGCAGCGCCTGCTGCTCCGGGTCATCCCGGGCGTTGACGCGGTGACGCACGCCTCCCAGGCGACCGGCGGGGATCGGTCAAAGTTTGGCTTGCCGATGGATCAGGCCCTGCGTGCTATCGACCGTATGCAGGCTCACCCCCTCATGGATTTCGAGGGCGTACATCTTCACATCGGATCCCAGATCCTTGGCACCTCGCAGTTCGCGGAGGCCGTCGAGAAGCTTGCAACCGCCGGACGCTTCAAGACCTACGATGTGGGCGGCGGCCTCGGCGTCAAATACACCTACGACGACGATGCCCCGACCGTCGAGGCGTATCTCGACGCCATCGTTGCTGCGGCGAAGGAGCACCTGCCGGCCGATGCGAAGCTGATGATTGAGCCGGGCCGCTCGGTCGTTGCGCGTGCGGGAATCACCCTGTACCGGGTGGTGTCGGTGAAACACACCGGAGACGTGTTTGTTGCTGTTGACGGGGGGATGGCAGACATGCTCGACGTCGCGCTTACCGACCAGCGCTTTGAGGCAGTGCTCGCGAACCGCCTGGCTGAGCCGTGGGAAGAGACCGTTCAGCTTGTGGGGCGGCAGTGCGAATCTGGCGATCTGCTTGTCGACGGTGCGCCGATGCCTGCGGCCCGGCCGGGTGACCTCGTTGCCATTGCCACCACCGGAGCCTATTCTTACACGCTCGCTAACAACTACAACGGTGCGCTGAAGCCCGCGATCGTATTCGTTGCTGACGGCGAAGCGCGCCTGGTGGTGCGCCGCGAGAGCTACGAGGATCTGCTCGCATTGCATGCGCCGGCTATTGGCTGAGACCTTGGGCTGTGTTCACGACAAGCCATTCATTTGGTGCGAAGTCATCGGCGTACGCTATCTTCCGCGCGCAGAGACTATGGTTTCTCTTCAGATATGACCGTCGCTGGTTACGAGTCCGTCAAACCGGTGAACCTGGATCCGACGCCGTAGGTGAACGATCGCTCTGTGCCAGCAGCGGGCGCCGGGAAATCAAGAATTTCATGCGCATCACAGATGAGCGACGTGAATTCGGGCCACCATTTTTTGGGACGCTCATGTTCGGTGTAGTCGCAGAGCGCACACGTGAGCGTCGTCCACACCGCCCGCTTGCCGGTGCGGTTCGCGCGGGACTGCGTCAGCCACGGCGGCGGGTTTCTGTCGAGCTCATCGAGATCCGCCTGGCTGATCTGCGCGGGAATGCCGTGCTTGCGGGCCATTTCGAGCGTGATGTCGAGGCGAAGCGCGGCGTCAAAGCGTGAGGGCATTCCTCCAGGGTACGCGGGTTCCCGAGTTGAAGGCGTTGCCCGATCCCGAATCGCATCCGCAGTAGAATCGGAGGCATGACCAGCGCGCGCGAACAGCTCATCGAACTTATCAAGTCGGATGCCGTCTTCCACGGCGACTTCACGCTCACAAGTGGCAAGAAGGCGAGCTACTACGTCGACATGCGTAAGCTCAGCCTCGATCACCGTGCGGCACCGCTGATCGGTCAGGTGATGCTCGACCTCATCGAAGACATTGACGGCGTGGTCGCCGTGGGCGGGCTGACGATGGGCGCGGATCCGATCGCGTCCGCGATCCTGCACCAGGGCATTGCGCGAGGCAAGACGTATGACGCGTTTGTGGTGCGCAAGGAGCCGAAGGATCACGGTCGCGGACGCCAGGTTGAGGGCCCGGATCTGAACGGGAAGCGCGTGATCGTCGTGGAAGACACGTCGACCACCGGCGGATCGCCCCTCAAGGCGATCGAGGCGCTGAAGAAGGTTGGTGCTGAGATCGCGGGCGTGGCTGTGGTGGTGGATCGCCAGGCCCCCGCGAAGGCGCGCATTGAGGGCGAAGGCTACGAGTACCGCTTCGCGATTGGTCTCGAAGACCTCGGGCTCGAACCGCAGTAGGGAAACCCGCCCCAGGGTTCGGGTGTCACGAATGTGTACCAAACGGCGTTGAAGTACATATTCGTGACACCCGAAGTCGATGCTGGGGAATTAACGCACCGAAAGCGAGGACAATGAAGTCATGAGCTCCGATCCACAACCCCGCGGCGCCATCTCCACCTCGCACCACCTCGCAACCGAGGCTGGAGCGGCCGCGCTAGAGGCTGGCGGCAACGCGATCGACGCGGCGCTCGCGGCAGCGGCGACGCTCTGCGTGGTGTATCCGAACAACGTCGCACTCGGCGGGGATCTCGTCGCGCTCGTGCGCAGTCCCGACGGGCAGATCCGGTTTCTCAACGCCACGGGGACTGCGCCCTCAGGCCAGTCGCTCGCCGCGCTGCGAGACCAATACGGCGACAAGCTTCCGTTGCGCGGCATCGACACGGTGACGGTGCCCGGCGGCGTTCGCGGTTGGGAAGCTCTCCATGAGTACGGTGCGACCCGTTCGTGGTCGGCGCACCTCGAAACCGCGACCCGACTCGCCGCTGATGGGTTCCCTAACTCTCGTTCGGTTGCCGTCGCGCTTGTCGAGGATCGTGCCTCTCTCGAGCAGGATCCCGGAGCCCGTGAGGTGTTTTACCCCGGCGGGTCCCCGATCGGAGAAGGGGAGCAGCTTCGTCAACCCGCGCTCGCCGCGTCGCTGCGGAGTCTCGCGGTCGGTGGTGCTGATGAGTTCTACGAGGGACAGCTTGCACACGACTGGATCGCCGGTTTGGCGGAGCGCGGATCCCGAATCACCGCCGTAGACACGGCAGCGTATCGCGTGGTCTGGGCGGATCCTCTCGAGGGGTCTTTTGGGGGGTTGCGCGTGCTCACGGGCCCTCCCAACACTTCCGGGTTCATGCTGTTGCGCGCGCTCAATGCCGTGGCCGGGGGCATCGAGGATCCTCTGGGGCAGGAGCCGGGAAGCTTGCGGCAGCATTTCACGCGGCAAATTCCGTGCGCGCTGCGGAGCTCGCGGATCCCGCATTCGGCGGCCTTTCGGGCGAGGAGCTCGTGCATATGGAGGCTCCCGACCGTTGGATCCACGGTGACCCGAAAGCGAGCGGCGACACCGTCGGCCTCAGCGCGATCAGCGCGGACGGATGGGCAGTGTCGCTCATCAACTCGGTGTACTGGGGATTCGGATCGCGCATCCTTGAACCACGAACGGGCATCATCTTTCAGAATCGCGGCACATCGTTCTCGCTCGATCCCGAATCACCGAACGCCTTCGCGCCGGGTAAGCGGCCGCGCCATACGCTGATGCCTGTGCTGATTCTGGAGGGCGATGAGGTCGCCTGGGTGCCTGCCACGATGGGCGGATCCGCGCAGCCGCAGATTCACGCTCAGTTGTTGTTGCGATCGCTGGCCGGTGAGAGTCCGCACGAGGCCACGCATGCACCGCGTTGGATCGTGAATGAGGCGGTTGGGGACGGGGCTGTTACCGTGACCGCAGAGTCTGATGTGCCGCGGAATGTGAAAGAGTCGCTCGAGGCGGCGGGTTTCGTGGTTGAGGTTGTGCCGCCATACACTGAGGATCTGGGCCACTCCAACCTGATTCGCGCCACCAGTTCCGGCTATTCGGCGTCGAGCGACCCCCGCTCGGACGGGTCGGCCGTCGTTGTAGACAAAACGTAATTCGCCAGCACGTCCCCGAGCCTTGCCCCTACCAGAGAATCGCTTCACACACTATGAAAACCCAACGCCCCCGCTTCCTGCCCCTGCTCCTCCTCGGTGTTGCCGCGGGCGTACTATCCGGACTGTTCGGAGTGGGCGGCGGAACGATTATTGTGCCTGGGCTGGTGCTGTGGCTCGGGATGCAGCAGAAGCTTGCCGCGGGAACTTCGGTGGCGGCGATTCTGCCGACTGCTACTGTCGGCGCGATCAGCTATGCGGTGCAGGGACACGTTGACTGGGTTGCTGCAGCCTGTCTCGCGGTCGGGATCGTGGTGGGGGCGCAGCTGGGCAGCTATCTGCTGGCGCGCGTCTCGAAGGCGGCTCTGCAGTGGGGGTTCATGGGGTTTCTGCTGGTGGTGATCGTGAGTCTGTGGGTCGTGGTGCCGCAGCGTGGCGATGAGATCGCGATGAGTCCTCTGGTCGCGGTATTGCTGGTGCTGACCGGACTGGTTACCGGTGTTATCTCTGGGCTGATCGGCGTGGGCGGCGGGATCGTGGTCGTGCCGGTGTTGATGTTCTTTTTTGGTGCGAATGATCTGGCCGCGAAGGGCAGCTCGCTGGTCATGATGATTCCCGGGTCGATTTCGGGCACGCTCGGCAACATCCGTCGCAGTAATGTCGATCTGCGGTCAGCCGCGATCATCGGCATCAGCGCGAGCGTGTGTGTTCCTTTTAGCTCGGTGCTTGCGGCCCTGATCGACCCGTTCGTGAGCAATGTGTTGTTCTCGCTCTACCTCGCTTTTGTGCTGACGCAGATGTTGTGGCGAGCGCTGAAGAGTCGCCGCGGCTAGTTCACGGGCATGTGCCGCTCGGCTCACCGTGGCATGAGTCTCCCTCCGCGTTTGCGAGCGGTAACGACCGTGTCGGTATGGATGTGCAGGGTTTTCTGCGACCACATCGAGTGTGACAAAAGCGCGTAGAGATGGGCTTGCGAAGTGGCCGCGATGTTCACGAACAGCTGATATTCACCGGTGATCGCAGACGCATGACGGACCTCTGGGCGGCGCTGCAGATGGTGTCCGAGCTCCTCGAGGTGTTCGGGTGGCGCTTTCACCCACAGTACGGCTTCCTCGGCGAAACCGAGCAGCGCCGGTTCTACAAGGGTGCAGATTGAGAGCTGTCCGGATTTCAGGAGCCACCGGATTCTGCGAATCACCGATGTTGTGCTCATTCGGGTGCGCCGTGCGAGTTCTTCGGTTCCGATCCGGCCGTCTTTTCGCAACGCTTCAATAAGAGGGCCATCAGCCGGGCTGGGATACTCGCTATGAACAGCGTCGTTGCGATGCGCTTCCGCGGGGTTCGTGAGGGCAAGCTCTTCTGCGGGCGTGAGTGCTCCACAACGCCAGTCTCGAAGCCGCTTGAACGGCTTCAATACGGAGTAAGCCGTGAATCGGTTGAGCCCGGGGGTTGCGGGCAGTTGGACCGTGAGCAAGTCATCGAGGTCGTTGGAGTGACTGACCTCGGCGAGAACCGAGCTGGTTCCCGAGGTTGCGTAGACGAAGGCGGCATCGCCGCGACGTGCGAGAGCCTCCCCCACAAGTCGGCTTGTGCCTAAGCCGCTCTCACATGCCACGAGCAGTTGTTGTGCGGGCGTGGGCACTGCGGTCACAATGACGTGGCCGGATTTCAGCAGTCCGCTGCCGTGCCTGGTGACAGTTCTCTCGGGCTCGCCCAAGACCTCCGCGATCCTCCTCCAACTTGCGCGACCATCAACTTGGAGTGCTCCAATGATACGACGTTGGAGCGTGTTCAGTTCCGTTGCCGACACTGGATTTCCCTTCCCCGGCACGGAGATGAATGTACGGTGCGCTTGAGTCTAGTGTGGCCCACTGACATTCTCCGAAAAAGAAGAGGCGGCGCACACACCCTGCTCCGCCTACGCATGCTCCCTTCTGCGACGGGAACACGCAAGGAACATCATCGGACGGCGTTTGCGAAAACGGAAGGGTCCTGGGCACAAGCCGCTCATTTTGGGCGGTTTCGCCGTGTATTTGGCGAAATCGCCACGACCCTTGTCTGCGTCGAAATCTTGCTTGAAGATCGCAGTGAACACAATTCACAACGATGGGTCACTGCAAAGGAGCAGGAATTGATTCTCTCGCCGCTCACGCTCACTGATCCCAAATCGTCTGACATTTGGGAGATTGCGAACACGCCACTCTTGTGGGCCTGTGCGCTGGGAGTCTTCGCCGTCATCATCCTTCAAACCGTCTTGTACGTACGTGCGGCACGCGGGGCAGCACCGGGTATTGAGATGCCGATGAGTGAAGTGAGAAGCTCGTTTCGGGCCGGTGCGGTGGCTTCGATTGGCCCGTCACTTGCGGTAGTGATCGTCGCCATTTCGCTGCTTGCGCTGTTTGGAACGCCGGCCGTTTTGCTGCGCATCGGTCTTGTCGGCTCGGCCGGCGCAGAGACGGCCTCGGCAGGCATCGCGTCCACGACGATGGGAGCGGAACTGGGCGGATCCGGGTACACCCAACAGGTCTTTGCTGTGGCGTTCACTGCGATGAGCCTCTCAGGCGCGATGTGGATGCTCAGTGCGTTGATCCTGATTCCGATCCTGAAACGTGGCAAGAAGACGCTCGCTACGAGAAACCCCGCAATCATGGCGCTGCTTCCGACTGCTGCGCTACTAGGGGCGTTCTCGATGCTCACCATCGCTGAGCTTCCGAAGTCAGCCGTACATGTGGTCGCCGTGGTGATCTCGGCGGGAGTGATGGGTATCTGTCTCTTCATTGCCAAGAGATTTGATCTTCGGTGGCTCAGGGAGTGGTCGTTGGGTATCGCGATTCTGGTCACCCTCACATCCGTATATTTCATTCACACCGGTTCGTGATCAAGAAGAGGAGCGTAGTTGTGGAACATACAACAGCGGCGGCTCAGGCCGACGTTTCAATGTCATTGTTCGAGAAGCGCACGAGCACGTACGGTGCTTGGACGCTGTCTGCGGGCCTCGTGCTTTCTTTGCTCGGGCCGATTTCGCTCCTCTTTTTTGCGGGTCTCGATATTACGCCCGTAATGGTGGGCGTCGCGTTTGCTGCGGTCGCGGCGACGTTTGGGACGTTATGGGTCGTTGAACCACTGACATACTTTCCGATCTTGGGACCCGCGGCGATGTACCAGGCAAACATGATCGGCAATGTCTCAAACAAGCTCCTTCCCGCAGTCATCGTCGCGCAGTCAAGCATTGGTGCCAAACCGGGAAGTCGCCGCGGGGATATATCCGCAGTCATGGCGATCAGTGGGGCAGCGATGGTGCACCTCGCAAGCCTCTTGATATTCGTAGGAGTGCTCGGTACGTGGCTGGTGGGGCTGCTCCCCGTCGGTCTCATTGAGGTTGCACGGCTTTATGTTTTGCCGTCATTGATCGGAGCGGTAGTGGTGCAGGCCATTGTTTCGATGAAACAACCCCGTACGACCGTCGTCGCAGTATCGATTGCGCTGATCATTCAGTTCGGAGTGATCCCGTTGTTCCCGCAGCTCGCCTTCTACGCGACGGCGCTCGCGGTTCTCTCCACGATTGTCATCTCGTGGGCGGTCCGTGGCCGAAAAGTGGTGCAGACCGCCGCGAGCGACCCGGGACCCGAAACCGAAGTGGTGGATCGCCCAGACCGGCCAGATCATGCCGAAGAGAAAGGATCATAATGCTCAACACCCGTCTTTCCGAAACGGAACAGGAAATGCTTCACACCACCTATCGTCATCTCCACCGGCACCCCGAGCTCTCCATGCAGGAACATCGGACGGCCGGATTTATTGAGGCGCGGCTTACAGAACTTGGAATCGAACACTTTCGCTGTGGCGGCACTGGCGTCGTCGGAATTCAGCGCAATGGAGAAACGCCGGTAGTGGGATTTCGGGCCGATACGGATGGGCTTCCGATACAGGAGGATACGGGTGCAGAGTACGCCTCAGAAGAGACGGGCCTGCTCCCAGACGGCACCCGAGTGCCCGTCATGCACGGCTGCGGGCACGATGTACACGTCTCGGTTGCCCTGGCGGCAGTGGGATTGCTCGCATCCCAGACTGACCAGTGGAGTGGCACAATCGTTTGGGTGTTTCAGCCCGGGGAAGAGACCGGACAGGGTGCCATCGCGATGGTAGAAGATGGGCTCTGGGACGCAGCTCCTCACCCGGACGTGATGCTCGGGCAGCATGTAGGGCCATTGATGCCAGCAGGAAGCGCGGGGCTCGTTTCTGGATCCGCGATGGCGGCTTCCGACTCCTTGAAGATCACAGTGATGGGGAAGCAGAGTCACGGCTCGCAGCCGCAAAATGCGGTTGACCCCATCGTACAGGCGGCGCACATGGTGACTCGACTCCAGACGATCGTTTCGCGGGAGCTTGACCCCCAAACACCTGCAGTTGTCACCTGCGGTACTTTCCACGCCGGACTCAAAGACAACATCATTCCAGATCGCGCGGAGTTCACGCTGAATATTCGTACGATGACCGAGGATACCCGTGTCGAGGTGATCGAGGCCGTCGCGCGCATTGTCGAGGCGGAGGCGGTGGCTTCGGGCGCGGAGCCACCTCGAATTGAGGAGTTGCACAGCTTACCCAGGCTCCATAACGACCCAGTTCAGACGGAAGTCGTAACTGTGGTCCTGAAGCAGGAACTCGGCCAGGATGCCGTCGTAGAGATTCTTCCGCTCATGGGATCGGAAGATTTCGGCCGCCTGGGGGATTCCATCGGCGTTCCTGGGGTGTACTGGTTTATCGGAGGTTTCGATGAGTCTCGAATGCCAGCGCCGACCAATCATTCTCCGCATTTTCTCCCGGATATTGAGCCCACGCTTACGACCGGTGTGCGCGCGGCGGTGTCAACGCTAGGCCACTATCTGAAGGCTGGGTGATGTCGGGGATGCGCCGAGTGTGCTCCGTCGGCGCATCCCCACTTCGCTACAGCAACTCCGCGACGGATCCCAGCACCTCGTCTGGCCTGAACGGGAAGCGCTCGATCTCAGTCTGATCCGCGATGCCGGTCATGACGAGCACGGTGTGCAGCCCCGCCTCCATGCCGGCGATGATGTCAGTATCCATACGGTCGCCGATCATTCCGGTGTTGTGCGAGTGCGCGCCAATCTTGTTGAGCGCCGAGCGGAACATCATGGGGTTGGGTTTTCCCACCACGTAGGGTTTCTTGCCGGTGGCGTTCGTAATGAGTGCGTTAATTGATCCGGTGGCGGGAAGCGGCCCCTCCGGGCTCGGGCCGGTAGCGTCGGGGTTGGTGGAGATGAATCTCGCGCCGCCAATAATGAGCCGGATCGCCTTCGTGATGGCATCGAAGGAGTAGTGCCGGGTTTCTCCGACCACCACGAAGTCCGGATCCGTCTCGGTCATCACATAGCCGGCATCGTGCAGCGCCGTCAGGATCCCAGCCTCGCCCAGCACGAAGGCGCTGCCACCCGGTTTCTGCTGTTTCAGGAAAGCCGCGGTGGCGAGCGCGCTCGTCCAGATCCGATCCTCTGGCACCTCGATACCCGAAGCTCCGAGACGCGCACTCAGATCCCGGGCCGTGAAGATCGAGTTGTTCGTGAGTACGAGATAGGGCGTCTCCTGTTCGCGCCAGTGTTGGAGTAGTTCAGCGGCACCCGGGATCGCCCGATTCTCGTGGACGAGCACGCCATCCATGTCGGTGAGCCAGCACTCGATTTCAGCGCGGCGTTCCTTCGCTTCCTTCGTTTCCATGCTCCCAGCGTATCCCCGCAGAATGAACGGAAGGTTGCGGACGGCTCACACTTGTCAGTGGTCCCTGGCAGACTGGATGTATGCACCAAAGAGCCGCTCAGCCCGCCCGCGAGGCGGACCTCATTGATATCGACGCGCTGCTTGCGGCCTACACAGACGTAGTTCCGGATCCCGCGGTCCCCGCGCAGCGGGTTGTCTTTGGCACCTCCGGGCACAGGGGGAGTGCCCTGAACGCCTCGTTCAATGAGGCGCACATTGCGGCGATCAGCATTGCGATCGCTGAGTATCGTGCAACGCAGGGGATCGCGGGTCCGCTGTTCATCGGTTCCGACACGCACGCACTTTCGGCTCCGGCAGAGCGCACTGCCCGTGAGGTTCTGCGGGCCCATGGCGTGAATGTGCTCGCGCCCGCCGGCACCGGAGACGAGGCCTTCGTCCCCACACCAGCCCTGAGCCACGCGATCCTCAGCCATAACCGGAATCGGTCCTCGGACGATCCGCATCGCGCTGACGGCATCATTGTGACCCCGAGCCATAATCCGCCAAGCGACGGTGGTTTCAAGTACAACCCCCGCACGGTGGTCCTGCCGATTCTGATGCGACGAACTGGATCGCCGCGCGCGCGAATGCGATCCTCGAAAGCGGCGCGGATGTGCTCGCGGTCCCCGTGGGGGTGAGTCCCGGAGAAGAAGGCCGGTATGACTTCCTGGGCGGCTACGTCGAAGGGCTCGAAAGCGTCATCAATATGCGGGCGATCCGCGACGCCGGAGTCCGCTTTGCGGCGCATCCGCTGGGCGGGGCGAGCGTCGCATACTGGGCGGCGATTCGGGATCGCTATGACCTCGACCTCACCGTGCTTGGCGCGGGCGTCGACCCGCAGTGGGGGTTCATGCACCTCGATTGGGACGGCAAGATCCGCATGGATCCGTCGTCTGCGCATGTAATGGGCACGCTCGATTCTTATCGCGACAGCTATGGGCTCATCACTGGGAACGACGCTGACGCTGATCGTCACGGCATCGTGACCGCGGACGGCCTCATGAATCCGAACCACTACCTCGCAGTAGCGATCGATTACCTGCTCTCTCACCGGCCTGATTGGCCACTCCACGCGAGCATCGGAAAGACGCTCGTGTCTTCGGCGATCATCGACCGTGTGGTGTCGGCGCACGGGCGTGAGCTGCTTGAGGTGCCTGTCGGTTTCAAATGGTTCGTGCCTGGGCTGTCGGACGGCAGCGTCGTGTTTGGCGGGGAAGAGAGCGCGGGCGCCTCTTTTCAGCGCTTTGACGGTTCTGCGTGGAGCACCGATAAAGACGGGATCCTGCTCGCACTGCTCGCTGCCGAGATCCAGGCCGTCACCGGGAAGTCTCCCTCGGAACGTTACCGAGAGCTCGCCGCGGAGCACGGTGAGCCGCACTATGCGCGGATCGATGCGGCAGCCACCCCTGAGCAGAAGGCAAGGCTCGGGGCGCTGCGTCCGGAAGATGTGACCGATACGGAGCTCGCAGGAGATCCGGTGATCGCGATTTTCACCCGGGCATCGGGAAACGACGCCCCCGTCGGCGGTCTCAAAGTGCAAACCGAACACGCGTGGTTCGCGGCGAGACCGTCGGGAACCGAAGACGTCATGAAGATCTATGCCGAGTCGTTCAAGGGCGCGGCCCATCTCGCCGAGGTGCAGGCCGCGGCCGAGAAACTGGTGCAGCGTGTGCTCGCCTCGTCTGTGAGTTGAGCGAAGCGGTAGCCTTAATCCATGCCTGAATCGCGCACCACGACCCGCCGCTACTCGTACCTTGGGCCGGCGGGCACGTTTACCGAGGCTGCGCTGAAGCAGGTCCCGGAGGCCGTGGGACAGGAATGGAACCCGGTCGCAAACCTTGGCGAGGCATTGAGCGATGTGATCTCTGGGTTTAGTGATGCTGCGATGATCGCCATTGAGAATTCGATCGACGGGGGGTCACGGTCGCTCAAGACGCGCTCGCCACGATCCCGGGCCTGCAGATCGTCGGCGAATATTTGGTTCCGGTGAGTTTTGTACTTGTCGCGCGGCCAGGAACCAGGCTTGAAGACATCGCTGTGGTTTCGGGACACCCGGTCGCCTACGGTCAGTGCCGGGCCTGGCTCGACGATCAGGTTCCCCGGCATCGTCACCTGCCTGCAACCTCAAACGTGCAGGCCGCCGCCGATCTCTTCGACGCGGAGAAGGGGATCGACGCAGCGATTGCTCCTCCCGGTATCGAAGCCCACTACGACCTTGAGGTGCTGGCCGAGGGGATCGCGGACAACCCTGACGCGGTCACCCGCTTTGTGCTCGTGAGCCGCAAGGTGCCGGTGGGGGAGCCGACGGGCGCCGACAAGACCTCTCTTGTTGTTGAGCTTCCAGAAGATCGCCCTGGTGCACTGCTTGAACTGCTTGAGCAATTCGCAACCCGCGGCGTCAACCTGACGCTGCTGGCTTCGCGCCCTATCGGGGACCGCCTGGGTCGCTACCGCTTCGTGATCGACGCTGAGGGACATATCACCGAGGAACGCGTGGCCGACGCCTTGCTCGGCGTAAAGCGGTTCAGTCCAGGGGTGGTATTTCTCGGCTCCTACCCGCGCGCAGATCGGGTCGCGGCGACTACCAAGGCCGTGCACGACGACGACACGTTCAGAGACGCACGCGACTGGCTGCGCGGAGTCATCGCGGGCGTTCCCGACTCCCACGCCTAACGCTCAACCCGCGGGCGAGTGCAAAAGATCGGGGTGTCATTCAGTGGTTGAATGACACCCCGATCGGTGTGTTTCCGGCGTAGTGCCGGCGATCGGCTAGCCGCGTGTCTGAGCCGTATAGGCGAGGGACCTGGCTCAGACACGCGCTAGCCGACTGCTAGGCGACCTCCTCTGCGTGCTTGCGTCGACGTGCGGCACCAAGAATGATGCCAGCGCCAAGCAGGAGGATTCCAACAGAGATGGGCAGGACAAGGTCTGCGCCGGTTACCGCGAGGCCCGGTGCCGGAACCGTCTCTGCAGCGACGGCGATGACCTCAAACTCGGCCTTCACCGATCCGCTGGTCGCCCCGGTCAGGGTGACAGAGTGCATACCGATTTCCATGTCGGCGGGAATCGCGAAGCTGAACACGACGTTGCCGTCTGCGTCAGCGATCTGATCCCCGAGCGACACGGGAGTCGAGCGGAGCACCCCGCTCACCTTCTCGCCCGGCAGGAAGCCGTAGCCGTAAGCAACCTGCTTCGAGCCTGCTTCGAGCTGGGCAGATTCGAGCACGATGGCAAGCTCGCCAATGGTTCGTTCAGCCTTGTCTGAGACGTTTCCTGCGCCGTCGGTTGCGTCTACCGTGATCGAGGATCCCGGCTTCTGCGGCGTTTCGAACTCGATGGTGTAGCGGCAGTCGTCTCCAACAACCGCGCTGCCGATGATCTTGCCATCGCCATCACGGACCACCACGGTTGAACCTGCTTCCGCGCAACCCGTCACCTTGTTGCCGTCGACCGTGTCGATCTTCGGCGCATCAGGTGCATGGGTCTTCACCTTCACAGGTGCCTTTGCGAAGTTGCCGGCCGGCGTTGTCACAACGGCCTCCACCTTGTCCTCCTCGGTGAGAGGGGTCGTCGGTGTGAAGGTGAAACGACCGTTTTCATCGATCACGATCGTGCCGGGGACGGTCTTACCGTTCGCGTCAACAAACACCAGGGTGTTTCCTTCTGCGATAGTGCCACCGGTGACGGTCTTGCCGTTCGACAGGTCAATGACCGGTGTATCGGGAAGTGTCTGATCGATCGTGACGGTGGTCTCCTCAGAGGTGTTTCCTGAGGGGTCGGTTGCCGTGATCTTCAGCTCGTCGTCCTGACCGGGCTTCGGGTTCGGGACACATTCGAACTTGCCGTCAGGTCCGGCAACAGCTTCACACAGGACGTTGTCATCCTTGTCTTTGACTGTGACCTTCGAATCGGGCTCGGCTTCGCCGGTGACCTTGGAACCGTTCGACGGGTCGACCACGGGTGCTTC
This sequence comes from Leucobacter insecticola, assembly GCF_011382965.1. Classification (NCBI taxonomy): domain Bacteria; kingdom Bacillati; phylum Actinomycetota; class Actinomycetes; order Micrococcales; family Microbacteriaceae; genus Leucobacter; species Leucobacter insecticola. The sequence goes on along the minus strand of NZ_CP049934.1, from coordinate 284,044 downwards.
GGGAGCGATCGTATCGATCGTGACCGTGGTCGGATCTGATTCGTTCGATTCCTTGTCGGTTGCGGTGACCTTGATGGTGTCGCCGTTGCCCGGGGCGGGGTTCGGGACACACTCGAAGGTGCCGTCTTCGGCGTCCGCGGTTGCGCGGCACAGCTCGGTTCCGTCGTTGTCTTTCACAATGACGGTTGAGCCGGGCTGGGCGGAACCGGTGACCTTGGATCCGTTGGACGGGTCAACCTGGGGCGCGTTGGGCGCTTTCTGGTTGATCGTGACGGTGGTCTCCTCAGAGGTGTTTCCTGAGGGGTCGGTTGCCGTGATCTTCAGCTCGTCGTCCTGACCGGGCTTCGGGTTCGGGACACACTCGAAGGTGCCATCGGTGGGATCTGCGGTCGTCTTGCACAGGACGTTGTCATCCTTGTCCTTGACGACGACCGTCGAGCCGGGCTCGGCTTCGCCGGTGACCTTGGAACCGTTCGACGGGTCAACCACGGGTGCGTCAGGAGCGATCGTATCGATCGTGACCGTGGTCGGATCTGATTCGTTCGATTCCTTGTCGGTTGCGGTGACCTTGATGGTGTCGCCGTTGCCCGGGGCGGGGTTCGGGACACACTCGAAGGTGCCGTCTTCGGCGTCCGCGGTTGCGCGGCACAGCTCGGTTCCGTCGTTGTCTTTCACAATGACGGTTGAGCCGGGCTGGGCGGAACCGGTGACCTTGGATCCGTTGGACGGGTCAACCTGGGGCGCGTTGGGCGCTTTCTGGTTGATCGTGACGGTGGTCTCCTCAGAGGTGTTTCCTGAGGGGTCGGTTGCCGTGATCTTCAGCTCGTCGTCCTGACCGGGCTTCGGGTTCGGGACACATTCGAACTTGCCGTCAGGTCCGGCAACAGCTTCACACAGGACGTTGTCATCCTTGTCTTTGACTGTGACCTTCGAATCGGGCTCGGCTTCGCCGGTGACCTTGGAACCGTTCGACGGGTCGACCACGGGTGCTTCGGGAGCGATCGTATCGATCGTGACCGTGGTCGGATCTGATTCGTTCGATTCCTTGTCGGTTGCGGTGACCTTGATGGTGTCGCCGTTGCCCGGGGCGGGGTTCGGGACACACTCGAAGGTGCCGTCTTCGGCGTCCGCGGTTGCGCGGCACAGCTCGGTTCCGTCGTTGTCTTTCACAATGACGGTTGAGCCGGGCTGGGCGGAACCGGTGACCTTGGATCCGTTGGACGGGTCAACCTGGGGCGCGTTGGGCGCTTTCTGGTTGATCGTGACGGTGGTCTCCTCAGAGGTGTTTCCTGAGGGGTCGGTTGCCGTGATCTTCAGCTCGTCGTCCTGACCGGGCTTCGGGTTCGGGACACACTCGAAGGTGCCATCGGTGGGATCTGCGGTCGTCTTGCACAGGACGTTGTCATCCTTGTCCTTGACGACGACCGTCGAGCCGGGCTCGGCTTCGCCGGTGACCTTGGAACCGTTCGACGGGTCAACCACGGGTGCGTCAGGAGCGATCGTATCGATCGTGACCGTGGTCTCGTCCGAAGTGTTGCCTGACGGGTCGGTCGCGGTGACCTTGATCGTGTCGCCGTTGCCCGGGGTGGGGTTCGGGACACACTCGAAGGTGCCATCCTCCGGATCCGCGGTTGCGCGGCAGAGCTCGGTTCCGTTGCCGTCTTTCACGACGACGGTTGAGCCGGGCTCGGCTTCGCCGGTGACCTTGGAACCGTTCGACGGGTCGACCACGGGTGCTTCGGGAGCGATCGTATCGATCGTGACCGTGGTCGGATCTGATTCGTTCGATTCCTTGTCGGTTGCGGTGACCTTGATGGTGTCGCCGTTGCCCGGGGCGGGGTTCGGGACACACTCGAAGGTGCCGTCTTCGGCGTCCGCGGTTGCGCGGCACAGCTCGGTTCCGTCGTTGTCTTTCACAATGACGGTTGAGCCGGGCTGGGCGGAACCGGTGACCTTGGATCCGTTGGACGGGTCAACCTGGGGCGCGTTGGGCGCTTTCTGGTTGATCGTGACGGTGGTCTCCTCAGAGGTGTTTCCTGAGGGGTCGGTTGCCGTGATCTTCAGCTCGTCGTCCTGACCGGGCTTCGGGTTCGGGACACACTCGAAGGTGCCATCGGTGGGATCTGCGGTCGTCTTGCACAGGACGTTGTCATCCTTGTCCTTGACGACGACCGTCGAGCCGGGCTCGGCTTCGCCGGTGACCTTGGAACCGTTCGACGGGTCAACCACGGGTGCGTCAGGAGCGATCGTATCGATCGTGACCGTGGTCTCGTCCGAGGTATTGCCTGACGGGTCGGTCGCGGTGACCTTGATCGTGTCGCCGTTGCCCGGGGTGGGGTTCGGGACACACTCGAAGGTGCCATCCTCCGGATCCGCGGTTGCGCGGCAGAGCTCGGTTCCGTTGCCGTCTTTCACGACGACGGTTGAGCCGGGCTCGGCTTCGCCGGTGACCTTGGAACCGTTCGACGGGTCAACCACGGGTGCGTCAGGAGCAATCGCGTCGACCTTCACCAACGTCGGCTCCGAAATGAAGCCGTTGCCGTCCACCGAGGTGACCTTCAGCGTATCCCCGTCGGCTGCCGGGGTCGTCAACGTCACATTGAACTTGCCGTTGGTGCCGACCGTGCCAGAGCCGATGAGGGTGCCCGAGTTGTCACGGACCTCAATCGTCTCCCCGGGGATCCCGGAGCCGACCACTGTTGACGCGTTCGCGTAGTCGACCGTCGGTGACGATACCGTCACAAACTCGACCTCGTCGGTTGCGTCCGCATCAACATTGTTGAGCTTGAACCCGACTGTCGCGGTTCCTTCCTCGTCCGAGGACACCTGGAAGGTGAACGTGCCATCCGGGTTCTGCGTGACAGAACCAGCAACTCCGAGGTTGGTCTTTCCGGTCACGGTGGTGCCAACGGGAACGTTGGTGATCGTGTTGCCCTTGGCGTCCTTCAACGTCACGGTGGCAGTCGCGGACGAAACGCCGTTGGCCTGTACCCGCACGGGGCTCACCACGATCGCGGAGGTGCCCTTCGTTGGCGCGCCAGCGACAAACTGTGCGGACGCGTTCCCGTCAACCGGTTTCAGCGATACGAGCTCTGTGCCGTACAGCACCTTCAACTCGAACGTGTCTGCGACCGTCGAACTGATCGTTGCGGTGTAGATGCCCGGAGTCAGCTCGGTGAATTCGCCGATCTCGCCGTCGCCGATGGCGTCTTGGATCACGGTTGCAGCACTGAGATCTGCCGCGGCGTCGCGAACGGCGTTGCCGTTTGCGTCCTGCAGTCTCACGGTGATGGTGTGCGTTTCAACCCCGTCGGCGAGCTTCGGGCCCGTAGACACGCTGAAGTTCACCGCGTTCGGGTTTGAAACCGCTGCCTCGTCGGCGACGAAGCTTGCGGTTGCCGACTTGTTTTCGGCAACCTCGACGCTGCCGCCACCAATCGTGACAGAAACCGTCTTTACGCCCGCCTGAGTCGAAGCGATTGTGAACTGGTACTTACCGTTCCCGAGATCCTCAAAGTCGGAGAACGATACTCCGGGGGCAGGATCCGCCGTCGGCAAGAATGCACCAGCGGTGAGACCGAGAACGCCGTTTCCACCCGCGTCAGCGACGGAAATCGACAGCGTGTGTGTCTCGCTTCCGGCGACAGCATCACCGGTGGAAACCTCAAAGCTCGTCGCACCATTCGTGACTGCAGGCCCACCGTGCGTGAACGCCGCGATGTCGTTGCCGCGAGCCACAACCGTCTGACCACCCAGCGTCACCGAAACCTGCTTGTCGCCGGTCTTGGTTGAGGTGATCGTCGCAGTGTACTTGCCCGCAGTTGCTGCATCGGCTTCAACTTCGCTCACGGTGACACCCGCAGAGGGCATCGCAACCGCGATCAGTGTTGCCAGCTCATCGGCGGTCAGCGTGACGGGGTTGCCGTACTCGTCGTTCAGCAGGATCGTGGCAGTGTGCGAGCCGTCGTCCGTTGACTGGGGTCCGGTGGTCACCGAGAATCCCGTACCGAGATCGGTGAGGTCAACCTCAGCGGCCTCAAACTTGGCCACGGTGTTTCCACCGCGCGCATTCACCGGTCCCACGCCATTGAGCGCGACGGAGATCGTCATGTCGCCGGCAATGGTCGAAGAGATTGTCGCAGTGTAGGTGCCTGGATCGTCGGTATCTTCGACAAAGGAACCAAATCCGCCGTCACCCAGACTCTTGTCTGACGTGGGGGTCAGCTGAGCATTGCGGATGGGGTTGCCGTCTGCGTCCGCGAGCTGGACGGTCACGGTGTGCGTGCCCGAACCCACTTTCTTAGTGCCCGTGGAAACACTGAACTTCGAGTTCGTGTTCGTTAGATCAGTTGCGCCAGGACCGAACTCGGCGTAGGTGTTTCCATCTACGACGAGAGGAACATCGATCGAGCCGTCAAGCTTGACCGTGACGGTCTTCGTGCCAGACACCGTTGAGGTGACCTTCGCCGCATAAACACCCGGGTTCAGAGTCGCGTTCACGGGGCTAAAGCCCGAGATGGTGCCCTGACCGCGATCAGGCATGAACGCCTCGAGGCGATCTTCCGCTCCCACAATGGGGTTGTTGTATACGTCAAGAAGTGACACGGTAACGGTGTGCTCTGAACGCACCGGCACAGTACCAGTCGACACGGAATAACCGGCAGCATCAGACGTGAAGACAGGAGGACCAGCGTTAAACTGCACTGTCGCTGGCGCAGCACCAGCTGCGCCGTTCAACGTGAAATTCACGGTCGCGAGTCCGGCCGTGGTTGAGGTCAGTGTTGCCGTATACGTTCCGTCAAGGTTGTCAGTAACACCCGAGAGCGTACCGAGGTTCGTGTTCATCGTAACGGTAGCGCCGCCAACCCCAGCGGGTGTGCCGTCTGCCTTCTTCGCGGTCACGGTGATGGTTGAGGTGGTCGCGTCTTTCAACTCGACGGTGGCAGGGTTCGCCGCGATGCTCGACGTGCTGCCGACACCTTGATCGGCGACCGTCACGGTGGTAGCGCCGCCGCACGAGTCATCATCCGTGCAGGGATTCCGGTCAATCGACCCGGTGACCAGGTTCGTGATCGTGGTCGAGTAGCTTCCGGCAGCGGCCGCGCTGGCGGCAATGTTGATCGTCGCCGTCGTGCCAGCCGCAATAGCGGGAACGGTCCACGTGCCGGTAGCCGCATTGTAGGTGCCATCTCCGGAGGGCGTCCCGACTACGGTCATGCCCGCCGGCAGCTTGTAGGTCATGACGTTGTTCGAGGCGTTGTCAGGTCCCTGATTTGTCATTTTCAACGTGTAGGTGGTTTGTCCACCGACACCTACCTGGGCAGGGGAAACGGTTGCTTCCGGCACCAAGTGGGCAAACTCAATGGTGTCAACCATCGCGGTCAGGAAGGAGTGTGTTACGGAACTACTAGCCGGAATTTCTTGACCCCAGAAGACACCCATTGACTGGCCGCCGGATCCTGTGCCACAGGTGCCCTTGGTTGTGTCGGTTACCCAACAGGCATTTGCGTTGTCTGTGCCGACGATGGGTTTGGTTACCAGATTGCGGATAGGGAGATAATTGCCCGCGACGAAGGACACCTCGTTATCGAGTGGAATAAACGAGGTCTCAAAGCCCGTGCCGTAGCACTTCACGAGGCGGCCGGGTTCGATCGTGGACCAAATGCTTCCACCAGGGGATTGGCACTGGCCATAGGAGCCCCACTGCATGTTCTTGGGGGTGAGGCCGTTGTTGGTGATCGTCAGGTCCGTGCGGAAGTACGGCTGGCCGAGCACCACTGTTTGTTTGGCGGTGAGAGTTAGGTTTGAGTACGCGCCTGTAAAGGGGCGGGAGCTCTGAACAAAGTATGGGTCCTTGCCAGTGCCGGTACCACCGTAGCTCTGACCGATGCTGCTTGTCGCGTCCAGGCCCGCCCCGGGAACTGGCACGGAGAGGCCAGTATCGAGGTCTACGACGGTCGTCTTAAATTCACGGTTTCCGCCATTTGCGGCCCAGGCGACGCCCTTCGCGAACTGCGAATTCATTTCGTAGTGGCTGTAGAGCGAGACTAGCCTCACTGGATTGGGGGCATCGATGGTGATGAAGTTCTGCTTCACAGAGGTCACTGCCTCCGCATTTGGAGCTGATGCCTGCGAGAGGCCAGTGAACGCGACTACTGCGGTCGCAAGCATGGCGAGGGGGCGTAGCAAGTTTTGACTGCTCCCCCTCGGACTGCCAGTTATGCGCGATGTTCGCGCGATCTTTATGAGTGACACTGAAACGTTGCCCCCTTCGTTCTTCACACTTTCTTGCTGCGCATGCGCACGGCCAGGAGGCAGCGCGCAGCAAGAAAGTGCTATGAGTTGCTAAGGCAGACATTTGTCGCCTCGGATATTCAGAGTCAATTTGAAGCTGAATCTTACGTAGGAAAATAAGAATTTTGCGACACGCCGCAAAAATACTTCTCACGCGATAAGGTCAACCAAGTTTGCATCTTGATAAGATGTCGTTAAGGATGAACTCGAACTTTGCGTTTTATCGCAAAGGCGCACGGCCAGTTAACGCACCGCATCACATAACTTTACCAGCGCTTTCTGGGAGTTTGTCATAGCGGTATACCGACTCTTGGCTGCAATGTGCGGCAGAATTCGTTGGGGGACGACTGTGGGACTATTCGTAAATACGCATATGTTTCTGGGGCTTGTAGCAGGATCCATGCTGGGTCGATCTGTGAATAGCAACCGTGGGGATCGGAGTCTGTCTGATGAGCACTCTTAGTATGGGAGCGCCTAAAGATCAGGCACGGCAAGAAGAAATCGAGCTTCTCGCACGCGTGCGTGGTGGCGACGATGCTGCGTTTGGGGAGTTGTGGCTGCGGTATCGTCAGGCGGCGCTCAACGCCGCGCGTATGTTTACCACGCAGATGGACCATGAAGACATCGCGGCTGAAGCTTTCGCGCAAGTGTTTCGGCAGATGCGAAACGGGGGAGGTCCAACAACAAACTTTCGTGCCTATCTTGTGAGCACGGTGAGGAATATCGTCACTAAACGAGCGCTTGCTCCCACCGAAGTAAGTATCGATGGTTATGAAGATGCGCCATCGCCACACGATTGGGTTGAGGATTTCTCCGACGCAAGTCTGGAAAAAGTGATGCTGCGGCGGGCCTTTGAATCATTGCCGGAGCGTTGGCAGCACGTGTTGTGGCAGTCGGAAGTCTTTGGGGCCCGCAACGCTGAGCTGAGCGAGGAGATGCACCTGAACCCGAACGCGTTGTCGGCACTGGTGTTTCGAGCGCGAGAGGGTCTCAAACGGGCCTGGATCACCGAGAACCTCGGGGCGACGGGCGGCTCCCTCGACTGTAAGAGGACCATCGAGCGATTGCCCGCCTTCGCCCGAGGCGGGCTGCGCCCGCAAGACGCGAAACAAGTAAAGGCCCATCTGGCAACGTGCTCGACGTGCTCGCGCGCCTCACAAGACGCGAGTGCGCTCGCAAGTCAGCTCAAGTCGGCTTTGATCCCGAGCCTCCTCGCCGGCGGAAGCGTAGCGCCGCTCGCCTTCAAAGCGTTGACTCCCGAGGCTGTGAATGCGGCCGTCGCTGAGCAGATTATCTTGAAGCCGGCGGTGGTGAGCGTCTGGGGGTCAGTAACGACCAAGGTGGTTACCGGGGTGCTTGCGGCGTCCCTATTGACGGCCGGCGTTGTTGCGGTGGGGAACTTCCAGCAGACGCCCGTAGCCGAGACAGAGATCCCCGTATCTCCGCGTTCTGCAACCCCTAACCCAGACACCGCCGGGGATAGAACAACGCCCACGGATCAGGGGGATTTAGGAACGGAGGATGGCCGCTCTGCATCGGACGAGAATGGCTCAGCCGCAGGTGGTTCGGGAATGACGCTCGACGAGTCGGTGTTACTGCCGCCGGCTCCCAAGTTCACGTCCGTCAGCAACAGCGGTGAGAGGTCAACGATTGCCGCAGTCGAGGGTACAGCGCTCGCTGATGCAACAGTAACGCTGTTCCTTTCTGCTGCAACGCCTGAGAACCGTGTCGTAAGTGTCGTGGCGGAGCCCAATGGACACTGGCGTGCAGAGGTAAATGTTGCGAGGCTCGGATCGCACACGCTGCGCGCCTACCAGGTTGACGAGAGCGGACGTCGCTCTTCGGTGAGCAGTACTGAATTTGACTTCCGGTTAACCCAGCCAGAACTCATCCCTGCCATCACCTCGATTGACACGGCGGACGGCACGCTCCCGCCGACCATTAGCGGAACAGGCACCCCCGGGTCTTCGGTCATTGCGCGACTCAATGACACCGTGATGAGCACGCCGGTCGGGCTTGACGGCAGTTGGAAGGCGCAGCTCGATGCCGGTGCCGTCGTCGGCGCAAACACTCTCACGGTATGGGCCAGCGACCGGTTCCTGTTGAGGACATCGCCTACGGTTGAGGAAACATTTGAGCTATTCGCGCCAGAGGGCACGGCAACGGTGACCACCGAGGGTGTATTTGACCTGAGCGTTACAGCGATCCCGGGTCGCGCGATCCTTCTCAGCCAGGGCGAGAGCGGGATCTCCCATTCCATCGAGGTGTCAAAGGCCGTGAATGAGATGAGAATCTTTTTTGTCGGCGAGGCGTTTGATCTCTACCCGGAGAGCAACCACGCCGTCTTGAGCGTGCGATACCAGTCCGCAGACGGCAAACGGCTTGGCCCGGCAAACAAGATCGTGCTGTCCCCCTGAAACGGGAATGAGGCGTGAAGCGGGTGCCAGCGCAGCTACCACTCAGGCAGTACCCGCACAATGAGCGCGCCCGGATCCACCCGTCCGTTTGCGGCCAGCGCGAAACCAAAGTCGTCGCCGTCGAGCTGGATCGGCTCAGGTGTTGGCACCGAGACCGCGTAACTTTTGGCCTGCACATAAGTGACATTGCGGGTGTCGTTCACCAGATCGATAATCTTCCGACCAGCCTTTGATTTCCGTAAGACGCCGTTTTCCCAGCCGATCTTGTTCCAGATCCTGAGCCAAGAAAATGCTCCGAGCGGTTTCAACGCAACAACGTCAAGTAAGCCGTCGTCCATTTTTGCGTCGGGAATGAGCAGCACTCCACCTGGCATCAGCCCGCAGTTGCCGATCATCACTGTGAACACAGAGATGGATTTCATCTCGGCCCCGTCCACCGAGAAGTGGATCTGCAGCGGCTTGTCATTCAGCATCGTGCGTACCCCGGCGTCGACATACGCGAGCCAGCCGAGACGTTTCTTCAGGGTCGCTCGAGTCGCCGAGATAGTGCGAGCGTCGAGGCCCATGCCCGCCAGCACAAGAAACACGTGCTGATCCTCCGATTCGTCCTCCCTCACGATGGTGAGCACACCGAGATCGATCGCTCGGTTTACGCCGGTGAAGGCCGCCTTGATCGCTTCGCTCAATCTGCCGAGCGGAACACCGAGGTTCCGGGCGAGCAGATTGCCGGTGCCCTGCGGAACAACGACGAGCGGGACCCCGGTTCCTCGCAGCGCCTCGGCAACCGCGCGAATAGTGCCGTCGCCACCGCTCGCAATCACCACGCTTGCGCCGTCGGCGAGAGCGCGTCTTGCCGCCCCGAGACCGGCATCCTCTTCTGCGGTCTCATACCAGCGAGTCGCACCCCAGCCCGCAGCGTGTTCCTGAGTGGCAATTTCGGCGCGTAGCTTCGGCAGCTCCGTCTTGAGCGGGTGGTACACGACGGCTGCGCTAGGTTGCTGGCGCGTCGGGGTGCTCGTCATCTCACCAGGGTAGCGGCGAACCGGCCCCAACCGGCCCAGCTTTCAGAGGGTCGCGGGGTAAGCTAGCTCCTGTGATCGATCCAGTAGCGCTCCGCAATGATCCCGAGTCCGTTAAGCGTTCGCAGCGTGTGAGAGGCAATGACGAGGCGCTGGTGGACCACGCGCTTGCGGCAGACGCGTCACGCCGGGCCGCGCTGACCGAGTTCGAGTCGTTGCGCGCAGAGCAGAACGCGTTTGGCAAGCGTGTGAAGACCGCCGCAAAAGAAGAAAAGCCGGCGCTCATCGCCCACGCGCAAGAGCTCGCGGCGTCTGTCAAGGCGGCCGAGGCCAGCGCAAAGCAGGCGGACGCCGAATTTGAGGAGATCGCCGCTCGCATCGAAAACATCGTGATCGACGGTGTGCCGAGCGGCGGCGAGGAGAACTTCGTCACCCTGCGCGAGGTGGGCGAGAAGCCGAGCTTTGATTTTGAGCCGCGTGATCACCTTGAACTCGGCGAGATGCTGGGGGCGATCGACATGGAGCGCGGTGCCAAGGTTTCTGGTGCGCGGTTCTACTTCCTGCGCGGTGTGGGGGCCCGGCTTGAGATCGCGCTCATGAATATGGCGCTGGATCGTGCACTCTCCCACGGCTTTACGCCTCTGATTACGCCAACCCTTGTGAAGCCTGAGATCATGCACGGCACCGGGTTCCTGGGGGAGCACGCCTCGGAGGTGTATCACCTCCCTGAGCAGGATCTGTTCCTCACCGGCACGAGTGAGGTTGCGCTGGCCGGGTACCACGCCGACGAGATCATTGATCTGAGCGGCGGCGCCCTTCGCTACGCCGGGTGGTCGACCTGTTACCGCAGCGAGGCTGGATCTCACGGTAAAGATACGCGCGGCATCCTTCGCGTGCACCAGTTCAACAAGCTTGAGATGTTCGTCTACACCGACCCGGCAGACGCCGAGGCAGAGCACGATCGCCTGGTCTCCTGGCAGGAGGAGATGCTTCGCTCGCTCGGGCTGCACTATCGTGTCATCGACGTTGCCGCGGGGGATCTCGGATCCAGCGCCGCGCGAAAGTTCGATATTGAAGCTTGGGTGCCGACGCAGGGCACCTACCGTGAACTCACTTCGACGAGCAACTGCACGACCTATCAGTCGCGCAGGCTCGCGACCCGGTACCGCACCGAGGGTGGGAAGCCGGCCCCGGTTGCGACACTCAACGGCACTCTCGCCACCACCCGCTGGCTGGTCGCGATCCTCGAGACGCATCAGCAGGCGGATGGCAGCGTCGTTGTCCCGGAGGCACTGCGTCCCTACCTCGGCGGGCTCGAAGTCCTCACGCCCACCGGGCAGAAAGCGTAAGGTACATGCTGGCACGAGTGGCTCCCCAGGACCGACACATCATCGCGCTGGATCTGGACGGCACTGTGCTCAGTCACGGCGCTTTCGGTACGGCGGGCGGCGATCCCGAATCCGGATATATCTCAGCCGGGTTGCAGGCCGCGATCCGTGGACTCCACGAAATGGGTCACGAGGTCGTGATCTCGACGGGGCGGTCGGTCGACGCAACGCTTCCCGTTGTGGAGCGACTCGGGATCCGGCCGGAGTGGGTCATCGCGTGCAATGGAGCGGTCACGCTGAAGCGAGATGCGCTCGCGCCTCGTGCCTACCGGCGTGAATACGTGGAGGCTTTCGACCCGAGCGACGCGCTGCTCAGGATCCGGACCCAGCTGGTGAGTGCGCGCTTCGCCGTTGAACTGGCTGACGGCGGATTTCTGTACACGGAGGAGATCCCGACCGGTACGCTGCCTTCGCAGCAGAAGAAGGTGCCGTTTGAGGAACTGCTTGGTGTGCAGGCATCGCGGGTTGTTGTGGTCTCGCCGGATCACCACCTTGAGGACTTTTTGAGCGTTGTTGAGTCGCTCGGCCTGACCCATGTTTCCTACGCTATTGGTCAGACCTCCTGGCTCGATATCGCGCCGGATGGTGTCACCAAGGCGAGCGCGCTCGAGGTCGTCGCGTCGAAGCTGGATATTGACCGCTCCCGCGTGTTTGCTGCGGGTGACGGGCGGAACGATATCGATATGTTGCGCTGGGCCGCGCGTCACGGCGATTCCGTCGCGATGGGCCAGGCGGTGCCTGAGGTGCAGGCCGCGGCCGCGCGTGTCACTGGATCGGTCGAAGAAGACGGCCTGCTTGTGGCCCTGCGGCAACGCTTTCCTGAACTCTCGCTGGTGTAGCGCGGTCGGATGCTTTGATATGCTCTTTCGCGGAGGGTTGTCCGAGCGGCCGAAGGAGCTTGTCTTGAAAACAAGTGGGCGGAAACGTCTCAAGAGTTCGAATCTCTTACCCTCCGCGTGAAGAAACCCCGGTCAGATGCTGAATCTGAGACCGGGGGTTTCTTGGTTTTGGGAGGCTGATTTCCGGGCCCGGGCTTTATGCCACTCCGTGGGACTTGACCTTGATCGCACTGGGTTTGCGCCAATTGGGCGGCTACACTGGGAGTCATGAGCCCACAGGCCTTGACTCGAGCGGCAGAGTTGAGCTTGCATCTGCACAGCGCAACGCTGCCCTACCTGCGTTCGGACTGGCCCCGAGCTCAATCCATCATCCGAGAAAATCTTGCGCTCCAGCGTGGACTGGTGCGTTCGACGCTTGCTCATGGATGGCTCGACCAGTGGGAGACAGCTGCCGCGGAGGGTGTGGAGGCTGTGGTTCGCGTCGCCATGATGGGGGGCGAGCGTGGGGATGATCTCCGTCAAGTGTCCCCTCTCGCGGGTGTTCTCCCTAACGATGAACGGTTGCGGATCCTCGAGAAGGTTCGCAGTGCGGCTAGCTGATCTCGAACACATTATTCGGGCGTCCTGCCAACACCTCGGTCAAGACCAAATCATTATCATCGGCTCTCAGTCGATCCTGGGAACGTACAACGAATACGAACTGCCTGATGAATCCACCATGTCCGTTGAAGCAGACGTTGTCCCCATCTTTGATGACGCAAACGAATCACAATCCACCTTTCTTGACGGCGGTATCGGTGAGTTCTCGCCGTTCCATCAGCTCCACGGCTACTATGCACAGGGAGTCGGCCGACACACCGCGACACTTCCAGAGAATTAGCTACAGCGCCTTGTCCCGGTTTCTAGCGAAAACACAGGGTACTTCACCGGATGGTGCCTTGACGCGCACGATCTGTGCAGCGCAAAGCTGATCGCGAACCGGGACAAGGATCGGGCGTTCGTTGCTGCTCTGATCGAAAAGGACCTGGTCTCGGTCAGAACACTCAAAGAGCGCGTAAGAACAACGCCGACACCTGAAGCTACCCAAGCTATTGTTCACGACTGGCTGGCGATGTGGGACGAGCATCAACCCAACTATCGGCCCCCTTCGCTTCCGCACGTACCGGAAGATCTTCCCGATCATCCTGCCCGTGTGTTCGTCGCGTCCACGAACAGCGAGACCGACCCGCGGCCAAAGGGTCAGCGGCGGTAGGCTCGCGGCTGGTGCGAACCTGAGTAACGGGTTTCCTACCCTCACTCCACTCGGATCCCGGCGGCGCGAAGCGCCTCCGCCATCGCGGTATTCGCGGGCGGGGTGGCCGCTTTCGCCTTGCGGGCTGAGCCCGCTGGCGCCCGCCGGTCTTCGCGAGTCGACGGCTTAGGGGTGCGAGCACCCTTCTTTTCGCCGCCCACCTCATCGTCAAGCCGCAGGCTCAGTGAGATCCGCTTGCGTGCCACGTCGACGTCCATCACTTTCGCGCGCACCACGTCTCCCGGCTTGACGACGTCACGCGGATTCGTCACAAACTTGTCGCTGAGTGCCGAGATATGCACGAGCCCGTCCTGGTGCACACCGACGTCGACAAAGGCACCAAAGGCTGCGACGTTTGTGACCACCCCCTCCAGGATCATTCCGGGGCGCAGGTCGGAGACGGTGTTGACTCCCGCAGCGAAGGTCGCGGTGGTGAATAACGGACGCGGATCCCGGCCGGGTTTCTCCAGCTCAGCAAGCACATCGGTGACCGTTGGCAGCCCAAAGGAATCGCTCACGAAATCAGCTGCCCGCACCCGCGAGAGAGTCTGCGTGTTGCCGAGCAACTCGGTAACGGGTGTGCCGCTTGCCCGCGCGATCTGGTCGACAAGCGGGTAGCTTTCGGGGTGAACGCCGGAGACGTCGAGGGGGTTCTTGCCACCGCGCACGCGGAGGAACCCGGCGCACAACTCAAACGCTTTCGGCCCGAGCCTGGGGACCTTCTTGAGTGCGGCACGGGAAGCGAACGGTCCATTCGCCTCGCGGTGGCTCACAATGCTTTCTGCGAGACCCGATCCAATGCCCGACACCCGTGTGAGGAGCGGCACCGAAGCGGTGTTCAGATCCACGCCGACACCGTTGACGCAGTCTTCGACCACCGCATCCAGCGCACGAGACAGCGACACGTCGGGGAGATCGTGCTGGTACTGACCCACCCCAATCGACTTCGGGTCGATCTTTACGAGCTCGGCGAGCGGATCCTGCAGCCGGCGCGCAATCGACACGGCGCCGCGGATCGACACGTCAAGCTCCGGAAGCTCCTGCGAGGCGAACGCGGACGCCGAATACACCGACGCCCCGGCCTCGGACACCATCACCTTTGTCAGCTTGCGTTCCGGGCGCAGCGCGACGAGCTCGGCGGCCAACGCATCCGTCTCGCGAGAGGCCGTGCCGTTGCCGATCGCGACCAGATCCACCCCGTGTGCCGCGACGAGCGCATCAAGCCGGGTGAGCGCCTCCTGCCACTTGTTGTGTGGGGCGTGCGGGTAGATCGTGTCGTGTGCGAGCACCTTTCCTGTTGCATCCACCACGGCGACTTTGGTGCCGGTGCGCAGGCCCGGATCGAGCCCGAGGGTGGTGCGCTCGCCCGCGGGGGATGCGAGCAGCAGGTCTCGCAGATTCGAGGCAAACACGGCGATTGCCGCTTCTTCGGCCTGCTCGCGCAGCCGGCCGCGCACATCGAGCTCGAGGCGCAGGAGAATGCGTCCGCGCCAGCTGACCCGCACCGCTTCGAGAAGCCACGCATCGGCGGCCCGGCCCTGTTCGCTGATTCCAAAGTGCGTGGCAATCGCCAACTCGTAGGCGGTCACGGCGCGATCAGCGGGGGAATCTGGGCTGGTGTCGGGTTCGGGATCGATGCCGAGCGTCAGCACGCCTTCTTTTTCGCCGCGAAAGAGCGCCAGGATGCGGTGGGAGGGGAGCTTAGTCAGCGGCTCCGAAAAGTCGAAGTAGTCGGCGAATTTGGCACCCTTCTCCTCGGCGCCTTTCTTCACGCTCGACACCATGCGGCCCTCCCGCCACAGTCGCTCGCGGAGTCGCCCAATGAGGTTAGCATCTTCGCCGAAGCGCTCGGTCAGGATATTGCGGGCGCCGTCGAGCGCACTGCTCGCGTCGGGCACGTCCTTTTCCGAATCAACGTATGACTGCGCCGTGGCGACGGGGTCGAGGCTGGGATCCCCAAGCAGCGCGTCGGCGAGCGGTTCAAGCCCCGCTTCCCGCGCGATCTGGGCGCGCGTGCGACGCTTCGTTTTGTAGGGCAGATAGATGTCTTCAAGCCTCGCCTTGGTATCTGCGAGGTTGATTTGCTCGGTGAGTTCCTGAGTGAGCTTGCCCTGATCCCGAATCGCGTCGAGAATCGCCCCACGGCGCTCGGCCAGTTCGCGCAGGTACCGCAGCCGTTCTTCGAGCGTGCGCAGTTGCGTGTCATCGAGGCCGCCGGTGACCTCTTTGCGGTAGCGGGCGATGAACGGCACGGTCGATCCCGCATCAAGCAGTGCGATCGTGGCCTGCACCTGTTCGTCACGGACGCCGAGTTCTGTGGCGATCTGGTGTGCGATGGGTAGGGACTCTGGTGCTGGGGTGCGAGGCTGAGATGTCACCTCAATATCTTCGCAGGTCTGCGGGATGCGTTCGGCTCTCTCTAGTGCATCGGAGCTGACGTGTCTACAATGGGCATATAGCTAACCAAACTGCTCAGCTGTGGAGGTATGATGAGTGACACGCTTTCGCTCGAGGTTTCTGAGCTCACTTCTGGCTGGGAGTCAAGGGTTGTCGAATTTATTCGGCAGTCGCTTGATCGGGGCGGCAGGGTCGTATTGAGTTCTGAAACGCCGACGCTCACCCCGCAAGAGTTTGCGGAACACCTGCAAATATCGCGATCCACCGTAATGCGGCGAATCGGCGAGGGTGCGATTGCTGCGTCGCGTCGAGGGAATCGGTACCGCATACCAAAGTCCGAGGTCGAGAGATTTCGAGCGCTTTACGTTCGCGAGTTGGCGGCTTCGTTCGCTGAAGATTTCTAATGAGTCGCGTCTATCTCGACGCCAACGTACTTGTCCCGTCCATAGTCCGAGGGCTCTTGGTTATTGGGTAGCAATTCGCTGACTACACAGTTGTCTGGAGCGAACTATCTGAGGAGGAAGCTGAACGACATCAGCACTCAACAGCCGCGCCGATCAGTCAGCTCAGAATAAAGCATGGGTGGCCGGATCCGCTAGCCACCGTCACTGCCGGACACATCTCGGATACGGAAGGGAAGGACGCTCCCCACTTGCTGACCGCTGCCGAGGCGAATGTCGGAATCATCGTGAGTGAGAATATCAAAGACTTTGGGCGAAATGATTTGGAGCAGTACGGAATTACGGTCGTGCGTCCCGATGTGTTCCTTGCCGCGAGGCTTCCGTTTCGGGGGTACACATCGATACTTCAGCTCTTATCTGAGAACCGGGACAGGACGCCAAATTCTGTAGAACAAATACACGCGATCGAAGTTGTCGACAAACTTCCCGCGCTTGCTGAACGGTTCAGCGGTCACTTCAGTGTTCCACTACCTATCGGCAAGAGAATTGCGCCGAAGCTCTTGTTCCGTGGAAGTCGCTGCGTCTTGTGCTCTCGCATTGCGACGAAGGCGCAGTCCCCGGTGAAGGATGTGGGTTCGGTCCGAGCTGTTGGGAGCGAACGATACGGGCGAGCGGCTGAAACTAAGCGAGCGGGTGAGGCACCAGAGGGGTCTCGTCAAAGTCTTCATCTTCTTCGGGCTTGGGATCGCGAGCATCGGCATACGCAAATACGAGAGACGCCCCGGCGAGTGTGAAGGCGACGATGCCGAGCGGGTTGCACAGCGCGATGGACATCTCGGCAGAGAAGCTGGTGCCTGAGGCGAGGCTCAGGATCGACACGAGGTCGCCGTTCACGCTGTTGGGCACGGTCAAGCCGAAGCCGATGGCGCTTGCCCACGAGAGACTCAGGGTGACGATGGTGCTTCGGCCGGTGCGACGCTCCCTTTTGTGGGTGATCCCGATCCTGCGGGCCAGCCAGATGTGCACCGCGGCAAAGGTCACGCCGATGGTGGGGACGTACCACCAGGTGAGCGGGCCGCCGATTCCGAACAACCAGTGGCTTGCCGTCATCCACAGCGCCAGAATTACTCCAACGATTGCCACAATTCGGGGGCTCACGGGTACTCCTTTTTTCTTCGGCGTGGAGGGGGCGGCGCGCAATCGGTGCGCCCTCACTACTAGCCAACCAGATTTCGCAATGAGAAGCGAAAGGTGCTATTCTCGAACGGTTGTCATCGCAGGATGGCTACGCCCTGATAGCTCAGCGGTAGAGCACTTCCATGGTAAGGAAGGGGTCCCGGGTTCAAGTCCCGGTCGGGGCTCTGACTCTCTGGCTCGCACTTGTGCGGGCCAGTTTGGCTGAGTAGCTCAGCTGGTTAGAGCGCACGACTCATAATCGTGAGGTCGCGGGATCGAGCCCCGCCTCAGCTACAGAGAGTCACCAAGAACCCCCGCCCAGCCGGGGGTTTTTGCGTTGGGTAGCTCCGTGGAGCGTAAGGATCAGGCGCGAGGGAACCGTGCCGATGAGTCCCGCGCCAGGCAAGATTATCGGGCACATCCGGTCAGCAGCGCCTACGCCGGGTTGAAGCAGAACGGACCACCCTCGCACGGCGGTTGGCTCGTAATCATCCACCACAGAGCCGCCCAAATAAGAGCGACCGTGGCTAGGAGTATGCCGGCCAAGACGAGTGTGGCGATCGCAAGCCCGCGAGGTTCGCGGCGGATGAGCGACACAACCGCCAGCACGATCCCGCCGAAGTAGCCGAAGTAGCCGATCGGGCCAGACAGGCCCGCCCAGGGTTCGAGTTCGTGAATGCCGCTCTGAGCCAGGACGCCCCCGATGAACAGTACCGCCAGGAAGCAGGTCAGCGCGGCCCGCCCCCAGAACTCAGGGCTGCGCTTGCCGGGCTTCCCATGTTCGGTGCCGAGCGTGGTGGGGGTATCCGAGGACATCTTTCGAGGATAACCCTCAATCCGCCACCGGCGTATCGCGCGGCACATAATGCACGGTATCGGCTGCCCCAGGGCGCTGCGGTGGCTAGGGCCCCTGACGCCAACTCCCAGAACCAGTCTGCGCACGCCTGATACGGTTGAGGAATTGCGAGCGAGTGACCGGTTGAAACTTGGTGTTTTCCCGTCTGCCACGAACGCTCAAAGCACGGTCAGAGAACTCAATTGCTTGTGTAGTTCTGCCTGTCCTGAGAGTCGAAGTGCGCACATTCGCGCGCAACGCCGTGGAGAGAGGCAACTGAGTGATGACGTGCAAGAAGAGGGTAGCAATCATTGGGGCCGGGCCGAGCGGCATGGCACAACTTCGGGCATTCGAGTCGGCGGCTCGGCAGGGGCCGAGATCCCCGAGCTCGTGTGCTTTGAGAAGCAGCAAGACTGGGGTGGCCAGTGGAACTACACCTGGCGCACCGGGCTTGACGAACACGGTGAGCCCGTGCACTCGAGCATGTACCGTAACCTGTGGTCGAACGGGCCCAAGGAAGGGCTCGAGTTCGCCGACTACACCTTTGACGAGCATTTCGGGCGTCCGATCTCCTCGTATCCACCGCGTCCGGTTCTCTGGGACTACATCGCTGGCAGGCTACAACACTCCGATGTGCGCAAGTACGTGCGTTTTGAGACGGTTGTGCGTCTCATTGAGTTCAACGACGAAGACAAGCAATTCACCGTCATCAGTGAGCACCTCCCGAGCGGGGATACAACCGTCGAGGTCTTTGGCCATGTAGTTGTGGCGAGCGGTCACTTCTCCTTCCCGAACACCCCTGAACTGCCCGGCATCGAGACGTTCCCGGGTATGGTTTCGCACGCGCACGACTTCCTTGGCGCCGAGTCCCTCAAGGATCTCGACGTGCTCGTTGTCGGATCAAGCTATTCCGCGGAGGACATCGGCAGCCAGGCATACAAGATGGGCGCCAAATCGGTGACGGCGAGCTATCGCAGCGAGCCCATGGGATACGACTGGCCCGCTGGCTTTGAAGAGCGTCAGGGCATTGAGTGCATCGCAGGCAATACCGTCACGTTCGGTGATGGGACCTCGCGACACATTGATGCAATCGTGTTGTGCACAGGCTATGCGCACAAGTACCCGTTCTTGCCGCACGAGCTCGCGCTCTCGGGTCCGAACACCGTATACCCCGCGGGTCTCTACCGCGGGGTCGTGTGGCAGCAGAATCCCGGACTCTTCTACCTGGGGGCGCAGGACCAGTGGTTCACCTTCAACATGTTCGATGCTCAGGCCTGGTACGTGCGTGACCTGATCATGGGCCGTGCGGATCTCCCCGATGCCGCCGAGCGTGACGCATCAATGGCATCCTGGCATGCGCGATTTGAACGGCTCCAGGGGTCGAGTGACGAGATCCGCTTCCAAGCTGAATACGTGCGAGACCTTATCCAGCAGACCGATTACCCGGAGTTTGATCTTGACGAGGTGGTCAACATCTTCTTGGCCTGGAAACTCGACAAGAAGGACGACATCATGGGCTACCGAGATCGCTGCTACCGCTCGGTGATTACCGGTACGATGGCCGCACCTCATCACACGCCGTGGATTGAAGAACTCGATGACAGTCTCGAACGCTACCTGGCCGCTGCGCGGGCTTGAGCTTCAGGGCTGCTGAGTCAGCGTAGACCGGGAACAAAGGGGTACTGAGATTGCGTGGGATGTCTACGTAGATTGCCGGGACATTTTGCTGAAGAGGAGCCCGGTTCATACTGGTTTTTGGAAGAGGGGTCGAGAATCTCTCACATTGGAGAGAAACTTGAGTTGTATGGTTCCGTGCCGTGCACGCAAGTTGCGCGGTGGAAACAATACAGGGGAAAGTTTGGCCAGTCTCTTGCGAGCTTGGAGGCCTCTTGGGCGTTTCGATGAAGCCACATAGAGGTAATATTGATGTCGTGGCCTACGTCGATGTGGGGAGCGTCGAACTTTAGGCAAAATGTACATGCAAGGCAAAAGGGGAACGGGGGAATCGTCCGCGATGCTACGTGGTGAAGTGTTTTTGACAGCGATTGATATGCTGCAGAGCGGTCACAGCCTCGAGATTCATGGAACGTATGGTTCAGGTCGAACCCATTTGCTCCAGCGTATCCGCGCGCATTTCATGACGCTTGGGTGGCAGGTTATCGAGATTTCTGGCGTCGAGGCTTATCAGCGTTCGCCCTTCGCTGCGATCGCTATGACAGGACTTACTGATCTTGTGGAAAGCCGCCATGCGCCCGTTGCGGCCGCGGTGCGTGGACTGTCAGAACAGGTCAAGCCCGGTCGCACGGTCATGCTCATTGACGACGCCGATTGGGTGGATGAGGCCTCTTGGGGTGCGTTGAGTGCGGTGAGTTCGAAGCTTGGTGTTCCGGTGCTCTTCACACGCTCGGTGCACTGCGCTGAACCTTTTCGCGGGTTCCGTCCCGCAAACGGATTCACCTTTGTCTACTCGCTCGCGCTCCCGGCGATGAGTTACGCAGAGCTCGAAACAACGCTTGAGCACCATCTTGAGGCGAAGATTGAGGCCTCAACGTTGAGCCGCGTCTATGCGAAGTCTGCGGGCAATATCGGCACGGCTTTGAGTATCGTTGATGCGGGTAAGCGTGGTGGAAATATTCTGCTCGAACACGGCACCCTGCGGGCGACGGGAGAGCTTTGGAGCACCTCGCTCAGCGCCCTCGCAAGGATCATTCTGCAGCCGCTCAGCGGGAAAGATATCAGAGCGCTTCGGGCACTCGCCCTCCTGGGCACGGCGGAGCTTGACACGGCTTCTCGCTTGGTGCCCGAGCGGCAGATCTTTGCGCTGGAAGAGAAGTCATACATCACGCTCTTCGATCAGTCTGAACGACGACACCTCGCTTTGCAGCCGCCGCTTCTCGCGGAGTATTTCCGGCATGAGTCCACCCCGGTCAGCGGGCCAAGGTATTGAGACGCATTGGCGGGTCGCTGAAAGAGCCTGCATCTTGGGGAGAGATCTCGGATTCGGCGCCCGAGGATCACGTGATCATGGTCCGCCTATCCCATGAACGTACGCGCCTGCGCACCCTCAGCGCTCGCGAGCGCTGGCGTCAATCCCCAAATCCGGCGACCGCAGCGAAGTTTCTCACAGCCCTCGAGGCAGACGCCTCGCGCTCGGAAGAGGAACTCCAGTCGCTGATCCTGCACGGCGCCGAACTAGACGGTACTGACGAAGAACGCGCGGAGTGGAGTATCGCCTGGGGGCTCCACCTCATCTATCAGAAGGGCAAGCTCGATGATGGCCTTCGTGCGATTGAGCAGGCCGCGGCGCGAATTCCCTCAGAGGCTCCGCGACTCACGGCGCAGGCCGTTCTTATACAGACGGCATTCGGCGAGATCCCCAAAGAGGAGCCGTTCCCGGCTGTCACAGCGGTTTCTGATGTTCCAGTAGAAGTACTGATTGCTCGGATCCAGTGGCTGCTCGTGAGCGGTCGGGTTGCTGCGGCGGACGGACTCTTGGCCAATTGCGATCTGGGGCTTTCAGCTGAGCCCAGGCTTGTCGGGGCCGCAATATTCACCAAACTTACGATGGGGGACTGGCTCGAAGCCGATCGACTGATCGATCAGCACTTTTCCGCCGCTAGAAGCAGCTTTGACGCCCCACGCCTTCGTGTGTTCGCTTTCTTCAAGGCGCTGTCGGCGTTCTACACGCACCGATTCGAGGATGCCGAGCACGCGCTGGTCGATGCAGCTTCCCTCGGCGTGCCCTCCGCGGAGACACCCGTTTCGTTTGTGGGAACCTCGATCCTCAGCGCTTACTTCGCGGTCCAGCGCGGCCAACGGACTCTCATGAAGCAGCACCTGGGTGCGCTTGATGAACTCGGGTACCCAGAAATAAATCTACCTGCCATGCAGCGCGCTGTCGTGACCGGACGACGACTCGTTCTCGACGGAGACCGCAAGAAAGCGGTGCGCACACTGGTTGACGCGGGCAACGCACTCTGGGAGCGCGGAGCTAAGGTTGCCGCTGCGTACCTCTACCTCGATGGTCTGCAACTTGATCCGGACCCCGAGATGTGGACGGATGTCCACTCCCGTCTGAAGCAGATCGACAGTCCCGTCTTTATGCACTGGACAGAGTTTGTGGATCATCTGGTCTCTCGTGATGTCGAAAGTGTGGCTCGCAGTGTGGCCCGGATCCAGTTTAAGCGCGACGGCATTAACGCCCCGCAGCTTGCCCAGCGAGCCCTGGACGCGCTAGGAGCCGACGTCACTGATAGTCCTGCGCTGCGGGAGCTACAGGCGATCGCCTCGGGCAAAACTCAGGCCGCTCCGACAAACCAGGTCGAACTGACGGCACGGGAGCTCGAAGTTGCGGAGCTTATCGCCTCGGGGCTTTCGAACCCGCGGATCGCCGAAGCCCTCGTTGTCAGCACCAGAACAGTTGAGTCTCACGTCAACCGACTGATGAAGAAGCTTGGTGCGCAACAGCGCAGCGACATTCGTACCTATCTGCTCGCTACTGGCCTCTGGAGTTAACAGACTTCCGTTGCGGCGCGCTGAGAGCTAGGCGCGGGGCACGTCGCTGGGCGCCGCGATCCGCACAGATTCAAGCTGCTCCGCTCGCGTGGGAGCCGCGTGCACGGTCACGAGTTCGTCTACATTTGCGAACTTCGCGAAGGCTTCGAGTTCCGAGCGCACCCGCTCCGGCCCGCCGATCGCCGTGTGCTTCAGCATGCCCCGAATCTCCGTGGCCGCGGGAGTATCAAACAGCTGGGAGGCCTCCTCAACGGTCAGATCCTGCTCCCGCCCGCGTGACAGGAAACGGCGAATCCGGTCGAGTTCGGTGCGCCTAAACAGCGCTTCAGCCTCCGCATCGGTGGCGGCCGCGACCACGTTGATCCCGGCACTCACATAGGGAGTTGGGTGTGCCTGGCTCGGCACGTAGTTGCTGCGGTAATAATCAACGGCCGCGCTGAGTGCTTGGGGTGCGAAGTGCGAGGCAAAAGAGTAGGGGAGCCCGAGCTGCGCGGCGAGGCTCGCGCCGAAGAGGCTCGAGCCGAGGATCGTCAGGGGAACCCGTGTGCCGCGCCCCGGATACGCGTTGACGGCGGTGCGAGGGAGCTCGTCAGAGAGATATCGTTGCAGTTCGATGACGTCGTTCGGAAATGCTTCCGCCGCCTGGTGCGTGCGCCGCAGCGCCCGGAACGTTGCTCCATCGGTGCCGGGAGCACGGCCGAGCCCGAGCCCGATCCTGCCAGGATGTAGTTCGGCGAGCATCCCGAACTGCTCGGCAATGACGAGCGGGGAGTGGTTGGGCAGCATCACGCCGCCTGCCCCCAAGCCGATGGTCGAGGTCTTGGTTGCGATGTGCGCGATCAGCACCGCTGTCGCGCTTGAGGCGATCGAGGGCATGTTGTGGTGTTCCGCGTACCAGACGCGCGAGTAGCCGCTCCGCTCCGCAAGCTGTGCGATCTCGACCGAGTGGCGGAAGGCGTCGGCGATGCTCCCACCCGCTTCGACGGTTGCGAGATCCAGGATCGAGAGCGGGGTTGCGGCCATAGTCGGTGCAACCCTGCCCGATCCTGAGATATTCCCCTGGCCGGAAGGTACGCGTTTTGCGCGAGCATACTCACCTGTTTGCCTCGAACAGCCGGGGTATGATCACAGAATGACCAGTTTCGTATTGCCCCGCGGAGTGCGCCAGCCCGTCGAAACCGACCTTCCGGAGATTGCCGGGCTGCTCGCCGCGGCGTTCTTCGACGATCCGGTGTGGGGGCCGACGTTTCCGGATCCCAAGCAGCGCCTCTCGCAGGCGACCGAGTACTGGTCGTTCATGGCGGCGCAGGGTCTCAGGTGTGACGATTCCCTGGTCGCTGTCGGAGACGACGGTGCGATCAGGGCTGTCGCGATCTGGTTTCCGGAGGGCGAAGACGAAGTCGCCCCCGAATCGCACGAGGACTACGCGGAATTGGTGCGACGATTACTGCCGGCGGATGCCGCGCAGATGCTGTTCGATGTAGGCGACCGTTTCGAAGAAGCAAGACCTACCAAGCCGCACGCGTACCTCTCCCTCCTTGCCGTTGCGCCGGAAGCACGGGGCAAGGGTGAAGGAATGGCGCTGCTGCGATTGTCGATCGAGCGCTACGACGCCTTCGGCATCGACACGTATCTCGAATCTTCAAACCCGGCCAACGATGCCCGCTACGAGAAACAGGGGTATCTACCTCGGGGGCATATAGAAATGCCGAGGGGGCGAAGGTGCAGACCTACTGGCGTGATGCCCGCACCCCCGCCGAGGCTTAGTGTCCTGTGTCGCAAATTCGCTTCACATCTCCCGGCACTCCGGCGGCGCATCGCGTCGTTGTCGTCATTCGACGATGCAACGGCATCGCCTCACTCCTCCGCCTCGCGCCGCATCCAGCGGAGCACCGGGATCTGCAAAGTAACTTGCGACACAGGACACTAGCTCCCGACGAAATCCTTTTCGGACTTCCAGTTCGCCCACTGCCCGCTTTTCTCGAACTCGATGCTGAGGGGCACGTCGGTGCGATCGCGCAGCAGTGTCGCCGCAAAAAGCCCAATGAGGGTAATGAACATCAGGTAGACGGTGATTGCCCAGGTCGTACTGTAGGTCTGTAGCAGGACCTGCGCGATAGTCGGTGCGAATGCCCCGCCGATCACCCCACCGAGCGCGTAGCTGATCGAGATACCCGAATAGCGCAGTGACGCTGGGAAGCTCTCCGCAAACCATACGGCTGCCGGGCCGTAGGTCAGGCCGAGGCCGATCGCGAGCAGGCTGGTGCCGAGGAGCACGTGGAAGGCCCCGCCGTGCTCGACGAACTGGAAGAGCGGCACCACACCCACGGCCTGGATCAGCCACGCAAAGGTCATCAGCTTCTTGCGGCCGAAGCGATCCGAGAGCGGCCCGGAGAGGAAGGTAAAAATGCCCCAGACGAGCGCCGCGGTGAGGACGGCGAGCTGAACTTGCACGGGATCGTAACCGAGTCCTCCCTCCGTCTTGGGTCGTGATGCGAGACCCTGTACGTACCCTCCTGTCAGCATGTAGCCGACGCCGTTGTTGCCAGCGAAGAGCAGTGCGCAGAGGACCACGAGTGGTGTGTGGCGCCGAAACACCTGCACGATGGGGGCGGATCCCAGCTGCTTGCTTTCCTTGATCTCACTGAACACGGGAGACTCGTCTACCGTGCGACGGATAACGAAGCCGACAATGATGAGCACAACGGAGATGAGGAAGGGGACACGCCACCCCCACTCTTCGAACGCCTCGCCGGGCGCGAGCACGCGCATGAGCGCGAGGACTCCCGAGGCGAGTAGCATGCCGAGCGGCACCCCCAGCTGGGGGAAGATGCCGAAGAAGCCGCGCTTGCCCTTGGGAGCGTGCTCGACGGTCATGAGCACGGCGCCGCCCCACTCGCCACCCGCGGAGACGCCCTGCAGAATGCGAAGCAAGATGAGCAGGACGGGGCGGTGATCCCGATCGTCTCGTAAGTGGGAAGTAATCCAATACCGACGGTCGCGATGCCCATGAGGAGCAACGTGATGACGAGCATGGGTCGGCGGCCAAGCTTGTCGCCGAAGTGTCCTGCAAGGAACGCGCCGAGTGGGCGGAACAGGAACGACAGGCCAATCGTGATGAGCGACAGGATCTGCATCATTTCCTCACCAGCTGGCACGAAGAACAGCTTTGCCAGCACGAGGTTCGCGGCGAAGGCGTAGATGAAGAAGTCGTACCACTCGATCGTGGTGCCGATGATCGACGCCGCGACAACCTTGCGACGTTCCTTCGCGGAAGTGCTGGTGGTTGCGGGGGGCGGTGTGAGAGTGGACTCTCGGGCGGTGTACGCCATTTGACATCCTTGTCTAATAATTGAATAAAAGAACGAGAATCAACGCTACACTTGTTGTTAATTTTGATCAAACGTTACGCCGGATTCCCATCAAATCCGCAGATTGTCTTGTGCGGAGACGAAGACCGTATCGGGCGTTCCGCCATCCTTCCGCTGGCGCAAGGGTCGTTTGGTCGGCGATACTGAAACGGTGAGCTTCTCAGAGAACTACAGCCTGACCCTGCTCGATCCCGAGAACCGACTGGAGGACGCGCTGCGGCTCGACGCGTGGGCGTTCCCCATGGAGATCCCGTTTGACGATCTCTTGCGACTGCAACACGCGATCCCGTGGGGGCGGTTCTGGGGTGTTGAAGCTCGTGACTCAAGCGCCTCGTCGGAACTCTCTGGCATGTACGGGGCGCACACCCTCCGCGCCTTCCCCGTGCCGGGCGCGGAGGTCGCCTGTGGCTGGCTCACCTGGGTTGCAGTGCACCCAGCGCATCGCCGCCGGGGCCTACTGCGGTCGATGATGATGCACCACTTCAATGATTGCCGGGAACGCGGTGAGGCGGTCTCCGGCCTTGCCGCGGCTGAGGCGGGAATCTATGGCCGCTTCGGCTACGGTGCGGCAACTCCGCAGATGTCGCTCACCGTGCCACGCGGGGCGGCGCTCCGAGTTGTTGCGGGGAGCGAAGCGCTGACACCGGAGATGCATATCTGGGACCCGGCGCTGCACGGTGACGAGATCGCGCGGCTGCACCGGGACGTCGCACGGCTGCCCGAGGGGATCGGTCGGCCCGGCTGGGTGACCTGGGAGACGCCAGAGCTTCGAGAGTCTTGCGACGAAGACGCTCCCGTCAGGCGTCACGGGCTCGAAGCGCTTCGCGTGCTCATCGTGCGCGATGCGAGCGGCGCGGCCCGCGGCTATGCACGCTTCCGCCGAAAGCCCGTGTGGGATCGCGATAACGCCGAGGGTGTTGTGATCCTGCGCGACATCGTTGCGCTTGATCCGGCGGCTACGCACCTGCTGTGGTCGATTCTGTTGGATTTGGATCTCACCTCACGAGTGGATGCCTCGCTCCTCCCCATCGATGACCCGATTCTGTCGTTGCTTGTTGACGCACGCGCCGCGAAGCCCGTCACTCATGATCTGCACTGGCTACGACTCATTGATGTGCCGCGCGCCCTCGCCGAGCGACGATACGCGGCGCCACTTGACGTGGTGGTCGGTGTGCGTGACGAGCTGATCCCAGAGAATGCCGGGCTGTGGCGAGTACGCGTCAATACGGAAGGGGCCGCGGAGGTAACGCCGAGCGATGTGGATCCTGACTTCACCCTCGATGTGCGGGAGCTTGGCGCTGCGCACCTGGGAACGGTCTCGCTCGCGGCCCTTGCGCAGGCGGGCTTGGTCGAAGTGCACAGACCCGCCGCCCTTGCGCGCGCTGCGACCGCGTGGTCGTGGCCGGTTGCGGCCGGGGCGAACTGGATTCTATAGCGGCTCGCTCGGACGGCGCGAAATGACGAATGTCCCCCAAACCGACGAGTGTTCCCCAAACCCACGTTGTGGAAACCGTCGAAATGGGGGACGCTCGTCGGGTTGGGGGACGCTCGTCTTATTGGAGCCCGGCTGCGGGAACTCGGGGCACGCTACTCCGCGTCAACGATCGACAGCAACAGGTGACCGTTGGGCACCGTCTGCCCGACCGGTGCGTCGATGCCATTCACCACACCGTCGCGGTGGGCGTAGATCGACTGTTCCATCTTCATTGCCTCAAGCACCACGACGAGGTCGCCCTCTGCGACGGCCTGGCCGTCTTCAACCGCGACCTTCACTACGGTTGCCTGCATGGGGGCAGAGACTGAGTCGCCCGTTGCGGAGGCGGTCCCGGATCCCTTGGCCCGCTTCGGGGCGGGGCCGCGGGTGACCTCCTGGTCGACGAGGGGCAGCAGCGTTGCGGGCATGGTGACCTCGACGCGACGGCCGGCAACCTCGACCACCACATTCTGGCGCTTCGGATCGGCGCTGAGCTGTTCAACCTCACCCACCCACGGCTCGATGTTGTTCTCGAACTCGTTCTCGATCCAGAGCGTGTAGACGCCAAAGCGGCCGTCGGTGGCGGTGAACGCGGGATCGCGCACGATCTTGCGGTGGAACGGGAGCACGGTGGGAAGCCCGATCACTTCAAACTCGTCGAGGGCGCGGCGGGCGCGCTCGAGCGCTTGCTCGCGGGTGGCACCGGTGACAATGAGCTTGCCGAGCAGCGAATCGAAAGAACCGGAAACGACGTCGCCCGAGGTGACGCCCGTATCGACGCGCACGCCGGGGCCTGACGCCGCCTTGAACAGGGTGACGGGGCCGGGGGCAGGCAGAAAGCCGTTGCCGGGATCCTCACCGTTGAGCCTGAACTCGAATGAGTGCCCGTGGGCGACCGGATCCGCGTAGTCGATAGCCCCGCCCTCGGCGATGCGGAACTGTTCGCGCACCAGATCGATGCCGGTGATCTCTTCGGACACTGGGTGCTCGACCTGCAGGCGGGTGTTCACCTCGAGGAATGAAACGGTGCCATCGAGCGCAACGAGGAACTCGCAGGTACCAGCACCCACGTAACCGACCTCGCGGAGAATTGCCTTCGAAGCGCGGTACAGTTCGGCGTTCTGCTCATCGGTGAGGAACGGCGCGGGCGCCTCCTCCACGAGCTTCTGGTGGCGGCGCTGCAGTGAACAGTCGCGAGTTGAGATGACGACAACGTTTCCATGCTGGTCAGCGAGGCACTGGGTCTCAACGTGGCGCGGCTTCTCTAGGTATTTCTCGACGAAGCACTCGCCACGTCCGAACGCGGTGATCGCCTCACGGGTGGCCGAATCGAAGAGTTCTGCGATCTCGTCACGCTCGTAGGCGACCTTGAGGCCGCGGCCGCCGCCGCCAAACGCGGCCTTGATCGCGACGGGCAGACCGTGCTCGTCAGCAAAGGCGATGACCTCGGATGCGTCCTTAACGGGATCGCTGGTGCCCGGTGCGAGTGGTGCATTGACCTTCTCGGCGACGTGGCGCGCCGACACTTTGTCTCCGAGTCGTTCGATCGCCTCGGCGCTCGGCCCGATCCAGGTGAGTCCTGCCGCAACAACGGCGCGAGCGAAGTCCGCGTTCTCGGCGAGAAAGCCGTAGCCCGGGTGCACGGCATCAGCGCCGGAACGCCTTGCCACGGCCAGGATCTTGTCGATCACCAGGTAGGTTTCGGCGCTGGTGCTACCGCCGAGGGCATAGGCCTCGTCAGCGAGCTGGGCGTGCATGGCATCCCGATCCTGATCCGCGTACACGGCGACGGAGGCAATGCCGCTGTCTGCGGCGGCACGGATAATGCGGACGGCGATCTCACCGCGGTTGGCGACGAGCACTTTACGAATACGCGACATGAGTTCCAGCCTATTCGAGGGAGGGGGGCAAGCCTTGGATATATTGCACAAAGATTCAAGAGAATCATGTGTGGATGTCGCCCGTGGTTCTGGGTCGCGCTGGGCTGACTTATCTCACTGCCGCTATAGCTCAGGTGTCACAGATGTGTAATAGCCAGCGTTTTGGTACACATCCGTGACACCCGAATTCCGCCCCTGAGCGGGAACCCTGCAAAAGTCAATGGGTTGTGCATTCTTTCACTCAGTGTCGCTGTGGGCTTCGCTGAGTTGGCATGGTGTGTTCACTGCTGATCCACTTTCGGGACACCTTTGGGCAAGCCGGGCCGTGGAGACTCTTGAAACGTAGGACCAAATAGCAACTTTCAGGGAGATACTCTTGCGTCGAATGACTGGAACAAAGCGAACAGTTGGTGTGACACTACGTGCCGCAGGTGCCGTGGTTCTTGCAGTGGCACTTCTCGGCACCTCCGCGTGCTCCGACACCGCGGGAGCAGGCGGGGGCAGTGCGAGTGAACTTGGCAATTCCCTCGAAGAAATCACGAAGCTTGCCAAAGAAGAGGGCAAAGTGCACCTCATCGCTTACCCCGAGAGCTGGGCAAACTACGGGGAATCGTTTGAGGGGTTTACGAACAAGTACGGTATTGAGGTCGAGGTCTCGAACCCTGAAGGGTCGAGCGCCGAGGAGCTCGAAGCCGTGCGGACGCTGCAGGGACAGGCGACACAGCCCGACGTGCTCGACATCGGTGCGACGTTCACGAAGCAGGCCATCGACGAAAACCTTCTCGCCACCTACGTGCCCTCGACCGTCGACGAGGTGCCGAAAGCGCTGAAAGACCCGGATGGCAAATGGGTCGCGGCCTACTACGGCGTGATGAGCATCGGCGTTGACGCGAACAAGGTTGATGTTCCGAAGACCTGGGCTGACCTCAAGGATCCCCAGTACAAGGGGCAAATCGCCATGGGTGACCCGCGAAAGGGTGCATCGCAGCTTGCGGCAGTGTTCGCAGCGGGGCTCGCAAACGGCGGCAGCATCGGCGATATCGAAAAGGGGATCGAGTTCTTCGAGGATCTCGCCGCAGATGGCTACTTGGTCTCGGGTGACACTGGCGCGCAAATGCTTGCGACTGGTGAAGCAGCGGTGGTGCTCGATTGGAACTTCAACTTCCCCGGGATCGTCGAAGAGATGAAGGCGTCCGGGGTCGACCTCCAAGTAACGACGCCATCTGATGGTGTCTACGGAACCTACTACGCGCAGCCTCTGACGATCGACAGCCCGCAGCCGAACGCAGGCGCGCTGTGGATTGAGTGGCTGCTCAGCGACGAGGGAGCAGTGTCCTACGCAAAATCGGGCGCGATCCCGGCTCGTTATCAGTCGCTTGTTGAGCGCGACGCGATCCCGGCGAACGTGCTTGACAAGTTGCCGGACGCGGAAATCGTCGAACAGATCGTTTTCCCGAGCGCCGCCGATAACGAGGCGGCGACGACACTCATCACCGAAGAGTGGGGCGACCGCGTCGCAAGCAAGATGGGTTTCTAAGGGCACCGAATGGCTATCGCGGAATTGAACACGCCGACAGCGGTGCTCCCCGTGTACACGGCGCCGCCGAGCCAGCCGAGCCAGGCGAACGGGACAGGCAAGATCGCGCCGGCTGCAGTTCGGCAGAGCCGACGCCGTGATCTGCGGAACCTCCTCGGATCGCTGCCCTACTTCGCCTTCATTGCACTGTTCCTCGCTGTTCCGCTCGTCGTCACGCTCGTGAAAGCGTTCGTGGGAGCGGACGGGCAGCTCACGTTCGAGAATGTGGCCCAGCTTGGCAAACCCCAGTACCTCGCCGCAGTCCAAAACTCCGTGAACCTGTCGCTTTTCACCGCCGGTGTTGGGGGCATCCTTGGCCTGATACTGGGCTGGGCGCTCACCCAAATGGAACGCCCGGCCTGGCTCCACAGAACCGTCACCTCGCTCGCGGCCGTCGCTTCCCAGATGGGTGGGCCGCCACTGGCGTACGCCTTCATCTCACTCATCGGTGCGCAGGGCCTCTTGACGGTGTGGCTGCAACAACTGTTTGGTTTCTCGCTCAACGAGGTACTGCCGGTGGGCTCGTTCTGGGGAATCGCAGTCGCGTACCTCTACTTTCAAATGCCTCTCATGGCGATTCTCGCGATCCCTGCGATTCAGGGGGTCCGTAAGGAATGGGTGGAAAGCGGGCAGAGCCTCGGTGCCGGGGGCGTTCGCGTGCTGTTCTCGATCGTCATGCCGATCCTGGCGCCCTCGCTGGCGGGAGGTTTCTTGCTGCTGTTCGCGAATGCGTTTAGTGGATACGCGGCCGCGTATGCGATGGCTGGTGGAGCAGCAAACCTCTTGCCCATCTCAATTGGGTACTTCTTATCAGGCAATGTGCTGCTGAATCAGGGGCTTGCGTCGGCGCTCATCAGCGTGATGGTTTTGGTCATGCTTCTCGCCATGGGCCTGCGTGGGGTTCTGCTCAAGCGGGCAACGAGGTGGACCGCATGATCCGACGCGTCCTGCCTGTTTCCGTGCTCCTGGGGTTTCTGATCTGCGCAGTCCTCCCGCTGATCGCGGTCGGGGTCTTCGGGTTCAGTTCCGCGACGACCGGCTTCACCCTCGAACCGGTGCTGGAGTTGCTGCTCACCAAACGCGCAATCGAGCCAATTATGAACACTGTGTTCCTCACGCTCCTCACGGTGGTGGTGGGGTATCTTCTGGTCGTGCCGTCACTCGTCTGGATGCACCTGCGTTCGCCCCGATCGCTGCCGTTGGCCGAGACCGCGTCGCTGCTGCCATACGTGATCCCGGCGATTGCGCTGGTCGGCGGTGTCAATCTCGTGCTGCGGCCGCTGTTTCCGGGGTTCTTCGTCAGTCTCTATAGCCTCGTGCCGTTTTATGTGCTGATGACCCTGCCGTTTCTCTACCGAACAGTCGATAGCGGTCTGCGCTCCCTCGAACTGCCGACGCTCTTCGTGGCAGGCGCGAGCTTAGGGGCAAGTCCCATGCGAACGTTCTTCACCGTCGTCTTGCCGAACTTGCGAGCCTCGATGATATCCGGATCGCTCCTGGTCGTGATGATGGCCTCGGGTGAACTCGTGATGGCCTCGCTTCTGCTGCACAACACCTTTCCGACGCTGCTGATCCAGCTCGGGCAATCGCAGGTCCGACTTGCCGCAGCGCTCAGCTTTATCACCATTGTTGGGTCGTGGCTGATTATGGCTGGGATGGTCGTTGCATCGCGCAACAGAACCGCCGGCTCACGAACTGTCCCGTTAGTTCTTTGAAAGGAATCTCATGGTTTGCTCGAATGATGCCCCGAGTGGGCTCTCGCTTTCTGCAGTGTCCAAGAATTTTGGTGAGAAACAAGTGCTTTGCGGGGTTGAGCTTCATGTGCGTCCCGGCGAACTGATCACGCTGCTGGGCCCCTCAGGATGCGGCAAGTCGACGGCGCTGAAGATCATCGGTGGCTTCGAACAGCCCACGAGCGGTCGCGTCAGCATCAACGACGTTGACGTTACTGACACTCCTGCCAGGCGACGCGGTGCCGGAATTGTCTTCCAGCAGTACTCCCTCTTTCCGCACTTGACGGCGGAACAGAACGTCGAGTTTGGGCTCAAGGTGCGGCGGATCCCTCGGCAGGAACGAAAGGAACGAGTCGCGGAACTCCTTGATCTTGTGGGGCTTGTCGAACACTCGCAGAAGTATCCGCATCAGCTCTCGGGTGGTCAACAGCAGCGGATCGCGCTCGCCCGAGCCCTCGTGGTCGCGCCGGCGGTCCTGCTGCTGGACGAACCTCTCTCGGCGCTCGACGCGATTGTGAGAGACAGGCTGCGCGACGAGATCGTGCGGATCCATCGAGAACGCGGCACCACGACCATCATGGTGACGCACGATCAGGAAGAGGCGCTCGCGATGTCTGACCGCGTCGCTGTGATGCACGCGGGGAGGATCGTGCAACTGGGCACCCCGCAGGAGATCTACCGGCGCCCGGAGTCCTCCTTCGTCGCGGACTTCATCGGGACGATGAACCGCGTCACACCTGAGACCATCACCGATACGAGCGTGCGCGTGTTTGGCAACGTGGTTGCGCGAAGCGAGGTGACCATCGACGCTGCGGGCAAGATCCTCATTCGGCCCGAGGATCTGCGGGTCGTCCCGGGTGGTGCGAGCGGAAAGATTGTCGATGTGACACTGCGCGGAGGCTTTACGAGCCTATACCTCGATACGGTTCAGCAGGTCGTGCCGTTGCGGGTGGACATTCCCACCGGTCGCGCGGGAGAGTTCCGCATCGGCGAGTACGTTGGTGTCGGGCTCGAGCGAACCACACGTCCTCACTCCGGCTTCGCGGCGGCGAAAAATGAGGCACCTGCTGCGTCATTGGCGGGGACGATAGCTGGCATCTCTTCTGAGACGGAGGTGTTGGTATGAGCCAGCTTCCCAATACTCGGTCCCGGTTGAGCGGGGATTCTGATGGCCTCGACGGCGCAGCAACACCGGTTGTGAAGCTGATCCTGATCGGCATCGATGGGCTGCGGATCGACCGGGCCTTCGGAACAGGTCTTGCACCCACCCTTAATGCTCTCGTGGAGACAGGCGGTTTTCTCGAATCCCAGGTCGAGGTACCGACAATTTCCGGGCCAGGCTGGGCCTCGATCCTGACCGGATCCACCCATGCCGAGCACGGGATCCGCGACAACGCCATGCGCGGCAATCGTCTCGCGCAATGCCCGGACTTCCTGACGAAGGCGTGGCAACGGGATCCGAGAACCACGACGTACGTCGCTGCCGGGTGGCCCAATATTGCCGACCCCGCTGGCCTCGGACCGATCATTGCGCACCGACCCGAGCAGCTCGCTCTTGGACAGCACCATATCGTCAGCCTCAACGGAGAACTCTACGGGTACCGTGTCATTGACCCCGAGATTGCTCAGCGGGCTCGCGTCGCAATCGAGTATGGCGGGCCTGACGTGAGTTTTGTTTACTTCTGTCATACGGACGATGCTGGCCACTATTTTGGGGTTCAGACGCGCGAGTACGCAGAGGCCGTGGAACTCACTGATGCGCGGGTTTCGCTCCTGCTGAACGCCATCGATGCCCGTGTTGCTGCACACAATGAGATTTGGATTGTTGCAGTCACCACCGATCACGGCCACGTTGATGAGGGAGGGCACGGCGGAGGCAGCGATAACGAGCGACAGACCTTTCTGCTCGCGAATGTGCGCGGAGGGCAACTTCCCGCGGATTTCCCGTCTGCACTCGAGCCGCACCAGTTCACCGAGTATCTCCTTCGGCTGCGCGAGCAACTCGCCGAAGGTGGGCTTGGGTGAGCAAGCTGCCAGAATGGTCCCATGACCATAGAACTGCGACCAGTCACCATCGTCACCGGAGGCACGCGCGGGATCGGCGCCGCAACTGCCCGGAGGCTAGCTCTGGCAGGGCACGATTTGTATCTGGTGTACCGCAATCGCGAAGATGAGGCACAGCGGGTGGCCTCTGAGTGCCGGGACGAGGGATCTCGGGTCGAGCTTTTGCAGATGGACTTGGGGGATCTCGGTGCGGCGGAGAGAGTTGTACCGGATGCCGTCGATCGTTTCGGTCGCATCACTGGGCTGGTGAATAACGCGGGAATCACGGGGCGCATCGGCAGTTTTCTTGATGCGCCCATCGAGGAGACCGAGCTCGTGTTTCGACTCAATGTGCTCGCGCCCATTGTGCTGACGAGAGCCGCGATCAGGCACATGTCGACGGAGCTTGGCGGATCCGGCGGCTCGATCGTGAATGTCTCCTCGGGTGCTGCGACCAGCGGAGCACCACATACCTACGTTCCCTACTCCATGAGCAAAGCGGCGATCAACATGCTGAGCCTCGGCACCGCGCGCGAGTTCGCGGCCGCCGGGGTGCGGGTGAACACGGTGTCGCCGGGAACGACGCACACCGAGATCCACGCGGATGCCGGCCGCCCCAATGCTCCCGAGGAGCGTGCGAGCAGGATCCCGATGGGTCGCGCCGCCCACCCGGAAGAAATCGCCGGTGCGGTGCTATACCTCCTTGGGCCTGAGTCGAGCTACACGAGCGGAGCGGATATCAGGATCACGGGAGCAAACTAACGCTGCAGTGAGTGAATGTGGCTTCGAGGATCAGTCTGCTGTTCGCATAGAATCGGCGCATGCGTCTGTATCTTGCCTCGACCTCACCCGCCAGGCTTTCCGTGTTGCGCGGTGCGGGGATCGAGCCGATCTGTTTTGCACCCGAGGTTGATGAGGATGCGGCTGTCGCGGCGCGTGAGGCCGAGCTGGGACGCGCGCTTTCAGCGCCGGAGCTGACCGAGTATCTGGGGCGACTCAAAGCCGAAGATGTGGTGCGCAGGCATGGCGTCGCGGGCACGGGTGAAATCGATGGGCTCGTGCTTGGCGGCGATTCGATGTTTCTGCTCGACGGCGAGATCCTGGGCAAGCCCCACCTGCCCGAGGTTGCTCTGAGCCGCGCCCAGCAGCACCGCGGGCAAACAGGAGTGCTGCACTCCGGGCACTGGCTCATTGACCACACCGGCGGCGCGGTACGTGGCGCTGTCGGAGGAGTTGATACAGCGAAAGTGACGCTGTCGGCGGATCTCACCGATGCCGAGCTCGAATCTTACGTCGCAACCGGCGAACCACTCGAGCTCGCAGGTGGTTTCGCGATCGACGGCCTGGCGGGCGCATTCATCGAACGGATCGAGGGATCCCCGAGCTGCGTGATCGGCCTATCGCTGCCGGAGCTGCGCCGTCTCGTGCGCGAGCTTGGTCACGAGTACCCGGCGCTGTGGGGCCCGGCACCCGAGTGAGGTGTGTGCGCATCTCTGTTGATACGCTCCGTCGCGACGAAGCGCTGTTCGTGTAGCGCTGATTGTCTACCCGGCCAGATGCCGTCGCACCACCGCAGTGAGCATTGCGTGGCTGGAATCAGTGCCCCTCCGCCCGGAAGGATCGATGCCGCCAGGTTTGTCAGTACGGCGGTCGAATTGACCACAATGAGGATCTCGTAGAGGAGACTTGTTGCGGCCTCTCGGTCCAGCGAGGGGGCCGCCGCCATCAGCGCATCAACTTTGGTGAGGCACTGGCGCCGGCGGGCTTCCAAGGCGACGGGCTGGGGGAGTTCGAGTGCCTCCCAGTGCAGCAGGCGAGCGAGTGTCTGATCCTGCGCGTGTGACTGCGCGAGCGCGAAGGCGTAGTTGAGAATGGCGGGCTCGCCGACTCCGATCGGCGTATTCGCGCCGGTAACTTCAGCGAGACGCGCCTCCAGGACCGCGGTAAAGAGCCCGGTTTTATTGCCGAAGTACTGGTAGATGCGCTCCTTGTTGACCCCGGCGGCTGCCGCGATACGATCAACCCGTGACCCCGCAAGCCCGTGCGCGGAAAACTCCTGTGCCGCGGTGTCCAGGAGGCGCTGGCGCGTCAGATCGGGGTTTCTTGCCACGAGCAAATTCTACCAACTATTTAGTTGCTAAAAGCGGGTATGGTGGCATACAGTTACCAACTGTACAGTTGGTAACGATTGGAGCACTGATGAAGCCTGGCCTGCCCCCGAGATGGCTGCGTGCACTTGCGACGTGGATCGTCATTTTCCCTCTCGTCGCGTTGGGGCAGTGGCTGATGATCGGTCTGCCGGAGACGGTTCCTCTCGTTCTGCGAGCGTTCATGCTGACCGCGGTCGTTGTGCCAGTCGCGGTCTACGCCGGAGTGCCGCTCGTCTTGAAAGTGCTGTTGCGGCTGAGGCCAAAGCGGACGGAATTGAGCTGAGCGGGTCGGGCATATGGGCCGGGCTCGTTGGTGTGGGACGTGTTGATCGCAATGAGTAGCGTGTCGGCGCGGCCCTCCGCATCGCAATCGAGGTTTACCCGTGACTCTCCGTTCTGCGTCTCGATGACGCCCGGTTCGGTCCTCCCAGCGACGGAGAGGTAGGCGGCATCCGCTTCCGACCCGTAGCAAGGGACATGGCCTCTTGGTCGGAAGCTACCCGCTCCAAATTGCTGGAGAGGTATCTGAAGCGCGGCGTGAATTGACTGCCCATTCACCGCTGGACCCCATAGTTACCCGCTTCGCCGCGTGAGTAACAGGTCCCACGGTCAATGGGCGGTCCTTTGACGATCCGGCGATAGCGCGCGGGGTCGGCGCGCGGCGCGTTGAGCGATTCCTGCGGCGGGATCAGGACCGGCCAGGATCCCGCGCCAGAAGCGCGACAGTGAGGGTTGCGATCGTGTTGCCGTCAGCCAGGTCGACCTCGAGTAGATCCTCGATGAGCGCGATGCGCTGATAGAACACCGATCGTGACAGCCTGGCTTGCTGCGCCGCGAGGGAGCGGTTCGTCGGGTGCGCGAGGTACGCACCGAGCACTCGCAGCAGGTCGCCGCTGTGCCCCGGTCCGGCCCCCGCGTCGTGGGCAAGGAGTGGCCCGAGCGCGTCAGCCGCAAACTCCTGCACGGCCGGAGTCGCCGCCAGACCCCGCATCAGATACGCGAGCGGTTGCCGTTCAGCCTGCTGCACTGCCACGCGGCCAATGGTGGCGGTCGTCGGCAGTGATCCCGCAGCCCGCACCCGCTCAAGCGACGTAATCAGCTCGCCCACCCGCTTCCCGGGCACCCCCAGGCTGAGCCGCGCCCGCCAGGCCGCCGGGGTCGTGTCGGGCAGCAGCATGCTGAGTTCGTGGGCGAGGCGCTGGGCAAGTGCGGGGCCGCGCTCTTTCTCGGTCGGATCGTGCCCGGCGCGCGGGTCGCCCGGGGGAAGGAAAGCAGCGCGAGGAGCGTGCCCTCTTGCCGGGAGCCGGCTTCTGCTGCCGTGCCACCGGATTCCTCGGTGTCGGGGGTCAGGATCGCGGAACCCTCGGGCGCAACGGCCCGCCGCAGCGCCGTCTCGAGAACCGCCCGTTCCAGGCTCGCGTGTGCGCCAAAATCACCGGACCCGCGAAGCGTTGCCCCCACGAGGCTCCGCCCCTCGACCGGCAGCCCTGCGGCCGCGAGCTGCACCGCAAGCTCCGTGTCGCTGCGAAAACGCCCGCCGAGCAGCCTGGCGAACAGTTGCTTCGAGCTGAGTTCCAGCCACTGGTCGGTGTCGCTGTCGGCGAGCCGACCGAGGGCGAGCGCGAATGCCCCCAGCTCAAGCACGGTCTGGCGTCCGGCAGGGTGCGGTTCGCCCGGTAGCGCTGTCAAATACCCCCACTTCGTGCCCCGCGCCTCAACCGGGACTCTCGCTGAGCCGGGCGGAAGTACTGGAGCCTCGTGAGTGCCCTCCGTGAGACTCTGTTTCGCTACCCAGTGCTGCAGCACCTCGACGGCATCGCTCGGCTGCGCGCCCGCTGCCCGCTGCGTTCCCTGCGTTCCCTGGGCCCAAGCGACCACCCGCCCAGCCGAGTCTTCAAGCACGACCGGTGCACCAAGCGTCGCCGCGAGCCGCTCAATCACATAGTCGACGGGGCTGCGGTTGAGCCCCAACTCGGTGAGCATCGCGTGGACCTCGGTGCGGGCCTGCAATGCCTCGGTCTGAGCGGCGAGAATGTGCTGGTGGATCTGCTGCGTGATCTGCACAAACCGTACCGGCTTACGGAGGGTGACGAGGGGATCTGACGCGCCTCACAGCCCGTGATGAGCCGCTCTGGAGCTGCCGCGAAGTGCGCGCCGAGTTCCAAGATCACGGCTGCGGGGCCCGCGCTCGTGAGTGTATCGACGAGCTCGGCGAGACGATCGTCGTCACTTGGCCACCCGGCCCCGGTGGTGAGTAGCAGCTCATCGCCGTCGAGGAACGCCGCCGCGTCGGCCCCGGCGACCACGTGCGCCCAGCGCACAGGCCGTGCGGTGTGGGCGGCCCCGGCGATCAGTTCGGGATCGCCAGCCGCCACCTCGGGAAGTGTGAGGACTGCCGCGACGGTGAGCATGGTGTTGTGCATGGGTGCCTTCCCAACGCCGGTTGAGCGAGCGCTAGCGAGTCGAAACCACGTGTTGACGTGACGTTCTCATACAAAGTGTATGGCACTCGGGCAGATTGGGGACTGTTTGGTGGGGGTGTGATCCTGAACCCAATGGCAGACTTGGTGCATGCGGGTATTTCGATCCCGAACATTATGACCGAAGTGAAGAAAGAAGGCGAGCGAATGGCGCGCATCCCCCACGTTATCGGCGGCGAGAAGATCGATGCTGGCGAGCGGTATCAGCCGGTGTACAACCCCGCGACCGGTGAGCAGCAGCACGAGCTGGGTATCGCCTCGGCCGCAACAGTTGAGCAGGCCATCGCTGCCGCGGCCAAGGCCCTGCCGATGTGGCGCAAGACGAGCCTCACCAAGCGTGCGGATGTGTTCTTCAACCTCCGTCAACTGTTGAAGCAGCGCACCCCCGAGCTCGCGGCGATCGTGACGAGCGAACACGGCAAGGTGCTCTCTGACGCTGCGGGCGAGATCGCGCGTGGGCTTGAAAACGTTGAGTTCGCATCGGGCCTCCTTCACCTGCTGAAGGGCGAGCGCGACGAGCAGGTCTCGACCGGCGTTGACGTGCACTCGGTGAAGCAGCCCGTCGGTGTCGTTGCGGCGATCACGCCGTTCAACTTCCCGGTGATGGTGCCGCTGTGGATGATCGCGAGCGCGATTGCCTGCGGCAACACCGTGGTCTTGAAGCCGTCGGAGCGCGATCCCTCGGCCTCCATTTTCATCGCTGATCTGTTCCGCGAGGCGGGGCTTCCCGACGGCGTGCTCAACGTCGTGAACGGCGACAAGGTTGCCGTTGACACGCTGCTCGACAGCCCGACCGTAAAGGCCGTCAGCTTCGTCGGCTCCACCCCGATCGCGAAGTACATCTACGAGCGCGCGGCAGCCAACGGCAAGCGCGTGCAGGCGCTCGGCGGCGCGAAGAACCACATGATCGTGATGCCCGATGCGGATCTCAACATGGCCGCAGACGCCGCGGTGTCAGCGGCCTACGGCTCGGCAGGCGAGCGCTGCATGGCCGTGTCCGTTGTGGTGGCTGTTGGTGGCGTGGGCGACGAACTCGTCGGCAAGATCGCTGATCGCATGAAGGACCTGAAGATCGGCGACGGCACGGATCCCGCATCCGAGATGGGCCCGCTCATCACCAAGGAGGCGCGCGATCGCGTCGAGTCCTACGTCGCGGGTGCCGAAGCTGAGGGCGGCGTCGTTGTTGTTGACGGCCGCAAGACCCAGTTCGAGGGCAACGGGTTCTTCACGGGCGTCTCGCTCATCGATCACGTCAAGACCGACAGCAAGGTGTACCGCGAAGAGATCTTCGGGCCGGTGCTCGCGATCGTGCGCGTCGACACTTACGAGGAGGGCGTGACCCTCATCAACAACCACCAGTTCGGCAACGGCACCGCGATCTTCACCCGCGACGGCGGCCTCGCACGCCAGTTCGAATTCGAGGTTGAGGCCGGCATGGTTGGCATCAACGTGCCGATCCCCGTGCCCGTTGGATCCTTCTCCTTCGGTGGCTGGAAGGATTCGCTCTTCGGCGATTCACACATCTACGGCCCCGAATCGGTTCACTTCTACACCCGCAGCAAGGTCATCACGACCCGCTGGCCGAACCCCGA
Source organism: Leucobacter insecticola (assembly GCF_011382965.1). Classification (NCBI taxonomy): domain Bacteria; kingdom Bacillati; phylum Actinomycetota; class Actinomycetes; order Micrococcales; family Microbacteriaceae; genus Leucobacter; species Leucobacter insecticola. The sequence goes on along the minus strand of NZ_CP049934.1, from coordinate 243,173 downwards.
CCAGTCGAAGGTTGACCTCGGCTTCCCGAGCAACAGCTAACTATTTGAACCGAGAGTGATCGCCGGTTGAGTGAGCGAAGCGAATCGAAACCCCAGGGTGAGCCTTGATTTCGACTCGCGGTCTCGCTCAACCGGCGGATCTGTTCCCAGCTATAGAAAGTAAGGGTAAATATGTCTGACTACACAGATCTCAACGGCACCGCACAGGCGTTCGGCGACACCGACGCGCAGCGCGAGGTCCGCGCAAACGACCGGCAGTACGTCTTCCACTCGTGGTCGGCGCAGGGCCAGATCAACCCGCTACCCATCGCGAAGGGTGAAGGGGCACGGTTCTGGGATTACGACGGTACCGAGTACCTCGATTTCTCGTCGCAGCTCGTCAACTTGAACCTCGGACACCAGCATCCGGGGCTCGTGAAGGCGATCCAGGATCAGGCCGGCCGCATGGCCACGATCCAGCCCGCGATGGCCAACGACGTGCGCGGCGAGCTCGCCAAGCGCATCGTTGAGCACTCCTTCGAGGGCGCCCGCTCGGTGTTCTTCACCAACGGCGGCGCCGAAGCGATCGAGTACGCCGTGCGCCTCGCCCGCCAGTCGAGCGGCAAGCGTAAGATCCTCTCGCGCTACCGTTCGTACCACGGCTCGACCGCGACCGCGATCACCATGACGGGCGAACCCCGCCGCTGGGCGAACGACGTCATCGACGGCGAGGTGGTGCACTTCTTTGGCCCCTACGCTTACCGCAGTGCGTTCTGGGCGTCGACGCCTGAAGAGGAAGCCGAGCGGGCGCTCGCGCACCTCGAGCAGCAGATCCAGCTCGAGGGTGCCAGCACCATTGCCGCGATTGTGCTTGAGACCGTTACCGGCACCAATGGTGTGCTCGTGCCGCCGCCCGGCTACCTGCCCGGCGTCCGTGCACTGTGCGACAAGTACGGCATCCTCATGATCTGCGATGAGGTCATGGTCGGCTTTGGCCGCACCGGTGAGTGGTTCGCGTATCAGGGCTTTGGCGTGACACCCGACCTCGTGACCTTTGCGAAGGGCGTCAACTCGGGCTACGTGCCACTGGGTGGCGTGGTGATCTCCGAGAAGATCCACGACGCGTTTGCCGACCGCGTGTTCCCCGGCGGACTGACCTACTCGGGGCACCCGCTCGCGTGCGCCGCGGGTGTTGCGACGTTCGACATTTTCGAAGAAGAGGGCATCATTGAGCGGGTGCGGGATCTCGGCTCGCGGGTCGTTGAGCCGCGCCTGCGCGAGATGGCCGCGAAGCACCCCTCGGTGGGGGAGTACCGCGGCAAGGGCCTGTTCTGGGCGCTTGAATTGGTGCTGGATCGCGAGACCCGTGAACCGCTCGTGCCGTTCAACGCGGCGGGCGAGGCTGCGGCCCCGTTCAACGCGGTCGTGGCGGCGTGCAAGGCCGCGGGTCTGTGGCCGTTCGCTGCGGGCAACCGCCTGCAGATCGCGCCGCCGCTGATCATCTCGGAAGAGGATCTGGTGAAGGGCCTCGACATCATCGACGCCGCGCTCGACGTCGCTGACGGGTACACGCGCTGATCTTCTTGGTGCGTTGACGGCTACGTCACGAAGACACGAGGGGCGCGGATCACGATGGTGATCCGCGCCCTTCGTGTCTGTACTGTAAGCCTGTTAGCCGGCGCGGGTCCCCGTGAGGGGATCGAGAGGTCTGAAGCCTACGAGCTGTTGTCAAGTGTGCACCAAACCGGATGGGTCAGTTGCGCAGGGAGAAATCTGCGGTCTCGAGGCGCTGTTTCATGTGTGTCAAGAATCTGGCCGCATCCGCGCCGTCGACGAGTCGATGGTCATAGCTCAGAGAAAGATACATCATGTCTCGAATGACGATCGTTTCGCCAAGTTGTGGATCGTTTGCGACGATGGGGCGCCTCACGAGTGCGCCGGTGCCGAGAATTGCCACTTGAGGTTGATTGACTATTGGCGTATCCATGAGGGTGCCAACGGATCCGTAGTTAGTGATCGTGAAGGATCCACCAGAGAGATCTGCAGCGGTGATTTTGCCGCTCTGCGCACGTGCGGCGACATCCCCAATGCTCAGAGCTAGCTCGGTGATGCTCTGAACGCCAGCATTTGGGATCACTGGAACGAGTAAACCGCGAGGTGTATCGACCGCTATGCCTATGTTCTCCGCCTCGGGATAGTTGATTAGGCCTGCCTCCAGATCAAGCGTTGCGTTCAGTTTTGGGAATTGCTGCAGTGCTTCGGTCGCTGCTTTGGTGATGAAAGGGAGATAGCTAAGGCCCGCGCCTTCGCGCGCCTTAAATGCAGCCTTCTCGGCATTGCGTATCTCCGAGATTCCCGAGAGATCTACTTCAACTGTGGCGGTGAGTTGAGCTGAAACCCGCAGTGATTCCAACATTCGCCTCGCGATTGTGGCGCGAATACGGGACACCTTTTCGGTTGTCCCGTAAGTGTGGCTAGCTGGATTCTTGTCTTCGGTAGGTCCGCGGCTAGGGGTGGAATTGTTCACGGATACGTCCTCATTGATGTTGGCGCGTGAGCTGTTGGAAGGGTTGCGGGATCGAGCTACTCTGGTCCAACCAGGGTAGCATTCCGTGAACGGCGTGTGTTGTGATTGGGCTCAACGGGTGGAGGAGGCGAGGCATTGGGTGACGTGTTTTTGACTATTGCGCCCCTCTTCATCTTGTTCAGTGTGGGAATAGTTGCTGGATTTGTGAAGCGCTTTCAAGGCGCCTACACAGGGCTCAGTGTTTTTGTTTACTATTTTTCGCTGCCTGCCTACATTTTTAGGCTGTTGCGAATGCCCCGATGTCCAGTGGTATTCCTGCCGCATTTGTGTGGCTCTCGCTCGGATCCTCATCGGGGGTGTTCCTGATCGTCTACCTTGTTGCCAGGCAGAAGCGAGTGAGGCCGCGGTCCCTGGCGAGGAATCCACTTCCTGGGCCGCTCGCCGTCGCTTCCACCTATGGAAATGTCGGGTACCTTGGCATCCCGGTTGCGGTAAGCATCTTCGGCGCCGAGGCTGCACTGGCTGCCTCAATTGGCCAGTTGATTCATAATCTTCTTTTCATGGTGGGATACCCACTGTTGAGCTCAGTTGAAAACCGCAGTTCGTCATTTCAAGGTAACTACCGTGATCTGGGCCGCACGACCTGGCGGGTCTTGAAACGTTCCTTGGTGCTGAACCCGATTGTGCTGAGTGTTGCAGCGGGCCTAGTTGTTGGCCGCCTCGGGGTTCAGGCGCCGGAGGTGTTCAGTATGACCATCGGAATGTTCGGGAATGCCGCCGTGCCGGTGGCAATGTTCGCAGTGGGGCTGACAGTGAAATCGGCGCTCAATGCCATTCGGTCTGGCGGAATCCCAATCGTCGCGGTGGGTGTTGCCTCAGCTGTGAAACTCCTGGTTCTGCCGCTTGCGACGCTGGGGCTTGCTGCGGTGATTAGCGGGGATCTCGGCCCAATGTGGGTGGCCGTGGCTGTGGTTATGGCCGCGATGCCAGTGTCCTCATCTGCTAGCATCCTTGCTTTTGAACATGACGGTGACGCGCGCCTTGTCTCAGCGGTGACAGTGGTGACCAGTCTTTGTGCTGTCTTCACGATTCCGCTGATGATCGCGATCCTTCGCTAGTTCATGTTTCACCAGGACCCAGCCACAACCGGATTGTCACGGTTCTATAACGGAACATGTGTGTGTGAAAATCCCGAGAAATTGGCCGTTTGCTCGTGTCCCCTGATCGAAAGCGAAGGGAAATATGGCGTCAAAGCGTTCTTGAAGTTTGCCTGGTTCTACCAGAGCATGCATAATGATCAGACGCGCTATACGAATAACAGTTAAGACTCGCCTCGGAGGAAATCCCTTCGATGTGAGGAAGGCCCGAGTCAGAGCAGCCACCGACTCGGATGTTGTATCTCAAGGAGGAGATCGGTTTGAAAAAGATCACGTTCGCAGCGGTCATCGCTGCTTCTGCCCTGGTGCTCACCGCATGCTCGAGCGGGGGTGCAGCAACGGGTTCAGGTGATGAAACCTATAACTGGGATATGACGATCACGGTATCCGAGACCTCTACCTGGTGGGCCGGAGCTGAGAAGTTTGGTGAGCTCCTCGACGAAAAGTCAGACGGACGGATGACACTCAACATCTTCGCCAATGAGCAGCTCTCTGGTGGAGACCCAGCAGCCGGTGTTGAGATGCTCACCAATGGAGATAAGACCTTTTCGTACAACTCCCCCATCATTTACTCCGGTATAGACCCCAGGTTCTCGGCGATCACCGCTCCGTTCTTGTATGCCGACTACGAGGAAGCTGACGCTGCTATTGCGGATGGCGGTGCTGCGGCCTACGAAAAGCTCACCGAGGATCTGAATATCAAGATGCTTGGCTTCGGGGAGTCCGGTTTCCGCCAGGTGACAAATAGCAAGAAAGAAATCACTACCCCGTCCGATATTGCTGGGCTGAAACTTCGTGTCGCTGGATCAGAGCTCTTTCTGAACATCTATCAAGAGCTGGGCGCGGATCCGGTGACCATGAACTTCTCTGAGGTCTTCACTTCTCTGCAGAACGGCACGATTGACGGGCAAGAAAACCCTTTCGACGTGATCTCTTCAAACGGCCTGATGGAGGTGCAAGGCTACCTTTCAGTTTGGAACTATGTCTATGATCCGCTCATCCTCGGCATGAACCTCGACCAGTACAACGCGCTGAGTGACGCGGACAAAGCGATCGTTGATGAGGCTGCAGCAGAAGCCAACGAGTTCCAGATCAAGCTCAGCCGTGATGCTGAGGCAACTCAGCTCGCAGAGATGAAAGAACAGATGAAGGTTACTGAACTCTCGCCGGCCCAGCTTGTAGCGTTCCGTGAAGCACTCCAACCGGTATACGACCGCTACGAATCCAAGTGGACCGCTGAAGTCCTCGAAGCGGTCCAGCCCAAGTAGTTCCTCTTAGAGTGGAATTGGGCTGCACGCCATGTTTCTGCTCTGGAATTAGGCATCATATGTTTGATCTCATCCTTCGCAGGTTTGAAAACACGATCATTGCCATCACTTTTTTGTTCATCACCCTTTTGGCTTTTGCCAATGTGGTGGCAAGATACGTGTTCCATGCCTCCTTTTCGTTCACTAGCGAGCTGCTCGTTAACCTCGCTGTGCTGCTAACTATGGTGGGTGCCGCCGCTGCCACGCGTCTTGGTACTCACCCCAGTTTTAGCCTGCTTCGCGACTCGACCCGCGGAGCCCTTCACAAGACCATAATCGTGATCGTCTGCCTGGGCATGCTGGTCTTTTTCGGAATGCTGCTGTGGCTCGGTATTGGGACGGCTCTGAACCAATTGAACTCAGGTCGCCTGACCCCAGCGCTCCAGATCCCGCAGGGGATATTCTCTCTGGGCCTACCGATCGGAGCTCTGCTGTGCGGAATTCGTACTGTCCAGGTTGCAGTGATTGAGCTTCGCGGTGGCGAGGCATTTAGGGGAGAAGACACCGAAGTGATCGAGCTTGCTGCGGAGGTCGAGGCTAGGTCGCTTGAGGCTGAAGGAATCCGTAGCCAGAAGGAAGGTGGGCGAAAGTGATCGAACTCGTGCTTTTCGGAACCTTTTTAGTCTGTCTTTTCGTTGGTGTGCCAGTCTCTGTCGCGATGGGTCTTTCCGCATTTGCCACCATCACGTTCACCGGCGGAGTCAAAGCGCTTGCTCCAGCATCGAGCATCCTGTACGCCGGTCTTGCCTCGGAGACGCTGCTCGCTATCCCATTCTTCATTCTCGCTGGTGTGATTATGGAGCTCACGGGAATCTCGCGTCGATTGATCGAGTTTGCTGACGCCTGTTTCGGTCACCTAAAGAACGGAATTGCACTCACCGCGATTCTAACTGCACTGCTGTTCTCCTCGATTTCCGGATCGGGGCCCGCAACTGTGGCCGCGATTGGCGGGATCTTGATACCGGCGCTCGTAAAGCACGGCTACTCGAAACGGCATTCGGCCGCGCTTGTAGCTACCTCGGGCGAGTTGGGTATTATTTTGCCGCCGAGTATCGCTTACATCGTGTTCGCGGTGGTAGCGGCTGATTATGCCGGACCTGGTGTCGACCGCGTCACGATTGGACGCTTGTTTATGGCGGGTGTGGTACCGGGCCTCATCCTTGTCGTCGTGCTGTACTTTATTGCGCTCTTCCTGCCTCGTGATCTTGCGACCGCGAAAGCGAGCGCCGCGAAGCATCTAGATAAGGCGCTCGGCAAGAGCAACAACCTTGCTCAGTTCGCAACCGCGAATGGCGCAGCGAAGAGCGCCAAGCCCGAAGGCTCGGTGCTGACAGCGGCCCCCAGAGACGACGCCTCAGGGTAGTCCTGGTGACCTCGGTATGCGGGCGGAGAGGGCATCGGGAGATGTGGTTTTCAAGGCCTTCCTTCGTGCTGCACCCGGTCTGCTGGTTCCTGTCATCATTCTCGGGGGCATCTACGGGGGAATATTTACTCCTACAGAGTCAGCGGCCGTCGCGTCTGTTTACGCCCTGGTCGTCGGGCTATTCATCACCCGTGATCTGAAAATCAAGGAAGTCTTCTCGATCTTCACTTCTGCTGGCGTTATGTCGGGCAGAATCATGTTGATCATTGCAGCGGCAACACTATTTGCGTACGTCATCACGAGAAATCACATTGCAAAGGTAGTGGCTGCATGGATGCTCGACCTTACCGACAGCATGGTCCTGCTGGTGCTCCTAATTACTCTGGCACTACTTGTCGCTGGCATGTTCCTTGACGCAATTTCGGCCTTCTATCTTTTCATTCCGCTGTTTGTTCCGGTCCTATTGGAACTCGGGATGGATCTCACGACCATCGGCGTAATGATGACCATGAATCTCGCAATCGGTTTGATTACACCGCCGGTTGGAATCGACCTATTTGTCGCCGCTGGTATCGCGAAAATTCCGTTCACAGAAGCAGTGAAAGGCATCATGCCATTCGTTGTGTCGGGGATCGCCGTATTGATGATCGTGACATTCATTCCAGCATTGAGTAATTGGCTGCCAGATTTGCTCGGCTTATAGCCGCGCCTTGAAGTAAGGGAACTCCAATGGTAAAAGATCTCACAGGTAAGGTGAGCGTTGTCACTGGCGCAGCTAGCGGTATCGGCCAGGCGGTGGCAATTGAACTGGCCTCGCTGGGTTCCGACGTGCTGATCCTCGACGTACTCGACGGAGGCAAGACCGTCTCAGCGATCCAGGACCTGACCGGTGGCACGGTTCGCGCTCGCAGCGAAATTGTTGACATCAGAAACCGCGATGCCGTGAGCGCATGCCTCGACGAGATGGTCGCCGCCTGGGGATCGCTCGATATTTTGGTGAACAATGCTGGCACGGTCGGGCGTCTCAGTCTTGAGGACATGACCGATGAGGTTTGGGATCGGGATATTGAGACAAATCTCAAGGGAACGTTTCTCCTGACACAGTGCGCTGTATATCCCCACATGAAGAACGCCGGATCCGGTGCGATTGTAAATGTGAGTTCCATTTCAGGCATCATGGGTGGTGCGAATTCGGGAGGCGATGGCACCTCTGTGCGATCCGGCCCCGCGTACGCCGCATCAAAGGGCGGAGTCATTGCGTTTACTCGGTGGGTAGCGAAGGAAGTGGGCCCACTTGGAATTACCTGCAACTCGGTCGCACCTGGCCCTGTTGAGACCCCCATGACGCAGGGAGTTCCCTACCCAGTAGACGCGCAGCCAATCAAACGAATTGGTCTGCCCCGGGACATCGCCGCCGCGGTCGCCTTCCTGGCGTCGCCGAATGCGACCTACATCACGGGCGAAACTCTCAAGGTGTGCGGAGGTACCGCCATCGGCTGAATAATCTAGACGGCCCCTTATGCCCGCTGCGCGCAACACCCTAGGGTGCAGCGGTCGGGCCCAGACACAAGGCTCTTAAGGCTGAACCGTACGTCTTTCTTATGCCACAAGCAGGAAGGAGACCACGATGCAACCATTGGTTCATCCCGGCCCCAAAACAGTACCAAGGATCATCGCCGTTCCCGTGCGAACGCAACGTCTCGCGTGTTCATTGCACGTTGGAAAGCCGATCGTTGAACAGCTTCATGACGTACTCGCCTCGCTCGGTGCGGAGAGTGGATTTGCTGAACTGCAGGGTGGTGGATACGCGCCACTCAGCTACTGCGTGCCTGATGTTGCGACCTCGGAGAAGGCGCTGAGTTTCTCTGAAACGAGAACCCATAGCCGCGCCCCGTTGATATACGGTTCGGTAACGCTTGGCGTGCGAGATGGGTCTCCTTACATGCACAGTCACTGCTTTTGGCAGTCACCGGACGGCGTCCTCGAAGGCGGGCACGTCTGGCTAGAGACTGCAGCCGGGGATCCGCCTCCCGTTGCGATAGTCACAGCAGTTTTTGGTGCGCTATGGCGGAGCACTATAGACCCCGAGACAAAGATGCCGGTGTTCACACCGGAGAAGCGAGGAACGGACATGATGCAAGAAACTGATACGGTCATTGCCCGCGTGCTTCCCAACGTGGATATCACCGAAGCTCTGCTGAAGGTCTGTCATGAGGCTGGGTACGAACACGCCTCAGTGCGGGCAGGGCTCGGAAGCTTCGTCGGCGCAGTTTTCGTTGACCGCAGCAGCGGAGAACAGATCCGCGTTGACGGCCCCGCAACGGAAGTCGTTGCCCTCATCGGGGACGTGCACACTGTTGACGGACAGACGCGGGCCAGGCTCAGCTGCACCCTGGTCGATCGACACGGAACGATCCACGCTGGTGAACTCGTGCCAGGCGAGAATCTCGTTGCCGCAACTTTCGAGCTCACCGTGCAACGACTTGATGCAGTTGCTCACACCGTCAACTAACTACCTCAACACCCACATCACTATCTACGACGATTACAGGGAGTAAATCATGGATGTCAACCTCACCAAAGAGCTTCTCGGAGAAGACCTGGAAGCTGATCTTGCAGAATGGGCGGTCGAAGACGGGTCTACCGTTGCGGAGGGGCAGGTCATTGCTTCGCTCGAGACCTCGAAGCTGGTCAACGAGCTCCTTGCCCCGACGGCGGGAGTCATCACTTTCAAGAAGGCAGCGGGAGACCTCGTCGAGCTTGACGAGACTATCGCGACCATCGATTAGGGAGAGGCATGACTCGTTATCAAGCGCACGAACAGGGACTGACTGGCCTCAAACTCATGGCAAAAATCCGTGAGTTTGAGCGTCGCATGCCGTTGCTCTCAGAGGAGGGCCTCATCCGTGGCTCAACCCACCCCTCGCTCGGGATGGAGGCTATCGCCGTTGGCGTCTCGCTCGCCTTGACCGATGGCGATGCCATTGCGAGTACACACCGCGGTCACGCCCACACGCTCGCAAAGGGCGCTGATTTTGGGCGGACCATGGCCGAGATCCTTGGGCGGTCAGACGGGTACTGTGGCGGCAAGGGCGGCTCTATGCATATCGGCGTCAAAGAGATCGGCGTGCTGGGCACCAATGGCATTGTCGGGGCAGGGATCGGGATTGCAACTGGCGCAGCGCTCGCATCAAAACAGAAGGGTGACCGTACCGTTGCGGTCTCCTACTTCGGCGACGGGGCTTCAAACCAGGGAGTGCTGGCGGAAGCTTTCAATCTCGCAGCAATATGGAAACTTCCCGTACTTTTTGTGCTTGAGAATAACCACTACGCGCAGTCAGCTTCCGTTGAGGATATGGTCGCTCAGCCTGATCTCAGCCGGAGGGGCGAGGCCTACGGCGTGCCGTCCTTCAACGGTGATGGGATGAACCTTCCAGAGGTGTTTGCGCTCACAGACGCCGCAGTTTCTCGTGCTCGTGCGGGAGAGGGGCCGACACTGTTGGTATTCGACACCTACCGTTACTTGGGTCATATGGCTGGTGACACCGAGATCTATCGCAGTGCCGATGAAGTCGAGACGGCAAAGAAGAATGATCCGATCGCGAACTTGCTTGAGCAACTCATCAATGCAGGTGTCGTTACTCAGGAGGAATGGGAGACCATGACCAAGCAAATCTTTGAGGAGGTTGAGGCTGCAGAGCAGTTTGCGCGTAACTCACCTTTCCCCGGTGTCAGCGAGGCGTTCGCTGACGTGTACGCGAAGGGGTCGAGCGAATGAATGCAGAAATGAAAGAAATGGTGACATGGCGTGCCCTCAACGCTTCACTGCACCAGATCCTTGAAGACCACCCGGAAGCTTTTGTCCTGGGCGAGGACATTACGACCTGGGGCACAGGCGGAGGAACCTACGGTGTCACGCGGGGGCTGCTCAAGAAGTATGGTCGTGAGCGCGTGTTGGACACGCCGATCAGCGAAGAGGTGTTGCTCTCCGCGGTAGCTGCTGCTGCTGCTCGGGGGACTCGTCCGATCCTTGAGATCATGTACTCCGACTTCGCGTTTCTCGGCTTTGACGGCATCATCAACCAGGCAGCTAAAGCGCGGTACATGTTCGGAGGTCAGTTCGATACTCCCGTCGTCATTCGCACGAATGGGGGCTCAGGCATCGGCAAAGCCGCCCAACACTCCCAATCACTTGAAACGCTGTTTGCTCATATTCCCGGGCTCGAAGTTGTGGTTCCTGGGACACCGGGCGATGCGTATGGCCTGCTGCGAACTGCGGCCGCCTCGGACAATCCCACGATTTTCCTCGAACACAAGAATCAGTATTACGATCGTGGCCCGGTTGGTACTGATCCGATCCCATTCGGGCAGGCACGTGTCGCTCGCGAGGGGGCGCATGCCACAGTGGTCGCCACTCAGCAGATCCTCGCTTACTCTCTGCAAGCTGCGGAAGAGCTTGCAGCTGAGGGAATCGAAATCGAGGTTATTGACCCGCGTACTTTATATCCGTTTGACATGGACGCAGTTTACGCATCAGTAGGTAAGACTCGTCACTTGGTGGTCGGGCACGAAGCTGTACGTGATTACGGCTGGGGTGCTGAGTTTGTTGCCCAGGCCGTCGAAGCGGCCTGGGACAAGCTTGATGCAGCGCCTGTTCGCGTTGGTGGCGCAAGAGTGCCGATCCCCTATTCGCAGGTGCTTGAAGAAGCCGTAATCCCGTCAAAGGATGACATTATCAGTGCCGTGAAACGCACACTCTGTTAAGACGCAGGGGAGGGATGGATTTTCACCCCTCCCCTCGCTCACCTTTTAACCGCGAAGGAATCAGCCAGTGAATCGCTTGAATGGAAAGACCTGTCTCGTTTTTGGGGGAGGGTCCGTCGGAGGTGAAATCAATAATGGGCTTGCTGCGGCAATTACCTATGCGCGTGAAGGTGCGCGGGTGGTGATCGTAGATCACCAAGAGGAAGCCGTCACCGAAGGAATCAAGAGAGTTCAGGCAGAGTGTGAGTTAGCCGGAATTGAACCGATGGCCGTTGGACTGGTTGGTGATGTGACCAGTGATACCTCGGTGCGCACAGTTGTCGAGCGCACCATCGCTGAATCTGGTCGCATTGATGTGCTGCACAACAACGTGGGAATCGCGCTCATGGGCGGGCCTATCGAACAGACGCTCGAGGAGTGGGATTTGACTCTTAACGTCAATCTCACCAGTATGTTCCTCACCTGCAAGTATGTGCTCCCGCACATGCTCGCACAAGGGTCCGGGAGCATCATCAACATCGGGTCTGTCGGCGGTATGCGTTACATCGGCTACAACTATCCGAGCTATTCCGCAACCAAGGGCGCTGTGACGCAGTTCACCCAGAATATCGCCCTTGAGTATGCGTCCAGAGGTATTCGGGCGAACACAGTTGCGCCAGGATACATCAACACACCAATGATCTACAGGCAGATTAATTCCTTGTACGACTCTGTTGACGACATGATCGCCGCACGCGATGCGCTCTCGCCCACAGGTCGGATGGGGAACTCGTTTGATGTGGCGAACGCCGCACTCTTTCTCGCTTCTGACGAATCACGCTACGTTAACGGCGTCTGCATTCCAGTTGACGGCGGTCTTGTGCAAAGTTCGGCCCCTCCAGTCCAGGGGCACACCCAGGGCGCGCGACTCTATTCTTGACGCGTATCCTCGGCCTCGTGCTCGCTGGCGCGGAGCTCGTGGAGCCAAGCAAAATGAGCATCGATAGCGTCGCTCGCTGCACGAGTGTCACGAGCCTTTACCGCGGCCAGGATCTGCGTGTGCACGTCACGCATCGTCTCAAAGTCCTTTTCGAGAGTGAGGTGTCGTAGTGTTCCTTGCAGCGTCGAATGCAGCATTTGTGAAAAGAAAAGGAGGGACGGCGAGGCCGAAGCCGCGAAAAGTGCACGGTGAAAAGAACCATCGGCATCGAGTAGCTCTTCGCCGTTCTCGGTTTGATTCATCGCTTGGACACTGATTTCCAGGGCCTTGAGCCCTTCTCCTGTTGCATTCGCGCATGCTTCAATGGCGGCCTGTCGTTCAAGCGCATGGCGCACCGAGATGAGTGACTCGAGTGTCATTTGGTGAAACATTAGGCTGAGCATTAACACATCGCTCGTTTGTTCTGCCTGTACACCTGTATAAAAGGTGCCCTGACGCTCTTTGCGCGAGAGCGCCCCCATTGATTCGAGCCGGCCAATCCGATCCCTCAGCGTGTTGCGACTGACGTTGAGTTTTTGTGTCAGTTCGCGCTCGCTCGGCAAGCGTTCGCCCGGCTTCATAGTGACGAGCAGGTCAACGATTGAACTCAGTGCCGTGTCGCTCAAGAAGGTAGCTTGGAAGCGATCCGTGCTGGGAATGTCAGGTCGTCGTTGAACGGCAGCTTCAGAATTTTGCAACGGGTACCTCTTCAGACGTGTCGTCACCAATCTACACCGTTCGGCTCATCTCGGAAGAGGACCTGGTGCGCGTGCTCGACATCATCGGCGCCGCGGATCCCGAAGCCTGACGCGCAAGCGGGCGTCTGACGAGCGTCCCCCTTCCCCGCGAGCGTCCCCCAAAAGCACGGGTGCTTCGGTGTTGGGATGGGGGCCGCTCGTCAGGATGGGGGACGTTCGCCATTGAAACACTCGCGCCCTGCTGGATCTCGATGGAGACCCAGCAGGGCGCGGGTGTTGTGTGCCTGGCTGGTGCCGCAGCTTACATAAAGCGCAGCGCCTGCACGAGAATGGCCAGCACGATGCCGAGCGCGCCGAGCACGATACCGATGATCGCCATAGCCAGCACGCCGCCAGAAACCTGATCGCCGCTCTTCACTGCCTTCCGGTACTGATTGATGGCCTGAGCGCCCGAGATGACGCCAATCGCACCAGCGATGTACGGCAAAAGGAAGATGGACACTGCGCCGGCAATGAGAGCGGTGAGGCTTGCCGCCATCACTGACTTGCTGGTTCCCTTGCCGCTAGCCCAGGCGGGCGGAGCCGGCGGGCCCGCCTGTGGCGCTTGAGGCATCGTCATCGGCTGTGCCTGCATCTGCGGTGCCTGCATCTGCGGTGCTTGCGATGCTTCCGCTGCCTGCGTGGGCTGCGCGGGGGCCGCCTCGGCGGGCGCGGGGGCCGCAGCGGTGTTCGGGTTTGTGGGCTGAGTGTTCGGGGACATTTCGGCTCTCTCGGTCAGACGGTGAAGGCGCTGGGCGGCCTCGACGGAAGGTGAATCTGGTTGTTCGCGAACGATGCTTGACGCGAGTCACTCGTTGCTCAAGGTGCGATAACCGAAGATCAATTATTCCATTGAAAATTCGACGCAAAGCCTACGGAATGGCCATTCAGGCACGTAAATTTCCCTGTTCTTCACTGCAATCTTCATCATCTGTACTGCTTTTGTTGGTTTGTGACCCGACGCTGTGTCGGGTGCAGGGTCCCGATCCGCCACTCGTATGCGCTGGAAATGGGTGATTTCAGCCGATTTTCCGACGCGGTTGCATGGCGTGCGCAGCCGCGTGTGGGGCGAGGCCTTGTGGCCCCACCCCAACGTCGCGATCCTTAGTTCGATGAGAAGCGATCGAGCCGCATCTGTGCGGTGGCGGCGTGGGCGGACATGCCCTCCGACTCCGAGATGGTGATCGTTGCCGGTGCGAGCAGTGGTGTCGCCTCGCGCTCAACACGCTGGTAGGTCAGCGGCTTGAGGTAGCGCGATACCGAGAGACCAGCACTGTGCTTCGCGCCGCCCGCGGTGGGCAGCGTGTGGTTGGTGCCTGCCATGCCCTTATCTGAGTACGCGACCGTGCTCCACTCGCCCAGGAAGACCGAGCCGTAGTTGCTGAGATTCTCGTGGTACCAGGCGTCGTCCGCGGTGATGACCTCGAGGTGTTCGGGGGCGAGGTCGTCCATGAGCGCCACCGCGACCTCGCGGCTGTCGGCGACGGTCACCGAGCCGAAGTCGCGCCAGGCGGGCCCGCAGATGTCGGAGGTTGACAGGGTGAGCAGCTGGCGCTCGACGGCGGCGATGACCTCACGGCCGTGGGCCTCATCGGTGGTGACAAGGGCCGCGGGGGAGTTGGGCCCGTGCTCGGCCTGGCCGAGCAGATCCGCGGCAACGATTTCGGGATCGGCGGTCTCGTCCGACAAGACAGCGACCTCCGAGGGGCCTGCGAGCAGGTCGATCGCAGCGCGCCCGAAGAGCTGGCGCTTCGCCTCGGCGACGAAGGCGTTGCCCGCGCCAACGAGCATGTCTGCGGGAAGTTCGTCGATGAGGCCGTAGGCCATTGCAGCGAGTGCCTGGACACCGCCGAGCAGGAAGACGCGGTCAACGCCTGAGACGTGTGCGGTGTAGAGTACGGCGTCGTTTGCGAGACCTGACGGCTGCGGCGGCGTGCAGGCGATGACGTGGGGCACGCCGGCGGCCTTCGCCACACCGACGGTCATAAACGCGCTCGCGGTGAGCGGGAACCGGCCAGCGGGCATGTAAGCGCCTACGCGACCGACGGGCACGTAGCGAACGCCCGTATGGAGGCCCGGTGCGAGTTCGACGTCGAAGTCGACGTGTCCCTCGCGCTGGCGGCGGGCGAAGGCCTGCGTGCGCTCTGCGCCCAGCTCGATGGCTTCACGCAACGCCGGGTCGAGACGATCCCCGCTGCTGGCGATTGTGCTCGCCGAGATTTCGAAGTCGTTGCCCTCCCAGCGGTCGAGCTTGCGTGCGTAGTCGCGGACGGCGTCAAGGCCGCGCTGCTCGATATCGAGAAGCATTGCGGAGACAGTTTCGACGACCTTTGGGTCGCGCTGCGCGGCAGGCACATCGAGTGGGGTCTTGAGGCGCGTGAAGTGGCCAGCGTACTTTTCGAGGATGGGCGTAGTGAGTTTCATGTTCTGATGCTAGGAAGAGATAACCTCTAGGGCAATAGGGTGGTTGGTTCTATATGGCATAGTCTGGGGCTATGACAATAACGCAGCTTCGCGCCTTCGTGTGCGCGGTCGACGGGGGATCGTTCACCGCTGCCGCTGAGGCACTCGGTGTGTCGCAGCCCACCATCTCGGCCCTGATCCGAAAACTCGAGGAACACCACCAACTGACGCTGTTCATTCGCACCGGACGCAGGCTTAGCCTGACGGCGGCCGGGGCGGAACTGCTCGCCTGGGCTCGCCAGATTGTCGAGACATCGGAACGCGCGGATGAGGCGCTGACGGAGTTGCGCGGCGTGCATCGCGGCTCAATCTCGCTCGGTGTGCTGCGCAATGCGAACTTTTACTTCTTGCCTGACATGGTGGAGCGTTTTCACCGCGTCCGCCCAAATGTGCAGTTGCGGTTGTTTGGGCAGAACTCATTTGAAGTCGTGGAAGGGGTGCGAAACGGCACGCTCGAAGCGGGAATCGTGGTCTTGCCGGTGCCCGACGACGAGCTCGAGGTGTTTCCACTCGTGCAAGATGAAGTGCTGTGGGCGAGCGCCCATGCCGAGCGCGTCGCGAAACCTGTCGGGATCGAGCAGATCGTCTCAAGTCCCGTGGTGCTCTACGACGTGAGCTACAGCTGGAACGACCCGACACGTCGGCAACTCAGTGAACGCGCGCAGGAGCGCGGGCTGCGCCTGGAACCGCAGTTCGAGGTTGAGTATCTCGAGGCGGCACTCGAACTGGTCGCGCGCGGGATCGGCGACACGATGGTGTCGCGCGCGGTGACGCAGAGCAGCCATTTCCCGTCTGAGATTCATGTGGCGCCGTTCGAAGTGCCAATGTACGACACGATCGCCGTGATCAGGCGCCGAAATAGCGTCCTGTCGCCGGCGATCGTGGAACTCATCGACATTGTGAGTGCGCTGTTGCGTCGTCGCGCGCCGGATCCGAGCGTGTATCCGGCTGTTACCGCGCCACACATCACCACCCGGGAATCATCAGCCCGCGGTGTTACTTGACCCGGTGGAGCTTGCCGTCACTCCGCTCCGGTGCCGAGCACGGAATCCACCCGGCGGAGGATCAGATCGAAAAAACGTGCCGCCGGAAGCGCATGCAGTGCGATCTTGCCCCCTTCTTGCGAGATTGCTTCGAAGAGACCTCGACCAGGCACGAACACCGCTCGCCACCATCTATTCTCAAACTCGATCCGGAACTCGGTCCACGGCTCGCCCCTGGAGATCCCGTCGACCCGATCCGCGTATTCTTCGTCCGAGATACTCCATGAATCACTGAAACGGAACGCGGGGACGACTCCCATCCAGGCGACTGAGTCTGCGGGCAGACGCTCTGGGCTGAGCTCATAGGCCTCTACGTTGGCCGTGTCGAGTGCGTGCGTGGAAGCTCCGCTAGTACGTAGTACCACCAGTCCATCCTTGGTTGAGTAGGCTGCGTAGAACCCCTGAACCCTGCCGTGAGTGACCACTGCGTGGAGCACCTTGGGTTGTTCGAGCCGTACGCCCCAGGCATCGATCAGCATCTCGATAGCGGATACAGGCATCTGTCGCGCGGATGCCGGCTCGGGTGCCGGGATCACAGTGAGATCTTCGAGGGGAAAGCCCGCTCGGGCGGTCGCGTCATCGTCAAGCTGGACGCCTTCCTCGCTGTTAGCCGTTGCCGCCGTTTGAATCGTCTCGGGGTCTGCCGCAAACCGCAGGTTCGTCACAATCCAATCGAAAGTCTCCTCGACGGCAAGCGCCTGCGACGGGAGAAACGACGCTGAAGCATGCAGGTGGTACTCGCCGGTAGCAATGACCCACTTCTTTACCATGACATCGAGATGTCTCGTTGCAGGATAAGCAAAGATGAGCACGCGACCGATCGGGGGGTCATCGGCTAAAGCCAGAGACCCGAAGAACACGTCGACACTCACCAATCGGGCACCGAGATGTTGCTCGCCCGCGGCCAGGATCGCGGCCATCGAGGCGTCGACGAGCGGTGCGGTGTTCTTTGTTGAGGTGAATACAATATTTGGGCGAAAGGGCAGATCGGCGTCGCGCGCAACGAGCACCAGCTCAACATCGTCGCCGTGCCCCACTTCCTCGACCCGGAGCACGTTTGGATACCGAACGAAGAGACGAGCAGTCTGTGCCTCATCAATGAGGACTTCGGTCTTTGTGTCGCTATGATCAGTCATTGTTCTTCCGATTCGCCTTCCTCAGCCCCCGGGCGGTCTTTCTCAAGTCTCTGGCGGTACGCTCGGCCTGACGACGTAACTCGCGCCCCTCACGGAACCACTTCGGGAGCATGAAATTCGGCCATAATCCGAGAAAGCCGAGGGACCCGACGGCCCCAACCGCTGCGAAAGCAATGGTGAGTAGCGTGACGTCTTTTCCTGTTGCCCAAGCTGCTGGAAAAAGCAACGTAACCCCGAGCAGTACCGGTAGAACCCCGAGAAACACTAGAGCAAAACCTCCGCAGGAGGTAAAGCCGCTCGGGTAAGCCCACTTCTTCCATCTGCCCGTGTAAGCCAAAACTCCACCGATGCAGCAACAAATGCCGATGAATATGAGAATAACGGCCACGCTACACACTACCCTGATTCGGACTGGCTAGGTCAAGGTAGGTGGCCCCGGGTGCTAGCACCGTGACATCATCACGTTCGTTTCGGACTGTGTCTAGAGTATGTTCTGCCACTTCAGACCCTGCCCAGCCAGCGATGATGCCGCCAGCGATACCACCAATGATGCCCCCGACGACGCCACCAATCAGAGTACCTGCTCCAGGGAAGATTGAGCCGATTGCGGCGCCGGCGATGGCCCCGCCCTTCGCGCCTACCCACGCGCCACCGAGTCCGGCTGCCACAGACGCGCTACCGACAATCGCCGCGTCTTGGACCGCACGTTCTTGACGCTGTTCCTCGCTCCATTCTGGGTATCTGGTGAGGTTCGTGTTATAGCTGTCCGAGTAGGTGCCCCAATAGGTTAAGCCCGCACCAGCGACGCCAAGACCGCGTCCGCCCCAACTCGCCCACCCAGGAGGTGTTCCGAGTTTCGGGTCGGCGGTCAGTATCGGTTTGTTCCACCACCCACTCGGCTTTGTCGCAACGTTCGGCAACGGGGTGTAACCCCAGGAACCAGCAGGGGCTAATAAACCCGTTGTCGGGTGAACAGAGAACCACTTTCCGTTTTCGAAGACTCTCTTCCAGTCGGCATCCACCGCTAGCGGATTAATGAGTTCTGGCGGTATCACGGCATTCGCGCCCGGAATGATTAATGTTCCCCGATACCGTTCCATCATCCCTTGGGCGAGACCAATCGTGGCATCGCCAAGGGTGTTTGGCAGCTTCGCGCCTTCGTGTGCGCGGTCGACGGGGGATCGTTCACCGCTGCCGCTGAGGCACTCGGTGTGTCGCAGCCCACCATCTCGGCCCTGATCCGAAAACTCGAGGAACACCACCAACTGACGCTGTTCATTCGCACCGGACGCAGGCTTAGCCTGACGGCGGCCGGGGCGGAACTGCTCGCCTGGGCTCGCCAGATTGTCGAGACATCGGAACGCGCGGATGAGGCGCTGACGGAGTTGCGCGGCGTGCATCGCGGCTCAATCTCGCTCGGTGTGCTGCGCAACGCGAACTTTTACTTCTTGCCTGACATGGTGGAGCGTTTTCACCGCGTCCGCCCAAATGTGCAGTTGCGATTGTTTGGGCAGAACTCATTTGAAGTCGTGGAAGGGGTGCGAAACGGCACGCTCGAAGCGGGAATCGTGGTCTTGCCGGTGCCCGACGACGAGCTCGAGGTGTTTCCACTCGTGCAAGATGAAGTGCTGTGGGCGAGCGCCCATGCCGAGCGCGTCGCGAAACCTGTCGGGATCGAGCAGATCGTCTCAAGTCCCGTGGTGCTCTACGACGTGAG
Organism: Leucobacter insecticola; assembly: GCF_011382965.1. Classification (NCBI taxonomy): domain Bacteria; kingdom Bacillati; phylum Actinomycetota; class Actinomycetes; order Micrococcales; family Microbacteriaceae; genus Leucobacter; species Leucobacter insecticola. The sequence continues at coordinate 224,022 of NZ_CP049934.1, read as the reverse complement.
CTACAGCTGGAACGACCCGACACGTCGGCAACTCAGTGAACGCGCGCAGGAGCGCGGGCTGCGCCTGGAACCGCAGTTCGAGGTTGAGTATCTCGAGGCGGCACTCGAACTGGTCGCGCGCGGGATCGGCGACACGATGGTGTCGCGCGCGGTGACGCAGAGCAGCCATTTCCCGTCTGAGATTCATGTGGCGCCGTTCGAAGTGCCAATGTACGACACGATCGCCGTGATCAGGCGCCGCAACAGTGTGTTGTCACCTGCCATCGTGGAACTCATCGACATTGTGAGTGCGCTGTTGCGTCGTCGCGCGCCGGAGCCTCCGCGCGATTAGACCTCGTTCTCGTCATCCTCTGGCACTACAGAAATCACCTCTGTGGCGGCTGTCTTGAGAATTCCGGATCGACGCAGCAGTGCGCGGGTCTTGGTGTGTTGGGGATCGCCGAACACATCTTCTGGCGGCCCCTGCTCAACGATTTGTCCACCGTCCATGACCACGATCCGGTCTGCGATTTCACGGGCGAACTGCATTTCGTGCGTCACGATCATCATGGTGGTTCCCGACGCGGCGATTTTTTTGATGACCGCCAGGACTTCACCGACCAACTCTGGATCTAGCGCGGAGGTCGGCTCGTCGAAGAGCATCACACTGGGCTGCATTGCAAGTGCCCTGGCGATGGCAACGCGCTGCTTCTGTCCGCCGGAAAGGCGAGACGGGTAGTTGTGCATGCGATCCTGCAGTCCCACCATATTGAGCGCTGGCTCGGCCAGTTCTTCCGCTGCCTCGCGCGAGAGTTTCTTGACGTCCCGCAGAGGGCCATGACGTTCTCGAGTGCGGTTTTATTCATGAAGAGATTGAAGTGTTGAAACACCATCCCGATGTCGGTGCGCTTCGCGGCGGTCGCGCGTGCGGATTCGCCGACAAGTTTGCCTTCGATTTCGCGGTATCCGACCAGGTGGTCATTGACCAGAATGCGACCTGACTCGATCACTTCGAGCTTGTTGATGCAGCGCAGGAGCGTCGACTTCCCCGATCCGCTTGAACCAATCAGTACGACCGTTTCGCCCGGGGCAACCTCAAGATTGACGCCCTTGAGTACCTCGAGTGAGCGGCGAGTGTCTTTCCGGCCAAAGAGCCGCTGCCAGAGTGACGGCTTTTCGCCAATAATGTAGGTCTTGTGGACGTCCTGAACATTGATGACTGAATTAGGCACGGCTTCTCGCCTTCTTTTCGAGCACGATCACGAGGCGTGACAGCGGCAACGACAGTGCGAGATAGAGCAGCGCTGCGGCCGTGTAGATCTCCACCGTCTGGAATGTCTGAGAGTTGAGCGTGTTGGCGGTCTTCAGAATCTCCGATACCGCGATGACCGACGTGAGCGCCGTGTCTTTCACCATCGCGATGAAGTAATTCCCGATCGGGCCGAGCGCGACAGTGAAGGACTGTGGAATGACAATGCGCCACAGAGCCTTCGTGGGGGTGTAGCCGAGTGACAACGCCGCTTCTGTTTGTCCGCTGTCAACGGCGAGGATCGAGGTGCGATACACCTCGGAGAGGTATGCGGCATAGTTTAAGCCGAGACCGATAATGCCCGCTGCAATTGGGTCGAGCTGGATCCCGATGACCGGCAGCACAAAGTAGATGTAGACCAGCTGCACGAGCAGCGGGGTGCCACGCAGCACCTCAACGTACACCGTCGCGATGATGCGCAGTATGCGGCTGTGCGAAATGCGCGCCAGCGCGATGAGCAAGCCCAGTACCAGGGCGAGCACCATCGCCCCGAGCGCAAGCTGTGCGACGACGGGGATGGCGCGAATGAGGCTCGGCAGGACGCCGAGCACGCTCTCAATGAAGTCCATGATTCCTCTTTCAAGATGAGTGGCGGCGGGGACAGACCCCGCCGCCACTCACGCAGGAGCTACTTGGCTGCGTTATCTGAGCCGAGGCCGTACTTCTGGAGAATCTCTAGGTATTTGGGCGTTGCTTTGAGGTCTGCAAGCGCCCCGTTGAGTGCTTCACGCAGTTCATCGCTGTCGCTGTCTTGCCGGAATGCGGCTGCGATGGTGCCGGGAAAGTAGGGCTCGTAGGGTGACACAAGTTTCACTTTGTCGTTGGGATTCTGCACCAGGCTCCATGCAACGACGGCCTGGTCAGTGAATGCAGCATCTACCTGGCCATTTGCGACGGCCTGCAGCAGGTTTGCTTGCGAGTCGTACATCTTAATGTTCTTCTCGTCGGTGAGGCTCTGTGCGATCTCGAGGTGTGTGGTGCCGGTCATCACTCCGATTGACTTGCCCTTGGCATCATCGCGCGAGGTGAGTGTCGAGTTTGCGGGCACCAACATTCCTTCACCCTGGGTGTACCAGGTGTCAGAAAAACTGAGCGTCTTCTGGCGATCCTCGGTGACATAGAGGCCGTCAGCGATGAGGTCGGCTTTCTTTGAGAGAACCGACTGCGGCATTGTGGCGAAGTCGGTGACAACCACCTCAATGTTCCAGTCGAGCTCTTCCGCCATCGCGTTCAACATCTCACCATCGATTCCGGTGAGCTCGCCGGTCTTTTCGTCAACAAACGAGAAGGGGGCATCATTTGATGTCACCACTGTGACCGTTCGTGAACCATCAGTTGAGTCCGTGGAGTCGTTGCTCGCGCTGCACGCACTCAGGAGAAGAGCTGTGGCTGCCAGGGCCGCAATTAGGGCCGACTTCTTGTGAGTAATGTTCATCGTTGTAACACTTCCTTCATTGGAGACTTGCCTACGGCAGCGCAGGCGGTATCCCAAGCATTTATGGAATGGATGTATTACACAAGGTCGCAGGAATCTATGCGATTCAGAGCTTTGTCCTATAGTTCATAGAACTCAGGACGGCGATCCCCGAACACGTCGTTTCGAGGGCTGATACGGCGGCGATCCCCGGCCAGCTCAACCGCCGCATCGTACCGACCAGAGGCAGCCATCTCCCCGGTCACCCAGCCGTCGGTGCCCACCACCGTGGTGCCCTCCGTCCATACCGTGCCGCGTTCTTCCCCGCTGCGGTCGCAGCACGCGATCGCGACTCCGGAGGCGCGGGCCGCGGCCATCGCGTGAACGACCTCGGGTGCGTGCTCGTTTTCGGGGCGCGAGATGTACGGCCAGTTCGTCGGAACCGCGATGACATCTGCTCCGCGCAGGGCGAGGGAACGGGGCATCTCGGGAAACTCCAGGTCGTAGCAGATCACCGTTCCCAGTTTGCCGAAGGGGGTGTCAACGACCGGGGGCACATCAGAGCCGGGGGTGAAGATAGATTTTTCGGTGTCCCAAAGGTGCAGTTTTCGGTAGATCGTGGGGGCGGATCCTGGCGTCAGGATGACTGCGCTGTTGTAGATGAGAACCCCACTCGGATCCTCGCCACCGTGCTCACAAAACCCGATGACGGCGCTCGTGTGCTCCCCAAGGATCGCCTGCCAGCGAGCAAACACCGGTGAATCGGCGGGCAGCGCAGCGTCGCGGGCCTCGCTCGGTGTGAGGCTGTAGCCGCTGGTTGCGAGTTCTGGCAGCACTAACAGATCGATCCCGTCGGATGCCGCGCTGGCGAGCTCCGTTTCAATCTGGGCGAGGTTCCCTGGCCCGTCGCCGATACGGGGGGCGAGTTGGGTGCAGCGAATACGGGCTTGGTTGGTTGAGAAAGACAATGGGGTACCTGCCTGAAACACTCGGAGGCGCGAGACGACGCCGAACGGAGAAGTTGCCCCCTCAGCATCACACAGATCGTGTCAGTCTGGGAGAGTAAGAATCACATCTGGGGTATAGCCAAGATCAATGCCTCCCAGAGGTTGCCGCGGTCTGGTGCGATGCACTTCGGGGGTTTATGGTCGGGTGGAGGTGAGCGCTCATGTGCGGTGCGCTACTCCGCCTGAACGTGAGGAAAGGGATCCAATGACGAACTCCACGCCGGTTGCCGCCGCTCAGGAAGCAGGGCCGCTCATCGAGTCCCGCTCGATCGAGTGGGTGCCGCTCAACGAACGCAGCGGCAGCCCGAAGAGTCTGTTTTCCCTGTGGTTCATGTCAAACGCGAACATCACGACTCTCGCGACGGGCATGCTGGGCGCAGCGCTGGGCGGTTCGTTTGCGATGTCCGCTGTCGCGATCCTCTTGGGGGTCGCTGTCGGCACGGTCTTCACGGCGTTCCATTCGGCGCAGGGCCCGCAGTTGGGCTTGCCGCAGATGATCCAGTCTCGCGCGCAGTTCGGGTACCGCGGTGTTGCGATTATCTGTCTGATCGTGGTGTTCAGCCTGGTCGGATTCAACATGTTCAACCAGATGCTCGGGGCGGAGATCCTGGTCAAGGTAACCGGCGTCGCCGTGAATCCGCTGTGGTATCTGATCATCAGCGGGCTCGCCTTGACGCTCGCAATCTTCGGGTATCACTGGATTCACCGCACCCAGAAGTGGCTGACTTGGCTGTTCCTGCTGACCTTCGGCGTTCTTACCGTCGCGGCCCTGTTCATGGTTTCTTTGCCCGCCGAGCAGTTCAGCTTCAGCGGGTTCACCTGGGTGGCATTTCTGGTGCAGTTCGGAGCTGCAGCGGCCTACGCGCTGGGGTGGGCGCCCTATGTTTCTGACTACTCCCGTTACCTCGCACCCGAGACGAAGCCTGGGCGGGCGCTCTTCTACACCTACAGTGGCATTTTTGCGGGGCGTCTTGGTTGATGCTACTGGGTGCCCTTGTTGCGGCGGTGTTCGTGGGTGCGGATCCGATTTCTGCGGTGAAGGATCTTGCGGACCAACTGCTTCCGGGATTTGGCAACGTGATTCTTCTCGCTGCGCTGCCCGGGCTTGTTGCGGTGATTACCGTCAATATTTACGCTGCCGCGATGGAGCTGATTACGGTGGCCGACTCGATTCGCCCCGTTCGCCCCACCCGTGCGGTGCGGGTCTTCGCAACCTCCGTGATCGCGGCGGTCGCTTTCTTGGGTTCGGTCTTGAGTACGGGGGCATTCCTTGACAGCTTCGGCAGTTTCTTGGTAGTGCTGCTGTATGTGCTCGTGCCGTGGACCTCAGTAAACCTGGTCGACTACTTCTTTGTGCGCCGCGGCCACTACGTCATCTCCGAGATCTTCCGCCCCAACGGGCTGTACGGAAACTGGGGTTGGCGTGGCATGGTCTCTTACGTTGTGGGACTTGCCGTAATGGTGCCGTTTGCGGTGACCGCCTGGTATGTCGGCCCTGTCGCGCAGCAACTCGGTGAGGCAGATATCGCACTGTTTGTCGGCCTGATTGTCTCGGGCTTGGTCTATCTGCTGCTGGGTCGCACCATCGACCTTGAAGCGGAGCGGGCCGCGGCTGCGGCGGACAAGCTCGCTACGGGTGCCCACTCGGTCGCTTTCGAACGGGAGTAACCGGGGCGAAAGACTACTCCTGGACGAGTTTTTCGCAGAGCCGCTGTAGCTCCCGCATCTCGGCTTCGCTCAGCGCCCCTCCAACATCCCGTGCCACGCTCTTTGCGTGCGCCCGACCGACCTCGCGCTGCACGCGCCGCCCGTCCTCGGTGAGTGTGACCTGCACGGCACGGCCGTCGCTCGCATCGGTGCAGCGAGAGAGCAGCCCCCTGGTTACGAGCCGGTCTACCGCACGCGAGAGTGCGGGTTGGCTCAGCAGTACCCCGTGTTGAATCTCGCTGATCCGCATGGGGCGGTCGCCCTTTGCGAGGGTGTACAGCACGTCGTACTCACTGATGCTTACCTCGTGCCACATGTCCTCTGCGAGGTAGCGCTTCATGAGGGTGGCGTGGGCGGTCATCAGCGACTCCCACGCCTCGTTGGCGAGGCGGACGTCGGTGCGCGTGCTGCTTGCCATAGTGGTTAGTTTATCTTTCCTCCTCGAATCGTGTGCCCGCGGTAGCTCGGGCGCTGTCCTGATATGGAGATCCGCCGGTCACGTTGTCGCCCCGATTGGCGTTCGGGCGGGGTTGGCGGGGTGTGGCATCGCCGTACTTCGCGCGCACCCGCGCTGCATGTGAGGGGGTGTCGGGCGTTTCGGGATTCCGAATCGCCGCGAGCTCGCGTCGCAGAACCGGCACGACTTCTTCGCCGAGCAGCTCGATCTGCTCGAGCACGGTGGTGAGCGGGAGGCCAGCGTGGTCGATCAGAAACATCTGGCGCTGGTAGTCGCCAAATGTCTCGCGGAAGCCGAGGGTCTTGTCGATGACCTCCTGAGGGCTGCCGACACTGAGTGGGGTTTTTCGTGTGAAGTCTTCAAGGCTGGGGCCGTGCCCGTAGACGGGTGCTTCGTTGAAGTAGGGCCGGAACTGGCTCGCCGCGTCTTGTGATTTCTTGGCGATGAATGCCTGCCCGCCGAGCCCAACAATGGCCTGCCTTTTGCTGCCGTGGCCGTGGAACTCGTAGCGTTCCCGGTAGAGGTTGACGAGCCGGAGGAAGTGTTCCGAGGGGGCGAAGATGTGGTTGGCGAAGAATCCGTCGCCGTAGTAGGCGGCTTGCTCCGCGATCTCGGGGGTGCGGATCGAGCCGTGCCATACGAACGGCGGCACGTCGTCGAGCGGACGGGGCGTTGACGTGAAGCCCTGCAGGGGTGTGCGGAAATTCCCCTCCCAATCGACCACATCCTCACGCCACAGGCGGTGGAGCAAGTTGTAGTTTTCGAGGGCGAGCGGCAGGGCGCTGCGAATGTCTTTGCCGAACCACGGGTACACCGGGGCAGTGTTGCCGCGGCCGAGCATGAGGTCCATACGTCCGCCCGCGAGGTGCTGCAGCATCGCGTACTCTTCGGCGATCCTGACCGGGTCATTCGTGGTGATGAGGGTGGTGCTCGTTGACAGTTTGAGCGTGCGTGTCTGCGCTGCGATGTAGGCGAGCAGCGTGGTGGGGGCTGAGGAGAAGAATGGTGGGTTGTGGTGCTCGCCGATGGCGAAGACGTCGAGACCTACCTCTTCGGCCTTGCGTGCGATCTGCACAACCGCTTTGATGCGTTCTGCCTCGCTGGGGGTTTCTCCGGTGACCGGATTGCGGGTGATGTCGCTGACGGAGAATATTCCGAATTCCATACTGCTGCGCTCCTTTTTATATGCTCATGCATGTAAATGTAACGGGAAGGCCCGCGATCTATTCCCGAAACTGTGCGCCAGCCTCTGTGGGTTGACGAATCTCGAAAAGTGGTTCTAAACTGACTGGTCAGTACAATTACAGAAAGCCGAACCTTGTACACCGAAACCTCGACACCAGTACCCGTCGCAACGCCCCGATCCCGCAGCATCGTGAACCTTGAAAGCGCCATCGTCAACGGACCCCGCGGCCCGGTGTTTGGCCCGCTCACCGCCACAAGCGCGACGCCGATTACCGTCGTCACCGGTTCGCGAGGCAGCGGACGCACCGCCCTGTTGCTGGTGCTTGCGGGCCGCATGCGGCTCGACGCGGGAACCGCGATCGTCCTGGGTGAAACCGGCACGGCCGCGATCCGACGCCGCACCGGCATTGCGGGTTTCGCCGACATCGATGCGCTCGAACCGACCGCCAGCGTCGCCGCGACACTGCGCGAGCGCCTCGCGTGGGTCTTGCCGTGGTACCGCCGCGCACCGAAGCTGACGAACACGCTCGCCCACGAACTGCTCGAACCGGCGTTTGGGGAGCTTCCGCAGCCGGAGCCCACCGTGTTGGTGCGGGATCTTGTGCCCGCAGACGAAATGCTGCTGCGCATTGCGCTCGCGCTCACCGAGGCTCCCGAAGCGCTCGTGATCGACGACTTCGACGAACTGCGCAGCGCCGCTGACCGGCAGCTGGTCGCCGACCGCCTCAACGCGCTCGCGGACAGTGGCATCGCTGTCATTGTCGCGACAACCGATCCGGCCGACGCGCTGCACTTCCCCGCCGCGCCCGCCCTCATCCGGCTCTAGCCGCTCCGTCGGCTCCTCCGCCCCGCACCGCCGGTTGAGCGAGCGAAGCGAGTCGAAACCAGGAACGTCCGTGATTTCGACTCGGCAAGCCTCGCTCAATCGGCGCAGACCCCACACCTACCAACACGAATCGAAGACCGAACATGTCAATCTTTACCACCGGAACCGAACTGCGCCGCTTTCGCAAGGGCACCCTGCCGCGCATCGCCATCGGAGTGCTCCTGTTTATTCCGCTCATCTATGGGGCCCTGTACCTGTGGGCGTTCTGGGCCCCCACCGACAACATGAATCAGCTCCCCGTGGCGTTGGTGAACCTCGATCAACCCGCCGAGAAACCCGGTGGTGACACCCTGAGCGCGGGGGCAGAGGTGGTGAAGGAGCTCACCGATGGGGGCGAGCTGAAGTGGCAGACCATGTCGTCAAGCGAGGCGGCGCAACAGGTCGCAGATGGCGACGTTTATTTTGCGGTGACGATCCCGCGCGACTTCTCTCGCACCCTCGCGGGTCTGCAAGACGACCCCAAGGCGGGGCAGATTGACGTGGTGTACAACGACAGCAACTCCTTTCTAGCCTCGACCCTCGGCAAACAGGCGATGGTGCAGCTGCGTGATGCAGTCGCCGAAACCACCACCCGCACAGCTGCGAAAGAGGTGCTCGTGGGCGTCGAGACGCTGAGCGACGGCACTCGTGACGCCGCCGAAGCCGCGGGCAGAATCGACGAGGGCACGCACGCGCTTGCCGCGGGGAGCACGGAACTCAGCGTTGGGCTTGGTGCGCTCGCCGACGGCACGGCCGAGCTAGCAACAAGTGCGCCACTCCTGTCGGATGGGGTATCTCAGCTCGCCAGCGGTCTGGGTGAAGCAAGAACGGGCAGTGCGACGCTCGCGTCCGGCAGTGCCGAACTCTCGACCAAAACCGGTGAGGCAGCGACCGGGGCCGCGGCGTTGAGCGCCGGGCTGGGGGAACTCAATACGGGGGCTTCGAACCTTGCGGCGGCAGCGGGACAGGCGGCCGGGGGTGGATCCCAACTCGCCACCGGCATCGAAGGTCTCGCTTCGGGATCCGCGAGTGTCGCGCAGGGCACCGGTCTCATTGCGCAGCTCGCAGCACAAAACCCCGACATGACGCTCGCGGAACTCGATGCCGCATTCGCTCAGCAGGGCAGCTCGCTTGCCACGCTTGCCCAGGGCGCGACCGCGTTGAGCACTGGCGCGCGTACCGCGGCAGACTCAGCCACCACTCTGAGCACCGGGCTGACCGCCTTGAGTGGTGGTGCTGACACGCTGAGCACCAAAGTCAGCGAGGCTGCGACGGGTGCGAGCGGGCTATCCACGGGATTGAGTCAGCTGAGCTCCGGGGCCCAATTGGTGTCTGCGGGGAACGCCACCCTCGCGTCTCAGCTTGGCAGCGCGGCCGACGGTTCCGACACCCTTGCTGCGAAGACGGCGGAGTTGGTGCCCGGCGCCACGCAGCTGAGCGACGGGGCGCAGAAGGCTGATGAGGCTTCGACGGCGCTTGCGAAGGGGGCAACACAACTCGACACGGGCGCGAGCGAATTCGCGGAGAAGCTCAGCGCCGGTGCTGCGGAAGCGCCAGAATTTGCCCCGGGGCAGACCGGTCGCATTGCGCAGACAATGGCCGCGCCCATTGAACTGCACCAGACCACCGAAAACCCGGTACAGGGTTCGGTGAGGGGTTTGCACCGTTCTTCATTGCGCTGGCGACGTTCGTTGGGGCGCTGATCACGTGGTTGATCCTGCGTGCCCTGCCGCGTCGCCCGCTCGCCACGAACACCTCTGGCCTGCGCTCGGTGCTCGCGGGGTTCTGGCCGGCGGCGATCATCGCGGTGGGGCAGGTGGTGATCATGATGGCGGTGCTGGTGTACGGCATCGGGATCAGGCCCGTGCACTGGTTCGGTATGGCCTCGTTCATGCTGCTCGTGACGCTCGCGTTCCTTGCGCTGCAGCAGATGTTTATCGTGTTGCTCGGCACCGCGACGGGACGGGTGGTGAGTCTCGTGTTGTTGATGCTGCAGCTGTCGTCCTCGGGCGGGACCTATCCCGTTGAGACGACGCCGGTGTTCTTCCAGGTGCTGCACCCGTTCATGCCGGCTTCGTACGTGGTGACGGGGCTCAGACAGTTGATCGGGGGCGGGATCGACGCCCGCTTCTGGGTAGCACTTGCCGTGATGCTTGGCGTGCTCGTGGTGTCGCTGGCGGTCAGCGCCGCGTCTGCGCGCAGCCAAAAGGTGTGGACGATGAAGCGCCTCCATCCCGAGCTCGCGATCTAGCGACGGCTAGGCCGTCGCCGCGAGCTCCCGGGCCCGTCTCGGGCCCGGTGTAGGCGCTTGCGGAGTGCTGCGCCGTGCTCGCGATCTAGCGACGGCTAGGCCGTCGCCGCGAGCTCCCGGGCCCGTCTTGGGCTTCGTTGGATTGATCGGACGTGTTTTAGAGGCTACGAGCCTTGGTCTCGGGGAGAAGGAATACCGCAGTCGCTGCTGAGATTGAAAGGAGCACCACCGCGTACAGGGAGAACATCCACGGTTGACCGAGTTGCGCGCCAAACCACGTCTGAAGGTAGGGCGCGGTGCCACCGAAGAGTGCGACCGCAATGCTGTAAGGAACTGCGGTACCAACGGTGCGGATGTGCGTTGGGAAGAGTTCTGCAAAGACTGCAGGGAGAATCGACATGGTGCCCGCGAGAAGCATCAGCACCACCGCGGTGCTGACAAACAGCGTCCATGGTTGATCCGTCATCATCCGCTGCATCGGAAAATAGGCTGCAGCGGTACCGAGCAAGCTGATGGTGAGAACTGGTTTGCGACCAATCCGATCCGCGAGTCTTCCCCATAGTGGGAGGACCGCAATGAAGAGAATGATGCCACCGGAACCGGCCCAGAGCGCGCCACCGGCGTCCATCTCGAGTGTTGCAATCGCAACTGCTGGTGCAGTAACTCCCCAGACGTAGAACGAGACGGTCGCACCGATTGTGAGCAGGATGACAAGCATTGCTGCACGCCCCGCTGACATGAGCGGGGCGGGACGTGCGCCTGTGAGAGTTTGGATCTTTCCTGTCTCAAAGGTGTCGCTCTCCTTCATGCCAACTCGCATCACGAGGACGAATAGTCCGAATGCCGCGGCGAGGAAGAACGGGATACGCCAGCCCCAATCTTCCATCTCGGAGGGGCTAATGAGTCCGATAAGCACCGCACCGAAGAGTGAAGCACAGAGGATCCCCGTCGTGCCGGACACATAGATCAGTGACGACCACAGACCCCGCTTGTTTGGTGCGGCGATCTCAGAAAGATATGTCTGCGCTGCGGGCATCTCGCCGCCATGCGCAAGTCCCTGAACCAGACGGGCGATGAGGAGCAGGACCGCGGCCCAGGCCCCGATGGCGGCGTGCGAGGGAGTCAGGCCGATGAGTAAACTGCCGAGTGATGCGGCGAGGACAGCGAGTATAAGCGATGCTTTGCGTCCCCGACGGTCAGAGATGAGTCCGAAGAGGAGTCCGCCGAGCGGACGAGCGAGGAACCCGACTGCGAAGACAGCGAAAGTCTGGAGTAGGGAAGACACCGGGCTATTGCTGTCGAAGAGCTTCATTGCAATAAAGGGGGCGAAGGTAGCGTAGATTTGCCAGTCAAACCATTCAAGCGCGTTACCGACGCTGGTCGCGAACACGGTCCGGGATTGCGAGCGTGGAGCGGTTGACTTCTTCACCTGTGGAGTGAGCGTGGTGGACATGTTTTCCTTTACGGTGGCTACGCGCAGCTATCGCCCGTAGTTACTGAGGCGTTCTCGGGCACAGCGGCTGACAGCTCTGTTAGTCGCTGGATCGCGAACTCGGTATGGAGGAGAGCGCCGTCGGCGAGAATCGCATCGTCGAAGACGGCGTGGGGGGAATGATTGTAATTGCTTCCTTCAGGCGGCGTTGCGTCGATGAATACGAGCACACCGGGAACTTCCTCGAGGACTTCTGCGAAGTCTTCTGAGGCGGTCTTTGGGGTCTCAACTGTTTCTATGTGGTCTGCGCCGAAGATCCTGCTCACCATCGAAATGACCGCTTCCGTGTCTTCTGCAGTGTTGACGAGCGGCGGGAACTCAGGGGTGAACTCCACCTCCGCCTGTTGATTGTGAGCTAAGGCGACTCCGCGAGCCACGCTGGGGAGCACCTTGGCCGCCATTTCGTGGCTTTCATGTGAGAAGCCGCGCACGGTCGCCTGCAGATGTGCACTCTCTGGGATGATGTTGCGGGCAGTTCCGGCAGAAACTTTGCCGATCGTCACCACGACCGGGTCAAGGGCGTTGAAGCGTCGAGTGGTTGCGCTTTGTAGCGCAAGAATGGTCTCGGCGGCAGTAGGTACGGGATCACTCGCGAGGTGTGGAGCTGAACCGTGGCCACCGCGACCCGTAATGTCAACGGTAAGCCCGGCGGCATAAGCCATCGCGGTGCCTGGGCGAATGCCGAAGCGTGAGCGGCGTTTGTCGCCGGTGAAGACATGGACAGCGAACGCGGATAGTACGCGCGGCCCTGCGGCTTCGAGCACTCCCTCAGAGATCATGATTCGCGCACCGCCCCAGCCCTCTTCGCCGGGCTGGAACATGAAGACGACGTCCCCTCTGAGCTCGTCGCTTCTAGCGCTGAGTTCACGTGCGGCCCCAACAAGCATTGCCATGTGTAGATCATGTCCGCAGGCGTGCATGATGCCAACAACTTGTGAACTGAAATCACAGTTGGCGGGCTCTGATACAGGGAGTCCATCCATGTCGCTGCGAAGAAGTATCGCGGGGGAAGCGCCGTTTCTTTCCGGGTGCGTTCCCCGGAGCACTGCTGTGATGGAAGTACATTTCTGGCCCAGCGTGATTTCGAGCGGCAGGCTTGAGAGTTCTGCAAGAAGTCGCTGTTGCGTGCGTGGAAGCTCGAGGCCGATTTCCGGTACTGCGTGCAGTGCTCTCCGTAACCGAATCAGATAGTCATGTTCGGTGACGTCAATAGCCATTGTCTGCTCCATTGCTTTGAAAAGGGTACTGCCGGGTAAATCTGGTTGCTCAAGTATTGGTCTTTGCCTCTTGCCTTCATCAAAAATGCAGGATTCAATCTCTACATGCGATCAATCTCACGAAACGCTCACCTAAATGATCCGTCCGTGCTTGACGATGAAGACCTCCAGCTTGTGCATGCATTGCAGCTCGCTCCGCGGGCCTCCTGGGCGAGTTTGGCTCCAATTCTGGGCGTCCACAGCACCACTCTTGCGGCGCGGTGGAGTAGGTTGACTTCCGCGGGAATCGCTTGGGTCGTAGCCCACCCAGTCGGCTCTCGCCTCTCGCCTCTCACTGCCTTCATTGAAGTGCTGTGCGAGACGACAAAACGGGATGAGGTGGTCGATGCCCTGTCGGAGATACCGGATGTGGTTTCTCTCGACGTCTCAGCTCGGAACCGGGATCTTCTCCTCACTGTCTCCGCAGCTTCTATGGCTCACTTCACCGAAGACATTCTTCCGGCGATCGCAGAAGTGTCGGGCGTTGAACACCTTTCGACTTCCTTCAGCACTCGAATGCACACCATTGCGGATAGTTGGATGATTCGAGCGCTTTCGCCGGAACAGGCCAAACTCGTTTCGCAGCTCAATGACCGTGCTGTGCCCGGCAAGGCAGCTTCGCGCGTTAACACGGACATATTGCGTGAATTGTCAACAGACGGAAGGCTTTCAGCCTCGGAGATCGCCCGGAAGCTCGGGATGAGCGAGCCCACCGTGCGACGTCAGCTCAGGTCCGCAATCTCGCAGGGGTTCGTGAGCTTCAGATGCGAGCTATCACAAGACGTCAGTGGGACCCCGATTACAGCCGAGTGGTTCGCGACTGTCCCTGCGAGCGAGCACCTGGCATTCGCGAGGCACGTGGCGCAGATACCAGGTTTGCGGTTGTGTGCCTCGACGACGGGACGCACCAATTTTCTGCTGACTTTCTGGTTGCGTTCGGTGAGCGAGGTGCCACATATAGAGGCGCTTCTGGCCGGGGCGATTCCAACAGTGGAGTTTCGTGAGAGCGCTATCGCGTTGCGTATCGTGAAGCGCCTAGGCTGGTTGCTGGGGGAAGGTGGTCGAGCGACCGGTAGGGTAATTGCGCCCTCATGGGGTGCATCGACTCTCTAAGCACGTTCGGTGCGAGAGGATAGAGGCATGGCACGCACCGACACGAAGCAGCTCATCATCGACGCCGCGGTCGCGGTCGCGGCCCAGCACGGCATCAGCGGCGCCTCGATGGACCTGATCGCGGAGACCGCGGGGGTCGCGAAGGGCAGCCTCTATTACAACTTCGCCTCGAAGGACGCACTGTTCGAAGAGGTTATGCAGCGCGGATTCGAAACGCTCGCGGCGGCGATTGACGAGGCGCGATCCCGCACCGTCGATGATCCTGCCGCTGGACCGCGCGCGGTTGCCGCCGCGACGCTCGAGACGCTCCGCGAAAATCTCAACCTTGCCAAGCTCATGGCGTCCGAGGTCTTCCGCACCGACCGGGCATGGGCGGATACGATGGTCGTCGCCCGTGCTTCGGTCGTGGTGCGATACCGCGACGTGTTGCGTGCCGCGCGTCCCGTGGCTCCAGACACTGAAATCACCGAGACAGCGGGCGCAGCGTTTTTTGGTGCGCTTGCTGGAGCCTGCCTCGACTGGTTGCTGTTTCGCCCGGAGCAGTCAGTTGAGGCCGTGCTCGACCAGGTGTTGGGGAGTCGCTAGGCTCCCTTCACCGTCGGCGGGCCTGTGCTGTGTTTTGAGCTATTTTGGAGCTATGCGAAAGCTTCAAGACTCCGCTTGGGTGAAGGTGACATCACTTGTTGTGGGGTTGGTGCTGTTGAGCGGATGTGCCGAGCAAGGGTCTCCGCCGATCCTCGCTGATCCCAGCCCCGATTACTCTGACCATCTATTTAGCCGAACGTTGGCCGTCAGCAGTGACGGTGCGGCTGTCATTGGAGATGCTTGGGGCGGCACATGCGTGTGGGATGCTGCGACGGGCAGCTATGAGGTTTTCGACGGGGGCTTTCTCGCACTTTCACCCGATGGGTCCAGTACCGCCGCATGGGAGAAGGACGGGTCTATTTCGGTGCGTGATCTCCAGTCGCGTGACCTGGTCCACACCTTTGAGGGTCTGCGGCTTGACGCCAGCACTGACGATGCGGTCCCGCATTTCCCCTCCTACCCTGCGAACCTCTCAAATGTCGCGTTTAGCGCTGACGGTGCCCTTGTGGCGGGAGCAGATGCGGGCGGGCGACTTCTGATCTGGGATACGTCAACTGAACAGATACTGAGGTCTTTCGAGTTCGACCATCCCGTTCAGGGGCTTGTGTTTGATCCGCAGGGTGAACGTTTGGCGCTGTTGCAAGAGACCGGTGCCTCGCAGCTTGATATTGATTCTGGAGAGATTCTTGGGCGAGTGAAGACGCAGTCCAAATCTGCGTTGTCGTGGTCGCCTGACGGCACATGGTTGGCCGGGGCCGACGCGGATGGCGCCCCCACAATCTGGCGCGCGGATGACTTCTCTGTAGTGAAGAGCTTTCCGGGGTTTCAGGCGGACGGAATTGCGTTGAGTGCGGGTGCGGGCATCGCCTTTACTGCGTCTCAGGAGACGTCTGACGATTCGAGGGTGTTTGTGTGGTTTGAAGGGTCAGGTGATGAGGCGGCCGAGTTGCCTGGCCGTTACCTTCGCCCGGGCGCCGTGGCGTGGGCACCGGATGGTAAGACGCTCTACGCGCTGAGCTTCACTTCCGGTGTTTTCCGTTGGGATTCATTCGCTGCGGACAGCGTTCCTACACGCTTTGAGGCTCCGCCGCGCAAGTGAGTGTTGCCGCTGATGTTCGAGGCTACGCCCCGAGCAGCTTCTGGATCCGCTTGATGCCCTCGAGCAGCGCCTCGTCGCCGAGCGCGTAGCTGAAGCGCAGGTAGCCGCTCGGCCCAAACGCCTCGCCGGGAACCGCGGCAACCTCAGCCTCCGAGAGGATCAGGTCGGCGAGTTCGAGCGAGGTCGTCGGGGTGACACCGCCGTAGGTCTTGCCGAGTGCGCCCGTGACGTCTACGTAGGCGTAGAACGCTCCCTCGGGTGTGGGGCAGTTGAAGCCGGGCACCTTGCTGAGTTCTTCAACGATGACCTTGCGGCGGCGGTCGAACGCGAGTCGCATGTCTTCGATGGGCTGCTGGGGGCCGGTGAGCGCCTCAATCGCCGCACGCTGCGCGATGTTGTTGATGTTTGAGGTCAGGTGCGACTGCAGGTTCGAGGCGCCCTTGATGATGTCTGCGGGGCCGACCATCCAGCCGAGACGCCAGCCGGTCATGGCGTAGGTCTTGGCAACGCCGTTGACGAGCACGGCGCGATCCTGAATCGCGGGAGCCGCCTCAACGATCGAGACGGCGCGCACGCCGTCATAGGTGAGATTCTGGTAGATCTCATCCGCGATGACCCAGAGGCCCTTCTCCGCGGCCCATTCGCCGATTGCGCGAGTTTCCTCTGCCGAGTAGACCGCACCCGTCGGATTCGATGGAGAGACGAAGAGCAGAACCTTGGTGCGCTCGGTGCGGGCAGCCTCAAGCTGCTCGACGGTGACCTTGTAGCCCTGATCGGCGCCAGCAAACACCTCGACCGCGACGCCGTCGGCGAGCTGAATCGCCTCGGGGTAGGTGGTCCAGTACGGGGCGGGGAGGAGTACCTCGTCGCCCGGATCGAGCAATGCCTGGAACGACTCGTACACAGCCTGCTTGCCGCCGTTGGTGACGATCACCTGCGACGGATCAACCGCCCAGCCGGAATCGCGAGCCGTCTTCTCGGCGATCGCCTTTTTCAGCTCGGGAAGCCCGGCTGCCGCGGTGTAGCGGAAGTTCTTGGGATCATCGAGGGCCCTGCGGGCGGCATCGACGATGTGTTCAGGCGTCGAAAAATCTGGCTCGCCCGCAGCGTAGCTAATCACGGGGCGACCTTCGGCCTGGAGAGCCTTTGCTTTCGCGTCAACCTTGAGGGTTGCCGACTCTGCAATGGCGGCGATCTTCTTTGAAAGGCGAGAATGTTTGATCACCGTTCCAGTCTAAGACATGCACGACGCTGTGCCCCGAACACTCCGGACGCATTTCGCTGGGCTTGGAAAGCCAGACACCACTGACTAAGCAAGTGTTTTTCAATGTTTCATAAAAACTTTTGCACATCTAGCGTCATGATTTGCCCGATGTGTGCTCCCTCTTTATTGGTGGGATCTTTTTGATTGCCTCCGCGTTGTGAACAGTGCCGCTGTGAGTGGTGCTGGAGCGGTTACGGCACCAATGAGGCCCCAGGGCATCCGAAAGTCCTTTTCAGATGAGGGTGTCCGCCGAAATCACGTTAAAGACAGAAATGATGAAGAGAGAGTTGATGTTGAGGAATCGCTTCGAACGGCCAGCGTGTCCGCATGCTGCCGAATTGAAGTCTCCTGTGCGCACCGAGGTGGTCCTTTCGGCCGCCGCATCTGCAGCATTACGAATCCTTTCAAATGTTCCTGTTCTGACGCGTTCGAGCGACGTGCGCCACTGCAGCTGTCAAACGCGGCGGCACACCAACCGTTTTTCCCTCACTGAATGTGTCAGTGGCGGGATCCTGATATCCACACCAGAGAATGAGGTACTCAGTGTTTGAGATTCGATCGCGGTGCGGGGTTTGCGCCCCGCTGCACCTACTCAGCGGAGAGAGCGTCTGCTGGCGCTGAAGCGAGTGTTCTCGCTGGCGCTCGTCGCGTTGGTCGTCGGCAGCGGTGTTTCAGTGGGTTCCACCGCGGCCCAGGCCGCTGAAGTGACGTTCCCGATTGATCTCGACTTCGACAGCGGAGCGAAGGGCGCGGTTTTCTCGAACCCTGATTTCAAGGTATTTGGGTCGCCGACCTACACGGGCAACGCTGTCGCAGATTCCGGTAAAGACGGTGTTGGCTGGTTGCAGCTGACAAGGAATGTGAACAACCAGGCCAGTGCCCTCATCAGTAACAAGTCATTGCCCACGGCTGAGGGCGCGAGCTTCGAGTTTGATTTCCGCGCGTTCGCGCCGGTCAACCAGCAGCTCGCAGACGGCTTCAGCTTCTTCTTGACGGACGGCGACGATCCTAGCTTTGTCCCCACACGAATGGGCGCTCTTGGAGCCGGACTGGGCTACAGTTCCGCGTGTTTGTCAGCGACAGGCTACCCAGGCATCGAGCGGGCCTATTTGGGTATCGGAATCGATGCGTACGGCAACTTCTCGCAGAGTGGTGGAGGATCGACCGCCCTTCGAAACGATGGCGGAAACCGCCCGAGTTCTCCAAGTACGGTCGTGCTGCGAGGCTCCGGTAACGGTGGTGCAGGTAGTGGGGTTGGTTCTTGCGGCCAGGAGTATCGCTTTGCGGCGGCAAATAAGCTGAAGACCGGCACGCTTGCGCAGGTGAACGTCTCGACGAGGGCCGCACGGTATCGTCGTGCGCAGATTCTTGTCGTGCCTCAGCCCGGAACTGGCCCGCGCATTCAGGTGTCGATTAGTGGGTTGACTCCGGTTGGGGAGCAGCCAACTGTTTGGGAATACAACCTGATTGACTATCAGGTGGTTCCTGGTGACGGCGTGTTTAGCGAGCTTCCGGAAAACCTGCGGTTCGGCTTCGCTGCCACAACTGGTGGGCTCAACATGATCACGCAGATCGGAAGCATTCGCTCGAGCTCGGCTGCCGACGCGGAGATTCAGGCTTCGGCGCTGAGGGTGAACGACGTTGAATCCGACACCGCGACGCTCGGTGATACTGTCTCCTTCACGGTAAACGCTACGAACAACGGTCCGTCCAGCATCAACGGCACGACGACTCCGGGCGAGAGCCGCGTCTATCAGGATCTCTCGGAGCTCGGCCTCGAGAATGTGTCTTGGACGTGTGAGAGTGTGAACGGCGGTACCTGCAGCACTGCAGGGGCTTCCGGGGGAAGGATCCTGAAACAGGATTGGTATGGTCCGGCTGGTGCGGGCGTGAAGTTGACCGTGACGGGCACAGTTGCCTCGGCAACGAGCGGTGGCGCAAAGACCAGCAATGTGATCATTCCGACTGACTTTGAGAACAACTCCTTGGGGTCGTCGTCCAACGCGACACCGACCGGAAGCGTGATCGACTCGGATGTGTCGAACAACTCTGCTTCGCTGACGTTGAATGTACTTGCCGCGCTGAATATTGAGGCTTCATCATTCTCAGTGACCACCACTGATGTTGTTGCGGATGGCGATGCAGCACACACATTGACCGCGACCGTGAAAGATACAGACGATCTGCCGCGTGCTGGCGAAACGGTGACGTTTACCGCACCTGCCGGTGTGGTGCTGTCGAGCCAGACCGCCGTATCGGGCGCGGATGGTGTCGCTTCTGTGACGGCGAAGTCGATGACCGCAGGGACGTACACGGTCTCGGCGAAGATTGGCGCGGATCAGATCGGCACGGACAAGCAGATCACGTTCACATCGGGCGATGTTTCGGTGGGTGAGGATGGCACCTCAACGGTGTCGATCACGAGCGAGGAGAAGATCGCTGATGGTTCTGACGCGCACACGGTGACGGCGACGGTGTTGGATGCGAACAATAACCCGGTGTCGGGCGTGACGGTTGATTTCACGGCTGAGACGGGTGCCACGTTGAGTGGAGCATCCGCGGTGACCGGCGCGAACGGTGTTGCAACGGTGACGGTGACCAGCTTGACTGCTGGCTCGTACGATGTGACCGCTTCGGTTGCTGGTGTTGCTCTCAACGGTAGCCCGGTGTCTGCGGTGTTCAAGGCTGGTGCGCCGTCTGTTGGTGTGGATGGTACGTCGAGTTTCGAGGCCACTTCTGGTGAGGTTGGGGCTGATGGTGTTGCAACGCATGCTGCGACGGCGACGGTACTGGATGCGAACAACAACCCGGTGTCGGGCGTGACGGTTGATTTCACGGCCGAGGCTGGCGCCACGTTGAGTGCTGACAATGCGGTGACTGGTGTTGATGGTGTTGCTTCGGTGACGATCAGTAGCGTGACTGCTGGCTCGTACGATGTGACGGGCTCGGTTGCGGGTACGGCGTTGAAGGGGAGCCCTGCGACGGTGACGTTCGTGTCGGGTGCGGCTTCTGCGACGACTTCGTCGTGGACGGTCACTCCTGGTGGTCCGGTTACTGCTGATGGTGTCTCTGCATACACTGCGACGGTGACGGTGCTGGATGCGAATAGCAACCCGGTTGAGGGTGCGACGATTGGGTTCGTGGTTCCTGCGGGCCTGTCCCAGGGCAGTGAGTCGTTGGTGACGGGCGCGGATGGAAAGGTTGCGGTGACGTTCACGTCGCTGGTGGCTGATGATTATGATCTTGTTGCCCAGCTGGGTGCGGATCAGATCGGCGCCACTCGCGTACTCAGCTTCGAAGCTGGTCTGCCCGCGGCTGACAAGAACGCGATCTCCGTGTCCCCCAAGATCGTGGAGGCTAACGGAGTACAGGGAGCGGTCGTTACGGTCTGGCTCTTTGATGCCCAGGGCAACCTCGTCCTGAACGCTGGCGATGTGGTTGAGGTCATCTCGACGGTGGGCACGCACTCTGGTGTGACCCAGATGCCTGACGGCAGCTACCGGGCGACCTTCACCTCTACGGCTGCTGGTGAAGCTGAACTCAACTTCACCGTCGACGGACTGGGTTCAGGAGCGACTGATACCGCTACCTTCGTGGCAACCCCGGCAACTCCGGTGTTGAACCCCACGAATGGCAATCCGGTGACGGGCACCGCAACTCCTGGACAGCGCGTCACGATCACGGACGCCAATGGCGTCGTGATCCGCAGTGGTACTGCTGATGCTACGACCGGAGAGTTCTCGATCCTGCCGGCGCGCCAGCTGGCACATGGTGAAGTGGTCAATGCCTTCGCCACAGATGAGCACGGCTTCAAGTCGGGCTTGGCGTCGGTGACCGTTGACCTGCGGACCCCTGAACCCCCAGTGGTTGATCCCAGCGAGGGCGATAAGGTGACCGGCTGTGCGGAAGCGGGATCCACCGTAACCGTTCGCGACAAGGACGGGAACGTGATCGGCTCGGCCGTTGTCGGAGACGACTGCCGCTTCACCGTGGTGCTCGATCCTGAACAGGAAGAAGGAAGCGAGATCACGATTGAGGTGACAACGCCCTCGGGCAACGGCTCGGAGAAGGTGACGGTCCGCGTTGGTCTGACCTCGTTGATCATGGATCATGACGCGCTGCGGCCTGGCGAAACCCAGATCGCTCGCGGGTTTGGCTACCAGCCGGGCGAGGTCGTCGTTGGTGAGTTGCGTTCTGAACCGTATCCGTTGGGTACGCAGACCGCGAATGAGCTCGGCGAGGTTGTGTTCGAGTTCACAGTGCCCGCGGGTATCGAGATCGGTGAACACTCAGTGATCATTGAGAGCCAGTTCAGCGGCAAGCTTTCGGAGTCGTTCCGGGTGCTCGCTCCGACAGCGCTGTCTTTGACCGGTGGATCGATCCTGGTGACGTTGGGCACGGCCGGTGCGCTGTTGCTGCTGGGCGGGGCGGTGATGGCTGTGAGGCGTCGTCGGAACGCTGAGGCGATGCAGCAGGTCTAAGCGGTCGAGCTAGTTGAGGGGAGTCTCGCAGCGTGTTGTAAATCAGCACGATGCGAGACTCCTTTCAGTTCGACAATCGCACCAGGATCGCGTAGAGTAATCAGCGGTAGTTGACTTCTGCCAGAATTTTCTATGCCCGAAGGGTGTTGGGGGTTCAGGAGTCAGACCCCGAAGGGCGGTGGCTCAATTGGTAGAGCAGCGGTCTCCAAAACCGCAGGTTGCAGGTTCGAGTCCTGTCCGCCCTGCCACTCCTGTTCGGCGCTCCTGGCGTCGAACAGGACAATGTGAAAGGACAGACTAATGAGCACCAGTGAAGTCGAGGAGAGCGGCGGCGGGATCGTCGAGCGCGCCAAGGCGGACCGCGCCGCTAAGCGGAGCTGGTTTGGTCGGATCATTCTTTTCGTCCAGCAAGTCATTGCGGAACTCAAGAAGGTCGTTACGCCGACCCGGAAAGAACTCATCAACTACACCCTCGTGGTGATCGCCTTCGTGGTGATTATGATGGCGCTGGTCTATGTGCTGGACTTGGCCTTTGGTTGGTTCGCCCTACTCGTCTTTGGAACACCGCTCGGATAGTTTGCCGAGTGACCGAATTCTTACACCTACAGAAGGCATAGACAGCAGATGACGAGCGAGAACAAGAACCCCGAGGCCGATCTCGACGCGGCACTCGACGCGCTGGTGCAGTCGGGTGACCCCTCCACTGATGCCGCTGTTGAAGACGCTCTTGAGATCGAAAACCTCGATGAAGCTGCGGTTGACGGCATTGTCGATGAGGAGACCGAAGGGGAAGCTTCCTCGGGTGAAGAATCCGCCGAGGATCCTTACAAGGCATTCAAGAAGGATCTGCGTCGTCGCCCAGGCAAGTGGTTTGTGATCCACACCTATGCTGGCTACGAGCGCAAGGTGAAGTCAAACCTGTGGAACCGTCGCGAGACGATGGGTGCAGTCGACGACATCTTCGAGATCCAGGTCCCCATGGAAGAGGTCATGGAGGTCAAGAACGGTCAGCGCAAGATGGTGACGCGCGTCCGGATCCCGGGCTACGTGCTCGTTCGCATGAACCTCACCGAGAGCACCTGGTCTGTTGTTCGCCACACCCCCGGTGTGACCGGTTTCGTGGGTAACGCCCACAATCCTGTACCGCTTCGCCTCAACGAGGCTTTCGAGATGCTGAAGAGCACCGTTGAGCTTGAGCCCGTCGCCCTGGCGAAGGGTAAGGCCGCTGCTACTGCTGCAGCCGCTGGCAACGTCGAGATCGATTTCGAGGTTGGCGAGACGATCACCATCAAATCCGGCTCTTTCGAGGGCCTGCCCGGCACGATCAGCGAGATCAACCCCGCGGCCGGCAAGCTCACGGTGCTGGTGTCGCTCTTCGAGCGCGAGACTCCCGTCGAGCTCAGCTTCGACCAGGTCACCAAGATGGTCTAGCACGTTTCTGCAGAGGGCCCCGCTTCGGCGGGGCCTTTTGTGTTTGCTTGGCTTGTGTTTGCTTGGCTTGTGTTTGCTCAGAGCACCGATTCGACTGAGAACACCTCCCTCGGCCCGTAACAGGTGTTCTTAGTCGAATCGGTGTTCTTACTGAAGACGGCGGACGCGCCGGATGCGGCTGAAGGCACCGGGCGCGACGGCGAGGATCAACGCATCTGATGAAGCCCGCGCGAGACCGCACCGAGAATCAGGTCCTGCACCCTCGGCCAGTGGTAAACAATGAGGGCATAGTTAACGCGGATCACGTGAAAGCCGCGTTGTCTAAGCTCGGCGTCGTGGGTCATGTCTGCCGTTGCTTGTGCGCCCGAATGCTGTTTTCCATCAATCTGAATGACGAGTCGGTCGCCGATGAGGAAATCTACCCGGTGGCCCAGCAGCCAAGTTTGTGCACGAATGGGTGTGTCCAGCCAAGTGAGCCTTGTGCGAAAGAGGGTCTCGATCCCGGAATCGCTGAAGGGGCTCGCTTCTTCGAGAAGATGCCTTGCCTGCGGACCGAGCGGTAGCGCCGATAAGGATAGGTAGTCTGTCAGGTTCCTTTGGAGCGCGGATTCCCAGATGGTGAGGGCTGCGTCGTGGGGCTGGCAGCGCGCCACGCAGTCGAGTACGTTCTCAATCGGATCCTCCAGGGAATCTGGTGCACGAACCACTAGAGGGCGCTGCCAGTGGATGGTGCCGCTTACTCGGAGCCTGCGACCCCTGGACCGCGCCGCGACGTGGAGACCGTCCATGTTCAAGACCCATAGCTTGAGTCTTTGGGCCTGAGAGACGCAGCTTAGAACGACACCTTGCTGGGCCGCGAGCACGAGCGCGGGATCGGCGTCTGCCACGGCAAGCCATCTCTTGCGCGGCCGCGAGACGCCCCCGGAATCCACTGCCTTCTTGATTTCGTAGTACGAGAAGCCGAGCGCGGTGATGTTTGCCGAGAGCGTGACGCCTCCGAGATCCCGAACCGTTGCTTCGACGCTCATGCCAAGATTCTGCCCCGGATGTCGAAGGAGTTGAGGGCGATGCGAGAAGATGTGGATAACCTGTGGCTTGGATCGGGATCTGGGGCCTTGTGAGCGGAGAACCATTTCGTGCCAGAAGCACCGATTCGACTGAGAACACCTGTTTGGGGCCGGGAGAGGTGTTCTTGCTTGAATCGGTGTCGGTGGTGAAGTGGCAGTGGTGCGGGCGCTGGTGGTGGGCATGGGGCATGGGGCAGGGTGCGGGATCACGGAGGATCGGGTATGCTTGTGTGGTTTGCGGCTTCTTTGGAGACGCGAACCACAACCACGCTCCGGATCGGCCGGAGAGGTGGGAGAACTGCACTCCAGGGTGCGGCTTCGAATCGAAAGGAAACAATCATGGCTAAAGCCAAGAAGGTTACCGGTCTGATCAAGCTTCAGATCGCAGCCGGCGCTGCCAACCCCGCACCCCCCGTGGGTCCTGCGCTGGGTCAGCACGGCGTCAACATCATGGAGTTCTGCAAGGCGTACAACGCTGCGACAGAATCCCAGCGCGGCAACATCGTGCCCGTCGAGATCACCGTCTACGAGGATCGCTCGTTCGACTTCATCCTCAAGACGCCGCCCGCCGCCGAGCTCCTGAAGAAGGCAGCTGGCGTGCAGAAGGGCTCTGGCACCCCGCACACCGTGAAGGTGGCGAAGGTTACCGCCGAGCAGGTTCGCCAGATCGCCGAGCAGAAGCAGGCAGATCTCAATGCGAACGACATCGACGCAGCGTCGAAGATCATCGCGGGCACCGCTCGCTCCATGGGCATCACGGTCGAGTAAGGGCAACGGACATGGCACAGAAGTCAAAGGCGTACCGCGCCGCCGCCGCAAAGATCGGCGAAGATAAGTTTTACACTCCCGCTGAGGCTGTCGCCCTGGCGAAGGAGACCGGTTCCACGAAGACTGACTCGACCGTTGAGGTCGCCGTCAAGCTTGGTGTGGATCCCCGCAAGGCAGACCAGATGGTGCGTGGCACCGTCAGCTTGCCCCACGGCACCGGCAAGACCGCACGCGTCATCGTGTTCGCGACCGGCGCTGCAGCTGAGGCAGCAATTGCTGCTGGTGCTGACGAGGTCGGTGGCGACGAGCTGATCGAGAAGGTTGCTGGTGGCTACACCAACTTCGACTCGGCTGTCTCGACCCCCGAGCTCATGGGCAAGGTTGGCCGTCTGGGTAAGGTACTTGGCCCCCGTGGCCTCATGCCGAACCCGAAGACCGGCACTGTCACCCCGGATCCGGCCAAGGCTGTGACCGACATCAAGGGCGGCAAGATTGAGTTCCGCGTCGACAAGCACTCCAACGTGCACTTCATTGTTGGCAAGGCTTCGTTCTCGGCCGAGCAGCTCGCTGACAACCTGAACTCGGTGCTCGAGGAGATCACCCGCCTGAAGCCGTCTTCGGCAAAGGGCAAGTACGTGCAGAAGGGCGCCGTCTCGACGACCTTCGGCCCGGGTATCCCGCTCGACGTTTCGGGTCTGTAACCCGCAGCAGCAACACGAATGGCCCCTGTCTCCAGTGTGAGGCGGGGGCCATTCGCGTCTGAAGGGCCTTGCATGCGAGGTGCCTTGCTAGCGCTCGGTTCCCAAGAGCGCGAGGCGGTGATCCGCCGTTCAGTTCACACTGGATTCTGACCTTGAGGTCTTTGTGGAGTTTCTGCTTCGTCCGAATCAGCGCAACGGTGCCGGATCCTCCGTATGTCGGCGCTGTGTGCGCAGACTGTTCTTTTCGGGTGGCATAAGAACATATCGCGCACACACGAGGTGGAAGGCTGGTCTTTCGTGCGGGATCCACGGACGGGAAAGTCTGAAGCGTGACGCTGAGCTCATAAATGGGAGTGCGTGCTTCTCTCCCGGGGTCGGTGAGTGAGCCCTCAGTAGACTATAAATATCGCTTTTGCTTGATAAGGGAGCCCTGAGACGCGCGACGAGTTCACATGCCGGATGGCCTGGAAGAGGGCTCGGTTTTTCCGGGATCGGCCGCCTCGAAATGATCACGCGTGGGATGCGGGGTGTCGCCGTTTCGGTGCTCGCGGCGGTGCTGTGTTTCTCGGGTGGTGGCGTTGCGGTGGCCGATGACTCGTTGCCGTCCGATGCGCGAGCGGCCGGGCAGTGGTATGTAAATGACTGGTATAAGTTTGACGACTTGCAGGCGGCTGGGGCGACGGGTGCCGGGGTAAAGATCGCGATCGTTGATGAAGCGATTTACCCCGATGCGCCCGAGCTTGCCGGCGCGAACATTCGGGTGATGGGTTCGACGTGTATTGATCGCGAGACGGGCAAGCCGGTGGATCCTGTGTCTGATGATCCGGAGCTTGCTGGGCACGGCACGAACATCGCGGCGATACTGGTGGGTAACGGGGTTGCGGCTGACGGTGGTGTTGGAGCACACGGGATCGCGCCCGAGGCCGAGATCATGTTTTACGGGGTTGGGGAGTTGCAGAGTTCGGAAGCCTGCGTGAAACACGATCCAACTGTGAAGCCGGGTGAGCCCAATCTCGTCGATGACCTTGTTGGTGCGGAGCGTAGGTTCTTCCTAGACGGGGAGGGTAGAGTAGGCGAGATTTCACCCGAGGGCGACTTCCAGAATGGCGACGCAGTGGCGCTCGGCGTGCGGGCAGCGATTCGCGACGGTGCGGACGTAGTCTCGATCTCGGTGGAATCTGGATTGCCCGACAGTTGGATCCAAGTGCTGAGCGAGGCTATGAAAGCGGGGGTACCGATCGTAAAGGCGACGCTGAATCCCGATCAGATTTTGGAGGGTATCTTTTTCAACGACAAGCTCAACGGGTTTGTCACGGTGGGCGGGGTCGAAAAAGACGGTGAACCGCTTACCGACCCGAAGACCCACTTCCAGGCGCCGGGCGGAACGAATCTGGCGGTTGCTGCGCCGTCTGTAAATCTGCTCGGCGTGGTCGGTGCATCAGGGTGGGGGCCGAGGCTGGTGCACGGCACCTCCTATGCGACCCCGCTGGTGGCTGGAACGATTGCGCTTGGCTTACAGAAGTTCCCTGAGGCGACGGCGAACCAGGTGTTGCAGGCGATGCTGCGCACCACCGGCACGGGTGAAGCGCACGATCTCGACTGGATCAGCGACAACTTTGGGTATGGCTATCTGAACCCCTCGGGGTTGTTGGTGAGCGACCCGTTGCAGTATCCCGATGAGAACCCGGTGTTTGTGTCGAGCCTGGATGATCCGCGGTGTACTTTCGCGAGTGGTAGAAAAGGCACCTGGTTAGAAGCGCAGGGAGGGGTAGCTCTGACGGAGGCCGAGGCAATGAAGCTTCTGAAAGCCGGCGAAAAACCCGAGTGGGCTTGCGAGTGGGCTGGCTTCCCCACACCGTACGACATCGAAGAGTATTGGGCGAGCCGGGCCGAGCCCGATTCTCCGACGTCTGGGGCGGACGAAGACGCGGATGGTGGTCTGTTGTTGTGGCTTGCGATCGGCGGGGGCGCGCTGCTGCTCGGAGTGATCGCGGTCGCCGTGATCGTGCCGCTTGCGGTGTCGCGGTCGCGCAGGCAGCGGGCGGCGCAACAGCCGGTACCGGCCCCGTATATGCAGCAGACGTTTGAAGGAAGACCGCAGCCGCCAGGGCTTGGGCGGCAAGACGGGGGTCTTTGATGTTTTAAGATGGTAGCTATGTCCCTGCATCGAATCTCGATCGCGATGCTCACGTATGAGTAGCGCGGCGGTCAGCCCGCCGCGTATCTCGGGCTTCAGCTACGTGCGACCGTTGGGCTCTGGCGGTTTCGCGCAGGTGTATCAATACGAACAAGATATGCCGAGGCGCGTCGTCGCGGTGAAGGTGCTGTCCGAGAGCCTGTCGGCTCCGTCGAGCAGGGCGATGTTCGAGGCCGAGGCCGACGCGATGGCGCAGTTGTCGAGCCACCCCTCGATCGTGTCGATCTTTGCGGCGAGCGTCTCGGCGGACGGCCATCCCTACATCGCGATGGAGTACTGCCCGCAGTCGCTTCGTGAACGATCGAAGGGGCAGACAAGTCCGTTGAACGAGGTGCTTGACGCGGGCGTGCGGTTGGCCGGGGCGCTTGAGACTGCGCACCAGGCGGGCGTGCTGCACCGCGACATCAAACCGTCGAACGTGCTGATCGCTACCACCGGGCGCCCGATGCTCGCAGACTTTGGGATCGTCTCACTGCGCGGTCAGATGCTCGGTGAGGGCACGAGCCAGGCGATGTCGATTCCGTGGGCGGCTCCCGAGGTCGTTGCCGGGGACACAAGCGGCACGGTCGCGAGCGAGATTTGGTCGCTCGGCGCCACCCTCTACACCTTCGCGGCGGGCAGGTCTCCGTTTGCGAGCCCGCAGCGCGGGCAGAATACCGAGTCCAAGATGATGGACCGAATCAAGCGTGCCAGGTATGTTCCAGTGCCTGGAGCGCAGGGGTACGAACACTTTGACGCCGTGATTGCCCGCGCGCTGATGCAAAAACCCGAGCAACGTTTCACGTCGATGCGTGAGTTTGGTGAGGCGCTGCGACAGGCACAGCGTGCCTACGGCTGGGATGCGACCCCGCTCGACGTCGTGGGTGCCGGGTGGGCCCCGCTTGCGGCGGCCGCGCAGGAGCCGCGGGGTCCGGTGATCACGACGGTGCAGGAGCAGGGGCGCGCGCAGCGCCGTGAAGAGGCTGCGCGGCAGAGGATTGAAGAAGAACTGCTGCCGGATCGCAAAACCTCGCCTGTGAAGGCTGGCCTGATCGGGGCGGGAATCGCGGTTGGAATTCTCGCGGCTGCGGGTGTCGCGTTCGCGCTGATGGGTGGGCTGTGATGGCGGCACGGACGACCCGCAATCGCTCAAGACTTGTGAGTTGGCTCGCCGGCGGGTTGTCACTCGCGGTGCTGACGACCATCGCCGTGGTGGCCGCTGGGTATGACGCCCGCGAGGTGCCGCGGGATGAGCCCGCTGTCTGGGCGATGCGCAGCTCCGGCCAGTATGCGCGCGTCAACACGCTGACCGCGGAGATCGATACGGTGCGTTCGGTTGAGGAACCGAGCGGGCTGCTGCAGTCTGGTGCGCAGAGCGTGCTGCTCAGTCACGGAAACGGACGCGCCTGGAGTATTGATCCGACGCTGCCACGCGACCTCTTGGATGATGCGGCAGGCGGCCAGGATGCGGGTGACGACGCAAACGACGCGGCGACCGTCGCGGATGGGGCAAACGATGCGGGATCCGACGCGGGATCCGCTGCGATGCGCACCCCGAATGGCACTCGGGACATTGTGGCCGCGGGCGGGGTGGTGCTCTTCCGCACCGATCTGGGTGAGGTGTATCTCAGCCTGTTCGATGATAAGGCGGCTGCCGCAAGCGACCCAGACGTAAGGCAGCTCAGCGATCCTGTGCTGCTCGATCCTGCGTCAGGCACCGACGACGCATCGGCCCAAGACCCGGCTGATGCGGGTTTCCAAGCCGCCGCTGTTGCGGTGGATCCGGACGGTCTTGTTGCGCTCTATTCGAGCACCGAACACGCGGTGCACTGGTACGACGCGAGCCGCGCAGAGTTCAGAAACCGCACCGCGAAGGTTTCAGAGGACGTGCCAGCGGAAAACGTGCAGCTCGCGATCGTGGACGAGAAGTGGGTCCTGTTTGATCCGAGCGAGGGCAAACTGTGGGTCGAGGGTGTCACTGATGCCATAACGCTCGACACGGACGAGGGCGCGAAGTTGCAGGCTTCGAGTGCCAAGGCTGCCGGATCCGAGATCCTGGTGGCGGATCGGAACGGGCTGTGGCAGATCGACCGGCAAGACGCCACTCGGGTGGCAGAGGCTGATGGTGTGCCAGCGCAGCCGATCGCCGTGGCTGGCGATCGCTATGCGGCCTGGTTTGGGCCGGAGGAGGCCAACCTCTGGGGCGACCGTGAAGGACTCATCCCGTTGACTCTCGATGACAGCGTCTCGGTGCCGGGGGATCCCGAGCCGGTGATTCGCTCGAGCGGCAGCCATGCGTTGTTGACCGAGGTGCAGACCGGCATGATGTGGACGGTGCCGGACGGCAAGCTGATCCCGGTGCGGCAGTGGGCGCAGGTGGATCCTCCGAAAGAGGAGGATGGCACCGTCGTCGTGCAGGACGTCACTGAACAGGAGCCCCTGTTGCGGTCGATGACAAGTTTGGTGTGCGCGCGGGCGAGCCAGCGTTGTTGCCGGTGCTCTTGAACGATTACGATCCGAACCGCCGCGATGTCATCACCATCGTCCCGGACGGTCTCGGCGAGGGCCTGCCTGCGGAGTTTGGCACGCTTGCCATGCTTGCTGACGGTCAGGATCTGGTGGTGACGCCCTCGGCGGGGGCTCGCGGGAGTGCGAGTTTCACCTACCGGATCACTGATGGTTTTGCGCTTTCGGAGCCGGCAACGGTCACGCTCACCGTCGTTGACACCGACACGAATACGGCACCGGAGTGGTGCCCGGTGGAGGGTTGCCAGCGGACCTGGCCGAAACCGGAACTCGCGCCGGGCGGCACGCTCGTGATGCCGATTCTTGAGGGATGGGTTGACCCGAGGGTGATCCGATGATGCTCGCCTCAGCGGTTCCAGCGAATGCCGAGGATCCGGTGCGCGCGCTTGTCACCGCTGACGGGCGCCTCGCCCTCCGGCACACGGATCCGAACGCCCCCGACAGTGATGTTGCGGTGCGGGTGACCGTTGCGGATTCCCGCGGCGCGAGCACCGAGAAGGTTCTTGTGGTGAGCGTGCGGACGGGTGCGCGTGCCGAGCTCCCGCAGATCGCGAGCACTGTGCAGGTCGGTCAGGCGTCAACGCTGAGGCCGCTCTCGAGGGTGACCGGGGGATCTGGTTCCTACACGCTTGTCGACGCCACCGTACAGAGTGGTTCTGCCGAGGTGTCCGCGAACACGGGCGCGGGGACGATTGAGGTTCGCGCGCGTGAGGCGGGCAGCTCGATCGTGTCGTTGACGGTTCGTGATACCGGCACCGACGCCGAGATTACGGGCACGATGCGGGTGACTGCGGTTGATGCGCGCACAAAACTTGGCCTGCCGCCGCTGCGCGCGTTTGTGCGCCCGCTCTCGGACACCACCGTCGATGTACTCGACGCCGTGCCTGGTGCGAACAGCCGCGCCCTGGTGGTGAATTCCGCCGAGGTGCTCGACGGTGAACTGCGCGCCGATGTGATCGAGCACGCCCGCGTGCGCGTCTCCGGGGCGACGGCGGACGGTGCGCCGGGGCGCATCGGTGCGATCGATGTGGGGGTCGCTGAGGAAGCCGATATTGCGATGGGCCGTTTGACGGTCTTCCAGGTAGCCGACACCGGGAGTGAGGGTGCGATCGCGGTCGCTGACACGGCGACGGTGCGTGCCGGATCCGTGGTCGACATTCCCGTGCTCGACAACGATGTGGCCCCTCCCGGTCAGCGATTGGTGCTGCATCCCGCGATCGAGGGTTCCGGCGCGAAGGGTGAACTGGCCTTCGCTTCCGGGAACGTGCTCCGCTATCTTGCCCCCAGTGAACCCGGCGTCTACACCCTGAGCTACACCACCTACGGCGCGAGCACGCCGGAGCAGAGCGACGTCGGGCACGTCAGAGTGACCGTGCTGCCCAAGACCGGTAACCGGGATCCGCAGCCGAGGACCGTGACCGTGCGCCTCGCGCCGGGGGAACGGGCGAACGCCCAGATCCCGCTCACTGGAGTAGACCCCGACGGGGATCGCGTGCGTCTCGTCTCGGTGGGGGCTTCCGATAACGCGCAACTCGTCGCCACGCTCGCTCCCCGCAGTAGTACGGTACAGGTGGAAGCTTCGAAGCGTGCCGAGCCCGGGGTGACCCTGCTGAACTACACGGTGCGTGATGACTATGGCGGGGAGGGGATCGGCACCCTGCGGGTAATTGTGACACCCGAGGTGGCAGGATCCGGAGCCCCGATTACCTACAGTGACTACGTGCGCCTGACGACCGGAGCCGCAGAGCCCGCCGTGGTGCGCCCGCTCGATAATGACATCGACCCAATGCACGGCACCCTCGAACTCATTGAGGTGGTGCCCAACGTGCCGGGCGGCGCAGATTCCCTGGCCTACCGCGAGCTACAGGGACGTATAGACCTGTCTGAGTTGAAACAGGGGCGGGTGGAAGTGCGTGCGAGCGCGGAGCCCGGCACCGTCTCCTATCGCTACACCGTGCGCTCGTCCGAGAGCAAGAGCACGGCTGACGGGCTGATTGTTGTGCAGACATCCGCACGGGTGGGGCAGCAGGCGCCTACGGTGAAGGACACGGTGCTTTCTGCGCGCGACCGGGTGGAGCTTGAACGCGGCGGTATCGATGTTGTTACGGATCAGGTCTACTGGGCGTCGGGTGACGTCAATGCGCTGAAGCTCTCGGTGTGGGGTTCAGCCGCTGACCGGTTTAAGGTCGATGGTTCCAGGATCATCGGCCCGTATCGTGCCGAGGGCGATCTCGTGCCGTTCCGGCTCGCGGGCAACGACGCCGCGGGTGAGGCCGTAGAGACGTTCGGGTTTTTGGTGATCCCGCCGCTTGACGAGTTGCGGCTCACGCTGAAGGCGGGGGTTCAGCCGATTTCGGTTGACGAAGGTAAATCCGTTGAGGTGGCGGTGCGAGACGTCTTGGATCTCGCGGCTGACGACAAGATCGATCTGAAGCAGGGATCCTTCCCGGTGCAGCGCGCCCAGGCGAGCTGTTCGTCTTCTGGTGCTGCGCAGGTGAAGTACGACGCGGGTAAGGAGGCCCCCTGGACCGACAGCTGTGTGATCGCGGTCAAACTCGCTGAACAGAAGGCGTGGACCCAGCTTCCGATCCCCATCTCGGTGGTGCCCACCGACCCCACTGTGGAACTTGAACCGCTGACCCGCACGGTCGCGCCCGGAGCTTCTGAAACGATTGACCTCGGAGACATGGTGCGCTGGCAGGGCAACCGCGAGGGATCGAAGGATCGGCTGCGATTCCAGGTCAGCGGTGGCGGCCAGAGCTTTCAGGTGGCGCCCTCCGGATCACAGCTGACGGTGACGGCGAACGCGAACGCCGTGCCGGGCAGCCAGGATCCGCTGGTCGTGACCGTATCGGGTGCAGGCGAGAGCCAGGCGCAGTTGACGCTGCGGGTGGGCGAGGCCGCGAAGGACACTCCCCGCGGAGCTACCGTGCAGCTGAACTGCACGGTCGGATCGAGCTGCCAGGCGCGCGTGATCGGCGCCCCGGGCGAGTACGACCCATTCCAGGGCAAGAATGGCGGCGGATTGACGCTCGTCTCGGTGGATGCTGCGGGCTGCACGACAGGATCATTCCAGGCAGCCGGTGACTCCATAAGTGTGGCCTGGCCTGACAGTCGGGGTGCTGGCGGAAAGTGCACCGGTACCTTCACGGTGCGTGATGCGCAGAACCGCACCGGCACCGGCACGGTTGAGCTTGACGCGCAGGGTGTGCCGCGCGCGCCCGCCGGAATCACGCCGACATCGGCTGGTGCCAGCGGCGTGACGCTCGCCGTTGAGCTGAGCTCGCAGACCTCGTATCCGGCCGTCACCGGTGTCGAGATCGTTGCTGGCGGTGCCACGGTCGCGAGCTGTGCGCCGAGCGGCAACCTCGCGAGCTGCACGGTGACGGGACTCACCCCGGGGGAGAAGCGCATCTACACGGCGCGCGCCGTGAACTCGGTGGGATCCTCTGAAATCTCCGCGAACGGTGCCGAGACCTGGGCGTATGTACCGCCGGAGTCGCCGACGATCAGCGCGAAGACGGTGACGTGGCCCGAGAACACGGATTCTGGAAACGGAAAAGTTCAATTGACCGTTGGAGAGGCTGTGGGCGCAGCCCGTATCCTGCTGGTTGATGGAGTAGAGCGGGCGCTGCCCGCCGACGGCATCATCGTGGCCTCCACCGTCCAACACACGTTCTCAGTGATTGCTGCGGATAGCGCCGACAAGATCCCGCCCGGGTACACGGGGAGCGACGGTGGACGCGGCTCCGCGAAGGAGGCGACAGCGACGCCGATCGGTGCGCCGCGGGCGGGTACGGCGAATCTGACGGCCGTAGGCGACACCGGCTGGAGCTTTAGCACCGCGAATTGGGATGCCAACGGTGCAGACCGCTTAACCTTCAGCTACGGTCTGCAAGAGGGACAAGCTGCTCCCGGATGCACGGGGTCAACCGAATCTGGAACTGGTCTGCGACTCTACCGCTATTTCACTGGGGCGGTGTGCGGGTTTACCGACTACGGGACCACTGTGGCGGTACCAACAGCCTCAATCTTTACGGGCGGATCTGTGCCTCCACCCAACAATGTCACTTACACGGTCAACGAATATGCGACAGTGACAGGCAATTACGCTCAGTACTCTGCGAACCCGCCGAACCTCAGCGATTTCGGCAATATCGACGGTGCAACGATCCGCTATGCGAATACGGGCAACGGAAGCTTTTCGATGCTACCCGGCAGCGTTTCTACTACCGCGATCTGGTGCATGACCGATTCTGGAAAATGCTCGGACGTTTCTGCAAACGTCAATCCGGCAGGTGGTATTGCCCCGCTCGGCATCACACTGAATAGCCCCGCGACTTCGCTCGATCCTGCTGAGATTGCCACTCACTTCAGCTTTACTGGTGTTCCCGGGGATACCCCAATCTACTCAGCCGATGAGACCGCCGGAACAATCATGATCAGTTGGGCTGGGTCCTCTCGAAACCCTGTGGTCTTCGCGGGTGCCCTCAACACCACACCCCCGGCCCCTGACCCACCTGCCCACATCCCGCGACAGAAGGAACAAACATGACACCCGAGCCGAAGCTCGTTGCCGACACGGTCGGTCCGCTCACCGACGAGCGCGCACGCTGGGCGAGCGAGGCGGTGCGCTCCGCCGCCGATGCGATGGAACAGGCGATTCAGGGCAAGCGCCGCGTCATCGAGCTGGTGCTCGCCACGGCGATGGGGGGCGGCCATGTGCTCCTGGAGGACGTGCCAGGCACAGGTAAAACCGCCCTCGCGCGTGCCCTCGCGCAGGCGATGCACGGTACCTCTTCGCGGGTGCAGTTCACCCCGACCTGCTGCCGGGTGACGTCACCGGGATCACGGTGTATGACCAGAAGCAGGGCATCTTCGAGTTCCATGCTGGCCCAATCTTTGCGAATGTGGTGCTGGCCGACGAGATCAACCGCGCGAGTCCCAAGACGCAGTCGGCGCTGCTCGAAGTGATGGAGGAACATCAGGTCACCGTTGACGGTCAGAGCCACACGGTCGCGGAACCGTTCCTGGTCATTGCGACCCAAAACCCGGTTGAGCAGGCGGGAACGTATCGCCTGCCCGAGGCGCAGCTTGACCGTTTTATGATCAAAACGTCGATCGGTTACCCGGATGACGCTGCGATGATGCGGATCCTGCAGCGTGAAACGATCAGCCAGGTGCAGCCGGTGATGAATGTTGGCACGCTGTTGCAGCTGCAGGAGTTCACCCGCGCCGTGCACGTCAGTCCGCTGATCGCCTCGTACGTGATCGAACTTGTTGAGGCGACGAGGCGAGCGAGCGAGGTGCGTCTCGGGGCCAGCGTCCGCGGTGCGCTCGGACTCACCCGGATGGCCTCAGCGTGGGCGCTCGTGTGCGGCCGCTCATACGTCACCCCCGACGACATTCGTGAGTTGGCGATCTCAGTGCTGGCCCACCGTCTCGTGCTGGAGCCGGAGGCCGAGTTTGACGGGGTCACCGCGGAGGCCGTCGTCGGCAAGATCCTGCTGGATATTCGAGCCCCCCAGGAGAACGGCACCGCGTGACCGCTGAGCACACCCGCGGCTCACGCACCGGCACCCGGATGACCAGGACCCGGACCCGGCTCGGCGAGACACGCACCTCCACCCGCGCGCTGGCGGACACCCAGCGGCGGAAGATTGTCGTGCGCAGAAGGTGGCGGATCGCGAAAAGCCGGGTCACGGATGCGTGGCATGCCACCACGCAGGCGATCACTCCGCTCGGCTGGTTTGTGCTTGCTGTGATGGTGACAGGGATCGTGCTCGGGGCGACACTTTCCTGGGTTGAGGCCTGGTTTGTTGCGGTCGCGGGCGTGGCGCTTCTCGTGGTGGCGTTGCCGTTCCTCATCGGGAGCCGCGCGTATCACGTGCAGATCCTGCTTGACCGTCCGAGCGTTGTCGCCGGTGGCGCCGTCGATGCCATGATCCACGTGGAAAACAGGGGAACCCGTCCGGCCCTCCCCGCCGTCGCCGAGCTGCCGGTGGGACCTGCGCTTCGTGAACTCACGATCCCGTTTATTGGGCCGCACAGTGAGGTCGACCTTCCCGCCCGCGTACCCGCACCGCACCGCGGGTTGATCCAGATCGGTCCGCTCACCGTTGCCCGCCGCGATCCGCTATCCCTGCTGCGCCGCGAGGTCACCTGGCCCGAAAAGCACCTCGTCCACGTGCACCCCGAAACCGCTGCCCTGCCACCCAACTCGGCGGGTCTCGTGCGCGACCTCGAGGGCACCGCGAGCCGCCGCCTTACAGACTCCGATCTGTCTTTCTACGCGGTGCGTGAGTATGCCCCGGGTGATGCCATGCGGCATGTCCACTGGAAATCGACCGCGAAGACCGGCACCCTGATGGTGCGTCAGTATGAGGAGTCGCAGACCGCCCGCGTCGCCGTGCTTTTTGATGCCCGCCGCGAGGAATATGCGAGCGACAGTGAGTTTGAGCTTGGCGTGAGTGTGGCCGCCTCGATCTCGGTGCAGGCCGTGCGTGAGGGGCGCGAACGGTTCGTCGCGTCCGCTTGGGCGCCGGGCCGGGTGCGCCCGAGCGTCGATGGGCTTGAAGAGCTGCCCTCGCAGGATCCGCAGCAGCTCTTGAATGCCTGGGCCGAGCTCGAAGCGGCTCCCGAGGGGCTGCCGTTTGAGGCGCTTGCGGCGGGTCTCGCCCACTCCAGGCGGCCACTGTCGATCGTCGCGATCGTGACCGGTTCGGTGCCCGAGCTCAGCCGGATCAGACGCGCCTGCGTCGCCTTCGATCCCAATGTGCATGTGCTCGCCGTCCGCTGCGAGGAACACGCGGAGCCGCGAGTACAGCGGGCCGATTCGCTCACTGTGTTCACGGTTGGAGCACTCGTCGACCTGCCGCAGCTGATGCTTCGGAGCGCATCGTGAACGCGGCGCGCGGCACCCGTGAACCGGGCACCCCGGCACCCTTCGCTCGCATGCTGGGGGCGGGGATCGCCGCCGCTATCGCGCTCACGATTGGCGTGTTCGCAGCGTGGCCGATCTATGTCACGCCCTGGTTGTGGGTGCTTGCCGGCGCCGCGCTTGTCGCAGGCTCCCTGCTCGCGTGGGCCCGCGAACGCTGGCGGCTTCGGTGGATCATCACCACCGCACTGTTTCTTGCGCTGCTGGTGTTGACGATCGTGCCCGTCGCGGTGCCGCAGTCGCTACAGAGCGGAGTGCTACGTGGCCTGCTGGACGGGCTCGCCGCCGTCGCACTGGGCTGGAAACAACTATTGACGCTGAGCCTGCCCGTCGGCACCTACCAAACGGTGCTGGTCCCGGCATACCTGGTGATGCTCCTCACCGTCGTACTCACGTTCGTGCTCGCGGCGAGGCCCGGGCGGTGGGCGAGTCTTGCGGCACTGCCGCTTCTCGCGCCCGTCGCGTTTGGCACGGTGTTTGGAGCGTCTGCCGTGAGCGCGCCGTTCCGGCTCGGGCCGGTGACGATCACGGCGCCCCGAGAACTCGCGCTGTGGCTCGCCGCTGGCGCGCTGGGGGCGTGCTGGGTGACCTGGACCGCGGGGGCCCAGCGGCGGGCCGCGCTCAAGCTTGGCCGTGCCGAGAGCAGCGCTGGATCCGGCGGTCGCTTCGTACGCTCGTTGCTCGCCGCCGCTACCGTGGTCGTGGCGCTCGGTGCGGGCGCTCTGGTCGCCCCAGCCCTCGACGCCGGTACGCGGGCGGTGCCGCGTGACAGCGTCGATCCCGAGATTGTGGTGCGGGATCGCCCCAGCCCCCTCGCCAGCTACCGCGCCTCAAAGACCGATGACGCGATCGACGTTCCGTTGTTTACGGTCTCCTCTTCGGGCGGGTTGCCGCAGCATCTCCGGCTGGCCGTGCTCGACGCCTATGAGGGAATCGATTTCCATGTCAGCGAGGATGCTGCCGGGCGCTTCAGTCGATTCCCGAGTGGTGAGGCGCTTTCCAAGCCCAGCACCGTCACGGTGGAGGTCGCCGAGGGTTATCAGGACATTTGGGCGCCCTCCGCGATCCTCGGGGCGCCACCAAGTTTTGGCGGGCCGCGGGCTGCGGAACTCGCGGATTCCTTCTACGTCAACCGTGAAACCGGTGCGGCGATCGCGGTGCCGGGGGGCGCTGCGGATCGCAGCCTCGGCCTCCGCGAGGGCGATCGCTACACCGCCCCGATGGAGACCCGCGAGCTGAGCGCGGACCTTGGTACATCGGGTGCCGCGCTCATTGACCTTGAGACCACCCCCGAGATGGCGCGTTGGATCGAGCGGCAGGGCGTCGCGGCAGACGGACAAGGCCTCGTCACACTGATCGAGCGGCTTCGCGCCCGCGGCTACCTCAGCCATGCACTCGACGATTCCGGCGGGGAACCGCAGTGGCTACAACGCCTGAGCGAAAAATACGGCACAAGTTTTGAAGCGAGCTCGGGCGGGCACTCGCTTGCGCGCATCGAGACACTTTTCAGTCAGCTCAACACGCAGCAGCAGGCAGCAGGAGAAGACGCCTCCGATGCGGTGCTGGTTGCCGGTGTCGGAGATGACGAGCAATTCGCGACCGCCGCAGCCCTGCTTGCGCGGGCGCTGGGGTTCGAATCCCGTGTCGTTGTCGGGGTGCGCTTCGGAGAGGGCGTAGCCGGCGTGCCCGGCTGCGAGGATGTGTGCACCGGTGAGAATCTTTCGGCGTGGATTGAAGTTCAGGCCGAATCTGGATCCTGGGTGCCGATCGATGTCACCCGCAGGCCGAGAAACGGCCGGAGCGACTTGAGCAGGGCGAACAGCTTCCCGAGTTCCCCACCACCCCAGAAGAGCGTGACGCACGCGAGGTTGATCCCCCGATCGGCCTCGGGGAGCAATCGGACAACGCGGAACCCGCGGCGGACGCCTCCAGCGCAAGCTGGGTGTGGCCGGTGCTGCGCGTGATCGGGCTATCGCTTTCGGCGCTGCTGCTCATACTGCTGCCGCTACTGTTTCTTCCCGTGGCGAAGCGGCTTCGAGCACGTCGCCGCCGGGCCGAACAGGTGCCGGAGCTCAACGTGCTTGGTGCGTGGGAGGAGTACCTTGACCGCGCCCGTGACGCCGGCCGGATCATTCCTCAGGGATCGAGCCGAGGTGTCACTGCCGACGCAATCGGCGGTCCCAAGTCGCGCTGGATCGCGGGCGAGGTTGATCGGGCTGTGTTCTCTCCGACTGGAATCGATGCGAGTCAGGCGGCGGCCGTTTGGGAGGTCGTGGAGGCAGAGGATAAGGGCTACCGCGCGACGCTCAGCATTTGGCAGCGACTTCGCCACGCCTATTCGCTTCGCTCGTACGGGCTCAGACCAAGAATCGTGCATGATGGACTCGTGCAGGCAAAGGAGACACCGTGAGAGAGCACCGGGGCTTTGAGGCGCTTGGGCAAGCGGTTGCGCTCGCCGAGCCTCCGCTCATAGAGTCGTCGGCGCGCACCGATGTCGGCGTACACCGGCGGGTCAATGAGGACGCGGTGTTTGCGGACGGTGGCGTGTACGTCGTCGCCGACGGCATGGGCGGTCATGAGGCGGGCGACTTGGCGAGTGCTGCAGCGATTGAACCGTTTCGTGCGCTCGCCGCTGCTCATGGGGCACGTGATTACCGCATGGTCGAGGCCACCATAGAATTGGCGAGACGCGCGGTCGATACGGTTTCCTTGCGCACCGAGCGCGGCGCAGGCTGCACCCTCACTGGCGTGGTGCTCATCGAGCACGGTGGGATCCCGCACTGGTATGTGATGAATGTCGGCGATTCAAGGGTGTACTTGCACTCTGGCGCCGAGCTGACTCAGCTGACCGTCGATCATTCCCTGCACGCGGAGCTGCTGGCGGAGGGCCGGGCCGAAGCAGCCGACACCCCGCGGAATGTCATCACGCGGGCGCTCGGATCGGGTGATTCTCGGCACGATGCCTGGTTGCTGCCTGTTCACGCTGGGGGCGCATCCTGGTGTGCTCTGACGGGCTGACCACGGAGATTGCCGACGATGAGATCCTGGCGGTGCTCACCGTTGGCGGCAGGGCCGACGCCGTAGCCGACGAGTTGATTCGCTTGGCCTGTGCTGCCGGAGGACGCGACAATATCTCGGTGATTATCGTCGACACCGTTTCGGCGGGGAGCGTGGTGGGCGCAATTCAAACGGTCGAGGATGACCTCTACAACGATGAAACCATAGAGATCACGAAGCCGGTGCGGCGATGAACGAGCGCGAAGATCCTGACGAGACTGTCGTTGTGCCGAAGCTGCGACCCAGGCCCAGCGTGACAGCTCCAGATGAGACCGTCATGGTAGATCGGCCGCGAGTCGCGCCTGAACCAGTGGATCCTGATGCGACCGTGGTGGTGGACAGGCGGCGAGCTGCACCCGAGCCTGTCGATCCTGATGCGACCGTGGTGGTGGATCGGCCGCGAGCTGCACCAGAACCTACGGACCCTGACGCGACCGTGGTCGTTGTCCGTCCGCAAACTGCGGCTGTTGACCCTGATGCGACCGTGGTCGTTTCGCGGCCGCGACGAGCACTGAGCGAGGACCGGCAATCTCCTACAGGTGCGGGTCCCGGCGAGATTATTGACACCGATGAACTCACGAGTGCCGCACCGGCGCGCGCGGTGTATGGCGCCCGCTCAGTGAGCGCCCCTTCGCTTTCGATCGCAGCGGAGGGAGTGGGTTTCCCTTTCGAAGACCTCGGTCAGCACCCACCTCTCGCCGAACGATCCGGCTTGCCTTCGCTTGCCCGGCGATTCAAACGAAAGCGGGTTTTGACCCTGATTGGGTACGCGGGGCAGTGCTGTTGTCGATTGGGGGACTCATCGTGGTCATCAACACAGCATTCAATAGTTAGTTCGAGGCACCCAGCATTACTCTAGCTGAGAATTTCATGGCAGAGTTAATACTGGCAAGAATGCCGACACACCAGAGTAGGAAAGAATAATGACCGACAACTTTGGGGCCACAGCCCTTGCGATCGCCGCAATTTGGTCGGTCGTTCTCCTTGGCTACTTTATTTGGTACCTGTGGTCGCTCTCGCGACTCTTCCCGAAGCTTGGCCTACCCGCTGGGGCCGGATGGGTGCCGGTCTGGAACCTGTGGCAGCTGATTCAGCGGGGCGGTTTGCCCGGCTGGATAGCGTTGCTGGGTTTGGTTCCGGGGCTCGGGATCGTCGCGTTCATCGTGCTGATCATCGCGATGAATCGCATTAACGCCGAACATGGCAAGGGTGCAGGGTTTACCGTGCTCGGTGTCCTTGTGGCGCCGCTGTGGGCGATGCTGCTTGCGAATCACATCGGGCAGAGCGGGGTTGCTCCGGTTGCGTCGGGAATTCCGGGTTTTGCTCCTCGTGAGCCTCAGCCGACACAACAGCCGACTGGCCTGCAGCCGAATCCGCCGCAGTCGAACGGACAGTGGCAGGGCCTTCCCCCTGTGTCACCCGAGTCGCTGGGTCGGCCGCAGCCGCTTTTGCCGCCCGCACCACAGGCGAGCGCTCCTGCTCAGGGCTTCGCGACGCCGCCGCCATTTGTACCTCCCGCAGCGCCTGTGCCACCTGCTCAGCCAACTGCGCCGGTGGCACCGCAGGCTGAGCTTCCGCTGGAGCCTCAGCAGGAGGATGCTCCGCTTGTTGCTCCTGAATCGATCTGGACTGAACCCGCTCCTCCGGTAGGTGCGCCGGTTCCTCAAAGCCCCCTGAATAGCTCTGAGCAGGCGCCCTCGGACAACTGGGGATTCGGAAATACGACGGAGGGTGCGTTCGAACGCCTTGCCGCAGAAGAAGCGCAGCGCGCGGGCAATGGACCCCTGGGGGCCGCCCAGCCCCTACAGCCTTTCTCCTGGCCAGAACCGGCCCCCAATTCGGAGCCGATCGTCTTGCCGGAGCCACCTGTTGCTCCACAAGCGGCTCCACCAGTGGCTCCGCCAGTCGCCCCGCCAGTGGCGACACCAGTGGCTCCGCAGGCTGCCCCGCCAGTGGCTACTCCGGTAGCTCCGCCAGCGGCTGCACCGGTAGCTCCGCCAGTGGCTCCGCCGGTGCCGAGTCTACCGGCCGTGGATTCCTCGCTGAGTGATCCCTTCACTGTGCCCGATCAGGCTCCCGTCCCTTCAATCTTTGACACGGGATCGGCCCCCGCTCAGCCGGAGATGCCCGTGCCCGCTGCCCATGCCCCTGGGCCTGCGCATCGCGCCGATGAAGAGGAATTCGACCGCACCGTTGTCGTGGTGCGCAAGACCAGGTGGGGGCTTGAACTCCCCGATGGCGACGTGCTGGAGCTATTCGGAGACGACGTGATTGTCGGCCGAAAGCCCTCCGCAATGGACGGCGCGACCGTGCTGCAGATTGCGGATCCGACGCGCACCATGTCGAAAACTCACGCGCGTCTGCGCCGTGACGGTGAGAGCTGGACGATCGAGGATCTCGGCTCCACAAACGGTGTTGCTGTGATTGATGATGATGGCCTCACCAGCCAGATCGATTCGGGCCAGATCGTTCAGGCTACCTCTCGTCTGCTCATTGGCACCCTCGAAGTGGGTCTGCGCACTATCGAATAGCGGTTTCGCATGAGAAGCCATTATCTCGACGACGGGCCATTCTGCCGACGCCCGGGAAGGGGTTTCTCGTCGAGATAATGGTTTCTCGTCAACGGAAGCCCCGAACCCTTCGTGTAGCTGCATCTCGCAAGGGAGCGGGGCTGTTTTCAGCCCCGGTCCACGGTGATCATGGTCCCCGTGTCTGTGAACTCCTGCTGGATCGACGCATCGTGTCGGTAGGTCGCACGGCTTACGATCACCGCGGTGAGCACCGCGACGACAAACGCGGGCAGTAGTTCGTAGAGACCAGTGTTGAGCGCCTTCCAGATGAACACCGTCGCGGTGCCAGACACCATGGCGGCAAAGGCACCCCAGTTCGTGAGCTTGCGCCAGTAGAGACTGAGGAGCACGATCGGTCCGAACGCGGCGCCGAAGCCGGCCCACGCGAAACTCACCAGACCGAGCACGGTGTCGTTCGGCGCGAGTGCGAGGATCGCGGCGACCACCGCGACGCCGAGCACGCACAGGCGTCCGAGTATCACAAGGACCCGTTCAGATGGTGGAGTCTTACGCACCACCTTGTATAGATCCTCCACAAGCGCCGAGGAACACACGATGAGCTGGCTCGAAAAGGTACTCATGATCGCG
Organism: Leucobacter insecticola; assembly: GCF_011382965.1. Taxonomy (NCBI): domain Bacteria; kingdom Bacillati; phylum Actinomycetota; class Actinomycetes; order Micrococcales; family Microbacteriaceae; genus Leucobacter; species Leucobacter insecticola. The sequence continues at coordinate 180,734 of NZ_CP049934.1, read as the reverse complement.
GCCAGCACGGCAGCGAGCACCAAGCCAGCAACGAGGGGATGCAGGAGCGTCTGCGACATCATGAGCAGCACTGTTTCTGGATCCGCGAGGTTGATGTTGTTCTTCGCGACGTACGCCACACCCACGAGGCCGGCAAACACGGCCCCCGCGAGAGAGACCACCTGCCAGGCGATCCCGATTCGTCGGGCCGGTGCCGCGTCAGCAGAGGATCGGAGTGCCATGAATCGGACGATGATGTGGGGTTGGCCGAAATATCCCAGTCCCCACGCCAGGCCCGAGGCGATTCCGAGGATGGTGACGCTTGTGACGCCGGTGCCCCCAAATAGGTTGAAGTGTTCCGGTCGCAGAGACGAGATCATCGCGGTGGCTTCCCCGATCCCGCCCACAGAGATCACAGCTGCAACTGGCACGAGTACCACGGCGATGACGAGCATCAGACCCTGCACCACATCGGTGAGTGAGGCGCCCAGGAAGCCTCCGAACATGGTGTAGCCGAGTGTCACGAGAGTGACGAGCGCCATGCCGAGCAGGTAGCTCGACCCAAAAGCGCTTTCGAAAAACTTGCCTCCGGCCACCATGCCCGACGAGATGTATAGGGTGAAGAAGATGAGGATGATGAGACTCGAAGCCACTCGCAAAATACGGGTCTTGTCGCGGAGCCGGTTCTCGAAGAAGCTGGGAACGGTGATCGAGTTGTTCGAGATCTGGGTATAGGCGCGTAACCTCGGCGCGACCAGCCGCCAGTTCAGGTAGGAGCCGATGGTCAAACCGATTGCGATCCAGCCCTCGATCAGTCCGGCCGCGTAGACGGCTCCGGGAAGACCCATGATGAGCCATCCCGACATATCTGATGCACCCGCGCTGAGAGCGGCCACCCACGGTGGGAGATTACGCCCGCCGAGCATGTAGTCCTCGTGGTCGCTTGTCTTGCGTGCGGCGTAGACGCCGATCGCGATCATCGCGGCGAAATAGATGCCGAGTGCGATAAATAGGTATGCCTGTTGGGACATCATCATCTTTCTTTCATGCAAACTGCGAGCTGCAGCGTGGTTGCACGTGCTGCTTGGCGAGACATGTCAGGTTTCAATTGCGGTGAGCGGTCGAAGATACGGCGTGCTCGCGGAGATAGCAGAGCACCTCAACGCGGGTGAGCGTCGCCGCGAGGCCATTGCTGAGCGGGTGCAAGGGTCCATGACTTGAGACCTTGTAAACGTATCTGGGCAACGGACACCTTTCAAAATGACACGCAAGAGCTTCAGTGCGTGCGGGGCAATTGTAAGTGTGTAGCCGTGCCCGGATGAAGTAAAGCGATTGATTCTGTTGGATAGTGTGCAACTTTACTTAATTGGGTCGGTTCTGTAACGGCGCCATATAGAGTCTTGCACCTCAGCGGCAAGCGCTCAGGCTTACGGGCGTAGTCTGGGATGGTCGTCGGCGAGGAAGTCGATCCACCTGTTGAAAGGGGAGACGTGAAGATCGTCAGCTACAACCTGCGGAAGAATCGCGCGGTGAGTGAGATTGGTGCGATTGCTGAGCAGCACGGCGTCGACATCCTGTGTCTCCAGGAGGCGGAAGCGGTAGCGCTGCCCGCAAGACTCGGGCACCTGAGCCTCGTGCACGCGACCGAGCGCAACAGGCTCGGGCTCGCAATGTATGTGCGTGGGGACCGGTTCCACTCGCGGGGGGCGCACACTTTTCAGCTGAAGAAATCGCTGCACGACCGGTTGCTGCAGCCGGCGCACGAGCGTCTGCTCGGCGCGCGTCTCCATGACACCACGACGGGACGCGACTTTATCGCGGCCTCGTTTCACGCCGCGCCACTCACCGCGTTGAACTCACTGCGTCGCCACCAGATCCACGCGGCCCTTGGCGAGCTGCGCCTACTCGGCCCTGGCCTTCCGGCGCTCATGGTGGGCGATTACAACTATCCCGTCTTCAAGGGTCGCCTTGATATTGAGATGCGCGATCACGGTTACGAACTCAGCCTGAGTGATAAACGCACCTACACGCGATACAAGATGTTTCGGGGCCACTTCGATTTCGCGACCTCCTCTGGCCTTGATATTAAGAGTGTGCGCACGCTGGATCGCGGCACTTCGGATCACTTGCCGATCCTGGTCTCCGCGGCGCTCAGCATGGAGCCTTCGCTCACGCCCAAGCCGGAGCAGAACGCCGTGCAAGCGCCGGTTTAGTGCAGAATAGGGGTATGGTCTCCCGTGATCTCCGTGCGATGACAGCGGATGTCGATTCCTCCCTTGGGCCGGCACCTGCGAGTTTCACGCGACCCGAAGTTTTGGTGCTGCGTTTTCGGCGACAGGGATCGCGTCTGGTCTTTCCTGTGCTCGTGCTGCTTGCCGCTGCCGCTGCCGCTGGATACTGGGTCGGTGCGTTTCCCGAGCCGTGGATGAACGCTCTAGCTGCCGTGGGAGCCGCCGCGCTCGGTCTGCTCCTCGGAGTGTTTCCAATCCTTGCCTGGCTTGCTCAGCGCACAACGGTCACCAGCAGGCGAGTGATCGTGCGGCGCGGCTTCTTCGTGAGGCACCGCGCTGAGGTGGCGTTCGCGCGGGTGCGCGAGGTGCGCTCGCGCCGAAACGTTGCCCAGCGTGTGCGCGGATCTGGCGACATTGACCTGCTCGTTGGAAGCGAGCGGATAACCCTGAAGGATGTGCCGGGGGTTGAAGCTGTGATTGACGCGCTGCAGGAGCTCAGCGAGCGAAACTATGAGCATTCGACGCACGCGCTGTATCGGCGAGCGGAAGCAGACACTCCGGCGGATGCGTACTAGCTCGTCCGCTTGATGAGAACGTCGATGAGCTGACCTGCGAGGTTCACCAGGCGCTCGATCTCTGATTCGTCGCGGTCGATCCACCTAAACTCGGGCTCCCCAACCGGCACAAAGTTCTCGTGCCGTTCCCACACCATCAGCGTTCGTTCTGCGCCGAGAACGTACTGCTGCCACCACACCTGCCGCAGGTAGGGTCGCGGGATCGAGCGCCAGACCTTGTTGGTGGTTTTGATCTCGGCGAGCTCAATGTGGCCGTGCTCGCGCAGCACTACTCCGTCCGGTGTGGCGAGGTGGCGCAGGTCTCCCTCCGCATGAAAGAGGGCCTGGCTGGGAGCGATCCCGTGCTCTTGTAGCACCCAGGCCGCAATTTCCGGCTCGCGTGCTCTGCCGTGATCTGTGTAAGCGTTGCCGCTGAACCGGCTCCCGTGGAGTTTTTCATGCGCGGTTGTCTCGATAGATCTGGGGTGGAGAGCTTCGCAACGTCGGTTGCGGTGATCCCGCGAGCGCGGGCGCGCATCCAGGCAGAGCGGTCCGTGCCGTCGGTGACGACCCGTTGAAGGTAGGCTGGAGCTTGATCGAGCACCTGTTCATTCTGTCACGAGCAGTGGATTCGGCTCCCAGCCGCGCTGCTGAGGACGCGAACTCCGATCAGTGTGACATTTAACTGTTGAATGATTCGTGCGGGTGCCCGAAAGGGTGAATGATATGCCCCTGTGTGCATTGTGTGACTTGATCTAGCATGCCCAGCTTGGACTTTTAGGGATTTTAGTCAACGGGCGGAGAGCTTCGCAGCTAACTGTCAGGAAATGATGTTCCTTGCGGGCAAAACGAGTACACTTTCTAAGAACGGAATCCGCGATGTAGGGGCTATCGCGGTGGGGGACACCTAGAAGAACTCGGTGGGTCGAGTGCTCTTCGAGCGTTGATCATTTCAACGCCCGCTCAACGACCCCATTATATTTAAGGATCGGAAATAGGAAATGGTTGCACAGACTCCACAGCGAGTTAATGGGAGAAGATCCGTGCCTTGGTCGTCGACGATGAGCAGTCAATTACGCAGCTAATTGCGATGACGCTGCGTTATGAGGGTTGGGAGGTCGAGACGGCCGAATCTGGCGAAGAAGCGTTGGAGAAGATTAAGGCTCAGGCCCCCGACGTTGCTGTGTTTGACATCATGCTGCCCGACCTTGACGGAATGAAGTTGCTCTCGCGGGTGCGTAGCGAAGGCTGGATGTTCCCGGTGCTCTTCCTCACAGCACTCGATTCGGTCGAGGATCGCGTCAATGGGCTGACCTCGGGCGGCGACGATTACGTAGCGAAGCCCTTTGCTCTCGAAGAACTGATCGCCCGCCTGCGTGGCCTTGTGCGTCGCTCGCAGGTAGCGCATGCGCAGCAACCCGACCCCGTGCTGCGGGTTGGAGATCTCACGCTCAATGAGGACAGCTACGAGGTTGAGCGTTTGGGTCAGCCCATCACGGTCACCAACACTGAGTTTGAGTTGCTGCGGTACCTCATGCGTAATCCGGGCCGCGTACTCTCGAAGGCGCAGATCCTTGACCGGGTGTGGGCGTACGACTTCAAAGGCAAGTCGACCGTGGTCGAGCTGTACGTGTCGTACCTCCGTAAGAAAATTGACAGCGGTTTTGAGCCGATGCTGCACACTGTGCGCGGTGCCGGCTACATGCTGAAACCTGTGAGTTAGCATTTTCTGGCGCGGAAGGCTCGGTTTAGGCTTCTTCGTATGAATTTAGAGGTCGAGGGATCGCGCGCGGAAGAGAGCGAACGCACCTCGGCAGAACTCTCAGGGCTTCTCGAAGCCGAAGCTGAGCGGCGGCACCTTGCGGGGCTGGGCAACGTTCTCCCGAACGGGTCAAGCCGATCCCTGTGGGAGATTCTGCTCGCAAACGTATTTACCCTGTTCAATGCGATCGTTTTCGCGGGCTTTGGCGTGTTGCTTGCGCTGGGCCGTTGGCAGGATGCGCTCTTCGGCCTTCCGGCCCTCATGAACACCGTTATCGGGGTGGTCCAGGAGTTCAGTGCGAAACGCACCCTGGACCGCCTCGCGGTTCTCAACGCTCCCACCGCACGGGTGCTCCGCGCCGGTGAGGAGCGAGAGATCGCGCTTGACCGCGTCGTGCTCGGTGACCTGCTGGTGCTGCGCACCGGGATCAAGTCACGGCTGATTCGCGCGTGCTGCGGACCGAGGTGAGTGGCCCGGCAGGGCTCGAAGTCGATGAGTCGCTGCTCACCGGTGAGTCTGATTCCGTGCGCAAGCGCGTGGATGATGAGGTGCTATCCGGTTCGAGTGTTGTCGCAGGATCAGGGCTCGCCGAGGTTGTGCGCGTCGGCCCCGATTCCTACGCCGTCAAGCTCACGGCGGAAGCACGCAAGTTCTCGCTCGTGCGTTCCGAACTGCGCAGCAGCATCGATCGCCTGCTGCGGTGGATCACTTGGGCGCTCGGGCCCATGATCCTGATCGTCGCGAACGGCCAGATGCAGGCCCAGGGTGGCTGGGCGGTGGCGATCAGCAACGGTCAGTGGCGCGAAGCTGTGGTGGGTGCGGTTGCCGCGGTGATTGCCATGGTGCCGCTTGGGCTGGTGCTCGTGACAAGTATTGCCTTCGCGGTGAGCGGGGTCACCCTCGCCGGACGGAAGGTGTTGATCCAAGAGTTGCCCGCCGTGGAGGGCTCGCTCGGGTCGATGCGCTCTGCCTCGACAAGACGGGCACGCTCACCACGGGCGAAATGGTGTTCGACGGATCGCACGTGCTGAATGAGGTTGCCGGGTGGCAGCGTGTGCTCGGCACGATCGGATCGGCGCCAGACGCAAACGTGACGGCGCGCTGCCTGGCTGAGCCTTTCTCGGAGGCGGGCGTCGTCGAGGTTGCCGGTGTTGTGCCCTTCGACTCGGTGCGCAAGTGGAGTGCGCTGATCGTTGACGGAGCTGCTGGCGGAGCTGCTGACGATGCTGCAGGCACCAGTGTCGCCGCTGGCACCTGGGTGCTCGGTGCGCCGGACTTCGTGCTGCAGGATTCTCACGCGGGGACCGCGGGATCCCGGGGGCCTCGGGGGTGAGGATCCGCTGGCGCTGGCCGGGCGCCTTGCCGGGGCCGGGCTCCGCACGCTCATGCTCGCTCACAGTTCGGCGGTGATCCCGCTCGATTCAGAAGATGGCGTGACTCTCCCCGAGCGGCTGGAACCCGTCGCAATGCTGACTTTTCGTGAACGGGTGCGATCCGATGCCGCACAGACTCTCGGCTTCTTCGCCGAGCAGGGCGTAGATGTGCGCGTGATTTCGGGAGACGATCCGCGCACGGTTGCCGCGGTAGCCCGCGAGGTGGGACTCGACTGCGAGGCGGGCTTCGACGCTCGGCGACTCCCCGAAGAGATTGATGCGCTCGGCGAGGTGCTCGAGAGCGAACGGGTGTTTGGTCGGGTGACCCCCGCGCAGAAGCTCGCGATGGTGCGCGCCCTGCAGGCTCGCGGGCACGTGGTCGCGATGACCGGCGATGGCGTGAACGATGCGTTAGCGATCAAGGAGGCGGATCTCGGCATCGCCATGGATACCGCAGCCCAGGCGACGAAAGCCGTGGCACGTATTGTGTTGCTTGACGGGCGCTTCGACCGTATGCCGGGAGTGGTGGCTGAGGGGCGCCGGGTGATCGCCAACATTGAGCGGGTCTCGATGCTGTTCCTCACCAAAACGACGTACGCCTTCGCTATCGCAGTGGTGTTTGGTCTGCTCGCCTGGAGCTTTCCGTTTCTGCCTCGTCAGCTGTCGATCACCGACGGCCTCACGATCGGAATCCCCGCGTTCTTCCTTGCGCTCATGCCGAATACGTCCCGTTACCGTTCCGGCTTCTTGAAGCGATCTTTGGCCTTCGCGATTCCCTCGGGACTCATTGTCGCGGGAGGCCTCATCGCCTTGCACGTCGTGGGGAGCAGGATCGGCGACTACGGCATCACCGACATGCAGTCGGCCTCGACACTGACTCTTGCCGGCATCGCACTCTGGGTACTTGCCGTGCTTGCTCGCCCGGTGAGCCCGTTCAGGATCATGATCGTGCTCACCATGTATGCGGGACTGGGACTGGTCTGGATCATCCCGCTCACGCGCGATTTCTTCGATGTGACCTGGCTGCCGCAGCCCCTTGCGCTGCTGGTGCTCGGGATCGTGGCGACGGGGATCGTGCTCGTTGAGATCCTGCGTGCCTGGCACCTGCGCTTCACTCGCAAGTGATACCCGAGATATCCGCCGTCGGTTGAAAAATGTGCTAGGCTTCTCGTTGGCCCAAGACCGCCGGTAGGATCCGCAAGGATTCCGGAACGTCCGCTCACGCGGAGACCAGCGCAGGTACGATTTTCCTTGAGTGTGGGATCTGATCCCGAACTTTTTGAAGCTCCGTGCGTGCGCGCCGGAGCTTTTTCTGATTTTGGAAGAAACTCCGTGTGGCACGGCCCCCGACCAGCATCCGCTGCTCGGGAACAACAAGCTAGGGAGCGCCATGGCTACGAAGGATGCTACGGTTGCCGATCTTCAGAAGCAGTTTGAAGAGTCGTCCGCCGTTCTGCTGACTGAGTACCGCGGTCTCACGGTTGCCGAGCTGCGAGAACTTCGCAACTCGATTCGTGAGCACGCGACGTACGCTGTGGCGAAGAACACGCTGACCAAGATTGCGGCTAACAAGGCCGGGATCACCGTATTCGATGACGAGCTGACCGGTCCTTCGGCGCTCGCTTTCATCCACGGTGACACCGTCGCTGTCGCAAAGTCGCTGCGTGACTTCGCCAAGGCACACCCTCTTTTGGTGGTGAAGGCGGGCTACTTCGATGGCAAGCCTCTGACCGCCGCTGAGGTAGGCAAGCTTGCCGATCTTGAGAGCCGCGAGGTGCTGTTGGCTAAGGCCGCTGGCGCCATGAAGGCTTCGCTGATCGGCGCTGCACAGCTGTTCAATGCTCTGCCCGCTAAGGCCGCTCGCGGCTTCGGCGCGCTGCAGGAGAAGCAGGACGCATAGATTCGGCTCTTTGCCGGTTCAACACCAATAAGATCCGCTCTTTGCGCGACTGCGTGAGAGCAAACATCAAGGAGATACACAATGGCTAAGCTTTCAACAGAAGAGCTGCTTGAGCAGTTCAAGGGCCTGACCCTCATCGAGCTCTCCGAGTTCGTGAAGGCATTCGAGGAGACCTTCGACGTCTCCGCTGCAGCTCCGGTTGCAGTTGCTGCTGCTGGCCCCGCTGCCGCTGCAGAGGTCGTCGAGGAGAAGGACGAGTTCGACGTCGTCCTTGAGTCGGCTGGCGACAAGAAGATCCAGGTCATCAAGGTTGTGCGCGAGCTCACCGGCCTGGGCCTCGGCGAGGCGAAGGCTCTCGTTGAAGAAGCTCCCAAGAACGTGCTCGAGGGTGCGAAGAAGGAAGCTGCTGAAGAAGCAAAGGCAAAGCTTGAAGAGGCAGGTGCGGGCGTCAAGCTCGTCTAGTCTTTTCGCTGACGCGAATCGGGGCGGCTCTCCTTCGGGAGGGCCGCCCTTTTTTATGCGTATTGCGGGATCATCTGCTAAGGTGATCCGGCTGCTGGACTCTATGGGGGTTTCATGTGACTCCTGGACACCAGCATTTGAACTACAGAAAGGACCCTAGTGGCCCTCATTTCTTTGATTGCCCAGTACGCGAAACGCTACTGGGTCTTTGTTGTTGCGGTGGTGATCCTGCAGCTGCTTTCGACGATCGCGGCCCTGCTGCTTCCGAGCCTGAACGCGAAGATTATCGACACCGGCATCGCCAAGGGTGACACCGGCTTCATTTGGAGCACCGGCGGGCAGATGCTCCTCATCTCCCTCGGCCAGGTCATCACTGCCATCATGGCGGTCTACTTCGGTGCCCGCAGTGCGATGGGCGTTGGGCGAGATCTGCGTCGTGCCGTGTTCCGCAAGGTCGATTCGCTATCGACTCTGGAAACGACAAAGTTTGGTGCTGGAACGCTCATTACCCGCGGCACGAACGACGTGCAGCAGGTCCAGATGCTGGTGTTGATGGCCCTGAACTTCATGATTTCGGCGCCGATTATGGCCATCGGCGGCATCATCATGGCGCTGCGGGAAGACGCGGGCATGTCGTGGTTGGTGTGGGCGTCTGTGGGCCTTCTCGCGGTGATCGTCGGCTTCCTGGTGTGGCTGCTGCTGCCCTTGTTCCGGGTGATGCAGGAGCGGGTCGACTCGATCAACGGCGTGCTGCGCGAGCAGATCATGGGCATCCGCGTCGTCCGCGCGTTCGTGCGTGAGAACTTCGAAGCCAAACGGTACGGCAAGGCCAACGCCGACATTACCGAGGTCTCCGTGAAGGTCGGCAACATCTTTGTGCTGATGTTCCCGGTCATCATGATGGTGCTGCACTTCGCGACGGCAGCCGTGCTGTGGTTTGGTGGGCACCGCGTTGAGACGGGCGCCGTTGAGGTGGGATCACTGACCGCTTTCCTGCAGTACCTCCTGCAGATCCTGATGGCCGTCATGATGGGTGTCTTTATGACCATGATGATCCCGCGCGCTGTCGTCTGCGCTGAGCGTCTTCGTGAGCTGTTCGATACAGATTCAACACTGTCGTTCCCGACCGCAGAGGCTCACCCGACCCCGCACGCCGGCCGTGTCGAGTTTCGCGATGTCACCTTTGGCTTCCCCGGCGCCGAAATGCCCGTTCTGAAAGACGCGAGCTTCGTCGCCGAGCCCGGCACAACGACCGCGATTATCGGGCCGACCGGCGCGGGAAAGACGGTGCTGCTGAATCTCCTGCTGCGGCTGTATGACGCCGACACCGGTGAGATCACGATCGACGGTGCTCCCGTCTCCGAACTCACCCGATCCCAGATGGCCACGGCGATCACGCTCGTGCCGCAACGTCCCTACCTGTTCTCCGGCACGATCGCCTCGAACCTGCGGTTTGGGCGCAGCGAGGCCAGCGACGAAGAACTGTGGGAGGCGCTGCGTATTGCGCAAGGCGAAGACTTTGTCCGGGCGAAAGAACTGCAGCTCGAAGAGACGGTGTCGCAGGGTGGCACCAACGTCTCTGGTGGGCAGCGGCAGCGACTGTCGATCGCTCGCGCGCTGGTGGCGAAGCCGCGGGTGTATCTGTTTGACGATTCGTTCTCCGCTCTCGACGTGGCGACCGACGCGCGTCTGCGCGCGGCGCTGCCTCGCGCGACGGCGGGGGCGACCACGATCATCGTCGCGCAGCGCGTTTCGACGATCACCGAAGCCGATCAGATCCTCGTGCTCGAAGACGGCGAGATCGTGGGACGCGGCACCCACAGCGAGCTTCTCGCAAGCAACAGTGTGTATCAAGAGATCGTTCGGTCTCAGCTCGAAGAGGCGGAGGCGGTCTAATGGCGCGCAAAACGAAGAACTCGGCCAAGCTCGCCGAGACCGAAGCGAAGGTCGCCGAGGCGATCGAACTTGAGCTCCCCGATGACTATCAGCCCGACGGTGACGATTGGTACGGCGGTCAGGCCGCGAAGAAGGCGAAGCATTTCTGGCCCGCTGCGAAGCGATTGATTGGCCTGCTGGCGCCCGAGAAGTTACTGTTCTCGGTGGTCGTCGGACTCGTGGTGATCTCGGTGGTGCTGACCGTCATCGCACCGCGGGTCCTCGGCCAGGCCATGGACGTGATCTTCAACGGTGTGCTCGGTAAACAGCTCCCCGCAGGCGTACCGCTTGATCAGATCGTGGCAGGTCTGCGCGACAAGGGCGAAGACCAGTTCGCGGATGTGCTGGAGGGATCGAACGCCGTGCCCGGCGAGGGCATCGACTTCGGTCTGCTCAGCCGCCTGATCCTGGTGGTGCTTGCCCTATACCTCGTTGCCTCGTTCCTGATGTGGCTGCAGGGTACATCCTCAACGGGCTTGTCATGCGGATCGTCTACCAGCTGCGCCAAGACATCGAGACGAAGATCAACCGTCTCCCGCTGAGCTACTTCGATAGCCGGCAGCGCGGCGATGTGCTGTCGCGGGTGACGAACGACGTCGACAACATTCAGCAGGCACTCCAGCAGGCGTTCTCGCAGCTGGTGCAGTCGGTGCTCACGGTGATCGGGATCGCGGCCATGATGTTTATCGTGTCGTGGCAGCTCGCGCTGATCGCGCTGATCGCGCTCCCGCTGTCCGGAATTATCGCCGGTGTTGTCGGCACGCGCGCGCAGAAGCTCTTTGTTGCGCAGTGGAAGAACACGGGCGATCTCAACGGCCACATTGAGGAGTCCTTCACAGGGCACGAGCTTGTGCGCATCTTCAACCGTGATGCCGAGATGCTTGAGGAGTTTGACCGCCGCAACGAGGGACTCTATGAGGCGACCTACAAGGCGCAGGCGCTGTCGGGCACGATCATGCCCTCGATGCAGTTCGTGCAGTACCTCAGTTACGTGCTCATCGCGGTCGCGGGTGCGTTGAAGGTGACCGCGGGTCAGATGTCGCTCGGCGATGTCACGGCGTTTATTCAGTACTCGCGCGAGTTCTCGCAGCCGATTGGTCAGATGGCGGGCATGGCGAACATGCTGCAGTCGGGCGTGGCCTCGGCGGAGCGCACTTTCGAGCTGCTCGATGCCGAGGAACAGGATCCCGACACCGCGACCGAGCATCTGCCCGCGCGCAGCGACGGCCACGTCGAGTTCGAAAACGTGAACTTCAGCTACGATCCCGAGCAGCCACTGATCGAGGATCTGTCACTCGAGGTGAGCCCGGGCCAGACGGTCGCGATTGTTGGGCCAACCGGAGCGGGGAAGACCACGCTTGTGAACCTCGTGATGCGGTTCTATGAGCTCAACGCGGGCGGATCCTGGTCGATGGCGTGGACATCACCCAGCTCTCGCGCGACGAACTGCGCGGACAGGTCGGCATGGTGCTGCAGGATGCGTGGCTGTTCGAGGGGACGATCCGCGAGAACATTCGCTACGGCCGTCTTGACGCCACCGACGAAGAGGTGATTGCAGCGGCAGAAGCCACCATGGTGGATCGCTTCGTGCGGCAGCTTCCCGAGGGCTACGACACCGTCATCGAGGAAAATGCCTCGTCGCTATCGGCCGGTGAGCGGCAGCTGCTGACGATCGCAAGAGCCTTCATCGCGAACCCGTCACTCCTGATCCTCGACGAGGCAACCTCCTCTGTGGACACCCGCACCGAGGTGCTGGTGCAGACCGCCATGAGTGCGCTGCGCGCCGAGCGAACCTCGTTTGTGATCGCGCACCGCCTGTCCACGATCCGCGATGCCGACTCGATCCTGATGATGGAGAACGGACGCATCGTGGAGCAGGGGTCGCACGACGAACTGCTGCAGCGCCAGGGCGCCTACTATCGTCTCTACCAGGCGCAGTTTGCCGGTGAAATCGAGGATCCCGAAGTGGACACCGCGTCGGCGGTCGCCCCCGAACAGCACCCCGAGTAGGCTGCGGGCGTGAGTGAGCGCGCACGGAACGAGCCGGCGCTCCGGATCGTTTCCAGGGGGTGTCCCGCAGCACTCATCGGCATCCGCTAGACTGTTCAGGCCCCCCATGTGGCGGTATCCAGGCGAACTCCCCCAGGACGGAAACGGAGCAAGGGTAGTCTGGCTCTATCGGGTGCATGGGGGTCTTTGCTGCCCGCTGGCAGCCTGTTGTGGGTTCGGTCGCTCCTGTTGTGTGCGCAATTCGTTCTTATCCGGGCGCATAAGAACAACCTGCGCACACGCCACAGCGCAAGTTACACGCCAAAGAGCGTCAGGGTGTAGAGCACGAAGATCGCCAGGTGTGCGGCACCGTGCAGGGCCGTGGTGCGCTTGCGCGCGAACGTCACGATCGACAGCAGCAGCGTCGCCCCCAGCAGCACAAGGTTGCTTGGAGACTCCGCGAGCGTCACGGTCTGCCCCGTAAGGATCCCGATCGTGAGCACCGCCGGGATCGTCAGCCCCACCGTCGACACGAGCGCGCCGTGGCAGAGGTTGTTCACCCGCTGCGCCTCACCCGCCGCCGCCGCGCGAATGGTGGTGATGGTCTCCGGGAGGAACACGATCATGGCGATCAGCAGCCCCGAAAGCGCGATGGGGGCACCTAAGCGGTCTAGCCCGGTATCGAGCAGCTCGGCCATGTCGTGGGACAGCAGCACGATCGGGATCACCGTCGCGATCAACAGCAGTGTGCGGGCGATGAGCTCGTTTCGGTGCATGCCGAGCATCGCGAGAACGGAGGTCCCGGATCCTGACCCGGCGGGGGCGTCGGATCCCGCCGACACCTCCTGAAAGTCGGCCTTCTGCGCCCCCATCTGCCGCACCAGGAAGAATGCGTAACACGCCACCGTGAGCGCCGCGATCGGGATCGCCTGAGCCGGCGTGTATGCTCCATCCGCGCCAATGAGCCCCGGCAGCGCAAACGCGAGGGCCGTGAGTCCGAGCAGTATTGCGAGGTAGATCAAGGTCCCCCTGCGATTGTGGCGCAGGCCACGCTTGCCGTCGCCCTGATCCCGCGCGCGCCGGAGTCCGCCAACAATCAGCGCGACCCCGATGACGAGGTTGAGGATGATCATCGACACGGCCATCACGGAGTCACGAGCGATAGTGGGATGCTCGCCGGGTGACAGCATCACAGCCGAGATCAGGATCACCTCAATCGAGACGATCGAGAGGGTCAACACGAGAGTGCCGTAGGGGTCTCCGAGACGGTGCGCAAGATGCTCCGCCTCAATCACCACGCCAAATGCGCAGACAAGGATCACGCCGACGATGGCGGTAAGGAGCCCGGCGAGCGCGGCCCCGGGGAGCGCGGACGGAGGGGTGTTCTGCAACACCAGGAGGGTGCCGAATGCTCCCCAGCCAAGAAGCAGGCGCAGGATCGCGCCGGGAGTCAAGATCGCGCGGAGTGGGGTGTGAGATCGCGGCGGCGTAGGGGATTCAGGGGCAATCATGGATCGAACCGTATCTGCCGGGCCGTCCCCGCACTGTGCTTCTCGCAAGCTGGCCGTCCGGCTTGCACCTTCCTCAGAGATTCTAGCGAGCGGCACTGTGCGGCGCCTGACTAGTCTTGACGTGTGACCAGATCCCGAAGCGCCGCCGTGATTGGCGCCGGCCCCAACGGGCTCGCCGCCGCTGTGACTCTCGCGCGAGCCGGGGTTCCTGTCACGGTGTATGAGGCAGCCGAGACGATCGGCGGCGGCACGCGCACGGCCGAGATCGTCGAGGCCGGGGTGCTGCACGACGTCTGCTCGGCGATCCACCCGATGGCGCTCGCCACCGAGTTCTTTCGGCAGTTCGAGATCACGCGGCGCATGGAGTTCGTCATCCCCGACGCCTCCTACGCGAATCCCCTCGCCCGAGTCCGGGCGGCGCAAACCCGCAGGCAGCGCTCGCCTACCGCGATCTTGAACGCACCTCCCACGAGCTTGGGCGCGACGGCAAAGCATACGCCCGCTTCTACCGTCCGTTACTCAATCGCCTGGAAGGGGTCGTAGGATTCACCCACGGCGGCGGCATGCTGCGGGTACCCGGAGATCCTGTCGCGGCGGTCCTCGCCGCCCTGCGCATCGCGGAACAGGGCACCCCGCTCTGGAACCTCCGCTTCCGTGATGAGGCTGCGCCCGCGCTCATCACCGGGGCAGCTGCCCACAGCCCCGGCATCATGCCGAATCTCGCCACCGCGGGGTGGGCACTGTGCTCGGCGCGCTCGGGCACGCGGCGGGCTGGCCGGTGCCGGTGGGCGGATCCCGAGCCATCACCGATGCGCTCGCCGCAGACCTCCTCGTGCACGGCGGCAGGATCGAGACCGGCCGCGCAATTACCGACATGCGTGATCTCGGCGAGAACACCGTCACCCTGTTCGACACCTCCGCGCGCGGCCTGCTGCAGATCGCAGGATCCCGTCTCCCTGCGAAGTACCGCCGCGCACTCTCCAAGTTTCGCTACGGCAGCGGGCCACGAAGGTCGACTTCGTGCTCGACGGGCCGATTCCGTGGGCGGATCCGCGGGTCGCGCAGGCCCCGACAGTGCACCTCGGGGGGAACCGCGCGGAGACGGCCGCGGCAGAGCGCGCGGTGGCCCGGGGCGAGCACCCGGAGCGACCCTACGTGCTGCTCGCCCAGCCGGGGAGTGGGATCCCGCGCGCAATCCAGCGGACGTGAACGCGGTGTGGAGCTACACGCACGTGCCGAACGGCTCGAATCTGGACGTTTCCGCGCAGGTGATCGCGCAGATCGAACGGTTTGCACCGGGGTTTCGGGATCGGATCCGGGCGCTTCACGTCACGACGGCGGCAGATTATGCCGGCTACAACCGCAATTACCACGGCGGTGACTTCAGTGCCGGTGCGGTGTCGCTGCGGCAACTGCTCGCGCGGCCCGTGTTCGCGCGCGATCCCTGGCGCACACCGGCTCGGGGGATCTATTTGTGCTCCTCGTCAACCGCGCCCGGGCCGGGAGTCCACGGGCTTTCGGGGTGGTACGCTGCCCGTTCAGCGCTCCGGCACGAGTACGGTCTCCCCGCCCGGACCTGTCGCTCCGCTGACGCTGCGTTGATCCCGTTCGCGCTCGCCGCATATTCTTCTGCGACGACGGGGTGCGTCGACACGCGGCACTAGACTGGAAGTCGTGGCAGCAAGCATCTACTTGACCTCTGCCGAGGGACGTACCGGGAAGAGCGCCGTGGCGCTCGGGGTCCTCGACGCACTCCTTCCAGACGCACCGCGGGTGGGGGTGTTTCGACCGCTTATTCGCGCCGGTGCTGAACGTGACCGGGTGCTCGAATTGCTCCTCGCACGGGCAACCGCCGAGGTGCCATATGAGGCCTGCATCGGTGTCACCTACGAAGAGGCCAACACCGATCCCGATGCGGCGATGGTCAAGATTGTGGCCGCCTATCAGTCTCTGAAGGCGCACTGTGACGCCGTGGTGGTGGTCGGTTCAGACTTCACCGACGTTGCCGTGCCCACCGAGCTCTCGTTCAACGCGCGGGTCGCCGCGAACCTCGATGTCCCGGTGATGCTCGTGCTGAGCGGCCGCGAGAGCGATGGTCTGGAGCAGCTCGGCCAGATCCCGGCCCGCACCCCCGAAGACATCGCGCAGCTCGCCGAGATCGGCCTGCACGAGCTTGAGAAGGGCCACGCCACCGTGCTCGCCGCGCTGGTCAACCGGGCGGATCCCGAGCGCCTTGAGCAGATTCAGGATCGCGTCACCCGCTGCCTCCCCGACGGTGTACCCGTCTGGACGGTGCCGGAGCAAGTGCTGCTGGTCGCGCCCCCGGTGTCGGCCGTGCTCGATGCGGTCGAGGGTGAACTGGTGCGCGGAAGTGCCGAGTTGCTGGCGCGCGAGGTGCGCGAGATCGTCGTCGCCGGTATGGCGATGGAGCATGTGCTGCCGCGCCTGCTCGAGGGCTCCGTGGTTGTGATCGCGGCGGATCGCTCGGAGACACTGCTCGCGGTGTCGATGGCGCACGAAGCCCCGACCTTTCCGACGATCGCCGCCGTGGTGCTCAACGGTGATTTCGAGTTGCCGCCCGACGTGGAGAGACTGCTCGACGGCATCGATTCGACGCTGCCGGTGATCCGCACGAGCTTCGCCACCTTCGAGACCGGGCGTCGCATTATGCAGTCGCGCGGCCTCATCACCGAGGAATCTCCGGCCAAACTCGACGTCGCTTTGTCACTCTTCGAACGTCACGTGGATGCCGCCGTGCTCCGCGAGCGGCTGCGGCTGCACCGCGGCGGGATCCGCACCCCGGTGATGTTCGCCTACGAGCTATTCCAGCGGGCGGCCGATGCCGACGCGCACATCGTGCTTCCCGAGGGCGGTGATGACCGGATCCTGCGGGCCGCGAGTACGCTCCTTGCCCGGGGGGTAGCCAGGCTCACGATCCTGGGCGACGAATCGGCCGTGCGGAAGCGGGCGGGCGAGCTCGGGCTGTCGATTATTGATGCTGAGGTGCTGGATCCGCGCCTGTCGCCGCTGCGCGAGGAGTTCGCGGCGGAGTATGCTCGGCAGCGCGCGCACAAGGGCGTCACGCTGGAGCGTGCGCTCGAGGTGATGCAGGACGGCAGTTACTTCGGGACGATGATGGTCCACCTCGGCTACGCCGACGGGATGGTGTCGGGTGCGGCGAACACGACCGCGCACACCATTCGCCCGAGCCTCGAATTTATCAAGACCAAGCCGGGCGTTTCTGTCGTGTCGAGCGTGTTCTTTATGGCTCTTGCGGATCGCGTGCTGGTCTACGGTGACTGCGCGGTGAACCCCGATCCGACGGCGGCACAGCTGGCCGACATCGCGATTTCCTCGGCCGAGACCGCGGCGCAGTTTGGGGTGGAGCCGCGGATCGCGATGCTGTCGTATTCGACCGGCGAATCCGGATCCGGCACCGACGTAGACAAGGTGCGTGAGGCGACGGCGCTGGCCCGGGCCGCGCGCCCCGACCTCCTGATCGAGGGGCCACTGCAGTACGATGCGGCGAGCGATCCGCGGACGGGCGCCTCGAAGCTGCCGGGATCCGAGGTCGCGGGGCGGGCCACCGTGTTCATCTTCCCCGACCTGAATACGGGCAATAACACCTACAAGGCGGTGCAGCGGTCGTCCGGCGCGGTGGCGGTGGGACCGGTGTTGCAGGGCCTCAACAAGCCTGTCAACGATCTGTCTCGCGGTGCGACCGTCGAGGACATCCTGAACACGGTCGCGATCACCGCGGTTCAGGCGGGCGCGATGAAAGCTGCGGAGGAAGCGCTATGACGTCGGTGCTAGTGATCAACAGCGGATCCTCTTCGGTGAAGTATCAGCTGGTTGATGCCGATACCGGCGAGCGGTACGCATCGGGACTGGTCGAGCGGATCGGCGACGCGCTCGGGCGGATCCAGCACCGCTCGGGCGATACGCTTGACGAGCGGGAGCTTGCCGTGCCGGATCACGCCGCCGGGTTCGCGGCGATGCTCGACGCCTTTGCGCGCGCGGGAGCCACCGTCTCTGAACTCGGGATCTCCGCCGTTGGGCACCGGGTTGTGCAGGGCGGCAGCGAGTTTGTTGCGCCCACACTGATCACCGACCAGGTTGCGGAGAGGATCCTCGCCCTGGGTGCACTCGCCCCGCTGCACAACCCCGCGCACTACCAAGCGATCGTTGCGGCACGACAGGCCTTCCCCGATGTGCCTCACGTTGCGGTGTTCGATACGGCGTTCCACCAGACGGTCCCCGCCGCGGCACACACCTATGCGATCGATGCCGAGGTTGCGGCCGAGCACGGGATTCGCCGCTACGGGTTCCACGGAATCTCGCACCTCGTCGTGTCGCGGCGAGCAGCGGCGTATGTGGGGCGTCCGGTGGCTGAGCTCAAGCAGATCGTGATGCACCTCGGGAATGGCGCGTCGGCGTGCGCGATCGATGGCGGGCGATCCATCGATACCTCGATGGGGCTGACCCCCCTCGAAGGCCTCGTGATGGGGACGCGCAGCGGCGACATCGATCCCGGCCTGATGCTGCACCTTCTGCGTGCCGGATACGACGCCGCGCAACTCGATAACCTCCTCAATAAGCGATCCGGGCTGATGGGTCTTGCGGGTTCGAATGATTTCCGTGATCTCTTGGCCGCGGCCGACAGCGGTGATGCAGCGGCGCAGCTCGCCTTCGACGTGTACGTGCACGCGATCAGGCGCTATCTCGGGGCGTATCTTGTGGCGCTTGGCGGGGCCGACACGATCGTGTTTACCGCGGGTGTCGGCGAGAACTCGGCTGAGGTTCGTGCGGCTGCCTGCGCGGGGCTTGAGTGGTGCGGCGTGCGGATCGATCCCGATCGAAATGCTGCCGCGTCGCGCGAGGCGCGGCGGATCAGCACTGATGACTCCAAGATTGCGGTGTTGGTGGTGCCCACGGACGAGGAAGCGGAGATCGCGCGTCAGGCGTGGCAGCTCGTTTCTGGGTGAGCGCCCACCCTAGCTGCGAGTGACCACCATCCCTGCGCGTTGGTATGGTGGTCACTCGCAGGATTGGGTAGACCTCACCGTTTCTTAGCGGTGAGTTCGGGATCGCCTGCCTCGAATGTCGGTGCCCCCGGGTAGCATTGGAACGTGGTTGCCGCACTGTATCGCCGTTATCGGCCAGAAACCTTTGCCGAGATGATCGGCCAGTCTCAAGTGACCGATCCTTTGATGACTGCGCTCCGCACGGGGCGCATCGGTCACGCGTATCTGTTTAGCGGCCCGCGTGGCTGCGGCAAGACGACCTCTGCCAGGATCCTGGCCCGCTGCCTGAACTGTGCTGAGGGGCCAACGGACACCCCCTGCGGGACCTGCCCGAGCTGTGTCGAGCTTTCACGCGACGGCGGTGGCTCGCTCGATGTCGTCGAAATCGACGCTGCCAGCCACGGTGGTGTCGACGACGCGCGTGATCTGCGTGAGCGCGCAGTGTTCGCGCCGGCGCGAGACCGCTTCAAGATCTTCATCATCGACGAGGCCCACATGGTGACGGCGGGCGGCTTCAACGCGCTGCTCAAGATCGTCGAGGAGCCCCCGCCGCACGTGAAGTTTGTCTTCGCGACCACCGAACCGGAAAAGGTGATCGGTACCATCCGATCCCGCACCCACCACTATCCCTTCAGGCTGATCGCGCCCGGCGCACTTATTGACTACATTCAGTCGCTGTGCGACAGCGAGGGCGTGCAGGTCGAGCCTGGCGTACTCCCGCTGGTTGTGCGGGCGGGCGGCGGATCCGCGCGGGACACGCTCTCAATCTTGGATCAGCTCATTGCCGGTACCGACGGCAACACCGTGTCGGCCGAACGGGCCGCAGGGCTCCTCGGTTTCACCCACACGGAGCTGCTCGATGACGTCGTGGTGGCGTTTGGTGCCCGCGACGCGTCGGCAGCGTTCACCGCGACGGATCGCGTGGTGCAAACCGGGCAGGATCCGCGCCGCTTTGTCGAAGACTTGCTTGAGCGTCTGCGCGACCTCATTGTGGTCAGCGCGACGACCGTTGACGGCGCTGCGGCCGTGTTTCGTGGGGTGCCGCAGGATCAACTCACGCGCATGTTTGACCAGGCGCAGTCGTTTGCGCGCGGCGAGCTGTCGCGTATCGCCGACACCGTGAGTGCTGCGCTCGACAAGATGGCGGGAGCCACAGCGCCCAAGCTGCAATTGGAACTGATGATCGCGCGCGTGATGGTCGCGATTGAGCAGCACGCTGGCGCGCAGGCCACTGCGGTTCCTGCGGTTCCTGCTGGGAGAGTACCGGCCGCGGCGCCCGTGGCGACTGCACAGGCCGCACCGGCTGCGGTTCAGGGAGGCCCTGTTCCGGCGTCGGGACCCGCGCCAGTTGCCCCGAATGGCGAGGGTTCTGCGCCCGCTGCGCCCGCGTCTGCGCCGGTCGCCGCTCCGAATCCGAGGCCGGCGGCCCCCAACGCCGCCGAGACCGCAGCATCGATCCGGCAGTTTCTGCGTGAGGGTGATGCCGCGGGTAACTCAACTCCGCACCCGAATGAGGGGGCAGCTGGCTTTGGCCGTCCGATCTCTGATGTGCTGAGCCCCACTCAGATCGAGAGCATCGGAAGCGAGCATACCGCGAAAGCTGCTCCGGCACCGGCTCCGGCAACTACTCCTGCTGCGCCGCAGGCCGCACCAGTGCCGAGCGGGTCAGCACCCGCAGTATCCGCAGCAAGCTCAGCTGCTCCGGCCGCAGGTGCGCAGCTTGCACCCGATGACACAGCGGATGCTCCAGGGTTTGCCGATCTGATGGAGCTGTGGCCCGACTTCCTTGAGGAGATCCTCGAGCGTGACCGCGAGGCATGGAACGCGGTTCGCGCGGTCACCCCGCTCAATTTTGAGGGCGATGTGCTGTCCATTGGCATGGCTTCGCAGTCTGATCTTGCGGCGTTCAAAGCGGTGGGAGCAGGACCGCTTCGTGAGACGATTTTGTCTGCCGTCGGGGTCAGCGTGAAGTACTTGCCGAAGCGCCTCCCCGAGGGGCACACTGCGGGGCAGGGCGGTTCGCCGGAGACCACAGGGGCGCCGGCTGACGCAGAGGAGCCTCATCGAGCGGGGCCTCCTGCTCCCGATGATCTCGAACAGCGCGCGGCCGCAAGGTTGAGTGCGCTTGGTCCCGCACTTGCAGCTCCAGCATGGGCGGATCCGCCCGTGGCCGGGGAACTGAAGACTGTCGGAACTGAATCTGAAAACGAAGTCGCGTCGCGTGTGCCCGGCCCTGAGACTGCCGCGTCTGAGGAAACTGTGTCTGAGGCATCCGTGCCTTCGTCTCCTGACCCCGAGACCTCTGCGCCCGCGGTCCCACAAGGCAGCCCGGAGCAGAGTGATGATGTCGAGCCGAGCCTGGGGGATGCAGATCCCTACCCAGACGGTGACCCCTACCCGGACGGAGACCCCTACGCGGGGGGCGAGAGCGATTCCGCCCCGGAGCACATCGAAGGAGCTCCGGCTCCGGCTGTGCCTGCTGCGTCCGCGCCCGGGCCTGCTGATCCTGATCCTGCACCTGCTGAATCTGCACCTGCTGCGTCTGCATCTGCACCTCCTGCGTCTGCAGCTCCCGCACCCGTACCTCCTGCGCCCGCTGCTGAAGAAACTTCGCGCCCTGCTCCGTCTTTCACGAGATATGGCGAGGCCGTCGTCCGCGAAGTGCTGGGCGCGCGTTTTATCGAGGAGCGTCCACTTCCACCCCGGCTGGAGGCCTAGCCCATGTATGACGGCATTGTCCAAGACCTGATTGACGAGTTCGGCAGGCTGCCCGGGATCGGTCCAAAGTCCGCCCAGCGGATCGCCTTCCACATTTTGCAGACCCAGAACTTCGATGTGACCCGTCTAGCTGAACTGCTCACTGACGTCCGCGAGCGGGTGCGGTTTTGTGATGTCTGCGGCAACATCACAGAAGAGGAACGCTGCTCGATCTGCCGTGATCCTCGCCGAGATGAAACCCTGATTTGTGTCGTCGAAGAGCCCAAAGACGTTGTGGCGATTGAGCGCACGAGACAGTTCCGTGGCCTTTACCATGTGCTCGGCGGGGCGATCAGCCCGATCGACGGTATTGGACCCGATGATCTCAGCATCCCCAAACTGATGCAGCGTCTCGGATCGGGTGAGGTGAAAGAGGTGATCCTGGCCACGGACCCGAACCTTGAGGGTGAGGCGACTGCGGCCTATCTCTCACGTCTGCTTACGGCGATCGAGGTGCCGGTTTCCCGTCTTGCTTCGGGATTGCCCGTCGGCGGCGACCTCGAGTTTGCCGACGAGATCACCCTCGGTCGCGCGTTTGAGGGACGCCGCACCGTCGAGTAGCCGCGACCCACCCGGTCCTCGTGTCCGCAGGTCATGTGCCGATACAAGAGTGCAGCCAAATCGATAGTCTGAGGCGCGCCAACTATCGATTTTGTCACCGGTTTTGAGCCTCGCCTGCAGCGGCTGATCCCCCAATTTTACCAATTATTGGTACAATTCGTGTATGGCCACCAACACTTCGATCAGTCTCGACGAGCACTTCTCATCGTTCCTTGCCCGCGAGGTTTCGACCGGGCGGTACCGTTCTGCGAGTGAGGTCGTACGTGCGGGTCTGCGCTTGCTCGAGGACCAAGAGAATCAGATGGCCGCCCTGCGTGCCGCGCTCGTAGCCGGAGAAATGAGCGGCGAAGCTGAGCCTTTCGACTTTGACGCATTCGTCGCTGCGAAGAAGGCGTGAGCGGTTACCGGCTGACTCCGGCCGCACAACGGGACCTCTCCTCGATTTGGGACTACACCTTCGAGATCTGGAACGTGCAGCAAGCAGAGACCTACTTCCTTGACATCAAGGAGGCCATCGAGCGCGTCGCGCGCGACCCGGATCGTGGGCGAAGCTGTGACGATATTCGTGAGGGGTACCGACGCTATGCGGTAGGAAGCCATCTGATTTTCTATGTCTTGCAGGGGGATCGCATTGACGTGATGAGGATCCTGCATCAGCGCATGGATCCAACCCGGCATGTGTGAGTTCACCCCGCTTCAGGTGTCACGAATGTGTACGTAACTCTTGGGAAGTACACATTCGTGACACCTGAACGGGGAAGCAAGGGCTACGGACCCGCCGTCACACGCATATTCCGTCCGGTAGACTGGCGGCTGGCCAAGAATTCTAGGAGGAACCCGCGTGGCGTTGATCGTGCAGAAATTCGGGGGTTCGTCCGTTGCCGATGCGGAGAGCATCAAGCGTGTGGCGAAGCGGATCGTCGAGGCACGTCGCGCGGGTAACGATGTTGTGGTCGCGGTCAGTGCGATGGGTGACACCACCGACGAGCTGCTCGATCTTGCCGCGGCATGCACGCCGATTCCCGCCCCCGTGAGCTCGATATGCTGCTCACCGCGGGCGAGCGAATCTCGATGGCGCTGCTCGCGATGACCATCAAGGGCATGGGCGTTGAGGCGCTGTCGTTCACCGGCAGCCAAGCGGGCATGATCACGACCGCCGAGCACGGATCGGCGAAGATCGTCGACGTCACTCCGGGGCGTGTGCGCGAGGCGCTTGATCAGGGCGCGGTCGCGATTGTGGCTGGGTTCCAGGGGTTCAGCCGCGATTCCCGCGATATCACCACCCTCGGCCGCGGTGGATCCGACACCACCGCTGTTGCGCTCGCCGCCGCGCTCGGCGCGGATGTGTGCGAAATTTACACCGATGTTGACGGTGTGTATACGACGGATCCTCGTCTTGTTCCGCTCGCGCGCAAGATCGACTCGATCACCGCCGAAGAAATGCTTGAGCTTGCCGCTTCCGGCGCTAAGGTGCTCCACCTGCGTGCCGTCGAATACGCTCGCAGGCACGGAGTTGTGCTGCACGTCCGTTCCTCGTTTTCAAGCGAAGAGGGCACGATCGTCTATGACCCCGCAAAGGGGCATCCGAAGGGAGAACAGGTGGAAGAGCCGGTCATCACGGGTATCGCCGCGGAGAAGGACGAAGCAAAGATTACGGTTGGTGGCGTCCCAGACGTGCCCGGTAAGGCCGCACAGATCTTCGAGATCGTCGCGACCACCCACGCCAACATCGACATGATCGTGCAGAACGTCTCGGCGGCCGACACGAATCGCACCGACATTTCCTTCACCGTGCCCACCGGTGACGGCAAGCGTGTGATCGAAGCGCTCGAAGCTGAGCGTGACGCGCTTGGCTTTGAAAACCTGCAGTATGACGACCAGATCGCGAAGGTCGCCGTCGTCGGCGCTGGGATGCGAACGAGCACCGGCGTTTCGGCCAAGCTGTTCCGCACGCTCTACGAGGCCGACATCAACATTGAGATGATTTCGACCTCAGAGATCCGGATCTCTGTGGTCACTAGGGCCGATCTCATGGCGAAGGCGGTACGCGTTCTGCACACCGCGTTCGGTCTTGACGCCGACACCGAAGCAACCGTCTACGCCGGCACCGGCCGCTAAGGAGCAACACCCATGTCAGCAGGTCTTTCGATCGCCGTAGTTGGAGCAACCGGCCAGGTCGGCGCGGTGATTCGACGCCTTCTTGACGAGCGAGATTTTCCGGTCGGTTCGCTGCGTCTGTTTTCGAGTGCGCGCTCGGCGGGCAGCACGATTGAGTTCCGCGGGCAACAGATTGTTGTTGAAGATGTGGCGGTCGCAGATCCCGCAGGCATCGACATTGCCCTGTTTTCTGCAGGTGGCGCGGCTTCAAAGGCCTACGCTGAGAAGTTCGCCTCGGCTGGCGCGACCGTGATCGACAATTCGAGCGCCTGGCGTCTCGATCCCGAGGTCCCGCTCGTTGTCAGCGAGGTGAACCCGCACGCGATCGACGAGGCCGTGAAGGGCATCATCGCGAACCCGAACTGCACGACGATGGCGGCGATGCCGGTGATGAAAGCGCTCGACGCTGAGGCCGGGCTGGAACGTCTGATTGTGACGACCTTCCAGGCGGTTTCAGGATCGGGCCTCGTGGGTGCCACCGAGCTCTCCTCGCAGGCCGCCGCCGCGCTCGAAAGCGGCAACTTGGAGCGCCTCGTGCACGACGGCACCGCGGTTGATTTCCCGGCACCTCGGGTGTACACGAAGACGATCGCGTTTGACGTGCTGCCGCTTGCCGGATCCATCGTTGATGATGGCCAGGGGGAGACCGACGAGGAGAAGAAGCTCCGTAACGAGAGCCGCAAGATCCTTGAGCTGCCCGAGCTGCTGGTGTCCGGCACCTGCGTGCGCGTGCCGGTGTTCACCGGCCACTCGCTGTCCATCAACGCCGAGTTTGCGAGGCCCATCTCGGCCGATCGCGCCCGCGAGGTGCTTGCCGCGGCTCCCGGCGTGGAGCTGAGCGACGTGCCGACCCCGCTTGAGGCAGCGGGCAAGGATCCGAGCTTTGTGGGCCGTATCCGTGAGGATCAGTCCGCGCCCGCTGGCCGCGGACTTGCGCTGTTCATCTCGAACGACAACCTGCGCAAGGGTGCCGCGCTGAACGCCGTGCAGTTGGCGGAGCTTGTCGCGGCGCGCAAGCTCGGCTGAGCTCGCCCCATACACACATACACACAATCACGCCCCCCAATCACGCTCCGCCCCGCGCGTAACCACGGCCCCACTGTGTGCGCAAATCGCTCTTATGTGCCCGCTTAAGAACGATCTGCGCACACGCTGATCGTGGCTCGTGCCTTAGGGGCTTCGTGGCTCGTGCCTTAGGGGCTTCGGGCTTTCGGACGTTCCTGCGTTCGGGAGGTCGGGCGTCCTTGCTCCCGGGGGTCGGGGCGCGATTCTTCGATGCGCGGTGCAGCGGACCAATTTGCGGACCACTCCGTGCACCATTTTGGGGCTGCCCGGGTCTGTGAATTCCCCTCACTGAGTGGCGTGGCCGCACACTCAGAATGACACGGCGTACCGTGCAGTCAGACACCCTTTCCGGCTGCGGGCGCCGCAAGCAAGGGGGAGAAGACCATGACTCATGAAGCGCATCACAGCGTTGCCACGCCACGCATGTCCGGCCGTCTGCGCTCGGTGCTTGTGAAGGGTGCGCTCCTCGCACTCGCCATTTCTGTCGGGACGCTGCCGATGAGCAGCACCGCCTTTGCGGTCGCGGGCAACGATTCCGGCAGCGGTGAGGTCACCCCGGGCGTGAGGACGTACGGCGAACCCGAACTCGCCAACTGCGGCACCATCTACGGACTCAGGCTCGAACGCCCCCACAATGTTGAGCGGATCGACCCCGTGAGTGGGGATTCCACGGTCCTGTTCAGCATGGGGGATTCAGTGCGGCAGCTCAACGGCCTCGCTCTTGACCGCAACACCAAGACGTTTTGGGCGGTGCAGCAGAACGGCACGGGAAAACCAGGGACCACCACCACACCTTCCGTGTTCTCCTACGACACGAGGACGAATACGGAGAAATCGTACACGGGTGCGAAGCTTCTGACGCCCCAGCCTCGGGAGGGGATCGTTGCGGGTGCGTTCAACCCGAGCAGCAATATCTTCTACTACGGCCAACTCCACGACAACAGCTTCTACGTCTACGGTTTCGACGCCGAAGCTCAGCAAGCGATCCCGGGCATCGTCGCAATCATTGAGGTCGGTCAGTACACGAACGGTGACTTCGCGTTTGATAGCGCAGGCAGACTGTACATTGCCGCTGACGGCATGCTGCTCGTCACGCAGAGTGCCCTTCCGGCGACGGGGTCCGAGGATCCGCCGCGGATGGTCGCGCGGGGCATCGCGAAGCTCTCAGACTCCCCCTTGGCTCCGGCGCTTTCGGCAGTGACGGGACTCTCTATGTCGCCGACGCAAGAGGCACCGTGCTCACGGTAGATCCTTCTTCGGGAAAGACTCTGCACACGTCACAGCTGGAACCGAGCAGCAATTGGCTGTCTGACTTCGCGTCGTGTTCTGCTCCGCGGACGTTGACGCTCATGAAAGACCTTCCCGAGGGGCGCGCGAACCCTACAGACCAGTTTATGCTGACGATCGATGGCGGCGGTCTCGCGTCCGGCAATGTTGGCACCACGACCGGCAGAGAACCGGGGATGCAGGATCGTGACTTTAACGCCTACGCAGGGCCGGTCGCGGTGAAACCGGGCGAGACCTATACGCTCTCCGAACTCGGTGTTAATGGCGCGCAGGAAGAGGATTATGCCTCGCGTTGGTCCTGCAAGCAGGGGGAGGAGGAGATCGCGCACGGGCGAGGCGTAGAGGGCTCGGTGACGATCCCGGAGTCGCCGGCAAACGGCACCGATGTGGCGTGTACCTTCACTAACGCCATCGTGGGCGGGCTGAGTGCGAGCAAGAGCGCGGTCCCCGCCTCCGGCACTCCTGTGCAGGCGAACGACACGATCACCTACACGCTGCGCTTTGCAAACTCCGCCTCGACTCCTGCAACGGTCGACACGACGGATGACCTCAGCGACGTGCTGGGGAACGCGACGATGATTCAGGACCCGGTTTCCTCCTCCGGCACGCTCGCCGTGGTGAGAACGGGCAAGAAGCTCGCGATCACGGGCGCCCTTGCTGCGAAGTCAACGGCGACGGTGAGCTACACCGTGCGGGTGCACGAGAAGAGTGAGCGGGCGAGCAACACGGTCACGAACACCCTTCAGGGTTGCGCATCTCCAGAAGACTGCACTACGGAACACCCTGTCGCGGCGCTCGGTGTCGAGAAATCAGCCGAGGCAGAAATCGGTGTGGTGAACTACACGGTTACTGTCACGAACACGGGCGAGATCGCCTACACCGCGGACAAACCGGCCACGATGACGGACAACCTCGCGGGCCTAGTCAAAGTGGGCGCCGTGTACCGGGGGACGTGCGGTCAAGCTCGGGGACGGCGAGCGTGGTGAATGACGTACTGAGGTGGTCCGGCCCACTCGCAGTTGGCGAATCCGTGACAATCACCTATTCGATCAACACGGCGGGCGTTGACGTCGACGTGTACACCACTCTGCCCAATAGCGCGTGTGTGCCGCTTGCCGGGCAGGATCCCGAGTGCGCTTCGCTCGTCACGCCCGTGCCACCAGCAACCCGGGAGACCCCCGCGTGTGTTGGCCCGGATTGTGCGGACCTTCTCCCCGAATACACGAAGGTGCTCGAAGGGGTTGGCGCCACGCTGAACGCGGACGGAGAAGCGGACTACGTGGTGAGCATCAGGAATCCCTACGATGAACTCCTGCACGTGGAACTCGTCGACTATCTGAGCGACGTCCTTGATGATGCGACGATCATCGGCCCGCCGACCGTCTCTGTTAGCACCATCTCCGTTGATCGCACCGACGCTGCCGCATGGGTGATTCACGGAGAGTTGCAGCCGGGGGAGACGGTGCAACTGCGCTACCGGATCAAGGTGCACAGCCCGAATGCGGCGGGGAACAGGATCCTTGACAACTACATTGTGCCGTCGACGGTGGACAAACCAACGGCGTGTACCCCAAAGCCCAGGAGGATCAGCACTGCACGCACCATACGGTGCCGGATCCGCTGCCCCCGGAGGGGAAGATGAGCGCTGGCAAATCCGCGGATCCCGCGGCGGGATCGCCGCTGCACACGGGAGACCTCGTCACGTATACCTTGAGTTTTGTGAACGGTACCTCGTCCGCAATCGACATCGACACCTTCGATGATCTGAGTGGAGTGCTCAATCACGCGGAGATCGTGATGCAGCCGACGGCGTCGAACGCGGGTCTTGATGCCGTGTTAGCGTCAGACCGCATCTTGATTACCGGCAAGCTGCCTGCAGGATCCCGCTCCACCGTTACCTACGCGGTGCGGGTGCTTGCGAACGATTTCCGCGTCACGAGCGAGATGGTGAACACCTTTGCGGGGTGCACCCCGGGTGAAACCTGTGAAACTCGACACCCGATCCCCCCGGCGAAAAAGCCACCAAAATCACCGAAAACACCGACATCGCTGCCCCAGGCACCATCGGGACCTCCGGTGCCCGGAGGATCTGAGTCGCCGGCGCCCCCGCCACAGGGTTGGTGAACACCGGAATTGACAGCTTGCCTGTCCTGTGGCTTGGTGCGGCGGCTGTCTGGGGCGCAGGAATCGCGTTTGGAACGCAACTGATGCGCCTGAGAAAGGGGAAGTGAAACCCGGGCGTTACCCGGAGAGAAAACGCCCCTGCCTCGCATAGCAGTTTCACTGATGACCGAACATGTTATGTTGGCTAGATCAGGCCGCGCTCCGGCAACGTCGATGCCCAATACTCAAGGACGCATGTTTACACAGATTCCAACCCATCAGGAGACCTTGATTTCAAGGCCGCGCCTACTCACAATGATTGGTATTCGCCCAGGGATCACTGTCATTGAAGGCCTGCCGGGCGCAGGCAAGACGCTGCTCGCCACTGAATGGGCGGAAAAGCACGCCGAAACGAGCAGCACCTACTGGGTCAACGCGATTGGGCGCACCACCGTGGAGCGAGTGCAGGATCTTTTTCGCGAGATTGAATCCTTGGGAACTCGGGAACCGCTGGGCACCGGTGAGTCTGTGGGAATCGTGATCGATAACCTGATGGTTCCCCTCGACGCATCGCTTCGAGCAATGGTCGAGGCCCTGCTCATTGCGCGCCCCACCACGCAGCTTGTCATTTGCTCGCGCTGGGGAGGAACGCCGGTGTCAGGGGGAAGCTGGGGACAGAGCCCCGTCTCGGTGATTCGGCATGAACAGATGTGCGCCACACGCGAGGAGAACCGGCAGTTCGTTGAGCAGCTCAGGGGAGGGGCTGAAGAGGGGCTGGCCGACGTCATGTGGCAGCAGTTTCGCGGGTGGTATCTCCCCACAAAGATCGCGATTGAGACGGGCGGAGTGTCAGGAATCCAGCAGACACATCAGTACGTCACCTCAGACCTGATCCCGAATCTCGCCTCGCCCGGACTGGTCGCGATGTTTCTGCTCGCACGCCGGCTTCGCGGATTCACCCCTGAACTCTTGACTACATTGCTTGCGAACCATCAGATCCTTAGGGATGTGACCGGGGGAGCGAGCGCAGAAGACATTATTTCTTCGTTGATTACGTGCGGTCTCCTCACGCGGAGCCACATGTCTCACACCTTCCCGCTCTGGGTCGTTCCCGCCTGCCTCGAACACACCGCTGGCACGCAGCGTTTCACGAGCGAAGAGTACGTCAGGGTGAGTGAGTCGACGATGCGGTTTTGGTCGCAGCAGAATGAGACCTCCGCCGTCACGGCAATGCTTCTCGCGAACGCGCGAGACGCGCGGGCGTGGCGTACGCTCGAAAAAATTCGGGTCAGGGAGGGGGCGGCGCTGTTTCGTCAATTCCCGCGTGCCTCCATTGAAGCGCTGTATGGTCTCCCGGCTTCCCTGTCTCGTTCCTTTCCGCAGTTATGGGCCACCAGCCACCTCATCACCGCGATCATCGATGGCGCGCGGGCGAAGGCCGTTACTGAGGTACCAGCCGATGTTGGCGCAGGATCCACCGGGGGTGGGCCGCGAACGGGGAAGGAGAGTTCTGATCCCGTAGCGCTTCTCCTCGGCGCTACCGACCATATTGCGAGGCTCCTACGGGCCGGTCGTGCCGAAGCCGCGCTCACCGAAGCGCACGCGACGCATGTGCGTTTTCGGAAGGTGGGGCGGGCGCTCGCCACGCCCGAGCGGGTCATGTTTCTTGCCTGGTTTGAAATGCACTGGGCGATGGCTGAAATACACAATATGAATCGAGAACTCGGGCTGACCATCTTGCGTCGTGCCCGCAAGCATGCGCGGCAATCTCAGCTTGACCTATTGACGGTATCTGTGACCTCGCGGTTGGCGCTCCACTGCGTCTTTGTGGGCTACACCGTCGAAGCTGGTGAACTCCTTGACGAAGTGCGAGACAGCGCGACACACTTGGAGCAGGTGCTTCCAGAAGTTGAACTCGAGACCGCCCTGGTGTCGGCGGCGCAGTGCACAACTCGACTCGATGCTGCCGGCGCACTCTGGCACTTGAACTGTGCGTCTCAGTTCGGGGAAGAGTTTGAATCTTGGCCGTTGCTGGCTCTCATCAAGACCCAGCACGCCCTTTACTACGGCAGCCCCCGGGTGATGCTGGACGAACTGCAACGTCTGCGGCGGAAGATTGATCAGCGGATTGAAAACTCCGCGCGAAGCAGAATTATCCTCGCGCGGTGCGGGGTCGATCTGCTGTTGAGCCTTGGCGAGACAACCCGGGCAAAAGAGATCCTCGAAATGATGCCGCAGGGGAACCCTTTCCTCTTCGTTCCTCAAGCGCGACTTGCGTTGATTGAAGGCGAAGATTCCGCGGCGCTCGCGCTCGCAGCTTCAGGCAAATGGCAGGAGTCCGTGTCGCGGCGAGATCAGCTCGAGCTTGCCATCATCGAGGCCGAAGCTGCAGACCGCGTCGGCAAGCCCGACATTGCACGGGCTGCCTATATGCAAGCTGTTGAAATGTCAGACGCGATGCGCGTATATACGCCGTTTCTCACCCTTTCCGACGAGCGCAGAGCGGCGCTCGATGCGTTGCTTGACGAGCAGCGACGACGGCCATTCAACCGTCCGAAGGAGGCAAGGCCGGAGGTGTATCCCAGCGCGCAGAGCGCAGTGGCGCTGACCCCTCGAGAACTCGTGGTCTTGCGGGCCTTGAGTGAAGAAGAAAGCCTTGCTCTGGTCGCCCAGAAGCTGTCAGTGTCGGTGAATACGGTGAAGAAGCAGAGCGTTTCCTTGTATCGGAAGCTTGGTGTTCATTCACGTACCGAAGCGATGGCCGAAGCTTTGCGCAGAGGCATCAAGCTCTAGGGGATGCAGGACACGAGCCGGTGGTGGCGGCTCAATGCGGACCAATATAGGGACCACAGTCGATACCATAATTTCACCCTTGCTGCCCTTCGCTGGGGGTGGACGCACCGGGCCCGGTCACACTGTAATTGTGGTTCTCGTAGGGCGAGCGAGAGTAGCGACCGAGTCCCCCCGTACAGCATGTAACCACATGTTTCGTTCGCTGCTCTCGCCCGGTTTACGAGAAGTCGAGTCGCGGTGTTCTGCGAATGTGGCAGTCGGAGTCAGGGCACTAGGGGCGCGCCGCCTCGAGGGTGATCAGACTGGCCTCGGGTCGGCAGGCGAAGCGCACCGGGGCGTAGATGGAGTTGCCAAGACCCGCGCTGACGTTTAAGAACGCGGCGCGGTGGGCGTCGTACCAGACGCTCAAGCCGCGGGCCTGCATCGTGGGGAGGTCGCAGTTCGAGGTGAGCGCACCGACGCCCGGCACGCGCACCTGACCGCCGTGGGTGTGGCCGGCCAGGATCAGATCGGCACCGTCGCTGAGAAGCTCGCCGAGTGGGCCTTGGTAGGGGGCGTGGACGACGCCGATCTGAACGGGCGGGGAGGTTGTTTCTGAGCCCTCGGCCCGCAGCGCGGCCCGAGCTTGCCGCATCAGCTCGACATCGTCGTAGCGGATATGGGGATCGTTCAGGCCAAAGAGTTCGACCCGGCTCCCGCGCACATCAAGCACTGTGGCGGAGTTATTGAGATCGGTCGCGCCGAGACCAACGAGCCCGCTGGTCAACGCGGCATTGTCAATATCGGGTTCCCTAGTGCTCAGCCGGCTCGGCTCCATCAGATATTTCAGGGGGTTCTTCAGCCGCGGCCCGTAGTAGTCGTTGGAGCCGTGCACAAACACTGTCGGGGCTGCGGCAGTCAGCGGTTCGAGCGCGTGTAGCAGTGCGTAACGCGCCTGCAGGTGACCCATGAGGTCTCCGGTGAGCACCGCGAGATCCGGCCTGAGCTTGGCGAGCGAACGCACCCAGTTGATCTTGTTCGTCTGCCACGGCGCGAGATGCAGATCGGAAAGCTGCAGCACGCGAAGTGGTGCGGCCCCGTCGGCCAGGATCGGCAGTGTGTGGCGTCGGATCGTGAAGAGGCGCCGCTCGATGAGCGTTGACCACGCGAGCACTCCGGCTGCGGCCACCCCGAGGGTGGCCGCAGCGCGGCGGGATGATGTCGCCACGGGCCAGATCAGCTCTTGGGCGTGCAGGTCATCGCCAGAGTGATCTGGCTGCTTGTTCGTGCTTCTGTGCCGCTTGCGGGGTCAGTGAAGGCGACCGTAGATTTCGCGTCGTGGGTGCCCTCAACATCGCAGCCGACCTTGATGGAGCTGAAGCCGGCCCGGCCGAGGATCGCCCGCGCTTCTTTCTCTGTCGCACCAACAAGCCCATCCGGCACAACGGTTGCCTGACCGTTACTGCGGTAGACGGTAACTTCTGTTCCGATCATCGCGTCGGATCCGGCTACCGGGCTGGAGCTCGCGATCCTGCCCTGTGCGACAGAAGAATCAACCTCGCCACCGTCGACCACGGAGAAGCCTGCCTGCACCAGCAGATTCGTGGCCTCGTCGAAGGTCTTGTCCCTGACCTCCGGTACCTTGCCCGTGATCTTCTGCGTCGCTGCGGCAGTGGGTTTCGGGAACGCGTCGCCGCCGTAGTAGCCGTCCGCAACATTCATGATCGCGGGCCAGATGGCCTGGTCCGCGTACATCAGCCTGCCGAAGGGCTGGGTGGAGACTCGCTTCCCATTCGCGTTGGGGCCGGCGTTACCCACCCAGACTGCCGTGGCCACCTTGGTGCTTGCGCCAACGGTCCAGTTGTCGACCACGTCATCGGTGGTGCCGGTCTTGGCGAGGTGCGGGATCCCCATGCTTGAGCGTGCGTGCCTCGCAAGGCCATTCTCGGCAGTGTACTGGAGCGCATAGGCGACGCCCGCCGCGACTTCGGGGGAAATGGCCTGCGAGCACGAACTCTTCGTGAAGGGCACGGGGTTGTCGTTCGTGTCGGTGATGCTGTCAATCGGCACGGGTGTGCAGACCGTCCCGTCACCAGCGAAGGCCGCATAGGCCGCCGCCATGGTGATGGGAGCGATCTCGTCGATGCCGCCGTAGACGTTGGAAGGAACAACCGAGAGATCACGAGGCTCTTTGTTGAGCGTGGGAACCACGATCTGACCGACAGACTCCTGACTCGTAAAGCCCGCGTCCGCGTCTGCTTGAGTCCATACCCGCTGATCCGAGGCGCGGTGCACGCCGAGCTTCTGGGCAATACTAAAGGTGTTGCAGAGGTCCATTTTCTGCTGCATTGACATCAGGCCACCATTAATGGACTGTGCGATCGCGGTGAGCACGGGCTGGTTGCCCTTGATGCCCAGGTTGTCGTTGGAGAAGTCAAATGATCCAAAGCCGTACACGCCGTCAGGCAGGCACGAAGCCTTCAAAGAGCTTTCCTGCACCCTGCGGCCGTTCACGTTCACAATCTCTTGCACCGAGTGCCCCTCGCTAATCCAGTTGGCGAGGGTGAACGGCTTAAACGTTGAACCCACCTGGAAACCGCTTGAGCCGCCCATTTCGTAGTCGGTGTTGTAGTTGACCGTGGTGTAGCCGGGGTTGCTAGAGAGGAAATCCTCGGCGTTATTGAAGGGCCGGTTTTGTGCCATCGCGAGCACCCGCCCGGTGCCGACCTCTGTGCTCACGCCCGCGGCGCCGACATCGATGCCGTCGAGAAGTGACGGCACGTTCTCGCGCAGGGAAGCGGTGGCCGCGTTTTGCATGTCGTAGTTGATCGTGGTGTAAATCTTGTAGCCGCCGCGGCTGAACTTGAACTCGCGCTCGGTCGGGGAATCGCCAAACTTCGGATCCTGTTTGATGTAGCGCAGCACGTAGTCGCAGAAGCTACCGAGGTTGTAATTCTGCTCTGCGATATTGCAGCCCGCGGGTCGGGGCGTGATCACAGGCTCGATCGGAGTCGCAATCGCCTCATTGTACTGCGCCTGCGTGATCTTGCCGTGCTTCAGCATGCTGCGGAGAATCTTGTCTCGCCGCTCCTGGTTGGCGGGGATGTTCTCGGGAATATCGATCTGCAGCTTGCTCGGGTTGTTGACGGTGGCGATGAGGCTTGCTGCCTCGGCCAGAGTGAGATCCTTCGCGGATTTCCCCCAGTAGAACT
The DNA here is from genome assembly GCF_011382965.1 of Leucobacter insecticola. Lineage (NCBI taxonomy): Bacteria > Bacillati > Actinomycetota > Actinomycetes > Micrococcales > Microbacteriaceae > Leucobacter > Leucobacter insecticola. The sequence goes on along the minus strand of NZ_CP049934.1, from coordinate 146,100 downwards.
GCGCGGCGGATTCGATGCCGTAGACCTGGCGCCCGAAGAGCGCGATGTTGAGGTAACCGAGCAGGATCTCGTCCTTCGAGAACTTCTTCTCAGTACTGATCGCGTACTTCATCTCCTTCAGCTTACGATCGATGTCCTGTCGCATTGCGTCTTCGTAGGCCGCATCGCGCTCATCTGGATCTGCGATGGCCTCGGCTTCTTGTACGAGCACGTTGCGCACATACTGCATCGTGATCGTTGAGGCGCCGGAGAGGTTGGAGCCTGCCGCGTTTTGCAGCACTGCGCGGCTCGTCGCGAACACGTCCACACCGCCGTGGGTGTAGAAGCGAGGATCCTCCTCCGCCACTGCGGCATCTTTTGCGAACTGGGAGATCTCGTCCCAGCCCACCATATGGCGATCTTGTTCGTAAAACGTGGCGATCTCGTAGTAGCCGTTGCCGTCAGGCATTAAGCCGTACAGCGTGGACGGCTCGGCAAGCTGGCCCGGATCCAGGTGGTCGGGCAGCTTCTCAAAGATATCGATGGCGGAAGCCGCCGAAATGCCGCTCAGCGCGACGACGGGAGTGACAGCCGCGGTGACGAGCACGCCAGCCACGGCGCACATCGCCACGGCTCCGAGGATGCCTCCGAGGGCTCCGCCTGCGCTGCGCGGTTTCATCGTCCGGGCGCGCGAAGACTTAGATCTCTGTGGGGTCATAGGATCTAGGGTAAGCGAATGTTGCTGACAATTCAGCATCGCGGGGTCTCAAAAACCTGTATGCCTTGAGATCCCCAGCTTGTTCCACCCATTTTTCAAGGAGACCACACGTGAGTGAATCGGCCGAAGCCCCGCGTTGGGAGTACTTCGTCACCCCGCTGCTGCTGCACAACGAAGCCCAGATCCTGAACAATTGGGGCGCTCAAGGGTGGGAGCTTGTACAGATTATCGAAGGACCGGCAGGCGGCAACGTCGCATATTTGAAGAGGAAGGCCTGAAATGTCAGTGATTGAGGAGCGTTTGGGAGAGCTCGGCTACGTCGTGCCCGAGGTGGCCGCGGCCGTGGCGGCGTATGTTCCCGCCATTCGTGATGGCAACTACGTCTACACCTCGGGCCAGCTGCCCTTCGTTGAGGGCAAGCTACCGATGACCGGTAAGGTCGGCCACGGGGAAGGGGCCGTGTCGCCCGAGGATGCCGAAGAACTTGCGCGGATCTGCGCTCTCAACGGTCTCGCCGCCGCGCGCGGAGTGCTGGGTTCGCTCGACAAGATCGCTCAGGTGGTGAAAGTCACCGCCTTCGTGGCGTCTGATCCCTCGTTCACCGCGCAGCCCACGGTCGCGAACGGCGCCTCGGTGTTCCTGGGCAAAGTGTTTGGTGACATCGGAATCCACGTGCGCTCGGCCGTCGGAGTCGCGGTGTTGCCGCTCGATGCCCCGGTCGAGATCGAGTTCGTGTTCAAGATCGCGGAGTAGGTCCGCCGCTCCGCCGGTTGAGCGCGAGCCCCCTCCCGCCGGTTGAGCGATGAGCGTAGCGAAAAGTCGAAACCAAGAGATACGGTTCCCTTGGTTTCGACTCGCTAGCGCTCACTCAACCGGCGGCGGGGGAGCGGAAGCAGGGATCCGCCTACTTGATCCCCGAGACCTTCGCCTGGATCACCGACATCACCATGGTGTCGGCGAGCGTGGATGTGTCTCCCACGTCCTTGCCCTCGGCGAGTTGCTTCAGGATCCTGCGCACGATCTTGCCCGATCGTGTTTTCGGTAGCTCGTTCACGATGTAAATGTTGCGCGGCCGGGCGATCGCGCCGATCTGCGCCGCGACGTGCTTTTTGAGTTCACCCTCGGCGTCTTCTTCGCTCAGAATGTTCTGCTGGCTCTTCAGCACGCAGTAGGCAACAACCGCCTGGCCCGTGGTCTCGTCGTCTGCGCCCACGACGGCCGACTCCGCAACCGCGTGGTGCTCAACAAGCGCTGATTCGATCTCAGCGGTCGACAAGCGGTGCCCGGAGACGTTCATGACGTCATCGACACGACCCATCAGCCAGACATCGCCATCCTCGTCGACCCTGGCGCCGTCGCCGGCGAAGTAGCGATCACCAAACTGCGACCAGTAGGTGTCGACGAATCGATCCGGATCGCCCCAGATGCCGCGCACCATGCTCGGCCACGGCTTCCGCACGGTGAGCAGACCGCCCTGGCCGCGATCCACCCGGTCGCCAGCGTCATTGACGATGCTGATGTCGATCCCGGGCTGTGGCACCTGGGCGCTCCCGGGTTTGAGGCTCGTGAGGCCCGGCAGCGGAGCGATCATGATCGCGCCGGTTTCGGTTTGCCACCAGGTATCAACGATGGGCGCCGATCCCGCGCCGATGACCTCGTGATACCACCGCCAAGCTTCAGGGTTGATCGGTTCACCCACACTGCCGAGCACGCGAATGCTCGATAGATCGTACTGCTCGGGAACCTGACGCCCGACCTTCATGCAGGCGCGGATGGCGGTCGGCGCCGTGTAGAAGATGGTGACACCGTACTTCTGGATGATGCTCCACCAGCGGCCCCAGTCGGGGGTCTCGGGGGTGCCCTCGTAGATGACCTGGGTGGCGCCGTTTGCGAGGGGGCCATACACAACGTAGCTGTGGCCGGTGATCCAGCCGATATCGGCGGTGCACCAGTAGACGTCGGTTTCGGGCTTCAGATCGAAGACGTCGCGGTGGGTCGCGCTCGCCTGGGTGAGATAGCCGCCGGAGGTGTGCAGGATCCCCTTGGGCTTTCCGGTTGTGCCGGAGGTGTAGAGGATGAAGAGTGGGTTCTCTGCGGGGAATCCCAGCGGTTCGTGCTGGTCGTCGAAAGAGGGGATCTCCTCGTGCCACCACAGATCCCGGCCCGCCTCCATCGCGACGCCCTGCGCGGTCCGCTCCACTACCAGCACTTTCTGTACGGTGCTGCCGCCGCCGTGCAGCGCGAGCGCGTCGTCAACGGTTGGCTTCAGCGCCGACACGCGCCCCTTGCGGTAGCCGCCGTCTGCCGTGATCACCAGTTCTGCCTCGGCATCGTCGATGCGGGCGCGCAGGCTCTCGGCGCTGAAGCCGCCAAACACGACGGAGTGCGCGGCGCCGAGACGCACCACGGCGAGCATCGAAATGACGGCTTCCGGGATCATTGGCATGTAGATGGCGACTCGATCCCCGGCCTTCACGCCCAGGCTGGTCAGCATGTTTGCGGCACGCTTCACCTCGCTCGTGAGTTCGGCATACGTGATCGAGCGGGTGTCTCCCGGCTCGCCCTCGAAGTGGATCGCGACGCGGTCACCGAGGCCTGCCGCAACGTGGCGATCCAGGCAGTTTGCGGCCACGTTCAGCTCGCCGTCGGCGAACCACTTCGCGAAGGGAGGGTTCGACCAGTCAAGGACCTCGGTGAAAGGCTTGGTCCAGCGCAATTCATTCGCGCGCCCGGCCCAGTAGGCCTCAGGATCCTGCGCCGCACGCCAGTACACGGAGGAATCATTGATGTTCGCTTGCGCCCTAAACTCTGGCGTCGGCGGATAGGTAGTGGCCTCTTCGCCGGGGTTCAACGGGTGGCTTTCAATGGTGCCGTGCAGCTCAGTCATGGACGTCTTTATCCGATCATCTTGTGGTGTGCGAGAAACGTTGGGTGTCGCGAGCCGGACCGAGGGCCGACTGCGAAAGCCGCATTGCCAGCGTATATCCTCTCGCCGAATCTGCGCCCACAGGGCGCGATTTGTGGCCGTAATAATCCAGTTGTCCACAGATTTGAGGATCGGCCCCGTGAGCCCTAAAGAACTGATTTGCTACGGCTATGCAACCTGACTCAAAAAACATGGACTCGGGAGCGGCCCGCCGTGAGATCCCTACTTTCCTTCAAGAAAGCGGGGTTCCCGGCGCGAAACGCCAGGGTGGCTCAGCTCCTGGCGCCCGGGTCACACGGACCGCGGGACTGAGCCTTGCCGCTCGGCGTGCCCTGGGTGGGCTACTCCCACTGCTTGATGAGCCGACGCTCCGGGACGTGCTGGTGCAGGTGCGCAATGGACGCGGGCAACTCTGGGCCGACCGCGGTGGTGTGCTTGCGCGGGCAAACGGGTGGGAAGCGCCGCCAGCGGCGATCCACAAACTCGCGACCGAGCTGATCGCTGCCGGAGGGCGACACCTCGACGAGCTGCATCCGTGTGCTGACGTGCAGATTGGAAACGGGATCCGAGTACACGCGGTGCTCCCACCGATTTCTGCCTCTGGAGCGGCCGTGTCGATCAGGGTTCCCAGGCTATCGCCGCTCACCTTCAGTGCGCTGGTGCGCGCGGGGCTGTGCGATGCAAAGACCGCAGCGCATCTGAAATACCTGATGGCGAGCCGCCGCAACATCCTGATCACGGGAGGCACCGGCAGTGGGAAAACAACAGTGCTTGCTGCGCTGCTCGACCTCACCGCAGCGCACGAACGCATCATCACCATCGAGGATGTGGCGGAGCTCCGCCTGAACCATCAGCACACGATCTCGCTCGAAGCTCGGCAGGCGAGCACGGAAGGGATCGGTGAGGTGCCCGTCGACCAGCTGTTGCGGGAGGCGCTACGGATGCGGCCTGACCGAATCGTGCTCGGGGAGTGCCGGGGCGCCGAGATCGCGACGCTACTCGCGGCTCTCAACACCGGGCACGACGGTGGTGCAGGCACACTCCACGCGAGCGGAATTCAGGAAGTGCCTTCGCGCTTGGAGGCGCTCGGGGCGCTGGCAGGACTCGACAGCCGAGCGCTTGCGCGGCAGGCGGTTTCAGCGTTGCACGCGATCGTGCAGTTGGCAGCGGGGCCTCAGGGCTTCCGGATTGTCGCGATCGGCCAACTGGTCCTTTCGAACTCCGGTGATCTGGCGATTGAGGAGGTGATGCCGTGACGGGCGATGAGGTACAGCTAGCGATAGCGGATGTACGTGGCCCCCAAACCCGCTCGGTGCCTGCCGCGAAGTCAACGGCGAGTTCGGTCGCTGCGCGCTGCACTGCGCTGCTTCGCGGAGGGGTGGCACCCAGGCGGGTCTTTGCTGTACTCGCCTCGGAAGCAGAGCAGGGCGGCGAGGTCCACCAGATTCACGAGCGGGTGAGTGCAGGCGTCGATGTTGCGGCGGCCATTGCGGAGTGTTCTGGCGATGAGTGGTCCGTGCTGGCTTCGGCCTGGCGGCTTTCCGAAGAAGCAGGAGCGCCCCTGGCACCCACGCTCGCACGAATGGCGGCCGCTCTCCGTGCGTTGGAACAGCTCCGAGAACGGCGTCGTGTGCTTGTATCGGGGCCCCAAGCGACCGTGCGCCTTGTGGCGTCATTGCCTCCGGTGGCCCTCGGTCTCGGGTGGCTCATCGGGTTCGACCCGCTGCCACTACTCATCACGCCGCTTGGCTTTTGCCTGGTGTTTCTTGGCGTGGCGCTCCTCGGAGGCGGGATCTTCTGGGCCCGGTCTCTGGTGAGGGGTCTGCGGCTCGCAGACCGTGTCGCGGGGCTCGAGTGCGACCTTGCCTGGATCGTGCTTGGTGGCGGGGCAGCGCCGGGCGAGGCGATCCGACGGGTCGTCGACTGCGTTGCTGATCTCGGGGCCCGCTGGGTGCCGTTCGATGCCTTCTGCTCCGGGGGTGCGTTGCAGACCGCTGTGCGGCGAGCGGCGGTGCTCGGCATGCCACTTCGCCCGCTGCTGCTTGAAGAAGCTGATTCTCTTCGCGACCGCACCCACTCTGAGATGGAGGCCGCAGCGGAGCAACTCGGTGTGCGGGTGTTGTTGCCGCTCGGAGTCTGCGTGCTGCCATCCTTCATCGTCATGGGGGTGATGCCGGTTGTGATCAGCATGCTTGGTCAGAACCCTGGGTTCTGAAAGTGCTGGGTTCTGAACCTGCCGGGTTTTGAACCTGTCGGGTTCTGCACCTGCCGGGTTCGATCGGCGCTCACACCCACCCTTTTCGCCTCGACCAACTGGACTTGTCCACAGATTCCGAATTCCTTGACTATTCGAGGCCTTGAAGCGTCAACATTGAAGGCATCGGGACCCCCGAAGCCGTGCACAAGAGATAAGGGAACCACCGTGAAAAATAGACTTGAACTTGTTTCTGATCGAACCTCTGAGGGGCTGTCGGGGGAGTTAGGCCCTGTCGCAGGGACCCCTCGCACCGCTGCGCCGCTGAGATTCCTCCCCGCCCCTCGGCACCCATCAGCACTGGGAGATCGCCCAGCTGTCGGCTTCAGGACCCGTAATAGGCTGACAACCCTCACTCGTGTGGCCAAGGACGAGAGCGGTGCCGTGACGGCAGAATACGCAATTATTATCATGGCCGCGGTAGCTTTTGCGGGCGTGCTTGTCGCAATCGTACGCTCCGACGCGATTCGGGCGATGCTCGTTGAACTGGTTGAGAATGCGCTGGGTGCTGCGGGATGAACGGGGCACAGTCACGGCGGAGTTTGCGATCGTGTTGCCCGCTGTGCTGATTGTTCTCGGGCTCGTGGTGAGTGGAGTTCTTCTTGCCGCCCATCGCATCACCCTGGTGTCTGTGGCGGGTGAGGTGTCTCGTGCCGAGGCTCGCGGTGATGACGCGGCCGCTACCGCGGCCCTCGGCCAGCTGGGTCGTGACGTGGTGGTTGAACGGGAACATCCCGATCCGCTGCTCTGCGTCACGCTCATTTCCCACCCAGTGCGGGGTATCCTCTCGGAACTCGGGGTATCGGCACGAGCCTGCGCCGCTATGGCGGGGGCGCGCAGATGATGGGAATGACGCGGTGAGCGCCCCGGCGGTGTTGGCTTGCTCGGCGGTGGCGGTGTGTTTGGGACTGTCAGTGATTGCTGCGGCAACCCACGTAGAGGCACGTCACAGTGCCGCTGGTGCCGCCGACGCTGCGGCGCTCGCCGCAGCGGACGCAATGACTGGGTGGATCGATTTGGAGCCGTGCACAGTGGCGAACCAGGTGGTGCTTGAGATGGGTGCATCGCTGGTGGAGTGCAATGTTGACCCGGACCGCGCTGTTTCTCATATCGTGGCGCAGGCAGGCGAGGGGTTTCAGTCAGCCCGGGCTCGGGCCAGGGCTGAGGCGCAGAGCCTTCCGAGCTTCGGAGAGCACGGCTCCGTGGGGTCGGTGGGTGCTAATGGTTGGGCGTGGCCATCTGACTCCCGAGGTGTTACGCAGAGCTTTCACGACGGCTACGCGATTGATCTAGCAGTGACTGCGGAGGGCGCGCTTTTCGCCCCCTTTGACGGAGTGATTGTGGCGGCGGGTCCCGACGGAGGCAGTGTTCCGGCGGTGTGCCAGACGCGGTTGTGGTGGTGGCATGGACCCAACATCACCGTGGTGATGCGGCACGAGGTGTCGGGCGGCTTCATCTACAGTTCCCACAATCACGTGGATCCCGGTTCGCTTTCCGCGCTCGGAATAGCTCCCGGTGTGCGTGTGAGCGCGGGGCAGCAGGTCGCTTCCGCGGGAATGAGCGGGTGCACTTCGGGGCTTCACACCCACTTCACTCTTTCGAGTTATCCGACGAACGCATATCCGGATTTGGATCCTTTTGTGTACATTGGTTTTCCGTGAGGCTGAATGCCTCAACTGAGTGTGCTCGGTGCTGAAGCTGACATTTACATGTCAGACTGTGTATCGTGTCGATGCGTACCGCATCGAAAACGAGTTCGTGCGTGCGTCACTCGCGCACGAACCGAAGAGCCGCACGCGCAACCAGTGTGTCAACCCGTGAAGGAGACCCGTGAAGGGTACGAAGAAACTCGTCATCGTCGAGTCGCCGACCAAGGCAAAGACGATTGGTGCGTACCTCGGAAGCGATTACGAGGTCATAGCGTCAGTCGGACATATTCGCGACCTCGCAGAGCCCTCGGAGTTGCCGAGCGAGCTGAAGAAGGGTCCCTTCGGCAAGTTCGCCGTTGATGTCGAAAATGGTTTCGCGCCCTATTACGTGGTCAATGACAACAAGAAGAAGACCGTTTCCGAACTCAAGCGAGCACTCAAGGGAGCTGACGAACTTTGGCTCGCAACTGATGAGGACCGCGAGGGGGAAGCGATCGCCTGGCATCTGCTCGAGGTTTTGAAGCCGAAGGTTCCCGTGCGCCGGATGGTGTTCCACGAGATCACCAAGGAGGCCATCGAGCAGGCCAAGGCCAACACTCGCGACCTCGACACCGCTCTGGTTGATGCGCAAGAAACCCGGCGTATTCTTGACCGGCTCTACGGCTACGACATCTCTCCTGTGTTGTGGCGCAAGGTCGCCCCGAAGCTTTCCGCGGGCCGGGTGCAGTCGGCGGCCACCAGGCTCGTTGTGGATCGCGAGCGCGAACGCCAGGCGTTCCGTTCGGCCGAGTATTGGGACCTGCTCGCAACGTTCGCCCCGGCGGGAGACTCGGGGTTTGAGGCGAAGCTTGTGCGGCTGGACGAGCAACGTCTCGCGACCGGCGGCGACTTCACCGACAACGGCACGCTGAAGGAGAAGGCCGCCAAGGCCGGCGTGATCCTGCTCGGCAAGGATCGTGCCCAATCACTTGCGGCGCTCCTCACCGCCGATGTCGCCGCAAACGTGCTCTCGGTCGAAACGAAACCTCACACGCGGCGCCCCGCCGCCCCGTTTACCACGTCGACGCTGCAGCAGGAGGCTTCCCGAAAGCTCCGTTACAGCTCCAGGCAGACCATGTCGTATGCGCAGTCGCTGTATGAAAACGGCTACATCACCTATATGCGTACCGATTCGCCGACGCTGTCACAGCAAGCGATCACGGCGGCCAGGTCGCAGGCTGCCGCACTCTACGGCGCTGAGACCGTGCCCGACAAACCGCGTGTCTACACGGGCAAGGCGAAGGGTGCGCAGGAGGCTCACGAGGCGATCCGCCCCGCGGGGGATACCTTCCAGAAGCCGAGCTCGCTCAAGAGTAAGTTGAACGGCGGAGAGTTCCTGCTCTACGAACTGATCTGGAAGCGCACCGTAGCCAGCCAGATGGCAGATGCCAAGGGGTCGACCGACACCGTCACCGTTGGTGTGAAGCTGCAAGAGCACGAGAAGGCGGGCGAGACCGCCGCAGAGTTCACCGCGAGCGGCACCGTCATCACCTTTCCCGGGTTCCTCCTCGCCTACGAAGAGGGCAAAGACGAAAAGCGCGGCGCTGCAGAGGACAACGTCACGCTGCCGCAGCTCACGAACGGGCAACAGCTCGGGATCGAGCAGTCGGAAGCGAAGGGCCACGAGACGAGCCCACCGCCTCGCTACACCGAGGCCAGCCTGACCAAGCGCCTCGAAGAACTCGGCATCGGCCGCCCGTCTACCTATGCCGCGATCATCAGCACGATCATGGATCGTGGCTACGTCAACAAGAAGGGCCAGGCGCTCGTCCCGAGCTGGATCGCCTTCTCCGTGGTGCGCCTACTCGAAGAGCATTTCAGTGCGCTCGTGAACTATGACTTCACGGCAGAGATGGAGAGCGACCTCGACGAAATTGCCGCAGGTGCGACGGATCGCACCTCCTGGCTGAACACCTTCTACTTCGGCGGCGACGATCACCCAGGCCTGCGCGGCGTGGTCGACAACCTCGGCGAGATCGACGCGCGCGCGATCAACACGATCAAGATCGATGATGAGATCTCGCTGCGCAATGGCAAGTACGGCCCTTACCTCGAGGTGTTCGATGAGAAGTGCGAGGTTGGCGAAGACGGCACGTTGAAACCCCGCAGCGTTAACATTCCCGACGGGATGGCTCCTGATGAGCTCACGCCCGAGAAGGCGCATGAGCTTGCCGACGCCGAACCGGCAGAGGATCGTGTGGTTGGCCTGCACCCGGTGACGGGCAAGCGGATCGTCGCGAAGAACGGCCGCTTCGGGCCCTACGTGACCGAACTGCTTGATGAGGGCGAAGAGCTCCCGAAGGGTCAGAAGCCGCGCACGGCCTCCCTCTTCAAGAGCATGGATCCCGCCACCGTGGATCTTGATACCGCGGTCGCGCTCCTCGATCTGCCGCGCGTCGTCGGTAAGGATCCCGAGACCGACACCGAGATTACGGCGCAGAACGGTCGCTACGGCCCCTACCTCAAGAAGGGTACGGAGACTCGTACGTTGCCGAGCGAAGACTCGATCTTCTCGATCGATCTTGCCGGTGCGCTCGAGGTGCTGGCACAGCCGAAGTACGGCGCCCGCAAGGCTGCGTCCGCGCTGAAGGAATTCGACGCGGATCCGGTGAGCGGCAAGCCCGTGAAGGTGCGCGACGGCCGGTTCGGGCCGTACGTCACCGATGGCGAGACCAACGCGACGATTCCGCGCGGCGACAGCGTCGAGGACATCACCTTCGAACGGGCGACGGAACTGCTCGCAATCAAGCGCGCCAAGGGCCCAGCAAAGAAGAAGAAGGCTCCCGCACGCAAAGCTGCCGCCAAAAAGCCCGCTGCGAAAAAGACGGCCGCCAAGAAGACCGCCGCAGCGAAACCGCGAGCCGAGCGGACCCCCGAGCAAAAGGCCGCGACGGCAGCCAAACGTGCCGCGACGATCGCAGCGAAGAAGGCTGCGGCCGAGGCTGCGGGCGGCGCATAGCGTGAGCGGGCTCTTCATCACGCTGGAGGGCGGTGACGGCGCGGGGAAATCGACCCAGGCTGAGTTGCTTGCTGGGTGGCTCGAGGAGCGCGGCCGTGAGGTCGTGCGCACCAGAGAACCCGGAGGTACGACCCTCGGCGTGGAACTGCGCAAGCTGCTCTTGCACGGCGGCGACGTGTCCCCGCGCGCTGAAGCGCTGCTCTACGCGGCCGATCGTGCACAGCACATCGCGACGGTCGTGCGGCCTGCACTCGAACGGGATGCGGTGGTGGTGCAGGATCGCTACATCGACTCTTCCCTTGCGTATCAGGGGGCCGGCCGGGTGCTCTCGGTGGAAGATGTGCGCCGGATCAGCGAGTGGGCCTCTGACGGCCTTTGGCCGCAGTTGACGGTGCTGCTCGACATTGACCCCGGTGAGGGTGCCACTCGTCGTGTCTCCCGTGGCGGTTCAGACGACCGGCTTGAAGCCGAGGCGATCGAGTTTCACCGGGCAGTGCGCGAGGGCTTTCTCGAGCTAGCGAAGCAGGGTCCGGATCGCTTCCTCGTGATCGACGCCACGCTCTCCGCGGACGAGATCCACGCGAGGATCCTCGCCCGCACGGCGGCCTTACTGCCGCGCTAGCTCCACCGCGTCAGCTTGCCACCACAGCGGCCGATGCGTCGACAAAGCACTATCTCGACGAGAAAGCACCCCACCGACGCACGGGGAGTGCTTTCTCGTCGAGATAATGGCTTCTCGACGATGGCCCGGTTACTCGCCGACGACCGGCCCGAAGCGCTCCGGCAGCGTCGCGCGGGAGGCCGCACCGAGCTCAGCGAGGGGCAGCGTGAAGCGATCCTGCACCTCGATCACCGCGTCTGCGCCGGCACCGTCGGTGACGCCGATCCTGAGCACCGGGAAGTCACGCCCCGAGCACAGTCCGCGGAACTTGACTTCTTCTTCGTGCGGCACCGCGACGAGCACGCGCGCCTGCGACTCTGAGAAGAGTGCCGCGGTGGCGTCGACGCCGTCGCGGGAGATGATCTCCTCGATCCAGACGCGAGCACCCACGCCGAAGCGCAGCGCGCCGTCGGTGAGTGCCTGCGCGAGGCCACCCTCTGACAGGTCAACAGCGCCCGAAAGCAGCCCGCCCTGCGAGGCCGCGTGCAGCAGTTCGGCGAGCGCACGCTCTGCGTCAAGATCGGCAACGGGCGGGCGGCCGCCGAGGTGATCGTGCACCGTCTCGGCCCAGGCCGAGCCGTCGAGTTCGTCGCGGGTGACGCCCAGCAGGTAAAGGTGCTCGCCCTGATCCTGCCAGCCGCTCGGCACGCGCCGTGCCACATCGTCAATAATGCCGAGCACACCCACCACGGGGGTCGGATGGATCGGGGTATCGCCAGTCTGGTTGTACATCGATACGTTGCCGCCGGTCACTGGAACCTCAAGCGCGAGGCAGGCGTCAGAGAGACCCTCGACTGCCCGCGAGAACTGCCACATCACTTCGGGGTCCTCTGGGCTGCCGAAGTTCAGACAGTCGGTCACCGCGGTCGGCACGGCACCGGAGGTAGCAACGTTGCGGTACGCCTCGGCAAGCGCAAGCTGCGCGCCCACGAAAGGATCGAGCTGGCAGTAGCGGCCGTTTGCGTCGGTAGCGAGAGCGATGCCGAGACCGCTCTCCTCGTCGACGCGGATCATGCCGGCGCCGTCGGGGAAGGAGAGCGCCGTGTTGCCGAGCACGTACTTGTCGTACTGGTTCGTGATCCAGTCAACGGATGCCTGGTTGGGGGAGGCCGCGACCGCGACCATCTGTGCGCGCAGGTCCTCACCGGAGGTCGCGCGGGCGAGTCCCGAGGCATTCACGCCTGCGGCCTGCAGTGCGTCGATCCACGTCGGGTAGGCGACGGGTCGGTCATATACGGGCCCATCGACGGCGACGGTGGAGGGATCGACGTTCACGATCTCCTCGCCACGCCAGTTAATGATCAGACGGTTCGTGTCGGTGACCTCGCCGAGCACGCTGGTCTCGACGTCCCACTTCGTGGTGACCGCGAGAAATGCGTCAAGCTTCTCGGGGCCACGACCGCCATCATGCGCTCCTGGCTTTCCGACATCAGGATCTCTTCTGCGGTGAGGGAGGGATCGCGCAGCAGTACGCTATCGAGCTCGATGAACATACCGCCGTCGCCGTTTGCGGCAAGCTCCGAGGTCGCGCACGAAATACCGGCGGCGCCGAGATCCTGGATCCCTTCCACCAGCTCACCGTGGAACAGTTCGAGGCAGCACTCGATCAGCACCTTCTCCGCGAAGGGATCACCGACCTGCACGGCGGGGCGCTTCGTGGGGCCACCCTCGCTGAAGCTATCGGAGGCGAGGATCGACGCGCCGCCGATGCCGTCGCCGCCGGTGCGCGCGCCGAAGAGTACGACCTTGTTGCCGAGGCCTGAGGCGTTAGCGGTGTGCAGATCCTCGTGGCGCAGCACGCCCACGCCGAGCGCGTTGACGAGCGGGTTCGCCTGGTACACCTTGTCAAACACGGTCTCGCCGCCGAGGTTTGGGAGGCCGAGGCAGTTTGCGTAGGAGGAGATGCCGGCCACCACGCCGTGTACGACGCGTGCGGTGTCGGGATCGTCGATCGCGCCAAAACGCAGCTGATCCATGACAGCAACCGGGCGCGCGCCCATAGAAATAATGTCGCGAATGATGCCGCCGACGCCGGTTGCGGCGCCCTGGAACGGTTCAATGTACGAGGGGTGGTTGTGGCTCTCGACCTTGAAGGTCACCGCCCAGCCCTCGCCCACGTCGATCACACCGGCGTTCTCGCCCATCCCGACGAGCAGCCGCTCCTTCATCTTGTCGTTCACCTTCTGGCCGAACTGACGCAGATATTTCTTCGAAGACTTATAGGAGCAGTGCTCCGACCACATCACCGAGTACATGGCGAGCTCACCCGAAGTGGGGCGGCGACCCAGGATCTCGCGGATGCTGAGGTACTCGTCCTCCTTCAGCCCGAGGGCGCCGTACGGCTGCACCTTCTCAGGGGTGGCTGCTGCGTCTTGAACAGTATCGGGGCGGGGACCGGTGAATGTTGCGGCGGTGTCAGTCACGCTGAATGTGCTCCGTTGATGTAGGCGGGATCGCTCGCGCAACCGGCACGGATGTGCTGCGCGGACGCGAGCCGAAAGGTCGATCCCTAGTCTACGCGGGAAATAGGCGGTGCCGCTTGCGTGCGGCATAGCTTCTCTTCGAGGGCAGATTTCTGTAAGGATGCACCTTGTAAAGTCGATTTTTGTGCTGTGAGAAGTTGGTGTTTCTCAGCCGAACACGGAAGACTGATGCACATGAGTGATTCGAACACGCAGATCCCCGGAACGAGCGCGACCGAGGCTGCCCCGGCTCATCCTGCAGCACAGAATCCGCAGGAGACTAGCGCGCCCGCGCCCGTCGCGGTGAGCCCCGCAGTCAAGCCTCGAAAGATGTCGACCTTCCTCAAGGTGAGCATTATCCTGCTCGCGGGTCTCACGATCGCGTCGATCTCGCTTGTGTTCATCGGTGAGTTTGAGGGCAAGTTCGAGCGGGTGTTCTCGACGTTTGCACTCTTCGCCGTGTTTGTGCTTTTCACCGCGCTCGATACGAGACGCGAGCAAAAGTCTGACTGGTACGCTCCGGTCGCTCTGATCGCAAACGCGTATATCTTGTCGCTTCTTCTCATCGTGATCTGGATGACCCGCTTCAACTACTTCTCATTGATGTGGGAGATCTTCTGGAAGTCCGTGTTCGTCATCGTTGTCACTCGGCTGGTCATCCTGTGTTGCCAGTGGCTACTCGGCATGGGTGCAAAGACGAGCGAGGTGGTGAGTCGTTTCGCGTTCATCACGAGTGTGCTGGGTGTCCTTTCTGGCATCCTGTTTACCGCTCCCGTCGGGATTGAGGCGTTCGATCTGTTCGTTCCGGATCTGTACTGGAAGATCGCAACCGCGCTGTTGATCCTTACGGCGCTGGGTCTTTCGATTACCTTGCTGCTGCGCTGGTCTCTCGGTTCCGAGGAGCGTGCTGCGGCGCGCGAAGCGCACCAAAGACAGTGGGCTGCGAGCCAGGCTGCGCACGCTGCCGCAGTTGCCGCTCAGCCAGTTCCTGTCCAGCAGATTCCGGATCCGTACGCCTCAGTTCCGCAGACCCCTATCCAGCCGCTCCCGGCCCCCACTCAGCAGTTGCTGCCTTGGCCGACCTTCGCTGACGGCCGCCCACTTCCCGCGGGCCCTGACGGCCAGCCAGACTTCTCCGTTCTGCAGTAGCTCGATCGGTTTCCCGCCAGGTGCATCGCCTGGCGGATCCCTGCCTGGGATCCGGTGCTGCACGGGAAGTGAGGGTTCGCGTGTGCGCAAGTTGTTGTTATCGCGCTGCTTAAGAACCATCTGTGCACACGGCGGTGGGCTCTTTGGGGTGCGCACCCTGCCGCGTGTGCGCAAGCTGTTGTTATCGCGCTGCTTAAGAACCATCTGTGCACACGGCGACCAAATTCTGCGCCCGAACGGCGGCGTCCGCGGTGCCCTAGAATTCTGTGGTGAGTAATTCCCTGATGATTCGGCGGGTGCGCCCCGAAGAGTACGCACAAGTTGGGGCTCTCTTGCGTGCCGCGTATGAGGCTTCGTATGAGCTTGATGCCGAGTATCTTGCAGAGATTGAAGATGTAGCGAGCCGCGATGCGGTGGCGCAAGTGCTTGTCGTCGAAGAAGACGACAGGATCTTGGGATCCGTCACGGTGCCGCACGAGGGTGACCGCCTGCAGTCAGACTCCGCTCCCGGGGAGATGGACATGCGCCTGCTCGGGGTATCTGAGGAAGCTCGCGGACGTGGAATCGGCGAATTGTTGATGCGGCACTGTGCGAAACTCGCTCGGGATCGCGGCGCCCACCGCCTCGTGCTACACACGGGGCACTTCATGGAAGCGGCACAACGGCTCTATGAGCGCCTCGGTTTCGTGCGGCTTCCCGAAAGGGAATTCACCACTCAAGTAGACCGCGGCGAGGTTCGGATCATCTCTTACGGGCTCGACCTCGTGCCCAAGTCAAAGCCTGAACTAGACCCGCTGTGCGAGAACCTTGACGGCCCCCGTGAAGAAGCGCAGTCCGTCGAGGCCTGAGCGCATCGCCTGCGGCGTATCCGGACCAAAACCGGGCTCCACTGCGTGTTCGGGGTGCGGCATCAGACCTACGACGTTGCCACGCTCATTCGTGAGACCCGCAATGTCGGCGAGCGATCCGTTCGGGTTCACGCCCGAGTAGCGGAACGCGATCAGGCCCTCGCCTTCGAGGCGCTTCAGCGTTTCGTTGTTGGCGATGTAGCCGCCGTCGCCGTTCTTCAGCGGGATCACGATCTCTTCGCCCTCGGCAAACTCGCTGGTCCACGCGGTGCGGTTGTTCTCGACGATCAGCCGCTGATCCCGACGCACGAACTGCTGGTTGGCGTTGCGGATCAGCCCGCCAGGCAGCAGGTGCGCCTCAACGAGGACCTGGAAACCGTTGCAGATCCCGAGCACCGGCATGCCCGCGTTGGCCGCAGTGATCACCTCGGTCATGATCGGCGAGATGGCTGCGATGGCGCCGGGGCGCAGGTAGTCGCCGTAGCTGAAGCCGCCGGGCAGCACGATAGCGTCAACACCATGCAAATCGTGCGCTGCGTGCCAGAGTGCTACCGGTTCTGCGCCAGCAAGCCGGATCGCGCGCTGCGCATCTCGATCGTCGAGGGAGCCGGGGAACGTGACAACGCCGATGCGGGGTGCCATTACGCTGCCACCCCGACAGGAGCGCCATCAACGGTGATCGACACCACGTCCTCGATGACCGAGTTTGAGAGAGTTTCGTCGGCGACCTTGCGGATCTCGGCGAGCACCTCTGCGCTCACCTCGCCCTCGACGGTGAACTCGAAACGCTTGCCGATGCGGACGTTCTGGAACTTGCCGTGCCCGAGGCGATCAAGCGCCCCCGTGGTTGCCTTACCCTGCGGGTCGAGCAGTTCGGCCTTGGGCATGACATCAACAACAATCGTGGGCACCGGTTCTCCAAATCCGTCAGAAAGTGAGCACGCCTATTCTAGCCGCTCCGACTGCTCAGCCGGTGCTCACACCTCAGCCGGTGAGATTCAGGGGGATTTCACCGGCTGAATGGTGAGTACCGGCTGACGTGCTGAGTTGGATCAACCCCAGTTCTTACCCGTCAGCCGTGTAAACAGTTCGCGGTAGCGATCCTGAGTTTGCGACACAATCTCCGCTGGCAGCTGTGGGGGAACACCCTGCTGATCCCAGTTGCTGCGCAGCCAGTTGCGCACGATTTGCTTATCGAAAGAGGCGAGGCGATCCGCGCGGCTGAGCGAAGCATCGAAGTAGACGCTCGCATCCCAGTACCTGGAAGAATCGCTTGTCAACACCTCGTCTGCAAGCACGAGTTCACCGGTCTCGGGATCCCGCCCGAATTCGAACTTGGTGTCTGCCAGGATCACGCCGCGCTCGGCCGCAAGATCTCGCGCCGCGGTGAAGATTTTGAGTGACGCTTCGCGCAGCGCCTCAGCGACCTCCGGGCCGACGAGTTCCACACTCTGCTCGTAACTGATGTTCTCGTCGTGTTCGCCGAGCGGGGCCTTGTGGGCAGGGGTATAGATCGGAGTTTCGAGAAGGTCGCCGTCTTCGAGCCCCGCGGGCAGCTCGATGCCGCATACGCTTCCGGTTTCCCGGTATTCGAGGAACCCGGATCCGGTGAGCGCCCCCCGCACCACACACTCGACGGGGTACATCTCGAGGCGGCGGGACAGCATCGCGCGGTCAGAGACCTCCATGGGCACTGGCGGCGCGGACTCGGGATCCGCAAGGTGATTCGGCATGTCAATGCGCGAAAACCACCAGTTTGAGAGCGCTGT
This sequence comes from Leucobacter insecticola, assembly GCF_011382965.1. NCBI lineage: Bacteria > Bacillati > Actinomycetota > Actinomycetes > Micrococcales > Microbacteriaceae > Leucobacter > Leucobacter insecticola. The sequence goes on along the minus strand of NZ_CP049934.1, from coordinate 128,687 downwards.
CAGAAGAGCGCCCTTGCCCGGGATTGCCGGGTCAAGCACGTGGTCAAACGCACTGACACGATTGCTCGCGACCACCAGCAAGATGTTATCTGGCCCGTTCTCAGGCACGAAGAGGTCACGCACCTTGCCCGAGTAGATATGCTGCCAGCCTGCGAGTGAAGTTGCTGAAGTGGGAAGGTTCACCAGGCCATTCTCCCACTTCCCGGATGCCTCTCAAATCGTTTTCGACATTCCCAGCAGGCTCAGGCGTGTTGTCAGCCGCTGGGCCTACAGTCGTAAAGTAATAGGTCAGATCTGTTGTCTGATCCGTAAATGATTGATGGGTCCGTAAAGTTTTTTGAGGAGAACGATGATCCCACTGGGACCTGTAGTTGCCCGAGGCCGCGCGCGTGCTCCGCGTGCGGCAGTTTGGGCGTACTTCGTCGACTCTGAGTTGCGCAAGGAATGGTGGCCCGAGTTGCGACTTGACCCGCGTGTCGGGGGAGCCGTTGCCGAGCAGTGGACCGAAGCCGATGAAGGGTCTGCCGTCAGCCGCGATGCTTCCGGCGATGTTGACGTGTGGGTTGATGGGCACGCGATCGGGTTTCGCTGGAGTGATGCTGGAGACCAGTACTCCACCGCGGTTCTGGTCACTCTGCGTTCTCGTGGGGCGGATACTGGAATCACGGTCACGGAGACGGGCTTTGACGTTTTGCCGGACGCTGCTGAACGCGCCGCAGCTTCTCAGGAGGGGTGGCAGGTATTGCTCGCCGACCTCGTGGACTCGGTCGAGGCCGCCGTGGCGGCCGGGGCATTTGCAGAGGAAGAAGCTGCAGCTGAAGGTGAAGCCGAGGATGAGGGAGCGGAAGGCGTGACGCCCGCCCTCGAAGATGACACGGCTGAAATACCTGACGCGGCCGAGGCTGGGCAGGACGAGCTTGAATCAGGCGAGGCTGAGGCGGGCGAGCCTGAGCAGGCGCTTCAAGAAGCTAGCACCGACACGGATGAGCTTCTCGAAGTAGAGGCGGCGGAAATCTCGGCGGATACGACTCCCGTTACGGAGATCGCTGCAGCTGAGGCTCCTGTCGAGGAAGCTCCTGTCGAAGAAGCTCGCATCGAAGAGTCTCAGGCTTCGGAATCTTCTCCCGTGGAGGCCCCTGCCGCGGAACCTGACCCCGAAGACCTCGCGTTTGCAGAACTCGGCTTTGGTGACCTCGCCGATGAAGAGATCGCAGACGAGCACGATCCTGAAAACGGCGACTCCGATTCCGCTGACGAGCCCAACTTCGACGACCTCATCCGCGGGTCGCAGAAGGACTAGCGCCACCGGCGAAGGGCGCGCCCTGGGCGTGAGCTGCTACAGTACGCGCGCGGCGATGTCGGTGCGGTGCTGCGATCCTTCGAGCTGGATCTTGCCAACGGCCTCGTACGCGCGTGCTCGGGCCTGGACGAAGTCTGAGCCGCGCGACACCACGCCGAGCACGCGCCCCCCGGTCGCGATCCACTCACCCTCCAGGCCGCGAGCCGTCGCGGCGTGCACCAGGTGCGTGCCGGGCACCGCAGAGGCGCGGCTGAGTCCGCTGATGACGCGGCCTGTGGCCACCTCGCCCGGGTAGCCCTCGCTTGCGACCACCACGATGACCGCCGGATCCTGAGCAAACACCGGGTCCGGTTGCGCCGCGAGCGTGCCGTTCGCAGCGGCCAGCAGGTACTGGCTGAGCGGAGATTCGAGCCGGGCCAGCACCACCTGGGTTTCGGGATCGCCGAAGCGTGCGTTGAACTCGATAACGCGCACGCCCTTCTCAGTGACGATGAGGCCGCAGTAGAGCAGCCCAATGAAGGGTGTGCCCTCCGCCTCAAGCTGGCGCACGGTGGGGAGCGCGACGGTGCGGGTGATCTCCTCAACAAAATCTGAAGACACCCAAGGCAGTGGGGAGTATGCGCCCATGCCGCCGGTGTTGGGGCCCTCGTCGCCGTCGAAGATGCGCTTGTAATCCTGGGCGGGGCTTAACGCGATGACGTCGTGACCATCTGCGAAGAAGAAGAGGGAAACCTCCTGGCCATCGAGGAACTCCTCGATGAGTACGTCGCCGTGGGGCGCCCAGGTCGCGACGTGGTCCAGTGCTGCTGCCCGGTCCTCCGTCACGAGCACACCCTTGCCTGCGGCCAGGCCGTCGGCTTTCACCACATAGGGCGCCCCGAACTCGTCGAGCACGGTCTCTGCTGCTTCGGTCGACTCCACGCGGACTGCACGCCCGGTGGGCACCTGGGCCGCATCCATGACGCGTTTCGCAAAGGCCTTCGATCCCTCAAGCTGCGCGGCATCCTGATTCGGACCGAACACGGGAACCCCGGCAGCGCGCAGCGGGTCCGCGACACCGGCAACGAGCGGTGCCTCGGGGCCGATCACCACAAGGTCGAAGCCGCGATCCGCGACGAAGGCCTCAACGGCTGCGGGATCGGTGTACTCGAGCGCGGGGGTCTCCACGCCCGACGCAGCGATTCCTGCGTTCCCGGGGGCGCAGACAACTTCGTGCCCGGCCTCCTCGGAGATGAGAGAGAGAACAAGGGCGTGTTCGCGGGCACCCGGGCCCAGCACGAGGATCTTCACCGAACCAGGATACCGGGTTGCTGCGTGCTGCGTGCTGTGAGTGACCGCGTTCCCCGCGAGTCACCGTATTCCCTGCGTTTGGGAAGAGGGCCTCTCGACGGGAAGTCGGTCACTCACCACACCCGGGGTTACTGGGCGCCGGGCCGGAGCCGCGTCGGCACAGGGGAGGCCGCGCCGGATAGGGGGCGCCAGTAGGATAGGGGCCATGGCGCTCCACTGGAAGCTCGTAGTCGATTGCCGGGATCCGAATGCGCTCGCCGACTTTTGGGCGGCGGCGCTCGAATATGTGGTTGAGGACCCGAGCGAGTTCATTGCGCAGTTGCGTGAATCCGGTCAGCTACCGGATGCGGCGGTGGTGGAGCACGGCGGGGGGTACCGCTTTGCCGGGCTTGCCGCGATCCGGCACCCGGATGATCCCTTTGTCCCGCTCAGCGGCATTGGGGAAGGGAGGAGAGTCCTCTTCCAGGGTGTGCCCGAGGCGAAAACAGTGAAGAATCGCCTGCACCTTGATCTGCAAGTCGGACCCGATGCGTTGGCACCTCTGGTGACGCGGCTGGAATCGCTCGGCGCTGAGAGGGTCGCGTGGGTTGACCAGGGTCCAGCGGGATCCTGGTGGGTGATGCGTGACCCTGAAGGGAATGAGTTCTGCGCCGGATAGCCCCACGACGAGTCGGCAACCCTGGGCAACCGTGAGTGGTATCACTCACGGGAAGTAGTTGTCATGGTATCAATCGTGGAATGAAGGCTCGATGAATCCGTCAGGCGGCGTCTCGTCACACAGCATGAGGAACAGCGGTCGCTCGATGGTAGCGGAGGTCCGTGAGATCCGTTATTTCGACAACGATGCCGCCACACACTGCGCAGATATCGTTGCTGCGCGACGCGAAGCACTCGGGACTTTACAGGGAAGGGCATCGAGATTGTGGATCCCCCGGGCCGTCTCAGGGAGGTTCACCGCGAGACTAGGATCGGTGGCGTGGCAAAACGAAAGATCTCAGTCGAAGACGGGCAGGAGGCGCTCGCCGCGGTTGTCGGCGGCAGCACGGCGAGGGCCGAAGTGGCGACGGCCGTACGGTTTTTGCTTGAGGATCTGGCCGAGCTGGCGCCCGGAAACTCAGTCGAGGTGCGGGTTCCGCCCTTTGGTGCGACGCAGTGCGTGCAGGGCCCCAGACATACGCGAGGCACCCCGCCGAACGTGATCGAGATGGATCCCGCAACCTGGATCGCGCTCGCCACCGGTGCTCTCGAATGGGAAGAAGCGCTGGATACTGCCAGGGTGATCGCTTCAGGATCACGCGCAAACCTTGATGGCCTGCTGCCATTCGCGCGGCATTGATACCCAGACTGTTCGTTTGCTCAGCTGTAAACTGAGAGAATAGAGCCATGAGTATGTCTGATCCCGCGGAAGAGCCCGCCCAGGAACCCGTGATCGAGGAGTCCGAGGTCCAGGTTTCCCTGCAGCGTTCCGTGCGCGTGGGGCGGGTAGTTGTTGGGGCGGGAATCCTGGGCGCACTGGTTGCGGCCTTGCTGCCGCTTTTCTTCCCGGTTGCCGAAGGGGCCGATTACACCATGGGTCAGGTGATGGGATTCGTGGCACTCATCGGTGCGGTGGTCGGGCTCGCCGTTGGTGGGCTCCTCGTATTGCTCCTGAACTCGATCGCAAGCCGCCAGAGCGGCACAGGGGTTGCAATCCAGTCTGACGTGCGATAATCGCCGTAGTTGATCGAACGGAGTCTGAATTATGCTGCAGAACCTCGGGGGCGGGCACCTCATAGTCATACTCTTTATCGTGCTGTTGTTGTTTGGTGCACCGAAGCTGCCCGGTCTTGCCAAGAGCCTGGGGCAATCGGCACGCATTCTGAAGAAGGAAGTTACTTCTGAGGACGGCGAGAAAACTGAAAGCGGAGCGGTCGCGGCAGATGCTTCCTCTGCGGTGTCAGAAAACGCCGAAACGTCAAAGACGACTCAGGATCAGTCCCTGTCTGAGAGGCCGACGCCCGACGTGAGATAATGGGCTGAACTTAACGATCGGATCGGTCCCTCATATGCTTGGAAACTTGAACGGCCCAACGCTGTTCGTCATCCTCTTCATCGTGCTGCTGTTGTTCGGTGCGCCGAAGCTTCCGGGGCTCGCGAAGAGCCTGGGCCAGTCGATGCGGATCCTGAAGAAGGAAGTTCGTTCCAACGACGCGGAGAAGCCTGACGCCGCCGCTGACGGGACATCCGACGCGGAAAAGCCCGAGTCCGACAAAAAGTAGTCAGGGCCGCTCGTTTGTTCGGTGCCCTTGATTTCGACTCCTGCGTCGCTCAATCGGGGGTGTGAAAGTCGTTCAATCGGCTAGAGTTCCCGCCGATTGAGCGAGCGTTCGTTCCCGCCGATTGAGCGAGCGATAGCGAGTCGAAATCCCCGCAACCGGGAGCCTAGCTTTCCTGTGTCTCCTCGACCCAGGCGAGGTACTCTGCGTCGATGTTGCCCGCCAGGTATTCCCCGGTGAAGCAGCTCTCCTCAAGCTCGGTAACCTCGGTCTGCCCCTCGAGGATCGCGCGATTCATACCCTCGACGGTCTGGTAGATGAGGTGATCCGCGCCGAGTTCAGCCGCAATTTCTGCCGGGGTGCGGTCGTGCGCAATCAATTCTCCGCGCGAGGGCATGTTGATGCCGTAGACGTGGGGATGCGTAACCGGGGGAGCCGCCGACGCGAAGATCACGGACTTTGCGCCCGCGGCCCGCGCCATCTCGACGATCTCCCGAGACGTGGTGCCGCGCACGATCGAGTCGTCAACGATCAACACGTTCTTGCCCTTGAACTCGACACTCATCGCGTTCAGCTTCTGCCGCACGCTCTTCTTGCGCACCGCCTGGCCCGGCATGATGAAGGTGCGGCCCACGTAGCGGTTCTTGAAGAAGCCCTCGCGGTACTCGATCCCGAGCTTCTGTGCGACCTGCATGGCGCTTGGCCTCGCGGAATCTGGGATCGGCATCACCACGTCGATGTCGAGGTCGGGCAGCTCTTGCTGGATCTGCTCGGCGAGCACGTCACCGAGGCGCAGACGGGCGTCGTAGACCGAGATCCCGCTGAGCACCGAGTCGGGGCGGGCGAGGTAAATGTATTCGAACGCGCACGGGAGCAGGCGAGGGTTCTGGGCGCACTGCCGGGACTGCATGGTGCCGTCGGGGGAGATCAGGATCGCTTCGCCCGGTTCGACGTCGCGCACAATCTCGTATCCGCCCGATTCGAGCACGAGCGATTCGGATGCCACCACCCAGTCGTCTGCCCCGTTCGCACCGGTGCGGCGGCCGAGGACCAGGGGGCGGATCCCGAACGGGTCACGGAATGCGAGCAGCCCGTAACCGGAGATCATGGCGATGGCCGCGTACGACCCCTCGACACGCTCGTGGAGGCGGGAGACCGCGCCGAAAACCTGGTCTGCGTCGAGAGCGAGCCCCGCGATCCCGGCCTGCAGCTCGTTCGCGAGGACGTTGAGCAGCAGTTCCGTGTCGGAGTGGGTGTTGAGGTGGCGGCGATCCACGTTGTACAGGTCTGCCGTCAGCTCGCGCGTGTTCGTAAGATTGCCGTTGTGAACGAGGATGATCCCGTAGGGCGCGCCCACATAGAAGGGCTGCGCTTCCTCCTCGCGCTCTGCCGATCCGCGGGTGGCGTAGCGCACATGCCCCAGCCCAACATTGCCGATGAGCCTGCGCATATCGCGGGTGCGATACGCCTCGCGCACCTGACCCTTCGCCTTCACCATCTGAAAGAAGTCGCCGTCAAGGGTGGCGATCCCGGTCGAGTCCTGGCCGCGGTGCTGGAGGAGGAGCAGGGCGTCATAGACCTGCTGGTTGACGGGCTCGGACGAGACAATACCGACGATGCCGCACATGCTGAGTGATTTGCTCCCTGGGAGATGGGCGAGGCGCCTGGCCGACGCATCCACAAGTTTCCCACACTTGAGCCGCATGTTTCTTGGTGGTCACCGTTTTCCAGGTTTCGGGCAGGGTACTCTTGAACGGTGACTGATAATGCGTCGATCTATGCCAAGTCCGGAGTCGATACCGCAGCGGGGGATCTCGCTGTCGAACTGATGAAGTCGGCGGTGTCTCGCACCCACGGACCCGAAGTTGTCGGCGGCTTCGGCGGCTTCGCGGGGCTGTTCGACGCTTCTGCCCTGCTCGGATACAAGCGGCCGCTGCTCGCTTCTTCAACTGACGGCGTCGGCACCAAGGTCGCGATCGCGCAGGCGATCGACAAGCACGACACCATCGGTCAGGATCTCGTCGCGATGGTCGTTGACGACATCGTTGTTGTGGGGGCGAAACCGCTCTTCATGACCGACTACATCGCGTGCGGCAAGGTGGTTCCTGAGCGCATCGCCGACATCGTGCGCGGGATCGCGGACGCCTGCACCGCCACCGGCACTGCGCTCGTCGGCGGTGAAACCGCGGAACACCCTGGGCTGCTCGGCCCCGATGACTATGATGTTGCGGGCGCGGCGACCGGAGTGGTTGAGGCCGATCGGATGCTCTCGGCATCGCTCGTGCAAGACGGCGATGTGGTGCTCGCGATGGGCGCCTCTGGCCTGCACTCGAACGGCTTCTCGCTGGTGCGCCACATTCTCTCGGAGCGCGGCATCGGCTACGAGCGGCACAGCGCGGATCTCGGTGCGAGCTACGGCGAGGCACTGCTGACGCCGACGGCGCTCTATACCTCTCCGCTTCTGCGCGTACTCGAGGATCCCGCGCTCGAAGGCGCGATCCACTCCCTCAGCCACGTCACCGGCGGCGGGATCGCGGCGAACCTGGCGCGTGTGCTTCCGTTGGGATCGTGGGTCGAGTTGGATCGCGGCACCTGGTCGCCGCTGCCGGTGTTCCGCCATCTTGCGGACCTCGGAGGGCACACCCTCGAATCCTTGGAGGGGGCCTGGAACCTCGGCATCGGCATGTTCGCGGTGGTTGCGGCCGACCGCGCCTCACACGTTGCGGCGGCGCTTACCGCCGAGGGTCTTGACACCTGGGTCGCCGGCACGATCTCGATGGCGCCGCGCGACTTCACTGGCTTCGAACAGGGCGCCAAGGGCACGAACGGCGGCGCTGTGCGCCTCGTGGGGGCGTTTCCGGCGTAGGCTCTCGCCTTCGCCTCGTGCCTCGCCCTCGTGCCGAGGCCTCGTGCCTTGCCCTCGTGCTGGGGCCTGCGACCCCGAGGAGCCTGCATCGCCGCGTAGCCCGCGTCTCCGAGTAGTCCGCGTCTCCCGTTGTAGTGTGTGCGCAGATTGTTCTTATGCGCTCTCGTAAGAACAAGTTGCGCACACTCGGGGGTCTATGCGCTTGCGCTTGGGGGCTACACGTCGGGGTGCGGGGTGGTGAGCACGTTATCCCCGCGTGATCAGCGCGGTCGCGATGACTGCAACACCTTCGCCGCGGCCCGTGAAGCCGAGGTGGTCGGTGGTGGTCGCGCCCAGACTGACCGGGGCGCCGATTAGATCCGAAAGCACCCGCTGAGCCTCCCCGCGCCGCGGCGCGAACTTCGGCCGCTGACCGATGATCTGCGCCGATACGTTCACCGGTTGCCAACCGTGCTCGGCGAGGCGGCTCAGCGCGGTGGTGATGAAGCCAGTGCTGGCGGCGTTTTCAGTGCCCGGCTGATCCACGCCGACGAGCTCGCCGATGTCGCCCAGGCCCGCAGCGGAAAGGAGAGCGTCCACAATCGCGTGACACACGGCGTCGCCGTCGCTGTGCCCCGACAGTCCCGGTTCGCCGGGCCACTCAAGGCCCGCAAGCCACAGGGGAGCTGCGGGATCATAGGCGTGGACATCAAAGCCGTTGCCGACGCGGATCATGCGTTCTCCTTCAGGCCGAGCGCGTGTGCGGTGAGAAAAAACTCGAGCAGGCGGAGGTCTTCTGGGGTAGTGAGCTTGTGGGCATTGATTTCACCGGGCACGGTTCGGACTCGTCCACCCGCACGCTGCACAAGCTCCGCGTCATCAGTGGGAATGTCAGCGTGGAGTTGCGCGGTCGCGTGCGCGGCTGCGAGCGTTTCACGGGGAAACCCTTGTGGGGTCTGTACGGCAACGAGCGGTGTGCGATCGACCGTCTCGTGCACGATGCCCTCGTCGTCGATGCGCTTCAACGTATCGGCCACCCGCAGTGCGGGAATGACGGAGTCGCCGGTGCGGCGTACCTCACCGATCACTCGCTCGAACAGTTCGGCGCTGGCAAACGGCCTCGCGGCATCGTGAACCAGCACGGTATCAATCGAGTCCGGGAGCGCGTCGAGGCCGAAACGCACTGACTCGTGCCGCTCACGACCTCCCGGCACCACCGTGACCGTCCAGGGGGAGTCCGCGGGAACCACTCGATTGACGATCTCGAGTGCCTGGGCTGCGCGATCCTCGGGCACGACCACCGCCAGGTGGCCAGTGTGCGGAAGTGAGGTGGCGACCGCGATCCCAAACTCGATCAGCTTGCGTCCGCGCAGATCAATGAAGGCCTTGGGGGCTGACGCGCCGAGCCGTTCACCTCGGCCGGCTGCGACGAGCACAATCCCGAGCGTTGGGAGGGTGTGCGGTGTGGCGCCGCCGGGCGCTTCTTCGTTGTTGAGCGCGGAAGCAGTCATGAGACTAGTCTCCCACGCTGCTCGGTGCTGAGGCCCAGCCGGGGCGTCCCGCAAGTTGGAGTGGGGATCGGCGGGTGCTCCTTGGGGGCCCAGATCGCGATTCATGCTTCGTCCACAGAGGCCAGATTTTTCCAGGATCCAGCGACTTATCCACAGATTGCATTTTCGGCCACAACGTCCGCCAGAGCCCTGGCATTCTCTATTGAAACCAGTCAAAATGGAGGCATGATCACAATGAATGAGCCGCAGGTATGGACCGTCATCGGTGTCTTTGCCGCTTCAATGGCGGTCCTCATCACCGCCTTTACGCAGACGATGTCCGCGAAGTTTGAACGAGTGATCGATCGCGTCGACGGGCTCAAAACGGAAATGGTGATCCGGTTTGAGAAAGTGGACCAGCGCTTCGAGCAAGTTGATCGGCGTTTCGAACAAGTGGACCAGCGCTTCGAACAAGTTGATCGGCGTTTCGAACAGGTGGACCAACGCTTTGAGCGAGTCGACGAGCGCTTCGGTCGGCTTGAGGCTCGCGTTGACGGAATCGAGACTCGTCTGGATGGGATCGACCGCGACGTCCAGACGGTCATCACCCGAGTCTTCCCCCTTGACGAGTGAGCGGCAAAACGACTAGCGCCCCGCATAATGTGCGGGGCGCTAGTCGTTGCTGAATATGTAGGTGCTACGGCGTAGCGAGCACCTTGTCGAGCACGGCGCCAGCCTGTTCCTCATCCGTCTTCTCTGCAAGCGCGAGCTCAGAGACGAGAATCTGGCGCGCCTTTGCGAGCATGCGCTTCTCTCCAGCTGACAGTGAACGCACCTCCTGATCGCGGCGCCACAGATCGCGCACAACCTCAGAAACCTTGATGACATCGCCCGAGGCGAGCTTCTCAAGATTTGCCTTATAACGACGTGACCAGTTCGTCGGCTCCTCGGTGAAAGGCGCACGCAGCACCTCAAACACCTGTTCGAGACCTTCCTGGTCAATGACGTCACGCACGCCAACAAGATCGCAGTTTTCCGCGGGTACCTCAATGGTGAGATCGCCCTGATTCACCTGCAGCTTCAGGAAGAGTTTCTCTTCACCGCCGAGTTTGCGCTTCTTCACTTCGATGATCTTGGCTGCACCGTGGTGGGGGTAGACAACAGTCTCTCCGACCTCAAATTGCATCGAGTGGCTCCTTTACAGTCCAGCCACTAGAATACCACAGCTGCCTGGATTCAGTTAGGCTAGCCTAAGCTGCAACTCATTGGCGTTCACAGATAAGATAAAGATAACTGTGAACGCTTTTGCGACGCACACCATGCTCAACCACGGCTCGGAGGATCACCTTGAAGATTCGGATCGCCTCGTCCATCGCAATTGCGGCGACCATTGCACTCGGGGCAACCGGCTGTAGCCTCATTGCTCCGCAGGGAACGACGGTGCCATACGCGCCGAGTGACGGTATCAACGTTGACGTTGAGGGTGTGAGCGTGCGCAACCTCATGTTGATCGCCGATGAGAGCGGCAAAAACTTCAACGTCGTATTCAGTACGGTTAACCTCACGAGTCAGGACCAGGAACTCATCATCACCTTCACTGGTGAGGGGACGCAGCAGGCCCGCGCAGAGTTCGTGGTGCCGACCGGTAGTACTCGGTTCGGAAACCCGGATGGTCCTGAGGTTCCCGTTCTGGTAACAATCCCTAAGCTGGAGCCGGGTGCCACCGTTGACGCCTACCTGCGCACCTCGGGCTCTGAAGAGAAGCAGCGCTTTGTGCCGGTCCTTGATGGAGAACACGAGGAGTACCGTGCGTATGTGTTGCCCGCTGACTTCGCCGAGAAGGCGAGTGCGGAGGCGAAGAAGGTTGCCGATGAGGATGCCGAGTCGGCTGAGCCTAAGGTGAATGACGACCAACCGGTCGGTTAAGCCTCGTTCGCGTGAAGGGCCACCGCAGAGCGGGGCCCTTCACGCGTATGCGCGGGTCAACCGAAGCGGTATCCCACGCCGCGCACGGTTGAGATAAGCTTCGGCTTCGAGGGTTCTTCCTCGATCCTTGCGCGAATCCGCTTTACGTGCACGTCGAGCGTCTTGGTGTCACCGTAGTAGTTTGTGCCCCAAACTCGATCAATGAGCTGGCCACGCGTCAGCACTCGGCCCGCGTGACGCATCAGCATTTCTAGCAGCTCAAACTCGCGCAGCGGCATTGAGATCTCCTTGCCGCGAACCGTTACCGTGTGTCGTTCAGCATCGAGACGCACCCCGAGCATGTCGATCACTAGCGCATCAGGCCCATCCGAAGTCGGAGCCTCAGTCGCCGCGGGCACACCACGGCGCAGGGCTGAGCGTACCCGGGCGAGCAGCTCACGAGTGGAATAGGGTTTGGTGATGTAGTCGTCAGCTCCGAGCTCAAGCCCCACCACGATGTCGATCTCGCTATCCTTCGCGGTCAGCATGATGATTGGCACCTGTGAAGTCTGCCGAATGGCGCGACAGACCTCGGTGCCCGGGAGGCTCGGCAGCATAAGATCGAGCAGCACCAGGTCGCTCGGACGTGCCGCAAATGTGCTCACGGCCTCTGCTCCGTCACTGGCGATCTCCACCCGATACCCTTCCCGTTCCAGCAAAAAAGCGAGCGGTTGCGAGATCGAGTCTTCGTCTTCAACGAGCAGAATGTGCTGAGTCACTGCTGGGGTCCCTTCTTGGTGCGCTTGGATGACTTGCTCTTGCTCTTGCCTTTATCCTCGGGAAGCGGGAAGGACAGGGTAAAACTTGAGCCGACGCCCGGCTGCGACCACACGTCAACGTCTCCGCCGTGCGCGCGCATGGTGTGTCGGGCGATACTCAAACCGAGACCGGTGCCACCCTCGCCGCGGGTTCGGGCGCCGTCGACGCGGTAGAAGCGTTCGAAGATGCGCTGCAGGTGCTCGGGTGCCACGCCCTCGCCCTGATCGGTGACGGTGACGAGAAACGCACCGCGCTCAATACTCATACCGATCCCGACCCTGCCGCCCTCAGGTGAGTGGCGAATCGCGTTACTCAGCAGGTTCGCGATTGCCGAGCCGAGGGAGGTGGGCCGACCCAGGATCACTGCTTCGCGATCCAGTTTCGCGTCATCGGTCACCACCAGTTCGACGCCGTGCTGCGCGGCGAACTCGCGGTGGGATTCGACCTCGCCCCGCACGAGATCCCGCAGCGATACCTCCTCGCGGTCCTCGGGCCGCAACGTCGATTGCGCTTCTGAGAGCTGGATCACGTCGCGGGAGAGCTCCCCGAGGCGACGCGATTCTTTCACGAGGCTCTTCGCAAAGCCCCGTACCACCTCCGGCTCGTCGGCCGCCTGTTGCACGGCCTCGGAAAGCAACCCAATTGCCGCGATCGGGGTCTTCAACTCGTGGCTGACGTTCGCGATGAAGTCCCTCCGCATTGCATTCACGCGCTGCTCCTCCCCGAGGTCCTCGGCAAGTACGACCACGAAGCGGCGCTGCAGGCGAACAAAGTGTATCCGCACGGTGTCGAGTGAGTTTTCTGGATCCGGAACGTGCAGTTCGGAGACGCCCGTTGACATTACGCGCCTGACGCGCCCCAGAAAGTCGGGCTCGCGAAGCTGTTCCGCGCTCACGTGCTGTTCGCGCCGGGCGGTCGGATTCGCATAGACCACGGACAGGGAAGCATCGAGAATCAAAGCAAAGATCTCGATTTCGTTCAGGATCGACGTTGCGATCTCCGGGAGTTCGGGGCGCATTTCGGCTGCGCGTCGTCTCCCTGCGGCCCTGCCGCTGACGATCGCTAGGGTGGTACCTCCCCCAATTGCTGCGCCAAGCGCCACGGAGGCGAGCACGATCAGAGTCGGATCCATGTAATCATCGTATGTGCCGAGCCCGAGTGAACGGGCAGAGTTCAGCTGTTGTTCACCTCTCGGTGTGGTGCGGTTTACCGGATACGTTCACACTTGAAACAGTGCGCATGGGCGCAGAATGTGCGCGTGAGCGCGAAACGAAAGGAAAACGCATGCGTGAGGTTTTTCAGCAGTCGCTGCGCGAAGTGCAGGATCGCCTGGTCGAGGTTGCAAGCCTGGTCGAAGCATCGATTACCGATGCGAGCAAAGCCTTTGGCAATTCGGACGTCGCACTCGCAGAGAAAGTCATCGACGGTGTCGACGAGGTTGAGGAGATGGCCGCGTCGTTGGATCAGCTCGCGATCGACATCCTCGCCCGGCAGCAGCCGGTGGCCTCCGACCTGCGTCTCGTGGTGGGTGCGTTGCGCATGAGTAGCTCGCTTGAGCGTATGGCCGACCTTGCCCAGCACATCGCGCAGCTTGCCCGCTACCGTTACCCGGAGAGCGCGATCCCGAAGGGTCTGAAGAAAACGTTTGCTCGCATGGGTGCGCTCGATGTGGAGATGGCCGGCAAGATCGTGGAGTTGCTGCGTACGCAGGAGCCCGCGGTGATCGATGAGGTGCGGAATCTCGATGATGACCTCGACGAACTTCACGCGAAGGTGTTCGAGAAGGTGCTGAGTGACAAGCTCGCCGACAACCCGACGGGGGTGGTCGACGCTACGCTCGCGAGCCGCTACCACGAGCGATTCGGCGATCACGCGGTGAGCGTCGCGAAGCAGATGCAGTTCTTTCTGAGTGGTTCGCTCGACTAGTCGCATGGCTCACCCCGCAGGGCCGCACGGTAGGCTGTGAGCGTGAAACAACTGATCTACGATTCCCGCGCACAGGAGATCGTCGAGTTCGCTCCCCGCGTTGCTGGTGAGGTCGGCCTGTATGTCTGCGGACCGACGGTGCAGTCAGCTCCCCACATCGGGCATTTGCGGAGCGCGCTGGTGTACGACCAGATGCGCCGCTGGCTCGTCGCGAGCGGGCACCGGGTCACCCTGATCCGCAACGTCACCGACATCGATGACAAGATCCTCGACAACGCTCGCCTCGCGCAGGAAGCCGGCGGCACAGAGCAATGGTGGGCGCTCGCCTATCGTGTGGAGCGAGATTTCACCGCAGCCTACGATGCGATCGGCGTGTTGGCGCCGACGTATGAGCCGCGCGCCACCGCGAACATTCGCGAGATGGTGGCGTTGATCGAGCTGTTGATTGAGCGCGGCCACGCCTATCGGGCCTCCGATGGATCGGCGAGCGTGTACTTTGATACCGGGAGCTGGTCCGAGTACGGATCGCTGACGCGCCAGCAGCGTGATCAGATGGAAGACGCCACAGATTCCGAGCCCGTTGGCAAGCGGGATCCCCGCGACTTTGCGCTCTGGAAGGCGCACCGCGAGGGCGAGCCAGCGACCGCTTCGTGGCCGTCACCGTGGGGCGACGGACGCCCGGGCTGGCATATCGAGTGCTCTGCGATGGCAACCCGCTACCTCGGCGAAGAGTTCGACATTCACGGTGGCGGGCTCGATCTGCGCTTCCCCCATCACGAGAATGAGATGGCGCAGTCGCAGGCTGCCGGTCATCCCTTTGCTCGGTACTGGATCCACAACGGCCTCGTGAACACCGGTGGCCAGAAGATGTCGAAGTCGCTCGGCAACTCGCTGTTCGCAGCCGATTTGCTGGCGGCTCATCGCCCGGTGGTGTTGCGCTACTTCCTCGGATCCGCGCACTATCGCTCGGTGCTCGAGTTCACGCCAGATTCGTTGGGCGAGGCCGCCGCGGCCTTTGGGCGCATAGAAAGCTTCCTTGACCGTGTGCAGCAGTTCGCCAAGGAATCTCGCCCCGATGCCGTGCAAAATTTGGGGCCGTTCGAGGGCGAGGCCACGAGCGCCGCATTGCCAGACGAGTTCGTCGCGGCTATGCTTGACGATTTCGGCGTGCCGCAGGCGCTCGCGGCCCTTCACGGTGCCGTGCGTGCAGGCAACACGGCTATTGACGCGGGTGATGTGGATATCGCACTCGCCCGCGCGGGCGAGGTTGCTGCCATGCTCGACGTGCTGGGAATCGATCCCCGTGCGGAGAACTGGCGTGACGCTCAACAGAGTGGATCGGCAGAATCTGCGGCTCTTGACACTCTTGTTGCCGCGTTGATCGAGCAGCGAGCCGAAGCCCGCATAAACAAAGACTTCGCCACGAGCGACATGATTCGTGACCGCCTCCTGGCTGCAGGGATCACCCTGGAAGACAATCCGACTGGAACCCGCTGGAGCCTGACATGAGCAATAAAAGTAACCGCACGGGCGCCGTGCGCAAGAAAGGCCTGGGCAAGGGCGTCGGATCTGGCGGTCAGGGGCGCCAGGCCCTCGAGGGGCGCAAGGCTACGCCCAAAGCTGAGGATCGACCCTACCACCCTGCTGGCAAGGCGAAGGCGGCCAAGGAACGCTACGAGGCCGCAAAAAAGCGGCACATGGGCGGTGCGGATCGCGGGGTCCAGCGCGGAGGCAAGAAGAGCGATGACTCGGAGCTGGTAACCGGACGCAACGCCGTCGTTGAGGCGCTGCGCACCAAGATCCCCGCGACGGCGCTGTATGTGGCCGCGCGCGTCGAGATGGATGATCGCATGCGCGAAATCCTGCGCCTGGCAACCCAGCGTAATGTGCCGGTGCTTGAGATCATGCGTCCAGAAATGGACCGCATGACGGACCGCGATTCAGTGCACCAGGGTGTCGTGCTGAAGGTGCCACCAATGGAGTACGCGCACCCGATGGATGTGCTCGACGACGCGCTGGATCGCGACGAACTGCCGCTGCTCGTTGCCCTCGACGGGGTTACCGATCCCCGCAATCTCGGCGCGATCATTCGCTCCGTTGCAGCCTTTGGCGGCCAAGGGGTGATCGTGCCACAGCGCAGATCTGCCGGTCTCAACTCCGCCTCTTGGAAGACCTCGGCTGGTGCGGCCGCACGGATCCCCGTCGCGATGGCCTCAAACCTCACCCAGACGCTCAAAGAGCTGAAAAAGCGTGGCGTATTCATTGTTGGGCTCGACGGTGGCGGCGATGTGTCGCTGCCCGGGCTTGAGCTCGCGGACCGCCCACTGCTGCTCGTGATCGGCAGTGAAGGGAAGGGGCTTTCGCGACTGGTCACGGAGACCTGCGATGCGATCGTCTCGATCCCGATCTCGTCTGCGACTGAGTCCTTGAACGCCGGTATCGCAGCGGGCGTCGCGCTCTACGAGGTGTCAAAGCTGCGCGCTTCGGGCGCAGAATAGCCGCGCACCGTAGAGGGACCTACAGCACCGTCAAGTTGGTGGCGCGCCACTTTTCGCGGAGATACTCAAGGCGCACGGCTACTGCCGTGAAGCGCGCACCGGTTTGCAACACGACAGCCGCCTCTGCGGTCTTTGCGGAACTCAAGGACAGGTGCACGGGCCCGGGAACCGGAACTGTGCGGCGTTCGTCGCGGTACAGGGTGCGGCGCTCGGTGCGGGCTGCGCGCCTGCTGGTGAGATGGTCTGCGACCTCGCGCGTGATCCAGGCCGCTAGCTGGGTGACCGAACGGGAGCCATCAACGACTTCATAACCGTAGATGGCGATCATGCGAACGATCCGGGGGTCCGGAGGTGGAATGGGCAGTTCTTCGGGCTTTGGCGGTGTTGGGATCTGTGTGTGCTTGAGTGTGGGCACCGCGTGCAGATGCTGCCGGATCCTGGTCTGTCGAGGGAGAGCGGCTGGATCCCACTCGTCGGGGGCGACTCGTAGGGCGCTAGTGCTTGCTGTTCGTCCCAAGGTATATCCTGACTTTCCGTTCGTACCTCCTTGTGCCCCATTTGCCCTCTGAGAGCCATATAGAAGGTTGCTTGATGTGCATTGGGTTCTCAACCCTATTCGGATCGAATTATGTCCGGTCAAGAACCTCTTTGGTCAGGTATTCTGCGACTTGTTTTGGGTACAACGATGAGCATTCAAGTCTTGTTGACCTCGTGTGTGGACCTGGTGATCCTTGTTGCGCGTTCCTGGTGCTTCACAGTTATCGCAACGGCGCCACTGTACGCTAGTCCTCAGGCATTGCGTTCTGTTGCGTGCTTGTTGGATGTACACCTAGCTTCGAGGAGATGAGCGTGGCGCAGAAAACCGAGAGTGTCAAGGCGCATCATCGCACTCGTCAGGAATACCCCGAAGATCGGTTTGATCGGATTCCGCGAAGTGGTCGCGTCGGCGCACATCGGGTTACGGCCCGGCCTCGCTACGTGTGGCAGTACATCATTGGTGGCCTTCTTGGGTTTGCGCTCCTCACCACGATCGGTATTTTGGGGTTCAGAGCCTTGGTGGGAGTGGGAACTTGCCGTTGGTCGGAACTGCGACGCCGGGCCCCGAGCCGCAGCCGAAGGCGGATGCGGTCATTGATCCGAACGCCACGGTTGTGGTACTCAACGGCACGTCGACTCCGAATCTTGCCGAATCAGTCAGCGGGCTTATTACCGATCGGCAGTGGGGGCAGATTGTCTACTCGGGAAGCGCTTCGGAAACAGACGTAGAACTCTCTGCGGTGTTTTATATGGATCCTGCTGATGAGGCTGCCGCAGAGGCGCTTGCGACCAAGCTCGGCGGGATCTCTTCGTACCAAACGGATCGTTACGTCGACTATGGTGTTCGTCTGGTGGTGTTAATCGGAGCGAATTACGCCGGTCCCGGCCTCGAAGGCGACGAAGATCAAACGGGCGGTGCTGCTAGTCCCGAACAGGATGCTGCCGTTGATCCAGAAACCGGATATGCGATAGATCCCGAAACTGGAAAGCTTGTGGACCCGGAAACGGGTCAGTTGATTGACCGGGCCACGCAGTAGCTCATTGACTGTCGGGCCGTTCGCTTGTAGCGTGAAGCTCCGCTTTGAATTGGCCTGGGAGCGCTTGCACTCGACGGGGGAGAGTGCCAAGATTGTGTTAGCAGTCGATTCGACTGAGTGCTAAGTTTCTGTGCCAACACCCGGTCATACCCGTCTGGGTTGCGGAACAGAAAACCACCACGAGAACGTCCAGGAGAGGCGAAATACATGGCAAAGATCATTGCGTTTGATGAAGAAGCACGTCGTGGGCTTGAGCGGGGCCTGAACACCCTTGCCGATGCCGTGAAGGTGACGCTGGGGCCGCGCGGCCGCAACGTCGTGCTGGAGAAGAAGTGGGGCGCCCCCACGATCACCAACGACGGTGTCTCCATTGCAAAGGAGATCGAGCTTGACGATCCCTTCGAGAAGATCGGCGCTGAGCTGGTCAAGGAGGTCGCAAAGAAGACCGACGACGTCGCGGGTGACGGAACCACCACCGCGACCGTGCTCGCTCAGGCGCTTGTGCGCGAGGGCCTGCGCAACGTTGCGGCCGGCAGCGATCCCATCGCGATCAAGAAGGGCATCGAGGCCGCTGTTGCCGCCGTCACCGCCAAGCTTCTCGCAAACGCGAAGGAGATCGAGACCACCGATCAGATCGCAGCAACCGCATCGATCTCGGCCGCTGACGAGCAGATCGGCGCCCTGATTGCCGAGGCCATCGACAAGGTCGGCAAGGAGGGCGTGGTCACCGTTGAGGAGTCCAACACCTTCGGCACCGAGCTCGAACTGACCGAGGGCATGCGCTTCGACAAGGGCTACCTCTCCGCGTACTTCGTCACTGACGCAGAGCGCCAGGAAGTTGTCTTTGAGGATCCCTACATCCTGCTCGTCAACAGCAAGGTCTCGAACATCAAGGATCTGCTCTCCGTTGTTGATCCCGTGATCCAGTCGGGTAAGCAGCTCCTCATCATCGCGGAAGACGTTGAGGGTGAAGCGCTCGCAACCCTCGTGCTCAACAAGATCCGTGGCATCTTCAAGTCGGCTGCCGTCAAGGCACCTGGCTTCGGCGATCGTCGCAAGGCCATGCTGCAGGACATCGCGATCCTCACCGGCGGTCAGGTCATCTCTGAAGAGGTCGGCCTGAAGCTTGAGAACGCGACGCTCGACATGCTCGGCACCGCACGCAAGGTCATCATCACCAAGGATGAGACCACCATCGTGCAGGGCGGTGGCGAAGAAGAAGCCATCGCCGGCCGCGTCACGCAGATCCGCCGCGAGATCGAGAACACCGACAGCGACTACGACCGCGAGAAGCTGCAGGAGCGCCTCGCGAAGCTCGCCGGTGGCGTGGCCGTCATCAAGGCTGGCGCCGCGACCGAGGTTGAGTTGAAGGAGCGCAAGCACCGCATCGAGGACGCCGTCCGCAACGCGAAGGCTGCCGTTGAAGAAGGCGTACTGCCCGGCGGTGGCGTCGCGCTGATCCAGGCGGGCAAGGAGGCCTTCGCCGGCCTCAAGCTTGAGGGTGACGAGGCAGTGGGCGCGAAGATCGTGCAGACCGCCATTGAGGCTCCGCTGCGCCAGATCGCGCTCAACGCAGGGCTCGAGCCCGGCGTTGTCGCCGACCGCGTTGCTGCTCTGCCCGTGGGCCACGGCCTGAACGCCGCCACCGGTGAGTACGGTGACCTGGTCACTCAGGGCATCCTGGATCCCGCGAAGGTGACTCGCTCTGCGCTGCAGAACGCCGCGTCGATCGCAGGTCTCTTCCTCACCACCGAGGTTGTTGTTGCCGACAAGCCGGAGCCCGCTGCGGCTCCCGCCGGTGACCCGACCGGTGGCATGGACTTCTAAGAGTCTCCAGGATTGAGGGGTCGCGCCTTTGGGCGCGGCCCCTTTTTCTATGCGCCGCCGCCCGGTGCCCTAAGCGTTCAGGTGTCACGGATGTGTACCAAAACCCGCTGAACTACAGATTCGTGACACCTGAATGACTGGGGCCGTCATCGCAGATGTTCGCGTCGCTGTAGCGCTTCGAGCAGTTGAGACCTGAGTAGCCAGGGCGAGCCATAAAGCTTGTCGGCGGTGACGCGAACTACCTCCCAACCTGCCCGAGAGTAGTCCCCATACTTCTCGATGTCACGATTCCACTGTTTCGTCTTTGTCCGGTGATGGTCCCCTCGTATTCGACCACAAGCTTGAACTCGGGGAACGCAAACTCACTACAGCCGAGCAAGTTGCCATGTGTGTCGTAGATGTCGTAGTCCAGCTGGAACGGAGGCAGCTCCCACTGCTGGAGCTGCAATCGCAAATGAGACTCCGGCACCGATGCGCTGCTCACCCTCAGCAGCGGAAGCGCGCGGCGAAGGCGGTCAATTCCCACGCGCCGCCCAGAACGGACCACTCGCTCCAAATCTGAGAGGTATGCGAGCGGTAGTCGTTCGAGCCGATCCGTTCCGGGGATGCGTTTCTGACGAATCACCGCATCTCCCAGCGCGACGAGGTCCTCGAGTGGGAGGTGGGCCGCGTGCATGGCCCAGACTGTCGGGGGATCCGTGAGGCGAATACTTGTTCTCGGCAACGTTACCGTTGTGGCAAGTCCGGGGCTGACATTCGAAGCGTTGAAGCCCTTGCGGCGCAACGGTCTGGTTGGTTTGAAACAGGCAATGTCTAGGGCCGGATCCAGGTTTCCAAAATTCGGAAGCTCCCAAAGTGCTGCGGCGCTGCGGATGCAGAAGAAATGGTGTCGGGGAAGATGCGGACTCAGCGCGGTCGCCAGGGCGCGCTGTTGCTCTCTCCAACGTTCAGCCTGTTGAGTGAAACTGATGGCTTCCGCAGCGGCCCTTGTTGACACGGCGATTGTCTCAGGATCCGCACGTTGATAGACCGCGAAACTGATCCGTGTGATGTCGCTTTGCTTCAATCGCCGTGAGTGCAGCTTTGAGCGTGCGGCGTCTTTCGCGGAGAATACTTCAGGAAGATGCTGGGGGATGGGAGTGAGTGGAGCTGGCATTCATCAATGCTGCCAAGCATTCGCGAACTCTGCGGGGTCTATCCACAGGCCGGGTCCGCTTGCCCTTCTTGCCCTGTCGCTGCCCACTCATCCCCACCGTTCAGGTGTCACGGATGTGTACCAAAACGCCCTGAACTGCACATCCGTGACACCTGAGCGGTGGGGCGGAGGGGGCGGGGAGCGGAGGGGGCGCGGGATCAGGGGGCGGGGGCGCAGGGCAGATCGACGCGGAACGTCGCCCCACCGCCGGGCGTATCGTGCACACTGACCGTGCCGTTGTGTGCATCAACGATCGACTTCACAATTGCGAGGCCGAGACCTGATCCCCCGTCTCACGGTTCCGCGAGTTATCTGCGCGCCAAAAGCGCCCAAAAATCTTGTCGTGGACCTGCTCGGGGATACCCTCGCCGTGATCGATGATCTCGAAGCGTGACATCGTCGGCTGCCCCTCCTCGACGGGAACTGTGGAGACGGCGATCTCGATGGGGCTGCCCTCAGGGGTGTGCCGCATCGCGTTGCCGATGAGGTTGGTCATGATTTGGCGAACCTTGTGTTCGTCGCCGATCACGAACGGAGCCGCGGGATCCTCAATCGCGGTCACCACACGATCGGAGGCCTGCGCACTCGCATCGAGCGCGGCATCGTGGGCGAGCTGGTTCAGGGGGAGGGTGGTGAGCTGCAGGGGGCGCCGCTCGTCAAGCCGAGCGAGCGCGAGCAGGTCCTCAACGAGCGAGGTCATGCGGATCGCCTCTTTCTCGATCCGCTCCATCGCCTGCCCGATCTGTTCCTCGTCCTGCAGCGCCCCCATGCGGTACAACTCGGCATAGCCGCGTACTGAGACGAGGGGGGTGCGCAGCTCGTGGCTCGCGTCACCGATGAAGCGACGCATGCGATCGATGGTGCGCTCGCGATCCTCAAGCGAGCCATCAAGGCGATCAAGCATCACGTTGAGCGATTCGCCGAGATGCCCAACCTCGGTGTGCGGGTTTGCCACCATAATGCGCTTGGAATAGTCACCGCGGGAAATCTCTAGCGCTGTCTGCTCGACCTCGGCCAGCGGCAAGAATGTCGCGGTCACGAGGAGGCGGGTGAGGGCGGCGCCAAGCAGGATCACCGCGATCCCAAAGCCCGTGAAAATGATCACATACTGCGCAACGGTCTGATTGATGCTTGCCGTGGAGGCCGCGATGAGTAGCGAGCCGCCATCGTTGATTGGCATGGCAATTGCCCGCCACTCGGTGGTCTCTAGGCTGTCGAGCGGCAGGACTTGATTGAGTGCCTGCTGCAGTTGCTCGGCGGAGAGACGATCAAGCTGCGGGAGTGCCAGGTCTTCTCGCCCCAGGGCGTTGCTGACGACGAGCTCGCGGTCAGCATTCAACAGCGCCACGTAGTACTGCGGGCCGGCGTACAGGATGTCGTCTTTGGAGAGCGACAGCGGCTCCGCGCCGCGGGCGAGCGCGCGCGTGGGATCGCTGCGCAGCTGACTGAGTGAGGAGTCGAGGTTCGTGACGAGCATAGGGCGAAGCACGGAAAGCGTTCCCACCCCCGCCACGATCAGTCCGAGAAACAGGATGAACACCGTGACGCCGGTGATCTTCGCCCGCAACGAGACCTCGGCCCAACGATCCGCGTAGCTGAGACGTCGCATCGCGCGCAGCCTTGCGGCTACACGCCGATCAGCGGCGCGCCCCTTCCTCACGAGTTACTTGGCCCCCAGCTACTTAGTTTCAGTCTTCAGCATGTATCCGAATCCGCGCTTTGTCTGAATGAGCGATTCTTCGGTCAGCGGATCGAGCTTGCGCCGCAGGTAGGAGATATACGATTCCACGATCCCGGCATCGCCGTTGAAGTCGTATTCCCAGACGTGGTCGAGGATCTGCGCCTTCGACAGCACACGGTTTGCGTTCTGCATCAGGTATCGCAGCAGCTTGAACTCGGTCGGGGAAAGTTCGATCGAGGTTCCCTCGACGTTTACTTCGTGCGTGTCCTGATCCATCGTGATGGGGCCGATAGTGAGCACCGAATCCTCGTCCTCCTGGATCGTGCGGCGCAGTACCGCCTTGATCCGGGCGATGATCTCGTCGAGGCTGAAGGGCTTCGTGACATAGTCATCGCCACCGACGGTGAGTCCCTCGACCTTATCTTCCGTGTCATCCTTCGCGGTGAGGAAGATGATCGGTGCCGTGTAGCCGGCCGAACGAAGGCGTTTGGTAACACTGAATCCGTTCATGTCGGGGAGCATGACATCGAGGATGATGAGATCGGGTTCTTCTTCGAGCACGGCAGAGATCGTCTGTGCGCCGTTGCCGACGGCACGCACGCCGAAACCGGCGAAACGAAGGCTGGTGCTGAGCAATTCGCGGATGCTGGGCTCGTCGTCCACGATAAGGATCCGGGGGCCCTTGTGCTGTGTAGTCATGCTCTCAGTCTCTGACCGTTTGCTATGAAGTTGCTGAAAGCGCGCCGGTTGCCTGCTCGAATTGGTCGGCATCGAGGATCGTGTAGGCGTACCCCTGCTCCGCCAAGAAGCGTTGGCGGTTCTGCGCAAAGTCCTGATCTACGGTGTCGCGGGCAATGAGCGTATAGAACGAAGCGGTCAGGCTGGTGCTCTTCGGACGCAGCAGACGGCCGAGGCGCTGTGCTTCCTCCTGGCGCGAGCCGAAGGAGCCGGAAATCTGGATCGCGACCGAAGCATCCGGGAGATCCACCGAAAAGTTCGCGACCTTCGAGACAACGAGGATCCGCTCCTCCCCGCTGCGGAACGCATTGAACAGCTCCTCGCGCTCGTCAATCGGTGTCTGACCGGTGATGAGCGGTGCCCCAAGTGCCTCGGC
Source organism: Leucobacter insecticola (assembly GCF_011382965.1). NCBI lineage: Bacteria > Bacillati > Actinomycetota > Actinomycetes > Micrococcales > Microbacteriaceae > Leucobacter > Leucobacter insecticola. Next base: position 104,968 of record NZ_CP049934.1, on the reverse strand, counting down.
CATCGACTCCAACTGGTCGATGTACTGGCCAATTACGAGCACACTCTCACCCTCGTGGCGATCGATGATCCGTCGGGCGAGGGGCTGCTTCTGCAGCGTACTCGAAGCGATGCGGTAGCGATCCTGATCCTCCGCCACCGCGTAGTCGAGCCGTTCGCTCTCGCTCAGATCGATCCGGACCTCGAAGCAAGCTGCTGGTGCGATGAACCCTTGCGCCTCAATGTCTTTCCATGCCGCATCGTAGCGTTTGGGTCCGATCAGGCTGAAGACGTCACTTTCGCGGCCGTCCTCGCGCACGAGCGTAGCGGTAAGGCCGAGGCGGCGGCGCGCCTGCAACTCGGCGGTGAGCTTGAACACGGGCGCGGGCAGTAGATGCACCTCGTCATAAATGATGACGCCCCAGTTTTGCGCGTCGAGCAGAGAAAGATGGGCGTACTCGCCCTTCCGTCGGCTGGTCAGGATCTGGTACGTCGCGATCGTGACCGGCTTCACCTCTTTCACCTGGCCGGAGTATTCGCCGATGTCGTCGGCGGTGAGCGAGGTGCGGCGGATCAGCTCGTCGCGCCACTGCCTCGCCGACACTGCGTTGGTGACGAGGATCAGCGTCTTCGCTCCCACCTCGGCCATCGACGCCGCGCCAACGATGGTCTTGCCCGCGCCGCAGGGGAGCACCACCACACCGGATCCGCCGCGCTCGAAGGCCTCAACGGCTTTGAGTTGGTAGTCGCGCAGCTCCCAGCCGTCCTGCACCAACTCGATGTCGTACGGCTCGCCAGGGGTGTACCCCGCAAGGTCCTCGGCAGGCCAGCCACGCGCGACAAGCTGCTGCTTCAATTCCCCGCGGGCCCACGGCTCGACAGGGAAGGTGTGGTCGTCGAACTTGTTGCCGAGAAGCGGAGCGACCTTCTTCGCGCTTGACACCTCGCGCAGAATCATCGCATCGTCGGAGCGGAGCACGAGGGGGCTCTCGCGGTCGGCAGGATCGCGGCGCTCAATGGTGAGCCTGCCGTAGCGGCGCATCGTGTCTTCGATCTCGCTCGCCACTCCGGTAGGTACCGGAAACTTCGCGTACTTGTTCAACGTTGCGAGGATTTCGTCTGAGCTGTGGCCCGCAGCGCGTGCGTTCCAAAGCCCAAGGCGGGTGACCCTGTAGGTATGGATGTGTTCGGGAGCGCGCTCGAGCTCAGCGAACACGGCGAGTTCGTGACGGGCGTCTTCCGCGTCGGGGTGCGCGACCTCCAGGAGGACCGTGTGGTCGCTTTGCACAATGAGGGGACCAAGCGTCATAGCGATCTAGCCTACTCCGTCTGGCTCATAGCAAGCTGTTCACAGCGACTCGACATTGGAGATCATGCTTACGGGGAGCGTGCGTTCCATGCCGGCAGCCTGATCCGTCGCCCGGAGTCGCCCGTTGCTGAGAGAAACCGGGAGGAGCGTGAAAGTGTGAGTTTGCCCTCTGGCCTCGGCAGTGACTCGCACCGTGGCCCGATCCCGAATCGCGAGTTCCAGAAGCCTCGTGAAGTCGCCCGCCCCGGTTCCGACCGCGCCGCGAGGTACACCCGCTCGATGGCGGCAGTGAGCTCTGGGGAGAGATCGGCGTTGGGCGGTGCTGGCGTCTCTTCAGCGGCTTCACCGGCGCGTTGTGCAGCCGTCGAGAAAGTGGGAGTTCTGGCCGTCTCGGCCATTGCAGGGTAGCGGGCATCGCTGAGCGCGGCGACAACGTGCTCGCGGCGCAGTCTTGAATAGAGCACCCCGGGTTCCGTCGGGCTTGGGGTGAACTGGGCGTGCTGCAGACTCCGATCTACAAGGATCGTCTGTCGCATTTCGGGCCGGGAAACTGTGACGCGAGTGCGACCCTCGTCGCCGAGGTGTTCAGAGACGACCACACTACCGACACGCCCGGCGAACGCGGTCAGTAGGTAGTCGAGCGGCTGGGGGATCCCCGTCAGGGAGAGCCGCTCGAAGGTCGCCCGTGCGGACTCCGCCGTCACACCGCCCTTTTCGCTCCCACCGTGCTCGATCGCATCAGCGAGCGATGCTTCGGTGACGCGGCGTGTGGTGGCGACGCCGATGTGCTCGGGGCGCGAAAGAGAGGCAATTTCTGCTTCGTCCTGGGGGTCGAGCGGGCCGGGGATCACCACGCTCAGATCGGGTTGCACATAGATGCCTGGCGCAACCCCTGGAAGGTCGGCAATGATCTGCTCGCTAGAAACGGAGTTGTCCTGGGCAAGCAGAGCCGATGCCTGCGGGCTGAGAACACCGGTCACTGTGAGGCCGAGATACTCCGCAGTCTGCGCAAAATCGACCGCCGCAGCGATATCAGACGCGGGCAGAAGCGGATACACCCGCGGAAGGTGCTCAATTGCGACAGAAACATCGGCACGGCTGGCAGGGAGAACACTGCGCAGGGGCGACGGCATCGCGTCGAGGGTGGCGCGCGCCAGGAAGAGCCAGCGCTCGCCGTAGTTGCTTGCAAGCCATTCGGGGGCCTTCTCCGTACAGCGAAGCAGCTGGCTGGACCTGGCCGACCAGATGAGACGGGCCTGTTCGAGAGCCCCCAGTGCCCGCGAAACCTGCGCAGGTTCAACGCTCGTGACCTCAGAGAGAATCCGCACCGCCGCTACCGCGATGGCACCGTTCCGGTTCAGCCTGCCCGGGCGCTCACGAAGCACTCGAAGGATTTCGGCCGATTGACTGACCGCAGTGACAGCGGATGCGAACCAGGTGCTGGTGTCAGCGTCATGCTCACGCGGCAGAGGATCCTGAAGCTGTGTGCGCAGCGAATCCGGGGTGACTCCTGCCGCGGTGAGGCCTTGCCGGAGGGCGGACGTGACTTCTGGAAGCGCGACCGGCGTATCGCCATCGATCCCGATCAGTCCGATTCGGGAAAGAGTGTCGAGTACCTCAGCGTCGATATGCGCTGGATTTCCGGCTTCGTCGAGGCCAAGCAGCGCTGCGAGGTGGGTGCGATCAAGCGGTGCGAGTGTGCGCGTGATCGATTCGGATCGCAGCAACTCTGATGCTAAGCCGATCGGGTCGGTGACGTTAGCGGCGGCCTGGGGGCGTCGCAACTGAACCAGGGCGGTGAGAGTGGGGCGATCCATCACTGCGATAGCCGAGGCGAGAGCGAGGGTGCCACTCATGATCATGATCTCCGTTACCGTTGTTGGCTTTTGCGGAACTCGCGACGGCGGCGGACTTGGCTAACGATCAGCAGCGCAATCAGCAGGAGAAATCCGATGGGGAGTCCGATGATGGAGATGCCATAGACAATCGGCCCGAAGCCCGTGGCGACAACCTCGCGGTCGTTCAAACCCACGATGAGCGTCACAAAGAATGACAGCAGCGCGATCGCGATAATGGATAGCGACGTGAAGGCGAGAATTCGCTCGAGCAACGACGAAGAACTGGATTCGGTGGACATCCTCTCCATTTTACAGGGTGTATGCCCGCGCTGAAGGTGAGGAACAAACGGTAGACTCGGGTGGATACGCGAAAACCTAGATTCTGTTGTGCGCAGAATCGATCGCGCACAGTGATTTCGCTTGAACAACGGAGAGGGACGAGGCATGCCGAACGGCAAGGTCAGGTTCTACGACGAAGACAAAGGCTTTGGTTTTATTCAGGGCGACGATGGGCAGCAGGTGTACCTGCACGCCTCAGTGGTGCCGGAAGGCGCTGAGGTGCAGTCGGGCACCCGGCTGGAGTACAGCGTGGCTGATGGGCGCCGTGGTCCGCAAGCTCTTTCGGTGCGCGTGCTCGACACCCCGCGCATCGCGAAACGGAACCGGAAGTCGGCCGACGAGATGGCGATCATCATTGAGGATCTCGTGAAGCTTCTCGATGGGCTTGGTGAGCGGCTGAAGAACGGGCAGTACCCTGAGCGGGCTCAGTCCCGAAACGTCGCGACGATGCTGCGTCGCGTGGCAGATGATTTTGATGTCTGACTCTCAAGCGGGGCCACCAGCGGAGCTGCAAGCGGATTTGAAGGCCGAGGAGATCATGCCGGATCAAGTGCTTCTCGAATCGCGCGAGGTGGCTCGCGCCGCGCTGAGTGAGATTACCGATGCCCAGACCATCGGTGTGGATGACGGCCACGAGGTACACGGCGAGCATGTTCTCAGCCTGTTCTTCGAATGCCGCCTGCCCGGGTATCCGGGATGGCGATGGGCGGCAACCCTGGCTCGGGTCGACGAGGATTCACCGGTCAACGTGCTTGAGGTTGAACTCTTGCCCGGTGCGGGTGCAGTGGTCGCCCCCGAGTGGGTGCCGTGGTCGGAGCGCCTGGCGCGGTATCGTGAAACCCAGGCGCGGCAGGCGGCCGACGAGGTTGCTTTTGCCGAGGCGGCAGCGCTGGAACTGCAGGATGACGACGACGATCTGCTCGACGACGATGACCTGCTCGACGATGACATCCTTGACAACGACTTCAGTGACTTCGACGACGATTTTGCCGGCGTCGACGTTGACGCCGCGGGTGACGCAGTGGCGGGCGCGGATGTGGACGACGAAGACGACCCCGACTCCGACGAGGATGACTCGGACGACGAGTAGCATCCCTCCCACCGCCGCTTGAGCGAACGCAGTGAGTCGAAACCAAGATGAGCGCTACCTTGGTTTCGATACTTCGACTCGCTGCGCTCGCTCAGTACGGCGCTCGCAAGCTCGCTCAACCGGCGGAAGGGGGTTCGCTCAATCGGCGGAAGGGGCAAGCCCTACTAAGCCAGGCGCTCCAGCACGTAGTCGATCGCGGGGGTGAGCGCGCGCACATCGGCCGGATCGATCGCGGTGAAGGTTGCGATGCGCAGCTGGTTGCGGCCGAGCTTGCGGTAGGGCTCGGTATCCACGATCCCGTTTGCGCGGAGCGCCTTCGAGATTGCCGCGGCATCGATCGAGTCGTCAAAGTCGATCGTCACGACCACCTGTGAGCGGTGATCCGGGTTCGTGACGAACGGCGTAGCGACCGAGCAGCGATCCGCCCACTCGTACAACACCCCGGAGGATTCTGCGGTACGTGCCGCCGCCCACGACAGCCCACCCTGCTCGTTGATCCAGCGCACTTGCTCGTCCATCATTGCGAGCGTCGCGAGTGCCGGGGTATTGAGCGTCTGATCCTTGCGGGAATTCTCGATCGCGCCAGCAAGATTCAGCGTCTCCGGGATGTAGCGCCCGGATCCTGCCACCCGCTCGATGCGCTCGATGGCCGCGGGCGAGACCAGCGCAAACCACAGCCCGCCGTCGGAAGCAAAGTTCTTTTGAGGAGAGAAGTAGTAGACATCGACCTCGCTCGCGTCGAAGTCGATCCCGCCCGCACCGCTGGTTGCGTCTACGACCGTGAGCGATCCCGGATCGCCCGCGACCCGTCGCACCTCGGCCATGACGCCGGTCGAGGTTTCGTTGTGGGGGTAGGCGTACACGTCGACTCCGGCGAGCGCGGCCGCTTCGGAACGCGATCCGGGCTCTGCCGCTCGCACATCCGGGTTCTCAAGGAACGGGGCAGCCTCGGCAGCCTTTGCAAACTTCGCGCCGAACTCCCCAAAGGTCAGGTGCTGGCTGCGCTTCTCGATGAGCGAGTGCACCGCCGAGTCCCAAAACGTGGTCGCGCCTCCGTTGGCGAGCAAGATCTCGTAACCCTCGGGTGCACGAAACAGCTCGGAAAGCCCAGATCGCACGCTGCCGACAAGATTCTTGACGGGTGCCTGCCGGTGTGAGGTGCCGAGAACATGGGGCTGCAGGGAAGCAAGGAAATCGAGCTGCTCGCCTCGCACCTTGGACGGGCCGCAGCCGAATCGTCCGTCTTGGGGAAGGAGGTCAGCTGGAATCACAATGTCGGCCATGAGAGATATTCTAACGGCGTGTGACCTGCCGGCTTGACGCGGGCGGTAGGCTGGGACAGTCATAAGGACGGGAAAGGATGGCGATGGCGGATCTGATCGATACGACGGAGATGTATCTTCGAACGATCCTTGAGCTTGAGGAAGAGGGCATCGTCCCTCTGCGCGCCCGAATCTCTGAGCGTCTCAATCACTCAGGCCCGACCGTTTCCCAGACCGTTGGACGTATGGAGCGTGACGGCCTCGTTGTGGTGACCGATGATCGCCGCTTGGAACTCACGCCTGAGGGTCGTACCAAGTCCGTGAATGTGATGCGCAAACACCGTCTTGCCGAGCGTTTGCTCGCCGATGTGATCGGACTCGAGTGGGAGTATGTTCACGAGGAGGCGTGCCGTTGGGAGCATGTCATGAGCGAGAGGGTCGAGCGAAAACTTCTGAGCATTCTCGACCACCCGACGGAGTCGCCATACGGAAACCCGATCCCGGGGCTTGAGGATCTTGGTTCCAGAGTTGCAGGATCCTTCCAATCAGAAGTTGTGGGGATCGGTGAGCTGCTCGTCGACCCGGAGCGCACGGTCACAGCGCGGATCCGCCGTCTTGCAGAACCCGCTCAGGTAGATCCCGAGCTGCTGAGCCAGCTCGCCACTGCCGGAGTGAAGCCCGGAAACACCGCGGCTTTCATGAAGCGGGGAGACTTCGTGCACATTGAAGCCGAAGGCTACCCAGAGGCGATTGAACTTCCGACGGAGATCGCCGCACATATTTTCGTCTCACCCTGAGACATCTCTCGCGCTGCCAACAGCTTTTGCGCGGATCACGATGGAGTTGAACACCGAGGAGATCGACGTTGACACTGCCCACCCCTGAAGCCCATCTGCGCGCGGTCGCAGAGATTGTTGAACACCGTAGCCAGGGCGAGGCCGAGTTCCTGCAGTCCGTGCACGAAGTGCTTGGCACGCTGACCCCGGTGCTCGCGGAGCACCCGGATTTTATTGAGGCCGGGATCCTGGATCGCCTCGTTGAGCCCGAAAGGCAGCTGATTTTCCGTGTGCCCTGGACGGACGACGACAATCGAGTGCGGGTCAATCGCGGCTTCCGCGTGCAGTTCAACTCTGCCCTCGGGCCGTTTAAGGGAGGCCTGCGATTCCACCCGACGGTGAATCTCTCTGTGATCAAGTTCTTGGGTTTTGAGCAGATCTTTAAGAATGCACTCACCTCGCAGCGGATTGGCGCGGGTAAGGGTGGCTCGGATTTCGACCCGAGCGGCAAGAGCGACGCCGAGGTCATGCGTTTTTGCCAGAGCTTCATGATGGAGCTTGTGCACCACATCGGCGAGGACACCGATGTGCCCGCGGGCGATATTGGTGTGGGCGCGCGCGAGATCGGCTACCTATTCGGACAGTACCGCCGCATCACCCAGCGCTACGAGTCAGGTGTGTTCACCGGCAAGGGTGTCGGCTGGGGCGGCGCTGAGGGGCGCACAGAGGCAACCGGGTACGGGGCCGTGTTCTTCGCGGAGGAGATGCTGCAGCGTGCGGGCCGCGGGATTGAGGGGTTGCGGGCGGTCGTTTCGGGATCCGGCAATGTTGCGACCTACGCGATTGAGAAGATCCACCAGCTTGGTGGAACCGCGATTACCGCGTCTGATTCCAGCGGATACATTGTGGATGAAGCAGGAATAGACCTCGCCCTCCTGAAGCAAATCAAAGAGGTGGAACGGGCGCGTATTTCTGAGTATGCCGAGCGGCGCTCAGGATCACACTTTGTCGCAGGCGGCTCAGTGTGGGATGTGCCTGGCCAAGTCGCTCTTCCCTGTGCAACGCAGAATGAACTCAACGAGGATCACGCGCGCAAGCTTGTTGCCGGGGGCGTGCTCGCCGTTGCTGAGGGTGCGAACATGCCGACGACGCCAGCGGGGATCGAGATCTTTCAACAGGCGGGCGTGCTGTTTGGGCCGGGCAAGGCCGCAAATGCCGGTGGTGTTGCCACTTCCGCGCTCGAGATGAGCCAGAATGCGGCCCGCTCTCGGTGGGATCGCGAGAAGAGCGAGTCTCGACTGCACGACATCATGCGTGATGTGCACGAGGCGAGCTATGTTGCCTCTGAACGCTACGGGCGGCCCGGGGACTATGTGCTCGGTGCGAACTCTGCGGCGTTTGTGACGGTTGCGCAGGCGATGCTCGAGCAAGGCGTCATCTAGCACAGCCGTCGCCGGTTGAGTGAGCGCAGCCCCCGCCGGTTGAGTGAGCGCAGCGAGTCAAAACCAAGAAAGCAACGAGTTCTCTCGATATCGAGAGAATCGAACCTTCAAGTAACATTGAAACTTGTTGAATTCCCGCCGAGTTCGTGGCAGTTGTGACCTGAGCGTGACATTCTCGTGATATTCGGCTACTCTTAAAAAGTCGCGGCTCACAGGGGCCGCTGTTGCTTGTACACAGATCGAAAACGTTAGGCAGAGTAACTCGTGGCTTACAACCCCAGTACTGAAGTAGCGGTAACACTCGGCTCGTCGAAACCTACTTCGGTAAAGGTGAAGCGCTTTGCTCAGATGACTGGTGCTGCCGTCATCAGCCTCGGCATGGTCGGCGTTTTCTCGATCCCGGCCTACGCCGTCATTCCCGATGACGGTACTGTGCCTGATGGATTCATTACCAATACTCAGACCCTGGACACGGTGGTCGCTGCTGATCTGGTTCTGCCTTTGGATGCTCCCAGCGGTGAAGTTGATTCAGCCATTCTCGCTCAGGAAAAGGCGGACGCAGAAGCTGCTGCTGCCGCTGCCGCTTCTAAGGCAGCTGAGCAAAACCGCGCTCGTACCTCAGCCCCCATCGGCTCAGGTGTTGCTGTGCACGGCGGATGGGGCGGTACGACACGTCTTGGGCCTATTGCGCCCGCTGGCGAGTCAGGCCTCACTGTCGTTCGCTTCACTAACGGAGACGCGATCGTTGCCCAGGCTTTGAGTGAACTTGGTGTGAATCAGGACTGCACCGCTCTCGTGGAGCACTCCCTTCGCGCAGCCGGACACCCGGCCGGAGATCTTGGCACGCAGGTGTATGAATACACCAACCTTGGTGGCGTGGTAGTGGCTGATGGGTCCTTCCTCCCCGGAGACATTTTGGTCTTCCCTGGCCAGCACGTTGCCGTGTACAAGGGGTAACAGGCTTAAGCTGTGAAGCCCGGTTCGCTTTTGCGAGCCGGGCTTTTTTGCTGCTCTCTCCTGTTCCTCGTCGAGAATGCACTATCTCGACGAGAATGCACCCTACCGACGCACGGGCGCTGGCTTCTCGTCGAGATACTGCGTTCTCGACAGTGCGCAGCCGTGCGCTAGACTCTCAGGGGTCGCAAATGCGGCCCCCGCCTTGGTAGCTCAGTGGATAGAGCACTTCTCTCCTAAAGAAGGTGTCGGAGGTTCGATTCCTCTCCAGGGCACTCATTCCCAAACCTTTATCCTGCATAGCGTTGCCGTGATTCTGTTTGAACCTAAACCGGGGGAGCGGCCTGCGGACGCGCCTGTTTGTAGATACCACACACTCCACCAGCGCTCAGTTCGGAGACAACCCATAATGGGTAGTGTGAATTGAAGAGCGGAAGGAAGTGCAATGCAGCGCGACATTTTTAATGAGGATCACGACGCGTTTCGCGAGATGGTCAAAGAATTTATCAAGCGGTACGTGACGCCTGAGAAGCAGCGGCAGTGGGACGAAGACGGCGAAGTCGATCGTGCCACCATGCTGGCAGCGGGCGAGCACGGCATCATCGGGCTCTCGGTGCCCGAGGAGTTCGGCGGCGCGGGAATGCTGATGGACTATCGTTTCCGCAGCGTCGTCATGGAAGAGCTGATTCGTGCGGGGGCGGGATCCTCACTCGCCGGAGCCGCGGGCATTCAAGACGACTTGGCGATCCCCTACATCGCCCACTTCGGTACCGATGCGCAGAAGCAGAAGTACCTCCCGGGCATGGCGACTGGTGAAATCCTCGGCGCGCTCGCAATGACAGAGCCAGGTGCGGGAAGTGACCTGCGGGCGGTGATGACGACCGCGAAGAAGGTTGACGGCGGCTACATCGTCAACGGCGCAAAGACCTTTATTTCAAGCGGCAAGACCGCTGACATGATCGTGACGTTCGTGAAGACCGGCGAGGGGAACCGCCCCGACGCATTCAGCCTGATCGTCATCGAAAAGGGTATGGACGGCTTCGACCAGAGCAAAACCCTGCACAAGATGGGCTTCCAAGGTCACGACACCGCGGAGCTGAGCTTTACCGACGTCTTCGTGCCCGAAGAGAACCTGATCGGTGGGGCTGAAGGTCACGGCTTCGTCCAGTTGATGAAGAACCTGCCGCTCGAACGTCTTTCCATCGGCGTCGCGGGCGCGGCGGTCGGCCAGGCGGCGCTCGAGTGGACCCTCGACTACACGAAGAGCCGCGAGGCATTCGGGCAGCCGGTCGCTGATTTCCAGAACACGCGGTTCCGTCTCGCAGACATGGCGACCACCGTTGACGTGATGTGGGCCTTCATCGATCGGGCCATGAAACTCTACGAGAAGGGGCAGCTCAGCCCCGAAGAAGCGGCCAAAGTGAAGTTCTGGTGCACCGAACGCGAATGGGAGATTCTCGACCAGGGTGTGCAACTGCATGGGGGATACGGGTACATTATGGAGTACCCGATTGCTCGCGCGTTCCTTGACGCTCGGGTCCACCGGATTTACGGCGGTACCAACGAAGTGATGCGCGAGATTGTTGCGCGCGCCGTCACCGGCCGCAAGTGACATTCGGAAAAACGACAATCCAATACGCATGAGTGAGGGTGGAGCCCATCAATGAAGATCGCCGTACTCGTCAAAGAAGTGCCTGACACCTACGGAGAACGCACCTTGAACCTGGAGACGGGTTTGGCTGAGCGCGGTGCATCGGAAAACGTCACGGATGAGATCAACGAGCGTGCTCTCGAGGTGGCGTTGACCTACGCCGAGGCTAACGAGGGCACTGAGGTATCCGTGCTGACCGTTGCGCCCGAGGGGGCGACGGCTTCGATTCGCAAATGCCTCGCAATGGGAGCAGGATCGGCCACGCACGTCGTCGACGAGGGGCTCACAGGCGCAGATCTCGGGCTCACGGCAGAGGTGATCGCGGCAGCTCTCAAGCGCACCGGCTTCGATCTGATCATCGCGGGCAACCAGTCAACCGATGGTATGGGTGGCGTGTTGCCTGCGATGATCGCCGAGTTGCTTGACGTGCCAAACATCACCAACCTGAGCGAGGTTAAGATTTCGGCCGACGGTGTCTCGGGAGTGCGCGCCTCGGATGATGCGACGGTGCAGGTCTCTGCGCCGTTGCCGGCCGTCGTCTCGGTGACCGAGGCGCTCCCCGACGCCCGCTTCCCAAACTTCAAGGGGATCATGGCGGCGAAGAAGAAGCCACTTGAGGTGCTTTCACTCGCAGACCTCGGGATCGACGCCGAAGACATGTCTGCCTCACGGGCGATCATGCTCGGGATCACCCAGCGGCCACCCCGCGCTGCCGGAATCAAGATTACCGACGAGGGCGATGCTGCTGCGCAGCTGGCTGCCTTCCTGGTCAAGAACCACCTGGTGTAGGGAGGGGCACAGACATGAGTTTTGCTGCTGATTCAATTTTGGTGCTGCTCGACACCACCGCCGAGGGGCACCTCGCAAAGTCCTCGGCTGCGCTGTTGGGCGCGGCTGCAGCGGTCGGTACACCCGTCGCGCTGGTGCTCGGAAGCGAGGCCGCCGCGGCGGCCGCGGCCGAACTGGGCGCAACTACCGTGCTGCGCGCGGAGCCCGCCGCCACGCTTACGCTTGCGATAACGGACGCGCTCGCCGCCGCGGCCGCCCTCGTGCAGCCCGACGCGATCCTCGTCTCTCACTCCGTTGAGGGGCGCGAAGCCGCAGCGCGATTCGCCGCCCGTACACGTTCAGGGTTGATCGTGGACGCAATAGATGTTGCTCGTGACGATCGGGGGATAATCGCGAGCAACTCCTCTTACGGCGGGGCGTACAACGTCTCGTCTGCCGTAACCTGGGGTGCGCCGGTGATTGCCGTGCGGCAGGGCGTCATCGAGGCGCGTGCGGCCGCTCAGCCCGCAAACATCGTTGAGCTGACGGTCACTGCAAGTGGTAAACCCGCCGCGACTCTGGGAACCGTCGAGGTCGCCGAAAGCGGTGGCGAACGGCCAGAGCTTCGTGGCGCCGCCAAAGTGGTTTCGGGTGGGCGTGGGCTCGGCTCCAAAGAAAAGTTCGAGCTCGTGGAGCAGCTTGCCGATGCGCTGGGTGCGGCAGTCGGTGCCTCCCGCGCTGCCGTCGATGCCGGTTTTGTGCCGCAGTCATTCCAGGTGGGACAGACCGGGGTGCAGGTATCGCCGAACCTCTACATTGCGCTCGGGATCTCGGGAGCGATCCAGCACCTCGCCGGCATGCAAACCGCAAAAACGATCGTGGCGATCAACAAGGATGGCGATTCGCCGATCTTCGGCATCGCCGATTTTGGCATCGTCGGGGATCTCTTTACTGTCGTGCCACAGCTGATTACTGAGATCGAGAAAGCAAAGGCGTAAGCTCGTGGCGACTTACCAGCGGACCATTCGGCGGGGCCTGCCTCGCGTCGCGGGTGGCGAGCCGTGGCCCAGTGTCATTCCGTCGATTGAGCAAGCGGAGCGCGTCGAAACCGTGCCCGCTCAGGACGCTCCCGTTCCGTTGATTGAGCAAGCGGAGCAAGTCGAAATCACAGATACTCAAGACGGCATCGCAGCGGTGGCCCCAGCTGTCGGCCCAGCGGTAACGTTGCGGCGTGGCCTGCCTCGCGTGGCAGGTGGTGAGCCGTGGCCCAACGCCACCCCGTCGATTGAGCAAGCGGAGCGCGTCGAAACCACGGATACTCAAGACGCTCCCGCCCCTGCCGTCCCCACGCCGCCGATTGAGCGAGTGGAGCGAGTCGAAATCAAGCCCGCTGACGCCACCGTCCCCGCCGCTCCGCCCTCGACCCAACAGGGCGTTGCCGTCGAGACGGTGTCCGAAGAAGTGCCCCTGCGCCGTGGACTGCCGCGTGTTGCGGGTGGGGATCCCTGGCCAATCGCCGAGACCGCCACGGTGCAGCGTGTCGTCGCTGCATCCCCTCCAGTCATTCCGGAGGAAGCTGCGTCTGTCTCTCCCGTCGTTCCGAGGGAATCTGCCGCCGTCGCTCCTGACGGAGTGGGCGAAGCGCCCGCTGCGACTCCGGCAGCAACAGAGCCTGCTGCCGCCTCTGCCCCGGCGGCTCAGACACCGGCAACACCGGCAACACCTGCGAAACCGGCGAAACCGGTGCGTGAGCCGCGCATGATCGGATCGCGTCCGCTGACGCAGTGGGTGAAGTGGGGCGTGTGGGGCGTCATTGGCGCGATCATCGCAGCCGGCGTCGTCGTGCTTGCAGCCCGCGGAGTGACCACGCTGCCGGGTGTGCCGGAGTTCGTCGAGAAGTACCCGGGCGAGTACCGCATTCCCGACGTGGCCGAGCCGGGCTTCCCAGCCTGGGCGCGCTGGACTCACTTCCTCAACATTTTCCTGATGGTGCTCATCATTCGCTCGGGGTTGCAGGTGCGGCAGCAGCAGAAGCCACCCGCATTCTGGACCCCCAAAAAGGGCGGCAAGAAGATCAGCATCAACCTCTGGCTGCACACGTCGCTCGATTTGCTGTGGATGCTGAACGGTGTCGTGTTCATCGTGCTGCTGTTTGTGTCGGGCCATTGGGCACGCATTGTGCCGACCTCGTGGGAGGTTTTTCCCAATGCCGCTTCGGCGCTGCTGCAGTATCTGACGCTTGACTGGCCGACCGAGAATGGCTGGGTGAATTACAACTCGCTGCAACAGCTGATGTACTTCCTGGTCGTGTTCGTTGCTGCGCCGCTTGCGATCCTTACGGGCGTGCGCATGAGCGAATGGTGGCCGGGGAAAGCCGAGAAGCTGAACAAGATCTACCCGGCGCCTGTGGCTCGGGCGATCCACTTCCCGACGATGCTGTTCTTCGTGCTGTTCATCCTGATCCACGTCTTCCTCGTGCTGTCGACCGGCGCGCTTCGCAACCTCAACCACATGTTTGCGGGCAGCGATGCGCTCAACTGGGTCGGCTTCTGGTGGTTCGCCGGTGGGATCTTCGTGACCGTTGCCGCGGTGTTCCTTGCGCGGCCACTGATTCTCGCCCCAATAGCATCTTTGACCGGTAAGGTCAGCAACCGCTAGGCAAAAGTGACAATTCCTCCGCGGCCGGAAATGTTACGGTTTGGGGGAGCTGCGCTTCGTAGCCAGCGGTGCGGCACCAACCCCAGACATCAGGAGTGGAATGATGAGCCAGTTCGATCCCACAAAACTTCCCGCGCTGAACCCCGCGGATCCCGCCTCCCTCGACGACCTCCTCACCGAGGACGAAAAGATGATTCGCGCCTCCGTGCGCCAGATGCTCGATAAGAGCGTCGAACCGCACATCGCGGAGTGGTTCGAGAAGGGGGAGATCCCGAACATTCGCGAACTCACCAAAGAACTCGGCTCGCTCGGCCTTCTCGGAATGCACCTCGAAGGCTATGGCTGCGCCGGCATGACGGCGACCGAATACGGCATCGCCTGCCTTGAGCTTGAGGCAACCGACTCGGGGCTGCGGTCGCTGGTATCGGTGCAGGGGTCGCTCGCCATGTTTGCCATCTGGCGCTGGGGATCCGAGGAACAGAAGCAGCAGTGGCTGCCGGGCATGGCCGCGGGTGAACTGATCGGTTGCTTCGGGCTGACCGAGCCGGATGCGGGTTCGGATCCCGGCAGCATGACGACGAAGGCCCGCCGCGACGGCGACGACTGGATCCTCGACGGTCGCAAGATGTGGATCTCGAATGCCCCTACGCCGACGTGGCCGTTGTGTGGGCGATGACCGAAGAGGGCATCCGAGGCTTCATTGTGCCCGCTGGCACCCCGGCTTCTCCGCCCCCGAGATTAAGCACAAGCTGTCGCTTCGCGCCTCCGCCACCGGCGAACTCGTGCTCGACGGGGTCCGTCTGCCCCCCTCGGCGATGCTGCCGGAAGCTCGCGGGCTCAAGGGGCCGCTCGCCTGCCTCAACGAAGCCCGCTACGGGATCGTCTGGGGTGCGATGGGCGCAGCGCGTTCAAGTCTTGAGGCGGCCCGGCAATACTCGATCGACCGCATCCAGTTCGGCAAGCCGATTGGTGCCTTCCAGCTGACGCAGCAGAAGCTCGCCGACATGTCGCTCGAATACATCAAGGGTACCTACTCGCGGTGCACCTTGGGCGACGCAAGGACGCAAACCAGCTCCGTCCCGAGCAGGTCAGCATCGGCAAGCTCAACAATGTCCGCGAGGCGATTGAGATCTGCCGCACCTCACGCACGATCCTGGGCGCAAACGGCATTTCGCTCGAGTATCCCGTGATCCGGCACCAGAACAACCTCGAGTCGGTGCTCACCTACGAGGGCACGGTTGAGATGCACACGCTCGTGCTGGGCCAGGTTCTCACCGGCGAGCAGGCCTTCCGCTAGTGTCCTGTGTCGCAAGTTGCTTTGCAGATCCCGGCACTCCGGTGGATGCAGCGCGAG
Organism: Leucobacter insecticola; assembly: GCF_011382965.1. NCBI lineage: Bacteria > Bacillati > Actinomycetota > Actinomycetes > Micrococcales > Microbacteriaceae > Leucobacter > Leucobacter insecticola. The sequence goes on along the minus strand of NZ_CP049934.1, from coordinate 89,549 downwards.
GCGGAGGAGTGAGGCGATGCCGTTGCATCGTCGAGTGACGACAACGACGCGATGCGCCGCCGGAGTGCCGGGATATGTGAAGCGAATTTGCGACACGGGACACTAGGGGCGGACTGAAACTCGCGGTGTCAGCTCGCGCCGAGGGCGGATCTGTGAGGAGTTCAACGCGGTCCGCGAGAAAGGTCGCGAGCGTCGGGGCGCCGTCGAGGGATGCCCCCGGGCGCCAGCGCACGCGGATCTCGCCGTCGGTGAAGCCGATCGGCGAATCGGGATCCTGGGCGCGCGCGGCCTCTGCGAGGGGAAGCAGGATCGCACCGTAGTTCACGGCGGTGCCGATCGGATAGCCACCTCGAAGAGCCGCGGCCGCAATCTCTCGCCGCTCTTCGCGCGAGTTTGACTGGTAGCCGGGGCGGCCACGCTCGGCGGATCGGGTCGCGGATCCTGCTCCGTAAAGGGATCCCGAGCCGTCGAGCAGCAGCGCACCGAGCCGCCATACCTCGCCGAGGGGCAACATCGTGGCGGGTTTGGTTCGCAGGAACGCGCGCCGCGGCGGAACATACTCGGCGAGGGCCTCGCGAGGCACGCTCGCCCGAGTGAGCGCGGTGACAGACTCAGCGCAGGCCCGCGCGCCGCGCTCGACCGCTTCTTCCCAAATATCCACGCGGCCAGTGTATTAGCGAGATGAAGATCCGCCGTGCTTGCTCGCGATATCGGCGACGAAATTTTAGACCTATCAGCGTGGCCTCTAAGCTGGCAATGTGGAGAACCAAATTGCAGTGGAATCATTGGAGATCGAACGCAAATACGAGGTCGACCTTGCGGCGACGCTGCCGCACGGTGAGGCGTTTGCGATGATCGGCCTGCATGCTGCCGCTCCCGCGGTGCATGAATTGGAGGCAATCTACTTCGATACCCCGAAGGAGATCTTGCTCGGCTGCGCATGGCGCTTCGTGTGCGCAGTGGCGGCAAAGACCCCGGGTGGCACCTCAAGAAGAAGAGCGACCGCGGAAACAAGGAGACGCTGTGGCCGGCGTCAGACACGATGCCGGACGCCGTGGTGGCGGTGATCCACGAGCACCTTGGACCCGCCGCGGCCAAGCTGGCGCCGATCGCCGAGCTGCACACCTCGCGCACTGTGGTGCGCCTGCGCGACGCGAACGGCCTCGAAGTGGTTGAGCTTGCAGATGATCGGGTGCGCGCCCGTTCGCATCGCACTGGAGTCCGCCGTGCCTGGCGCGAGTGGGAAGCCGAGTTGCTTCCCGACGCCGATGCCGAGCTCCTCGACCGCATCGAACCTGTGCTGCTGGCGGCGGGAGCGGCCCCGTCGTTTAGCCCGGCGAAGATCGCGCGCGCGATGGGCCGGCTCGTCGGCATCGCAGAGGCGCGGGGCGCGTCCGCCGAGCAGCTTGCCGCGCTTCGGGCCCTCGACGAGGCCGATCAGGAAGCGGCGCGTAGGCTGGGGGCATGAGCAAGAAGCCAGACCCGCAGCGCAATAAGAAGGGCACCGGCAAGAACCAGGAGGTGTCTCCCGAAGCCCGACGCAAGCAGATCATTGTCGGCGCCGTCATGGGGGCGATCATGGGGGTGGTGCTGAGCGTGCTCACCACCTTCTGGCTGTGGCTGCCGGCCGGTGTCGCCTTTGGCTTTGCGGTGGGGGCGATCATGAAGCCCCGACTGAGGATCCCAAGCGCAAACGCTAGCGTGGCCGCACTTGCCGCGTAGCCACGCACCAAATGTCAGCGGCGTTGACATTCGCGTTTACATAGGCTGCTCGGTGTGCGATGATCGAAGCGGACATCACAGACGAGGACACCATGGAACCCACCATCTTTGAAACGAACCGCCCCGCCGCGAAGGTCATTGATGACGCGCTTCGCGACACCAAACGCAGCTGCTTCTGGATCGAGGACGTCGCCGATTCCGCCGCGCGCTACCCCGCGCTCGACGGTGGCAAGATGGCTGACGACGTTGTGGTCGGCGGCGGCTACGCGGGGCTGTGGACCGCGATCAAGCTCAAGACCGAGCACCCCGAGCGTCGCGTCCTGCTGCTTGAAGCGAAGCGAGTTGGCTGGGCGGCGTCGGGCCGGAACGGTGGCTTCTGCGAGGCGAGTATCAGCCACGGCGAGCCGAATGCCGAGTCGCGGTGGCCAGACGAGGTGGGCACGCTCCGTCGCCTGGGCTACGAGAATCTAGACGCGATCGAGCGCTTTGTTACTGAGAATAAGCTCGATGTCGACTTCGAGCGCACGGGTGAGTTATCGATCGCGAACGAGCCCCACCAGGTCGAATGGCTGGAAGAAAGCGATGATCCTAACCACATCAGCCTGAACGCGGAAGAAACGCAGCAGCGCATCAAATCGCCTACTTTTTTGGCTGGCGAATTCTCGCCCCGCGACAACGCAAATCTGCACCCGGCAAAGCTCGTCGCTGAGCTGGCCCGTCACGCGGCTGAGATCGGCGTTGAGATCCACGAGCAGACCCGGGTGACCGGCCTTGAGGGGCAGCCCGACGAGCCGATCCAATTGACTACCGTTCACGGTACGGTCAGCGCCGAGCGGGTCGCGCTGTGCACCAACGTTTTCCCGTCGCTGTTGAAGCGCTACACCTTCCATACCGTGCCGGTGTACGACTACGTGCTGATGACCGAGCCGCTGACCGATGAACAGCTGGCGTCGATCGGCTGGGAGGGGCGCGAAGGGCTTGCCGACATGGCCAACCAGTTCCACTACTCCAGGCTCACAAAAGACAATCGCATTCTCTGGGGCGGTTACGACGCTGTGTACTTCGCGGGCGGCAGGATCAAAGCTGAACACGAGGATCGTATGGAGACCCATCGCAAGCTCGCGAGTCACTTCTTCACGACGTTCCCGCAGCTGGAGGGCGTGAAGTTCTCCCACCGCTGGGCGGGCGTGATTGACACCAGCACGCGATTCTGCGCCTTCTTCGGGCAGGCGCACGGCGGTCGGGTGCAGTACGTCGCGGGCTTCACCGGGCTCGGAGTGGGGGCTACACACTTCGCCGCAGACGTGATCGTTGACCGCCTTGAGGGTCGCGTCACCGAGCGCACCGAACTGCAGATGGTGAAGGAGATGCCGCTCCCGTTCCCGCCCGAACCCCTCGCGTCGATCGGCATTAATATGACCCGCTGGGCGCTCAATCGCGCCGACCACAACCGCGGCGAGCGCAATGTGTTGCTGAAGACCCTTGACGCGCTTGGGCTAGGCTTCGATTCATGAGTGAGCTATTGCCAGACGGCAGCAATCAGGCGGTGAATGGCCGGGGCGTGGCGATCCCGCTTGACGCGGTGCCCGCAGAAGACACGGTATCAGGATCCCCCAGGCAGGGGATCGCGGAACTCGGCAGTATCGGCGGCTGTGAAGTCGGCATTTGGGAACTGCGATCGGGGATCGTCACCGACACCGAGGTCGATGAACTCTTTGTGGTGCTCTCCGGGGGTGCGATCATCGAGTTTTTGGACGAGGATCGTAGCGTTGAGGTCGGCCCGGGGGATACCGTGCGCCTCATCGCCGGATCCCGTACCCGCTGGACCGTCGAGGATCACATCCGCAAGGTTTACATCGCTGCGGAATGATGCGGCGCCCTGCCTCCCTGCCTACCCCGCCCTCCTCGGTCTAGCCCGCACCCGCGCCCGTCCTGGCCTATCCCGGCCCCTCCCGGCCCTGAGCACCACCGCATTCCCCACTGTGTGCGCAGATGGTTCTTATGAGCGCGCAAAACAACCAATTGCGCACACGACAGGGGCAGATTGGGGCCCGGGATCAGGGCGTGTGGGGACTCGGGATCAGGGCGTGTGGGGACTCGGGATCAGGGTGGGCAGGGACCCGGGGTCGTGGCAGGCGGTGGTGCGCAGAACGGCGGTGTCGGAGAAGAGTTGAAGGGAAAGTCCAGACCGCCCAAGGTCGCTAAGATAGTGCGTTGGAGCCCGCGTCACGCGCCCACACCAACGCACAGAGGAGTCCCGATGGCCCTGCCCTGGAAGCTGCACCGAGACGGCAAGAGCGTTACTCAAGACGCCATCGTGCTGCCAGAGGAGCGTCTCAGCTGGCCCCGCACCATCGGCTTCGGCGCTCAGCACGTCGTCGCCATGTTCGGCGCCACGTTCCTCGTGCCGTTGATTACGGGCTTCAGCCCCACGGCAACGTTGTTCTTCTCCGGCCTTGGCACCCTCCTGTTTCTGTTGATCACGGGCAACCGCCTCCCCAGTTACCTCGGCTCCTCCTTTGCGTTTATCGCACCGATCATGGCGGCCACTGCCGGCGGAGACGACCTCGGCCGTGCATCGTTCGGGATCCTCGCCATTGGCGTGCTGATGGCCGTTGTCGGCCTGGTCGTGAATCGCTTTGGCACGGGCTGGATCAACGCGCTGATGCCACCCGTCGTGATGGGATCGGTCGTGGCTCTCATCGGTTTCAACCTCGCGCCGGCGGTGAAAAACAACTGGCTGGGAGATCCCGCAAACCATCCTGACGTCGACCAGACACTGTCATCCTGGGTCGCCGTCGCCACGCTCGTCGCGATCCTGCTAATCACGGTTCTCTTCCGGGGTCTCATCGGTCGCCTCTCGATCGTGCTCGGCGTTGCCGTGGGCTACGTCGTTGCAGTGTTCGCGGGCCTCGTGGATTTCTCCCCGGTCGAAAGGGCTGCCTGGATCGGGTTGCCCGGGTTCCATGCGGTGGGCAACCCCTTTGCGGATCCCACACTCTGGGGTCTGCTCCCAGCATTCCTCCCCGTGGTGCTCGTGCTGATCGCGGAAAACGTCGGGCACGTCAAGAGCGTCGGCCTCATGATTAAGCGCGACATGGATCCACTCACCGGTCGTGCCCTGCTCGCTGACGGTGTCTCCACGATTCTCGCGGGCTTTGGTGGCGGATCCGGCACCACCACCTACGGTGAGAACATTGGCGTGATGGCCGCGACCCGCGTCTACTCCACGGCCGCCTACTGGGCGGCGGGCGTGATGGCGATCCTGCTCAGCATGTCACCCAAGGTGGGGCAGCTGATCTATTCAGTTCCGCCCGCGGTGCTCGGCGGAGTGACGGTCGCGCTCTACGGGCTCATCGGCCTGATCGGCATCAAAATCTGGATCGACAACCACGTCGACTTCTCGAAGCCCATCAACCAGTTTTCTGCCGCCGTGCCCCTGATTGTGGGTATCGCGAACTTCGAACTGAAATTTGGCGCGGTCGAGTTCGGAGGCATCGCCCTCGGTACCATTGCCGCCGTTGTGGTCTACCACTTCATGCGAACGCTCGCGAAGATGCGCGGCGGTGACGTTGAGGTTGCGGCACCCGTTGTAACCGGGGGAGAAGAAACACCGCGCTGATTCCGCGTTTTCTCGTGTTAACCGCTTAGGGTGGCGGTGTGTGGAGTGTGGATCGGCGCAAGCGACCGGATGCCAAGGGTCGCGGCGAAAGCGATGCAAAGAAGACGGCAGCCCGCCCAGGCGACCCCGGCGCTGGTGCCAATAGCGATGGCTCCAGCCGCGCTGAACAGTTCCCAGATTCGGGAGCCGATCAGCCGGTGAGCGAGGGCTCGCTTGCCAAAGCGCCTGAGCCGCGCAGTGACGAAGCTCACACTGAGCAACTGACCGGGCACGTTTCGCTCGTAGACAGCTATGCCGATGCGCACGCCGAATGGCGACGCGAGCTCGCAACGATCGGCGGCACGAATCCGCTGCTGCACTTCGATGACCGACCGGCGAACCGGATCGAGCTTTCCACCACCCACCCGGGCGGCCTGCCGCAGTTCATCACCGGCAATAAGATTCTGCTCTCGGCTCTGATCCGCGACGATCTCGCCCTACGCCACGCACGCGCCGCCGCGGCCCGCGTGACGGACAAGGTCGTTGAAATGCGCACTGTGCGTGGCCTTGAGACCGTGAACCTTGGGGTCGGGATCGCGAAGTGGAGCTTTGAGGGCGACGACTTCTGTGCACCTGTGCTGCTGCGCCCGCTCGCGATTCGCCGTTACGGCCGCGACTTCGAACTCAAGCTGAAGCAGTTCCCGGTTGTCAATTCCGAGTTGATTCGCGTGCTCCGTGAGCAATTCGGGATCAACCTTGACGCTCGCTCCCTGATTGAACTCTCGCAGTCCGAGGGAGTGTTTAAGCCGCAGCCCGTAATCGATCGGCTGCGCCAAATGGTCGCGGGAGTTCCCGGATTTGTGGTGCAGCCGCGGCTCGTAGTGTCGTCATTTCACAACGTTTCGCAGCAGATGGTGGCCGACGCAAAGGGTCTTGACACACCGCTGCTTCAAGCGATCTGCGGCAATGAACCGGCAAAGCGCCGACTCGCTGAGTCATATCGACCGGTCACGGCGACGCCCCCGGATGACCGCTCGCCCGACACAGACCGATACCTCTACGACGCTGACGCCGAGCAAGACGATGTGCTCGCGCAGATTGATGCTGGACACTCGGTGGTGGTGCATACGCTGCCCGGTACCGGCGGCACCCAGACCGTTGTGAACGCAATTGGAAGTCTGGTGCGCGCAGGCAAGCGTGTGCTTGTGGTGTCTCCGCGACGCGCGACTCTTGACGGCATCACGCATCGTCTCGCGCGCACGGGACTGACCGGACTGTCGGTCAGCCCTCGCCGCCTCCGCCGCAACCTCGTCGAATCGATCAGCCGCAACGAAAACGCGCGTCCGGAGCACCTTCGCGATGTTGATGAGGCGCTCATTCGACTGCGCGGCGTGCTGAGCGACTACCGGACCGCGATCTCAACGCCCGATAAGCGGTTTGGTGTCTCTCCGCTTGAGGCCCTGCGAAACTTGACGTTGCTTGCGCTGAGCGATAGCCCGCCGTCCACGACGGTGCGCCTCGACGACCAGGCGCTCGGCCAGCTGACGCTCGATCGCAGCTCGATCGCGGAAGCCCTCACCGAGGTAGCCAGACTCGGCCAGTTCCAGTATGGGCCGGAAGATTCGCCCTGGTATGGCGTCGACTTCGCCTCCACCGAAGAAGCGCGGGGCGCCTACGGTCTTGCCGTGGAACTCGCGGAATCGAAGTTGCCGCGCCTGGTATCGATGGCCAACGAGGTTATTGGGCAGACCTCAATGCGGCCCTACGAGACCATTGCAGAGCTCGGGATCTTCCTGCGACTTCTGATCGGGATCCGTGACACTCTCGACCGTTTCACCCCCGAGGTGTACGATCGTTCGTTGACCGAGGTGATTGCGGCCCACGCGCCACGCGGCGAGGACATGTCAGCCGCGAATAAGCGACGGCTGCGAAAGCTCGCGCGTGAGTATGTGCGCCCCGGCGTGCACATCACGGATATGTATTCGCGGCTCGTGCAGATTCAGCAGCAGCGGGTGCTGTGGCAGCGCTACACCACCGTGGCCGGTACCAGGCCGGAGGTGCCGCTCGGCATCGCTGATGTGGTTGTGGCGTTCCAGAGTGCGTACCAGGATCTTGACGAGCTGGACCGAGTGCTTGGCACTGTCGGTGATAGTGCGCGCATGAAGAACCTGTCGCTCGCCGCTCTCGCCGCTCGGATCTCAGACCTTGCGCGCGAGTCCGAGGTGCTGCAGAACATCCAGGAGCGCACGACAATCGTGGAGCGCCTGCGCGCTTCGCATCTCGAGCCCCTGCTTGAGGATCTTTCCTCGCGCCACGTGCCGGCTGAAGAGGTTGCCGCCGAGTTGGAGCTTGCCTGGTGGCAGTCCGCGCTCGAGCGGATGCTGCAGACGAATGCGGCGCTGCTGAGCGCCAATACGAGCGTGATTGAACGGCTGGAGGCAGACTTCCGCCTGGTCGATGATGCACACGCTGGCGCCAACGGTACGCTGCTCGCGGCGAGCCTCGCCGACGCCTGGCGGGTAGCGGTACTCGATAACAAGCAGGAAGCCCTTGCCCTGCGTGAGCTGCTACGAAGCGGTTACGTGTCGGCTCAGGCGCTTGCTCGGCACGCTCCCAACCTGCTCGGTGTGCTTGCCCCGGTGTGGGCAATGTCCCCCTACGAGGTAGCCCAGCTGCCCAGTTCCATGCACTTCGATACAGTTCTGCTGGTCGATGCGGGAGCGACGACGCTCGTCGAGAACCTTGGCGCGATCCGGCGCGCGCGTCAGGTCGTTGCCTTCGGCGACACGATGACGCAGACGCCCTCAGCCTTCGAGATCTCCGTCGGTGCTCCCGAATCTGCAGAGCAGGTTGACGTTGAGGAGCTGCATTCGAGATCAGCCTTCGCGAAACTGGGCGAGGTGTTGCCGACCCTCACGTTGACCCACAGCTATCGCGCGGGCGGTGAGGATCTCACGAACCTCGTGAACTCCCGTTTCTACGACGGTGCGATCAAGTCGCTGCCGTGGGCGGGCAGCTTCCTCGGGCATTCGAGTCTGACCTACGAGTTCGTGCGCGGCGGCCAGGGACTGCCCGATCAGCAGACCGGTGCGGTGGAAAGCACCGACGCCGAGGTCGAACGGGTCGTACAGCTGGTGCTTGAACACGCGAGCGAACGCCCCGGAGAATCACTGATGGTGATCACCGCGAGTGAGCGCCACGCTGTGCGCGTCTACCAGTCGGTGCTGCAGGCGTTCTCGAAGCTGCCGCAATACCGCGAGTTTTTGCTCGGTGAGCGGGCAGAGCCGTTCGCCGTACTCACGCTTGAGCAGGCGACTGCGCAGAGCCGCGACCGCGTGATCTTCTCGATCGGTTACGGACGCACGCCTCACGGACGGGTGCTGTCAAACTTCGGTGCGCTGGGCCAGCCCGGCGGTGAACGCCTGCTCGCTGTTGCGATGACGCGCGCTCGCCGCGCAATGACGATCGTGAGCTGTTTCAAGCCAGAGGATCTCGACACCGCACGCATCAAGCACGGCGTCGTTGAGCTTGCTGAATTGCTCGCATTTGAGCACCCGAAGCCCGCACCGCCGTCGCTTCCCGCGGAGCGCGACCCGATGCTCGGTGAACTCGCCGACCGGCTGCAGGCCCTCGGACTCACGGTCGCTATCGACTACCGGGGAGAGATCCCGCTCGCGGCATCGTTTGAGGATCGCGCGATCGCGATCGATCTTGATCTGGGTGACGGCGCAGATAGTTTGCGTGACTCGCTACGGTTGCGACCCGCGGTGCTTCGCCGTCTCGGCTGGCACTACCACCGTGTGCAGAGCTTTGACCTGTTCTCGGATCCGGATGAGGTCGCGCGCAGGATCGCCCGTATCCTCGGTTGCGAGGGTGAGGATACGCCCCCGGCGGCGCCGGAGTTCTCTGCGCTGTGAGTGATGCTCCGGCCCGCAAGCCGCGCCGGGTAACGCGGCCCGCTGCCGAGGGTGTGGATCCGGCACCTTCGGAGCATGCCCTTGGCTCTAGCGCTGCCGAGGATCGGCCTGAGTCTTGGGGTGATGTGCGCGAGTCGCCGGGAGCGAGCGAGAACGACGAGCAGCTGCGCCGTGACCGTCCGCCCCACTGGGGGTAGGCGCTCCCGACGACCGCCGGTTGAGCGATGAGTCGAAACCAATGCGGCTCTTCGTGAACGGTGGTGCAGTCGCGGGTTTTCAGCGAACTTGCCTTTCACCGTCGAGGTTGCCTTTCACCGTCGAACCTGCTGTCAGGAACCGCAGTTTGGGCGGTGGAAGGCAGTCTCGGCAAGAGGGACCACTTTGAGTACGCAGGTACTGCCGAAGTTGCTGTTCACCGAGGATCCTGCGATTCGCAAGCGAACGCAGGATGACGGGGGAGAAGCCCTCCCACCGCCGGTTGAGCGAGCGCCAGCGAGTCGGAACCAAGGGTCACGGTTTCCTTGGTTTCGACTCGGCCGATGGCCTCGCTCAGCCGGCGGGGTGGGGGTACCCCTTCTGTCATGCTGTGCGGAGGGCGGAGCGTGGAGCCCGGAGTCGCAGTATCCCCGCTTTGTCGAAGCTTTGCGCCTAAGCGCCGCTAGAGGATCCCGCTCCTGAACCGTTGCCGGATCCCGAACTCGATGACCCAGAGCTTGCCGAAGCCGTGGATGACCCCGAACTGCTTGATCCAGAACCTGAGCCACCCTTCGCGCCGTCACCCGCGCGCGAGTCGGTGCGATAGAAACCAGAACCGTTGAACGTGACCCCCAGTGAGCCGAACACCTTCCGCAGGGTGCCGCCACACTCGGGACAGCTCGTCAGGGCGTCGTCTGAGAACGACTGGTAGATGTCGAAATTGTGTTCGCAATCGACACAGCGATAAGCATAGGTAGGCACAAAGGCCTAGTTTACCCTGCCTTGCTGGTGAACACGCGGATCTCGTGCGGGGTGACGGCTCCTGAGACGGGGGTGTCGTGCGCCTCGGCGGGCACGAGCGGCAGGATCTCGTCACCGAATACCACCGCAAACACCGGCGGGCACGGGGTGAGAGACGCGAGCAAGCGGTCGTAGTAGCCGAGCCCCCAGCCGAGTCTCATGCCGGTGACATCGACGGCGCAGGCGGGAATGATCAGCAAGTCCGTTTGTGCCGCAGCCTCTGCCGGGAGCCTCGGGCCGACCGGCTCCTGAATCCCGTAGCGCCCAGCGACGGTGCCCGCCTCGCTCAGAAGCGCCCAATCAAGCCGCCGATCCTCGCGCGATACGGGAAGCATGACGTCGATGCCCTCATCCCTTGCCCAGTCAACAAAGCTGGTGGTATCCGGCTCTCCATGAACTGGCAGATAGCAGGTGATCGACCGTGCCCCGCGCGCTTCAACAAGTGAACGCAGCTGGGCCGTCAGTCCGATCCGATCCTGAATCCGATCCGCTGCGCTGCGAGCAGCACGGGCAGACCGCACCGATTCGCGAATGCGAAGTTTCGCACTGTTGATTGTCTCAGTCATGCTAGCCAGCCTAGGGCGTGTGAAGCGAACGTTGCGCCACAAGGCACTAGGCTACCTTGCATGAACGAAACTCAGCGCGTGCCTGGTCGAGCTGTTACCAAAGCCGTGATACCGGCCGCCGGGCTTGGAACACGGTTCTTGCCCGCGACCAAAGCCATGCCGAAAGAAATGCTCCCGATTGTCGATAAGCCCGCCATTCAGTACGTGGTCGAAGAGGCGGCGGCCGCAGGGCTCGACGACGTACTCATCATCACCGGGCGCAACAAAGACAACCTGACGAATCACTTCGACAGCGTGCCAGAACTCGAGTACACGCTCGAGCAGAAGGGTGACGAGGGCAAGCTTCACAAGGTCCACGTGTCAAGTGAGCTCGCTGAAGTGCACTTTTTGCGTCAGGGCCAGCCGCTCGGCCTCGGCCATGCGGTTGGGCGTGCACGCAGGCACGTCGGCAATGAATCGTTCGCTGTGTTGCTGGGCGATGATCTCATCGACGCCCGCGACCCTCTGCTTGAGCGCATGGTGGAGGAGCACGATCAGCGCGGCGCCACGGTTATCGCCCTGATGGAGGTGCCCGCTGCCTCGATTAATCTGTACGGCTGCGCAGCGGTCGAGAAGACCTCGGATCCCGATGTCGTGCGTATCACCGGCCTGGTGGAGAAGCCCGAAGCGGCCGACGCTCCATCGAACCTCGCCGTAATTGGGCGGTATGTTCTCCGCCCAGAGATCTTCGACATCATTGATGACCTCACGCCGGGTCGCGGCGGGGAGATCCAGCTCACTGACGCACTGAACCACCTGGCTGAGGGCAAGGGCGAGGGGCCAGTGTTTGGGGTTATTTTCCGTGGACGCCGCTACGATACGGGCGACCGCGCGGACTGGATCAAGGCAAACGTGCTTCTTGGGGTGGACCACCACGAGCTCGGAGCAGAGATCACAGACTGGGTGCTCGAGTTCGCAGATGAGCTGCGCGCGCGGGGCGCTCGTAGCTGAACCGTGGCACCGCTCGGCCGTCCTATCGAGGATCCCGGCCCCCTGAGTGCGGGGCGAATTGCGCTGCGCCTGATCCGGCCGCGCGACGCTGAACCACTGCGCAAGCTCCTCGCTGACAACCGCGGCTGGTTGCAGCAGTGGGAGGCCACGCACCCCTCGGGGAGAGGGATCGCGCCGGGATCTGTGTCGATGCGACCGACGGTTCGAGCGCTGCGCCGCCAGTTACGATTGGGAACAGGTATCTCCTTCGTGGTGAGCTACGACGGAGCCGCTGTCGGGCAACTCAGCGTTTCGGAGATGAGTGGTGGCGCTCTCCAAACGGCGCAACTCGGGTACTGGATCTCTGAGCACGTTGCCGGGCGTGGGATTACGCCCGTTGCTGTGGCGCTTGGGATCGACTACCTGTTCTCTGTGCTGGGGCTGCACCGAGCCGAGATCTGTATCCGGCCAGAGAACGCCGCGTCGCTGCGAGTGGTCGAGAAACTGCAGCTGCGCTACGAGGGCAGGCGAAGCGCATACATTCATATTGATGGCGCGTGGCGGGACCACGACTGCTTTGCGGTAACGCGAGATGAAGTGCCGGGCGGAATGCTCGGCAGACTTTCTGCGTAGGGTGGTCCTGACGAGTGTGGCGGGAGGCGGCACACGGCCCGTGGATCGGTTTGATCCCGGACACCCTTGCACATGAAGCCCAAGGTCCTATTGCGTAACTCGGCGTGCCGAGGCGCGCAGCCGGGGCAAAAACCGTACAGTAAGGCTCATGACAGGCGGAGGGCTCGGAGGCGGTGTGATCTTCGTCGTCGCCGCGCTGCTCTGGGGCGCTGTACTGGTTCCCGCTTGGGTTCGTCGCCGTGAATTTCGTGCGGCGGAGCGGAATGCGCTTCGCCTGCAGCGCACGCTGCGGGTGCTCGCCGAGACCTCCGAAGTGCCGCATGAGGTTCGCCTCGAGGCGACCGCCAGGCAGGCGCTCGCTCAGGAGAAGCTTCTACGCACCGCGCAGCGCCGCCAAGAAGCGGAGCGCGACGCGGAACTTGCAGAAGCGCGCGCAGCTCAGCTGCGCGCAGAAATTCGAGCGCAACAGCTGCGCAGAAAGCAGGCCACCGTGCAGCGGGCAGCTAGGCTTCGTCGTCCCGTCATCCGGAGGGTGCGGGGGATCGCATCCCTCGCCGCGCTCGTAGGTCTCCTGGGCGTGCTCGTCGGGGCCGGATTCGCGATTGCCGGAAGCGGTGCTGCGGTGCTGCTGGGATCCGTTGCGGTGTTTGCGGCGGGTCTTGGCGGGCTGGTGCTGCTTGCGCCAGGGCGTGTTCGCGCACCCAGCATTGCCGCTGAATATGTGGAGGATCCCGTTCCCGTCTTAGAGTTCCCTGAACCTGAGATCACCGCGACCGGCGAGACCGAAGCGACAAGTGCTGCTCACCACGCCGCGCAGCGTGCTGCCGCCGAGCGGATTGAGCGCGCGAAAGCACTGTCTCGTGCGCGCGCACAGTCGACGCGAGCTGTGGCGCGTGAGAACCAGCCTGATTCGATGCTGCTGCGCGAGGCACGTGCAGCGGCCTCGGTGGACGCCGCTGCGGTGGGGGCCGGCCCAGTCGCGCCGGCCGCGAATGTGGCGCCTGCCCCGCCCACAGTGTCCGCCGCTGAGATCGCGCGCCAGCACGCTGCGACCCGCGCGAAGGCCCAGGAACAGACCGCGCGAGAACTCCTGAGCCGCATGGGTGTAGTCGGCGACACCAGCGAGGGCATGCCTGACCTCGACGCGGTGCTTCGCCGTCGCCGCAGCGGCTAGTGGTGTGTCTCAGGAATTGCTTCCCAGTAAGGACGTGCCGGGGAGCTATTTCTGAGACATACCACTAGTGTCCTGTGTCGCAAGTTGCTTTGCAGATACCGGTGCTCCGGTGGATGCAGCGCGAGGCGGAGGAGTGAGGCGATGCTGTTGCATCGTCGAGTGACGACAACGACGTGATGCGCCGCCGGAGTGCCGGGATATGTGAAGCGAATTTGCGACACGGGGCACTAGCTCACAGATTTCCTACCACGGCCCCGTGCTGGTATCGTGGATCGCCGTAAGGGTCTGTGGCGCAGTTGGTAGCGCGTCTCGTTCGCAATGAGAAGGTCAGGGGTTCGATTCCCCTCAGATCCACTCCTTTCAGTCGTGGATATTCGGGGAATCGCACGAAAATTGAAAACGCTGGTTCGCGTTTTCTCTGAAATTTTGCGTGCCCCTCAGATCCACTGTTGCCCCCGTCATGCTGCGCGGAGGGCCTAGCCCGGAGTCGCAGTATCCTCGCTTCGTCGAAGTGTTTCCCCGGGCATCTGGGATGCTACGATCTGCTCCGCAACTGCGGCATGACGGGGTCGACCAGCTCGGGTGTCCGCCCCTGTCGCCCTGCGCCGGGGGAGCGGTCGTAGCCTGGCAGTTCCCGGCATATACAGCAGATGGCATGGTGTGGCGCTTACGCTTGGAGGCAGCGATCGGCATTTCCGCCTTTCGGCTTTTCAGCCCAAGGAACACGATCGCCACGCGGTCAGAGTTTCTTCGATCACAGAGGATCACAGTTATCGCAACTTCAACGGCGGCTCCGGCCTCCCACCTCGGCCCTCTGCGTCGCACCTATGCCACCAGTGACACCTTCCCCAAAATGACCCGAGCCTACACGGAAGTAGCTCAAACGGTCAGAGAAAGCGGGCTGCTCCGCAGAACTCCCTGGTTCTACACCTTTGTAGCAACACTCATCGCGGTGGCGCTCGGCGGCGCAATCACCGGGTTCATTCTGCTTGGGAACAGCTGGTTCCAACTCCTCATCGCTGCGGCGCTTGGCATCATCTTCACGCAGATCGCGTTCCTCACTCACGAGGCTGCCCACCGGCAGATCCTGCCACTCGCTCCCGCAAACGACCGCCTGGCGCGTGTGCTCGCAGCATTCGTGGGGCTGAGCTATTCGTGGTGGGATTCGAAGCATACACGCCACCATTCAAACCCCAATATGGTGGGCAAAGATCCTGACATTGACGTCGACACCATCTCCTTCCTCGAAGAAGACGCCGCCAAATCTCGCGGACTCATCCGCATGATCACGCGCAAACAGGGCTACCTCTTCTTCCCGCTTCTCACGCTTGAGGGGATCAATCTGCACTATCAGAGCCTCAAGTATCTCTTCACCCCGGGGTCGGTAAAGCAGCGCTGGGCAGAGATCGCCATGATTCTCACTCGCTTCGCCCTCTACTTGACTCCGATCTTCATGTTCCTGCCGCTCGGCATGGCCTTCGCGTTCTTGGGTGTGCAGGCTGCGGTGTTTGGCGTGTACATGGGGGCTTCGTTCGCTCCGAATCACAAGGGCATGCCGGTGCTTGCAAAAGACGCCCGCCTCGATTTTTTCTCGAAGCAGGTGCGCACCTCGCGCAACGTTTCTGGTGGTTGGGCGGCAACCTGGTTTATGGGCGGCCTGAACTATCAGGTCGAGCACCATCTCTTCCCCAACATGCCGAGGCCCCACCTCGCGAAGGCGCGTGACATTGTTCGCGAGCACTGCGAGACCTTGAACGTTCCTTACACTGAGACTACGATCTGGCAGTCCTACGGCATCGTGATCGAGTATCTCAACCGGGTGGGCCTTGCGGCGCGTGATCCCTTCGAGTGCCCGATCATGGCAGAGTACCGAAAAGCCTAGCGACTGTGTGGGGCTGCTGATGGAATTACGTCTGGGATGTGTGAACGCGGCTGGTGTGGAGCAGTCCAATTTCAGGTTAGAATTCTCTGGGCACATTTAATTACCTTGTGGTTCCCTGTGTGTTCGGCGCGTGTAAAACCGCGTTGGAGCCCTTGATGTGGCGCGAGCATTGCTGCACACAGAAGGAGAATGGCAAGGATGGACCCCGAGGACGGCGGAATTCAGGCCCCGGCTGCCGATTGGTATCCGGATCCCGCTGGCAGCGGAATGCTGCGGTACTGGGATGGTGCAGTATGGACCGAGCATCTCTCGCCCCCGGTGCAGGCCGCAACCGAGTATCACGAGACTGCTCCGGCACAGCAGGCGCCTGAGGTCGGGGCCGCGTATCAGCAAGCACCGGCCGACACGCAGGCACCGCCGTACGTGCAAGCCCCGGCGTACGAGCAGGCCCCCGGCTACGCGCAGGCTCCGGCGTACGGCCAGGCCCCCGGCTACGCTCAGGCCTACCAGGGTGCACCCGTCTACCAGCAGGCGTACTACTCGCCCCCGGCGTATCAGACCAAGCCGCCGCGCCCCCCGCACGAGCGCGCCTGGAACAAGCGCACTGTCGTTGTTCTGGTGAGCTGCCTCGTTGTGTTTCTCGCATCGTTTGTCTCCGTCGGAGTGGTTCAGGATCTGCACGATTCCGCTCTGGAGGGCGACGCTGCGGAGGTGCTTGAGGATTTTCTCGCGGCAACCAGCGTCGGCGATGTCGCCTGGCGCGATTTCGCGAGCGCTGAGATGCAGTCTGGCGGTAATAGCTACGCCCCCGTCTACGGGGATCTCGCTTCCGCCGAGCTGCTCGATCTGAAGCTCAGCTATAGCTACGACCCGGCCAATTTTGTCTACGACCAGGCCGATGAGTACGCGAATGAGGTTGCTCCGAAAGATGCGGATATCCTCTCGGTTCCCGTCACCTTCACCTACGATTTCACGGTCGATGGAGAAAAATTTACCTCTGATTTCACCCAGGCCGTGTGGCTTACGCGCCCGTTCTACTATGACGGATCCGATGAACCGAGCTTCGTTGATCCTCAACAGACTCCCTCGGCCGTCGGCCCATGGCAGGTCGCGGGTATTTCGGCAGCATCCTCTTCACACTCTGGCAGTGAGACCCATTCAACGTTCACCGACGAGGTGTTCGAAGATGACTACTATTACTGTGATGCCCCGAAATCGATGCTGGTAGAAATGTCAGATGAGTCGCGTCAGAGCGGCGAGTTGATGAGTTCCTGCCTGTACAAACAGGGTGATGCGCGGATCCGTTCAGAAGACCTTGATCCTCAGGTCATCGCCAAGGGATTCCCGGTGATGAACGAATTTGCACCTGCTCCCGCTAACCTGATGGGCACCGAAGCCCCGGACTACGACGAGCTGCCCCCGCTCTCGCAGTACCCCATCACCATCGGCGATACGCAGTACGTGTTTACCGTCGCGAGCACGAGCGGCTCTGATTCTGGAGGGGCGAACAGACCCTCCGCTTTGTGGGGATCGCGGAGGCGAAGAGCAAATGAGTTACTCACCATTGAACGGCGGCGAGCAGGATCCGATGCTTCAGAATCCGATACTTCAGGGTGCCGCGCAGCCGATGACTCCGATGTCGCCCGACCAGCTTGCAGCTGCTAACACCGACCCCGCCCAGCCCACACCGAAAAACCGTCGGGCCCGCACCGCGCAGTTGATTATTGCCGGCGCGACTGCGCTCAGCCTCGCGATTGCGGGCACGCTGGTCGTGGCCTCCTGGCCGCAGCCCTACGAGGCGGGTGCGGCGGCCAGTCTGCCTGCGGGAGAGGATCCACCCGCGTGGACCCACGAGGACAACGAGTGGAGCTTCGACTCCTACGAGTTGATCTGGCACGACATGAACAAGGCGCTGCAGACGAAGGACCGCGAATTGTTCCTCTCGTACACCGAGGGAGCTGCGACGGATCAGCTCGCGCTGTGGTGGGACAACACCTCCGCAATCGGCTGGACGACAGGCTATATCGAGCCCTACACCAACTATGACGGCGAGCAGATCGTATCCATCGGCGTGGATCTCGGGTTCCCGGCGAACCAGATGCGAGGCAGCGGCACTGTTGACGCAGGCCTGATCCTGACCCAGGGCTTCGAGTACCTGATCGATACGACTGGCAGCGATGACGATCTGCGGATTACCTCATTCACGCCAGACGTAGAGATTATGCCGTGGGATGATGGCAAGCTCTTCGTTGAGCGGCGTGACCACGTGGTTGTGTTTGGGCTTGAAGACGAAAAGGCCCTGGTGAGTGCAACGGCTGACGAAGCAGAACGGGCCGCTGTGACCATGTTGGGGATCGCGACCAGTATGGGCGGAAAAGTGCCTCAGTCGGGGTTTACCGCCGGAATCACGGGGAGCGAGGATCGGCTGGATCGGTGGCGGTTTGGCAACAGTGAGAAGCCAGAGGGCGTTCTTGAGGCGGCGGGCTACGCCATGTCGGCTTACCGTCCGCAGAGAGCCTCTGAGATTATTGATCCCGCGATTGCTACGGGTGAGGAACTCGGTGGCTCGATTGTGATCTTGGGGCCAAGCTCTGCGAGCAACCGACCTGCCGTCTGGCTGCACGAGTTCGCGCACGGGATCCACTACACCGCAGCGCCTTCTCTGGGCTGGTCTGTCTCGACAGCCGCGTATGAGGGTTTCGCTAGATATGCGGAATACGCTTCGGGCTTTACCACATTTGTCCCCTATCCCCAGGTGAAAGACTCGGTGATGAGTCTTGGGGCAGAAGCCTACAGTGATGGCCGGCTTGAATCCGATGCGGACGCGCCCGTTGCGTACGAGGCGGCAGGATCCTTCTACCTGTTTGTGGCCGAAAGTGGGGGAGATCCGTGGGTGCTTGCCGTTGATTCGGTGACCTCGGGTGAACGGATCGACGAGGTTGCTCTCGAAATGTCCCCCGCCTATTCGGTGGCGGCCTGGCAGCAGTGGTGGGCGGCGAAATAGCCGGGGTCCCTACGCGAGTTGCTGCACCGGGGTGGCTGACGCCGGAAGCCCGAAGGCGCGATCGAAGATCCACGTGTAGACCACGGTGAACACGAGGAAGAACACGAGCAGGCCGCCCTCGATCGCAAACGCCTCGAGGAGATTCACGCCCAGCATGATCGCGACCAGTGGGATGGTGAAGAGGAGTACTCCGCCCTCGTAACCGATTGCGTGCATGGCTCGGGATCCTGCGCCGCGACCGCTCGCTCCGCGCTTGCGTTCCAACGCTTCAAACGCGGTGTTCCAGATATAGTTCCAGCCGGTGGCCACGGTCGATACGAGGATCGCCGTGAGAGTTGAGGTTCCGCCGCCGTGTCCGAGGAGCGCGCTCAATACGACCACGGTGAAGAGCACGCTCAGCCCCTCGTAGCCGACGACGAACAGAATGCGGCGCGCGAGTGGCCGTTTCTGAAAGTAGCGGGGATGCTGTGCGGGCGTGGGATCGCCGAGCTTGTGGCCTGGGTAGGTCACGGGTATCTCTCCAGTTGCGTCAGCCTCGCGGAGGGCCCGATGGCCGCACTCTAAAGCACGAGAACGCTTGCGAAATGAGTATATCGCAACTGGTTCCGTTGTAAAAGTGTATTTTTGCAATTGAGACCGTTCTTTACCCGTCGAAGAGAGAAAATTTCGCCTGAACAGAAAAAGCCCAGTGTCAACTCAGAGCATGCCCAGAGGGTGCTCAAGCTGCGGGGGTAGACTGCACGGCAAGATTGTGTCGTCCGGACGAGGGGTCCGGCACGCGGCGACTGTGCGGATACATCGTGGGGGAGATATCCGGAACCGCCGCACGCAGCTCTGATGCTGCCTGCGTTCCTGCTGTGCATGGCCGGAGCTGGCGTCGCGATCGATACCAAACTTGGAGGCGACAGTAATGGTTGACGGTGTAATTCAGGAACGAACCGGGCTGGTGAATCGAGTCGCGGAGTATTTGCGGTCGGGTTTCGACGTGAACGTCGTCTCACCCCCTGGTAACGGGGGCTCGTGGTTTCTGCGGTCTCTTCAGGCGAGCCTTGAGGAGAGCGGCGCCGAGGTGGTGTTTCTTCCGCGCACGGGCGAGCAGAATTCGATCCCCAGCGCCTTTAGCCAGTTCTTGGTGGGCGAGGATCCTGCGGGGAATCGTCAGCTCGCCAATTCGCGCGCTCTATCGACCGGGTCTGCCGTGTCACGGCTGGTCCGCACGGTGGGAAACAAGGCGCTGGTGCTGATCGCGGAGAGCCCGCAGACGCTGACGCCCGCGCTGCGTTCCCTGCTGACGATGTACCGGCAGCAGGCGAGAGTGAACGTAATCGCGCTGTCGCCTCAGGCTCAGCCGCGCCTCCTCGAAGACAGTTCGGTGATCCTGGTCACCCTGCCGACGCTGTCGCTTGAGACCCTGCGCACCACCCTGCACGCGAAACTGGGGGCTCCGATCAACGCGGCAACGCTCGGTCGGGTCTACGCGAAATCCGGCGGACTCATCGCGCTTGCGGTGGCGATCTGCGAGACGGCCCGGATCGAGGGCAGGCTGCAGTTTTCCGACGGTGAGTGGTGCGCAAAGGACAATCTCTGGAGTGACGCGCTGATCCCCCTCATGATGCGCTACACCGAGCAGCTTGAGTTGGACGAGATGCAGGGGCTTGAAACACTCGCAGAGGCCGGTGTGATTGATGCCTGCGATGCCGAGCGTTTCATCGGTGACGCGACCCTCGACCGGCTGGAGCGACGCGGGATCGTGGTGATCCACCACTCTCAAAACCGCAGGTGGATGTCGATCAATCCGCCGTTGCTCCAAGAAATGCTCACACACACGACCACACAGACGCGGCAGGGTCTTCCCGGAACCGCGGAGACGCCGTCACCGGTGCTCGAACCCCGTGCCGCGCAGCCGGCTCGCTACCGCACCCGCACCCGCATCGCGCCACTCGCCCCGTCGTTCCTGAGTCTGCTTGCGAGAAACCGGCGGGTCGAGATGGAAGATGCGGCGACCGCGTTTCAGGATCAAGCAAGCCGCGAGAATGCGCTGCGGTACACGATGGCCCTCGTTGACGAGCGGGCGGATCCACTTGAGATCCTGACGGTGATTGCCGCGGGTGAAGCGGCGACAGGATCCGACTACCACCTGGCCGAGTTGATTCGCTGGAAGGCCTGGCTTCTCGCCTACTGCCTCGGAGACCTTGCACGCGCCGAGAGCGTCCTGACTGATCCCGGCGTTCCGGCCGCCTATCGGCAGATGCTGACAGCGACCCGCATCGAGATGCTGGTTGACCTGGCGCAGATCCCGAGCGATGCCGTTGAGGTGTTGCAGCTCGAAGCGGACGCGCCGGAGGAAGCCGTTCCGGTGATCTGTCATGCGCTCGCCGTGGTGCACCTGGTGCAGGGGCAGCCGGAGCTCGCGGCGGCGGCTCTGGATCATATTGTGCTCGGCTCGGACGAGGACGTTGACCACATTCGAGACGTGCTCTCTGGGTTCGTCGCGCTGCTTCTCGGGGAGTTCGATCGCGCCTTCGAGATCGCCTGCCGCGGCTTCGAACGCGCAAAGAGCGAGCTCGACGAGGCTGCACTGCGCGAGCACACGCATCTTCTGACGCTGCTGCTCATGGTGCGCGGACGGCGCGAGGAGATCATGCATCTTCGCGAACTCTTTGACGCGCTCGGGGGCCGCCGCTGATTCCGCGAACCGACTATCTGGGGGCGATGATCTTCGCGATCACCTCCGCGCGGAGCACCGCTGAGGTGCAGCGGCTGATCGATGAGGTCGCCAGGCTGCGGCTTCCCGGCGGAGTGATGCGGCGAATCTATCAGGACTGGGGCAGGGCGCGTATCGCGGCGATTACCGGGGAACTCGAGGAGGCAGCGCAGGCCTGCTGGACAAGCGCGCTCACGCTGCACCAGCACGGTGTGGTCGCGACGGCGATCCTCAGCGGCGCCCGCTCGCTGGATCTGTGCTTCGACGAAGAACGACTCCGCGTCATGGAGTCATGGGTGGCAACGGTGCAGAGCGATTTCCTCACCGCTTACTTTGACTTTGTGGTGGCCCGCGAGAGCGCAGACGTCGAAGCTCTCATTGCGCTCCTGCCCCGACTGGGCCGCACCGGCAGGGTCGAACAAACCGTGCGCGCTTGTGAAGAGGTCGTTCGCCTGCTGCGTCGTGCGGGGGAGGATGAGAGGGCGAGCAGCTTTGAGCACGAGGGGGCGATGTTCATCGAATCCCTCGAGCCCGGGGTGCACGAAACGGGTCACAGCGAATCCGTGGTGACTCGTCTCACCGATCGAGAGCGAGAAGTTGCTGAGCTGTTGGTGCAGGGCCTGACCAGTCAGGAGATCCACCGGCACCTCTCCATCAGTGTCCGCACCGTCGAGAACCACGTGCACAACATCAAGTCCAAGCTGGGGGTGTCGAAACGTGGTGAAGCGATTGAGTGGCTTCGTATCGGACTCACAGCCGGGGACATTAGCCTGCCGTGAAACTGCAAACTGAGGCCCTGAACTACTCAGTTTTGTTGCAGAACTACCCAGTTGCCCCGCGGCGCCTCTGAGTCGCGCCTAGCCTCGGCTGTATCGAAGAGATCGACACAGCAAACGAGGGGGAGTGGCGATGAAGCGGGGCAGAGGCTCGCATGCAGATGTGACACTACGGGGCGTCTTGCGTTCGGCATGGCGGCACTACCGGGGCCGCCTGATCGCGGCTGCGACTGTGGCCTGCGCCCTTGTTGCGGGATCGCTCGTCATGGTCAGCGCGGCGCAGGCAGTGAGCTACACCTTTGTGGTCGACTCGCTCGACGGGACGGCGAACGCTCGCAGTATCAACGCGAATGGTGGCGTCTGTAAGGCCGTGTCGGGCGGGTGCACGCTGCGCGCGGCCATCGAGACCTCGAATGCGCTGAACCTGCCGAAGGGTCAGGTCACGATCACGGTGGCCGACTGGCTCAACGGAAACATCAATCCGACGAACTCGGCCTCAGCTCGGATGGAAAACAGCGTTATCAGCTCCTTCGACTACGGCGCTCATTTTGCGGTGACCGCGCCCGTGAAAATTGACCTGAAGAATCAGGTGTCAATCGTGTCGTCCGTCGACACGATCACCGCAATCTTCTATGTCAACGGTTCTGATGTCGAGCTTCGCAACATGACCCAGATCTTGGCGGGGCGAAGCTCATTCGTGGCTGGCCCCAAATCCAACGGCTTCACCATTGATGGCGGCTCGACTGTTACGAACAAGAACTACTACCCCGAAGCGTTTCTGGTGATTCGCGAGGGAGCGAAGAACACGAGCGTGCGCAACTATCAGCTGCAGGGTTTCTACCCCTCGGGCAACTCCGCGCTGTTCTACGTCAACAACATGACAAACAATTCGAGCATAGCCACAGAGAACCTTGTGGTCGACAACGTCGACATCACCTACACCTCTGGCGGACAGTGCAACGCGTGGGACGGCTCGGGTTGCCGCACGCACATCCTCCGTTTCTACCCGCAGAACCAGAATACGGAGCTCAAAGGATTCACCTTCAAAGACTCGTTCGTTTCGAACCTGACGAACCAGGATGCGTTCCCGTTCTCCTCGAACGGCACCTACTCGGGAAGCGTGAGAGCCTCCGACATCAACATTTCGGGCAACGATTTCATCAACGTTCAGGGCAATGGCGGAGCCTGGTATCAGGCATTTATCTCGCTCCCCTTTGGACCGATCAACGGCACCAACGTCATCGAGAACAATCAGATCGTGCGTGCCGCCGGCGGTCAACCCTACGCGGTGACCTGGGGCGGTGACACGCTGTCGGGGCAGCCCGCAGGCGGCGGCACGCTCCGTATTTCGAACAACTATTTCAACGGCTACAACGCCAACTCGATCTTTCTCAGCAACACGGGTGACGTCACCGTCGAGAAGAACACGTTTGGAGCTCGCTCGGTGAGCCAGGGACGCCCGGCGATCGCGGAAGAGAGCTACGCGGGGTCTGGCACGATGCTCGCCAACTCAGCCAACGCAAACGGCCGCGTGCGGACTTGGTATCCCTCCGCCGACGCGAAGGTCCTGACCGAGGACGCGCCGGAGGGTGCCGCGCAGGTGGACTCGCCGCTGGCCGAAGACATCCCCGTGTGTGTCGCGACCGTGCCCGTGCAGGCTCCCACCGAAGGGCCCTTCCCCGCAGATACCGTCGACCTCGACGTGTACTGGACACAGGATCGCACTGCCGAAATCTATCTCGGTCGCGCGTCTGAGATAACCGGGAAATCGGGCACGCTGATCCTGAACCTACCCGTGGGCGAACAAAGCTTCCCCTCCACCGTTGTCGGTCAGAGCGACAAGGCGACGATCGTTGACGCGCAGACGGGTGCCGCGAAGGGGTACATCCGTGTGCAGACGATCGCCTCGGAGTCGGGGCAGTCGTCACAGTACTCGCGCATCGTCGGCATCAGCGGCAGTTGCAGGCCCGAGATCACGATCAACCAGGCTCAGGATCAGAACGACCCGACCCTCGCCAGGGACCTGCACTACACGGTGACCTCGTCGGTGCCCTTGCGGCCAGAGTCGGTGCTCCCGGCGGTCGATATCAGCGCGGCTGCTGTCGCCGAGACGATTGATGCGGACCGGCTGAACCCGCGCAACATTTCGGCGGAACCGGTGCCAGGCAGCGCGAACCGTGAGTTTACGGTGATCGCCCGTGTCGATGATTCCGCGACCGTTCAGCTGGGGATCGCCGCTGAGAAGGTGCGCAGCACCGGCGGATTGACGAACCGTGATCCTGCGGCAAGCGTTGACCCCTCCGTGACCTTCCACAACCCGGTGCGGTTGAGCCCGAAATCGTTCACCCTGGTGGCCGGTGAGCCGAGCGGTAAGGACTACCGGTTCAAGATCACCGCGGGCGCTCCGGATCCCACGGCGGATCTGAACTTCGAAGCCACCGGCGACGAAGCCACCGTCACCAATAAGGTCTCGCTGTCGACGAACAGCCCTGTCGTGAAAGCCGGGGAAACGCAGTCGAACAAGGTTCGTGTGACCGCCGAAGCCTCAGAGGTGGAGGCGAACACTCCGGCAGTGTTTGCGCACACGGTGAGCTCCACGGACACGAACTACGACGGACTCGTGGTTGACTCGCTCCTCGTGCGGCTGTTCTCGGTGGACCCGTCGATCTCCATCACGAAGCGCGCCTTCGTGAGCGTCTCAGATTCCTCGTCCCCGGAAAGCATTATGGCGACGGGAACGGAAGCACTGAAGGGTGAACGCCTAACCGACGCGCAGCCAGTCTGCTTCGTGTACACCGTCACCAATACCTCGCGTGATGCGTGGGAGACGATCCTCAGCGACGTCACCGTCACCGACAGTGACACACGTCTCGGCGAAGGCGGCATCATCGGTGTGGTCCCAACGCTGCCGGTGGGGGAGAGTGTGATGCTTTCGGCGTGCAGCGTGCTGATCCCGGTTGATACGACCGTGGAGGGTCCCTGATGCGGGAGCGGAGGCGGCGGCAGGTCCCCGCGAACCCGCTGCGCCGTATGAGTTACCGCAACAAGCTGATCGCGAGTTCCATCCTCGCCGGTGTGGGCGTGCTCTCGGCGGCCACGCTCGCTGCGGCGCTGTGGGGGCGAATACCTCGTTCGTGGGCGGCCGTGTCACCGCGGGCGACCTCAACCTCGTCTATGGCGAAGGATCCTGGACCCAGATCACGCCCGGAGTTACGCAGCCTGCCTCGGGCGCCCTGGCGGACGGCACTGACGGTTTCGTGACGATGCCGGGAGATGTCATCGAGATCCGGATCCCGATCACCACCACCCTGCGCGGTGACAACCTGAACGCCAAACTTCTCGTCAGCGCAGGATCCGGTGCGGACAAGGACATCGCCGATGGTGTGATCGCGGCGAGCTACCGCGTTGAAAACCAGGCGGGTGAGCAGGCAGCACCCGAGGCCGGCGAAGCCGAGCTGGGAGAAACTGTGGATGTGCGCGGCCTCGTGAGCAGCAACGATGGTGTCACCGCACAGTGGCAGGTGGTGGTGACCGTTAAGGTAACCGCCGACTACCGCTGGACCGATGCTGAGCCGATGCTCGATCTGCGCCAGTGGGTCATGGGCGGCGTCAACATCAGTCTTGAGCAGGTGCGCGAGGGCCCGGGATTTACCGAAGCGGGTGATGCGTGATGAAACGCTCGACCAGACTCGTGATGATCACGGGCGCGGTCGCTGCGCTCACCGGGATCGCCGTCGTTGCGAGCGCCCTGTGGAGTGCGCGCACCGACGTCGCGGTGCCCAGTTTCAAGCTCGGGGTTGTCCGGTTTTCTGCCGCGGTCGCCAAGGATGAGTCAAGCCGACAGATCTCCCAGAACGGCGCGGCGGTGTCAGTCACCCTGCCCGGTTCGAAAGTGATCGAGGTGCTTGAGCAGACGGCGATCGATGCTGAACCCGTGATTTGGCGATTTACTGCGAGCGGGACGGCGCTCGGCATCACCGGGCTGAACTACGACGTTGCGGTGACGGAGCAACGCACTCAGGACGGGTCGCACGATCTGAGTAACGGGATCGCTCAGCCCGACACGGTGCTGGAACGATCCACGCTCAAGGTGTATCGCGCCGCCGCGGGTGGCGACTGCTCAGCGGTCCCGGCGACACCGGAGCTTGGCGAGGGCGAAACACCCAAGAATGTTTACCTCTTTGGCGCCGAAGACGCGGTGCTGCAGGAGCCCGGTGCCGCCCTCGACGGCCAAGAAACCGAGCAGGAATGGTGCGTCGCCCTGAACTGGAACAGTGTGCCTGACGGCCGCTACGTCAACTCTGTGCAGGCTCTCGCCACCGCAGAAGACGGCAGCCAGAACGGTGCGACGGATGCCTGGCACGTTGCCGTCGGCTATCCGCCCGCGCTTGAGCGCCTGGGCGTCTACCGCAACAAGGCGCTCGCCGAGGCCACCGCTGAAGATCTCAGCGAGGCGCGCGCGCACAGCGAGTGGTCCGCCGATATTTACCCGGATCCGTCCGGGGAGCCCGATGTTGTGCTCACACTGACCCCGACCATCACCAACATGAATGAGGAGAAAAATGGAACACCTTGACAACGATCAGATCGTGGTCGTCACCGAAGAGAAGCGCCGCCGCAAGGGGCTGATCTGGGTTGCTGCTGGTGCGGCCGCACTGTTGGCCGGCGGCTCGACCTTCGCGCTATGGTCGGCAAACGACGTATTCTCGGGCGGAACGATCACCGCCGGTGACCTGAACATCACGACGAAGAACGACACCACGTTCTGGGACGTTTCCGGCGACCGCGCCGACGCGACCGAGACCGTTGGCAACACCGATGGTTCGCAGAAGGGTCACCAGATCACCGACGTGAACACCTGGCGGATCGCCCCGGTGACAAGCTTGCGGCGTCGTTCGAGGCGGACGTGACACTCGACGGTGACAACCTTGTCGCACGCGTCGGTATCGACGGCCTCGACAAGCTCTCCTCCGCGATCACGGGCATGAACTACAGCTACGAGATCTACTACGGCAACAAGTTGCTCGTCACCGAGACGAAGCTGCCCGAGGTCGCCGATGCGCCGCTGCTCTACCTCTCGGCCACGGCCGACGGACAGGCTGCGGGCCTCGAGGATCACACCCACGGCGTCCTCGGCGACGCTCCGGCAGTCGGCGGAGTCGAAGCTCAGAAGGCTGTTTTTGGCATGCCGACGATCAACGAGCAGCTCAACGTCGTCATCTACGCATCCTTCTACCAGAAGACCGATGAGGAGTACGCGAACGGCGACTTCGGCTACAAGCCTGGCGACGTCACCGTGACCGAGCGCACCGATGTCACCGCAGCTGATGTGCTGTCGGAAATGAAGGTTTCGCTCTCGCAGGTGCGTGACACCGGCAAGCAGTTCAAGTAGGACGGTCGCGCCGGTAGGTGACGATGCCCGCCGTCAGGCGTTAGCGTCCGCCGATTGAGCGAGCCGCAGGCGAGTCGAAATCAAGCACTCCAAGTGTTGTGTATGACACACCTGCCGGCGCAACCGTTTACTCAGACTTCTGGGGCAACCCCCCTCAAGACCCCAGAAGATGATGTCGCGCTTGTCGCGGTATCACCCCGGGGGTACCGTCCCCTAACGGTACCCCCTCCCACGAGCCCCCGCCGGGTGAGCGAGCCCCGCCGGTTGACCAAGCCAGCGAGTTGAAACCCCAGTGCACAGAGAGCGCAAGAAATATGAGTAGTGAGCGACAGCCGCGCCGCAGCAGGGCGCGCTCACGCGCTCGCAGCGTGAGTCACTGGGCGGACTCACCCTGGCAGATCATCGGGCGCGCCGTCGGGGCGGCATTTGCGATCGTCGTTGTTGCAGTGCTGCTCGCGTTGGTTGTCGTGCCCAGGCTCATGGGCGGCGATTCTCTGACGGTGCTCTCGGGTTCGATGGAACCGACCTTCTCACCCGGCGACGTTGTCGTGGTCAAGGGGGTCCAGGAGACCGAGGTTTGTGACACTGTTTCGGTCGGCAGTATCGTCACGTATTTTCCGGAGCCTAACGATCCGACGCTGATCACGCACCGCGTGGTTGCGAAGACCATCGGCGACTTTGACGATCAGACGCGTTGCCGACTCATCACCCAGGGCGATGCCAACAGCGCCGTCGACGATCCCGTTTCGCCTGCGCAGCTGCGGGGCGTGTTTATGTACGGTGTACCCAAACTCGGCTGGGCGCGGCAGTGGGTGGGCGAGAACCAGATGCTCGCGCTCGGCGCTGTGGTCGTGGTTCTGTTGGTGGCTGCCGGGTGGGGCGCAACGCGTAAACCACGCACCACCGTCATTACGGCACCGAGGCGCTCGCCGCAGCCTGGACAAGCTGCACAGGCGTCGGGCGTCGCAGGATCTGGTGCCTCAGGATCCGGGCGCGATAGCGAGTTGTTTGCCAGAGAGTTGCAGTTGCGTGAGCGCGAACTGGAACTGCGCGAGCGGGAGCTCGCCCACGCGATTGCCAGCTCAGAGGCGCAGGCTGCGGGGCCAGCGCACGGACACCTTGCCGTCGATCCTTCGACCCTCGACGAGCCCGTCGGTCAGAGAACAGAGGACTGAACATGCCAACGAATGTGCACACGAGGAGCCAAGATCCGCGGACGGTGGTGCTCGCTGCCACGGGTGGGATCTCCCGGCAGGCGCGCCTCGTCGCGTGGGCACTCACCCTGGTGGTCTTGCTGCTCGGAGCGGTGGCGCTCGCGGCGGCCGGAGCGCTGCCGATCCTGGCCGATACGTCCAACATCGCGGCCTCGGAGGTGGGGCGCGTGGAACAGCCAGGCGCTCAGCCCGGGATCCGCTCCGGCTCCGAACGGGTGTCCGCGCTTGATCCCCAGCGCGACGGCCCCGCAACCATCGAAGCGCACTGGGGAGATGATGCGTTGCACCTCGATTGGACGGGGCGCCCTTATGTGACGGCGGAAGCGACCTTCGTGGGGGACCGGGTCATGAGCCCGGGCGACCGCATCGAACACACGCTGGTTGTGGTCAACTCGGGCCCGTCGGAGGCCGCCGCGCAGATTGTGCTGACGCCACGGGTGACGGTGCCCGAACGCGCGCAGAACCTTGAACTTCCCGACGACGTGCTGGTGTTTTGGGACGTCGCAGGGGTGACCGGAACCTCACGCTACGCGGATCTTGCTCGTGACACGGCCGTCGCGATCGCGGAGGTCGCCGTGCCGCGGGGGAGTGAACTTCCGGTGACCGTGGGGGTAGTGATGGGCGCCGAAACGGAGAGTTCGCGTGCGATGCACGAGGCGTCGACCATGCTCGATTTTGGTGTCAGCGTGCGGCTCAGCGGTGCGCAGCAGCCGGGCACTCCGCTCGCGATTACCGGGGCGATGCTGCCGATAGCGCTGGCGCTCATTGCCGTCGTGCTCGTGGTACTGGGGGTGCTTTTCCTGCTCGCCAGGCGCCGCCGGGATCGCGACGAAGAGGTCGTGATCCTCGAGGAGGAGTGATCCCTGACTTCGTCTCAAGCTGTCACGCTTCTGGATCCTCGATCCTTGGCTTACGGGCAGGGAGACGTGCCAACGTTCTGCTGGCCCTCACGAGAGTGCGCTCTATTGGCTCATCGCAAGCGAGGGTGTAGCCGCGGGTCTTCAGCGAACGTACCTTTCACCGTCGAGCTTGCCGTCAGGAACCGCGGGCTCGAAGGTGAAGTGCAGGCTCGGTAAGAGCGAGGCCGAATCCCCCTGCCGAGGTTGCATTTCATCGCCGAGGTTGCGGTAAGGAACTGCACTTTCGCGGCTGAACCGCACTCTCGGCAATGAAGCGCAGTTACGCTAGCAGGGCGCGCCTGCGTGCTGGCGCGCTGCACGAAGAGCCTGCCGTACTTTGCAAATAAAGTGCCCGGGCCTGGATGATGTTCGAATCTCGTCCCGTGCCTTGAAAGCCTTGATTTCACGGGCTAGAGCGGGGTTTCTCATGGCGCGGGTGGATAGGCAGAATACCGTGATTTTGGACTCGTGAGGGTCAGTTGTTGAGGCAGTTCGAAACGCGGTCACCCCAGATGACGTGGTCAGCATGGTTGATCTCTATGAAGCTGGTGCAAGCACCCGAGATGCCGCCTCTGCCGTTCGGATGCACCGTGAGACGGTCACGTGGTCGCGCCCGTGTCGGCCCGTTCCAGTGTCGACAATTTGGCTTCGATTCTGTTGAGGCCGATGTTCCCGCACCCGACAAGGGTGACTTCGCGTAGCCGGGGAAGGTCATTAAGGGCAGTGATGCCGGTAATCTTCTTGCAGTACTGAATGTCCAGGATCTCGAGTTGATGGAGAGCAGCCAGTTCGGAGATGTCGCCCAGGGCGGAGAGGTTTTTCCACCTCAGTGATTCAAGTTGCGGGAGCACGCCGATCCCCGTGACCGACGTGAGTGTTCGCCCACCAAGCAGTCCGAGTCGACGAAGTCCGGCCGGCTCGAGAAGGCGGAAGACCTCCTCGCCGATGGGCACATTTAACAGATTCAGTTCTTCCAGTGGCAGCTCGAGTGCCTGTCGCACATTGTTCAGAGACCTTTGCGGATAGAGGGAGAGCGCCCGGAGTTCGGGGAAGTTCTCGTTCTTGAATCGGAAGGGTTCGCCGACGTAGAGGGTCTGCAGCTTCGGCACCACTACGTCTGGCCACACCAGGGTCCGCTCGCTGATGTTCACGGAGAGTTCTTCTAAGCTTTCGGGGAGATCGCCTTGCCGCAGTTGCGTGATGACGCTGGGAAGGACCCACCCCGACACGAGCCGGAGGGCTTTGAGCCCCGTCATCGCTGTGATGATCTTCGGGAGGCGGTCGATAGGGCTGCCGATTGGGGCCCACAGGCGCACGTTGGTGATGCTCGACAACTGCTCGGTGTCATAGGGCTGGTCGTAGAACACCAGGTCACTGCCCGACCCGACATACTGGTCTTGATGAGTGCTGTGCATCACCAGAGTCCGCTTATTGATGACTTCCTCATCCACTCACCCTGACCTCGTTAAATGTGGTTCACAACACCGCCCAGATTACCTCCTGAGTTGACTGCTCTGAGGTGTTTTTACGGGCTGTGAACGCGAGAACGTTGAATTCATTCGGGGAAAGACTTGATGGGTATGAGATCTCGTCCGCGGGTGAGACCAGTATCAAGGACCGTGTCATGCACAGGCATGCCATTGCGCGGCCGAACACCGCTCCCTGCGAGTTGGCAACCACAGGAATCCTCGCGCCCGACTCACCGAGCACCCCATCGACGAACGCCCGATAGTCAGCAGCCGTCGAGGCTACAGTGCGTCCCTCAGCATGCGTGGATCCGCCCATCCCCGGCCGATCCATCGTCAACAGACGCACCCCAAGACCATCAAGCACGTCCTCACCGAATGTCATCGACTTGCCGGTACCCGCACCCGCGATAAAAAGCACTGGTCGCCCATGCTCAGGCCCGACGCCATGAGGACATCCAGCAGGAAGCACAGGTCTGGAGCGAACGCCAAACTGCGAACGGAGCTGACGACAAGCCCTCGACCTCGTTCACTAGGTCGCGGGTTCGAACGTCGAACATTGGGTGCCCCGGCCTGGATGATGTTCGAAACTCGTCCCACGCCCTGAGAACGTTGATTTCTCAAGGCAAACAGCGGTTCTCGCTGACAAGATCAGGACGCCACAACACCGCAATTTCGGACTCGAGAGACCTCATTATTGAGTCAGTTGAGACAGTTCGAAACTCGGTCACACCAGAAGTGGCGGCGGACATGGTTGCCCTCTACAACGCTGGATCGAACACCCGGCAGGTCGCTGCTGCGGTCGGGCTCCACCGTCAGACGGTCATGCGCCATCTCCGAAAAGCAGGATCGACTCGCCAACAAGCTGGACTCGACTCAAGGCAAATGGAACTTGCCCGAAAGCTCTACTTTGACGGCAGTACTCTGGCAGAGCTGAGCGCCATGTTGGGCGTAGCTCCCAGCACCGTGGGACGTTACCTCAAAGCAGATGATGTCATACTGCGACATCGAGGCAAACGATCTGGCCTTGAACGATTGAGCCAAATCGATAGTGCCTGAGTGTGTCTGCATCAATAAGGGATCGCGTCACTCAAGCCATGGTGAACCAAGGCGCTTGTCACGGACAGCGTCGCGGCCCCGTTGTCCGGAGTGGAGGCTGCTTCCTGAGAACTCGTCACCGGCCATGCTGTTTTGACCATTCCCGCAGGTCATTGAAGTTTTCCTCGTCGTCTGATCCGAACCACACAAGACGCTTATCGATGCTGCCACTGACCAGCGCGAGTTGAGTCTCGTCGCCAAAAAAACTTACACCCTCATAGAGATTCGAGGTCAGTGCAAGCGGCACCTTTGATTCGAGTTGCGAGAGGAAATCTTCACTGATATCCCAGAATTCTTCAGTGGTGTATTCGAAACTCATCACTCGCTGCATGTACGCCTGCGCAAGGAGGAACTCGCTCACCGTCTCGCCAGTGGACGACCAGGCCTGAGCATCTTCGGATATCTCCACGATCGGGTCGACCTCGGACGTCTGGTCGGGCGCGATTCCCCAACCCAACGCCCACTGGTTCTCCACGTAGAAAACCAGGTGATCGGTGTCCGGGACATCTTTCATCTTGTGATAACCGAAAGGAATACTGTCAGGTAAAATCAGCGCGTCTTGAGTTTCATTGAGCTCTCGATGGGTGCCGAAAGTAGAGTAGTAAACCAAAAGCGCCTCGGGGATGTCACCGAATTTTTCTCGCCACGATTCAAGATGAGCGATGTCAATACCCATATCTTCAGGGACACCCCAGAGCGTCCCAATACGCTCATACCTTTCAATATAAATACCCATCTCAATAAGCCTTTTCTTGAAGACTTTACATAAGAAAAGTGTAAACTGTTCTAAACAGGCTCTCGAAAATGGATCTCGAGCAGGGCACCCACCACAGAAACAGCGAAGCCCAAGTGAGAATTAGTACCTCATCTGTGTTCTTCTGTCGGGCTGGCAGGATTTGAACCTGCGACCACTTGACCCCCAGTCAGGTGCGCTACCAAGCTGCGCCACAGCCCGTGGCATAGATATTCAGTTGTTCGGGCCAACCAGGATGGGCTAACCCATTTAACCCCCAGGTACTCCGGAACTGAATTTTCGTTGGTTTCGCGGAAGTTTAGACAGATTTTGAAGTCCGAATCACCTCCTGCAAGGCATGGAATGCATGGTTCTGGTCCCGGTTTGGTCCCGGCTGTTGATAGTCGTCCGGGGTCTCGCCGGGGAGTCGTGAGCCTTAGACCACATCGGTAATTCCGACGCCTACCTATGAGGTGCGCCTCATAGGTGGAAGTTTCAGTTGCAACGCTTTGGGAAGATTTGCGCTTGCGGCGACTTCCAAGAAGTGGCATAGATTCTCTGTGTCGAGTCCCCCAAGGTAATCAGTCCCTTACGAGATCTTCAAATCTTCGAGTCACGCTCTCAGGGTCGTCAAGCTCGTGGTCTAGGTCCGCTTTGAGTGCTGAGCGCAGGTCAGGCAACTCTGGGGCGGCATATGACGGGCTACCGATCCACTCCTCGAGCGTTTGCAACATCGCGCGCCACCACTTCTGGGTTCCGCTCTGCCGACCTTCGGTAGTGCGAGCCTTGAGCACGTCTTCCCACAGCCCTCTCTCCCAGCTACTGTGCACTGCATCGATTGAAATTTCTCTGGTGAGGAGCGCTCGAAGCCGCTGCTCGAGCTGATCGGCCAGCTTTGAATTGTGCATATATGTGTCTACCGTGAAGTTCCACCACACTTTGCGGCGAAGAGTGGCGAGATGAAACGCATGGCCTTCTGACGTCTGGTCGCGGATATCCTCAACGGCAAGTTGGAGACCCTTAACAAGTTGATTGACGTGGCTGACCTCCCATTCGGCACTCATCGCAGAAGCGCTGGCAGAGTCCGCAGAGGACTCCGCTGACCTAGCTGCGTCAGCGGCCGACTCTGCTGTCAGAGTCAAACTTCGGATCGGCTCGGCGATGTTGTCTTCGATCGCCGCGGCCACGTCATCCACCTGGTCGCCAATCGCCCCTACGGCGGAACGAAGCTCATCGCTGGTCTGCCGGAACCGGGCAGCGAAGCTCCCGGCCTCTCGGTCGAGGTAAACACGCAACAACTCGTCATCAGTAAGCGCCCTGGTGGACCGCCCTTGGCGGGTCTGGCGTCGACCTTCATCGTCGAAGTGGGGGGCCATAGTCGGCCGCAGTTCGACCCGCACAAAAGGCATTTCACCCGAGACATTCTCCTCGACGATGAAGGCGTCCACCGGTACCGGGCGAGTCTTGCTCGCGAGATCCTGGATGCGAGCCACCGCCTTGTCGAGCCCTCTCGGCAGTCCGCACGGTTCGCCGCAGACAAGGCCCGTCGCCACATCCTCAATCTCTTTGATGCCCACCAGCAAATGGGCGACCTCTCGTTCTGGATCCAGAGCAACCCAGTTCGCCAAAGCGGCGAGTAGCTTCACAGTCACCGCGTCGATGCTGCTCTTGAACTCGTACCTACCAGACTCTCCAAGGGACAGCATTTGCTGGGCTTGGGAGCTGATTTCTTGATATCGCGACGGCTTTTGACTTTCAGTCATGACGCGTCCCTATCCGAAGTGGAAGGTCCGATATGAACTCCGCACGTTGAAGCGTCGCCCTTCTTTCCGTCGTTGAACAAACCCAGCAATCGTGTCGATGTCATCCGGACGCATACCGAGCGCTCGGCACTTAACGCGCACCTGCTCAATAGTTATCGATGCCCATCGTTCTGGCCTGTTCATCATGTCCGCTTTGAGTTTGTCTTCCTCGTTCCATTTCAGACCTGTTGAGTAGCCTGCCGCCCAGCTCGCGATGTTCTCCAGAATTTCCTCAACACCATTCGGTAGCAGCGCACGAGCTTCCACAGAGTCTTCCTCTGCTGAGGTAGCGCGCTGGAGGGTCTCGTTCTGAAGGAGATGAACTGGCTTGGCGTCCTCAATCCACTCGGCTGTCTCGTTCTCACTCAGTTCGATGACTACAAGTGCATCTGCGTCAACATCCCACAGCTCGTTCAGGTGCTTGCGATCTGGCCAAGCGTGTAGCACACGGCGTCCTGAAAGTGATCCTGTCGAAAGTCCGCGCCAACTGAGGTGCAGCACTCCGGGAGCGGCCACCAATCGCTGAAGACTGTCGCTATCGAAGCGCTTCTGTGGCGTCACCACTACGATAGATCGGCCTGATTGTTCAAGTAGCCACTTGACCGCGCGCCTAATCTGCCGCTCGGACGCCTCACCCTCACCACGTCGCGAGATCGCGACAGGATACTGATAAACGCTTGACGTCATCACTTTTCTCCTTGCTTCGGCCAGTGAGTCTCATGGTACCCACCCGTTACTTTGTTCGTAGCTCCTGATCCGCGAGGATGAGGAGTGAGGCAGCCAGCCGGGGCCGGCATGATTGTTGCCCCCTGTCGTACCAATGATCTGGGGGGTGTTGTCACCGACCTCCGGTCTGGCGGTCGGTGATCGCTGATAGGGGCAAGACCACAGCCGCGCATATCGGGGCAGGGTCGTTCGTAACGTGGATGCCGACGCCTACCGCCACCTGACTGCCGAACACATACAAGCAGGACGGAGGAACACCCCTTGAACAGCATTGAGCACTACGACGACGTCGCGGTCTTCATCGGCCTCGATGTCGGCAAGAGCGAGCATCACGCGGTCGCGCTCACCCGCGACGGGAAGAAGCTCTACGACAAGCCGCTCCCGAACACCGAAGCCAAGATCATATCGGTGCTAGATCAACTCGCTGAGCACGGCCCCGCTCTGCTGGTCGTTGACCAGCCCGCCACGATCGGGGCGCTCCCCGTCGCCGTCGCGCAAGCGCATGGTGTGCTCGTCGGGTATCTCCCCGGCCTCACGATGCGCCGCGTCGCTGACCTCCACCCCGGTGAAGCGAAGACCGACGCACGGGACGCGTTCATCATCGCGGAGACCGCCCGCACGATGCCCTCAACTCTGCGATCGATCAAAGTCGCCGATGAGCAGATCGCGGAACTCTCGATGCTGTGTGGCTTCGATGATGATCTTGCCGCGCAAATCACGCAAGTCTCCAACCGCGTTCGAGGTCTCCTCACCCAGATCCATCCCACCCTGGAACGGGTACTCGGGCCGCGTCTGGATCATCCCGCGATCCTCGATGTGCTGCAGCGTTACCCATCACCGGGTGAGTTGCGCCGAGCCGGGCAGAAGCGCGTCGCGGCCAGGCTCCTCAAGCGTGCCCCGCGCAAGGGCGGGGCATGGGCGCAGGAGATCTTCGACGCCCTCGATCAACAGACCGTGACGGTCACCGGCACGAACGCCGCGAGTATCGTGCTGCCACGGCTCGCGAAGCAACTCAGCGAACTCCGCCAGCAACGCACCGATATCGCGTCCGAGGTTGAGAAGATCGTGGAAGCGCACCCTCTTCACCCGGTCCTGACGAGTATGCCGGGAGTCGGCGTCAGGACCGCAGCCAGACTCCTCACCGAGATCGTCGGGAAACATTTCCCCACGGCCGGGCACCTCGCGTCTTACGCCGGGCTCGCGCCCGTCACCCGCCGATCCGGCACCTCGATCCGCGGCGAACACCCCTCAAAGCGCGGCAACAAGGTCCTGAAACGTGCAATGTTTCTTTCCGCGTTTGCAGCGCTCCGAGATCCCGAATCACGGGCCTACTACGACCGGAAGATCGCGCAAGGCAAACGCCATAACCAAGCACTCATCGCACTGGCGAGGCGCCGCTGCGACGTCCTCCACGCAATGATCAGAACCGGCAGCCTCTACCAGCCACGAACCCAATCAGAAACCGCCCTCGCCGCTTGACAAACAACATAGGGGCACCCTCCGACACCTGAGTTGACCGCTTTGGGGTGGTTTTGTGGGATTTGAACGCGAGAACGTTGATTTTATGCGGGTCTCTGCGGAGAATGTGGTTACTAACGTGCCCCTATGTAGGCTGAACGCATGTCAGTATTCGTTCGGAAAGTTCAGACGAAATCTGGTGCGACCGCGGTTCAGATCGTCACCAAAACGGGGCGACAGGTCACCGGAATCGATCACATCGGGTCCGCGCACACTGACACCGACTTGGCACTCCTGACCGATATCGCGAGACAACGCATCCGTGAACGTGAGCGCGATGCCGGGCAAGGTGAGTTCGACTTCGGTCTTGCCCGTCTCCCGCGTCGACTGCGCTGCTGGCACGCGCATACTCGCGACTGCTCTACGACACCCTCGCGGGCGTATATGCGCAGCTCGGGTTCGCTTCCGCCGTCGATGACGCCGTGTTCCGTGACCTGGTGATCGCACGCATCATCGAACCCGCCTCAAAGCTCGACACCATCCGAATCCTTGACGAACTCGGGCTCACCCCGCCTTCGAACACAGGCATTCACCGTTCCCTCAATCGTGCTGCCGATGAGAACTATCGTGACCAGTTCTCGAAGGCGTGTGTCGAGTTTCGTGGCACCAAGCAACTCACCCTCGTGTTGTATGACGTTACGACATTGTTCTTCCAGGTTGAACAAGAAGACGACTACCGTATCCCGGGGCTCTCCAAAGAACGCCGGTTGGAACCCCAAATTGTGGTTGGTCTTCTCGTTGATGAGCGGGGGTTCCCCCTGCAATTGCACTCCTTCGAGGGAACAAAGCAGAGACGCTCACCCTGGTGCCGGTGCTTGACGCGTTCAGAGCACAGCACCCCGACGTGGCAGTAAGTGTGGCGTGTGATGCGGGCATGCTTTCTGCCGCGAACCTCCTCGCGTTAGAGGACGCCGGCTACTCATTCATTGTAGGGTCGAGGATCGCGAAAACTCCATACGATATTGCCGAATTCCAGAACGATGGCGGGATCCTGAACGATGGTCAAATCTTTGAATCGCAGCAGTGGTTTGGTCGAGGTGAGACCCGCAGACAACGTCGGGTGGTGTACCAGTATCGCGAGAAGCGTGCCCGTCTCGATCTGCGCAACATTGAGAAGCAAGTCGAGAAGGCCCGCAACGTGGTTGCGGGGACGAGTGCCGTAAAGAAGGGCCGATTCTTGAAGATCACGGATGCCAAGAAGAGTATTGATGAGGCGCTCGTGGAATCAGCGAAGCAGCGAGCCGGGGTGAAGGGGTATGTGACAAATCTGCCGATATTGACAGCCTCAGCAACGACAGTAATTGATGCGTATCATCAGCTCTTCAACGTGGAAGCGTCGTTTCGGATGGCGAAGACTGATCTAGGGGCTCGCCCAATTTTTCATCGACAGCGGGAAAAGATCGAGGCGCATCTCACGGTCGTGTTTTGTGCAATCGCGGTATCGCGGCATATCCAGGAAGTCACCGGGGTCTCGATTAAGCGGTTCGTAAAGGTGTTGGCTCCGGTGAAAGACGCGGTGATCGTGGTTGAGGGCATCGAGCACAAAATTCCCGCGGCTATCACTGACGAAGTTGCATTGCTACTGAAGGGTCTGACTGTCATGGGTGGTGGTCACTAAACCGGTCAACTCAGGTACTACGACCGGAAGATCGCGCAAGGCAAACGCCATAACCAAGCACTCATCGCACTGGCGAGGCGCCGCTGCGACGTCCTCCACGCAATGATCAGAACCGGCAGCCTCTACCAGCCACGAACCCAATCAGAAACCGCCCTCGCCGCTTGACAAACAACATAGGGGCACCCTCCGACATTCATCGGGTTGCCACCCGTGCTGCCCTCAGCACCGGAGACTTTTATCAGACCGGAGGAGTCAACGGTCACGCGGTGTGATGACGCGGCGGGGCGACACAGTCGTCTCCGAACGGCACCCACACGAGCTGAGGGCCGTGCTCGGGCAGTCAAGGCGTATCGCGACATGTTTGCCCACCTGATTCGGTGTCATAATGCGCCCTGCGTCACAGTACTCACAAGTGGGAGAGCGTCGTCGCACGACACGGTTCTCATTCACACCACTCGTTTGAGTCCGCGCCGTGCCTTCACGAGGCCGACATCCCTGCCGTTCCGCTTCGGGTCAAGCTGACTCATGACCTTTCTCTGTGTCTCGGGTGTCCAGTAGATCTTCAGTGCCTCACGGGCGCGCGTGATCGCCGTGTAGAAGATGCCATGCGAGATATCATCCTCATTTGCATCGGTGACAACGACCTTGACCGAGTCATACTCCAAGCCCTGGGATCTATGGATCGATACCGCGTAAGCAACCTGAAAAGGCACTGCGCTACGGTCATCCTCGGTATCACTATCGGTGTCTTGCGAGAGATAGACACTGAAGCGCACCGTCGACTCTCCGACGTAGTCTAGATCTTCGATGCGCAACACGTTCAGTTCAGAGAAGTTTCTTGGACACACTCACGGCCCTGCAGTGCCTCTGAGGCGAGCTGCCCAGGTCATCCGCACCTACTCAGGGGATCTAGAAACGAAGCGAACGACCTCTGAGCGCTCCCGGAGTCCACAAGCGGAGCAGTGAGCGCCTGGGCTCGAAGCCCCAGAGCAGGCCTCAAAGAGACAAACCTGAACATATCGCCTAATTATCCCCGACCTGGCCCTACGGGACACCTGTCCTGTGGGACCTGACACGAAGCCTTGTAAGTAGAGGACTCTATACCGTAGAGTGATCCACACGACGGAGTGAGGAGCGGTTGACATGACTCTAGAATTTGATATCCCGGTGAGATTGAGCGGTGCTGGACGAGACTTTGGTGCGGTCAGGGCCCTTTCCGACGTTGACCTTTCAATCACTGCCGGTGGCACAGTCGGATTGCTTGGCCCGAACGGATCTGGGAAAACGACGATGCTCAGCCTCATTTCCGGTTTGCGCGTGCCAAGTTCCGGTACGGTCGAGTTGTTTGGTTGCGACCCTCGCGACCCCAAAGCGCGAGTCCGTCTCGGAGTGACGCCGCAACATTCTGGCCTTGTAAAGAGCATGACAGTCTTGCAGCTTGTCCAGTTCATCGCCAACCACTTCGTTGATCACGAGCCTCCTGAGGAACTCTTGAATGCGTTTGGGATCGCAACCCTGGCAAACAAACGCATTGGTGGCCTCTCCGGGGGCAGCAACGCCTTTTGTCCGTAGCGCTTGCCTTTGTTGGACGGCCTCGCCTTGTGCTGCTCGATGAGCCTTCCACAGGACTAGATGTGGTGGCGCGCAACCATCTCTGGGCCGTAGTTAGAGAGCGTTCGCAAAGTGGTGTGAGCATCTTACTCACAAGCCACTACCTCGAAGAGGTGCAGGAGCTTTCCGACAGGATCGTAATGATTAGGCAAGGGCGTGTCGTGGCTGACGACTCGACGAACGGAATCCTTGAACATACGGCATCCACCGTCGTGAGAGTCACCACCCTTGATGATCGCGCACTGACACTTCCTGGAGTGATCGAGGCCCGACGAGAAGGCGACGTCGTCGCTTTGACTGTTCGGGATGCCAGCACGGCGATGAAAGCACTGTCCTTAGCAGGAGTCGACTACTCCGATGTAGACATACATAAGCCCAGTCTCGAAGAGGCTTTCACACAGCTTTCGGCAAAGGAGCAATCATGACCGCACAGCACCTTAGTCCCGATTCGGCTTCCATATTAATGAGGCCCAACAGTCGACTTGCGTGGGAGTGGACGCGATATGAGTTGGGGATGTGGCTGCGAGAGCCAGCAGCCGTCCTCCTAAATATGGCATACCCTCTCATCATGTTGGCGTTCTTCTTCGTGTCACCAACAAATATCCGGACCGACCCTGCCGAGGCGATATCCCTGCTGGGATATCTCAGCCTCGTAGGCATCCTCATGGTCTGTCTCAACTTTCCCGCCAATGGCATCCCTGAAGCACGGGACAGTGACTTCTACGCATTTTCGCGAACTCTCCCCATCGGCGCAGCCCCACGTATAATCGCGTGGATTGCCGCCCCATCGCCTGTGGCCTTATCAGCGCGATGGTCACTTTCGGTATCGGAACGCTCGTCAGCGCCGCGGCACCAAGTTGGACTGACTTCGTTGCAATTATCGGCTTCTCGCTGTGCTTAGCGATACCTATTACGCTCATCGGTCTCGCCCTTGGGTTTGTTCTCTCGAAGAAAACGGCCCTGGCAGTAAGCCTCACCGTAGCATTCAGCATGATCCTTCTCGGTGGAATCAGCGGCTTTCCCATGCCTCAGTGGATCGAGATCGTTTCCAGTTTCCTCCCATCGGGTGCGGCAGGAAGCCTGACCGCCAACTATCTCAGTGGATCGACCCTGAACGGATCGAACTTTCTCGTACTCGCAGGCTGGACTGTCGCTGGCCTCATCAGCGCAGTCGTCCTCTATCGAAGAGACGAGGGCCGAAAATTCCGCTGACCCGATATGCGAGAGGCCCCGGCAATGACTCCAAAGTTTAGTTCGGTCCACCCACGTTGCGGACCGAACGAGCAAAAACGTGCCGTATCGATGACGATGCAGCCAAACACCACACAGAAAGGAGGAAACGAAAATGCAAACCCCAAGCATGAACGAAATGTCCATTGAATCGTTCGAAGTCGGCGCTCATAAAGAACTGAGTGCGGCTCCCGCTGCCATATGTTGCAGTTCGATCCTGTGTTGCTGCTGCTAGGGTGTGTTGATTAAGTCCTTCGGGATGTTTCTCGGCAAAACTTAATGCATGGTGGTGCGTCAAGAGATCTCTGATGAAGTGTGGGCTGTGTTCGAGCCATTGATGCCGGTTCCTGCGGGACGTTCTCGTCCGTGGTCGGATCACCGGCTCGCGGTTGAGGGAATGGTGTGGAAGTACCGAACCGGGGCTCCTTGGCGGGACGTGCCGGAGCGGTTCGGGAAGTGGAACACGATATACAAACGCTTTACCAGGTGGGCAGAGGACGGCACCTGGGAGTTGCTACTCGCTGAGGTGCAGAAGCAGGCTGACCAGCTTGGGGCAATTGACTGGGTGGTATCGATTGATTCGACAATCGCGCGCGTGCATCAGCATGGTGCGACGCTGCCTCGCATCAAAAAGGGATCTGTCGAATTGCAAGAATCCGCTCGTGGAGCCTGAGAATCATGCGATTGGTCGCTCGCGTGGCGGCCTGACAACGAAGGTGCATCTCGTTGCTGATGGGAAGGGTCGCCCGTTGGGGATGGTGGTGACTGCGGGGAACGTGAATGACACCACGATGTTTGCTGCGACGCTGGACGACATTCGGGTGCCGCGAGAACGGGGTCGTGCGCGTTCTCGTCCTGATCGAGTGCTCGCCGACAAGGGGTATCCTTCGCGGGCGAACCGTGCCTGGCTGCGGGCGCGCGGGATCGCGGCGACGATTCCCGAGCGCAGTGATCAGATCGCGAAGCGACGTAAACGGGCGGGCCGTCCGATCGAGTTCGGGGAAGAGCAGCAGCAGAGGTATCGGGGGCGGAATGTGGTTGAGCGGTGTTTCAATCGGTTGAAGCAGTGGCGCGGGATCGCGATGCGGTCTGACAAGCTTGCACGAAACTATCGGGCCGGTGTCGCGCTGGCGTCGATTTTGATCTGGATCAAAACAGACTTAATCAACACACCCTAGAAACCACCTCACGATCAACCAAACCGTATCCGCAGTACCCCGCCGTAAAGCTTCCCCCTGCGACTGATTTCACCCAGGAGGATTCTCTGTCGCAATTGCTCCGACAGAGAAGGTCTCCTCGCCGCCTTTCGCTTTCGGAGGTGCTAACACTTGAGCAGATTGGTTGGCTGTGCTGGGCAACTGACGGTAGTACGGGTGAGATCGCACCGGAAAAGTTCGGCAGGACAGCTCCAAGCGCGGGTGCGCTCTACCCGAGAGACTTGTATGTCGCAACCATTGCTGGGGCAGTGCCTCAAGGCCTTTACCATTACAACCCTTATCGACATGAACTTGAATATGTAAATGCCACGACGCCGTCCGATCTAGCCCAGACTTCCCCTCAGCCGGACGAACTAAGTGCCGCCTCTACAGTGCTTCTTTTCAGCACGTCCTTCTGGCGAAACCGCATGAAATACGACCAGCGGGGAGTGCGCTTCGCGTTCATGGAACTTGGACACGTTGCACAGAATGCACTATTGGCGGGTAACGCATTAGGGCTCTCCGCGTTGTCGCTCGGCGGCTTCTTCGATGACGAAGTTAACGCGTTAGTCGGACTGGACGGGCTCCACGAAACGTCGGCCTATATGGTTTTCCTTCGACAAACAGAGCCCCGAGAAGCGACGCGTCGCAATTAGAGAAGGCGGTCAGCAGTGATTCACTTGGTTTAGGAACTGCAGTCCTCCTGGGCTGGTGGATAGCTTGGACGACCTACATTCTGTATATTAGGAGAACTGCCCAATTTCAGAAGTTTCACTCGGGAGTCTATCATCTCTGCACGACCGGCTTCGCGAGCGTTGCGGTGGTTCTGGCAACTCTAAATCTAGGTCCCTTTGGACTGGATCTCTTTGCTACGGATATTCCGAGTCTTGTGATCAGCGTTGTTGTTGCTTCCGGTCTTTGGGGCGCTCAGGTGATCTATCTCAGCATGAGGAGTCAGCGACGCGGATCAGACGCACCGCTTGCCCGTTACTCGAATCAGTGGACTTGGATGCTTCCCGTAACGGGAGCGGCAGAGGAAATCATTTTTCGAGGATCATTCTTGTTTGGCTTGCTTGCCGCCGGTTTCGACCTATGGGTGTCGATCGTCGTATCCGCGATGCTTTTCGGATTGGTTCACGTCTTTCAATATGGTCGGTACGGTGTTGTACTACACACCATGACTGGCGTAGTGTTCGGTGTCCTCGCGACACAGCTGGATCTTAGTGCTGCGATGATTTCGCATGCGACATTCAACCTGCTCGTCGTCACTATGGGCAGACGTCGGCCATGCAAACACACGAATCCCTCTCGGACGGCGCGGCGCGAGAGCACCGTCCAGTAAACTACGAGCAGGAGAGGATGATTACTGTGCCTGATGAGGACATTGAAGCGTCGGAAGAACTCCGACAAATCGAAGAAGACCGTCACTCTTTTCGGCAACGTACCCAACTCAACGATCGGTTTGTCTACGCCATCCTTGCAGCCACCTACTTCATGGGGTTCGGAGGCCAGTACTTTCTAACAATCGTGTTCCCTGATTTTGCAATGAAATCAGGGATTGCTGTTGCCATCGTTGGCTCATTGGCTCTATTTATCATATTTTCACACAGCTACAAACAGTACAA
Source organism: Leucobacter insecticola (assembly GCF_011382965.1). Classification (NCBI taxonomy): domain Bacteria; kingdom Bacillati; phylum Actinomycetota; class Actinomycetes; order Micrococcales; family Microbacteriaceae; genus Leucobacter; species Leucobacter insecticola. The sequence goes on along the minus strand of NZ_CP049934.1, from coordinate 45,477 downwards.
GGGAATTCGCGGAAACGCTTCGAAGAAACCAACCTACTTTGGTATCGCATGGTTGATCGGCCTTATCGTGACACTGTCCGCAACTGTTCTGATTAGCGCACGGTTACCTGTGACCGAAGTGATGCATTTTGCGTATGCAGCATCATGCATGTTGATCGGCATCATTTACGCTTGTTCAGGTATCTTCCTCACCACCCGCAAGGAGCTGCTCCTCGGCTGTTGGCTCATTGGGGTCGGCGTGGTGAGCAGCATCTTAAGTATGCCGCTGATGCTTTTAGCAATTGGTGTACTAGCGGCGCTGGGATTTGCGACGTGTGCGATCGTCAGTAACGGGCAAGTCTCCAGGGCACTATGATGGTGTCCAAGGAAATGGATGAAGTCATCCATGCCCCAGCCCGACTAAGGATCATGTCCGTACTGGTCGAGCTTGGACCAGACAGTGAGATCACATTTGCACGACTCCAGAGTCATCTCGACATGACACCAGGCAACTTGTCTGCACATATCAAACGCCTCGAACGAGTACACTACCTCGCCGTCTCGAAGGGGTTCACAGCACGTGGTGTAGCTCAAACGAGTATTAGTGTCACGCTAGAAGGAATGGATGCGTTCAATGCTTACGTCGAACAGCTCAAGAGCATAATTGGTCCTCGCTAACATCCGTGAAGCAGGTCCCGTGTATTCATCTTTTGTCCCGGAAAGTGAGCGAGCAGAATCACTGCGACGCAGTCCTGCCAAGGCAGGGACAACGAGATGCAGGCAGAGGGGACGACGATCCTAGGGATTCTCCAGCGTCATTAGCCCATCCGGTAGATTGCTTTTAGCAACTAGCCGATTCAGACGCTGCTACGTTTACGTACCCACGGGACGCCGCCATGGCGGCGTCCCGGCTCGGGGCTCACCCGACTCGGACACGGACAGATTGCTGCTGGCGATGAAGTAATTGAGCGGCAACTACGACTCAGCATAGGGATGGACCGCGGTCCCGTCACCGGAGATCCACTCATCCGCGCCTACCCCGAATGCAAATCGGTACAGAAGCGTGTGGTGGAACGCATTGCCGCGTTAGACATTGACCTCATTCTTACGGACAGTACGAAAGCGAGTGCCGAGATCGAGGCAGAAGAGTCTAAGCGCGGCACCCAGAAAGCTGTCGCCGGCTACGACTATACATTTTCACTCCCCGAATCTGCATCGGTGCTGTGGGCGGTCGCATATGCTGGCCTCCAATCATCGATCGCGCTTCAACCCAACGGTTTCCTCGATTCTTTAGGTTGACGAACTTGAACCGGTCAGGCGAAACTTACCGAAAGCTCCCTCACTTGCCACCTGCTGCGAGATGGTGGACTCTGTTACGGCAGGGAACCTTGACCGGGCCAGCCGAGCGTTGTTTCGATGATGCCCACCCGTCGTTGCTGGTTGATGTGCTTTCTGTCGTTCCTCGTCGGGAAGATGCAGGTAAAGAACCAAGTTTTCAATACTGATGATCTCTGGGTGAGTCTTGCGGAGGTCAGCCTGCAACGTGTCCGGGTTGAGCTTGCAGTCAGCTTCGTGTTGATGCCCTTCCATAGCCGTAGGACGGCGAGCGGGTCTGATGCGTGTTTAGGTGACAGGTTGGTCAGGCAGCGAGTGCGACCTGTTTGTTCGTGATGGTCTCGTATTCGATCGGTGTCAAACGCCCCAACCTGGCCTGTCTGCGGCGTCGATGGTAGGTGCGCTCGATCCAGGCCACGATTGCTGACCGGAGCTCGTCCCGGGTGGCCCAGGTCTTGCGGTTCAGGACGTTTTTCTGGAGCAGGCTGAAGAACGACTCCATGGCCGCGTTATCGCCCGCAGCGCCCACGCGTCCCATCGAGCCGGCCATGCCATGAGCGGTGAGTGCACGCTGTAGTTTCCGGCTTCGAAACCGCGATCCTCGATCCGTGTGCAGCACACCCAGTCACGTCTCCGCGGCGAAGCACGGCGTTGTTCAGCGCGGTCACCGCAAGCGTGGAGGTCATGTGTGCGTCGATGGAGTAGCCGACAATCCGGTTGGAGAAGACGTCTTTCACCGCGCAGAGGTAGAGCTTGCCTTCACCAGTCCAGTGCTCGGTAATGTCCGAAAGCCATAACTCGTTCGGGACATCTGCTGCGAACTCGCGCTGCTCCAGGTCGTCATGAACGGGTGGGCCAGGCTTTCTGCCCTTCCCCCGTGCTTTCTTCTTCCAAAACGCTGACCACCACTGCTGATCACGGCAAAGCCGCCACGCAGTCCGGTCACACATCACTTCACCGAGAGTCCTCGCTTCGTCTGCGAGGAGCCGGTATCCGAACTCGGGGTCTTCAAGGTGGGCGTCGTGGAGCGCATTCGCGCGATACGCCTGCGTAAGGTCACGCCCGGTAACTGGGTTGCGGGGCTAGCGGTAGTAGGGCTGGCGTGAGAGCTTCAATACCCGGCACGACACCACGACAGGGACCCCGTCATTGGCGAGCTCTGTCACGAGCGGGTAGAGCCTTTTCCCGGCAGATGCGCCTGCGAGAGATACGCGGCCGCACGACGGAGCACTTCCACTTCTTGCTCGAGGAGCTTGTTCCGTTTGCGGAGTTCACGCAGCTCAGTATTCTCAGAACGAGTAACTCCGGGTTTCTGGCCTTGTTCGACACGTTCTTCCCGCAACCATTTATCGAGAGTTCCGACGTGGATGCCGAAATCCTTCGCGATCTGCGCGAGTGTCACGTCTGGGCCGCGATCCAACGCGATCTTTACGACGTCGTCGCGGAACTCTTTGGGGTAACGAGGAGGCATAGGTTCATCCTTCCAGACCAGCCGAAACTAGCCATGTTGAATGTCACCTAAACGCGCATCAGACCCGAGGCACTCACAGTCGCATGGCGCGAACCTGATCTACTTCGTCGTGGTCGGGGTCGTCGTGGTAGTCCTGGCCAATGGTCTAGTCCTTCGACTCATCGAGAACCAACTCACCGAACCTGCGACGCTATTACAAGAAGTCGTTGGCTAGCCCAAATGCTTGGGATCTACAGCCTCATCTGATTAGGACCGAGGGGTTTTGGAGGGGATTTCTGAAATCGCAGCAGAACGGGAAGCTTGCGATCCCTTACAAGTATCGGTGCCCCCAGCAGGGATCGAACCTGCGACCTGCGGATTAAAAGTCCGTAGCTCTACCGCTGAGCTATAGGGGCTGACCGAACTATCCTAGCGGATCTTGGTCGGTCAAGTTTGCGCTGGGCCGCGCAGATCGGGCCGCGCGTCTCAGGCCGCAGCGCCCTGCGCCGAATCCAGCGCGGGGCGCTGCGCAACCGCGCGGCGCAGCGCGACGAAGAACACGATCATGCCCGCCGCGACGCACATGTGGCCGAGACCGGCGATCCCCGAGATCATTGCGCTCGATTCCTTCCCGAGCACCGTCAGGCTGCCGTGCCAGATGAGCATTGCCGAGGTGATGATCACCCCGACGTTGTACAGCCAGAAGAACCAGGCGAACAGCTTCGGGCTGCGAGAGATGACGAACACTTTTTCGACGACCAGCACGATCAGCAGCACAATGAATCCGAGGGTGAGCAGGTGCGTGTGCACAACGCCAAGCTGCGTGAACTCGCCCTCGGGGAAGTTGTTGAGCTTCGTGAACTCGCGGTAAAACACACCCGCCGCGACGCCGAGCAGCATGTAGATGAACGAGGCGTTGAGGAGTTTCTTCAATGGTGGGTCCTTTCAGGATCGGTTGTTATGTGAGGGAGTGATAGGGGATCGAATTGGGGGATCTTAGATGCTGGGGGCGGTGCCGGAATCCGGGCACACCGCTACACCAGCCCCCGTTCTCGCGCAACGTGGATCGCGCGCGAACGACTGTCGACGCCGAGCTTGGTGAAGATGTGCACGAGATGGCTCTTGACCGTCGCCTCGGTGACGAACAGCGAACGGGCGATCTCCCGATTGGTGGCGCCGGTCGTGAGTAGGCGCAGCACCTCGGTTTCACGCTCCGTCAGCTTCGGCAGCGGATTGCGCACCCCGCTGAGTACGCGGGATGCGAGCTCGGGCGTGAGCACGGTGTCGCCCGCGGCCGCGCGCTGAATTCCGTCAATGATGATCGTGGGGTCGACGTCCTTGAGGAGATAGCCCGCGGCCCCCGCTTCGATCGCGCCGAGGATCTCGGCATCGCGGTCGAAAGTGGTCAAGATGATGACCGCAGGGGCAGGATCGATCCCGCGCAGCGCCCGAGTGGTCTGGATCCCGTCGATCCCGGCCCCGAGGCGCAGGTCGCACAGCACCACGTCCGGGCGCAGCTGCGTCGCGAGCGTGATCGCTTCTTCACCCGTCGCGGCCTCGCCGATAACGCGCAGCGCCTCCGCTGAATCGAGCACGGCGCGGAGTCCGCTGCGCACGACCGGGTGGTCGTCCACAATGAGGACGGTGGTGGTCATGGCCTCTCCTCTGTGTATTGCTGTTCATCTTGCGCTGTGTGTTGCTCCGTGAGACGGTCAGCGACTCGCTCGGTGTGACCCTCGGCGTGGATCGGGAGGTGCACGGAGATCGCGGTGCCCTCCCCGGGGGCGCTTTCGATATCGAGCCCGCCACCGAGTTCGCGCAGGCGCGCTCGCATGAAGCGCAGTCCGTAACTTGAGGCCGCCTCGGGGGTGCGTTCCCAGCCCGCAAGATCGAAGCCGCTGCCATCGTCGATGATGTCGAGCCGAACGGTGTCCTCTGCGTCGATCAGACTCATCACGACCCGGTTCGCTTCCGCATGCAGGCGCACATTGGAGAGAGCCGACTGGGCAGTGCGCAGCAGCGCAACCTCGACCTCGGTGGGGAGCATCGGCAGGGAGTCGTCAACGTGGAGTTCGACGCGCAGCCCGGACTCGGCGTGCGCCCGGTCCAGCATCCGCTGCAGCGCCGCCGCGAGCGCCCCGTCCTCGAGTTCGGCTGGCACCAGCGCGGCGACGATCCTGCGCACATCGGCGAGGCTATCTCCGGCGAGGGTTTCGAGCTGCGCGAGCGTGCGCGCGGCCTCTGCGTCGCCGGTGCGGTCGGCGCCGGCGTGGGCGAGCAGGCGGATCGAGGAAAGCGCCTGCGCGATGGTGTCGTGAATGTCGCGGGAGATGCGGCTGCGTTCCGCGATGGCTCCGGACTGGCGTTGCGCGAGGGCGAGCTCATCCTGCAGCTCCGCCATTTCAGTCTGGGCGCGCGTGAGCGAGTCGAGTAGCCGTTCGCGCTCCGCGGCGTCACGCAGCAACTGCAGGTACCCGCGCGAGATCCCGAAGGCGAAGATGCCGCCGATGAGCGGCCCGAACACCGTCGCGTAGCTGGTGGTGCCGTGGTGCAGGATCGGCGCCACGATCACGACCGCCAAGACGAACCCCGAGAACGCGAGCCCCCATCTCAGCGGCAGGAGGTGACCTGCGAGCAACCAGAGTAGGAACGCGAGCCAGATGAACTCGGACGAGACTGCGCAGGCCGCAATCCAGATCACGGCGAAGCCAAGCAGCCACCATGCGGTGCGCCGGTGCGCACGGGAGCGGGCGAGTAGGATCGCGCCAGTGGTGTGCCAGAGCAGGATCGATACTCCGGCGATCACCACCGCGGTGGGGGCGACGCCCGCCCCCACCGCGCGGACCGCGCCGACCACCGTGAGCACGACCGCCATCAGATGCTGGCCGACCTCCATTGCCCGCACCGTTGGGACTGCGAGGGCTGGGCTGTGGCGCTCCGTGTATTTCAGGGGCAAGTGGACGAGGCTCATACCTCAATTCTCCCTGGTGCTCTCTGGGACTGCGCGCCTCGAGCGGCCAGTTGGCCACCAGATTCGGTCACCCGCGAGACTGAAGATTGCTGGCACGATCACGGTACGCACCACGAGCGTGTCGACGATCACGCCGATTCCGACGATCAGCCCGAGCTGTCCGAGGGTGATGAGCGGCAGCACGCCGAGCGCGGCGAATACCGCGGCGAGCACGATCCCGGCGCTGGTGATGACCCCGCCGGTGTGGGCGACGGCTTCGATCATGCCCTCACGGGTGCCGAGCCTGCCCGCCTCGGCGCGTGCCCGGTGCACGAGGAAGATGGTGTAGTCGATCCCGAGCGCGACGAGGAACAGGAACGCGAGGATCGGCACCTGCAGATCGAGCGCATGCTGACCGAAGAACACCCGGCTCAACAGTGATCCAGCGCCGATCGCGGCGACGGCGCTGGCGAGGTTCACAATTAGGAGCAGCGCGGGGGCGACGAGCGACCGGAGCAGGAAGAGCAGCACGAGGAAGCTCACCGCAAGCACCAGCGGTGCGATGAGGAACAGATCTTGGGTGTTCCCGGCGCGGGCATCGAGCTCGGTCGCGACGGCGCCACCCACGAGAGCGTTTGCGTTCTCGAGGGGTGCACCGCATCACGGAGTTCGGTGATCTGTGCGAGGCTCTCTTCCGTGCCGGGCGAGTAGTCACTCGTCACCATGATCTTCGTCAACGATCCGTCATCCGTTGAGTCGGTGGGGTGCGCGCGCACCACGCCCGTGACGTTATTCACGGCCGCGACGACGTCCCCGGCGGCCGCACTGTCGGCAACGATCCAGATCGGCTGCGCTTCACCCGGAGGGAAGTGTGCGGAGAGCGTTTCGAGGCCCGTCGCAGATTCCGACTTCACCCGGAACTTTTCGAGCTGGTCCAGGCCGACGGAGGTGCCGAACAGTCCGGTCGCCATCACGGCCAACAGTACGAGTCCGGCGGTGAGGCTCACCACCGGTCGCTTCGACACCCGCGAGGCAATTGCCCGCCACGCCCGCCCCTGGCTGCGTGTCTGCCCGGGCCGCGGCACGAACGGCCAGAACACTTTGCGGCCGCAGATCGCGAGTAGCGGCGGCAGCATAAACAGCACGGCCACGAGCGCGATCAGCAGTCCGATCGCCGCGGGCACGCCGAGCCCCCGCGTCATTGGAATCGTTGCGAACAGGAGGGTGAGGAGCGCCAGCACCACGGTGAAGTTTGAGGCCAGGATCGCGGGCACCGTCTTCCGCCACGCGATACTGAGCGCAGCGCGGTCATTATCGGTGCGCTGCAGCTCCTCGCGGTAGCGAGAGATGAGGAGCAGAGCGTAGTTGGTGCCCGCGCCGAAGACGAGCACGCTGACGATCCCGGCATCGAACTCGAAGTTCCAGAAGGATCCTGCAGCGGCGGTGACGCGGCCCGCAAGCCCGTCGGCCAGGGCGACCACAACCAACGGCACGAGCCACAGCAGCGGGGAACGATAGGTGATGATCAGCAGGATCGCAACGATCAGGATCGTCACCAGCAGCAGCGTGAAGTCCGCCCCCTCGAAGGACGCGGCAACATCGGCGCCGAATGCTGGGCCGCCCGTCACCTGCAGCACGAGCCCGTCGGGCACGCTGTGGCTAATTTGGGCGCGCAGATCCTTGATGAGCCCGGCCGTCTCGGTGTTGTCCGCGCCGACGGTGATCGGGGTGATGAGCACCGCCGCCTTCTTGTCTTCGCTGACGGCCGGTGGCGCAGCGTCCGCGGTTGCCTCCGGGTTCAGCTCGGGCAGCAGCTCGTGCAGTGCGGTCAGGTTGGCCTCGGTGAGCGTGCCGCCGTCCTCACGCGAAGCGACCACGAGCACCGACTGTCGATCCGCGTTCGGGAACTGCGCCAGCAGCTCGCTCACCCGCGTGGACTCGGCGTCAACCGGCGCCTGGCTGGTGCGGGCCGCGGCCTGCGCGCCGCCGAACACCCCGAACAGCACAGTCATGATGAGGAGCGCGGCCCCGAGGGCGACCCACGCGCCGCCGCGCGAGGTCAAACGATCGGAGAACCGGGGACGGTCGGAAGAACGCTGAGAAATGCGAGAAGCTGCCATGACATCCACTTCACCAGCCCTGGCGGTGCGGAACATCGCGGAAGAGATTGAACCACAGATCAACCAAATGGCTGATGTGTGAGAGCCGCGGTCGTGCGGCGCTGCTCTGCGCGGCACACTATACTTGCCGCGTCGGCTGCCGAGCGAGTCGAGTGCCGAATCCCTGAGGAGTCTTGTGACGAGAGAACACCGCAGCCCAATCTTGGTCCCGAGCGACAGCTTTGACGTGCTGCTCGGAGCAGGCGATCCCGGAGACGCGCATCGTATCGCGCACGAGACTTCGTGGGCGTTGCTGAATCGTGTGCGCGAGGGCAGTGACCCCGCCGTTGTGGAGCGTGTGGTGCGACTTGCCGAAGGGAATGGCATCAACGATATTGCCGAGTTGTGGGCGAGGCAGAGCGAACACTCCCTCGCTGGTGCGTTGTGGCGGCTCTACCTGCTGCGGCGGGTGGCGGGGGCGGATCCCGAGACCACTGCCGATCTGTACCGTCGGGGCGTGAGCGAGGCCGTGACGATCGACCCCATTGTTGCGGGCGTGGTTGAGCCTGCGACGCCCGCGGCCATCACCGAACTGTGTGACACGATCTTGCGGGGCGTCTTCACTGGGGATCTCGGCGATGCCCTTGAACGTGCCGCGAGCTACTGCCGGATCATGTCGCTCGGTGCCGCGGATCTCGCCGATGCGCGTGACGAACACAATGATCAGCATGCCGCGCTGCTCACGACGCGTTCACTGCGCTACTCGACCCTCGCCCAGGAACTCCACACCGCAGCCCGGCGCTGGCGAAACGGCACGCTGGAGTAGTGTCCGACAAATGCGTGGAAGATCCTGCTCGGCTGCGCTAAACTGGCCTCGCCGGGCCGCAGTAACCCCGGGCTCCAAAAACTGCCGCCTCGAGCGGCCTTCCGCCGAGAGGCGTTCTGCGGCTCGGTTTTTCTTGCCCTGAGCCGGTGTCTACCCGAAACGGCCGGAGACGTAGTCCTCGGTGGCCTGCACCGAGGGCGTCGAAAAGATCGTGCTCGTGTCGCCGTACTCGATGAGCTTGCCCGGTTTGCCGGTGCCCGCGATGTTGAAGAACGCGGTGCGATCCGACACCCGCGAGGCCTGCTGCATATTGTGCGTGACGATCACGATCGTGTACTGCTGCTTCAGCTCGTCGATGAGATCCTCGATCGCGAGCGTGGAGATCGGATCGAGCGCGGAGCACGGCTCATCCATCAGCAGCACCTCGGGAGAGACGGCGATGGCGCGGGCGATACACAGGCGCTGCTGCTGGCCGCCAGAGAGCCCGGATCCCGGCTTATCGAGGCGATCCTTGACCTCGTTCCACAGGTTCGCACCGACGAGGGAACTCTCGACGAGCTCCTCGGCGTCGCTCTTCGACATCTTGCGGTTGTTGAGGCGCACACCGGCGAGCACGTTCTCCCGGATCGACATGGTCGGGAACGGGTTCGGGCGCTGAAACACCATGCCGACCTGCCGGCGCACGAGCACGGGATCCACGCCCGGCGCGTAGAGGTCTTCGCCGTCGAGCAACACCTCACCCTCGACTCGCGCGCCCGGGATCGCCTCGTGCATGCGGTTGAGGGTGCGCAGGAAGGTCGATTTACCGCAGCCGGAGGGGCCGATGAAGGCGGTGACGCTGCGGGGCTCGATGTTGATTGAGACATCTTCGACGGCGAGGAACTTGGAGTAGTACACGTTGAGGTCTGTGACTTCGATGCGCTTCGACATGGTGTGCTTTCTGGGTTGCGGGGTGCTTAGCGGCCGGACTTGGGGGCGAACCAGCGGGCAATGAGGCGGGCGAGGAGGTTCAGCGCCATGACGATGAGAATCAGCAAGAGTGCCGCGGCCCAGGCGCGCTCGAGGAACGCGAAGGCCGGGTTGCCCTGGTTCGCGAACTGCGTGTAGACGTAGACCGGGAGGGACTGCATGCGATCGTTGAAGAGATCGTAATTCATCGACGCCGTGAAGCCGGCGGTGATGAGCAGCGGCGCGGTCTCGCCGATCACGCGGGCGATCGCCAGCATGATCCCGGTCGTGATTCCCGCGATCGAAGTGGGCAACACGACCTTCAGGATCGTCCGCCACTTCGGGACGCCGAGCGCGTAGGCCGCCTCCCGAAGTTCGTTCGGCACGAGCCGCAGCATCTCCTCGCTTGAGCGGACGACCACGGGGATCATCAGCACCGAGAGAGCGACGGCGCCCGCGATCCCCATCCGCACTCCCGGGCCGAGGAACAGCGCGAACAGGGCGTAGGCGAACAGGCCAGCCACGATCGAGGGGATACCCGTCATAACGTCGACGAGAAAGGTGATGGTGCGGGCGAGGCGGCCGCGACCGTACTCTACGAGGTAGATCGAGGTCATCAGCCCGAGGGGCACGGAGATGATCGTGGCGGCGAGGGTAATGAGCAGCGTGCCGACCATGGCGTGTAGCGCACCGCCGCCCTCGCCGGTGACGTTGCGCATCGACGAATTGAAGAACTCGGTGTCGAAACGGGCGATGCCATTGCCGATCACCGTGATCGCCACCGACACGAGCGGTACCATCGCGAGCAGGAACGCGCCGGTGACGACGCCGGTGATGAACCGGTCAACCGCCTGGCGTCGCCCCTCGACCGCCGCCGACAGCGACGTGATGACGGTGAGATACCCGAGAAGCCCCACGAGCGTCGCCCCAACAACGGAAAATCCGTTGCCGGAGGCCGCCGACAAGAGCAGGAACAGGAGGTATGCCGCGACGAGGCTAGCCGCGAGCGTCAGCCAGGGGGTGCGGCGGGACAGCCGATTGCCGGCAAGCGTGGATCCCGCTGAGGGGGTGCGAACGGTGATGGAGGTCATCAGTTTGCTCCGCTAAATTCGGCGCGTCGGCTCACGATCCAGCGTGCGACGGCATTGACCAGGAACGTGACGATGAAGAGAATCAACCCGGTGGCGATCAGTACGTTGACGTTTTCGCCATAGGCTTCGGGGAACGAAAGCGCAATGTTGGCCGCGATGGTCGATGGGTTCTCGGAAGTGAGGAGCCTGAGACTGACGATCCCGGTGGCGGAGAGCACCATGGCAACGGCCATTGTCTCGCCGAGCGCTCGCCCGAGGCCGAGCATGGCCGCCGAGACGATTCCCGAACGGCCGAAGGGGAGCACCGCCATCCGAATCATCTCCCACCGTGTCGCCCCGAGGGCGAGCGCGGCTTCCTCGTGCAGCGCGGGGGCCTGCAAAAACACCTCGCGACAGATGGCGGTCATGATGGGCAGGATCATGACCGCCAACACGAGCGCGGCAGTGAGGATCGTGCGGCCGGTGCCGGTGACGACGCCCCCAAACAGCGGGATCCAGCCGAGGTGCTCGTTCAGCCAGGCGTACACCGGCTGCACGGCTGGCGACAGTACCCCGATACCCCACAGGCCAAACACCACGCTCGGCACAGCGGCGAGGAGATCGACAATGTAGCCGAGCAGTTGCGCGAGTTTTCGCGGCGCGTAGTGGGAGATGAAGAGGGCGATCCCGATCGAGAGCGGGAGGGCGACGATCAGCGCGAGCGTTGCGGCCCACACGGTACCAAACACGAGCGGACCGACATATGCCCAAAAGTCGCTCTTCAGGAGGCTCGCCGTGTCACCGTTTGCGAAGAACGCTGGCAGGCTTTGCGCGATCAAGAAGATCGCGACAGCCGCGAGGGTGACGAGGATCATGCTGCCCGCGAACACGGCTGAGCGGGAGAATACGCGGTCTCCCAGGCTCAGCACGGGTTTCGCTGTGGTGGATCTCAATGAACGGGGTTCCTTCGGTGTCGGGTGCGGATCAACCGGCGGGATCGACTAGCTGATCGCGTCGATCGCGATCTGTACCTTTTCGCGCAGCGTGCTTGAGATGGGGGCGCTGCCCGCAGCCTCGGCCGCGAGATCCTGGCCCGCTTCGCTGACGATGTACCCGAAATACTCCTTGACGAGTTCAGCGTTTGCGGCGTCGGAGTACTTCTCGCAGCCGACGAGGTAGCTCACGAGCACGATGGGGTAGACGCCCGCTTCGCTAGTGGTGCGGTCGATTTCGATCGCGAGATCGTGGTCGCCGCGTCCGCCTGCGATGGGTGAAGCGTCGACGATAGCGGCAGCGGCCTCGGGCGAGTACGCGACGTACTCGTCACCGACCTTAATCTCGACGGTGGCGAGGTCGCCGGCGCGTGAGGCGTCCGCGTACCCGATGGTGCCGACGCCGTTGGTGACGGCCTCGACCACGCCGGAGGTGCCCTGTGCGGCTTCGCCGCCGAGCTCGGACGGCCACTCCTCGATCGCGCCCGGTGCCCACTCTGCGGGGGCCGCTGCGGCGAGGTAGTCGGTGAAGTTCTCGGTGGTGCCGGACTTATCGGAGCGGTGTACCGCGACGATGTTCTGGGAGGGCAGCTTGGCGTCCTTGTTCTGGGCTGCGATCGCGGGATCGTCCCAGCTGGTGATCTTGCCGGAGAAGATCTGCGCAACCGTGGCCGCGTCAAGCTTCAGAGAGTCGACGCCCTCGACGTTGAAGATCAGCGCGATGGGGGAGATGTATGCGGGGAACTCGACGATTCCGCTGTCTGCCGCGCAGGAATCGAAGGGGCCGGCCTTGATCTCTTCGGTTTTGAAGGGGCGGTCGGATCCGGCGAAGGCGCTGGCGCCCTGCTGGAAGGTTTCGCGGCCTGCACCGGATCCGGTGGGGTCGTAGTTGACGGTGACGTCGGGGTTGACGGTCTGGAACCCGGCAACCCAGGCTTCCTGAGCAGAGCCCTGCGAGGAGGCACCCGCGCCAATAATGCTGCCTGAGAGCGTGGATCCGCTATCGGCTGATCCTGAACCCGATTCGTTGGCGGCGCAAGAAGTGAGAGTGAGTACTGCGACGCCGCTGAGAGCTGCGACCTTGGTCAGTGCTGAGAGCTTCACTTGGATTCGTTCCTATCTGAAAACGGAAGGTGTTGAGTGGCCTCAAATGACCACACCACCAACGCTAGACATGCTGCGTGACCGCAGGTCTGCCAATGGGTGAACAGCAGGTGAACGAGGGGCGTCGGCGAGATCAGCGCAGGGTCTAGTGCCCCGTGTCGCAAATTCGCTTCACATATCCCGGCACTCCGGCGGCGCATCGCGTCGTTGTCGTCACTCGACGATGCAACGGCATCGCCTCACTCCTCCGCCTCGCGCTGCATCCACCGGAGCACCGGGATCTGCAAAGCAACTTGCGACACAGGACACTAGTGCTTCAGCGGGTATGTCTCCACGCTCAGGATCCCGGCGCCCGGGCGGGTGCGTGACAGATGGAAGACCGAAAACCCCGCTGGCGGCAACGCGGCGGCCTTTTCGATATAGCTTCCCGGCAGGCTGCCCGTCGCGAGCGTCAGCTCGCGCACCAGATCCGGGAGCACCGGCCGGTGACTGCACAGCACCACGTTCTTTCCCCGGGCGACGATCCGCCCCACGAGGCGTCGCAGCTGGCCGAGATCTCCGGCATCCCAGAAATCTTGGCTCAGCTCGGGGGTTGCACGCACATGCTTACTCAGGGAGGCGGCGAGGGGTTCCACGGTCGAGAGGCAGCGCACCGCCGTCGAGGACAGGATCCGGCGCGGCCCAAACGCTTCGAGGATCGGCACGAGCGTTTCGGCCTGGTCTTCGCCGGCGGCGGCGAGCGGACGCAGATGGTCGTGCGGGAACTCCTCGCTCCGAGCCTCGGCCTTCGCGTGCCGGAGCAGCGTCACTGAGAATGTCTCAAGAAGATCGTGTTCGGCGAGTTGCAGGAAGACGTCGTAGAGTTCGCGATCCGGATCGTAGCTGAGGCGTTTCCGGGCCTCACCGATGGGCACCCACTCGAGTGCCTGCACCTCCGAGTTCGGGGTGAACGTTGAAGCGAGCGCGGCTTTCGGTGTGACCTCGGCTGCCCAGTACTGCACAGTTTTGGTGCTGCCGCCGCTCAGTTGGTAGCTGATCGTGCCAAGATTTGAACCGAGCGCAACAGACAGGCCCGTCTCTTCCTTGGTCTCGCGCACCGCAGCCTGCGGCATGCTCTCACCGGGATCGAGTTTCCCCTTCGGAAACGAGACGTCTCGCTGCTTGGTACGGTGAAGGAGCAGCACCATGACGCGGGATCCGCCGCCGGGCTTAGGAACGCGCCGCCAGCACACCGTGCCAGCGGCAAGAATGGCGCGGCTCAACGCGCCCGCCGCGCTTCGGTGCGGTCGACCATGACCAGATCCTGCAGATCCGGGAGCGGTTCGCCCTCCTCGCTGATCACGCGGCGCTCCCAGGTGCCGTCCGGCAGCATCCGCCAGGATGACACCTCGTCACTGAACGCGAACTCAAAGAACCGGCTGATGCGGGCGAGGTGTTCCCGGTCGGAAAGCCGCACGAGTACCTCGATCCGGCGGTCAAGATTGCGGTGCATCAGGTCAGCCGAACCAATAAACACCTCGGGTGCGCCGTTGTTCTCGAACGCGTAGATCCGCGAGTGTTCCAGATAGCGTCCGAGCACGGAGCGCACCTGAATGCTCTCGGACAGCCCGGGCACCCCGGCACGGATCGAGCAGATCCCGCGCACCCAGATCTCGATCGGTACGCCAGCCTGGCTCGCCAGATACAGCGCGTCGATGATGGCCTCGTCGACCATTGAGTTCGCCTTGAGCTTGATGCCGCTCGGCAGCCCCGCCCGCGCGTTCGAGGCTTCGCGCTCAATGCGCTCGAGCAGACCCGCCCGCAACTGCAACGGAGCGACCAGCAGCCGGTCGTAGTTGGTTTCAATCGCGTACCCGGAGAGCACATTGAAGAGCTTGGTAACGTCGCGGCCGACCTCGGGCGAGGCGGTAAACAGCCCGAAGTCTTCGTAAATGCGGCTCGTCTTGGGGTTGTAGTTGCCCGTGCCGATGTGGCAGTAGTGCTTGAGTTTGCCGCCCTCGTCGCGGATCACCTGCACCAGTTTGCAGTGCGTCTTCAACCCCACAATGCCGTAGACCACGTGGACCCCGGCCTGCTCCAGCTTGCGCGCCCAGGTGATGTTCGCTTCTTCGTCAAAGCGGGCCTTCACCTCCACGAGTGCGAGCACCTGCTTGCCGGCTTCCGCGGCCGCGATCAGTGACGCCACGATGGGGCTGTCGCCCGAGGTGCGGTACAGCGTCTGCTTGATCGCGAGCACATCGGGATCGGCTGCGGCCTGCTCCACAAACGCCTGCACGCTCGTCGCGAACGACTCGTAGGGGTGGTGCACGAGCACCTCACGCCGCGAAATCGCGGCGAAGGTGTCGGGCTTGTCGCTCGGCGAATTCGTGCGGAACTTTGGATGGGTGACCGGAATGTGCGGCTGGAACTTGAGATCGGGTCGCTGGATCCCGGTGAGCGCGAACAGCCCGCTCAGATCGAGCGGCGAGGGCAGCGTGTAAACCTGCTGCTCGTCAATATCGAACTCGCGCACCAGCAGTTCGAGGGTCGCCTCGTCCATGTCATCAGAAATTTCGAGCCGGATCGGCGGGCCAAAACGCCTGCGCAGGAGCTCCTTTTCAAGGGCCTGAATCAGGTTCTCGGTCTCGTCCTCCTCGATCTCTACATCCTCATTGCGAGTGACGCGGAAGACGTGGTCATCCATGACCTCCATGCCGGGAAAGAGGCCATCGAGGCGATTCGCGATCAGGTTCTCGAGCGGAATAAACCGCACGTTGTCAACCGACTCCCGCCGATCCACCCGCACATAGCGCGGGATCATTTGCGGAACCTTGAGCCTCGCGAACTCGATCTTGTCGGTCGCAGGGTTGCGCACCCGGATTGACAGGTTGAGCGCGCGCCCGGAAATATACGGGAAGGGGTGGGCGGGATCCACGGCCAGCGGCATCAGCACCGGGTAAATGTGCTGCTGGTAGTAGTTGTTCAGGATCTCGTGATCGGCGTCGTCAAGGTCGTCCCAGTCGACGATCTTGACCCCCGCCTCCGCGAGCGCCGGCTGGACCTGCTCCACGAAACAGCGCGCGTGACGCAGCTGCAACTCGTAGGCGGTGCGGTTGATGTCGGCCAGCACATCGGCTGGTGCGCGCCCAACGTTGGTCGGCACGGCAAGCCCGGTGACGATGCGGCGTTTCAGGCCCGCAACGCGGACCATGAAAAACTCGTCAAGATTGGATGCGAAGATTGCGAGATAGTTGGCGCGTTCAAGTAGCGGGATCGTCGGATCCTCAGCGAGTTCGAGCACCCGCTGATTGAAGGCGAGCCAGCTCAGTTCGCGGTCGATGTAGCGATCGATGGGCAGGCTGTCGTGACCGGGGCTCTCGTCGCGGGTCTCTGTGCTCATGAGTCCATTCTGGCACCAGCTTGCCGTTCCCACTGCCGACTGCGCGAATCGACGGTGAATCCGGCCGCCTCATACATCTTGACGGCGCGCTCATTCTCGCCATCGACGTAGAGCGTCACCCGCCCCGGGTGGTGCTCGGCCATGCGCGCGAGGGTGACGTCGAGCAAAAAGCGGCCGAGCCCGTGACCCGCGTAGTCCGGGTGGATACCGATTGCATAGAGCTCGGTCTCCGGCGGTGTTTCGGGCTCCGTGGGCAGAGTCTTGATCCAGGTGGATCCCGCGAGCGCGCCGCCTGGCGCCGCGAGCAAGAAGAGGTCGTCAGGGTTGAACCAGGGCTCTTCGGCGACGAGACGGAAGTCTGCCGCCGTGATGCGCCCCTGTTCCGGGTGCGTGGCGAAGGCGGCAGCGTTGACGGTTACCCAGGCATCGATGTCGGCCTGGTTGCCGGCGGTGAAGGTGCGCAGTTGGAAGCCTGCCGGTGGCGTGAGCGCTGCGGGATCCCGCCCATCTCGCGGCAGTAGCGCGGGATCGAGCGCCATGCGGAAGAGCGAGCGGACCGGCGCGAAACCGGCGCGGGTGAGGAGCGCTTCCGCGGCCGGGTTTTCACCGTGAGCCCAGGCCTTAAGGGTGCCGGGTTCGTGCGCCAGCAGTTGCTTCAGGGCTGCCGATCCGATCCCGTGCCCGCGATGATCCGGGTGTACGACGAGATCGAGCTCGCCGTCGCCGACGATGCCGATTGCGACGGGATCCTCCGCCCCGCCGGTTGAGCGAGGGGACTCTCCCTCACCGGTTGAGCGAGTGAAACGAGTCGAAACCACCCCGCTCGCAGTCTCACGCCCAAACGCCCGCAGCACCCGTTCCCCCTGCGCCGCCGCGAGCATCGCCTGGTCGGAAACGGGGGAAACCCCGTCGTGTTCCTCCGCCACTCGCACGAGCTCGCGAGCCGCAGTGAGGAGAGCCTCCCCGCTCAGCGCAAGTGGGCGCAGGGGCTGCGGAGTGCCGTGATCCTGTTCGGGAGTGTCGGTGGTCACTTAAGCATCCTCCTCGTAACGGGCGCGCGCGAAACCGTAGCCGACTCCGCGAACCGTGCTGATCAGTGCCTCGTGTTCGCCGAGCTTGGCGCGCAACCGGCGCACATGCACGTCGACGGTGCGGGTGCCGCCGAAGTAGTCGGTGCCCCACACCTCGCTGAGGAGTTGGTCGCGGGTAAACACTCGGCCCGGGTGGCCCGCGAGGAAGTGCAGCAGCTCGAATTCCTTGTAGGTGAGATCGAGGGTGCGGCCGAAGACGCGCGCGATGAAGTTGGATTCGTCAATGACAACGCCCGCGGACTGGACCGCGGGCGGGGAGTATCTGAGGTGCTGCCCGGGTGCTCAAGCAGGCGCAGGCGGAGCTCAATCTCTGCGGGGCTGGCGGTGGGTAGTAGAAGTTCGCTGACGCCCCAGTCCCGCGTGAGGGCAGGAAGTGCCACCTCGGGCAGAATCACGACGCGGGGGTATCGGTGGTCTCGAGGAGCGCGAGGCTCGCGGTGCGGGCGCGCCTCGGATCCAGGCTGCCGTCGATCAGGATCGCGTCGAAGCGAGAAGCCATAGTGTCGGGAACCCGGAGCGAGAGGGGGATGTACGGATGTCGTGCGGGAGAAGGTCGAGCCCGGGCAGGGAGTCTGCCGGATCCCGGTCTGTGAGGCAGAGCAGCAGCATCCGGTGGCTCCCTTCTCGCAGTGACGACGCGTGATCCATACTACTCAGCCCGCTTGCCCTGCCCTGCCCTGCCCTGCCCTGCCCCCTGCCGCCCCTCCCAGCCCACAGTTCAGGTGTCACCGATATGTATTAAAACTCGATCTTGTACATATCCGTGACACCTGAACGGTGGGGATTGGCGGTGCGCGGGCGGGCGCCGGGCATGGGTGATGTGCGAGGATGAGGGTGTGAGCGAGCCAGTGCGTCCTGATGCCCCAGAAATGGCGGATGTGCATGCGTGGCATGTGCCCCGACTTGTGATCGCGTGGCTGGTCGCGGCAGTGATCGGCACGCTGGTCACGCTGCTTGTGCCCCCCGAGGAGCGTTTTTCCTGGCTGGTGTTTGCCATCGGTGTCAGCACGCTCATCACTTTCGCTCTCCAGCTCGGCACCGCGCAGCGGGTGGGGTTCATCACGCGCGTCGCGTTCAGTGTCGCCGGATCGGTTGTTGTGATCGCGGTTATCGACGCCGCTGGTCTGCTGATCGAGAGCCTGGCAACGTAGCTGACGCGCCCGTCCGCGGTTTGCTAGACTGGCTCCATGCTTCTTGCTCTCGAACTCTTCTTCCTTGGGCTTCTCGGCCTTGCGTCGCTTGCGATCGTGTGGGTATCGGGTGTCGTTGTCTACCGACTCTTCAAGGGTCAGCGCTAAGCGCTTCCCATTGTTGCCTCGCGGATCGCACAGGCCGTGACTGCCTTCACTGAGCTTCCCGGGGCTGTTCTGGCCGAGGGACGTGCGGTTGCGTCTCACTACGGTGAGCCACTGATCGAGCAGCGCGCTCTCGATCAGGGCAATGCGATCGTTGATCTGTCGCACAACGGTATCGTCATTGTTTCGGGTGAGGATCGCCTGAGCTGGTTGCACTCGATGACGAGTCAGCACTTGCTCGGTCTGCAGCCGGGAGACAGCGTCGAGACGATGCTGCTCGATCCGAACGGTCGCATCGAGCGGGTGATCCGGCTCGTCGATGACGGCGCACAAAGTTGGCTGCTCGTTGATGAAGGATCCGCGGCGCCCCTCGCCGAATTCCTCAACCGGATGCGGTTCGCGCTGCGCGTCGAAGTGCGTGACGTGTCAGACGAGTTTGCCAGCGTCCTGGCCTTCGACGGTACCGCGGCGGAGGCGCTGCGATCCGCAGGCCCGGTTGTCGCCTGGCGCGATCCGTGGGCAGCGGTGACGAACGGCGGGGTGCAGTACGCGCGTGGATCCCATCCCGGCGAGGCATGGTCGGCGACCCAGTTCGTGTTCGAACGAAACCGGCTGGGTGACATCGCCCAGCTGGTTCGCGCGGGCCGTGTGCGGGCTGCGGGCCTCAGCGCGCTCGATGCGCTTGAGGTGCGAGCTTGTCGCCCCAGCCAGCACGGCGAGGTCGACGAGCGATCGATCCCGCACGAGTTTGACTGGATGCGCACGGCGGTGCACCTGTCCAAGGGTTGCTACCGCGGGCAGGAGACGATCGCGAAGGTGCACAATCTGGGGCACCCACCGCGCAGGCTCGCGCTGCTACACCTTGACGGGTTTGGCGGCGAGCTTCCCGTGGGCGGTGCGCTTGTGTATCGGCAGGGTGAGGCCGCTGATCCTGAATCGCGGCCGGTCGGCAGGGTCACCCGGGCCGCGCTGCACCACGAGTGGGGTGGGATCGCGCTCGCGCTGCTGAAGCGCTCGGTGCCGGAAGACGCGGTTCTTGAGCTTCGCGCGGGGGAGACAGGATCCGACGCCGACAGTGTCGCCGGGCAGATCGTCGCCGCAACCCAGGAAGTCATTGTGCCAAGCGACGCCGGAGCGACCCGAAAGGTGCTGCCGACGGCGAAGCTTCCGAAGCGGGCCGGGTGAGTGCGCCAGCGAGCCGATAAGCTGGAAGCATGACACAGACGCTGATCCTGCTGCGCCACGGCCAGAGCGAATGGAACCAAAAGAACCTGTTTACCGGTTGGGTGGATGTGCGCCTGACCGAGAAGGGGCGCGGCGAAGCGGCCCGTGCCGGTGAGTTGTTGGCCGAGGCTGGTGTGCTGCCCGATGTGCTGCACACTTCGGTGCTGAGCCGCGCGATCCAGACCTCGAACCTTGCGCTCGACTCTGCTGATCGGCTGTGGATCCCGGTGAAGCGTTCGTGGCGGCTCAACGAGCGCCACTACGGTGCGCTGCAGGGGCTCGACAAGGCAGAGACGCTGGAGAAGTACGGCGAAGAACAGTTTATGGAGTGGCGGCGGTCCTTCGACACGCCCCCGCCCGCGCTCGATGATGCGAGCGAGTGGTCGCAGGCGAACGATCCGCGCTACCTCGGCATTGACGGGGAGCGCCCGCAGACCGAGTGCCTGAAAGACGTGATCGTGCGGCTCGTGCCGTACTGGGAGTCTCAGATCCTGCCCGATTTGAACGCGGGCAACACCGTGCTCGTGACCGCGCACGGCAACTCACTGCGCGCGCTCGTGAAGCACCTTGAGGGTATTTCTGACGAGGACATCGCAGGGCTGAACATTCCGACCGGGATGCCGCTTGTCTACGAGATCAATGCCGACGGCACCCCGTAGGCCCCGGGCAGTACCTCGATCCCGAGGCCGCAGCGGCAGGTGCCGCCGCAGTCGCGCAGCAGGGACGATAGCCCTTCGCACAACCTTGGTGTGCCCTCCATGCGATGGGGTGCACACCAAGATTGGCGTGTTGCCACCACGTCAGTGAGTGGACGGGTCTACTGCTCGTCGTCCTCGGCTGGGGTGTACTTCTCTGCGTACTCAGCCCACGCGTCCTCGTCGGACTTCGAGCTTGAGTTCGTCGCGAGTTCGCGTTCCAGCGCAGAATAGTTCGTGTCAGGGCTGAAATACTTCAGCTCCCTGGCGACCTTGGTGTGCTTTGCCTTTTGACGGCCGCGCCCCATGCGTGACCCCCTTACACATTCAGGCCCCGCGCGCCTGGCGCTGCGGGGCAGGTACCAATTCAAAATAGACGTATGAGGCAGATTCTAGCATGACTCGAGCTGCGAACCTGATTCGTGGCGCAACAGAAACTGCCTGTGGTATTACGATGAAGGCATGACTCAGACCCGCGGACGTTCCCGCATTGTGCGCACCGTTTTGATCGTGGTGATGGTGCTCGCCATTGCTGTTCTGGGCCTGGTTGTGGCGATCCTGGTGCCGATCTTGACGCACCAGAGCGCGGGCGGATCCGGGCAGCAGATCGCGAGCGAACCAACTGCCGAGGTCAGCGCGACGGGCGCTGACGGTCGCGAGAGGACCCTCCGTGTTGAAAACGGCAACGGTGCGCTCGCAAACGTTGCTTCGCTTGAGGCGGGCGAGGAACTCGTGGTGCAGGGCACCGGGTTTGATTCCCAGATGGGCATATACGTGGCAATCTGCGCCATTCCAGAGTCTCCCGATGAGAAGCCCGGTCCCTGCCTGGGCGGTGTCCCCAGCGGCGCGAAAGACGGAGGTGCCGCGGGCGAAGAAGGGCTCGCGAGCGTGTGGATCACCGATGACTGGGCCTGGCGTGCCTTCGCCACGCACGGGTATGCCGACAGCGAGAAGGGTACGTTCACGGCGCGAATTACGGTCCCGGATCCCGTCGGTGACGAGCTCGACTGCCGCACGACGCGGTGTGCCGTCACCACCCGTTCAGACCACACTGCCGCGTCGGACCGTGTGCAGGACCTCATTGCGCCGGTCGAATTTCAGGAGTAAAGCCTTCCCCGCCATGCTGCGGCTGGCGAGCAGATCGCAGTAGCCCCGTGTCTGAAGGGAAGCGCTTTGACGCTGCGAGGATACTGCGACTCCGGGCTGCGCCCTACGCGCAGCATGACCAAGGGGTATCTGGGACGTCACCCCAGCAGCGGTGTGATGACGAGGATCGCGATCGTGTAGATGGTGAGGCCCGCCAGAGATCCGACAATGGTGCCGTTGATCCTGATGAATTGCAGATCCTTGCCAATCTGCAGCTCGATCTTTTCGGCGGCCTCCTGCGCATCCCAACGCTGCACCGTTTCCGCCACCACGCCCGCAAGATCGTGCCGGTAGGTCGTGACGAGATGCTGCACGATCCCCATGACCCAGACGTCGATCTTGAACTGCAGGGTCGTATCTTCGAGGAGGCGGCCGCCGAAGTCTTGCAGCGCGGTGGTGAGCCGGGTGCGCAGCTCGCTGCCAGGATCCTCGAGCATGCCAATGAGAGCGGTCCGCGCGACCTCCCAGGTGCTCGCGGCGAGCGAGCGGATCCGAGGGCTATCAAAGATCTCGTGTTTGAAGGATTCGAGCTGCGACTGCAACGCTTCCTGATGCTGTAGGTCGGTCGCGAGATCCCTAAGGAAGCGGCTGAAGGCAACGCGGAACGGGTGGTCACTATCCTCGGCCACCGCCTGCGCGAAGCGCACCGCCTCAGAGTGCAGCCTGCTATCGACGAAACGGTCCACAATGCTCGGCACCCAGGCGGGGAGCCGCGACGACACGATACGGTCGAAGGCCTCCGGGTGCTTCACCAGCCACTCTTGAGCGCGAGATGCAGCGATATCAACGAGAGCCTCGTGGTGATGTGCCGTGATAAACGTCTCGGTGGCGCTGCCGAGCATCGGCCCCCACTCGGGATCGATGATGTGCCCCCGCACCAGAGACTCGATGAGGTCGCGGACGTCGTTGTCGTCGAGCACGGTCAACGCGCCGAGCCCTGCCGCCGCGATCATACTGCTCACGCGCTCGGCATTCGCCCGCTCCGACACCCAGTTCCCGGCCATCCGTGCACCGCTGATCTGGGTCAGCTTGTTGTGGACGACGTCGTCCGCCAGGAAGTTTTCTTCGATGAACGCGCCAAGCCCCTCGCCAATATCGTTCTTCTTCGCCGAAATGAGGTTGGTGTGCGGGATCTTGATCCCGAGCGGATAGCGAAAGAGCGCCGCGACCGCGAACCAATCGGCGAGCGCGCCCACCATTCCACCCTCGCTTGCGGCACGCACGAAACCGAGCCAGGGGATCCGGCTCTGCAGCGCAAAAGAGACAACAAACACGATCGCCATGAAGATCAGCAGGACGATCGCGAGGGTCTGCATTCGGCGAAGGCCCGCGAGGCGCTCGAAATCAGCTGGGGACACAGCGCCGAGCGTTCTTCGGCTTCGAGGCATCGGCATTCTTGTATTATCCACCTTTTGATTCCGCCCTGCGCCGCATTCAGCGGCAGGATTCCAGTTACGGCATGGGATACTCAAAGTTATGCATATTCTCACGGTGTTGAGCCTGAAGAACCGAGCTCTCATCGCGCTCGTCACGATCGTTGCCGCCGTATTTGGGTTGCTCGGTGTCGGATCGCTGAAGCAGGAGCTGATGCCCTCGGTTCAGTTCCCGGCGATCGTTGTGTTGACGAGCTACCCGGGCGCCGCCCCGAGGTCGTCAACAACGACGTCACCTCCTCTATCGAGACCGCGCTGCGCGGGGTGCCGCAGCTTGAGAGCACCACCGCAACTTCGGGCACCGGCACCTCGATGGTCGTTGCCCAGTTCACCTACGGGATCGACCTTGCCGTCACTGAGCAAAAGGTCGAGCGTGCGGTGAGCCGTATCTCGCAGTTCCTTCCCCCGTCCGCAGACACACAGGTGCTCTCCGGTAGCTTCGATGATTTCCCCGTGATCCAGATCGCGGTGACCCCGGCAGACGGGGAAAACACGGAAGAGGCTGCGCAGGTCATCGAGCGGATCGCGATCCCCGAGCTCACCGATCTTGACGGGGTCCGCGACGCCCAGGTCTCCGGTGCCCGTGGAAACCGCATCTCGATCGTGCCGGACGCTGAACTGCTCGCGGCCCAGGGCCTCAGCCCGCAGGCGATCACCGACACCCTGCAGCAGAGCGGAGTACTGCTCGCGGCGGGCACCGTGACGGAGGGGGATCGCACCCTTGCCGTGCAGGCAGGGTCGGCGATCCATTCCGTCGAGGAAATCTCGGCGCTGCCCCTCCCTCGCAGCGTCGATGCCATCATCGCGGAGCAGCAGGCGCTCGCGGCGCAGCAGGCGGCCGCCGACCAGCGGGCGCAATTCCAGCAGCGGCCCGGTGTGAACACACCAGATCCTCTGCCCGAGACACCTGAGGGGCCCGAGGCGCCCGAAGCGCCCGCGCCCGCTGTGACCATCGGTGACGTCGCAACGGTGCAGCTGGAACAGAACCCCGAGCAGAGCATTTCTCGGGTGAACGGTGCGCCAGCGCTGACGATCGCGGTAACGAAGGTGTCCGCGGCGAACACCGTTGAGGTCTCGCACGCGGTCCAAGAGAAGCTTGACGAGTTGCAGGATCAGCTCGGCGGAGCACAGCTCAGCATCATCTTCGATCAAGCGCCCTACGTCGAGCAGTCCATTGAAACGCTCACCACCGAGGGGCTGCTCGGGCTGATCTTTGCGGTGCTCGTGATTCTGCTGTTCCTGATGTCGGTCCGCGCGACGCTGGTGACCGCTATCTCGATCCCGACCTCCGTGCTCCTCACCTTTGTGGGCCTGAACTTTGCCGAGTATTCGCTCAACCTGCTCACGCTTGGTGCGCTCACCATCTCGATCGGTCGTGTGGTTGATGACTCCATCGTGGTGATCGAGAACATTAAGCGGCACCTCAGGCCCGGCAGTGACCGCGGTGCCACCATTGTGCGGGCTGTTCGCGAAGTCGCGGGCGCGATCACAGCCTCAACGATCACCACTGTCGCGGTGTTCCTACCGATGGCGTTTGTCGAGGGTACCGTGGGTGAGCTGTTCCGCCCCTTCGCCTTCACCGTAACCATCGCGCTGGCGGCGTCGCTGCTCGTCTCGCTCAGCATCGTTCCCGTGCTCGCTTACTGGTTCCTGCGCCCGGATAGTGAGGGCCGCAAGAAATCCGGTCGCGGCAAGCGTGCCGTGGCGAACGCGGCCCCGGGGATCGCCGAAGACGCGGAACCCGTAACCGCGCTGCAGCGCGGCTACCGCCCGGTCATCGAGTGGACGCTCAGGCGGCCCGCGATCACGCTGCTGGTGTCGGTGGTGGTGTTCGGATCGACGCTCGCGCTCGCCGCAACGCCGCTCCTGAAGACCAGCTATCTTGGCTCTGACGAGCAAAACTCCATCGGCTTGACGCAGACCCTCGCACCAGGAACCAGCCTCGACGCGCAGCTTGCGCAGGCGGAGCGGGTCGAGGATGCCCTCAAGGAGATCCCCGAGGTGCAGACCGCACAGGTGACCATCGGAAGCGGGAGCGGCATGATGGCGCTGTTTGGTGGCGGAGGCGACGGGGTCGTGAACTACTCGATCACCACTGACCCGAAAGCGAACCAAAGCGATGTGCAGGACCGGATCCGCGAGGCCGTTGACGGGCTTGACGACGCGGGCGAGTTTGCGATTGCGCAGTCTCGCGGCGGGCCTGGCGGATCAAGCACCATTGAGGTCAACGTGACCGCCCCCGATCAGAAGCTTCTCGCGGAGGCCGCCGAAGCCGTTGAGTCCGAGATCAAGGCTCAGGACGGCCTGAAGCAGGTTGAGAGTAACCTCGCGCAGTCGCGGCCCTACCTCAGCGTGGTGGTCGACCGTGCGCAGGCCGCTGAGGCAGGGCTCACCGAGGCTGCCGTCGCGGGCCAGCTCGCCGCGTTCATGCAGCCGCGGCAGATCGGACAGATCACCATGGAGGAAAACACCATCGCGGTGTACCTCGTTGATGGTGTGGCACCCGAGGATCAGGCGGGCGTTGCGGCCCTGCAGATCCAGACCGCGCTCGGCCCGCAGTCCCTCGAAAGTCTTGCGACCGTGAAGGTCGCCGACGGCCCAGTCACCGTGCGCACCGAGAACGGTGTGCGCATGGCTACCGTGTCCGCGCTGCCCGCCGGCGATGACTTGGCCGCCGCGAGTACCGCCGTGAACAAAGCGCTCGATGCCGTGAAGCTCCCTGCGGGAACGAGCGCGAGTATTGGCGGGGTGCTCTCCCAGCAGGGCGACGCCTTCGGTCAGCTCGGGCTCGCACTGCTCGCCGCGATCCTCATTGTCTACGTGGTGATGGTCGCGACGTTCAAGAGCCTGTTGCAGCCGCTGCTGCTACTGATCTCCGTACCGTTTGCGGCGACGGGTGCGATCCTGCTGCTGGTGCTCTCGGGTATTCCGCTCGGTGTGGCCTCACTCATCGGTGTGCTCATGCTCATCGGCATCGTGGTCACCAACGCGATCGTGCTCATCGACCTGGTCAACCAGTATCGAACGCGCGGGGATGCGCTGCTCGACGCGGTCGTGAATGGTTCCCTGCGACGTCTGCGGCCCATCGTGATGACGGCGCTGGCGACGATCCTCGCGCTCACCCCGATGGGCTTGGGGATCACCGGCAAGGGCGGCTTCATCTCGCAGCCGCTCGCTGTGGTGGTCATCGGCGGGCTTCTCTCCTCGACTGTGCTGACGCTCGTTGTGTTGCCGACGCTGTATTACGCGGTCGAGCGGCGGCGGGAAAAGTGGCGTGAGAAGCGTGACGAGAAGCGACGCGGATCCTCCACGCCGCCGGTCGCCGAGGCGATGCCTTCCGCTGGTGGTGCGGTCATGGCGGGGCTTCCCGTGGCCACGTCGCCTGGTTCCACAGAGGCTGAACACGCGGTGCCCACGGCCACAGGTGCACTCGACTGGGAACAGCTGATGTGGCAGGCGACGCAAGAGGTCGGAGAGGCGGCAGAATCCCGTGCGGCCGTTCCTGAAGCAGCTGACGAGGAGACCGCTCAGGGCGACGTCACCGCGACTGACACGGCCGAGAACCCTCAGCCGAAGTCGCAGCATGATGGCGACCGAGAGCAGGATTGAGCGTGGCCCAGAAGCGCCGTGGAGGCTACAAGGCTCCCTCCAACTATGAGCCTACACGCGGGCGCAAGCCCAAGCGCTTCGGAGGCGCGCCGAGCGGGCAGCAGGCCGAAACGCGCGGCGCAGGGAAGGGGCAGGGGGAGAGGCAGGATCGTGGCGCCAAGCCCGAACGCTCGGGTCCCAAACACCCCGCTGAGAAACGGATCAATGCTGCGGCCAAGCGTGCGGAGGCCCCGAAGCGCCATACCTCGGATGTGGTCTTGGAGCGTCTCGATGCGAAACTGACCACCGCCGCCGACGTCGCGGGTCTCACCTTTGCCGAGCTTGGACTCGGCGGCAATATCGTGCGCACGCTCGCGGAGCTCGGCGCGGTGAAGCCGTTCCCGATTCAGGCCGCGACGATCCCCGACACGCTCACAGGTCGAGACGTGCTGGGCCGTGCGCAGACGGGGTCTGGCAAGACGATCGCGTTTGGGGCGGCGCTCGTCGAACGGCTGCTGATCCTGAAGGCGCAGGGCGCCTTCGCGAAGGATCCCGCCTTGGCTTCTCGTAAGCCCAAGCGGGGTGAACGCGCCCCGAGAGGGGCGGCTCGCAAACCTAAGGCGCTGATCCTCGCCCCACCCGCGAGCTTGCCTTGCAGATCGACCGCACAGTGCAGCCGATTGCGCGCTCGGTCGGGTTCTACACGGCGCAGTTCGTGGGTGGCGTGCCGATTGAGCCGCAGCTGCACGCGCTCGAACGTGGCATCGACATCGTGATCGGCACACCGGGCAGGGTGCAGGATCTGATTACCCGGCGCAAGCTCGACCTGCGCGAAGTTGTGGTCTCGGTGATCGATGAGGCCGACCACATGTGCGATCTCGGCTTCCTCGAACAGGTGCAGCAGGTGCTTCGCCAGACGGACCGCGATGGACAGCGCCTGCTTTTCTCCGCCACGCTCGACAGCGGTGTGGCGCAGCTGGTCTCCGAGTTCTTGCGACAGCCGGCGGCGCACGAGGCGGAGGAAGCTTCGCGCGGGTCGTCCACGCACAAGGTGTTGGTGGTGATGCGCGAGGACAAGGATCAGGTGCTCACGCAACTGGTGTCACGCCGCGGCAGGATCATGGTCTTCTGCCGCACCCGCGCGGGCGCCGAACGTCTTGCCGGGGTGCTGGCCCAGTCGGGCGTGAACGTCACCGAGTTGCACGGGGATCTGAGCCAGTCGAGGCGCGAGCGCAATCTTGCGAAGTTTGCGGAGGGGAAGGCCTCCGTACTCGTGGCCACGGATGTTGCCGCGCGCGGGATCCACGTCGACGATGTTGATCTCGTTGTGCAGGCGGATCCGCCCAGCGACTTCAAGACGTATCTGCACCGGGCCGGGCGCACGGGCCGCGCCGGAAAGAGCGGCCAGGTGGTGACCGTGATCCCGCGCACCTGGCAGCAACGCAGCCGCGAGATGCTCGAGAACGCCGAGGTCACCCCTGCGTATTTCGGGGACTTTGTGCCCGGCCAGAGGCTGTAGCCGATCCGCTCCCGCAGTGCCCTAGCTTGACTGGAGGTTGCCTCTGGCTCAAGATGCCTATGTTTGGAGGATGTCCACAGTTCGGGATCGGGGTAGTGTGGCGGTTCATTGTGGAATTGAGTCTGATGATTGCCCGCGCTGAGCGACGGACTTACGCTTGCTGCAATACCGGGGCAGCTTTGACACGCACCGCTGCGCACTTTGTCACAGAAAGAGTCTCTACATAATGAGCGACATCACTCTCACCCGCCCAACGGCCGGCAATGCGGCCGACCGTATCAACATCGCCCTGGTCGGCGACGCGCTGCTTGGAAAGTGGAAGAAGGAGCGGCTTGAGGCACGTGAACTCGCCGCGGATCCTCGCTTTCATACGATCCCGGGCCAATCGATGGACGACCACCGTGTGCGCGTGCTTGAACAGCTCGGGCTGCTCGTCGAAGCAGGCGCTATCCAGCGCGCATACCCACAGAGCCTGGGCGGCGGCGACAACCACGGCGGGAACATTGCGGCGTACCAAGAACTTGTGTTCGCGGATCCCTCCATGCAGATCAAGAGCGGTGTGCAGTGGGGACTCTTTGGCGCCGCGATCCTGCACCTGGGTACCCGCGAACACCACGAGAAGTGGTTGCCGGACGTAATGAGTCTGAAGCTCCCCGGCGCGTTCGCCATGACCGAGATCGGCCACGGTTCAGACGTGGCATCGATCGGCACCACCGCAAGCTACGATCCTGAAACCGAAGAGTTTGAGATCCACACACCGTTCAAGGGGGCCTGGAAGGAATACCTTGGCAATGCGGCCCTGCACGGCCAGGCGGCGGTGGTTTTCGCGCAGCTCATCACGAAGGGCGTGAATCACGGCGTGCACGCCTTCTTTGTGCCGATTCGGACCCCCGCGGGGACCTGCTGCCCGGCGTCGGCAGCGAGGACGACGGCGTGAAGGGCGGGCTGAACGGTATCGACAACGGGCAACTGCACTTCACGCGGGTGCGGGTGCCGCGCACCAACCTCCTGAACCGCTACGGTGACGTGGCGGCTGACGGCACCTATTCCTCGGCGATCGAGAGCCCCGGCCGCCGATTCTTTACGATGATCGGCACGCTCGTGCAGGGCAGGGTCTCGCTCGACGGCGCGGCGGCGAAAGCGATGCAGGCCGCGCTCGCGATCGCGATTCGCTACGGCAGCGAACGGCGACAGTTCCCCGGTGCCTCCGGCCGCGACACCGTGCTACTCGACTACGGGCAGCACCAGCGGCGCCTTCTCCCGCGCCTCGCCCAGACCTACGCGATGACCTTCGCTGGTGAGCGCCTGCTGACCGTGTTCGACGAGGTGTTCTCGGGGGCCGGCGACACCGAGGAGAACCGCGAGGACCTCGAAACGCTCGCGGCCGCGCTGAAATCGCTGTCCACCTGGGCCGCGCTTGACACGCTGCAGGAGGCCCGCGAAGCGTGCGGCGGCGCTGGCTTTATCGCGAAGAATCGGCTGACAGGGCTGCGCGCCGACCTCGACATTTATGTCACCTTCGAGGGCGACAACAATGTGCTGCTGCAGCTCGTCGGGAAGCGACTGCTTAAGGACTACGCCGCGCAGTTCAAGAACGCGGATCGCGCTGTGCTTGCGAAGGCCGCCGCGAGCCAGCTGGGCGACCGGGTGACCCGCTTTGGGCTGCGCAGGGTCGGTCAACGCATTGCGGATCTCGGGCAGGTGTCGCGTTCGGTCGAGAGCGTCCGCAGTCCGGAGGCGCAGCACGCGCTCCTCAGTGACCGCGTGGAGACAATGATCTCCGAGATAGCCCTCGCGCTGCGCGAGGCCACGAAGGATGTGCCCAAGAGCGATAAGCAGGCGTACGCGGTCGCCGGCGAAGACGCCTTCAACGCGCAACAGCACAAGCTCATTGCGGCCGCAAGAGCACACGGCGAGCTGCTGCAGTGGGAGGCGTTCACCGAGGAGCTTGAGAAGATCTCTGATCCGGGATCCAAGCAAGTGCTGACCTGGTTGCGAGACCTCTTTGGTCTTGGGTTGATCGAGGAGAACGCTGCCTGGTATCTGGTGCAGGGTCGGATCTCGGGGCAGCGCGCCGAAGCCGTCACCGCGTACATTGACCGGCTGCTCGGTCGCCTGCGTCACCACGCCCTCGACCTCGTCGACGCGTTTGGGCTGACCCCCGAGCTGCTGCGCGCGGAGATCGCGACCGGGATCGAGGCTGAACGTCAGGAGGAGGCGCAGGCCTACATCGACGCGCAGCGTGCAGCAGGCACCTGGCCGATCCACGAAAAGGAGTTGCGCGCTCGCGCCAGGTAACACCCTCCGCCGATTGAGTGAACGCAGTGAGTCGAAATCAAGGCCGCTGTCACCGGGAGCACTGATTTGATTCAGAACACCGATTCGACGTAGAACACCTGGTGTGGCAGGAAAGCGGTGTTCCAGGTCGAATCGGTGTTCTGAGTGCAAAAGCAATTCCCGGGTGCGGACGCCGTGCGGTGCGGCGGCCGTGCGGCGAGCTAGTGTCCTGTGTCGCAAGTTGCTTTGCAGATCCCGGTGCTCCGGTGGATGCAGCGCGAGGCGGAGGAGTGAGGCGATGCCGTTGCATCGTCGAGTGACGACAACGACGCGATGCGCCGCCGGAGTGCCGGGAGATGTGAAGCGAATTTGCGACACGGGGCACTAGCGTCGTTTGCGGCGGGCGGCCTTGCGCTTCTCGGCCTTTGCGCGCTCGATCTTTTCGCGGGCGGCGGCAAGCTGGGCGCCGCGCGAGTTGGCTTTCAGCACGGGCTTTTTTGCCGGTTTCTGCTGGGCGACACGGGGTTTCGGCTCGGCAGCCCCGTCGCTGACAGCCGCCGGCCGCGAGCTTCGCGCGGTGCGCCCCCGCATCACCCCGATGAGCTGCTGCACGTCGGCTGCGTCGCGCGCAACGGCCCAACTCGCCCAAACGGTGCTTCCCGCAAGCGGCGCAGACACACGCAGTACGGCGTGCTGGTGTTTGTCGGTGATGTGCCGCGCAAGCGGCTGGGGGAGTAGGATCGCGCCGGATCCTGCAGCGACAAGTTCGAGAGCTGCGGCGGCATCCTTTGGCATCCAGGCGGGATCCTGCCACGGCTCGGCCGCAGGCCACTCGGGTGAGTGGTCGGGGTGATCGAGCAGTGTGACCGAGGCAAGCTGCTGTAGCGTCACCGACTCCCGTTTGGCGAGATTGTGGCCGAGGTCCACGACGAGCGCAATCGCTTCGGTGTAGAGCCGGATTGCGTGGCGGCTCGGCAGCGGGCTGGTTTCGGCCTCAGAGCTCCCCGCAGGACGCTGCCCCGGGGCAGCACGCTCAATCACCACGTCGCAGCTTTCCGGGTGTTTCGGACCGCCGAACGCGAGGTCCAGCGGCACCAGTTCGAGCGGGATCGCGGGTTGCACCTTGCCCCAGCGATCCGCCCATTTGCTGGGAGCGATCCCGCGCGCGAAGCCGAGCCGCAGAGTGGCGCCGGGCGCTTTGGCGCTGGGAGCTTCGGTGCCGGGTACTGATGTGTTGGGCTCTGTCACAGTGCGACCTCCGAGTAGATTTCGTGGGTGTATGGCAGGCGGGCTGCGGAGAGTGCGATGCGATACTCGCCGGGCTTCGGCTCGCCTCGCAGGGGAGTCCCCTCCCGAAGATAGTGCGGCAGCGCAAGGACCTCGTGCCCCTGCGGCGGAAGACCGCTCGCCGGCACCACCCGCCACCAGTGCGTGCCGTGGCCGTACAGCGCCATGACCCGGCCAACCGCGCGGGGTGCCTCCGAACCGATGGCGACCCCGACATCGCCGTATGTCATCACCCTGCCCTCCGGGATGCGGGCTACCGTCTGGAGAACCGCGTCGACAAACTCAGGGCTGGGCACCCGTCAAGACTACGGGGCTGTGCCGGGAAGATGCTGCTACGCGATCGCGGAGACTCCGAGAAGCTTGCCGATTGTGTAGGTCACGCCCACCGCGAGCCCACCAAAGAGGAGCTGGCGGGCTGCCCCGGCAAGCCAGTTGCGACGGGTGAAACGCGCCGCGATCCCGCCCGCCAGCAGCAGCCCGATGCCGCCGAGTGCCAGACCCCAGCCCAGCGTGCCGAAACCAAAGATGAACGGCAGGATCGGAATCAGCGCCCCGATCCCGAACGCGAAGAGTGAGGAGATCGCTGCGACCCAGGGTGAGGGCTTTTCGTCGGGGCTCATGCCCAGTTCGTGGGAGATATGCACCAGGATCGCCTGTTCCGCGTCGCCGTGCACCTGCTCGGCCGCGGTCTGCGCGATCTCCGTTTCCATTCCAAGACGCTCGAACAGCTGCGCGAGTTCGGCTTTTTCGCCCTCTGGGTTGCGGTCGTGCGCCTCGCGCTCCACCCGCACCTCTGCGTCGACCTGTTCGTTGGCGGTGCGCACCGACGCGTACTCTCCGAGGGACATCGAGATGGATCCGGCGATGAGGCCCGAGATGCCCGTGATGGCGACGATTCCGGGGCCGCGCCCGCGGCGGCGATGCCCGCGATCAGGCCGAGGTTCGAGACGAGGCCGTCCATCGCGCCGAACACGGCCGCGCGCAGCCAGCCTGAGGACAGGTTCGCGTGGCGGTGGTCGTAGTCGTGGGGGTTCGCGAGATTAACGTCGCTCAAAGGGGCTCCTGCGGATCGGGTCGTACAAAAAGGCAAACTGTAACCCTAACAAGGAATCGCGGGGAGGGAGAAGCCAGAGTTACAGATCGAGTGGGCTGCGGAATGGAGTTCGTCACGCCGAAGTTCGGTGAGAGTGGTCTCCCACCCCCCGCCCCGCCGTTCGGGTGTCACGAATATGTACAAAAGGGGCCCGGAAGTACATATTCGTGACACCCGAATCGGGCGGGGAGCGGGGAGCGGAGCTGGGGCCGTGGCCGGGATCATGGGGCGGGCGTGAGTGGAAGTATCTCGCCGCGCCAGCGGGATCGCAGCCAGCGGTCGTGCGTCGCAATGATGAGTGCGCCGCCGAAATCCTGCAGCGCCACCTCAAGTTCCTCAACGAGGGCCAATGAGAGGTGGTTGGTTGGTTCATCCATCAGCAGGACCGGTGGCGGATCGGCCACGAGCGCGGCGAGGGCGAGTCGGCGGCGCTGGCCCACGCTGAGAGATCCGACGGCTCGGTCCTGATCCCGAGCCGCGAGCAGCCCCGTCGACGTGAGTGGTTGCGCGTCCGCGATTTCGGGGCCAACGAGGCGCAGATAGCTATCGGCGGCCGAGAGCGTCGGATCCGCGAAGGAGACTTCTTGGGGGAGATAGCCGACGCGCGTGCGCCGTTCAACCTCGCCCTGTGACGGCGCGAGGGTGCCCGCGAGGATCGCGAGGAGCGTTGACTTGCCGGATCCGTTGGGCCCGGTCAAAAGGAGTCGCCCGCGATCCTGCAGTCGCAGAGAAACCGGTGCCAGCCTGCACGCGCGCGACACCGCGCGTGCGCTGAGGACGGCCTCACCGCTGCGGTCATCGCTGTGTTCACCGCTCGGCCCCGTACCGTGCTCTGCGGTGAATCCCCGGAACTTGAGCGGTTCCGGGGGGCGGCGAACGCGATCCCGCTCGAGCGCCTGTAAGCGTTGGCGGGCATTGCGGGCGCGGCGCGAGGTCACTCGGGCGTCCTTGTCGGCGTAAAACTTGCGGGTGATCTTGGATTCCGACTTCGACTCGTGTTTGCGATTCACCTCGTGGGACCCGACCTCGATCTCGTGCAGGAGCTCGGCACGTTCCTCCGCCTCGCGCGCGAAGCGTTCGCGCCACCGCAGGAGCTCTGCGCTGCGTGCCTCCCGTGCCGCGGAATATCCCACGCCCCACACGCGCACGCCGAAACCTGACCCCGGGTCGTCGGTGGACGGGCCCGCGAGCGCGGGATCCGACGTGACGTCTGTACTCGGTGGCGCGGCGTCGGCGAGCGCGGTTGCGGGAAGCGGCAGGGGATCGAGATCCAGGATCCGCGTGGTCACCGCATCGAGGAGCGCGCGATCGTGGCTCGCAACGATCACGATGCCGGGCCACGCATGCAGCACCCGCTCAAGGTAGGCGGCCGACTGGTCATCGAGATGATTCGACGGTTCGTCGAGGAGGAGCGTGTGCGGGGACTCAAGAAGCACCGCCGCGAGCGCGAGGCGGAGGCGTTGCCCGCCGGACAGCTCTCCGATGGGCGTGTGCTCCGGGATCCCTGCGAGCCCGAGGCCCATCAGCATGTCACCGCGGCGCGCGCCCGACGACCAGGCGTCCGCGCGTTCTGCGGCCTCAAGCGCCTCGGCATACGCGGACGCGAGGTGGGGGTTTTCGGGGGTTGCTGCGAACGCCTCACCCAGCGTCTCGATGCGCTTGAGCGCGGCCAGTGTGGCCTGTTGGGCGTCGTCGAGCACCCTGGCGATCGCCGCGTCAGCGGGGTACGGGAGTTCTTGGGCGAGGATCCCGACGCTCCCCACATGCGCGACAGTTCCGGCATCGGGGATCAGCAGTTCCCTGGCCGCGTCGCCCGCGAGGATGCGCAACAACGTGGATTTCCCGGTGCCGTTCTCGCCGATGATGCCAATGCGATCGCCCGCGGAAGCGGTGAAGGAAACATCGGTGAGTACGCGGCGGGCAGCGTAGCGGTGTGAAACGCCATCGACGATGAGGTGGTTGAGTCCGGTGCGCGGGCCGGTCGTGTTGGGAGCGTTGTGGTCGCCACTGCTGGCGACGTTGCTGCCGCGTGCAGCGCGGGATGCGGCGGCGAGCGTTGGGGCTGCGGATCGGTGTGTGTGAGCGTGGGGAAGTGAATGGTGAGCGTGCACGGGGCCGCCTTTCGGCTGGAGAGTGGGCTCCGCCGGGTATACCGAAATGCGTGTTGAGTCGTGGGTCGCGGGGACGTCAGCGACGAAGTGTCGATGGTCGCGACGGAATCGGCGGACGTGAACATGCAGGATCGGCGCCTCGGGCGCGGAGTATCAACTGCGTCAGATCTTCACAGCTTCGAGTGTAGGCGGACACGCGGCGCGGCGCGACGCGCCGACTTGACTCATCTAAAAGGTCCGGGAACGACAGCGTGTGCCTCACATAAAAAGGTCCGCGTAGTTCCCTGGAACGCTTCCGCCGGTCCAATGGACCGCCTGTTGGCCGTGGGACCCCATATTCGCGCACGCCGCGGCGCGACAGAGGGGTCCCTGGGGCAATGGGCGGTCTATTGACCCTGTGCGGATCCTGCCCGGATACTTCGTGCTGAGATTCCGCGGCGGTACGCTGGAACCGGGTGCGGGCGTGGCTCGCCAGAGGTTTGAGGAGAGACATGTCGATTGAGGCGACCGGACGAGTAATCCGCACCGCACGGGGCGTCGATCTAGTGCTCGTGCGATCGCTCGCGTTGCCGATCGACGAGGCTTGGGAGTACCTGACGGTATCGGATCGCACCGCAGAGTGGTTTGGTGCCTGGGATGGCGACGGTCGTGCGGGCGGGAGCGTGCGGATCCGCATGGCGTTTGAGGCCGACGGCCCGCCGGTTCGCGCGCAGATTATCGCCTGCGAGGCACCGCACCACCTGGAATTGCACACCACTACCAACGATGACGGTTGGGAACTTGAGCTGCACCTCGAAGAGGACGGCGACGAGGATACGGTGTTGCGCTTCGTCCACCACCTTGACTCAGCCGGCGGCGTCGGTGATATTGGGCCTGGCTGGGAGTACTACCTCGATCTACTCGTGGCGGCTACCGAGGGTACCGAGCAGCCGCAGTTCGACCAGTACTACCCCGCCATGAGTGAGGCATACCTGTCGCAGCTCGGGTGATGTTGCACACCCTGCTGCGCAGGAATCGCGAGCCAAGCACGTTGCTTGAAATTAGGGAATAGTCATTGTCTTGCCAGTGACTTAACGCGTGTGCGGCGCCGTTTACCGTGTTGTGTGTTGAGGTGCCAAAGTCCCGTTTTTGATTGTCTAAGCTGTGGTGATATGTTGAGCATTGTTCGTGTGATGTAAGCCAACACCTTTGGCTTCGTATTCGCGAGCCGGAATGATGTCCCAAAGCCGTACGATCTCTGTTTTTGGGGGAGACGACGAGGTGGTAGGCGTCAACCATGAAGAGAGCATGATGAAGTTTGGCAAACGTGTTGCAGCATTTGCGGCGGCAGTAGTCCTGATGTTGGGTGGCGGAGCGACAGCTTCAAACGCAGCTCTGGCTGACGGGTTTCGCGTCGAAACTGTCGTTTCAGGCGTTAATGTTGCTCGTGATCTTCTACGGACGAGCGACTTTCAAGTTGCTCCGACCGACCGTGGCTTTGAATTCCAGATCACGGCGGCTCGTGCTGCTTGGAAAGCACCTGAGCTCCACCTTGGGGTTTACCCGATTGATCAGGCCTTCGATTCTGCAACATTCCGGGCCGGTACGCCGAGTTTGGTCGCTGGCGTTCCTTCTGCGGAAGATGCAATGTTGCGGTTCAATGAAGCGCTCTCCGGTCAGAAGCTTGTTGATCCAGTGCACTTTGCAGCTACGGTCGATTTTCCGGTCACGGGGCCCTATACCGTCATGCTGTTTTCGAGCTTTGGCGGCGAAGTTTGGCTTGTCGGTGGTGCCAAGGTCAACACCTCGGAAGTAACGGTGCTCGAACCGAGCTACGACAGTGCAACCTCGACCCTCACGATCCCTGATGCCGCCGGCCAGTACCGCTACGTTGATACGACGGGCACGGAGTGGGCGCCTCGCGATCGCCCTTACATCCTTGACGAATCGCTCACGCTGCGCGCAGAAGCGGATCTGAACCGCGGCTACGTGCTCCCTGCGGGAACCTGGGAGTGGACCTACACCGTCGATGTCAAGACGCCCACGGTGACGCCGCCGGTCACGCCTCCGGTACCTCCGGCACCCCCGGTCGCGGGGCCGGGCACCCCCGGAATTTCTGCTGGCACCGCCCCCGGTGAGGATCGGCTTCTCCCAGAGTTTGAAGGCAAGATCGGTGCGCCGGCCACGGCTGTTCCTGGCGGCCCGGTCACGATCCTTGTCGGTACTGAGTTCGCAGGGAAAGAGATTGACGTCTACGTCTACTCCGACCCCGTGTTCCTCGGTCGTCACGCGGTATCGGCCGATGGCACTGTAACCGTCTCCCTGCCGAACGGCCTCGTTGGTGAACACCGACTCGCCGTGTACAGCGGCGGCGATCTGATCGGCTGGAACCGGATCGTTATCGAGGATTCGGCCGGATCCGGATCCGGATTCGTCGTTGGCACCGTTTCGGAGCCAGCCCTTGCTACCACCGGCTCGGGATCGCTCGAATCGTCCACGCTCCTCGCTATTGCCTCCGTAGTGCTCGGTGCCGCGATCGTTGGCACTCGCCGTCGTTCGCGTCGAAGCCGTGCATAAGCGCCGGCCGAGTCGGCCCTCGAAGAAGAACCGGGCCGTCCAAGGAACCCCCGAAGCCGCGGCAGTCGCCGGTCAGGAGGACGGTGCAGCTGCGCCTCCGCTACCGCCGAATCCGGAATTGTCCGCGGATGTTGAGGCGACGGAAAACGTCGATTCTGCGGCGGGAAACTCGGACCGGGCGTCTGAGTCGTGGGCAGACGAGTTTGAAGCCCTCGGCTTCGCCCCGCCTACCCCAGACCTGCTAGCGGATAGCTTCTCGCGCATCCCCGACGACACGGGTGACGGTACGCCTCACGTCTCTGACGACGAGGATCCTGTGCCGCTCGTTTTGCCGGGACCGACGCTCCCTGAGGAGTCAAACGCGACGCACGACTCGGCACTGAGCGACACGGAGGGCGCTGCGGATCCTGATGCTCCGGCCGAGGTGGATGCTGCGGCTGAGGTGGATGCTGCGGCTGAGGTTGATGCTCCGGTCGAGAAGGAAGCTGCGGTCGAGCTGGATCCCGAGCAGGATCCGGAATTTGAGATCGAGCCCGAGCCGGAGACGGACCCTGAACCTGAGCCTAGCCTTGAGGCCGAGTGGGATCCAGATTTTGAGATTGAGCCCGAGCCAGAGCCTTTGGTTGATCCTGAGACTGTGGCTGATCCGGTGGCTGGCCCTGATCCTGCTCCGGTGACTGATCCTGATCCGGTGACTGATCCTGATCCGGTGACTGTCCCTGATCCCGAGCTCGAGGCCGAGGCGGCCCGTGATCCTGAGCCGTTGCATTCTCCTGCCGTTGTGGGTGCCCCACCGGCTGAACCGTTGCGCATAGAACCCCAAGCGAAGAAGCGCCGCGGTATGGGAGTGCTGGTTGTTGCCGCGGCTGTGGGTGTGCTCCTCGCATTTGGCGCGGGCCTTACGGCGCGATCAATGTTCGACAAAACAACGGAATCGACCGTGGGTGCGCGGCAGCCAATTGCTTCGGCGCAGACTGTCGTCGAGGATTACCTTGCGGCCCTCTCTGAAGGGGATGCCGCGACCGCGCGCAGGATCACGGGAGGTGCGGAGTCGGAGGCGTTGCTCAGCGATGATGTGCTGCGAAAGTCCAATGAGCTTGCGCCGATCTCTATTGTCTCTGTTAGCGAGGCCAGGGCTGATGGGGAAGCCGCGGAGGTTTCCGCGTCATTCTCGATCGGGGAGACCGTGGTCGAGCGCGACTTTAGGCTGCTCCACGCCTCGGGCGGTTGGCAACTCCTTGATGGCCTGGTGCCGGTCGTTTTTCCTGCGCTGAATGGACTGGGCCTCCAAATGAACGGTGCGACCCCGGATACTGAGCAGCTTCGCGTATTCCCCGGTGCTTACGAACTCGCGCTCCCTGGCGAGACGTTCGCTGTGAACCTTGACTCGGGGGCCGCGGTGATCGCGACCTCCGAGCAGGCCCTGGAGCTTCGCGATCTGCAGCCGATTCTGACGGAGGCTGCGACAGGCCGGTTTGTGGAGCTGGTGCGCGCATCGGTTGACGAGTGCATTGACTCGTCGGAGCTTACGACCCCGTGCGGTCTTGACGTGTCAGCACCGCTGAACGATGGTTCCGTTCCGGTCGCAGGATCGGTCCAGCGGAGCATTGATGATGAGGCAGATGAGGCGTTGAACTCACTGGTTGTGCTGATGGATCCGGGAAGCGGGGGTACCGTTTTCACCGTAGTGAATGTGCCAGTGAAGACGCGCGTGCAGGTTGAGAGCAACGGAAGGCGCGTTTCTGGCGAGCTGCTCTACGGCGGCCAGTTCCTCAAGCCCTACGTCAATTTCTTGGCGGAGACACCCGTGGTGGAGTGGCGATAGTAGGGCCTGGCTCTGAACGCTGATGGTCCGGAGTTTATTCGCAGAGGATGAGTTGATACACCCGGTGTTCTTTCCCTTTGCCCGCATCTCGTGCACGCCGCGGGTGCAGGACACACCACTACCAGCAATTATTGCGGTTGGGTCTAGCCACGTCAGTGGTAGCAAGCGGGGTGGGATTGCTGAGCCTGTAGAGGATTCGGGATGACGCTCAGCCCCGCTGCCGCTGTAGGATCACGCCGCCGTACGCTGGCCAGATCGGGTGGGTGGCTCTCAGGGTTCCCAGCTCCTCGACGAGGGGCATGTGCGCTGCTGGCGCGCCTAACTTGGTGTGGAGCAGCACGAAGACAAAGAGCGCGATCACGCCAGATATGAGTTTGTCGATGACCGACGTGACGATGTTTGAGGCAAAGACTGCCCCGAGTAGCGGCAGCCCGGTGCTGAGGAATGAATCGGTCACATTCCCCTGGGCCGGGGTAGCGCTGCCTCCAAAATAGAACAGCAGTACGGGAGTCGCCACCATTGTGCATGCTGCGGCGGTGATGATGTTGAGGATGAAGAAGCGGGAGAAATCATCGCCCATCTTGAATCTTCGAATACCGTACCCCCAGACTAGGGCTCCCACGACGCTGACAAACGTAAACACCAGTGCGTGATCGTTGAATACTACGAGCACAGCGAATCTCGACAAAATCGCTGTAGCTACTCCGTACCAGGGCCCCAGAAGGATCGCTACGATCGCCGTGCCCACCATGTCTAGGTAGAGGGGCAGGTTCAGAAAGTTAACGAGGAAATAGCCGGACATGTTGAGCGTGATAGACCCAAGCAGTAGGAGAAGTATTCCCTGTGCCGGCATCGTTGCAGCCTTTGCGACAAGGGGAGAGGTGGCGAGCGCGGGGACATGGCTATGTTTTGTCGGCTTCGACTTCGACTTCGGTTTCGGCTTCGCGGCCATGGGAGCACTGTTCAGGTGCGCCTTCCGGCAGCGCTCCGCCCACTGCGCGGCAGCATCCTCATCCGCGCCGAGGGCAACGACGATGTCTCGCAGCAGCTCTGTGTCCATGCGTGCGCGCCCAGTTTGGAACGCGTTGTAGACGGTGGAGCGGGCCGGGATCGCGGCAGCGGCGGGAACGCCTCGCGCGATCCGGATCTCTGTGATGCGCCGCACGAGTTCTGCGTAAGAGATCGGACCAGCGGTCTGTCGAAGCTCCTGCAATTCGAGGACGATCTGATCGAAAGTCTCAGTCTGACCTTGATGTACCCGACTCGGATCTAACATTGCGTCCTTCCCCATATGGCGACTTAGGCATATGGATTTCCCTAGCCGCATTAATGATAACTAAAGGACTGTTCATGCTTGTCCGATTAGGCGACGTTTGCTGTTCAGGATTGTTCGGAAACCCGGATTTCACGTCTCAGAAACATCTATTCCCCATAGTTTGGGCTGGCAGGCGATTGTGTTCGCTTAGCTTCGAGAGCTTGGAGAAAAAGGGAACGGGCATGCGAATGAAGAACGGTGGACTCCACATAGGGGCATTGGCCTTTTGCCTCAGTGGGTTCCTCATGCTCAGCGGGTGTAGTGCGGATGACCCGGCGAAACCCCCAAAGCCAATTGCGAGCCAAGAGGCAAAGACTCCGACGCCGGAACCTGAGCCAGAACCTGAGCCAATCGTCTTGCCCGGCTGCGACACAATGAACGCCACCGCGAAGACAGAGGCTGACGCGTTCGCCCCGAACGCCTCGGGGGCGACGGTTAAGGAAACTGGCCTCGATTCGTTTCTGTCGCAAGCGGGGCCGATAGCGCGAGAAGCTATGGCGAAGGCTGTCGCCGTGAAAGGCTGCAGCTTCAACGTCTATTTCACGAACGGCTTGAGCGAATGGGTCGCCGAGGTTTCGCAGGCCGATCAGGTCCCGCTTATCGCCGGACTTCGCGAGTCCGATTATGTCGAGTCGCAGCTGGGTGAGGCGCTGAGATTTAACTACACCGAAGAGGGTGATCCTAACGCCTTCCTTAAAATAGACACGCACTTCACCTACATATTCATCGGTGACATCTGGATCTCTATCATCGGTAACGGTCAACTCGACTACGATCAGGCAGCACTCGATGGTGTGCTTGCTGCGAACCCGAGCCTTTCGGGTGAAAGTGAGAGTCGATCATCCAAAACAATTACCGTGCAGAAGTGCGGGGGAGACACGGCGCAAGAGGCGATGGCAAAATGGGCTGCCACGGTAGAGCGAGGCCCTTGGGATCTCACTGGCCAGTTTAGTGAATTGAGCGGATACGACACATGTGCGTCGCTCTCGTGGATTGTGCTACGACCCGAACCTTGTTGTACAAGATTCAATATTACGCCTGTCCTGCTGTTTCACTACAGCGAATACGTCGGTCTCGCCACTAAGAAACCATATGCGGTCGAAGGTGAGATACGGCGTCTCGGAGCCGACACAATTTCGGTGACCTATATGTGGCCGGGCGATGACCCTTACGGTACCGCGAATACTGCGATTTCCACTTTCGCCTGGGATGAGAAGAGCGGCAGCATCACTCGTCAAGGCAACCTGCCGCCCAGTTAGCTCCGGGGCTTCGGCGCCAAAACTCTAGTTGAAAGTAATCGAAATAAGGAATGAAAACGTTCAGGACGAAGTAGCACAAGGCTCCGTTAACCCCTGTGTTCCGTGCGTGCTGGATCTACCATCTGACTTGCCGATTGATGATGCGTCGCCCGAGGAAGGCGACGAAATTGGGAACGATTGAAGTCATCCCCGTCACTCCAATGGAATCGCCGCAACCTCTCGAAGTGGGTGGCGGCACCCGCGGTTAGATCGCGTCTCCCTCGACCTGCCCCTCAGTGTTCGGCTTCCAGCCGAGCGCGGGTGCGACGTGCTCGGCGAAGGCCTGGAGTACGTGCAGGTTGTACTCGGCACCGAGCTGGTTCGGGATCGTCAACATCAGGGTGTCTGCAGCCATCACGGCCTCGTCTGCGAGCAATTGCTCGACAAGGCGATCCGGCGCATCAGCATAGGTCTTGCCGAACGTTGAGCGGAACCCGTCGATGATGCCGATCTGATCCTGGTTCTGGCCGGAGCGTACCCCGAAATACATCTCATCTTCGGCGCTCACGATCGGGAACACGCTGCGGCTTACCGAGACGCGCGGTGTGCCCGTATGGCCTGCGGCGCGGTAGGCCTCCCTGAAGCGTTCGATCTGCTCGCGCTGCAGCACATCGAGCGGCCTGCCATCCGCCTCGGTGAGCAACGTCGAACTCATGAGGTTGACACCCATGCGGCCGACCTGTTCCGCGGACTCCCGGGATCCCGCGCCCCACCAAATGTGATCGCGCAGCGAGCGCGATTGCGGTTCGATCGCCAGCTGGCCGGGAGGGGCCATCTGCGTGTCGCTTTCAACGAGTTTCTCGCCCTCAATGGCGCGCATGAAGAGGTCGAACTTGTCGCGTGCAAGATCGGCACCACGCGGATCCTCGGATCCCGTGTACCCAAACGCTTCGTAGCCGCGCATTGCGGTCTCGGGTGATCCTCGGCTCACACCGAGTGCGATCCTGCCGTCAGCGATGAGATCGAGCGCCGCCGCCTCTTCCGCAAGATACAGCGGGTTTTCGTAGCGCATGTCGATCACGCCCGTACCGACCTCGATGCGCTTCGTGCGTGCGGCCATCGCGGTCAGTAGGGGCATCGGCGAGGCGGCCTGGCGGGCAAAGTGGTGCACCCGCACGTAGGCGCCGTTCACGCCGATCTCGTCGGCGCCCTCCGCGAGTTCGATCGTCTGCTTCAGCATGTCACCCGCAGTGCGAACGCGGGAACCGGGAACGGGGCCGTAGTGGCCGAAGGAAAGGAATCCAAAAGCTCTCATGCCGGGTGAAACTCGTGCAGAGCAAACTATATTCCCGCGAATGTAAATTGCTTGAAGGTGGTCCTGGGGCCTCGACCGCGAGAGGC
This sequence comes from Leucobacter insecticola, assembly GCF_011382965.1. Taxonomy (NCBI): domain Bacteria; kingdom Bacillati; phylum Actinomycetota; class Actinomycetes; order Micrococcales; family Microbacteriaceae; genus Leucobacter; species Leucobacter insecticola. The sequence goes on along the minus strand of NZ_CP049934.1, from coordinate 2,251 downwards.
GTGTGCGCAAATTGTGCTTATGCGTGGTTAAGGACAACTTGCGCACACGCGAAGGGTGAGGGAGATGCGCGGGAGTTTTGGAACGCGAACAAGAAGCGGCCCAAGAAGTAGCTGCGTCGCGGCGACCGGATCGCGCAGCAGGATCGGATCAGCGCCCGGAGCGAACGTCAGTGGTCCGGGCTAGGGTAGTCAACATGACAGTTGTGATTGATTCCTCATTTGATCCCGTCCCCTCACTCGGCCGCGAAACCGAGGTGCGCGTTGTCTCGGAGATGGATGCGAAGACCGCTCCGGTGCGCGCGATCTTTGTGTCGACTGAAGGCGAGCTTCCTGACATCGGGTTGGATCGTGACGCACTCGCCGCCGCAGGGTTTACGGGCAGCAAGAACCAGACCCTGCTGCTTCCCGGTGAGCAGCTTCGCGTGCTCGTCGGAGTGGGTGCGGGACTCGCCTCGGCCGCGCTGCTGCGTGACGCAGTGGCCGCGTTTACCCGTGCCGCGCACGAATCGGGTGCGCTCGCCGTTGATCTTTGCGATGTGATCGGATCCGACATCTCCGTGACAGACGCCGCGCTCGCCGCCACCGAGGGGGCGCTTCTCGCCCGCTACCGCTTCGACGCGCTCAAGAGCGACCCGAAGACTGTGGCGCTTGAATCGCTGACCCTCTGCGTCAGCGATGCGGATCAGGCAGCCGCGCGCGAGGGAGTGCAGCGCGCCCAGATCCTCGCCCGCACCGCAGGTATTGCTCGGGATCTCGCGAACTGCCCGCCGCGCCATCTCAGCGCCGAGAAGTTCGCAGACCTGATCGAGCGGGTCGCCCCCGGCTACGGCCTGAAAGTGGAGGTCTTCGACCGTGCCGCGCTCATGGAGATGGGCTGCGGTGGTCTGCTTGGCGTCAACGCAGGCAGCGTTGAAGAACCGCGCATGATCAAGCTCAGCTATCAGCCGGCCGACGCAGACGGGCACCTCGCGCTGATCGGCAAGGGGATCATGTACGACTCCGGCGGGATTAGCCTGAAGCCGTCGAACGCGATGCACGCCGCAATGAAGTTCGACATGATGGGTGCCGCCGCAGTCTTCTCGTCGATGACCGCGCTGCGCGAGCTCGGCGCGACCACCGCCGTGACCGGGTGGCTGATGTGCACCGACAACATGCCGTCCGGCAGTGCCACCAAGCTCGGCGACGTGCTCACGATCCGCGGCGGCAAAACCGTCGAGGTGAAGAACACCGACGCCGAGGGGCGCCTCGTGATGGCTGACGGTCTCGTGCTCGCCACCGAGGAGACCAACAAGCCCGACGCGATCGTCGACATCGCGACCCTGACCGGCGCCGCGATGATGGCGCTCGGCACCCGCACCGCCGCGATGCTCGCCAACAACGATTCGGTGGCCGCGCAACTGGAAGCCGCGGCAGAGAAAACTGACGAGAACATCTGGCGCTTCCCGCTCGACCATCGGTACCGGGACCAGCTGAAGTCGAACACCGCTGACCTCTCGAACATTGGCGGGCAGTATGCGGGCGTGATCCTCGCGGGGCTGTTCCTGAACGAGTTCGTGGACGGCCTTCCCTGGGGTCACCTCGACATCGCTGGCACGATGCAGGCTGAGAGCGATGATCTGTGGCGCACGGTCGGTTCCACCGGATTCGGTGCCCGCTTGCTCGCCGAGTTCGCGGTCGCGTTCGAGGCTCCCGAAAGGGCATGATCATGGCGCAGCTGCTGCAGGATCGCGATGCCTTCATTGAGGAGTTTTCTGGCTTCGTTGTCGCGTCGCCGAGTTCGTATCATGCTGCGGCTGCGATCGCCCAGGTGTTGGCCGGTTCGGGCTTCACCGAGCACGTCGAAGCTGACGCCTGGGCAGCGGTGAGCGATGGCTCACGCGGGTTTGTGGTGCGAGATGGCGCGGTCATCGCGTGGTGTGCTGGCGAGGGCGTCGGAGCGACCAGCCCCGTCAATATCCTCGGCACGCACACCGACTCGCCCGGCTTTGTGCTCAAGCCACAGCCCGATTTCACCGCCGACGGCTGGGCGCAGGCCGGGGTAGAGGTGTACGGTGGGCCGCTCATCAACTCCTGGCTGGACCGGGATCTGGGATTCGCAGGCCGGGTAGTGACCCGCGATGGAGCCGATCATCTCGTGTGTACTGGCGCAGTCGCCAGGATCCCGCAGCTCGCCATCCACCTCGATCGTGAGGCAAATTCGGGACTGACTCTCGACCGCCAACGGCACGTGCAGCCGGTGCTCGGAGTTACG